>NZ_VTOW01000001.1:0-1200000 GCF_012184425.1 Candidatus Manganitrophus noduliformans
AGAAAGATAACTAAACAGACCACTTTGAGAATCGTTGATGCCGCGCATGATGCCTCCTCCTTAGATCCTGCGCAAGTATACTCAATCAAACTCAACCTTAAAAGGACTTTTTCAGCACCCTGCTAGTATCTTTAAAAGAAAGATTACGAGATCATCCTACAAAAATAAGGATTCCACTACTAATCCTTTGGATTTCTCTCATAACGATTCTTGCTCTTAGATGGTTTACCAGGGATCAGGCGCTCATAATAACGGGGCACAAGTTAATTGCCTTGGTCTTCCTTGTTCCGGTGCTGGAGGTAACAGCGTGGATAATCCACCGCCATAATATTTCTTTACATCAAAAATTGGAACAGTTTTTCTAAGGGCGGACGGCCACAAGCATCCGTGAACCAGCACCTTGAATTCTTTCAAACCGTCCATCACTTACGAATCACGAATTTCGCTTGAAATCTGCAGTTATCTTCAGTACATCAAAAGACAGCTTTCAGGAAGGTTTATTGATTAATCCTTCTTTAGGATAATTCCATCACTGGCCACTCTCATTCAAACGTCTTAAGAGGGCTTCAGCCCGAGAAATCAAATCTTTCCTCACAGCTTCGCGTTGATCACCGCTTAGTTTTGGATACTTCCGGAGCACCTTTGCAAGTTCGACGAAGTCACCTATCCGAGTGCTTGGCTCGGGGCTCCAGGTTTTGCCGGTTAGATATCCGCTTGGGTTTACCCAGTGAGCCACATGGAAGGTTTCCCCATCTAATCCAACTTCGTAAGATGGAGGAGGGTACCGTACGCGGAGGAGCATGCTTTCCCAGGTTTTCTCCAATAGATCTGCAGTGCTTGGATCAATCTCAGCCTCAACCCGTTCGACTCTACGAGATACTTGGCTAAGCGCCCGCCTCATGTCTTCTGGGTTGATTGTGTAGAGCTTACCCTCTCCAGCTTCCTTCATTAGAAATCTATTTATTGCACCCCATAGTTGCTCTTTCATTTCAGCTGTCACAACGATCGCATTCGCCTTCGGGTTGTCGCCGCTCCGCACCAGGAATACCGCACTCTCTTTATCGAAGGATGGCAAGAACAACATCTGGCACTTGCGAAATTTATTTGCACTTAAAAGCAGATCGCCGACGGCAGAATGATATGGATTGTCTTCCACATAACCGAACAGCCCTTCCTCCGGTTCAAGCTCGAGTGTTCCTGTTTCAGCGAGAGCCTCGCCAATAACTGATAATTTTCCAAACCACAGAAGAATGATTATTAAAAAAGTCACTGCTTTTTTCATCTGCTGTTACTCAAAGAATCAATAAGCTCACTCGTGAATAGGCCACTTGGCCTGAAGGCGAGATTTCCACTACTCCTGAGGGAATACTATTTTACACCTCGTCTTGAGCATCCATTGCCGGTCAATCCTGCTTCGGATAATACTACTTTCATACCTTTTAGATCTTCATCTACGATAAGGGGATGGGCTGGAGAATGGTACGCCGGCGGGTCTTTCTCTGATGGTGGAATCTTACTGCTGCGAGCTTCAAGATTGTAGATGGTTGCTGTATATGCATTTAGCGTGAAAAATCCTTCTTCATCCGTCTCGGTGGTGACCGAACCAAAATTTAAGATGTATCCTTCGGCCTGAGTACTTCTTGGACATAAGAGCATCACTTCCACACCAGCGGCAGGTTTCCCATCAGGCCATAGAACCTGCCCTTCTACTATTTGAGAATTGAATTCTTTTGGTATCTGAAAGTCATAGTTTTCTAATTTCGGAGCCGAGCCGATCTCAATGACAGTGGCTTCTTCGGATTTCGGAGTTCCTGGATAAAAGTATTTCATATTCTTCCTAAAATCATCAGTATGAAGGTCAAAATAAAGCAAGTATTTTCCAGGGGGTATTCCCTTTATTTGGAAATTCCCATCGTCATCAGAGCGTCCATAGATAAACATAGGTTTGCCATCGCTCTGCAGGTCGATGGGATCTAGGTTTAACATTACAGAGGCAGGCCGAAAACGACTATCAAATACTCGACCGGTGAGAATCGTATCGGGCCTGGCAACAAAATTGATGGTTGCGCACCCTCGGTCATGCACATCGACCTCAGCCTTTGAATTTGTACTCGAATAACTCTTGGGCCATAGCGCTTCTACTTCGTACTTGCCAGCCCGCAAATTAGAGATTTCGAAGATGCCTTCTGCGTTTGTAATCCCTCGAATCGACTGTTTTTCCCCATTCTTCAGAATCACAGCCACATCTCTAAACGGCTTATAAATCATCCCTCGATCAGCAGATACTGAAACTGTAAGCCGGCCACCACTGCCCGCCTTAGGAAGGTTTTTTAAAAATTGAAAATCGTCATCCTTCTCCGAAAACATAGAAAGTGGCCTTGTAAGAGTACAGACGCCTGTCGATAAGTGACCGGACTCGCCGTAGGCGTAAACGATATATCTTTGTCCTTTAATTAATCCATACGGGCCACAACTGGAATTTTTGTGGCTCTTCACCGAGATCGTAACTTCAGTTCCTGGGTTCCCCTTAAAAGTCTCTTCGACGATAAATCGGACCTCTCCCGCTTCATACGATGTACTTCCGGTCTCCCTCCCCATGTCTACTTTTTCTGTGCCCCCGACCATCTCTCCGATAAAGATCGCTGATGCGCCTGAAAAAACCTGGCAGGGCGAGTCGAATGCACATGAGCAGGCGTTCACTTTGGCAGATAAGAGCAACAAAACTGCGGCGGTCGAAAAGATGAATTGTGTTATTTTCATATTTCGTCCTCTTATGTTGGCCGAATGTGAGAAATATTATACCAATATTGTATTTATATTTCAGCAATTTATTTGGTGAAAAATTGACGCCCAATTGACAAATTACCATTTGAAATCTGCTCAGCATACAGGAAGTAAGATTGATGAATCAGGAAGGATTTCTCGGCGGGATTTCTCCACCTACAATTCGATATATTGAAAAAGATTGAGAACTAGCGGTTACCGTTTGTAAACTCCATGAATATCACAGGCGCCGACTGGTGGAGTTTAGGAAGAAGCCTTGGTGGAATACTAATACAAACGTAATAAATTGTGTTTCGTTATTGTAGGGGCCGCCCCTACCAAACAGATGTAACAATTGTACAAACGTTGTATTAATAAACGGAAGGAGCCTGATTGGGAAAAAGTCAGATTACTTGCTCTTATACATGACATAGAAGATGCCTGCTCCTGCCAGAAATAGTATAAGAATGCCGCCCCAACCGTCGCGTCTTAGGCAGGAGTCCACCAGGTTTTTCGGATTATATAGAACTTTCACCGGGTACCCACCCGTACCTATGCTCGAATCTATTGGAAAAGGGGGATAGCTCAATCTGGCCCCTTTTTTACTCCAAGCCTTCTGGAACGCTACACGTTCTTTGAAATCACCCTCGAATCTTTTCCAACCCTAAGTGAATGGAAAGAGGAGTCCGATCCTCGATTCCTTCCGCCGAATCCTCAAAACACAATTGCAATCCGTATGATTTTCTTTTTCAAGGAAGTAAATATCGTCTATGGGCAACTATCCGTTATCGATCATCCTCAAGGGCTTCTGCTTCCTTGATTATTTCATGCAGGAGGGTCCTTGTTTTATTTTTCAGTTGGCTTGTTCCTCTCGACGCATCTGAAGCAGCAAACGCCATCTCACCGAGCTGGATCGCTTTCACCCAGTCGACGTTCGAATTGTTGGGAACATGGAGTGCCTGAATGAGGAGATCGAGAGCCTTCTCTTGTTCCCCGCCACCTGCTGCGGCAAACGCCACTGAGATAAAGGGACCCGGATAGGAAAGTGCTTTCGTCTCGAGGATCGCTTCCGACAGGATCTCTCGACCTTTGGTTCTCTCGTTTACCTGGAAATAAACGCCGGCGATATCCGCTAAAAGCGGGCTCTTCTCGCTATACCAGGCGCTCTTGACTTCATGTGCCAGCCGATGAGCCTGCGCCAGAAGGGATAAAGCCTGTGTCTCTCTTCCGGTTTCGGCCAAATGCTTTGCCACTCTCAGCAGAGCACGACTCTTCTCATAGGGTTTTCCGATCAGGGAAGCTGTCTCGATCGCCAGATCGGATTTATTTATGGTCACATAGCCCTCTACAACAGAAGTCAGAAGGTCATGGTGGAGTTTAGAGCGAGGCAGAACCTTTGCGAAAATCCGGGTCAGAAAATTGCCATCCGTGCCAGGAGGAGGCTGCAAGGATGCTTCCCGGGCTTGGGTAAGCATCTGCAGCGCCTTTTTTCTCTCTCCTTCTTTGGCCCATATCTGAGCGATCTCTCCTAGCCAGATTGCCCTGCTGCTCCCATCGTTTAAGGTTTGCGCCATGGCCAACACTTTCGGTAATAGCTCAACCCCCTCCGCTTTTTTGTCTCGACCCATATAAATCCTGGAGAGTTCAAGCAACAATGGGATTTTTTTGTTAGGATCTTGGACCTTTTCGGCAATGCGTTCAGCGCCTTTTAAATGCCCGGCTTCTCCGAGTGCCTCTGCGATGTTAGGAAGATGCCACGGATCGATGGGAAGATTCGGGTTTTCCGCAATGGCAAGGGCTGCGGCAGCAAGTTCCGTGGCCTTTGTTTCATTCCCGGCGTGTTCCAGGGTTGCCGCCATTTTACTGAAGGCCTCCGCTTTTTTGCCGTCATCTTTAATAAGATCGGCAACCTCCATAGCTCTCGTTACTTGATCAATCTGAACGAACCTTATTGCAATATCGGTCAAGCTGTTGTTCCGCTCGTATTGATCTCTCATGGTCTCTGTTGCATGAAGCGCCTTGGATAGAATCTGAGACGCCTTTTCCAAAATTCCGATTTTTATATATCCGTCTGCAAGCCTGTGAAAAGAGCGAGATGATGAATGCTCCGACGTGTGCGAAAGATCAACGGCATAAGCTAAGAGATTCGACGCTTTCTGTTTTTCGCCCAACTCCGCATACGCATTCGCGATTTGTAGTAACCAGTAGAGTCTCAAATCCATACTGTCCATTGCATCTGTTTCCTTAGCCGCCTGAGACAGGAGCTCCATAGCGCCTTCCCTTTGGCTGTCACCCCCTAAAGCGGCCGCCACCTCCAATAGGATAGAGGCTCTTCCGTATGGGGAATCTTTTAACCGAATAATTTGAAGCGCGTCATGATACCGTCCGATTTTAATATACCCAGATGCAATTTTCCCCAACACATAATCCTTCGAACCGCCCGGTGTTCGGTCTATCGAATCGAGGGCTTTAGATAGAAGATGAGAAGCTTTTTCCCTCTCTCCAGCTTCGGAATAACCTAAAGCCATCTCAGCAAAGAAACGGGCCTCATCGTGGTCCCCTTTGATTTGAGCCATGGTTTCCGCCGCCTGGCTCAGGAGATCCAAGGCGATTTTCTCTTCTCCTATCTTAGTCGAAACGGAGGCGAGCCCTACCAGGATCTTTGCCGTCTGCTCATTCATTTGAAGGCTCAAGGAGTCTCCAGTCACCTGGAGGGCCATCCGGAAAATTTCATCCGCGCGCGCTCTATCACCACGGAGCGCCGCAATTTTTCCGACATCCAATAAATCCCATTCCTTCCCTCTGTTTGATGGTGGTTGGTTATGGATGATCTCGATCGCTTTGTCGTACATTCCCGCACGGGCATAGCTCTCCGCGATGACCAGTGCCTTTGATGGATAACCGAACTCAAAATTTCCATTTTTCATGATTTGAATTACATCCGAGAAGAGCTTCGATGCTCTTTCATCTTCTCCAATCTTCAGATAACCCTCCGCAACGCTCGATAAGGCCCGACCCCGATAGTAGGCATGTTCAATCTGCAAGGCATCTTCGTTGGCCCGAGCAATTATTGCAAGACCTTTTTCTTTTTTCCCCGCTTTTACATAGGCGTTGGCGACGGCCGCCAACTGAGAAGCTCTGATTTCAAGTGTGTCTTGTGTCCCTGGGATCGCTTCGGCGGACTCAAGGGCCAATGCCAACAGACCCGATGCTTTTTCTATCAGCCCCCTCTTCGCATAATTCTCCGAAAGATCAAGCAGAAGTCCAGGACGCTGACCTCTCCACGTTTTGGTCAGCGCGACCTCCAGTGCCCGTTCATCTTTCCTCTCTTCCGCATAACGTAACGCCACGCCTCGGATTGCATAGCCCCTATAGGCTGGATCGGCCTTCTTTTCAGCAATCAGCAGCGCCACCTCAAGCGGATTTTCCTCCGCATCCGCCCTTTTCTTTGCCTGAGGCAGGATCAATTCTCTTAATTGATCAAGTTTATACGGACCGACAAGGATTTTTCCTTTGGATATTTCGGCAACCAGAGAGGAATCGGGAAACTCTGAAAAGAGTGCCTCCAGTTTTTGTATAGAAGCTTCATAGAGGGGGTATGCCGCTGAATAGCTTTCCCGCTCAGTTTCCTGAGCCGAATTCAGCAACGCAGAAGCTTCCAGAAAAAGTATGTTGGGGTCGGATTCAGCGAAGAGCAGGCTGGCAAGAACAAAAACTCCCAAAAAGCTAGCGATTGCCGCTTTTGCAATCTGGATCATGGAAGTCCACTCACGACGAAATGCTTGGAGGTAGTAGAATACGTAAGTTCGATTATACTGTAAACTTCTAAATAATTAAGCTGAGAATAGACTCCATCAGTTGCTTCTATCCACTTGAGAATTTCAGGAAAGATTCTCTCCGTTGAATCTTCAATTTTTTATGCCTTTTAAAAAAAGGTGATTATACGAGCATTCTTGTCCTTGGGGCCGCGTCTTGAATCTTGATGATATGGGCCATCGCATATCAAGGTGTTCGCAACAGCATTGTTTCTTTTTATGTGCAATCTACTCCACTCATCTATTTCTTCAACCGCTGACTTCAGGAAGTAAAAAGCGATCGGATGGCTGAAGCACAAACTTACAAGGTTGGAATGGACTCTATGATTGTCTTTATTCGCATCTTTATCGCTGAGCCTTGCGATGTTGGAGCCCCTCCGCCACACCCAGAAGCGCATAGGTTTTTTCAACTGGAGTCGGTTGGCTCAGAGCCCACTTTGAAACAGAGTCATCTCCTCCTTTCTCAATTCGGGCGGCTGCAATGGCACGTAAGGCCTCTGCCCGAAGCTTCGCTTCAAAAAAACTCTTCGAATTGCAGCAAATCAAATCAGCGGTCGCCGTGGCTCCATCTATGTCACCCCTTCTGGCCTGAGCAATAGATAGATCTTTAAAAATACTCGCGTTCTTGATAATGCTCGCGGTCTTCTGCGCTCCTTTCAGATCGCCTGTTTTGATCTGAGCATAGAAAATAGAATGAATGGCGACGCCTTGATACGTTTCGTCCGTCACCAATTTATCTGCTTCGAACGCTCCTTGGATATCGCCCATCTGGGCTCGGACCATCGCGATCTTTCTCCAGATAGAGGACTTAATTCCTTCCATTTCGTTTTTGTTTATAATTCTCATTCGATTGACTACTTTCTGAACGAGAAACTGGGCATCCTCATTTCTCCCGGCTTGAATAAAGCTCTCCGCTACTTTTAGGGTATCAATTAGATTGTAGTCTAAAATGTCTTCAGCATCTCTGTCGGTTACAGATTCCCGAATAGCAATTAGTTTTTCAATGGTCGTCAGCGCCGCCTCCCGCTCACCCATTCTCGCCTGAAGCATGGCAATATCCCGAAAAAGGTACGCACTCTTCCATTTATCGGAATTCTCGTTGGCAATTTCAAATGCTTTGTCGAGAATTAAAGGATCCACTGACTCTCCCATCTCCAATTGAGACCAGGCAAAGTTCATTAGAATAAAATTTTTTGTCCATTCAAATAAGCTGATCGATCCTTGAGACAAAGACTCGGCCGCCTGAGATGCCTTTTCGATTGTTGCTATGGTGCCTTCTCGGTCTTTTTCCATCATTCGCTTGGCGGCGATGTCCATAAGGGTCCCCATCTTGCCAATATCCAACCTGTCTTCATTCGGTAGCAACTCTGCTAGAACCACCGCCTTCTCGAATGTGTCGATTGCCGCCGCTGTTTGCCCGACTTGCATCTGAGCATGCCCGACATCCATCAGGGCGCTAATTTTCCAGCGGGTCAGATGCCAAAGGTTTTGATCTGGAGTGACCCCTTTGAAGGAAGAATTTCCACGATTTAATTCTTTTGTTTTCTGCTGCATTTTTTTACTCGAAGCCGATATGTCGTTGACTTCTTCAATTTGTTCGATCAGGGAGTTAAACAATGCCTTGGAATCGGCTTGGTTCCCGGTTTTCCCAACCACCAAGGCCACCTCCCGCAGCGCCTCGAATCTGCCTGCCACTTCAATGTCACCGAAATGGTTCTCTATTAAGCGGGCAAATTGAGTTGCCGCTTTGAGGATTTCAGCCTCATTTGAAAAGGCCTTCTGATCGGATGGGGATGGATGATGCTCCAGAGTGTGAGGTGGTCTTATCTGACCTGCAGCACACTCGGATAAAAAGAATAGGGTGAAGATTAGTTGATAATAAAAAAAATTTCGCATGGATGAATCGACACTGGTTACTTATTTGGAATATCTGTGTTTCCGATTATACTCCACTCTGTTTTATTTGCGAAGGCTTTATTTGTTTCAGGAAGAAAGAGTTGACCTTACAATATGTGAAAAACAACATCATTATGATTTCTACAGCTACGCCTTACCCGAAGGTGGCATGATCAAACAAAATTCTGAGGATCGACATTCACCTCCAGCCGGACCCCTTTTCGCTCCATCCGCTTCCAGGAATTCAGCCCTTCCTTGAGAACAGAGGCTATTTTCTTTTGATCTTTTCCTTTGAGAAGAATCTGATACCGGTATTCTCCCCGCAGGCGCATCAGCGGCGCCGGCGCCGGACCAAGGAGGGTTACCCCCCTCTCGGCCTCCCCTTTTTTCGGGGGAGGGAGTACTTTCTCGATTTCTTTCACAAGCGCCGCCGCCCGGTCGACCACCCGTTTTTCTTCCGAGTGACTGAACAAGAGGAGAGTGAACCGGCAGAACGGCGGATAACCCATCTCCTTTCGAAAGGCGATCTCCTGCGCATAGAACCCGAGATAATCGTGCGTGGTCGCCGCCACGATCGACTCATGGTTCGGCTGAAAGGTCTGGATGATCACTTCGCCGGGACGATCCCCCCGCCCCGCCCGGCCCGCCACCTGGGCGAGGAGCTGAAAGGTCCGCTCGGACGAGCGGAAATCGGGGAAGTGAAGCGAGAGATCGGCGCAAAGAACGCCGACCAGCGTGACATCGGGGAAGTCATGCCCTTTGGTAATCATCTGGGTGCCGATGAGGATGTCGATCTCCCGCTGCGCCATCGCCGTCAGGATCTTGTGATGGGACTCTTTTTTCTGCGTGGTGTCCCGGTCCATCCGGGCCACCCGCGCCGCCGGAAAGCGTTGTCTGATCTCCTCTTCCACCTGCTCGGTTCCAATCCCAAGATGGACCAGCCGAATCCCCTGGCATTGAGAACAGGCGGTCGGCGGGGCAAGCTGAAACCCGCAATAATGACAGACCAGCTTTTGCAATTTCTTGTGGAAGGTCAAGGAGACGCTGCAACGGATGCAATGGGGAAGATAGCCGCAGTCGGGGCAGAGGAGCGAGGGGGAGAAGCCGCGCCGATTCAGAAAGAGAAGCGTCTGCTCTCGATTCTCCAAGCGCTTCTCCATCGCCGAAAGAAGCGGTCGGGTCAAAAACGGCCGGACCCAATCCTCTTTCTTGCGAAGATCGACCACCGCCACCGCCGGCAAGGGACGGGCGTCAATCCGGCCCGGAAGCGGAAGCAGGCGATATTTTCCGGTCTCGCTGTTGTAGAACGACTCGAAGGAGGGGGTGGCCGATCCCAATACCACGACGGCGTCGGACTGCTTTCCCCGGACCAGCGCCGTATCGCGCGCATGATAGCGGACGCCGTCATCCTGCTTGTACGACGAATCGTGCTCTTCGTCGACGATGATCACCCCGACCGATTCGAAGGGAGCGAAGATCGCCGACCGGACGCCGATGGCGATCTGGGCTTTTCCCTCCCGGATACGGCGCCATTCATCATAACGCTCTCCCGGCGAGAGACCGCTGTGAAAGAGCGCAACCGCCTCTCCGAACCGGCTCTGAAACCGCGCGACCAATTGGGCGGTTAAAGCGATCTCCGGCACAAGGACGATCGCCCCCCTTTTTTGCGCGAGGGCCTTTTCGATGACGCGAAGGTAGACCTCCGTCTTGCCGCTCCCGGTCACCCCATGCAGCAAAAACGGGGTGAACGTTTTCCCCTCGACGGCGGAGACGATCTGTTCCACCGCCCCTTGCTGATCGGGATTCAAGAGAATCGATGGCTGCAGCGGGAACCCCGAAGGGCGCATCGGCGTTCGCGGCGCCTCTTCCTCCGCCTGATCGATCAGCCCTTTGTCGAGCAGGCGTTTCAGTGAGGCGCGAAGCGGCGCTTCAAATGCGCCGACCGGCATCGCCCCTCCGGCAGTGAGAAGAATCTGGAGGACACTGGCCTGCTGCGGGGCGCGTTTTTGTAACGAGCTGATCAGGGAGACCGCTTCAGCCGGATCGGATTTCAAGAAAACAAGACGCCGGAATTTTTTCCGAACGGCGGGGCGATCGACCTCCCACGCTTCCGTGATCCATCCTTTTTTCTTTAATGTGGAGAGAGACCCGGCCAATTTCTCTCCCCCCGTCCGTTTGCGAAGTTGGGGCTCCGTCAGCCCTCCTCCCTCCTTGAGCGCCGCAATAACCCGCTCCTGGAGCGCCGTTTTCTTTTCTCCCCCGGCACTCTCCGCCGCTTCCGTGAGATGGAAACGTCTACGGACCACCGCCTGGCTTCCCTGGGGGAAGGCCCCTTTGATCACCCGCCCCAACGGGGCAGAGTAATAATCGGAAATCCAGTGAAGGAGTTGAAAGAGGGAAGATGGAATCGAGACATCCCCGTCCAATAAGGCGAGGACCGGTTTGGTTTCGGGGACCTCCGGACGATCGACGCGCCGAACATAATAAGCCAGGCGCCAGCCGCGCCCGAACGGCACCAGCAGCCGGGTACCCGGCGTCAACGGCGCCGCAGCCCAGGTTGATGGGAGATGGTAATGAAAAGTTCCATCCGCTTCGGCAAGCGCGACTTCGACAAACTGGGGGGCACTCATCGTTTCGGCCGTGAGGGTTGGCAAAAACCGATCCCGGAAAAGTGATCTCCGTCACCGAGAATCGACCGTATCCAAAAGAGGAGCTATTCTAACAACCTCACCCGGTCAAAACAAGAATAAACCGGACGAAGCGTTCATCGGAATAAGGCCCGTGCAGGAATTCCCGTTGATCTTTTTCGGATAAACGGGTACAATGTCGCCACATATTTATGACTCGGAGGTTTCAATGAGTTTAAAACAGATGATCGCCCTTGTTTCCTTTCTTACTTTGAGCATCGTCGCGCAGGGGACGCTCTTTTCGATCGTGAACGCAGCGGAAGACGAGGTCGCCAACATCAACGGGGCCTCGATCAGCTCGGATGAATTTCAAAAGCGGATGGAGCGGCTGACCCGGGAGGGGCAGGGGAATTTCGATACGGCCGAGGGAAAGGAAGAGCTCCTCGATATCCTTATTTCGCGCGAGGTCCTCAACCAAGAGGGAAAGCGGTTGGGGCTCGATAAGAAAAAAGAGGTGAAAGAACGGATCGAAGAGCTGACCAAAGAGGTGATGATCAGCGAAGTGGTCAACCAGATCGCGGCGGAAAAGCTGACCGACGCTGAGATGAAAAAATACTATAATAAAAACAAAGCCGAATTTAAAGAGGTCCGCGCCAGCCACATCCTGGTCAAGACCGAAGAAGAAGCGAAAGAGATCAAGAAAAAGCTCGATCAAGGGGGAGATTTCGCCGCCCTGGCCAAAGAGAAATCGACCGACCCCGGAAGCGCCCCCCGCGGCGGAGACCTCGGCTTCTTCACCAAGGACCGGATGGTGAAAGCGTTCAGCGACGCCGCCTTTTCTCTGAAGGTCAACGAAATCAGCAAACCGGTCCAAAGCCCCTTCGGATTCCATATTATCAAAGTGGTCGAGACCAAAGATGCGAAAAACTTCGAAGAGCTTGCTCCCGCCCAACTCCAAAACATCCGGGGCACGATGATCAACGACGAAATCGATCAGCTGAAAGAAAAAGCGAAGATCAAGATCAATAAAAATCGCCTCATGCAAATCTCATCGGTCCCGCCGGATCACTCCATGGACGGCCCCGGCGAGCATTCGATGAGCGATCCTCCCTCAGAAAAGTAGCCGAGTGGGTTCGACCATGCGCAAGCTCTTCGGAACGGACGGCGTCCGCGGCATCGCCAACATCGAGCCGATGACGAGCGAGATGGCGATGAAGCTGGGCCGGGCCGCCGCACATATCTTTAAAAACAAGGCGGGCCGCCACCGGATCGTCATCGGCAAAGACACTCGCCTCTCCTGCTACATGTTGGAGTCGGCCCTCACCTCGGGCATCTGCTCCATGGGGGTCGATGTCCTCTTGGTCGGTCCCCTTCCGACCCCCGCCGTCGCCTTTCTCGCGCGAAGCCTCCGGGTCGATGCCGGGGTGATGATCTCCGCCTCGCACAATCCCTTCGAAGACAACGGCATCAAGTTTTTCTCCAGGGACGGGTTAAAGCTCCCCGACGAAATGGAACATCAGATCGAATCGTTGATCTTCTCGGGAGAGATCGACAACATCCGCCCGACCGCGGCGGAAATCGGAAAGGTCTTTCGGATCGATGACGTCGAAGGGCGATACATCGAGTTCGTCAAGAACTCCCTCCCGAAAGGGCTCGATTTCCAGAGGATGAAGATCGTCGTCGACTGCGCGAACGGAGCAGCCTATAAAGTCGCTCCGATGGTCCTCCGAGAGTTGGGGGCCGAGGTCGTCGTCCTCAGCGACGATCCCAGCGGGACCAACATCAATCTCAACTGCGGCGCCCTTTATCCCGAGGAACTTCAAAAGAAGGTGATCGAGACCCAGGCCGACGTCGGCATTGCCCACGATGGGGATGCCGATCGGGCCGTCTTTGTGGACGAAAGGGGTCATGTCGTCGACGGCGATGCGCTTCTGGTCGCCTTCGCCCTGGCCCTCCACCAGGAGAAGGCATTAAAAGGAGAGACGCTGGTCTCCACCCTCATGAGCAATATGGGGATGGACTTGGCCCTCCGGTCGCGGGGGATTCAGGTGGTTCGAACCCCGGTCGGCGATCGATATGTGCTGGAGCGGATGCTCAAAGACGGATATAACCTCGGCGGCGAGCAGTCGGGCCATGTCATTTTTCTGGATTATAACACCACCGGCGACGGCCTGATTAGCGCGCTGCAGCTCCTTTCTCTCATGAAAAGGACGGGGAAAAAGGTCTCCGAGCTGGCCGCTTGCATGACCCCGCTTCCCCAGGTGCTCAAGAACGTCCGGGTTCAAAAAAAACAGGAAATCTCGGAGATTCCGGAGCTTCAAAAAGCGATCGCCGACTGCGAGGAGAAGCTCCGGAACAACGGACGGATTCTCATCCGGTATTCGGGGACCGAACCCCTTCTTCGGATCATGATCGAAGGCGAAGAGCAAACCGCGATCACCGCGATGGCGGACCAATTGGCGGAGATCGTTCAAAAGAAAATCGGTTTATCAAAATAAGGAACGCTTGAGATGAAGCGACCGGGAACAATGCTTGCGCTTCTTTCCTTTGCCCTCTTTGCGGGGCTCGCCACGCTGGATGCCTCTCCGCTCGATGAGGTCGTCCGCTCGCGGCACAACCTGGCCCTTCCCTCTCTTCCTCCTTCCACCTCCTGTACGATCTGCCATATCGATCCGATCCCCGGAGCCGCGGCGGCGCCCAAAGCGGTCCCTGCCGAAACGGAGAGCGCCGCTCCGCCTGAAAAGGCGCCGAGCCCCCCTCTCTGGGGAAGCCGGGAGGGAGCCGAATACCGTCTGACCGCCACCCTTTCGGCGAAGAGCCACCCGTACAATCAGCCGACCGGCTCCTCGCTCACCTGCTTGGCCTGCCATGACGGCGCCCTTGCCAAGGATATGCACGGCGTCAATGTCGATACCGCCCGTCTCGGCGCCGAGGCCAACACCTCCTGGGAGGGAGGTTTCTCCCCCAGGGAAGCGCCGCCATTGAGCCGCGTCGACCATCCCATTTCGATTCCTTATCCAAGAAAACCGAACGGCATGTTCGTTCCCGAGAATCCGTCGGTGACCTACGCCCGCTACTGGACCATCCCCGATCTCCGCCCGGAAGGGTATGTCCTCCCCAATGACGGAACCTCTTCTTACCTCGATCTTCCGAAAGAAAAAGTCTCTTCGCCGGAAATCCTCTCCACCCTGGTCCGAACCACCTCCGGCCGGGTGGAGTGCGACAGCTGCCACAATCCCCACAGCGAAAAGATCCGTCCCTTTTTACGTGTCCCCTCCGCCTCGCTTTGCCTCGTCTGTCACGACCGCTAGGAAAATCCCTCTCTGGTACTTCTCCTCCCCAAATCCCCGAAAATCTGCTGCGCCATAAGTAATTGATTCTTAACGCGTTTATTCTCCTGAAAGATCCCGATACTTGACAGGTCGCCGAATTTTGTTATGGTTGTTTATAAGAAATCAAGATGGCTCGAATCGATCGGTCACCTCCTGAATTCCTCCCCAAAACCGGCCGAGAAAAGGAAAGGGCGATGAAACAGTTTATATCTGGTGGTTTTTTACTGGGTTGGACGCTCCTCCTCTCCATCTCCCCGGCATGGGGAGCCGAGAATCCGGCGGAGGGGACGCACAGGGAGGTCGAGGCGCTCTTTCAAGAATCGCTGAAGAGCGACGATTACGAGCGGAACAAGACAAACCTTGAAAAAATTATCGATCTGGCCCCCGACTCCGCCTACGGTCATTTCTCGAAGGGGTGGTTCTGGGCCCAGGAAGAGAACTACCGAATGGCCGTCGAGGAGTATCGAACGGCGCTCCAAATCCGGCCGCAGTTCGGCGAAGCGAGAAACAATCTCGCCTCCGCCCACTTCCATTTAGGAAATTGGTCCGACTCGATTCGGGAATATGAAGAGGTTCTTCGGCAAAATCCCGACTGGAGCGAGACGCATCTTAATCTTGGATCGGCCTACTACATGGCCGGCCGGGCCTTCGCGTCGATTCAAGCCTGGGAGAAGGCGCTTCAACTCAATCCCGAGCTGTTCATCGTTCACTACTACCTGGGACTGACGTTCGATAAGCTCGGGAGGAAAGCGGAGGCTCGCCGTCACTACGGGCAATTCCTCGCGGCGGATAAAAACGAAGAGGAGTTCTCGGAATATATCGAACACGCCGGCCAACGCCAGAGTGATATCTGGGTCGAACAAGCCAGTAACCAGACTTAATCAGCCTGATCGATGTATTGAAGATATGAAAGAAGCCGGGGGTGGGACGCGCGGCTCACTTCCGAAAAAGAAATCCCAAGCGCATTGAAATTCCCATCGCGGCGCGCCCAGACGATTTTCCCTGAAAGTTTCTCCGAAGTCATCTCACCCGAACGTTGTTCGAAGAAAACCTCAATCTCGATCCCCTTGCCTGCTTCAACCGGATCTCGGGTGTAGCCTCCGATCCCTCCCCAACCGATATTGGGACGAAGGATCTCGATCACACCTCCCCCTTCCTGTATCAGAGCGATCTTCAGATTAAAACCGATTCGTTGGGACTTTCTTCTCTCTTGCATGGCGGAGAGACTACTGGAACCCCCTTCCCTTGTCAAGAGATTGCAGGGGTTCTACATGTCGAACCGTTACAGAAGATCGAATGGCCGATCCTGATGTCCTCTGAGGAAGAAGTGAGAAAAATCACGATTGATTGACTTTTGAATTTTCAAACGGATAAAATAAGAACCGATTCATCTCCAAGCCATTGGAAACACCGCCCTCTCCATCCTCAACGACGGCGCGTCCCGAACCGGCCGGATGGAGCGTAACAACCCGATCGACGTTTCCCTCAACTTTTTATTCCGCTCTTCAGAACCGTTCGGCCGATCGGCCGAGAGGAAGAGGCTCTCCTCATTTTCAGACGAGGTCGGCGGCACCATTTTCATTTCGGCATTCGACGGACGGGAGCTTTTATCGGTTCCCGGCGCACCTCAATATTCAGCAAAAGGTGGACCGATGGAGAATGCAGTTCAGGGAAGTGAGCGGAAGGCCGCAAAAAAGAGATTGGGAGATCTCTTGGTTGAAAACGGCCTTCTCACTCAAAACCACATCCGGCAGGCCTTGGACGAACAGCGGAAGATCGGGAAACGGCTGGGCGAGATCCTCATTACGCTGCAAATGATTTCAGAAAAACAGATGGCCCAATCCCTTGCCGCCCAACTCGATCTCAGTTATATCGAGCCGACGGGGACCCCCATCGATCCGGCCCTTCTTCTTTTGATCCCCGAATCGCTCGCCAAACGGCACCTCGCCGTGCCGTTGGAGATTCAAAGCAAAAAGCTGAGGGTCGCCATGGTCGATCCGCTCGATTATGAATCGATCAACGACCTCCAATTCCAAGCGGGGATGGCGATCCATCCGGCCGTCGCCACGCGAAGAGCCATCTTGGAGACCATCGAGCAGAACTACCGCCTCGCCACCTCGGTGGAGAAAATCGTCGAGGCCTCCGCGAAAGATTTCGGAGAGGGATCGATTCAGGTCGTTTCATCGTTGGAAGAGGGGAACCTCCACCATGCGGAGGCCCGCTCCCTCGAAGAGAAGAGCCGTCTTGCCCCGGTAATTCAATTGGCGAATCTGATCCTGAGCAAAGCGATCAAGCTCCAGGCGAGCGACATTCATCTTGAGCCGGGGCCGAAAGATTGCCTGGTGCGCTACCGGATCGACGGTCTGTTGAAAGATGAGATGCATCTTCCCAAGTGGGTTCAGAACCCACTGATCTCCCGGATCAAAATCTTGGCCAAGCTCGACATCGCCGAACGGCGCCTCCCCCAGGACGGCGCGGTCCGGGTCGTTGTGGAGGGCCATGAAGTCGACCTCCGCGTTTCGATCCTCCCGACCCTCTACGGCGAGAAGGTCGTCTTACGCATCCTCGACCAGGCACGGATCTTGATTCAGCTCGATCAGATCGGACTCGATGAGAAGTCTCTTCATCTGATCCGCCAGATGAGCAAAAAAAAGAAAGGGATGATCCTGGTGACCGGCCCGACCGGAAGCGGAAAGACCACCACCCTCTACGCCGTCATCAACGAATTGAAGTCGGAAACGAAAAACCTGACCACGGTCGAAGATCCGGCCGAATACACGATCGAAGGGGTCAACCAGGTGCAGATCAACTCGGAGATCGGTCTCACCTTCGCCGCCGCCCTTCGATCGATCCTCCGTCAAGACCCCAACATTATTCTTATCGGCGAAATTCGCGATCTGGAGACGGCGGAGATCGCCTTTCGCGCAGCGATGACCGGCCACCTGGTTCTCTCCACGCTCCATACGAATGACGCCGTCTCGACGATCACCCGGCTGATTGATATCGGAATCCCGCGATACCTCGTCTCCTCCGCGGTGGTCGGCATCGTTGCACAACGCCTGGTCCGAAAGCTCTGCCTCCAATGCCGGGTGGAAGCGCCGGCGGGTGGCGCTTTCTTTCAAGAAAAAGGATGCGCCGCCTGCCACTACACCGGTTTCTCGGGTCGGCGCGGCATTTTCGAGCTCTTCACCCTCTCCACCAAATTAAGGGAGCTGATCGCGAGCGGCGCAACCGAGCAAGAGATCCGCGCCGTGACGGCCGCCTTCGGAATGCGCACCTTGCAGGAAGACGGCCTTCAGAAGGTCGCACAGGGGATCACCACGACGGAGGAGGTCATCCGTGTGGTTGAGATGGAAGAGACCTTTAGGAATCTTTGTCCCCAGTGTCACCGATCGCTTCACCTCGATTATCTGATCTGCCCCCACTGCGGCTGCGCCTCTCCCTATGTCTGCGCTTCCTGCGGTAAGTTCCTTCAGCCCGAGTGGACCGCTTGTCCGTATTGCCGTCACGCCACCCAGGGCCGCGCCGAGCCGCCCCGGATCACCCCAGACACCCTGGATAAGGAATGACCCTTCGTAACGGATGATTCGTACGATGCAGTGAAAAGTGAGGAGTCTTCATGAATCGACAAGAGCTTGAAAAAAAGAATATCGCCGCCCTTCGCTCTCTCGCCAAGACCCATTCGATTCGCCTTCGCCCTTCCATGCGTAAGAGCGAGATCGTTTCCGTTTTGCTGGAATCGCTTTCTCCGGCGGAAAAAAGGGAGCCCGCCCCCTTGACGGAGAAAGAAGCGGTCACGGCAAGCAGGATGACCGAACACGCCGGAGAGGGAGAAGCCCAAGAGGAAAGGACTGGCGTCGGCATTGCAACTTATCCGGAGATTCCGATGGAATATGGCGTCAATCAGGTCGTCGCCCTGGTCCGCGACCCCTGGTGGATCTACAGCTATTGGGAGGTGACCCACGAAGGAATCGGAGAGACCCATCGGAAACTGGCCGATCCGGAAAGCCGCCTCGCCCTGCGAGTTTACGATCTTTCGGAGCGGAGCGATTTGACCCATTTTTGGGACATTGACGTCGACCACCGGATCGGAAACTGGTATGTCGATGTCGGCCAGCCCGACCGGAATTTTTTGATCGATATCGGCATGAAGTCCCGTTCCGGCGCATTCGCAACGATCGCCCGATCGAACAGCGCCCACACCCCGCCGGCCGGCCCTTCCGACCGGTTCGATGAAGAGTGGTGGTCGCCGGAGGGGGCGCTCGTTTCCGACGGAGGAAGAAGGTTGCCGCTGGAGCCGTTCGAGCAGGAAAGAGAGGCGATCTCAAGCCTCTTCTCTCCGGGACTGCTCCGAAAAAGCTAAAACACGTGAAGCGTGAGGCGTCAGGCGCTTTTACCCCTCACGCCTCACGTTCTCTTCTTTGTCGCCTCACGGCTCTTAACGACTCACGGCATTTAGGAGGTTCCCATGGAAAAAGGATCTCTCTCTCTCATTCTCCATTCACACCTTCCCTTTGTGCGCCACCCCGAATATCCGGAGTTCCTCGAAGAGGATTGGCTCTTTGAGGCCATTACCGAAACGTATATTCCGTTCATTACGATCTTTGAAAAACTGTTGAACGATCGGGTCCCGTTTCGGATCACCCTCTCGATCACGCCGACCTTGGCCGCCATGCTCAGTGATCCGCTTCTGCAACGGCGTTATTTGGAGCACATCGAGCGGCTGATCGAGCTTGCGGAGAAGGAGGTGCATCGGACGCGGAGCCAGCCGGAGTTTCATTCGACCGCCCGGATGTATCTCGATCGGTTCCGGGAAGCGCGGACCGTCTTCAACGATCGATACCGGCGGAATCTTCTCGCCGCCTTTCGCGCCTTCCAGGAAGAAGGCTCCGTCGAGCTGATGACCTCGGCGGCGACGCACGGATTTCTTCCGCTCATGGCGGTCAATCCGAATGCTGTGCGGGCGCAGGTCGAGATCGGCGCGCGGGAATATGAACGCCACTTCGGCCGGCGTCCCCGCGGGATCTGGCTTCCCGAGTGCGGCTATTATCCCGGATTGGAAGAACACCTGGCCGCCTCCGGGCTTCAATATTTCATCGTCGATTCGCATGGACTCCTCCACGCCGTTCCCCGTCCGAAATATGCCCTCTACGCCCCGATCTACACCCCCGCGAAGGTCGCGGCGTTCGGACGGGACGTCGAATCGTCGAAACAGGTCTGGAGCGCGGAAGAGGGCTACCCGGGAGATTTCGTTTACCGCGATTTCTATCGCGACATCGGCTTTGACCTCGATCTCGACTACGTCCGGCCCTACATCCACGACGGCGGCATCCGCATTTCAACCGGAATCAAATACCACCGGATTACCGGGAAAACCGACCACAAGGAGCCGTATCACCGGGGATGGGCGATCGACCGGGCGGCGGAGCACGCGGGAAATTTCATGTTCAACCGGGAACGCCAGATCGCGCACCTCCACGACGCCATGGGGCGAAAGCCGGTGATCGTCGCCCCCTACGACGCCGAGCTCTTCGGGCATTGGTGGTTTGAAGGGCCGGAGTGGATCGACTTTTTCATTCGGAAAAGCGCCTACGATCAGAACATTTTCCGCCTCACCACACCGTCCGAGTATCTTCGCGAGAATCCGAGGAATCAGGTGGCGACCCCGCCGATGTGCAGCTGGGGATGGAAGGGATACAACGAGGTCTGGCTGGAGGGGAGCAATGATTGGATTTATCGCCACCTTCATCAAGCGGCCGATCGGATGGTCTCGCTGGCCCGACGCTTCCCCCAAGCGGACGGCCTTCGGAAACGAGCGCTGCGCCAAGCCGCCCGCGAGCTCCTCTTGGCGCAGGCTTCGGACTGGGCTTTTATCATGAAGACCGGAACGTCCGTTCCGTATGCCGTCAAGCGAACCTACGATCACCTCTCCCGCTTTACCCGGCTCTATGAAGAGATTTCATCGGAGCGGATTCATGAAATTGCGCTCAAAGAGATCGAAGAAAAAGACAACCTCTTCCCGGAGATCGACTATCGGCTTTATGCAGGCGCTTAGGTGTTCCCCCTGCTTGCGAAGAGAATATCGTCCGGTTAAGATAGGGGTATCAGCGTGGATCGCGGATCTGGAGATTTCATGGAACAGGCGATAGAAACGCTCAAGGGAAAATTGCTGATCGCAATGCCGATGCTTAACGATCCCAACTTCCGGCAGTCGGTGATCCTGATGTGCGAGCATGGACCGGAAGGGGCGTTGGGATTGATCATCAACCGCCCGACGGAAGTGGCGGTCTCGACGTTGATCGAAGATTTTCCTAAGCTGGCCGGCGGCGAGTGGGTTTACGCCGGCGGCCCCGTGGCGAAAAACGGAATGTTGATACTCTGCCGGGGCGATGCAACGCTCGAAAATCACAGCGTCCTGGAGGACGTCTACCTGGCCAAGGATTTGGACGAGCTGAAAACGCCGGGAGCGCTCGGCCCCGACGGAGAGATCCGTTGTTGCTTGGGATATGCCGGTTGGGCGCCCGGCCAATTGGAAGGGGAGATGTCCTCGGGCGCCTGGCGGACCCTCCCGGCCGATGCAGCGCTGATCTTTGACGCCGACCCGACCCTCATTTGGCCGCAAATGATGCGCCGGTTCGGTCCCGAATGGGCCTTTTATGCAACGATGCCGTTCGATCCAAACCTAAATTAACCCCACCTTACTTCTTTTCGCTACCCCATCATACCACCTTGTAGAACCCTGTCGCCGGCTCCACACCCGCGGAACAAAAGTGTGCAGATTTTCATTAACTTTTGGAGAAAATCCAGACCGATCTCGCTTCTTTACAAAAGATCAAGACGGTCTGGGATTTGCTCTAAGAAGGGATAGGAACCGGAACGATTGAACACTTTTTCCAGGAGGAACGAGATGGCAAAACGTCCTCAGATTTTGATCATTGAAGATCAGCTCGGCCCGAGAAAATCGCTCGAAATGATCCTTTCCCCTTACTTCGATGTTCTCACCGTCGATTCGGGAGAAAAGGGATTGGCCCAGCTGAAGGAAAGACCGGTCGATGTGGTGACGCTCGACCTCCGGCTTCCCAACCTGCAAGGAATCGATGTCCTTCGCCAAATTAAACAGATGCATGGAGACATCGAGGTCATCGTCATCACCGGTTACGGGGAGTTCAAAACAGTGCTCGATGCGCTCCATTTAGGCGCCTCCTCCTATCTCCTGAAGCCCTTTAACATGGGGGACGTTTTGACCGCCGTGAATCGGGCCGCCGGAAAGAAGCGGCAGATGGATCAATTAAAAGAGTTCCTGATCCAGATCGGAGGATTGATCGGCGCCGAGAAAGAACTCTCCCAAGGGATCAAGCTGCTCGAACAAGATCGCTCCCTTCTCGAGGGGGTCAAGAAGATGTTCGAAAAAACGGAGCAAGAAATCGAGGAGGAGCGGCGGGTCAACCATTTTGACTTCATCCGGGCCCTCATCGACACCGTTGAAAAAAGAGATCCGTACGCCTACGGCCATTCGAGCCGGGTCAACTATTATTCCTACCTGATCGCGCAACGCCTCGGACTGACCGATTCGGAGAAAGAAGAGCTGCAGATCGGCGCCTACATGCACGACATCGGCAAGCTCGGCATCGACCCGCAGGTGGTCCAGAAAAAGGGAGAGTATACCTCCGAGGAGATGGAGGCGATCAAAAGACATCCCGAAATCGGCGTGAATCTCGTCGCCCCGCTAAACCTTTCCCCGAACGTACTCGCCTTGATCCGGCATCACCACGAGTATTACATCGGGAAAGGATACCCCGACGGCATCGGCGGAGAAGACATCCCCCTCCTGGCGCGGATCGTGGCCGTGGCCGACGCATTCGATGCGATGGTTTCCGATTACCCTTATGAATACAGGAAGGTTCTCTCTCTGGAAGAGGCGACGGCGGAGCTCAATCACTGCTCGGGAATTCAGTTCGATCCGAAAGTCGTGAAGGCGCTGATCGAAACGATCGAGGAGGAGCACGACCGGATCCTCCTCAAGTCGGCCCTCTTTGCCGATCTTTAAATTTCATCGCTCGGCGAACCGCGAACCGACTTCCCAAGCGTGGTCCCCCACCCGGAGAATTCCCGGATGGATCGCGCGAATGCGATGGTTTGCGGAATCGGCGATGTAGATATTCCCCGCCGGGTCGATCCCGATTCCCGTCGGAAAGTCGAATCCGGCTGAAAGCCCCATCCCATCGATATCGCCCGGCTGACCGCTCCCCGCCAACGTGCTCACCCGCCCCTGAGGAAGGAGGATCTTCCGGATGCGATGGTTCTTGCTGTCCGAGACAATCAGGTTTCCCTCGATATCGACACTCACGCCGGTCGGCCAGTAAAACTGCGCCTCCTCTCGAAGCCCGTCCCGATCTCCCGGCTCCCCCGATCCGGCCACCGTCATGACGTTGCCGTCCGAGCCGATCCGCCGGATTGTGTGCGATCCTGCATCGGCGACATATACATTCCCGCCGTTGTCGGCCGCCACCGTCATCGGTTGATTGAATTTTGAAAAGTAGGCGAGGCTGTCGTGATATCCTTGCTCGCCGGTCCCGGCGACGATCATGACGATTCCCGTCGGGGTGACCCGTTTGATTCGATGCGCCCCCCGATCGGCCACATAGAGGCTTCCGTCCGGGGCCACCGCCACGCCGGTTGGATAGACAAACTCCGCCTCCTCGGCCGCTCCCTCTTTATTGCCCTGCCTTCCGCTCCCGGCAACCGTTGAAACGACCCCATCCGGCGTGATTTTTCGGATCCGGAAATTGTCGGTGTCGGCCACATAGAGGTTGTCGTCTCCATCCATCGCGAGCGTATCGGGACCGTGAAAGAGCGCCTCTCTTCCCTTCCCATCGGCGAAGCCGGGAACCCCCTGTCCCGCAAAAGTCGTCACCCAACCGAAGCGGTCGATCTTCCGGATGACATGGTTGTCATAATCGGCGACGAACCGGTCGCCCCGCCGGTTGACCGCAATCCCGGTCGGCCAGGCGAATCGCGCCAGCGACGCCGGCCCGTCTTGAAGACCGCGCTGACCCGACCCCGCCACAATCGAAACGATTTTTTCGGGGCTTCCCTGAAATGTCTTCCGACCCGGCATCGAGGCGGGAATCGCCCCTTCGGGGAAAGGGAAATAAGCGCATGCCGAGAAGAGAAAGAAAAGAGATACGATTAAAAAGAGGGGTCGCTTCATGATCTCCTCACTCATAGATCATTCTATGAGATGGAGACAGGATCGCGCAAGGGAAACGTTCAAATAATTGGATCGTTCTTGTGGGGGGGTGGGCGAGGCACCGCCTCGCCCCTACAGTCCCCATCCTAATCGGCGAGGTGGGAAGCGGACCCGGAACCCGATTGAGGAGATGGGATCGTTCCGATCATTTCGGTGAGAAATTGGCTCGGCCTGTTTCGAACCGGCCGCCCGAAACGGGTCCGCTCCTTCGACCAGAGGAGGTAGAGGCGTTCCTTCGCGCGGGTAATCGCCACATACATCAACCGCCGCTCTTCCTCTAATTCTTCTTCCGAGGACAACGCCGGCCGGAGCGGGAAGAGCCCCTGTTCGAGACCGCAGAGAAAGACGGTCGGCCATTCCAATCCCTTGGCGGCGTGGATCGTCAGCAGCTTCACGGAGTCCTCTTCATCCCGCAACTCGTCTTGGACCGATCGGGTAAACTGCCACCGCAGAAAGGCGGAGAGCGAGTGGTCTTCCTGATTCTCCCCCTGCCAACGGCCCATCTTCTCGAAGAGCTTCAGAAGATGGGCCTCCTTCAGCGGATAACCCTCTTTTCGGTATCGCTCGGAGAACTGAAACCGGCGATCGACCTCCTTCGCCAGATCCAAAACGGTCGGATACGCTCCCTTCGAGAGCTTCTCCTGAAGATCGAGAAGATGCTCTTTGAACCAGGACGAGGGAAGCAGATCGAAGAGAGGCCGCTCGGCGCGGGCCGCTTCGAGGTTGAGCGAGGAGAGAACCTCCGGTGAATAACGCTCCTTCGGAAGGATCTTCTTTAAATGGTAATCATCCCCCGGGTTGTGGAGGATAATCAAGAAGCTCAAGAGGTGCCGGACCTCTTCTTTCTCCCAGAAGGAGGAGGTCACCACCTGATAGGGGATCTTTCGAAGCTGGAGCGCCCTGGCGAGTGGAATTGCCTGCGCGTGGGTCCGATAGAGGATCGCCATCTCGGAAGGACGGCACTCCGCCTTTCCATAATCGCGTTTGATGATCGTCGCCACCGCCTCCGCCTCTTTCTCCGGGGTGTCGGCCTGCATCACGGAGACGGCGACCGATCCGGCCCAATCGGTCCGAAGCCGCTTTTCGAGCTGATATCGATTGTGGGCGATCAGGCGATTGGCCGCCTCGACGATCGGACCGGTCGATCGATAGTTCTGCTCAAGACGAATGACCTCCACCTCTGGGACCATTTTCGGGAAGGAGAGGATGTGGTCGATATTCGCCCCGCGAAACCGGTAGATGCTCTGATAATCGTCCCCCGCCATAAAAAGATGCGACGGCCGCAGCAGATTGATCATCTCCCACTGATCCGAATCGGTATCCTGCACTTCATCGACCAAAAGATGGCTGAAGCGCGATTGATAGCTCTCGCGGACGGCGGGGTGCTCGCGAAGGAGAAGGTTGGCCGACTGCAACAGTCCGCGATAATCGAAAGCGTTTCCCTCCTTCAGCCGGCGCTGGTACTCGCGAAAAAGGGGATCGCTTTGGAAGAACCGGCCGGTCTGGAACGCCCGGACCACGTCCGCCGGGTCGCGTTTGATCCCCAGCTCGTCGAGAATTTCGCGGAGCAGCTCCACCTGGTCGGATTGATCGTAGATGGAGAAGTTCTTTCGATAGCCGAGAATTTCTCCCCACCGCTCCAGCAGGGAAGCGGCAAAGGCATGGAAGGTCAAAAGGCTCAACTTGCGCTGCTCCCCGACCTCTGCCTCGATGCGGCGGCGCATCTCGCCCGCCGCATGGCGCGTAAACGTCAGCGCCAGCATATTCCAAGGGGAGATTCCCTCTTTCAGGAGCCGGACCAACCGGAGGCTTAAGACCGCCGTCTTCCCGCTTCCGGCGCCGGCATTCACGAGGATCACCTGTGCGCGGCTCTCCACCGCCCGGCGCTGTGCTTCATTGAGATTTTCGATTAATTTCATATTCGCTTTCCATGAAATGTGATTGTAGGGGCGACGCATGCGTCGCCCCTACGCAAACCCGGCCGATTGATTAAGCCGAAGCCATTGCCGAGTCGGCCATCTGGATCATCTTCACTCCGAGGCGAGCGGCATCTCCCGGCGGAATTCCTTCCACCCCCGCGACAATGAAATGATCGAGGTGTCCTTCATCGACGAAGGCACAGAGCGCCTCGATGAACCGCCGGCGGTGGTGAAGGTCGACGCTCTCGAGATTATCGACCAGCAACAACCGGCAGCGCGGCTCACGGAAGAGAATCAACGCCGTCATCAGCGCGGCGGAGAAGAGCACCCGCTCGCCCGTCGAGAGGGCTTCAAACGGGATGAAATGCTCGCCCCGCTTCCACCCCATCTCGAAGATTTCGTTTCCCCGAACATCCTGAAAGCGGAAGGTCAACTCTTTTTCAGGATCGATCGCGTGGAGCAGATCATTGACGATCTTCGAGAAGGGCCGGATCATCTCCTTGATCATCTCCCCCTGAAGCCCCTTCGGGCCGAGGGCCACGATCAGCTGTTTCAGCGCCTCGACGTTCGCGTCGGCCTTTTTCAGATCGACTTGGTTCTGCTGGTAGGCGATCCAGAGGGAGCGCCGCTCCTCCTGTTCGGCGAGACGGCGCTTCAGCTCCTCCAGATGGCGCTCGAGCCCCTCTTTTTGGAGAATCAGATCGGCCGGATCGGCATAACCGCCGTCGCCCGCCTCTTCCGCCTCCAGCCGGGCCAAGGCCGCTATCAGTTCCGCCTGCTTCTCCTCCCCTTGGCCGGCGCGCTGAAGCATCTCTTCCCAGACGGCGATCTGCTTTTGCGTTTCGCGTTCTTCCCGATCCAGCGACAGAGCGCGCGCCTGAAGGGGTCCGAGGCTCTCCTGCAATCCCCGGTAGCGCTGCCATCGCATCGATTGCAACGACTCGATCTCGCAGATCGTCATCTCCTGCGAGGAGAGTCGATCCCGTCCCTGCGTAATCACCGGGGTGAAGTCGACCGGACAGCCAATCCCTTCAACCACAGGACAGGTCCCATGAATTGATTCAGCGCGATCGAGCCCTTTCTTCTCCATCTCCAATGCGATCTTCAGCGCATTCAGCCGCTTCTCCTCCTGCTCGATCTCGCCAAAGAGGGCGGCGGTCGCCTGCTCGACCTGGTCTCTTTCCGCTTGCATCGGCGCGCGATCAAACGACCGGCTCCGCAATTCGGCGATCTGCGCTCGGATCTTCTCAACGGAGGCCGCGGCGGCCTCCCGCTCAATCAAACGGGACCGTAATCCTTCGATCTCTCTTCCCCGCGCTTCCGCCGATTTTCGACGCGCCTCATCCTTGGCCAGCTCTTCCCGGATGAGGATGATCCGTTCTTGAATCTCTTCGATCTCCCGTTGAGTGGTCCGTGCCGCTTCGGAAGGAACGAACGGCTCCTGATTTCGGGTGTGAAGCATCCGGCGCGCCGCAGCGATTCCTTCCTTCTTTCGGAGGGACCAGAGGGAGAGCTCTTTTTTGAGATAGATCAGCATTCGATCGAAGTTCGACTGAAGATCGTGGCCCTCCGTCCAGAGGGCGAATGCCTTGTCGATCCAGGCGTGCAGTGTGAGGGAGCTGACAGGCGCGCGGACCGCTTGGATCAGCCGGCTCTTGAGATGGGGCTTGTCCCACCCGAGCCCCTTCGTCGGCGAGAGCCCGAAGAGAAACGCCCGCTTCTTCGCATCGGAGAGGGAGAGAAACGCATTGAGATCGAAAGAAACGGCAAAATCACCCACTTCTTCGGCGATGCGCCGATGGGCGTCGGCCAGATTCTTCTCCCCTTGATGGGGCGAAACCCAAACCGAGGTCGAGACCGCCCCCCGGCTGAGCTTAAAGGTTCGGTGAAGGATAAATTTTGCGTCGGTCTCGATCTCCACCGACATCTCCCGGCCGGAGGCAAGCTGGACGACCGAAGCCGGGGTGCGGCCCAGGCGCGGCTCATAGCCGAGAATGCCGACCATGACCGCCTGGAGCAAGGCGCTCTTGCCGGCCCCGTTCGGTCCGACCAGGAGCATCTTGGGAGCGATCGCCCACTCGGACCGCTTCCCCTTAAAGTTATGAAGACGAAGACGCGCCAGCTTCGACATTTATCCCTCCTTGGCGGGATTCTCGGCCGGTTTGGACGAACTCGCTATCCGTTCCTGATCTTCCATCGGAACGGCGCCGTATTCGTCTCCCTCCAGCGCCCCTTCCATGCTGACCTCTTCGAACCGCGCCTCTTCGGCCGCCCGCTCGACCTGGACCTCTCTCGGATCGGTCTGGCCTTTTTCGATCTTCTCGCCGAGCTCGGCGAACTTCTTGAAATCGAAATCGTGCTTGAAGCCGTAGACCGTGATCTTGGCGACGCCGTTGTGGACCTCGACCGTCTTGGCCGCGATCGCCGGATGTTTCAGCAGCGCGTTTCGGGTGCAGATCGACTGTGCGTGGCGGTCGCCGAATTTTTGCCGGCTGACATGCTGGTTGAAAACCTCCTGGATCTCCCCATGCGAGAGGTCGACCCAGAGGCCGACCGGATCTTCAATTTCAAAGAAGACCAGCGCCCGTCCGGGACGATCGGGGGAGAGGGAAGCGGGCGGCTTCTCCTTCATCCCATAGGTCCCGCAGACCGGATAGCGCCGGACCTTCACCTGAAGGTCCTGGAGAAAGTAAGTGTAGACGTTGAAAAAGAGGGTGTAGTCGACGCCGACCATGTTCCCGATCGGGTTCGGACCGAAGATGATCTTCCGGACATAGACCGACTGGATCGCCCGCGTCTTGGGGTGCCGTTCGATGTAGGGGTTGGAGACCTCCTTCCCGTCGACGACGACCGAAGGAGGGGTCATGATGTTCAGGCCGGGAAGTTGGTTGAGTTTATCGGCGCCGGCCGACGTGATCATCCAGTGCTCACCGATCCGCTGGATCTCTTTGTTGCGTTCGGAAAGGGAGACCGGCATCTTGCAAGCGCGCATGATCCCGGAGGCGTCCCGGCGGATAAAAACTTCTCCGTCGCCGAGGAGGGCGACGTTCTGATTTCGGAGCGCTTGGTTTTCTTTCTGGAGGGTTTCAAACGAATCTTTCTTAGCGGTAGGAATACTCATTTTTTCTCCTTCTCTCCTGCAATGCGTTGATCTCTAATCGCAGGATGCAATGATCATCAACCCGCGGCTCAGCGAGACTTTTTTCCAATGTCTCGTGAAGACCGCTCCTGTCACACATTTAATACGCAATCAAACGGAGCGACGGCGCGAAACAAGCGCCCGCGGGAGGATCAGGAGATGCAAAGAGGCTGGAAGATCCTGAGAGGAAAACAGACGGAAAAACAGGACAACGAGAAGGAGCTTACAAAATCAAATTCAAAAAGCAAAAACCAGTCTTAAAACCTCACTCCGTTCTTACCTAAAACGCTTCTGTTTATAACATTTTAAGACCTCAATGTCAACGGAGCCGAAGGGGTTTTCCCTCTTGAACCGGGCCGATTCTCTTGACATGAAAATGCCCGAATGTTACTGTTTTTCAACATTTTCTAAATATCACCCAAACCTGCGGCGAGGGTCTCGTTCGAGTGATGAAGACAAAACAAAAGGAGGCGCGCTCCGAACAAGACCCCTTCTCAAAAACGGACGAGAAAGCCTCGGATCGAGCTCCCTCTCCAAAATGGGCGCGCTGGATTGCAACCGGCTTCGGCGTCGGCTACTTCCCCCTTATGCCGGGAACCCTCGGCAGCCTCCTCGGTTTCTGCTTCTTTCTCGCCCTTCGCTCCCTCCCGCCGGTTCTCTATTTGTTCACCCTCATCGCATTCATCTTTTTAGGGGTCCATACGGCCGGTTTATCCGAACCGTTCTTTCAGAAAAAAGATGCATCCGAAATTGTGATCGACGAGATTGTGACGATGATGGGGGTCCTTTTTCTGATTCCCCCGTCGGTCGGATGGTGGTTCGCCGGTCTCTTGGCCTTTCGCGTTTTTGATATCTTCAAGCCACCCCCTTGCCAGCAGTTCGAGCGGCTTCCGGGGGGGTGGGGGGTCATGGCGGACGACCTTCTGGCGGGGGCCTACGCTGTCGTCTTCATTCAACTGATTGCGCTCATCCTCAACCATTGAGGGAAGGTCGATGGAAAACGGCGACGACAACCGGGAGGGAGAGACCCTGGAAGAGATCGTAGGGAAACTTCTCTTGCAGCAGAAAAAATGGCTGGCGATCGCCGAGTCGTGCACCGGAGGGGGGATCGCCGCCCGGATGACCCGTATCCCCGGCAGTTCGCGCTATTTCGATTCGGCCTGCGTCACCTACAGCAACCGGTCTAAAGAGAGGCTGCTGGGGGTCCCGAACGCCCTTCTGGCAGAGAAGGGGGCGGTCAGCGCCGAAGTGGCCGCCGCGATGGCCGAAGGAATCCGGAAAAAGGCGGGGGTCGATCTCGGTCTCTCGGTCACCGGGATCGCGGGGCCGGACGGGGGAAGTCCTCAGAAGCCGGTCGGGTTGGTCTATATCGCCCTCTCGGATGGCCGCAAAACCATTCCCGAGCGGTTCCAATTTCACGGCGATCGAGAAACGATCCAGGCCGAGGCGGCGCAGACGGCGCTGGAGAAAGTGAGAAGATATCTCACCCGCGGTTAAATCCCAAAGGCCGACCTGATCCCCTTTTTCTGCTTCGCATTCCGCATTTGTCATCCCCGCCTCTCTTTCAAAAAAAGTAAAAAAATGGTATAAGAGGGGATCGAAAATCAGAACCCCGATATGAGAATTCGTCTTTTTATTGCCTTGCCGATCTCGGAAGAAATACGAAAGCGCTGCAAGGCGCTGGAAGAGATCGGCCGGCAAAAGGCTTCTTCCATTCGCTGGGTCGATCCGGAACAGATTCATCTGACCCTCTTCTTTTTGGGTTGGACCGACCCGACCCTGCAGCCGAGAATTGAAGCACAGATTCGGGAGTCGGCCCGTGAGGCGGCGCCCTTCTCCACCCAGATCACCGGGTTAGGGGTCTTTCCGAAACCCTCCTCCCCTAAGGTCTTCTGGGCCGGCGTCTCGAATGAGCCGCCGCTCCTTGCCTTGCAGCAGAATCTCTCGGCGCGGATGGCGGCGTTGGGATTTTCCATCGAGACCCGCCCCTATCGGCCGCATCTCACGTTGGGCCGAATCAAAGGGCCGGTCCCCGAAACCTTTACACGCTGGGTCGCGGAGGGAAACGGGCTCCAAATCGGGCGTTGTGAAATGGAGAGCGTCACCCTGATGGAAAGCCGGATGAGGCCGGAAGGATCGATTTATACCCCGCTGTTTACCACAACACTGGGGGGAGCCCCCCGAGAACGGGTCATCGGGTTTTGATAAGTTTGATAAGATAGATCACTTACTTTATCAAGGAGAAAACATGGGAGAGCGAGAATTAAAGGAGAGAGAGAGCCACCGGGGAAAAGCGCTTGAGCTGGCAATGTCGCAGATCGAGAAGCAGTTCGGCAAGGGGGCGATCATGAAATTGGGGGCCGACGAGATTGCGGCCAACGTTCCGGTGATCTCGAGCGGGTCGCTGGGGCTCGATATCGCCCTCGGCGTGGGGGGGCTTCCCCGCGGACGGGTCATCGAGATCTTCGGACCGGAGTCGTCCGGAAAGACGACCCTCTCCCTTCATGCCATTGCCGAGGCGCAAAAGGCGGGAGGGGCCGCCGCGTTTATCGATGCGGAGCATGCCCTCGACATTCACTACGCCGGACGCCTGGGGGTGAAGGTGGATGACCTCCTTGTCTCTCAGCCCGACACGGGAGAGCAGGCATTGGAGATCGCGGAGACCCTCGTTCGGAGCGGCGCCCTCGACATCATCGTGATCGACTCCGTGGCCGCCCTGGTCCCCCGCGCCGAAATCGAGGGGGAGATGGGAGACTCCCATATGGGTTTGCAGGCCCGGTTGATGTCGCAGGCGCTTCGGAAGCTGACCGCGGCGATCTCGAAGTCACAGACCACCGTGATCTTCATTAACCAGATCCGGATGAAAATCGGCGTGATGTTCGGAAACCCGGAGACGACCACCGGCGGAAATGCGCTGAAGTTCTACTCCTCGGTCCGGCTCGACATCCGACGCATCGAGGCGATCAAAGAAGGCCAAGAGGTGACCGGAAACCGCGTTCGCGTGAAGGTCGTCAAAAACAAGATCGCTCCCCCCTTCCGGCAGGCCGAATTCGACGTTCTCTTCAATGTCGGCGTCTCCAAACTGGGGGAGATCCTCGATCTGGGGGTTGAAAAGAAGATCGTCGAAAAGAGCGGGGCATGGTATTCCTACAAGGGAGACCGGATGGGACAGGGCCGGGACCAATCGATCAATTACCTGAAGGAGAATCCGGCCGCCACAGCGACGATCGAGCTGGCGATCCGGGAAGCGAGCGGCCTTCCGACGAACGGAAAGAAAGAGCCGGTCGCCCCGGCACCGGCCTTGGCCGCAGAGCGGACCAAAGTGAAAGCTTAAAAAGCTTAAGAAAAGATGTTCCCGGGAAGGAGGCTTCCCGGGAGCGACTCATTCCATTTCATACATACCCGCGGGTGATTTCCAAGAGGGCCCTCCGGCCCCCAGAATCGATTCCCTATGGTAAACTTTCAGGCGGAAGGTCTCCGGCTGATATACCAGAGATATCAGGGAGATCGATTCTCGATGTGAACTCATTCTGGAGGGGAAATATGAAAATCGATGAGCTGTTGAAGGCCGCGATGGAGAAAGGCTCGTCCGACCTTCATTTGAAGGTCGGCGTCGCCCCAATGGCCCGGGTCCATGGATCGCTCGCTCCATTGGAGAAATTTCCGAAAATCACACAGGAAGAGGCGATCAGCCTCGCCTTTTCCGTGATGAACCCGCAGCAAAAGGAGAAGTTCAAAGAGCGGTGCGAGATCGACTTCGGCTACGGCGCGGCCGGCTTGGGGCGGTTCCGCGTCAACGTCTTTCAGCAGCGGGGGACGATCGGAATGGTCTTCCGTGTCATTCCGACCAAGATCCTCTCCGTCAACGATCTGCTCCTCCCCCCGGTGATCGAGAAGCTGGCGTCGGAACATCGCGGTCTACTCTTGGTGACCGGGACCACCGGGAGCGGAAAATCGACCACGTTGGCCGCCATGGTTGATTACATCAACCAGAACCAGATGGTCAACATCATGACGATCGAAGACCCGATCGAGTTTTTGCACCGGGACAAGAAGGGGATCGTCAGCCAGCGGGAGATCGGCCACGATACCGAGTCATTTAGCGTCGCCTTGCGCTCCGCGCTGCGTCAGGACCCCGATGTGATTCTGGTGGGGGAGATGCGCGACTTCGAGACGATCTCGACGGCCCTGACGGCGGCCGAGACCGGGCATCTGGTGATGAGCACCCTGCATACGCTCGATGCGGTCGAGACGATCAATCGAATCATTTCGGTCTTCCCGCCGTATCAGCAGAAGCAGGTCCGGTTGCAGCTCGCCTCCGTCCTTCGGGGAATCATTTCGCAGCGCCTGGTCCCCAAAGCGGATGGACGCGGGCGGGTCCCTGCGGTGGAGGTTTTGGTCGCCACCCAGACGATTCGGGAGGCGATCATCGATCCTGAAAAAACGCGGCGGGTTCATGACGTCCTCGCCGTCGGAGGAACGCAGTATGGGATGCAAACCTTCGACCAGTCGCTGTATAATCTCTATAAACAGCAACTGATTTCCTACGAAGAGGCGCTGAAGTGGACGAGCAATCCGGAAGACTTCGCGCTGAAGGTCAAGGGGATTCAGTCGACGAGTGAGAGCTGGGAGGAATCGAACGATCAAGCGGATGGCGGAAAGCTACAGGTCGACCGCTTCTAGGCCCGCCCGACGCGCCGAAGCGCCGGCGGCCCCAAGCGGCGAAAGAGAGGCGCGTCAAACGGCCGGAGCGTCGCGCCCGGCCGATCGTGCAAAACAGTCCGCCTACCGGCTCCTTTCCTATCGGGATCGGAGCGTCAAAGAGATCGAAACCAAACTCGCCGAGAAAGGCTATTCGGAAGAGATCATCGCGGAGGTGATCGCCTCGCTGAAAGAGGCGAATTATCTCGATGACGATCGCTTCGCCCGGCAGTGGGTCCGATTCCGCACGGAACACCGCCATTTCGGTCCGATCCGCTTAAAAAGAGAGCTTCTGGAGAAGGGAATCTCCTCGGAAGAAGCCGATCGCGCCATCGAAGGCCGCTCGGAGGAGTGGGACTTGGTCGAGCAGGCGGAAGCGGCCCTCCGGCGGCGACTCAAAGACCCCTCTTTACTCCACGATTTGAAAACCCGGCGGAAAGCCTATGCCTTTTTGCAGCGGAAAGGTTTTAATACGGAAACGATTTTTAAAGTATTTAAGATGATGGCAAACCCGGCATCGGAATAGAATAGGGAAAGATGATGACCTCCTCAGAGATCCGTTCAAAATTCATTCGCTACTTTGTCGAGCACGGCCACACAGAGGTGCCGAGCTCCCCGCTGATTCCGGAGAAGGACCCGACCCTCCTCTTCACGAACGCCGGGATGGTTCAGTTCAAGGGGGTCTTTTTGGGGGAGGAAAAACGTCCCTACAAACGGGCCGCCTCGTCTCAGAAGTCGATGCGCGCCGGCGGAAAACACAACGACCTCGACAACGTCGGCCAGACCGCCCGGCATCACACCTTCTTCGAGATGCTCGGCAATTTCTCCTTCGGCGACTACTTTAAAAAAGATGCGATCGACTTTGCCTGGGAGCTTCTGACGAAAGAATTCCAGCTTCCTCCCACGCGGCTTTACGCCACTGTCTTTCGGGATGACGATGAAGCGGCCGAGCTTTGGAAGAAGTATCTCCCGGCCGATCGGATCCTCCGGCTCGGCGAGAAAGACAACTTCTGGCAGATGGGGGACACCGGCCCGTGCGGCCCTTGCTCCGAGATCTTGATCGATCAGGGAGCGCAGGTTCACCCCGACTGCCCCGGGATCGGCAAATGCGACTGCGACCGCTATCTGGAGATCTGGAATTTGGTCTTCATGCAATACAACCGCGACGCGCAGGGAAAACTCACCCCCCTTCCGAAGCCGAGCATCGACACCGGAATGGGATTGGAGCGGATCACGGCGGTCTGCCAAGGGGTCTTGAGCAATTACGATACCGATCTCTTCCAGCCGATTTTCAAGGCGATCGCCGAACGGGCCGGCAAATCCGAGCAGGCGGTTCGGGGAGCGATGGCGGGGCGGGTCATTGCGGATCATCTCCGCGCGATTACTTTTTTGATCAACGACGGCGTGATCCCTTCGAACGAAGGACGCGGGTATGTCCTCCGGCGGATCCTTCGGCGGGCCGCTCGATTCGGGAAACAGCTTGGATTCCATGATCCTTTTCTCCACGAGCTGACTGGTGTGGTGATCGACACGATGCGCGGCCCCTATCCCGATCTGGAACAGCATCGAAAACAGATCGCGCAGGCGGTTCTCCTGGAAGAGGAGCGGTTCATTCATACGCTGAACCAGGGGGTGCAGATTCTGGAAGGAATCATCGCCAAGGTGAAAGGCCAAGGGATTCAGGTAATCCCGGGAGAAGATCTCTTTACCCTCTACGACACTTACGGTTTCCCGCTTGATCTAGCCGCGGAGATGGCGCAAGAGGCGGGGCTCGGCGTCGACGAGACCGGCTTCAATGCCGCGATGGAAGTCCAACGGGAGCGGGCGAGAAAATCGTGGGTCGGCGCCGGCGAGGAAGAGCGGGGCGCGCCGATCTATCGGGCCTTGGTGGAAGAGATCGGAAAGAGCCGGTTCACCGGCTACGAACATCTTGAAGAAGAGGTGACCCTCCTGGCGATCCTGAAAGGAACCGACCGGGTCACCTCTGCAAAAGGGGGCGAAACCGTCGATCTTGTTTTCAACCCTTCCCCCTTCTATGCCGAAGGAGGAGGACAGGTCGGAGATCGAGGGACCCTCTCGTCACCCACGGCGCTGGTCGAAATCAACAACACCGTTAAGCCGGTCCCCGATCTTCATCTTCATCGGGCGAAGGTCATCCAAGGGACGATCACGGTCGGCGAGCCGGTTCATGTGACTGTCGATGCCGAGGCGAGAAAAAATGCGGCGCGGAACCACACCGGAACCCACATCCTTCATGCGGTCCTGCGGGAGGTCCTCGGCGATCATGTCAAACAGGCCGGGTCGCTCGTCGCCCCCGACCGCCTTCGATTCGACTTCTATCACTTCTCCACGCTGACCGAGAAAGAGATCGACCGGATCGAGGCACGGGTGAACGAGCGGATTCGAGAAGATGCCCATGTCGAGACCGAGGTGATGGAGACGAAAGACGCGATCGCCACCGGGGCGATGGCCCTCTTCGGCGAAAAATACGGCGAGAAGGTCCGCGTGGTGCGGGTCGCCGACTTCAGCCGGGAGCTCTGCGGCGGCACCCACTGCCACGGCGCGGGAGAGATCGGCTTCTTCAAGATCGTCAAGGAGAGCAGCGTCGCCGCCGGCATCCGCCGGATCGAAGCGCTCACCGGTCCGGCCGCCTATCAACATGTGAAAAATCAGGAGCGGGTCTTGCGCGAGGTTTCGAGTCTCCTCAAGACGCGGCCGGAAGAGGTCGCCCAGAAAGCGGAGCGGCTGAATACCCAGCTTCAGGAAAAAGACCGAGAGATCGAACGGCTCAAATCGCGCGCGGCGGCGCCCGCGTCCGATCCCCTTGCGAATGCCCGCAAGATCGGACCGGTCTCATTGATCGCCGAGAAAATCTCCCCGGCGGAGATTAAGGATATCCGGGCGCAGGCCGATCGGCTCCGCGACCGGCTCAAATCGGGGGTGATTATTGTCGGTGCGCCAGACCCGAAGGGGGAAAAAGTATCGATCGTCGTGATGGTCACCCCCGACTGGGCCTCGCGTCTTTCGGCCTCGGAAATCGTCAAAGGGATCGCCGGCCTCATCGAGGGAACCGGCGGCGGGAAACCGGAGATGGCCCAGGCCGGCGGGAAGCGGATCGAAAAACTCGACGCCGCCCTGGAGCAGGCCGTCCAGGTCATCGAGAAGATGATCGGAGGAAATTAATCTTTTTTTGGGGGGTGCTTATGTTTACCGCGCTGAGGAAAGCCGCTTTAATCGGACTTGCATTGACCGAACGGGCCAAAGAGGTGGCCGACGAGCTCGCGAAGAAGGGGGAGGAGAGCCAAACCGAAGAGGCGCGGCGCGTCCGGTCCTTTTTCGAATCGGCCGAAAAAGGGGAGCAGGAGCTCAACCAGAAGATGTCCGACCTCGGCAAAAGAATCGCCGGGAATGTCCGGTTCCCTTCCCGCGCCGATATCGAGCGGCTGGAGAAAGAGCTCGCCGATCTGACCGCCCAGTTCCGGCGATGGGAGGCCTCCCGTCGTGAAAAAGGGGAGCCGGCCGCCTGACCGGGCTCCCTTTTCGTATCGGCCTTCATTCGTTATAATAGTAGTCATGAACCGATCCACGGCAGAAAACGACTCACCTGTCTGTCGGGGGAAAAGGATCGTCCAAGCATTTTCTTGAAAGATTTGGGTTCCGTGTCCAGAGGAAGCAACCTCCTTCGAGTGAGCGCGCATGATCAAGGTTTGGATTACCCTCTTTTCTCTTACCCTCGTCATTGCGATCGGGGCCGTTCGCGGCCTCCAATTCCTGAATCATCCCCCCTCCCTTGCAGAAACCCACAAAGTCATCGAAATTGCAGAAGGGGCCACCTACAACAGCGTCTCTGAGCTTTTGGAGCGCGAAGGGCTGATCACCAGTCGAATTTATTTTCGTCTCCTCGGCGCTTGGACGGGAAATGAAAAAAACATCAAGCCGGGTGAATACGGCCTCCATACGGCGATGCGGCCGATGGAACTGCTCGATCTCCTCGTGCGGGGCAAGATCCTTCACTATCAGGTGGTGATTCCGGAAGGATCGACCGCCCGGCAGATCGCGAAGCTGCTCGAAGCGGCGAAGCTCACCGAGGCCGAGGTCTTTATGAAAGTCGTGGAAGATCCGACCTTAATGAGTGAGTTCGGGATCGAAGGGGAAAGCTTGGAAGGATATCTCTTTCCCGATACCTACCAGTTTCCAAAGCGAACCCCGCCCCATGAGATCGTCCGGCGAATGGTCACCCAATTTCAGGCGGCCTATGATGAATCCCTCCGTAGAAGGGCCGATCAACTCCGCATGACGCAGCGGGAGGTCGTCACCCTCGCTTCGATCATCGAGAAGGAGACGGGGCATCCTTCCGAGCGGGGCCTGATCTCCGCCGTTTTTCACAACCGCCTGAAGAAAAAAATGCGTCTTCAGAGCGATCCGACCGTCATCTTCGCTCTCACTGAATTCGACGGGAATATTCGCAAAAGAGATCTCGGCATCCCCTCTCCTTACAATACCTATCGTTTCATCGGCCTGCCGCCCGGCCCGATTTCCAACCCCGGGAGAGAATCGCTCTCTGCCGCGCTTTATCCGGCGGATGTCGATTACCTCTATTTCGTCTCCAAGAATGACGGAACCCATTCCTTCTCAAAAAACCTCCGCGAGCACAATCGCGCGGTCAATAAGTACCAACGCAAGAAGGCCTGAAAGCGATGATGCGCGCCGTTTCCCCCACAAGGGTCATTCTCATTGTCCTCGACGGCGTCGGCGCCGGGGCCCTCCCCGATGCGGACCGGTACGGCGATGCCGGAAGCGATACCCTCGGCCACATATCTCGGGCGGTAGCGCTTCGTCTTCCGACCCTTGAGAGATGGGGGTTGGGGCGAATCGACGATCTCGAAGGGATTGCGCCGGTTCCTCATCCGACCGCCCATTTCGGGAAGATGGCGGAGCGATCGGCGGGGAAAGATACGGTGATCGGCCACTGGGAGATGACGGGGGTGATCACCCCCACCCCTTTCCCCACCTATCCGAACGGCTTTCCGCCCGAAGTGATCGGCCCTTTTGAAGCGGCGATCGGACGGAAGGTCCTCGGAAATAAGGTCGCCTCCGGAACGGAGATCCTCAAGGAGCTCGGCGCAGAACAGATGGCGACCGGGGCGCCGATCGTCTACACCTCCGCCGACTCGGTCTTTCAGATTGCCGCGCACGAGGCGACCATCCCGCCCGAAAAACTTTGGGAGATCTCCCGGATCGCCCGCAATCTCCTGAAGCCGCCGCACCAGGTTGCGCGGGTCATCGCAAGACCGTTCATCGGCGAGCCGGGGCGATTCGTCCGGACCGACCGCCGCCGCGATTTCTCCGTCGCCCCGCCGGCCGAGACCCTGCTCGACCGTCTTCAAGCGGCGCGGATTCCGGTCATCGGCATCGGAAAGATCGAAGATATCTTCTCGGGAAGGGGGATTTCGGAATCGGTCCACACCCACGACAACAACGACGGCATCGATCAAACCGTTCGGTTCATCGACCGGACCGACACCGGATTGATCTTCACGAACCTGGTCGACTTCGATATGCTTTACGGCCATCGAAACGATGCCGTCGGATTCGCGAAGGCGCTGGAGGAGTTCGATCGTCGCCTTCCTGAGATCGTTTCGAAGATGAAGGAGGGGGATTGGCTGATTCTCACCGCCGACCATGGGAACGATCCCCTTTTTCCCGGCACCGACCACACGCGGGAGCATGTGCCGCTGATCGTTTTTCAGAAAGGGGTTGCGTCGGGGCGCGATCTCGGGATTCGAGCGACCTTCGCCGACCTGGGACAGACTTTGGCGGAGCATTTCGGAGTGGACCGTCTCCCGGTGGGAGAGAGCTTCCTTCCGCTGATCGCCGCACCCGCTGCATAAACCGACTTCATCCGGAGCTTTCAGATGGATTACGAAAAGAAACTACAATCACTCGGCTTTACCTTACCCTCCCCGCCCAAGCCGGTCGCAACCTATGTCCCGGCGGTTCGAAGCGGAAATCTCTTATTTCTATCCGGCATGATTCCGATGGTGGAGGGGAAGATGGCGATGGTGGGGAAGCTCGGGAAAGAGCTGACTGTGGAACAGGGACAGCAGGCGGCGCAGATCACGCTGCTGAATGCGCTGGCGGTCATCAAGGCCGAGCTCGGCTCGCTCGACGGAATCAAACGGATCGTCCGGATCGGCGTCCATGTTGCATCGAGCGAAGGATTCACCCAACAGCCGGCCGTCGCAAACGGCGCGTCGGATCTCCTGGTTCAAATTTTTGGCGATGCCGGCCGGCACGCCCGGTTGGCGCTGGGGGCCGCCGAATTGCCGCTCGGCGCGCCGGTGGAGTTGGAGATGATCGTCGAGATAAGGTGATTTCAGCCTACTGTAAGTTCACCTGAATCTCCGCGTGCGATCGCAGCCGAGCCAGGTACTCCATCTCTTTTGTCATCCGTTTTTCCTCGCTTAAGATTTTTCGGATTATCGGCTCGACCTCTTCCTGCTTCTTCCCGCCGAAATCGGCTGCATGCTCTTGATAGTATCGCGTCACCTCTTTCGGAGAAATGAAAACAAACGCGTGAATCCGCTCCTGGAGAAGCTTCTCCACCCAAAGCTGCTCTTTGATCTCTTGCTTCAATTCATCTAACGAAAGCCCGGTTTGTCCAAGGGCCTCTTCGAATGCGGCCTCGGTTTTGAATCGCTCACGGAGAACCTTCAGGCGTTGTTGGATCTCCGTTTCGGTGGGACCCTGAAGAACAAACCGACGGGCCTCCAAACGAAGGAGCCGGTTATCAACGACCCGGTCCAATAACGTTTTTGAATCTTCTCCCCTCATATTCTTTCCGGCGTTCTCAAAAAAAGTCTGATGACGTTGAAGGTCGGAGAGAAAAATAATCTTATCGTTGAGGGTCGCCGCGATCCGCTCCACCGGCTCCGCGGCAAACCCGATGGCAGAAAACGCCGGAAGTGATAAAAGTAAAATGAAGATCAAACAGCGCATCTAGGCTAAGACCACCTCGGTTCGGGTCAGTAGATCGTGGAGCGCTCTTTTCTTTCTATTGAAAATGGTCATCAAAAAACCGAATCCGAAAAAGAAGCTGGAGAGAATGTAACCGAACGACCTCGCGAGCGCCCGGAAGGGGGAGAGGGGAGCCGCTCCGGAGGCGACGACTTTGATCCGGATCAGCATCTTCGCCGGCGTCTGGCCGCCATGCGCGTGAAAGAAGGTGAAATAGCCGAGAAAAAGGCAAAACCAAGCGGCGATAAAAGGCGCCACCCAGGGGATCAGTGATCCCTCTTCGGTAAGAAGAAAACCCGCTTCTCCGTTTGAATAGCGGATGCCCAGAAAACCGGCCGCCAACAGCGCCAAATAGAGAATTTCGATAATGAAGAAGTCGATGAGAAAAGCGACGACACGGCGAAGAAAACCGGCCGGTTGAACCGCTGCCGTCTCCGCCTTCTCTTCGGGAAACAACGACGCGGGAAAGAACTCGGGAAGCTCCCCTCCCATCGGCCGGTCAACCCGCTCCATCTATCCTCCCTTCAATTTCATATTGAACGATCGATAAAGCGGAAAGCGCGGCTGTCTCGGCCCGCAGAATCCGCGCTCCGAGAGAGAGAGCCTCATATCCCATCGCGCAGGCGGCATCGACTTCCGCTTTCTCCAATCCGCCTTCCGGCCCGATCAGAACAACCCCTTCGCGCGGAGATGACGCGATCGCCTCCGCGATCCGGCCTCGCGGCGATTGAGAGGGAGCCCCTTCCCAGAAAATCAGTTTCAAGCCGTATCCGGCCGTTTTCGTCAGAAACGCCAGCAGCTCGGTCGGCGGGTCGAGCATCGGAATGCTCCAGCGCCCCGACTGTTGAGCCGCCTCCGTGATGATCTTCATCCAGCGCTCCTGCTGATGAGACAGACGGTCCGCTTTGGGCCGGACGACCGCCCGCTCCGTGACCAGAGGGGTCATCCGGGCCACCCCCAGCTCGGTTGCCTTTTGCAAAACCCATTCAATCTTCTCCCCTTTCAACAAGCCGATCCCCAGATGGAGGGCCGGAAGGGGAAAAGGGGGAGGGTTCTCTTCGTGCAGCACCTCCAGGGTCAACCGCGCCGGATGCGATTCGATCAGCCGGGCGGTGTACCGCTTCGGTTGCTCATCGACCAGAAGAAGGGTCTCCCCTTCTTGCGAACGGAGAACATCGCGAAGATGGTGGGCCAGACGATCCTGGACGGTGATTTTTCCATGATCGACCTGCTTTGAGTGGATAAAATAGACAGGCATGGAAGTGAGGCGCTGATCACTTGTTTTTATTCGAAGAGGTTCTTCACTTTTTCGAAGAGTTTTCCCGAATCGGGGTCGATCGACTCTCCGCTGATTTTCGCGAATTCTTCCAGAAGCTCCCGCTGCTTCGCTGTGATTTTACTCGGAATCTCGACCTTGATCCGAACCAGCTCATCGCCGATCCCGTATCCGCGGATATTCGCGAAACCCAGCCCTTTCAGACGGAAGATCTTTCCATCCGCCGTTCCGGGAGGAATCTTCACCGCCGTCGGCCCCTTCATCGTCGGGGCGTCGACCTTTCCGCCGAGGATCGCTTTGACGAAGCTGATCGGAACTTGACAGAGGATGTGATCGCCGTCCCTGGAAAACTGAGGATGCTCCTCCACGGTCAGGACCACGTAGAGATCGCCGGTCGGCCCGCCGTTGAGTCCCGGTTCCCCCTCGCCCATGACGCGCAGCCGCGAGCCGGTCTCGACCCCGGGAGGAATCTTGACGGAGATCGTCTTATCGCGGGCGATATACCGCTCCCCTTTACACTGCGGACAGCTCTCCGAGATGATTCGCCCCTCTCCCCGGCACTGGCTGCAGGTGCGGCTGACCGCAAACATTCCCTGCTGGAATCGAAGCTGCCCCGCGCCGCCGCAGGTCGGGCAGACCTTGGTCGCCCCTCCTTTGGCGCCCGTTCCCTTGCAGGCGCTGCAGGCCTCGGGACGGCGCAATCTGATCTTCGCCTCCTTCCCGAAATAGGCTTCTTCAAAAGTGATGGTCATGTTGTAGCGAAGATCGTTCCCCCGCTGCGCCCGCGTGCGGGCGCGCCCCCCGGCCGAAGCGCCGAAAAACTCTTCGAAGATGTCGCCGAAGATATCGGAGAAGCCCCCTTGATTGAAGTCAAAACCGCCCGCGCCGCCGGCCGGTCCGGCATGGCCGAAGAGGTCATAGCTCTTCCGCTTTTCGGCGTCGGCCAAAACGCTGTAGGCCTCATTGACCACTTTGAATTGTTCCTCGGCCGCTTTATCACCCGGATTTCGATCAGGATGAAACTTGAGGGCCATCTTGCGATAGGCCTTCTTCAGCTCTTCCTCTGAAGCGGTTCGTTCGACACCGAGCACTTCGTAATAATCTTTTTTGCTGGCCACGGAACTCCTTAACATCGATATTGAGATGGATGGTTCATTAAAAACCAGCCGCCTGATCGGCTTTCGAGGACCGCCAGGCGGCTGGGGAGTGACTCATACTTTACTACTTTTTATCCGTTTCTTCAAACTCGGCGTCGACCACGTTTTCATCTTTGGCCTGTTGTTGCCCGCCGGCGGCCCCGCCGTCTCCGGTCGGTCCCGCCTGAGCCCCCGCCGCCGCGCCGGCGCCGGTCTTCTTATACATCTCTTCGGCCAATTTATGCGAGGCCTTGGAGAGCTCGGAAATGGCCGCCCGAATCTCTTCGACGTTATTCGACTCCATCGCCTTTCGCGTCTGGGAGATCTTTTCCATGATCTGGTTTTTCTCTTCCGGAGAAATCCGATCGCCGAACTCGGTCACCGATTTTTCGGTGGCGTAGATCAGATTGTCGGCCTCGTTGCGGACCTCGATCAACTCTTTCTTTTTCTTATCTTCTTCCGCATGCGCCTGGGCGTCCTTCACGAGCTTGTCGATCTCTTCCTTATTGAGACCGCTCGATGCGGTGATTCGAATCGACTGCTCTTTTTGTGTCGCCATATCTTTCGCGGAAACATGGACGATACCGTTGGCATCGATGTCGAAGGTGACCTCGACCTGAGGAATACCGCGCGGGGCCGGGGGGATACCGATCAGATCGAATTGGCCGAGCAGCTTGTTATCGGCCGCCATTTCACGCTCTCCCTGGAAAACCCGGATCGTCACCGCCGTCTGGTTGTCCGACGCGGTGGAGAAGACCTGGCTCTTCTTCGACGGGATGGTCGTGTTCCGATCGATGATCCGGGTAAACACCCCGCCGAGGGTCTCAATTCCCAACGAGAGCGGCGTCACGTCGAGAAGAAGGACATCCTTCACCTCTCCCTTCAACACCGCCCCTTGGATGGCCGCCCCGATGGCAACCACCTCATCCGGATTGACCCCCTTATGCGGCTCTTTTCCGAAGAACTGCTTCACCACCTGCTGGACCTTCGGCATCCGGGTCATCCCGCCGACGAGGACCACCTCATGGATTTCCGCCGGCGTCAATCCTGCGTCGGCCAGCGCCCTTCGGCACGGCTCGATCGTCCTTTGAACGAGCGGATCGACCAACTGCTCCAGCTTCGACCGGGTCAACTTGATGACCAGATGCTTCGGACCGGTGGCATCGGCCGTGATGAAAGGAAGGTTGATCTCGGTTTCCATCGCAGAGGAGAGCTCGATCTTTGCTTTTTCCGCCGCTTCTTTCAACCGCTGAAGGGCCATGCGATCCTTTTTCAGATCGATCCCGTTCTCTTTCCGGAACTCCTCGATCATCCAGTCCATGATCGTCAGATCGAAGTCGTCGCCGCCGAGATACGTATCCCCGTTCGTCGACTTGACCTCGAAGACCCCGTCGCCGATCTCCAGGACGGAGACATCGAAGGTTCCCCCTCCCAGGTCATAGACGGAGATCCGCTCATCTTTCTTTTTATCCAATCCGTACGCCAGCGAGGCCGCCGTCGGCTCGTTGATGATCCGAAGGACATTCAAACCCGCGATCTGCCCGGCGTCTTTGGTCGCCTGCCGCTGGCTGTCATCGAAGTAAGCCGGGACGGTGATGACCGCCTCGGTCACCTTCTCGCCCAGAAACGCTTCCGCGTCGGCCCGTAATTTTTGCAAGATCATCGCCGAGATCTCGGGAGGGCTGTAGACCTTTCCCTGAATTTCAACGTGCGCATCTCCGTTGGGGGCCTTCACGATCTTGTATGGAAGGCGCTTCATCGCCTCTTTTACTTCGGTCGAATCATATTTCCGTCCCATCAACCGCTTGATCGAGTAGATCGTATTGGTCGGGTTCGTGACCGCCTGCCTTCGGGCAAGCTGTCCGACCAACCGCTCTCCCTTATCGGTAATGGCGACGACGGAGGGGGTCGTCCGGCTTCCCTCTGCATTCGGGATCACCTCCGGCTCTCCGCCGGTCACCACCGACATGCAGGAGAACGTCGTCCCCAAATCAATTCCAATAACCTTTGCCATTGTCTCCTCCTTTAAGGATTCGCATGAATCCGCAACGCACGCCCCTGCTGTCTTTACGATACGATCGATACCACCTACGCATGAGAAAGACGTGCCGATCTCATTATTCGCTTTTCCACCGGGTTTAGGCATTCCCCGGGAGGACGCTTATTTAGCCTATATTCCTTCGCCGGCCCCCGCGCCATCCCCGGAGGGAGGGGCCTTTTTCTTTGCAATCATCACCAATGAAGGGCGGAGAACACGATCATTCAGATGATAACCTTTTTGAGTCTCTCCGATCACCTGGTTCTCTTCGGCATCGGAGCCCTCCTCCACCTCGATCTGTCCGATCGATTGATGGAGAGAAGGATCAAAGGGATGATTTAAACTTTCGATCGGAGCGACCCCGAACTTTCCCAGCGCCGAGAGGAGTTGCTTCCGAATCAGTTCGACCCCCTCCATCATCCGGTCAAAATCCCGCGTCTCCCTGGAATGGGCCAGCGCCCGCTCCAGATTATCGATGACCGGGAGGAGCTCTTTAATGAGCTTTTCATTGGCATATTTGAGCGCGTCCGATTGATCTCTCTGCGCTCTTTTTTTATAGTTTTCAAAATCGGCCAACGTCCGCATGAAGCGTTCTTGGGCCTGTCGCGCCTCTTCTTCCTTCTTTTCATAACCGGCACGAAGCGTCTCGATCACTTTTTCAGGCGACTCCGCCGGAGCATCTTCCGCAGTGGCCGGGCCTTTCGCTTCTTCAAATCGTTCTTTTTCTTCACCTATTTTATTTTCATCCTGCTGGTTCAAGAGAACACCTCACTTCCCTGGCCCCTCCGAGCATCAACAATAATAATATAATGAGAGGAAAGGCTCATTTGGTTTTTTCTCCCAGAGAAGATTCCTCTTCCATGGAAGATTCTTCTAATAGCCGACTGACCTTCTTGGCCGTCGAGTCGACCAGCGGAATAATTTTGGAGTACTCCATTCGGGTCGGGCCGAGGATCCCCACGGTCCCTAATACCTGATTCCCCCTTTTATAATGGGACACCACCAAACTGCAATGGTGATCCCCCAGAAAGGGATTTTCGGAACCGATGTAGACCTGGACCCCTTCCGTCCCGATATATTTATCGAGGAGCTGAACGATCATCCTCTTTTCCTCAAACGCGCTGAGCAGCCCCTTCATCACCCGAAAATCGGCAAAATCGGGATGGTCGATCATGTGGGATGCGCCATCCATATAAAGCTCTGCGTCGATTCCGCCCGAGCCGCCGTCCATGAAGGTCCGCCGCGTCAGCTCGAGGGCTTCCTGAAGAAGATGATCGTAGAGATCTTTCATTTTTTGAATTTGCGTTAATAATTTCTGGCGGATCTCCTGAAGGGTCAACCCCGAGTAGAGGTGGTTGAGGGTGTCGGCAATTTTGTTGAGATCTTTCTGAGAGAGATCCTCCGGAACTTCGAAAAATTTATTCTGAACGAAACCGTCCTGAGAGATACAGACCGCCATCACCGAATTTTTTCTCAGCCGGACGAACTCGACCTGCTTGATCCGGGTGGATGAAAACTTGGGGGCGGTGACGATCGCGAGATATTGCGACGCATCCGAGAGGAGCTTGGAGGTATCCTGCAAGAGGGCCTGAATGGTCTCGCGCTGGATCAATTGCTCCGCCTGCCCAAGAATATCATCCTGCTCCTTCAATAATTCCGCATCTTGGAGAAGGTTATCTACGTAGAAACGATATCCCTTTTCCGTCGGAATCCGGCCGGCCGACGTGTGCGGCTGCATCAGGAATCCTTGCGACTCCAAATCGGCCATGATATTTCGGATGGTGGCGGGGCTTACTCCGATGTCAAAACTGCGCGTGATGGCCTGGGATCCGACCGGAAAAGCAGTTTTGATGTAGGAGAGGACAATCGCCTTTAAGACATATCTACTGCGATCGTCAAGCGGCATCTTTGCTCCTCAAACTCTATGATAACTATATATTTTCTATCTTAGCACTCTCATAGATAGAGTGCCAGTACCCTACCAAATCATCCCCACACTGTCAAGCAAATTTCCCCATTTCTACCGGAAAAAGGCAGCTTGGGACCGACCCCTGGTTCAGGCTCAACTCAGTTGCAAGGGCGACTTAATTCAGATGATAAATAATCATGAGCCCTTCCAACGTCAAGGCGGGCCTCACCTTTTGGATCGTGCTGCATTCCGGCGCGATAAGATTGGAGAGGCCCCCCGTAGCCACCACAAGCGCTTCCGTTCCGATCTCTCGATGGATACGGCGGACGATTTCGTTTACCAGCCCGACATATCCGAAGATCATGCCGGATTGCATACTGCTGACCGTATCTCTTCCGATGATTCTCTTCGGCTTGATCAGCTCGACACGGGGGAGTTTTGCGGCGCGGGAGAAAAGGGCATCGGCCGAAATGATCAGTCCGGGGGCGATCGCCCCGCCCAAGTAGTCTCCCGTTTCCGAAACGACACAAAACGTGGTCGCCGTTCCAAAATCGACAATGACGACGGGGCCGCCGTAGAGATGATAAGCGGCCGCGGCGTTCACAATCCGGTCGGCGCCGATCTCTTTCGGCTGGTCGTATTTGATCTGAAGACCGGTTTTCAGCGAATGGGTGACGACCATCGGATCGAGCGAGAAATACTTTCGGGTCATCTCCTGAAAAACCGGCGTCAAAGGGGGGACGACGCTCGAGAGAATCGCCCCCTTCACCTTCGAGAGGGGGATTTTTTGGGCAAGTAAAAGATCGATGAGCAGAATTCCATATTCATCGGCCGTCTTGTGAAGGTGGGTGGCGACCCGCCATTCTCCGACGAGCTTCTTTCGCTCGAAGATGCCGAACACCACATTGGTGTTTCCGATATCGATCACCAACAGCAGCGATTGTTTTCGTTCCGGTTTCATCTCGGCCTATGCAGGGGTGCTTCGTCCATGTGCGGAAGGGTCTTTTACTTCTCGAAGATGGGTCACATCTCCGACCAAGATCCGCCGCTGGTTTCCATCTCCCATTCGGATCAGCAGCGCCCCATCCTCTTGAAGATCCTCCGCCCAACCTTCAAACTCCTGGCGGGCGGTCTGGACGCGGACACGCCTCCCCAAGGTTTGGCAGTGTTGTCTGACGGCCTGAATCAGGAGGGCTTTGTCGTCCACAAGCCGGTATTGTTCCACCAGCTGATTGAACAGTTCGATTAAAAGATCGGCCCGATCGACCGGCCGCCCCAGGGCAATCCGGAGGGAAGTGGCGCTCTTCTGGAGCTCCGGCGGAAAGTCGGTCAAGCCGATATTGACGTTCACCCCGACGCCCACCACCAAGGGAGGGGATTGCTCCCCCCTGACTTCGGACTCCAACAAAATACCGGCCAACTTTTTATCTTCCAGGACGACATCATTCGGCCATTTGATCTGAACGGCCAATCCGGTGGTCCGCTGAATCGCCTCAATGAGGGCGACCGACGTCGCCAGCGAGTAGAGGGGAAAGTCGCGCGCCGGTTGATACGGGCGGAGTAAGAGTGAGAAGTAAAGATTCATCCCTTCCGGCGAAAACCACTCACGGCCGAGCCGCCCTTTTCCCTTCTCCTGAGCCTCGGCCAGGATCACGATTCCGCCCGGAAGACCTTGCGACGCCATCTCAAGGGCAATTCGATTGGTCGAATCGACCCGATCAAACATCATAATTTCCCGTACCCACTCGCGAACTTTGGTGTGGCTGCGGCAGTGTTTTTCAATCCTCTCCAAATCCAACGCCACGTCTTCTCCTATTTCTTTTCCGAATGGGGTTTCATTTCAAAGCTGATATCGACTGCCGGCGCCGAATGTGTCAGCGCTCCCACAGAAATCATATCAACGCCGCACCCGGCAATCGCCGCCACGTTCTCCAGCCGAACGCCGCCGGAGACCTCGATCTTCACACCGGAAGCGCCTTTTCGGATCAACTCGACCGATTGTTTTATTTCAGTGAGCGACATGTTATCGAGGAGGATGATCTCGGCGCCGATTTGAAGCGCCTCTTTCACTTCCGCCAGGGTCGTCGTCTCCACCTCGATTTTGAAGGGATGGGAGAGCGATACATGCGCCTCCTTTAAAGCATTCGCAACCCCGCCCGCCAGGGCGATGTGGTTGTCCTTGATCAAAACCATATCCCCCAAGTGGAACCGATGGTTCCATCCGCCGCCGAGCCGGACCGCCTCTTTCTCCAGCATTCGGAGTCCCGGGGTGGTCTTCCGTGTATCAACGATTTTCGCCCCGGTGCCGGCCACCTGATCGACAAACCGCCGGGTCTGGGTGGCGACACCCGAAAGACGCTGAAGAAAATTCAGCGCGGTACGCTCCCCCTTGAGAAGAAGCCGTCCGTCACCGTAGACCGATCCGATTGAATCGCCCGGTTTGGCCTTCTGTCCCGGCCCAATGTTGACCTCGACCCGAATCGTTGGATCGAGGAGTTCGAAGACCGTCTGAAAAACATCGAGCCCGGCGACGACGAGATCTCCTTTGGCGATGATTTCACCGACCGCCGGAACCGGACGGTGAAAGAGCGCTTCAGTCGTTCGATCGCCATAAGAAAGATCTTCGGCCAGAGCACGCTCGACCAGTTTTTTTAAAAGAAACGACTCCATTATTCCGACCCTGAGATCATTTCGCGGAACCGGCGGAGATCCTCATTTAACTTCGCTCTCTTTGCTTGCAAATCTGCCCGCTGCGTTTCCAGCTTGGCGATGACCTCTTTTGGCGCTTTGGTCATGATATTCTGGTCCTGAAATTTTCGTTCCACAGGTTCTAACTCTTTGTCGAGCTTAGCCATTGCCTTTTCCAGACGATCGATCTCCTTCCTCAGACGGGCTTCATCGACTGGAATGTAAACCTTCACCATATCCGTCAACACCGTGGCCGCCTGCTTCGGCAAGGGCATGTCGATCCCAATGGTTGGCTCGGAAAGACGGGCCAGCCGTTGGATATAGGGGAGATGATTTCGGAAGAGATCACGCGCCCGTTCATCGTTCGCGCTGATCTGGACCGCCAGCTCCTCTGACGGAGGAATGTTCATCTCACCGCGAAGATTCCGAATCCTGACGACCGTCTCGATGACGATCTCTTGAACAATCTCCTCTATCACCGAATTCACCTTCGTCGGATCAGCCGTCGGATAAGGGGCAACGGCCAAGCTCTTCGCTTGGCGGGGAAAGTGGACCGCCAGCTCCTCGGTAATAAACGGCATCAACGGATGAAGCAGATGCAACAGCGCACTAAAAGTCTCGCTGAGGGTATGTGCCGTCGCCCGCTTCCTGGTGGCCGCCTCATTATCTAGGCCATGGGCCTCGCTTCCTCCTTGAAGATCGACCTTGGCCAGTTCCAGATACCAATCGCAGAACTCATGCCAGATGAATTGATAAAGGGCCTGCGCCGCCTCATCGAATCGATAGCGCTCCAGCGAATCGTTGATCGATCCGATCGCGCGGTGCAGCCGGCTGGTGATCCAGTGATCGGCGGGAGAGCGCTCCGCAAGCCCGGGCGCCGGCCCGGTCACCCCTCCTTCGGGAAGGTTCATCAGAATAAATCGCGCCGCGTTCCAGAGCTTGTTGGCGAAGTTCCGGTAGCCTTCGATCCGCTCCTCGGCGAGCTTCACATCCCGACCCGGCGAGGCCATCGCCGCCAGGGTAAACCGAAGGGCGTCGGTCCCGAACCGGTCCATGATCTCGAGCGGGTCGATGACGTTTCCCTTCGACTTGCTCATCTTCTGCCCCTCGGCATCGCGAACCAGGGCGTGGATGTAGACATCCCGGAAGGGAACCTCTTTCATGAAATGAAGCCCCATCATCGCCATTCGGGCCACCCAGAAGAAGAGGATGTCGAAGCTGGTGACCAGCGTGGAGGTCGGATAAAAGGTCTTCAATAACTGTTCCGCTTCTTTTTTTAGGCCATCGGGCTGATCCCCCGGCGGCCAGCCGAGGGTGGAAAAAGGCCAGAGGGCCGAGGAGAACCAGGTGTCGAGGACATCGGGGTCTTGCCGCAGCTCGGTCGAGCCGCAGCGGGGACATTTCTCCGGAGGGGTCAGGGCAACGATCGGTTCTTTATCAGCCTCTTTCAGACAGTACCAGGCCGGAATCTGATGCCCCCACCAGATCTGCCGCGAGATGCACCAGTCCTGAATGTTCTCCATCCATCCGAAGTAGTTCGGCTCCCAACTTTCGGGAATCAGCCGGATCTTCTTTTGACGGACCGCGTCGATCGCCGGGGCCGCGAGCGAGTTCTTCGGATCGTTGATCCGGACATACCACTGTGTCGAGACAAACGGCTCCACCACCGTTTTGCAGCGGTAACATCGCCCGACGGCATGGGAATGCTCTTCGATCCCGTGAAGCAGCCCCTCTTTTTCGAGGTCCTGGACAACCTGATTTCGAGCCTCGGAAATCGTCATCCCTGCGTATCGGCCGGTCCGAGAGGTCTTTGCAAGATGCGCATCCTGAGTCAAAATATTCTCAAATGGGAGCTGATGGCGCCTTCCGATCGCCTCGTCGTTGAAATCATGGGCCGGGGTCACCTTGACCGCCCCGGTCCCGAAGGTCCGGTCAACCACCGGATCGGCAATGACCGGGATCTCGACCCCGGTCAGGGGAAGACGGACCTTTTTCCCGATGAGTTTTTGATATCGTTCATCCTCAGGGTGAACGGCGACCGCCGTATCGCCGAGCATCGTCTCGGGCCGGGTGGTGGCGACCGTGATTTTCTGATCGGGATGATCGGCCAGCGGGTAGTCGATCCGGTAGAGCTTGCCCCGGCTCTCCTCATGCTCCACTTCGATGTCGGAAAGCGCCGTCTGGCAGCGCGGGCACCAGTTGATCAGACGCTCGGCCCGATAGATCAGCCCTTCTTGATGGAGCCGGACAAACACTTCCCGGACGGCAGCGGAGAGTCCCGGGTCCAAGGTAAACCGTTCGCGCTCCCAGTCGCACGATGCCCCCAGTCGCTTGAGCTGCCGGAGGATCGTCCCGCCGGAGGTTTCCTTCCACTGCCAGACCCGCTCGATGAATCGCTCCCGTCCGAGCTGATGTCGGTCGAGCCCCTCCTTCGCGAGTTGGCGCTCCACGACGTTCTGCGTCGCAATTCCGGCGTGATCCATGCCGGGAACCCAGAGGACATTAAAACCGCGCATCCGCTTCCAACGGGCCAGAATATCTTGAAGGGTGTTGTTCAGAGCATGCCCTACGTGGAGGGAGCCGGTGACGTTCGGCGGGGGAATGACCATCGAGAACGAGGGACGATCCGACTCGGGCGCGGCATGGAAAAGCCGTTCCTTCTCCCAGAAGGCGACCCACTTTTCTTCGACCCGCTTGGGGTCGTATACTTTTTCCAAAATTTCTTGCGACATCATCCGATCCAAATATCAAGATTTGAGTCGGTTATATTAACACGGGCCGCCGGAGGTTGTAAACGGTTTACCGGTTGTAGGGGCGACCGGCGGGTCGCCCAGGAGAGACAAGGGAAAACCAGGGCGAGTGCAGGGCGAGGCAGCGCCTCGCCCCTACGTCGGTTCAAATGACGGCCACGATATCATGGAAATGCTTGACTACCGGTTGGAAATCGGGTATGCAATAAGTATGTTTCTCTCCCGCTCCGACCGCGACAAGCTCCTCGAGCTCCTCTTCCAACGGGCCTTCCGCTACAGCGAGGTACCTACTTTCAAGCTCACCTCCGGGAAGATGAGCTCCTTCTACATCGACTGCAAAAAGGTTTCGCTCGATCCCGAAGGGGCCTTCCTCATCGGAGAACAGATCTTCGATCGGATTAAAAGTCTTCCAGTCGAAGGGGTCGGCGGAATGACCCTGGGAGCCGATCCGATCGCCACCGCCGTCTCCCTGATCAGCTTCCTCAAAAACAAGCCGATCCCCGCCTTCATCGTCCGAAAAGAACCGAAGGGACATGGCAGCGGACAGCAGGTGGAAGGGGCCCTCCAGCCGAATGGCAAGCTCGTGGTCGTCGAAGATGTCGTCACCACCGGAGGCTCCACGGTTCGAACGATCGAGGCACTTCGGAAAGAAGGCTACTCGGTTTTGAAAGTGATTGCCCTGATCGATCGAAAAGAAGGGGGAGCAGAGCGGATCGCCGCAGAAGGGATCGGCTTCGAAGCGCTCTATACCATCGACGACTTCATGCGCCTCGTCCGATTTCAAAAGAAATGACCCCCCGCCTGTTTTTTTCAAAGAACACCCTCTGAAACCTTCATTAGGATCTCCACAGGAAAACATTTTCACTTTTTTGAAGAATTCTGCAAATGGATAAAGACCCCTTCACTCCATTCTCCCCAAAATAGCCATTTATTTCTTGCCTGCGCATGGAGTTGCTCCATCCTGTTCAAGGCATGTGAGTTGCATTAGTTTAAAAACGACCAACTTGGTATTTTTAACAAGATTTGCGGAGGGAATGGATGCAGGTCAACGAAGCGACAATCGGCTATAACGGGGTTAAAACGAAAAGTCCGTGGGATTGGCTAATCACCGATGTCTTTTTAGAGACAAAGCCGAAGTGGGTGATCCAAATCGGAACCAAAGATAAATACGCCGTCCTTTTTTCCGCTTCCATTCTTAAAAAGATCGACAGAGATCTCTCCGTCATCACCGTCGTCAAAGACGCAAAAAACCTGCCGCAGAAAAGCAATGTTCGTTACATCGAAGGGAACCTGCTCGATTCGTCCGTGCTCGATTCGATTAACAAAATGATCCACCCCAGGGACAAGGTCATGGTTATTTTAGAAGACGGCCTTCGGCAGCATCCGATCGTTGAAATTCAGACATATGCCCCATTGGTCACGGAAGGCTGTTATTTGATCCTCGGAGAGGAAGTCGCCGCATTCGCCGGAAAACACATGGAATTTGAGCCGGATTGGACCCCGACGAAGCCTCAGGTCTACTTAAGAAAACCCTTTTCCCGAGCATTCTGATTTTTAGAATAGAACAACGGGTCCCCTCCAGGGATTGAACCCGCGACCCCGCGTTCCCCCTTTTTCCGTTTTGATGCCCCGCTCAATTATCCCTAAAGTAAATAATGATTGATATCTCTTTTCACTTCCTCTAGAATAAAGCTCCCTAATATCCGTTACGCCGTCACCCGCGCAAGAGGCGCATTCAAGATTTGGGCGAAAGGAACCGCCCGGGCGTTTTCGTATCGATATCGTTTAGCCCGGGAGCCTTTCAATGATTCACAAGAACCTCCGTTACATTTTTCTGTCCTTCTTCCTTTCCCTCATTTTATCCCCGCTCACATTCACCGAAAAGGCGGAAGCGGCCGCGCAGATCACCACCAACGCCAATGACGAAGGGTGGAGCCTTCGGAACAGCGCCGCGAGCCGGGGAAACGTCCTCTGGTACGATGATCAAACTGAATCGGTTTTCTTAAACGACGACGCGACTCCGGTCCAGGCGGAGGATCCCAACAACAGTCCCGGCGCCATTGAAAGTACGGTGTTCTCTTTGGGAAGCGGCTCCTCTCCAGGCCAGGTGATCGGCGCATGGCGGAGGGGGCAGAACGACGCGTGGGTGTGGATCAGCGGCGGCACACCCTCAAAGGTCGTCGCAACCAATCCATTCGGCACGGGAGGGATGAATCCGGAAGGGGTGGCGATCGCCGACGGCTGCGTCTTTATGGTTCTTCAAGCCGGCTCCGGCCAGAACACACTCGTTAAGCATGTTTTCCGGGTCGATCCCGCGACCAATACAGCTACACTTCTCACCGGTGGGATTCCATTGACACATGTGAATGGCGCTACCATCGGCGCGGCCCGAATTTCGACGAGTGACTGCCAAGCGGCTTGGGTGTTTGACGATGGGATCGGAACCTATCATCTTCAATTCTACAATGGAACAAGCATCACCACCGTTGAGACAGGTGATGACAACACGTTCAACTCGACCCTCCGAGGGTTTCACCTCAACCGTGGAAGGCTGGTCTACGAGAAGCTTGTAAATGGGATCAGACAGATTTTTCTCTATGACAGCACCGCGTCTAATCCTGCGGCTGTTCAGCTGACCACGGAGACAGATGCATCTCTTGGGAACTTCTCCCCGCGGGCCGACGGGCGACACATCGCTTGGCTGCATGGCAACGCCAACGGGACCGATGTCCATATTATTTTCAATGCCGGGGTTCAACTGACCGACACAACCAACCGGCCGGCCGATTTAGGCATCACGACGGAACATCCTTTTCAACTTCATCGGGGGCAGCTTTTCTGGACCGACCTGGGCGGCTCGTTTCGCTACCACGACGGAAGCGGCATCGCGACAATCGATCCGACCCCTTCGACATCGGTGGTCACCCAGTTGGGAAGCCCTTGCTGTCTCCCTTGGTTGGCGGATGGCTTTGTCCATTGGATCGGACTCAGCAATGACGGCGGCGCCGACAGCGAGGTCTTTCGCTTCACCGGAACCGCTCCCGCCGACACGCAGCAGCCGGTTCCTCCGCTTCTGGTCACCCTGGCGCCGGGCGCAAACCAAATCACAATCAATTGGGACCGAATCCTCGGCGCCGATTCTTACAACCTCTACATTTCCGAGCAATCGGGCCTGACGAAAGAAAACTTTTCGACGTTAAGAGGGGGAAGAAAGCGGAGCGGCGTGACCGGTCCGTATACATTAACCGGCTTAACGCCGAATCGAACGTATCATTTTGTAATCACGGCGGTAGATGGCGGTACTGAAGGGCCAGGCTCCCGTGAGGTCGCGACGGCATTGATTGGAAACTGGGCCTCCGTTGGTGGGCTTTCGGGAACCAGTTTCCACGCCGTTGCGGCGGATCAAACAAACGATGGAATCGCCTACGCGGCGGGAGGATTGACCGTCTATAAAACAACGGATGGCGGGGACAACTGGACGCCGCTTACGGGAGACATCGGCGGGGAAAGCGTCAGAGCGCTCGCCGTGGACGGCGCCAACGTCTATGCCTCGAGCATCGATGTATTCTTCCCCGCGACCCCTTCAAAAATCTTGAAAAGCATCAACGCCGGCGGGACTTGGACGGAGGTCCTTCCTGATGGAGGAAGCCCGGGGGAGCAAATTAAATCGCTCGCGATTGATCCCGCCGATCCCGACGTTCTTTACGCAGGTAATTTCGAACTTCCTTCCTATGATGGAACGACCTCACCCATTATCAAATCAACAACCGGGGGAAGCTCGTGGGCGCATCTGCCGAACCCTACAACTCCTCCGGGAGCTGATCTTCGGGCTTATGTTATCGCCATCGACACTATGGGCGTGGTCTATGCCGGAGGGAGCGGGACACCGAATCTCGCAAAGAGCACCGATGGAGGCTTGATCTGGACCGGTATATCTCCCGGAGTTGGCCTTTTCATCTACTCCCTTGTAACCGATCCGGCAGAACCATCGACCCTCTATGCTGGAACGGCATCGAATGGAATCTATAAAAGCAAGAACGGCGGCACGTCGTGGACTCAGAAGAATACCGGCCTTCCTGCAACACCTCCGGAGATCCGCTCGCTTCTGATCGATCCAACCAATCCGAATTACATCCACGCCGGAACCTCCGAAGGATATTATTATACGCTCGACGCGGGGGAGACTTGGATCGCGGGAAACAGCGGATCGCTAACAAACGCCGAGACGGTTTATGGCCTGGCCCTCACCCCTTCGCGCAATTTGATTGCCGCAACCAGCAATGGACTCTTTCTTCTCGATCTCTCGGCGGAGCCGACAACGGCTGCCATGTCGGACCTGGCACTTTCGTCTACCGTCACACCCAACTCTGTTTCAGCCGGAGAGAACCTGACCTATCAGATCACCGTGACCAACCAAGGACCCGAAGCGGCGACCAGCGTTGTTATCACGATGACCCTCGCCGCCGGAACGAGCTTGGTGTCGGCGGAGCCGCAGGGAGCATGTCAGGGGACCGATACCGTGACCTGTAATTTAGGCGTGATTGACAATGGCTCCAACGCGGTCGTCACCATTGTCGTAACACCCAGTGTCGCCGGCGATTTGAATCAACAAGCCCAGGTTTCTACCGGCTCCACCGATCCGAACGGCGCCAACAATTCGGTTTCGATGAGCGCGACTGTCAGCGACGGGTCGGGAGGAAACGGAGGGGGAGGTGGCGTCGACCCCGGGGGAGACGATGGGAATGATGGAGTCTCCACCGGCGGATCAGGGGGAGGCGGGGGTGGCGGCGGATGCACGATGACAGTCGGGAGCGGCTTTGATCCGACCTTGGTTGGGCTGCTCGGCATTGCTTTAATCGTCTTGGCACGAAGATCAGTCCGAAGAAGGGCTCTCCTAGGACGCTTCTTCTTAATAAGCTTGGCGCTGTTTTTCGCTCCAAGCATCACTCATGCCAACTCTAATGACCTTAGCATTTTTAATACCAAGTATGGCACTGCAAGTACAAGCCTCAGCAGTTGCACCCTCTGCCATGGCAATGCCGGTACCAGTTCGATCACGGCAGTCCGCCCGCTCACCTCCTTTGGCGCCGATTATCTGGCGCAGGGACGGGGTAATGCCACCTCCTTTGGCGCAATCGAACCGAAAGATTCCGACGGAGATGGTTTTTCGAATCTGACCGAAATTGAAGCGCGCACCTTTCCGGGCAATGTGAATTCCAAGCCGACACTCAATGTCGGCCTGGTGCCCACCGCCGATACCCGATTCGACAGCCCAGGAGCAACAATCTCTTATAAGTTGACGGTAACAAACGCTGGAAACGCAACCGACAGTTACACTATCACCGTAACCGGCAATGCCTGGACCACTACCCCGACCGCCTCAGTCGGTCCGGTCGCGGCCTCCGGGACCGCCGACTTCACGGTCACAGTGGCGATACCTGCTGACGCCACTGAAGGAGACTCCGATGCGGCCACGATCAAAGTGACCTCCCAATCGACCTCGACGCAATCGGCAACTGCGATAGTGACTACGACGGCTTTTACCGCTCTGTCGTTCGGAGATTGGAGTTCCGTCGGTGGAGTATCGGGAACCACTTTCCATACGGTCGCAGCGGATATAACGAATGATGGAACCGCCTATGCGGCGGGAGGAACGAACGTTTATAAAACAACCGACGGCGGAAACAACTGGACCGTCCTCGCCGGCGGGATCAGCGGGAAAGATGTCAGAGCGCTGGCTGTGGAGGGCTTGACGGTGTATGCGTCGAGTCGGGATATTTTCGGCGTCACACCGGCAAAAATCTTAAAGAGCGTCAATGGCGGCGGCTCCTGGGCGGAGGTCCTTTCAGATGGCGGAAGTCCGGGTGAGCAGAACAAGTCGCTCGCAATCGATCCCATTGATTCCAACACTGTTTATGCGGGCAACTTCCAGATCCCCTCCGTTTACAACGCCGGACCCGATTCTCTGGTGATCAAGTCTGCCAACGAGGGGGCAAATTGGTCTCATCTGCCGAACTCGACGGCCGTAGGGGCAGAGCTTGGCGCCTACGCCCTCGCCATCGATTCCGCCGGGGTGATCTATGCAGGAGGATCAGGAACTCCAAACCTCGCAAAGAGTACAAACGGCGGATCGACTTGGAGCGATATTCCAATCGCCGGTGTCAGTGTCTTCGTCTATTCCCTTGCGATCGATCCGACCAACCCCCAGACGATCTACGCGGGGACGCGCGATCAGGGGGTCTTCAAAAGCACCGATGGCGGGACTATCTTTACTCCGGTGAACACAGGCCTCCCGGCAATCCTTCCGACGATCTACGCCCTGCTAATCCATCCGGACGAACACGACCAGATTTTCGCGGCCACATCAGCCGGCCTTTACTTCTCCCCCGACGGCGGCGACCATTGGGCCGCGCGAAGCAACGGGCTAACAGCATCGGCACAATCGATCAGAGCCCTTGCGGTCACCCCCTCGCTCATCTTAATCGGCGCAACGGAGGATGGGCTTTTCATTCTCGATCTCTCCTCTCCGACAACCGGAACAGGTGGGTCGGGAGGAACAGGGGGGTCGACAGGAGGCGGCGGCGTCATTAGCCCCGTCGGACCGGGCGGAACGTCGGGAGGGGGTGGCGGAGGAGGCTGTGCATTGGGAGGAGACGGCGCGGCCGATGCACTTTTACCCGGTCTTTTCTGCTTTGCTTTGGCGGCGCTTGTCTGGAGAAAATGTTTTCTGAAAGACAAAAAAGATGGTGCGCCTGGTAGGAATCGAACCTACAGCCAATAGCTTAGAAGGCTATTGCTCTATCCATTGAGCTACAGGCGCAAAGAAGTGCAGGGTGCGGAGTTAAATTCCGAATAGAGAATTAAAATGGTCGGGGTGAGAGGATTTGAACCTCCGACTCCCTGCTCCCAAAGCAGGTGCGCTACCAGGCTGCGCCACACCCCGAAATGATTCTAAAGATACTCGATCGGCCCTGATTTCTCAAGAGGCCGTTTTCTTTAAAAGCGGAATCGCGGCCCGGACGGCCGATCCCCGATGGCTGATCCGGTTTTTCTCTTCCGGAGAAAGCTCGGCGAACGTCTTGTTGTAGGCCGGTAGGAAGAAGATCGGATCGTATCCGAATCCCCCCTCCCCTACATCCCGCCGGGTAATCCTCCCCTCGCAACGCCCTTCGACCACTTCTACCTTGCCTTCGGGGCTGGCCAGAGCAATCGTGCAGAGAAAACGGGCCGTCCGCTGGTCGTCCGGCCGGTCCCCCAGCAGATCGAGGACCTTCTTTCGGTTGTCGGCGTAGGTGACCCCTTCCCCCGCAAACCGCGCCGAGTAAAGCCCCGGCGCCCCGCCGAGGGCCTCGACCTCCATACCGGAATCGTCCCCCATCGCCCAATGGCCGGTCGCCCTCGCCGCGGCGAGCGCCTTTTGGACGGCATTCTCTCGATAGGTCGATCCTGTCTCGGGGGGAAGCTTCACGCCGGGAAAGTCGGCCAACGTGCGGACGTCAATCTCCATCTCCTGCCGCAAGATCGACGCGAGCTCTTCTCCTTTGTGTTTGTTCTCCGTCGCGATCACCAATACCACTTAAGCCAACTCTCCGACCAATTTTTTCTGGCTCGCCACCAATTTCTTGATCCCGCTCGTCGCCAGCCGGAGAAGATCGTCCAGCTCCTTCTTCGCAAACGCCTGCTGCTCGGCGGTCCCCTGAACCTCCACGAATTTCCCGCTGCCGGTCATGATCACATTCATATCGACCTCCGCGGTCGAATCTTCGGCATAGTTCAGATCGAGAAGCAATTCGCCGCCGACCTTCCCGACGCTGATCGCGGCAAGATAGTCGCGGACCGGCATTGCATTGATCTTTTTCTCTTTCCGCAAAAATTGAACGGCGTCCATCAGGGCGATGAACGACCCTGTGATCGAAGCGGTCCGTGTTCCCCCATCGGCCTGGATCACGTCGCAGTCGATCCAAATTGTCCGCTCCCCGAGCGTCGTTGTATCGACCACCGAGCGAAGCGACCGGCCGATCAGCCGCTGAATTTCATGGGTCCGCCCGCCGACTTTTCCCCGCGCCGACTCTCTCGGAATTCGCTCATGGGATGAGCGGGGGATCATCGCGTATTCGGCCGTCACCCATCCCTTCTTCTTGTCCCGGAGAAAAGGGGGAACCCGCTCTTCGATGGTCGCCGTGCAGATCACCTTGGTCTCTCCCATCTCGATGAGGACGGAGCCTTCCGCATGCTTGATAAAGTTACGCGTGATCTTAAGCGGCCGCAGCTGGTTCTTTTTTCTTCCGTCGATGCGCATTCAGACTCCTTCTCAGCAGGGGGATGAAGATCGGGTATTATAGCGGGAGCGCCTTAAAAGATCAATGAATAAAGCCGGAAACGGAGGCGCCTTCGCTACCCCTTCCCGGCGCTTAGATCCTTACGACGATTGGCATCTAAATTCACTTCTGCTATAGTTCGTCTGTTCCATGACCCGGCGGAAAGGAGACGTTTGCAGGGGCCGATCATCGAGGTGGCGATTGCGATTATCGTGAGGGACGGGGAGATCCTCGTGACCCGGCGAAAGGAGGGAGTTCATCTTCCCGGGCTTTGGGAGTTCCCGGGAGGAAAACGGGATTCCGGGGAAACCATCAGGGCCTGTCTTTTGCGCGAAGTCAAGGAAGAGCTCGGCGCTACGGTGGAGATCGAGCGGCTTTTCTGGGAAAGATCACACGATTACGCAGATCGAACGGTGATCCTTCATGCCTATTTTTGCCGTCTCCTCTCCGGAGATTTAATGCCGCTCGCCTCGCAGGAATTAAAATGGATTCGACCCGATTCGCTCCTCTCCCTTCCCTTCCCCGAGGCGAATCGGCCGCTCTTAGAAAAGCTTGCGAAAGAGCTCTCCCGGGATTCACTCGAAAAAAAGGGTTGATGGTTTTCAATGCAGCGCGTAGATCTTTTAAAACGGACGGCAGAGATAAAATCAACTGCATCGGGACTCGGCTTTCATCGGGTCGGAATCACCTCCGCCGATCCGGTCGGAGAAGCGGGCCGCCGCTTTTCAGAATGGCTTGCGGACGGCTTTGCCGGAGAGATGGCCTACCTGCAGAAATCGCCCGAGGTCCGCTCCGACCCCAAGCTGCGATTTCCGGAAGCGAAGAGCGTGATCTGCCTCGCCCTCAATTACTACCCCTCCGCCCCGCCCGATCCATCCGTTCCGGAAGGCTCCCCGCGGGGGAAGGTCGCCCGATACGCGTGGGGAGAAGATTACCATACGATCATCGAGGAAAAACTCGCGCTCCTGATCTCCGCCATCGAAGATCGCGGCGGCCGCTGCTGGAAGGGATATGTCGATCACGGCCCGCTGCTGGAGCGGGCCTTCGCCGAGCGGGCGGGACTCGGCTTCATCGGAAAGAATACGACGTTGATCACCCCCGATTACGGATCGTGGGTCTTTCTGGCCGAAGTGGTGACCGATCTTGAATTGGTCGAAGATCTTCCAATGACCTCCCAGTGCGGCAGCTGCCGGCGCTGCCTCGACGCCTGCCCGACGGGAGCGTTGACCGAGGCCTACCGGCTCGATGCGCGGCGCTGCATCTCCTATCTGACGATCGAGAACAAAAAGGAAATTCCGGAGGAGTTTCACCCTCAGATGGAAGGTTGGCTCTTCGGCTGCGACCTCTGCCAAGAGGTTTGCCCCTACAATCGCAACCCGGTTCAAACGGACGTCGAGCGCTTCTCGCCCGAGCGGGGCGCCGGGCCGTCTCTTTCGTTGGAAGAAATCCGCTCGATCGAAGACAACCGCCGGTTCAAGGAACGCTTCAGCCACACCCCCCTCGTCCGGACGAAGCGATCGGGACTGATCCGAAATGCAAACGCGATTCAGGTTTCCCAAGGAGAAGACGATTGAAAAAGTATCAAGCCCTCCTGTTCGACCTTTGCGATACGATCATGCCCTTTCGGAACGATCGGATGCCGCTCGCCCGAATTCAAGGAAAAGAGATCCGGACGACCAGCCCCCTTCTGTACGAGTGCTTCACGCAATATGCCGCTCCGATCGCTTATGAGGAGTTTCACAACCACTTCGTCGAAACGACCGAATCGATCTGGATCATCCGAGACCAATCAGGAGAGGAGATCTCCTCCGCCGTCCGCTTCGAGCGGTTTCTGGAACGGCTCGGGGTCGGCCGGGGTGAGCATCGGGAGGCGCTTCACCGGCGGTTTCTGGAAACCCATCTAACTCGGATCTCTCTTTGCCTGGAATGCGCCCCTCCGGTGCGTGAGATGCTCCTTCGCCTGAAAGAAGAATACCGGATCGGCCTCGTCTCCAACTTCGACGACACCGACACCGTCTACCAGGTCCTGGCGCGGGAAGGGGTCGATCACTGTTTCGAGACGGTCATTATCTCCTCCGAAATCGGAATCCGAAAACCGCGCCCGGAGATCTTCCTCGCCGCCTGCGAGAAGATCGGCGTCGCTCCCGCCGAGTGCCTCTTTATTGGGGATAGTTTTGAGAATGATATCGTCGGAGCAAAACGGCTCGGCATGGACGCCGCCTGGATCAATCCATTGAGTCTTCCTCCACCGATTGACGGCCCTCCACCCGATTATATTCTTACCGAGCTGACCGACCTTTCTCGATTTGTCTAAGGGCCCTCTCCTTTTTACTGGGCAAGTTCGCATTGGACTCTCGGATGATGAACGCAAAAAGGCCCGCTCATTCTCAAAGAGCGGGCCTTTTTGTAGATCTTTTGTAAAGCTATGGGAGTGGCACCTGAACGATTTTCCCCGTTGCCGGATCGGTCACCAGCGCAGATTGACCGTCCGGCAGAATCGCCAATCCAAGACTGAAATTTGAAAACGCCCCACCCAATCCGGTCGCGAGGGTTGTGTTCGTTCCGGTGGCAAGATCAACCCTGATAAGGCTATTGATTCCGCTGCAACATCCCAGCGTTCCCGTGACCAAGGCGGTCGTTCCACCGGTCTCGACAGCGACTTGCCCGAACGATTGCGTTGTGGAGATGGGAGTCCGGGCTCCCGAAGCAAGCGTGATCCGGTGGAGGCCGTTTACCGGCGTAGACGAGCAACAGGAATTTCCTCCTGCCACCAACGCGCTCGTGCCGCCCGCCTCGATCGCAATCCCCTGCGGTGAGGAGAAGCCGGAGGTCACAACGGTAACGGTGCCTGAGGTGAGATCCACCTCCATGACCCTTCCGGACGTGAACTCCGTCACGAAAGCAGTGTCTCCCCCTGATCCAATCGCTACAGATCGCGGCGTATCAAGAAGCGTGGTGATCGTGCTCAAAGCGCCGGTAGCTAGAGTTACTCTGGTGAGTTTCTCAGGCGACGGCGTGCAACAAGTAAACGACGGCCCCTCGACCACAAGTACCGTATCTTCTCCCGACTCCATCGCAATTCCGGAAGGAGAACTCAGACCGGACGCAAGAAGAGTGAGCGCTCCGGAAGAGAGGTTGAGTCGGAGCACCCGACCCAACGTAGAATCGAGGACCAAAGCGCTGTTTTCAGAAGACTCAATGGCAATGGCCGCCGGAGCGCCCAGCCAGTAAACCACAGGAGTAATGGTCAAGGCCGTCAGATTCACCCTTGAGATTCTTTTCGCCCCCGGTTCGATGACAAGCGCGCTTGCCCCGCTCGACTCGATGATCAGAGCGTTGGGCTGATTTAAACTCGAAACAAGGGTCGAGATCACATTTCCGGTTCTGAGATCGATCCTTTGCATCTCGCCGGAAGACGAGCAACACGATGCGATACTCACCAGCGCAGTACTCCCCCCAGATTCGATTGCAAAGTCACTGTAGGCCGGAAAACAGCAGTTGGAATTAATCCTCGTGACAATCCCAGATGCCAAGATGACTCTGGATAGATTACCGCCGCTGAGGACCACCGCCGAGGCCCCGCCCGGCTCGATCTGAACGTTCTGAGGTGATGAGAGATCGACCGCGATGACCGTGACGGTTCCGCTTGAGAGATTACAACGCAATAATTTGCCGCTCACGCTCTCCGATACAAGTGCTGAAGCACCTCCGGCCTCAATGGAGATTCCTGTTGGAGAGAGCAGGCCCGTGCAAAGGGGAGTGATGGCGCCCGTCGTCAGGTGAACACGGGAAAGGTTATCCCGCTGCGTGACGAGCGCCGTGGTTCCACCGGATTCGACGACCACGCGCTGGGGAACATTTAGGCGGGAGGTGATCGACGTGATCGCCCCCGATGCCGGATCGATCCTCGATAGGGTACCCCGTTCATCTACCACCAATGCCGTCCCGGTCGACTCTTTGGCGATTCCTTTTGGATTCGAGAAGCCCATGAAAACCGGCTTTACTTTCGATACAGGAAGGTTCAAACGGGTGATTTTAGGAGTTCCGGGAACGCAGCATGCTGTTCCCTGTTCCACAACTAGGACAGTCTGCCTCGTCGATTCAACCGCAATCCCTGCAGGGTTGTTCAGGCCCGAACCGATTGTCTGAAGAACCCCTGTGGCCAGATTCATCCGGGAGAGTATCCCACCCGTACTAGAACAGCACAGAGTCTGGGTTATAAGGGCGTAGTCGTTTGATTCGACCACCAAGCCTGTACCACTCAATCCCTGAGAGACAGGAAGTTGGCTGATCGATCCGGTGGCAAGATCAACGCGAGAAAGATTGAAACTAACAACCAACGCCGAGAGTCCATCCGGTTCGAGCGACACCCCCGAACCACCCACATTGCTGACCGGTGTGACCGCGCCCGAAGTGAGATTGATCCGATAAAGCTGGGAACCACCCGATACCAATGCCGTGTTTCCTCCCTCTTCAAGAGTGATTCCCGTTGGATTACCAAGACCCGAGGCAACGACTGTCTTTGCGCCGGTGGTCAGGTTTACTCGGGTCAGTGTTCCGGAGGTGCTGCAGCAAGTACCCGAATCGACCACCAAAGCCGCTCCAGTCCCCTGCTCGATCGCAACACCTCGAGGAACACTGAACCCGGATGCAACCGTCTCAATCGGCTGGAGCGTTGTTAAATCAACCCGGGAAAGCCTTCCTTGATTCCCGCAGCAGATCGAGTCGGTAACCACAGCCGTGGTTCCGCCTGGTTCAATGGCAATGCCGTAAGGCTGAATAAGAACCGTGCTTGGGGGCGGGGTGACGACCCCTCCCGAAATAGAGACAGTCGCCTCGCCGAAAATTCCCGGGCTGCTTACACTGGTCGCCCGGATGGTAATGATCTGGGATGTCGCCGGGCTGGCCGGGGCGGTATAGACCGCCGGATTTCCGGAGATGGAAGCAATCGTCCCCACCGTCGAATTACCGCCGCTCACACCATTTACACTCCAGGTAACGCTCTGGCTAGACAGCCCTACGATGGTCGCTGCAAATTGCTGGGAAGTCGAGGCTGCAACTGAGACATTCGACGGGCTGATGATAATGGCATTTGGAACCATCTCGATTCCAACCTTGGTGAGGACATTCGGGGGGAGATCCACCGTCACCTGTCCTTGGAAGAGCATCGTTCCATCTTCACCGAGTGCCCTTGCAATAAAAACCCGGCCCGCACCTGAAGGAATGTCAAACGAAGCGGTCACAGGCCCCGTCCGGGATGGAGAAAGGGTCAACGGGGGGATGAGAGAGCTTCCTTGGCTGTCGTTTACCTCAAGTTTGATCTGGGTTACCGTGCTCGGCGCGGGCGCCAGGGAAACTGCCTGTTTAGCCGCGTTCGACACTGACGCCCCCGATTGAAGGCTCACCGTGACAGGCGTGGTGGGCGAATCGCTTCCGGCTTGCGCCGAGGGACCAGGGCTTGAATTCTCTTCGGCAGCGCAACCCAAAAGGAATGCCAAGAAGATCGCGTTTGCCCCCCAGAGGACGATCTTAGATATGCGCAAAGGATTCATTTTATTCTCTCCCGAGAAGTATATTGACTCCCTGTGTTGTTGCACCGACGGCAACCTCAACAGAGGCCATTGAGTTACTGGCATACCCTGCCGCCGAGGCTTCGACTCTAAAACGGTCGGGCGCAAGACTAACCAACGTGAATGCTCCCAAATGATCGGTCACCGTGCTTGCCACCATAATATCCAAAAGAAACGCCCGCACCACGGCCCCAGGAATTGGAGTCCCGGTTGCTGCATCGGTGACCTTCCCGGCGATTCCTCCTCGGATTTGAGAAGGAAACTCGATTCCAATCGCCACCGTAGGAAAGCTGATCCCCACCGCAACCGAAGGGAACGTTATCCCGACCAAACCGTTGGGGGTGCCGATCGTTAAATCGACTGTTGTACCGGGAACGACGGTCAATGTGGCCGTGTTACTAGTGATCCCTCCGCTCGATGCAGTGACTGAAGCCTCCCCCGTTCTTAGCCCCATGACCTGGCCGTTTCCGTTGATGATTGCGATCGGGGTCTCCCCTTTGCTCTGCAAGGACCAGGTGAAGGACACCCCGTCGATCGCGGCTCCGGACGCGTCTTTTGCCACGGCCGAGAACGACTGGATCTGACCAGTAGGTAGGATCAAAGAAGTCGGCGTGACTTCAATCAACGCAATCGGCGTCGGCGCTGGCGGGTTCGATATGACCGATACGATGATTGAACTGAAGGTCGATGTGGCCGTTTCACCCGATCCTGTGGTCAGGAGGGTGCCGACGAGGATACTCCCGCCGGATGCGTCGACATCAAGCGTGGTGGTCTGCTGGATCGAGGTCGTGGTGTCGACGATTACCATCGAAGGAACACCCGAGGCATCTACCGTGATCGTCAACATGTCGAGCAATCGATCAAAACCGCGATGATCGGTTTCGAAGGGGGTGGAAATCAGATCAAATTGAGAGGGATCAAGACCGTTGCTTTCGAGCCAAGCTTGCACGATCTGTCTTATGGCGATGGAGAGGGCGGCCACCTCGCCCCTGTCCGGGGCCGGATCCTCGGCCGGATTGGAAAAAGCATCCACGACACTCTTCCCATGAAGCTTGTACCACGTTCCAACGATCAGGTCTGTTAATGGATGGATATTGACCACGCCGCCCCCTTGGCTTCCCAGGCTGAAGAGAACGTCCCCGGAGGGAAGGTCGGCTCTTAGAAGGTAGGGGGGAGTCAATCCATCGACAACAACCGTATAGTGACCATTCGAATCGCTTGCGGTTGTTTGCGTCTTGCCGTCGACCCCTTTTACGGTAATCAAAGCGCCGTTAATGGGGCTGCCCTTCGCGATAACCCCCTTGAGGGTGGTCGGTACGACGGGCCTTGGAGTCTCGGACGAGCCACTGCCGCAGCCTTGTACCAGGATGAAAATGAAGGAGATCAGAATGAAACTGCGTTTTTTGAGATAGCCATCCAATTGCATTCGGCCACCAAAAATCTACTTTTCGGGGATGTTAAACCTCTCTTGAATCAACGGGGAAAATATGCCGTGACTGTATCTAAAATGGGGACAGAATGTCAATGAAAAAAATCTAGGGTGAGGGATTTAGTGCTGGCCGGCTTTCTATCGCTTGACGCTGACCGACACCCCGTCTCGAAGGGGGATGATCGTGGTGGTCAGTTCGGGGCGGGAATAGATCGCTTGATTGAAGCTTTGGATTCCGACTGTGTCGGGATCGTCCGATGATGAAGTCACCCGGCCGCTCCAGAGAACATTGTCGGCAATAAAGAGCCCGCCGGATTTGAGCAGGGGAAGACCGATCGAAAGGGCGTCTGGATACGACCTCTTGTCAATATCGCAGAAGATAATGTCGAACGAACCGTCCGCCTCTGTAATCAGGTTCAAGGCATCTCCCTGGCGAAATTCGACCTGTTGATCCAGTCCCGCCCGCCGGAGAAAATCGGTTCCCTGGCGGATCCGATCGGCCGACCCCTCCGTGCAGATCACCTTTCCCGTTTTGGGAAGTCCCTTCGCGAACCAATAGGCGGAGTAGCCGAAGCCGGAGCCAAGCTCCGCGATCCGCTCCGCATGATGAACGAGGGTCAGCTGATAGAGCAGCCGCCCGACAAGCGGGCCGACGATGGGAAAGTGAATTTTCTCCGCCAGCGCTTCCATCTCCGCCACGACCGGCTCGCGCGGCGGAAGAAGAGAAAGAAGGTAGTCCTCAATGGCTGGATCGACAATATCCATTTTAGATCCTGGGGCCGGGGGCCGGGGGGTTAGAAATTTTTACTGATCCCTGACCCCTAACACCTGGCCCCTGTTCTTACGCGCTCGGCTCGGTCATCTTCACCGGGTCGAGAATTTCATCGACCTCTTTCGGGGAGAGGATTCCCTTCTCGATAATGATGTCGCGGAGCGGCTTTCCGGTCGCCGCCGACTCTTTGGCCACCACTGCGGCCGCCTCGTATCCGATCGTCGGATTGAGAATCGTCGCCAATCCAACGCTCGTCTCCGCATACGCCCGGCAGCGCTCGCGGTTGACGGTAATCCCCTTGATGCAGCGCTCGGTGAAGACGTCGATATCGCGGGTCAAGATCTCAACTGACTGGAGGAGATTGAAGTTAATCACCGGCATCATGACATTCAACTCCAGCTGACCGGCCTGCGCCGCCATTGTGATCGTCAGATCGTTCCCGATCACATGGAAGCAGACCATGTTCGTCATCTCGGCCATCACCGGGTTGACCTTCCCCGGCATGATGGAGGAGCCGGGTTGAACCGGCGGGAGGACAATTTCGGCTAATCCGGTCCGCGGCCCGGAGGAGAGAAGCCGAAGGTCGTTTGCAATCCGGATCACCTCCACCGCCAGCTCGCGCAACGCCCCCGAGATTTCGACGAAGTCAGCCATGCTCTGCATCCGCTCGAAGAGGTTGTTGGAGGGAACGACATCGAGCCCGGAGATCTTCTTGACCGCCGAGACCATTTTCTTTTTGTAATCGGGATGGGTATTGATCCCGGTTCCCGCCGCAGACCCGCCGATCCCGAGCTCTTTTAATCCTTCCGAAGCCACCGCGATCCGCTTTCGGGACCGGGCAATGGCCCGGGCATAGCCGGAGAATTCCTGGCCGAGTCGAATCGGCACCGCATCTTGAAGGTGCGTCCGGCCCGATTTGATGACATCGTCAAACTCTTTTGCCTTCTCCGAAAGCCTTTTTTCAAAACGGGCAAGAACCGGGTCGAGGTCCCGGAGCATCAGCAGAGCCGCCACCCGCATCGCCGTCGGGAAGACATCATTGGTCGATTGAGACATGTTCACATGATCGTTCGGGTGGACCAGTTTGTATTCGCCCCGTCGTCCCCCGAGCATCTCGATCGCCCGATTGGCAATGACTTCGTTTGTGTTCATGTTGTGCGAGGTCCCGGCCCCGGCCTGAAAAACATCGACGACGAACTGATCGTTCCATTTTCCGTCGATCACCTCCTCGGCCGACTTTTGGATGATCTTTCCGATCTTGGGGTCGAGCTTGCCGATCGCCATATTCGCTTGGGCCGCCGCCCACTTGATCATCGCGCTGGCGCGGATAAAGGTGGGATGGGGACGCAGCCCGCTGATCGGGAAATTCGCCACCGCGCGCGCCGTCTGCACCCCGTAATACGCCGACTCCGGCACTTCCAGCTCTCCGAGTGAATCTTTCTCCTTACGGACCTTCTTGGTTTCCATTCCTTTCTCCCCTCTCGAAACATCATTGTAAAAGGTTGTAAAATGGAGCTTATTGTATGCTTCTCAGGTAAGATGATCAAGAAAAAAGGGAGCCTTGACTTGGACGCCGGCCGAAATTATGTTATAAACTGATGACCAGGAGGGAGTAGGAATGACTGAGAAAATCTTATTGGAAAAGGTGGAAGGGGGTTATATCGTCGCGGAGGCCAATCCCGAACCCAAACACCCGACCGACCTTTGGATCAACAAGGCGGTTTTCACCGATTTTGTCTCCGCCATGGAGGACATTCGAAGAAGGCTTCGGGTGTCGGATATCATCGCCTCGAAAGAGGGAAAGCTCATTATTTAACAATCTAGAGCGGAACCCGGACCGTAATCGTGGTCCCCTTTCCCGGAATCCCCTCGATCCCAACTTCTCCCCCGCAGGCGCGGGCCCGCTCTCTCATTCCGATCAGGCCGAGCGATTTTTGATGCAAGCGTTGCTCTTCCGTGATTCCTCTTCCGTTATCTCTGACCTGTAGGAAAGCGGCTCCTTTCTCCTCATTCAATTTGATTTCAACGTCGCTCGCCCCCGAATGACGCGCGACATTTGTCAGGGCTTCCTGAAAAACCCGGAAGACCGCCGTCGAATGCATCCGATCGATCGCGATCTCCTCTTGAAGAAAACACCGACAAGTAATCCCCGTGCGCTCCTGAAACTCCTTCGCTTGCCATTCGATCGCGGCCGGCAGGCCGAGGTCGTCCAGAACAATCGGCCTCAGCTCCGAGGCGACCTTCCGGACCCTTTCGATCGTGGTGTCGATCATCTCCGACATCGACTTCGTCCACTCACTGATCGGTGTCTGACCTCCGCGAAATCTTCTTTCCAAAAAAGATAATTGCATTTTCAAGACGGTGAGGGTCTGGCCGAATTCATCGTGGATCTCGCGGGCGATTCGAGATCTTTCCTCTTCAAGGGTCGATTGCGACCGCAATGAAAGACTGCGCAGCTGTTCCTGCATTCGTTCGAGTTGAGATTCGATCCGCTTTCGTTCGGCGATTTCGCTCTCTAACACCTGATTCGCCGCCTTCAGAGAGGCCGTTCGTTCCTCAACCCGCTCCTCCAATGATTTCGTAAGCGCTTCCAATTTTGCAAACCCTTCGGCATTCTCCAGCGCCGCCCCGGCTAAGGTAGCGATAAAAGAGGCCAACCGTATTTCTTCCTCGCCGAACAATCGGCCTACCCTCTGATGCGTCATGTAAATACAACCGACCGCTCGGCCCCTGGCGAAAATCGGCGCGGCGAGAATTGACCGCGCCTCCGAAAGGAGGGCACTGTCGCTTGGACTTTCGGATAACCCTTCTGTGCTCGCGATCGGCCGACCGGTCGCCAAGGCTTGCCTGATGATTGTTCGGCTGTAGTCGGCCTGCTTCTCCCCGGCAACAATTTGGACGTGCGGCTCTCCTTCTTTCTGATCGACCTTTAGAACCCAACAATGCTCCCCGCGCAGGAGGCGGAGCGCCGCTTGATGAACGGCCGCAAAAATTTGCGCTTCGGTGAGGGCCGCAGCAATTTTCCTCCCCTCTCCCAGAAGAGCGTCAAAACGATCGGCCAGAGAAAGGGTCACCGGCTTCTCCGCTTCCTTGCCGTTCCGGAACTCTTCCAGGACCCACTCCCCCCCGATGACCCGGAGTTCCTGCTCGGCCGATGCGATCTCTTCGGCCGCCTGCGGCCATCCCGCGTGCAGACCGACATGGCCTCGGGCGAGAAGGGTTTGCCCGCGTTCGAAACGCATCCCCAACTGCTCGGCGACGGCAAGACTTTCGTCAAAATATTTTCGCGCTCGACGCGTGCGGCCCTCCATGGCGGAGAGGAGGCCCATCTCGCGGAGGGCGTGGGGAAGGTTGTTTCGATACCTCTTCGCCAAACGGACACCCTGACGAGCAGCCTTTTTCGCACGGCTAAGAAGGATATTTCGCGTCTTGTAGGAAAAACTTGGTGCTCGTTCCGCTTGAACTCGAAGAACCGTCGAAATAAGGAGAGGAACAGGCGCTGTGTACTCATTGCGGAAACCAAACTCTTTAATAATTACTTCCGCTTTTTGAAGTATTGAATAAGCCTCACTGTATCGGCCTTGTCCGAAAAGGCAAACAGCTTCACCCTGTAATACTGTTTGAAATGTAAGCACATCATCTTTGCAATGATGTAAAAGGTCCTTTATCCGGGATTTAGGAAAATTACTCTCCGATGACTTTGACCATACTGCTAACGCAAGACCGGCTGATTGCAAATCACCTATTTGAATCGCTGCCTGGTATAAGAGATTGCTTTGATCGGCTGCACCATTTAGATCACCTAACCGGTAGAGATTACCTGCAATATTATTGTGAGCGTTGTTTCGCTCCCAGAGATCTCCCGTTCTATCAAATAGTTTTATTGCTTGTTCTGATTTTTGGATCGCTTCAGAAAACCGTGAAGCCACATACAAAGTAAGGCTATAAAAATGTAGCGATTGTGCCTCTCCCCATTGGTCACCGAGTTCCTTGCGAACCGCTAATCCCTTCTCTGCATAACGAATCCCCCGAGATATAGCGGGAATCATGGTCATGGCCACTCCGTGATTGGCGTATGCTTGTCCCAGTTCCGGGGTAGGCGGATAACGTTCGGCAAGGTTCATTTCGCGAAGATGAGCCCACATCGTCGGAATTGTCCCGCGCTGGAACCAATAGGAATACGAGAGGCGGCTATATAAGCGTATGGCAATGAGATCCGAACCTGCTTCCTTTAATTTCCTACGGGCCATGAATAGATTTGGAAAGTACGTATGAAGTACCTGTATACCTGCTTCCCAAAGGACTAGAGGGGAAAAAAGCCATGATCGCTTTGGCAATGGCCGTCCAATGAGCCGCAATCCACGCTCAATGGCCTCGCTTGCTCTCTTTACATCTCCTCTTTTGAACGCCAACTCTCCCAACTTTCCCTCTATCTCGGCCTGCTCGACCCTCTCCCTTGCAAGGACGCGCGCAGCTACAAAAGCCTGCTCCGCTTCATCATAACGACCTCGCAACATCAGCACATCCCCCAAACCTTCAGCCACACGCTTACATGTTGCTTCGTCCGCTCGTTGCGCTCCCCGCTCTGCAATCCGGTATTGTCGTTCTGCAATCTCTAAAGCATACTGTGAGCGCGCCTTCTCAGCGGCCGCAAGGGCATAGGGGAGCGCTTTGTTGGGCTGTCCAGCGGCGTCAAAATGGTAGGCCAACTCGAAAATTCGGTCCCGATCGACCGATTCCAGTTGCCGGGCCGCAAGAAGATGTAGCTGCTCTCTTTCTTCCTCCGACATTCGCCCAAGCAGCGCTTCACGGATTTTATCGTGCACGAACTGACAGCGCGATGTTTCCATATTGACCCAGAGGATGTGCCGCTGCTTTACTTCGTCAATCGCCGCCGAAGTCTGCGGGGAAGTCAGGTCGGCGAGGCTCCCGGCAAACGCCGGATCAAACTCTTTTCCCAGAATCGCCCCCACCGAAAGGAACCGGAGTGCATCGGCTGTAAGCCGCTCCAGCCGGCGTGTGAGGAAGATCGCCGCGCGGCGGGAGGCTTGCACCTCGGCCATCCGGTCGGGCTCGATCCGCCAGCCGGCGGGTTCGTTAGCGAGCGCTCCACATTCCACCAAACCCTGAAGGACCGCCGCAGCCATAAATGAATTTCCTTCCGAGAGCTGCGCAACCACCTCTGTTGCTCTCTGCGGTAGAGGACCCGCCATCGATTCCGCCATTCGCGCCACGTCCGCCGGATCAAATGGCGCCAGACGAAGCCGGACCGACGCGGACAAACGGCACAACGAATGGTCCGCCGTGACCTCTTCGGAACGGAAAGAGAGGATAAGAAGGATGTGACGACCGGCCTTGCTCTCCGAATCGGTCCGGCGGCTCCATCGATCGAGGAGCTTCAAAGTCAGCTCATCGGCCCACTGCCCGTCGTCGAGAAGGATCACCGCCGGCCGTGTCTCCGATCCCAAGGAATCAAGGAGGGAGGTCAGTGCTCGAAGGTTCCGGATCTCGCCATGTTCTTCCAGTCCGAGGGAAATCTGGGCCTGCGTTCCGAACGCTTCCTTCAGATCCGGGAGGGCCACAGAAACGGCGTCCATTTCCGCACCGAGTCTCCGCCGAATGGTCTCCGCTACTTCCGGCTCCCAACGGGCGGCGGCCAGGAGCCCCTGCACGATGCCGTCGAGGAGTTGGAAGGGGCGCTGCGCCGCCTGATCGACCCCTTGCCCCTGCAGTACCCAGGCTCCCTGCCGCAGCGCGCGACGCTCGAACTCCTTCAACAGCCGCGACTTTCCGATCCCCGATTCTCCCTCCAGAAAGACCAGCCTCCCCTTCCCCTCCTTTGCCCGCTCCAGCTCTCTCTCTAAAATTGAAAGCTCTTCATCACGTCCGATAAAGGCCGGCGCGGCCAGGGTTCGGCGGCGGTCTTGCAATCCGATTACAACGGCCGGCTCGGAAATCCCGCGGTCGATCGCGTCGGAGATCTGAGATAGGTCGGCGAGAGCCCCCTCCGCCGTTTGGTATCGATCAGAGGGATCTTTCCGAAGCAGACGCTGAATCACTTCATCCAGCGCTCGAGGCACGGAGATGCCCAGATCCCGCAGTTCCATCGGCCGGACATTAAGGTGGAGTTGCAAAAGCTCTCCGACGTCGGTTCCTTTGAAAGGAGGGCGCCCTGCAAGGCATTCGTAGAGGACCATTCCGGCGGAATAGAGATCGGCGCATTCGCTGACCTTCACATCGATCAATCCCGCCTGCTCCGGAGAAATATACCGGACGGTTCCAACAGGAAGATCGCGAATCGAGGCCGCCAGCCACTCGCTTCGCGCAAATCCAAAATCGATCAAGGTGGCGCGCTCGATTGATCCGTTCTCATCGAGAATGATATTGCTCGGCTTCACATCGCGGTGCAGAACCTCCCGCTGATGAACCTCCTGCAGCGCCGTGAGAAGGGCGCATCCGACGGCGATCGTCTCCCGAACCGAGAGCGCTCCCCGCCGAAGGCGCTCTTCCAGCGTCTCTCCAGGGACAAAGGGCGTCACCAGAAAGAGATGCTCCTTTCCACTCTTCCAAAAACGAAGCGGCGCAATCAGCCGGTTTTCAATTTCCTGAAGAACGCGCGCCTCATGCTCCAACCGAATTTGGATCTGCTTGGAAATGTGACCGGAAGAGGCCATTTTGATGACGACTTTATCCTGCCGATGTAGATCGACTCCAAGCCACGTTTCGATCCCCTGCCCCCTTTTAAGAAGGCGCGTGGCTTGAAAACGGTCCTCAAGAAGTTGTCCCACTTCCATTTTTAAAGCAGGATACATGAAGCGGTCTCCCTTCTTCTTAGCGGATCGACTTTCCTTAGGACAGATCGTTTTTCGGAAGTGTTAATCGAGAGGAGAAAATAAGAGGCGATCTTGAATGAAAACATGGGAGTCCCTTCGCATCGGTTTTCGATGGTACGGTGCACCCGATTCAGAAATTGCCCTGAATATACTTTATTAGGATCTGAAGGTCAATGGAAATAATGGGTGAGACAGCTCACGCCGGGCCTCCTTAGGCCTCGGAGATCAAACTGACTGTGGCATAAAATGTTAAACCTAAGAAATTATCGGCAGGCTTCCGGGCAGCTCCCGCGCCTGCTGCTCAGCATGGTAGGAGCTTCGAACCAGCGGGCCGGCCTCCACATGGGCCAGGCCCATTTTTTCGCCTTCTTTTTTCAGCAGAGCAAACTCGTCCGGGTGGACGAAACGGGCGACCGGCAGGTGTTTCGCGGTCGGCTGAAGATATTGGCCGAGGGTGAGGATATCGCAGCCGATCTCGACCAGATCGGCCATCACGGCCCGAACCTCGTCGATCGTCTCCCCCAATCCCAACATCAAACCGGTCTTCGTCAAAAGACCGGCCTCCTTCGACCAGGCCAACACCTGCAGCGAGCGGTCGTACTTCGCCTGGGGACGAACATGGGGATGGAGACGGGGGACCGTCTCGGTGTTGTGGGCCAGGATCTCGGGCCTCGCTTCAAGGACCAGATCGAGGGCTGATTTCTTTCCCTGAAAATCGGGAATCAGAACCTCCACGGTACAATTCGGGGAACGCTCCCGGATCTTCCGGATCGACGCGGCGAAGATCTCCGCCCCGCCGTTTTCCAACTCATCTCGGTTCACCGAAGTGACGACGACGTGGCCGAGCCCCAACGCGGCAACCGCCTCGGCCAGATGGTCCGGCTCGGCGAGGTCCAACTCGGTCGGACGGCCGAAGGTGACGGCGCAGAACCCGCAGCTCCGGGTGCAGATCTCTCCCAAGATCATGAAGGTCGCCGTCCCGATGTTCCAGCACTCCCAAATATTGGGACACTGCGCCTCTTCACAGACGGTGTGGAGATTGAGATCTTTGACCAGTTGGCGAATCTTCAGGTAGTTCGCACCGGTCTTCGGCTGGACCTTAAACCAGGGGGGAAGCCGCTCGGTCCGCTTCTGAGGGGGGGTTAAAAAGTGCCGTTCCGGCATGGGTCTCCGTTGATAAAAGAATCTTCAGTTAATAATGGATCGCTTCCCCAAAAATCGCGCCCCCCGCCTCCATCACCGCTTCAGAGAGGGTCGGATGCGGATGGACCGCCTGCTTCAGCTCCTGCGCGGTCGCTTCCACCGTCTTCGCCAGGACGAACTCGCCGATCAGCTCCGTCGCCTCTGGTCCGATGATGTGGGCGCCGAGAATCTCGCCGTATTGCGCGTCGGCGACGACTTTGACGAACCCTTCGGTCTCGCCGAGGGCAACCGCCCGGCCGTTGGCGGACAGAGGATATTTCGCCACCTTGATTTCATGGCCCGCCTCGCGCGCCTTCTCTTCGGTTAAACCGACCGATGCGACCTCCGGATGGCAGTAGACCGCGCTGGGAATGTTGAGAAGATCGACCGGCGGCCGCTCGATTCCGGCGATCGACTCGACGACCGAGACCCCCTGCGCCATCGCGCCGTGCGCCAGCGCCGGCCGGGTCGTCACGTCCCCGAGGGCGAAGACGTTCGGAACATTCGTCCGCATCCGCTCATCGACCTGGATCAACCGGCGCTTTTCATCGATCGCCACGCCGATCGTCTCCAGACCGATCCCCTCGATGTTCGGCGCCCGGCCGATGGCGACCAGAATCGCCTCGGTATTCAGCGTCTTTCCCCCTTCCGCCGTTTGCAATTCGATCGCAAAGCCGCCGTTCTGATCTTTGATCGGCCCCACGCGGGTTTTCGTGAAGATCTCGATGCCCCGCTTCTTGAAGCTTCGCTCCAGCAGCGCCGTCACCTCGCGGTCTTCCAAGGGAAGAAGGGTCGGCATCATCTCGACGATGGTCACCTTGGCCCCGTAGACCGAGTAGACATAGGCGAACTCCACACCGATCGCCCCGCCCCCGATGATCGTCACCGATCGCGGAAGATCCCGGAGCAGCAACGCCTCGTCGCTGGTGATGACCCGTCTTCCGTCGACATTCAGGCCCGGCAGGCTTCGCACGCGGCTCCCGGTGGCGATGATCAGCCGCTCCGCTCGGATCGTTTTCTTGCCGTTCGATCCGGTCACCTCGATTTGATCGGGCGCGATAATCTTCCCGACGCCGGTATGGATATCGACTTTGCTCTTTTTCATCACATGCTGAAGCCCGCTGTAGAGCTTCTGGATCACCTTTTTGCTTCGATCGATCGCTTGTCCATAATCAGGCCGGATGTTATCGACTTTGATCCCGAACGCTTCCGAATTTTGGATCAGAGAAAGAACTTCGGCATTCCGGATAATCGCCTTCGAGGGAATACAGCCATGGTGAAGGCAGACCCCGCCGACCGCTTCTTTCTCGACAACGGCGACCTTCAGACCGAGCTGCCCGCCGCGGATGGCCGCAACATATCCTCCCGGCCCGCCTCCTAAGATCATGACATCGTATCTCTCGTCCGCCACGTTGGACTCCTTTTCCTACAACGCCAAATAAAGTGGGTTCTGAATGATCTGCTTCAGCTCCTTGAGAAACTTCGCCGCCTGGACGCCGTCGGCGACCCGGTGATCGGTGGAAAGGGTCACCTTGACCGTCCTTCCGACCTCGATCTTACCGTCGGTCGCAATCGGCTTCTTCAAAACCGATCCGATCGCCAAGACCCCCGTTTCAGGCGGGGTGATGATCGCGCTGAATGATTCGACGTCATACATCCCGAGGTTGGAGACGCTGAAAATGGCGCCGGTATACTCCTCCGGCTTGAGCCCCTTCTCACGCGCCCGCTTCACCTTGTCCCGCACCTCACTGGAGATCTGCGCCAGGGTTTTATGATCGCAGTCGCGGATGACGGCGGTGATCACCCCATCGGGGATGCCGACGGCGAGGCCGACATCAATCGACTTCACAATCCGAACCCGGTCTCCCTGATAGATCGAACGATACGAGGGAAACTTCTGCAGTGTCAATGCAACCGCCTTTAAGAAGAGCTCACTGAGGGTCAGCTTGACGCCATCGGAAGACTTTTCCATTTCCTCTTTGAAATCGAGAATCTTCCCCATGTCGATTTCGGAGGTGACGTAAAAGTGCGGGACCGGCGCCTTGCTCTGGACCATCCGCTTGGCAATCGCCTTTCGGATCATCGACAGTTCGACCTCTTCCCCCTCCGGAGCAACCGCCTCTGGACGGGCTTGGCCCGCCCTCGGTGCGGCCGGCGCGGAGGGAGCCGGAGCCGGGGCGGCCTGCCTCTCAGGCACCGTCGCCTCTTCGATATCCCGCTGCGTGATCCGTCCTCCAGGTCCCGAGCCTTTAATCGTCCTCAAATCAATCCCCCGTTCCTGAGCGATCTTTCTCGCCAGAGGAGAAGCCTTGATCTCTTCTCCTTCCGCACGGGGGGGCGCCGCCGGGCGCGGAGCTTCCTTACGTTGGGCCTCTTTTGGAGAAGCGGGTGCCCGTACCCCGGCTTCTTCTTGAGGGGAGACTTCCGCCTGAGGACCGGGCGGCTTTTCCCGCTCCTCAGGAGCGCCTTTTAAATCCTTCCTCCGCATCCGCGGCTTCGATTCATGCGAGAGAACCTCGTCGATGTTTTCATCCTCCCGCGCGATCAGGGCGATCAGGTCCCCCGAGGGAACAACATACCCCTCCGGAACCAGAATCTTCTTCAACGTTCCCGACGCGAAGGCCTCCAAATCCATCACCGCTTTGTCGGTCTCGACTTCGGCGATCGGATCTCCGCTTTCTACTTTTTCACCTTCCTGTTTATACCACTTGAGGAGAACCCCTTCCTCCATCGTATCGGTCAACTTCGGCATCACTACGCGATTCGCCATTAGAACCTCACTCAAGATACATCACTTTTTTGACAGCGTGAATGATTTTTTCGGGACTCGGAAGCGCGGCCTGTTCCAGATTCTTCGCATAAGGGATCGGCGCATCGACACCGGTCACCCGCTCGACCGGGGCATCGAGAATATCGAGCGCCTCATGGGTAATCCGGTCGGCAATTTCAGCGCTCACCCCGGCATAGGGCCACGCCTCTTCCACAATCACAACACGGTTTGTCTTTCGAACGGAGTTCAAGATCGTTTCCATGTCGAGGGGACGAAGCGTCCTCGGATCGACCACTTCGGCGTCAATCCCCTGCTTCGCCAACTCCTCGGCCGTCCTCAAACACATCAGGAGCATCTTCGACCAGGCGATCAGGGTCACATCCTTCCCCTCCCGCTTCACATCGGCGACACCGATGGGAATGGTATATTCGCCCTCCGGCACTTCTCCCATCGTTCCATAGAGGGCCTGTGCTTCAAAACAGATCACCGGGTTTTCATCACGGATGGCGCTCTTGAGAAGGCCCTTCGCATCCTTGGGAACGGAGGGGGCAATCACCTTGAGGCCGGCAATATGACAGTAAAGCGACTCCAGACTCTGAGAGTGTTGGGCCGCCAAGCGCGCGGCCGAACCGCCGGGCCCCCGAACGACGAGCGGGACGGTGAACTGCCCCCCCGACATCGATCGGATCTTCGCGGCGTTGTTGATGATCTGATCCATCGCTAAAATAGAAAAGTTGAAGGTCATCATTTCAATGATGGGGCGAAGCCCGACCATCGCCGCGCCGATGCCGACGCCGGTAAAGCCGGCCTCGGTGATGGGGGTGTCGATGACCCGCATCGGGCCGAACTCTTCGAGCATCCCCCGGCTGACCTTAAATGCCCCTTGATAAAATCCGACCTCTTCCCCCATCAGGAAGATTTTGTCGTCGCGGCGCATCTCCTCGCTCATGGCTTGGCCGAGGGCATCACGATAAGCAATATGGGCCATTACACCTCCAAAAAACCATTATGAATAAACATACTCCGTCAGCGCCTCCAGCGGCGGCTCCGGACTCTTTTCCGCAAACTCGACCGACTCCAGGACAATGTCCTGGATTTCGCGCTCCATCTTCGAGACCTCCTCGGGGGTGATCTCTTTCTTCTCCAGCAAGCGTTGCTGCAAGGTGGCGATCGGGTCGCGTTTCTTCTGCTCGTCGATCTCCGCCTTCGTCCGGTAGTGACCGTGGGCCGGGTCGGACATCGAATGGCCCATGTACCGATAGGTCCGGGCCTCCACGAAGATCGGCCGCTTCGAGGCACGAACACCGTCGATGACCTTTTTCATCTGGTTGTACACATCGACTACGTCCATCCCGTCGATGTGATGGAACGGCATGTCATGCGCCTTGGCGGCATGGGCGATGTCGTAGAGCGCCGAGGCCCGCTCCACCGGGGTCCCCATCCCAAATCGGTTGTTCTCACAAATATAAACGACCGGCAATCGCCAAAGCGAGGCGAGATTCAGCGCTTCGTGAAAGTTCCCCGAGGGGACGGAGCCTTCCCCGAAAAAGCAGAGGACCACCTGATCCTTTTTCTCGTATTTCATGGCGAAGCCGATCCCCGTCGCCACGGGGATATGCCCGCCGACGATGGCGTAGCCTCCCATGAAATTTTTGCCGGCGTCGAAGAGATGCATCGAGCCCCCCATCCCCTTCGAAACCCCTGTCGCTTTTCCGAACAGCTCCGCCATGACCCGCTTCGGCTCCAACCCGCGGGCCAGAGCATGTCCATGGTCCCGATAGGCAGTGACGATATAATCATCCGGATTCGCCGCCCCGATCGCCCCGACCGCCACTGCTTCTTCGCCGATGTAGAGGTGGCAGAAGCCGGCGATCTTTCCGAGGGCGTACATCTCGGCCGCTTTCTCCTCGAATCGGCGGATCAGAATCATCTGCCGAAGAAATTCGATGAGCGGCGGTTTTTGTTTGGAAGTCATATTGCATTCTCCTTGGAGGTGGGAATCGCGTCGCAGCAATCAAGCCCTGCGGAGGGGGATTACCGAGGCGGATGGAAGTATCGATTTCATTGAATTGAAACTAAAAAAATTCTAGCAGGTTTGGCCCCAAAAATCAAAAGGGGGCGCCGGGGGAAAACGAAACGGAAATAGGAAAAGAAGTAGAGCCGTCCCGGCGGGACGGCTCTACCGGTGGTCGGAAACCCCAACTTGCCTTGACACCCTCAAAAAAAATCTGCTACGTTAGGAGTAGCTTGAACGACTTCTGATCCTTCCAAACCGTACCTGATCGATGAGAAGAATTTCCCGCCATGCGCGCGCATTTCAGATGAATCGATTTCCTTTGACCCTTCAGAGGCGACCTTGAAGAGACCCAGAATGCTCGGAATGGTGTTGGCCGGCGGCCGCGGAGAGAGACTCTTCCCGTTGACCCGCGATCGAAGCAAACCTTCCGTCTCCTTTGGGGGGAAATATCGGATCATCGATTTTGTCTTGAGCAATTTCATCAACTCCGGAATTTATTCGATCTATGTCGTGGTGCAGTACAAGTCCCAATCCCTGATCGAACATCTTCGCGCCGCCTGGCGGTTGGGGGGGCGGATCAAACACCAGTTTATCACCATCGCCCCCCCCCAGATGCGCCGCGGGGAGGTCTGGTACCGGGGGACGGCCGACGCCGTCTATCAGAATCTCCACGTCATCCGAAACTTCGACCCCGAGCTCGTGGTCGTCTTCGGCGCCGACCATATCTATCGAATGGACATCGCACAGATGATGGACTATCATCGGGAGCGGGAGGCCGATGTGACCGTGGCGGCGATCCCGGTGCCGATCGAGTCGGCCCATCGGTTCGGTGTCATCAAAGTAAATAAAGAGGGTCGGATCATCGGCTTTTTGGAAAAACCGAAAGCGCCCCCTCCGATGCCGGGCAACCCTAAATTCGCCTACGCTTCGATGGGAAACTATCTTTTCAACAGAGACATTTTGATGGAGGCCCTCTCGCACGACGCCAAGCGGCACAGCGAACATGATTTCGGCCGGACGATTATCCCCGAACTCTTTCCGGAGGGGAGGGTCTTTGCATATGATTTCAGCCAAAACGAGATCCCGGGGCTGAAAAAATATGAAGAGCGGGGCTACTGGCGCGATGTCGGAAGCATTCAGGCCTATTACGATGCGCACATGGACCTACTGGGAGAACATCCCCGGTTTGACCTGAACAACCTCGAATGGCCGATCCTCTCCGACGCGGTGAACGCGCCGGCGGCGCGGTTGATGGGGGGCGAAGTGGTCGACTCCTTCATCGGCGAAGGAAGCATCATCAGGGGGGCCAAGGTGAAGCGGTCCATCATCGGTCGGGGGGTGGTGCTCGAAGCGGGGGCCGAGGTGGAAGAGTCCATTCTCTTCGATTTTTGTGAAGTCGGATCGGGGTGCCGGATCAAACGGAGTATCATCGACCGGTTCAACCTCATCAAGCCGGGAGAAGAGATCGGCTACGATCCGGAGCGGGACAAACAGCGGTTCACGGTGAACAACAAAGGGGTGGTGACGATTCCACGCGCCCCGACACGGTTCTTCTACTGACGGGAGAGGGGACCAGAGGCCAGATGACAAATGAGAAACAGAAGATCAAATTCGGGACATCGGGGTGGCGGGGAATTCTGGCGGAAGATTTTACTTTTGATCGCGTCCGGGTGGTTGCACAGGCGATCGCCGATTATTTGAATGAAAATCGCGAAGACTCCCCGCCTCAGGTGATCGTCGGCTACGACACCCGCTTTCTTGGAAAGCGATTCGCGGAAGCGGTCGCCTCGGTCCTCACCGGCAACGGAATCGGCGTCATCCGATCGACCAATCCGGTTCCGACGCCGGTCGTCTCCTTTGAAATTCTCCAACGCAAGCTCTCAGGAGGGATCAATGTGACGGCCAGCCACAATCCTCCGGAGTGGAACGGCCTGAAATTCTCCCCCGCCTGGGGAGGACCGGCCCTGCCGGAGACGACGCGGCAGATCGAAGCGCGGGCCAATGTACTTCTGAAAGAGCCGAACGCCGTTCGGCCACTGACGCGCGCCGAAGCGGAGAAGCAGGGGCTCTGGCGGGATGAACGGATCGGCGATGCGTACCGGGAAAAGGTCTCTCGCCTCCTTGATCGGTCTGCCTTTGAGCAAGGAAAGCTTCGCGTGGCGGTCGATCCCTTCTGGGGGACCTCTTTAGGATATCTCGATCGGATTCTTCTTGAGATGGGAGCGACGATCGATCTGATCCATGACGAGCGGAACCCCACCTTCGGCGGCATCCGCCCCGATCCGGAGGGGGAAAGCCTCTCGGAGCTTATCCTGAAAACGCGGGATGGGAATTATGATCTCGGTCTGGCGACCGATTGCGACGCGGACCGATTCGGAATCCTCGACCGCGGGGGCATCCCGGTCGTGCCGAATTACATTATCGCCCTCCTCGTCGATTATTTGGTGACCGATCGAAAGTGGACCGGCAAGATCGCCCGTAGTGTCGCCACCTCCCATCTGGTCGACGCCGTTGCGCGCCATCACGGGTTGGAGATCATTGAGACACCGGTCGGCTTCAAATATATCGGCGAGCTGATCGCAAAAAATGAAATTCTCTTGGGAGGCGAGGAGAGCGGCGGCATCTCGATCCGGGGTCACCTCCCGGAGAAAGACGGCATCCTCACCTGCCTTCTTGTCGCGGAGATGGTCGCCAAACGCAAATGTCCCATCCGGACGATGCTCGACGATCTTTTCCGGCGGGTCGGCGCCTTCTCTCCGCTCCGGCGCGATTTGCACCTCTCGGAAAGGGGCCGGGAGCAGGTCGCCGCTCTGCTGAAGAATCCGCCTGCTACAATAGGGGGGAAGAAGGTGATCTCGACCTCCACGCTCGATGGAACGAAATTCTTCCTGGAGGGAGGAAGTTGGGTGTTGATCCGCCCCTCTGGAACCGAGCCGGTGGTGCGGATCTATGTCGAAACCGCAGAAGAGAAGGCGTCGGAGCGTTTGGCGGGAAGCTGCCAGGCCCTGATCGAGTAGAGCGATGGACCGGTTATCAACTTGCGTCATTGGAATCGACTTGGGAGGGACCTACATCAAGGGGGCGGCACTCGACCTGACCGGACAGATCCTCTCGGAAGGGAAGATCGCAACGGAAGTCGCCCAGGGGCAAGAGCGGGTCCTCAACAACGTGGCCGGCCTCATCGCCGATCTATGCAAAATGAGCGGTGGACGATCGCTGGCCGGCGTCGGTTTGGGGGTTCCCGGGGCGCTCGATTTCAAAGAGGGCCGGATCATTGAATCCCCTAATTTCCCCGGATGGGATAATTTTCCGATCCGCTCCCAGGTCGAGAAGGCGGTCGGCGTTCCGGTCGTCATCGAAAATGACGCCAGTGCAGCGGCGATGGGAGAGCGCTGGGTCGGGGCGGCGCAGAATCTCGACAATTTCCTGCTGATCACCCTCGGCACCGGGGTCGGCGGCGGATTGGTGCTGGATGGTAGACTCTGGTCCGGAGAAACGGGGAAAGCGGGAGAGGTCGGTCACATGAAGATTACACCCGACGGTCCCCCCTGCGGATGCGGCTCCACGGGCTGCCTGGAGGTCTATGCTTCTTCAACCGCCTTGGTCCGAATGGCGCAGGAGGAGTGGCGCCGGGTAGAGGGGAACGCCGCCGCGCCCGCAGCGTGGATCACCTCCTCCGGCCTCGCCGATGCGGCGGAGCAGCATCATCCGATTGCGGAAGCGGTCTTTCGGAAAATGGCCTATTACCTCGGCATTGGAATCGCGAACGTAGCGAACCTGCTCGACATTCACCATTTCATCCTTTCGGGCGGGGTCAGCAACGCCTTCCACCTTTTTGAGAAGCCGCTCCGACAGGAGGCGGCCCGCCATGCCTTCGGCATGACGCCGGAGGAAGCCCTGAAGCGGATCATCATTCGAAGGGCGCTTCTCGGCGAGAGCGCCGGCATGATCGGGGCCGGGCATTTGGTCCACTTGGCCGCGAAGAACAATGGAAAATAATTCATGAAACGATATCTCTGCATTCATGGCCATTTCTATCAGCCTCCCCGCGAAAATCCGTGGCTGGAGGAGGTCGAGCTCCAAGATTCGGCCCATCCCTATCACGACTGGAACGAGCGGATCTCGGCCGAATGCTACCTTCCGAATACCGCCGCCCGAATCGCCGATCATGAGAATCGAATCCTCGATATCGTCAACAATTACACGAAGATCAGCTTTAACTTCGGCCCCACCCTCCTTTCCTGGATGGAGCGGGCCCAGCCGGAAGTCTATCGCAAAATCTTAGAGGCCGATCAGATCAGCGTCCGGGAACGGGGCGGGCACGGAAATGCCCTCTCCCAGGTCTATAATCATCTGATCATGCCGCTCGCTTCGCGGCGGGACAAGGTTACACAGGTTCGCTGGGGGATCGCCGATTTTGAGTCTCGATTCCAGCGAAAACCGGAGGGGATGTGGCTGCCCGAAACGGCGGTTGACCTGGAGTCGCTCCAGGTCCTTGCAGAAGAGGGAATCCGGTTCACGATTCTGGCCCCGCATCAGGCCCGCCGGATACGCCGGATCGCGCCGGATGGAAAGAAGCGGGAGACCGAGGGAGAATGGGAAGAGGCGGAAGGGATCGATCCGACCCGATCATACCGATGCTTCCTCTCGGACGGCCTCTTTATCGATCTCTTCTTCTACGATGGGCCGATCTCCCACTCGGTCGCGTTCGATCGGCTGCTCAGAAGCGGAGAAGCCTTCGTCGATCGACTCAAGGGTGGTTTCTCCGATCAACGCGACTGGCCGCAGCTTCTACACATTGCCACCGACGGCGAATCCTATGGTCATCACTTTGCCCACGGCGATATGGCCCTCGCCTACACCCTGCAGGAGATCGAGCGGCAACAGATCGCCGAATGGACCAACTATGGAGAATATCTCTCGAAGAATCCGCCGGCCTATGAGGTGGAAATCGTCGATCAAAGTGCCTGGAGCTGTTTTCACGGGGTCGAGCGGTGGCGCTCGAATTGCGGCTGTCAGTCGGGGGGACATCCCGACTGGAACCAGCGCTGGCGCCAGCCGTTGCGCGAAGGATTTGACGCCCTGAAAGGCTCGCTCGATCTCCTCTTTGAAACGAAGGGGAAGAGGTGGCTCAAAGATCCTTGGGAGGCCCGGAACCATTACATCACTTTGATCCGGAAGCGGGAGGAAAACCAACTAACCTGGGAAGAGGCCGAACGTTTCCTCTCTCAGCAACAGGCTCGGGCGCTGACCCCTTTGGAACGGGAAGAGGCCATCCAGCTATTGGAGATGCAGCGCAATGCTTTGTTGATGTTTACCAGTTGCGCATGGTTTTTCGATGAGATCTCCGGTCTGGAGGCGACACAGAACCTCAAATATGCCGGCCGGGCGATTCAGCTTGCAAAAGAGCTCGACCCGACGGGATTAGGGGGAAAAGCCGAAAACCTTCTTCTGGAACGGCTGAAAGAAGCGAAGAGCAACCTTCCCGAATTCGGGGATGGAGCTTCGATCTACCAGCGGTTCGTCGGCGGTTCAGTCATCGGTCCGGAACGGATCATCGCCCATTATGCCATTGCCTCGCTCTTCGAGGAAAACCCGCAGAGCGGCGATTTCTATAACCACCAGATCACGCTGCAAGATTACCGAAGGGTCACCGATGGAACAGTCACCCTGGCGATCGGGCGGGTTCTTGTGACCTCTAAAATCACATTCGATCACGAAGAGGCGGTTTTTGGGGTTCTTCACTTCGGCGGCCACGACTTCCACTGCGCCGTCGGCGGCATGCTCGGCGTCGAAGGATACGAAAAAATGAAATCCGATCTGATCGAAAAGTTTTACCGCGGCTCTCAGGCCGATGTGGTCCGCGGACTGAATCATGCGCTCGGTGAGAAGTCTTTCAGCCTTAATGACCTCTTGATCGAGCCGAGAAGAAAGATCCTCGCCTATGTCTCCGGCTCTCTTTTCAGCCGTTATGAAAACCTCTGGCGCCAGATTTACCTCGATCACCAGCGGCTCATGTTCTACCTGAACTCCACTCAGGCCAAAATTCCAAAATCGTACCTCGTGGCGGCGGAACAGGTGCTCAACCATGATCTGAAAGAGGAGGCGGCTCGTCTTTCGGATCAACCCGTTTTTGACCGGACCATTCAGATTATTGATGAGTCCAAACGCTGGGGAGTCGATATTGAAGTGGATGAAATTGAACAGCGTTTGCGGAGCTTACTAAACGTGCAGATGCAGCGCCTGGTCAACGCGGAATCACGCGACGCCAAAGATGCCATCGTCCAAGCGCATCATCTTCTGGACATCGCCGATCGTGCTCATCTTGAGATAAACCTCTGGGAAGCCCAAAATTTCTTTCATCAGTTCATTCAGCGATGGAAAATCATCCGCGCTGGAAATCCCCTTGACAGGACTGATGGGAATGCAATTGCTAAACTTGCCGCCAGGCTCTCCTATCACTGGGACGAGACGGCGTGAACTCGATTAAAACACTGCTCCTCTCTCCATTGCTTTGGCCCCCTCCGACCTACTCATACACAGTAAATCTCATAAAATAAGAGCATTCCCCTAAGCAAACAAATGCAACTCAGGTGATTTTTTGATGGCTCTATTTTTGAGACATGTATCTATTTTCATATCTTGACATTAATAATCCCAAGAGAGTATGATAAAGCTAGCGTTGCTATTTTTGAGATAGTTCGCTCGTAAACCTCCTCATCGCAACCTAAAGCAAAATATGGAGGTGAACGATGAAATCAAGAAAAATCGGATATTTAATCTCTGTTATCTTCCTCTTTTTAATGGTATTCTCTGTTCCAGCCCATCCTGCAACGGAGGGAGAAAAACAGGAAGCCCTCGGAAGGGCGATTCAAGAGGCCGCCCTCCTCAGTCAACATCGGAGCACTGGAGCGGGTTTCGCTCAGGAGAGGCTGGGCCAGGCCATTCAGGAAGCGGCTTCAACCGGACGAACAGCAGAGGAAGGGGCACTTCAGGAAGCGTTGGGCCGCCAGATCCAGGATGCGGCGGTTCTCCGATATGCTCAAGGTCAGACGCAGGAGAGGATCGGGGACACGCTTTTACAGATGGCAAGATCGTAATGGGATGGGAAAATCCTTTCGTTGGTGGATGAATGGCGCTGAAAAAGAAAAAGGTCGGAGCACTTTCCAAAAAAGCGGTCGTTTCACGAAAGAAAAAAGCCGCCAAAAGACCTGTATTGAAAAAGTCGCCCATAAAACCCATTAAAAAAGAAGAGGTCTCTGAAGCGTCTGATCTTTATGAACGGGCTCGGTGGAAGAAGGAGCGCCGTGAGTATTGGAAAAATCGATTCAGAAAAATCTTGGCGAACCTCTCCTCCGATTCAAAAGGGAAGAAGTAATTACCACTCGATCAATGCGGTTCCCCACGTCAATCCCCCCCCGAAAGCGCAGAGGATCACCCGATCCCCCGATTTTAGCTTCCCCGTTCTGATCGCCTCATCGAGCGCAGTCGGAAGCGATGAAGAAGAGGTATTGCCATAACGTGGAATGGTGACGACGGTTTTGTCATGAGGTATGCCGGTTTTTTCAAATACGGTTTCCAGAATTCTTAAATTCGCCTGGTGAAAGATGAAGAAATCGATCTCGGACAAGGAGAGATTCGCCTCGTTGGCCAGAGAGAAAAGCGCCTCTTGCATTCTTTTCACCGCCATTCTGAAAAGCCCTTTCCCTTCCATTCGGATATAATGCAAACCGCCGCTCAGTGTCTCAGGAGAGGTCGGATGTCGCGAGCCGCCCGCCGGGAGAGAAATCAAGCGGTGCCGGGAACCGTCCGCATAAAGACGAATCGATTGGATTCCTCTTTTTCCCTCCGCCAGCACAACAGCGGCCGCGCCGTCTCCGAATAAAATCGCCGTGGAGGGATCCCCCGGATTAATGGAGGGGGACTTCACCTCCGCCGCGATGATCAAGATCCGTTTTGCCGTCCCGCTCCGGATGAATTGATCCCCCACGGAGAGGGCATACAAGAATCCACTGCAAGAGGCATTGAGGTCCAAGGCCGGAATAGGCCGGGTCGAAAGCGTTCTCTGAACCAAACAAGCGGTCGAGGGGAAAGACATGTCGGGAGAGGTCGTCGAGACAAGAATCAGGTCGATCGCATTGGGGAGGAGATCGGCCGATTGCAGGGCCTTTCGTGCCGCCTCCAGAGCCAGGGAAGAGGTGGTCTCCCCTGCTTCAACCCAATGCCGATTCTGAATGCCGGTCATCTTCTCGATCTTTTTTTCGCTCAGACCGAGCCGACCCGACAGCTCCTCATTGGTGACGGCCCGTTTGGGGAGCGCAATTCCGGTTCCGATAATCTGGGATGGCATAGAACGGAATTATAGGAACTCCCTGCCGTCTCTGTCAATTGAAATGACCCTTGCGCTTTCTGCCGATATTTGTTATTTATTACCTCATCATTTCTGAAGCATGGATGCGGAACAATGCCATTTTGCAAGAGATTTTCATTTCACCGCGGGGGACTCCTTCTTCTCACGCTTTTCCTCGTCGGCTGTGCGGGATCGGGAGAAAAGTCGGAACTTCTCTCGCTCCTCGGCGTCGATGAGAAAATCGTCGACAACTCCGATCAGGGGGTTGAGAAAATTTACGATGGCCTCACCCTGCTCAAACGGGGCGAGGCGAATTACGTCAAGGAAGATTACACCGCCGCGTCGGAGGAATACCAGCGTTTCCTGGAGCTTCACCCCTTCCACCGGATGGCCGCCTTTGCGCAGTACCGGCTGGGAATGAGTTATTACAAGCAGATGAACACCAACGACCGTGATCCCGGCCCGATGGAAAAAGCGATTGTGGCATTCGAGAAGGTCGTCAAGGATTATCCTCAAAGCCTTTATACGGGCGAAGCGGAGGAGAAGTTACGGAAGCTGGCCCGTCGTCAAGCGGCGCACCATCTTTATGTCGGCCGTTTTTATTATAAGAACGGCGCCTATCCGGCCGCCATCGCACGTTTTCAAAAAGCCCTCTCTAAAGGAGAGAGTCGATCCATCACCGAGGAAAGCCTCTACTACCTGGGGCTCTCCCATTACCATGCCGAACATTGGAACGAGGCGAGAGAAACCTTCGAGAAGCTGCTGCAAGAACATCCTGAAACTGAATTCTCGCCCAAGGCGAAACAGGTTCTCTCGCATCTTACCGATTCTGCCGCCGCCTCTCCCCAATGAATTATTATCCACTCTTTCTCAATTTAAAAGGGCGTCCGGTAGTGGTGATCGGAGGGGGCGCGGTTGCAGAAAGAAAGACCGCTTCCCTCTTAAGGGCCGGCGCAGCGATTACCGTCATCAGTCCTTCTTTTACCCCCCGTCTGGCCCGATGGGAAGCAGAAAAGCGGATCATCGCGCATCATCGACCTTATCGGCGGGGGGATCTGGACGGTGCCGCGTTGGCGTTCGCTGCAACGGATCAGCCTTCAGTGAATGAAGCGGTTGCCCGGGAAGGAAGACGGAAGCGAATTCCGTTCAACCTGGCCGACCGAAGCGATTCGGACGGTTTTATCGTGCCGGCCGTTTTCTCAAAAGGGGGGATGACGATTGCCGTCTCCAGCGGGGGAAAGAGCCCGGCATTGGCAAAACGCATTCGGGATTACGTGAAAGACAACCTTCACCCCGAAGAGCAACGTTGGGTCGAACTCCTCGCGCAGATCAAGCGGATACTGATCAGCAAAAAGGTGTCGCCGCCAAAAAGGAGAGCGATCCTAAATCGCCTGGCTGAATCCGACGGAGCGATCCTCTATCGGAAAGGAGAGATTCAAGCGGCGAATACTCTCCTCCTGAAGCTCAGCGGCCTGCGACGTACCGATCTTTCGCTCCCTGCCGTGACCAGCCTGGAGAATGGGACCACTAGAGGGAAAGGGATCCGATGAAGAAGAAACCCGAGCTCCCCTGGAGTCAGCTGAAGACCTACTCCGTCAAACAACGACCGAGCAAGGTGAAGAAGGAGGAGTTCGCCAAACCGCTCGCCCCCAACCCGGGGATACAGGCCTTCTTGGACTCCCTTCCCCAGATCCTCGCCGCCAAAGACCTTCGCGCGGTCATCGCGGCGATGGCCGAGGCCCATCGGAGCGAGAAAATGATCGTCCTGGCGATGGGGGCGCATGTCATCAAGGTCGGCCTCAACCCGTTGATTAACGATCTGATGGAGCGCGGCATCGTCTCGGCGCTCGCCCTCAACGGTGCCGGGATTATTCACGATTTTGAGTTGGCCTTCATCGGACAGACGTCGGAAGATGTCGCACCGGAGTTGGAGGACGGCACCTTCGGGATGGCGGAGGAGACCGCTTCCTACCTCAACGGCGCGATTTCGAAAGGAGCGGCGGAGGGGGTCGGGATCGGAGAAGCGGTCGGGAAGATGATCCTCTCCGGCGGTTTTCCCCACACCGAGAACAGCCTGCTGGCCGCAGCGGCCCGCCTCGGCATTCCGGCGACCGTCCATGTAGCGATCGGAACCGATATCATCCATATGCACCCCTCGGCCGATGGGGCGGCGATTGGGAAAGGCTCTTATCTCGATTTCAAAAGATATACGGAGGTCGTGGCCGACCTTGAGGGGGGCGTCTACTTCAATATCGGCTCGGCGGTCCTTCTTCCCGAAATTTTCTTGAAGGCGCTCTCGATCGCACGGAATCTCGGCCGGACCGTCCAGAACTTTACCGTCGTCAACATGGATTTTATCCAACACTATCGTCCCATCACCAACGTCGTCAAACGGCCGACCCAAAAACATGGAAGGGGATATGCCCTCACCGGCCATCACGAAATCATGCTCCCCCTCTTGATCGCCGGTCTCCTCACCGAACTCGAGAAGAAAGGATGACCGCTGCGAAGCATCGCGGGTCGGATCGGATGAAATCGAACGGCAATAAGCGCCTCACACTCTCCGCCCTTCAGCGGAAGGTTCGCGCGCTTCAGAGACAAGGGAAGAAAGTCGTCTTCACCAACGGCTGTTTTGATCTTCTCCACGTCGGCCATGTCCGATATCTCGCCGCCGCACGGGCCTTGGGGGATTGTCTGGTCGTCGCGGTCAATTCGGACGCTTCGGTTCGCCGACTGAAAGGGTCCGCTCGTCCGATCGTCCCCCACCGGGAACGGATGGAGGTCTTGGCCGCGCTGGGGTGCGTCGATTATGTGGTTCTGTTCAACGCAAACACCCCCCATCAGGTCATCGATACTTTAGTCCCCGACATCTTGGTCAAGGGGGGCGACTGGGCCTTGGAGGAGATCGTCGGAAAAGAGACCGTCGAACGCCACGGGGGAAGGGTCGTGCGGGTTAAAATCGTTCCCGGCGCCTCGACCACCGGGATGATCGAGCGAATTTTGAAGCAATCTCGCCGAGGATGATTTCAGCCCGAAGTATGTTATAGTACGGGAATATGATCTACCAACTACAATCCTCCCTCTTTTCGCCTCTGTTTGAAGCGATCACCGAGGGAGAGCGGAAAATAAAAACGAGCGGCCTTTGGGGATCTTCAGAGGCCTTTTTTTTGTCCCGCCTCGCTCGGGAAGGGAGGCCCTTTTGCGTCGTGGCCCCCTCCTACGCGCAGGCCGACCGGTTTTACCGGGAGCTCCGCTATTTTCTGGAGCTCGACGCCGCCGCCGAACATCCGGCGCCGGAGATCCTCTTCTTTCCCCCCTGGGATATTCTTCCGTATGAACCGTCGACGCCGCGGCCCGATTGGATCGCGCAGCGGCTGGCGACCCTTCACCGGCTGACCCAAAATCCGGGCGCCTCCCTCGTCACCTCGATCGAGGCGTTCCTCCAAAAGGTCGTTTCCAAACCGTTCCTTCAGGAGCGGACCTTTACCCTCCAGATCGGCGAAACCCTCTCGAAAGAAGCGCTCATCGAACGGCTTTATCAAGGAGGATATGAGGTGGTCGGCAGCGTCACGCAGCCGGGCGAGTTGGCCTTTCGCGGTGGGATCGTCGATCTCTCCCCGCCGACCTCGCCCCGCCCGGTTCGAATCGAGTTCTTCGGCGATCAGATCGAGTCAATCCGGACCTTCGACCCCGAAACACAGAAATCGATCGGACCGGCCGATTCGGTGGAGGTCATTCTCGGCCGCGAAAATCTCTTCGATCCGAACTTTTACCGCATTTCGCTGACCGAATACCTCTCCCCTCACACCCTGCTGGTGATGGATGAGCCCGACGAGGTCATTCAGAAGGGAAAGCGCTTTGTGGAAGAGGTCGAAGAGGGATCGCTCTTCGCCGCCCGCCGGAACCCCAAATATCCGAAGGTCGATGAGCTCTACCTTCCGCTCGCCTTTCTGGCCGATGCCGGATCGGGCCGAACGACGCTCGATCTGGAATCGCTCTCGCTTCGGCCGGAGCGGGGCGCCAAGCGGTTTGCGTTTGATATCCGCTCTCTCCCGTCGCTCGGCTTAGGCCGTCCCGGACAACCTTTCTCCGAGGTCGTCAGCACTCTCGACATCCTTCGCCGCGATCATCTCGTCTTGGTCACGGTTCGGAATGAAACGCAGCTGGCCCGCTTCAAACACCTCTTCTCGGACCATGATCTCCCCTGGACGATATGGGATCCGGAGCAGGGACCCGCGGCCGCTTTCCCAACCCCGATTTATCTGACGGTCGGCACAGTGACGGAAGGCTTCTCCATCCCGGAAACCAAGATCGCCTTCTTGACCGAAGAGGCGCTGACCGGTCGGTCCGGGGCCGCGACACAGCCCCGCCGGCGCGCCACAACACGCGACGGCAAGGCAAAGGAGGCCCGGGCCGGCTTTCTCTCCTCGTTCGAGGATTTGAAGCCGCTCGACTATGTCGTCCACCTCGACCATGGGATCGGCCGGTACATCGGCCTCAAGCGGCTCTCGATCCGTCAGCAGGAGCGCGCGCCGGCGTACGATTCCGACTTCCTCGTCCTCGAATATGCGGGGAAGGACAAGGTCTATGTCCCCCTTAACTCGCTTCACCTGGTGCAGCGCTACGTCGGCCTGGAGGGGCATCCGCCGCGGGTCGATTCTCTCGGCGGGACGCAATGGGCCAAAACAAAATCAAAGGTCCAGGGGGACATTCAGCGGATGGCGGAGGACCTCCTCCAACTCTACGCCGAGCGGGAGGTGGTCCAGGGCCATCCCTTCGCCACCCCTCCCTCCCTCTCCGAAGAATTCGCGGCGGCCTTCGAATATGAGGAGACCCCCGATCAACTCCGGGCGATCGAAGAGGTTCTGGCCGATATGGAGCGGCCGAAGCCGATGGACCGACTGGTCTGCGGCGACGTCGGCTACGGCAAGACGGAGGTCGCGATGCGGGCGGCGTTCGAGGCGGTCATGGACAACAAACAGGTCGCCGTCGTGGTGCCGACCACGCTGCTCGCCCAGCAGCACTACCAGACGTTCTCGAAGCGCTTCGCCCCCTTCCCGGTCCGGGTCGAGGTCTTAAGCCGCTTCCGCTCCCGCAAGGAGCAGAAGGCGATCCTCGAAGATCTGAAAACCGGGGCGGTCGATATCCTCATCGGCACCCACCGGCTCCTTCAGAAAGACATTCAGTTCCGCGATCTCGGCCTGGTGGTGATCGACGAGGAGCACCGCTTCGGCGTCCGCCACAAAGAGAAGCTCAAACAGCTTCGAAAACAGATCGATGTCCTGACACTGACCGCCACGCCGATCCCCCGCACCTTGCAGATGGCGCTGGCGCAGGTTCGCGATCTCTCGGTGATTGAGACCCCCCCCGCCGATCGGCTGGCGATCCGGACGATCCTCGCGCCGTTCGATCCGACGATCATCCGGGAGGCGATCTTCCGCGAGTTGGTCCGGGGAGGACAGGTCTTCTTCGTCCACAACCGGGTCCACAACATCGAGCAGATCGGGAAATTCCTCTCGGAGCTGGTGCCGGAGGCGCGGATCGGGGTCGCGCACGGCCAGATGCGGGAGCATGTCCTGGAAGAGGTGATGCTCAAATTCCAGGCGAAAGAGTACAATCTTCTTTTGACGACGACAATCATCGAGTCGGGGATCGACATCCCGTCGGCGAATACGATGATTATCAACGACGCCGACCGGTTCGGCCTCGCCGAGCTCTACCAGCTTCGGGGCCGGGTCGGCCGCTCCGGCGAGCAGGCCTATGCCTACCTCTTGGTCCGGGAGGGGCGGATTCTGACGGAGGAGGCCCGACAGCGGCTGCAGGCGATCCAGGAGTTTACCGAATTGGGATCGGGCTTCCGGATCGCCGCGCGCGATCTCGAGATCCGCGGATCGGGAAATCTTCTCGGCCAGGAACAGTCGGGACAGATCGCGGCGGTCGGTTTTGAGCTTTATCTGAAGATGATCGATGACGCGGTGCGACAGCTGCGGGGAACGCCGGTGACGAAGGAGATCGAGCCGTCGCTTCAATTCCAGATCTCCGCCTTCATCCCCGATCCGTACATTCCCGACACCTATCAACGCCTCTCGATCTACAAGCGCCTCTCGGGTTGTGAAGAGACCGGGGAGATCGATGCGATCCGGGCCGAGTTGGAAGACCGCTACGGTCCCCTGCCGGAGCCGGTCGTCCACCTGCTGCAGGTGCTCCAGCTCAAGGTCATGGCGAAGAAACTTCGAATTCTAAAGATCGAAGAAAAAGAACGGGTCCTCTCGTTTGTCTTCGATGAGGCGGCGCAGGTCACGGAGAACGATCTCCTCCGGCTTCTGAACACCTTTAAAGACCGGATTCACTTTACCTCTCACTTCTCGTTTGAAATCCGGATCAAAAATCGCGGGTGGGAAGATCTTTTCCTCGACGTCGCCCATTGCCTCTCCACCCTGCAGAAAGGGAAAGAATGACCCCGCCGACCCGGCCGGCCTTGACCTTTGTCCTCTGGCTTCTCCTTGCCGGCTGCTGGCAGCAGAAACCTTCCCCGATGACCGCCACGGTGGCGCTGGTCAACGACGAGCCGATTACCGTGCAGGAGCTGCAAACCGCACTCTCCGAAACCGACGACAAAGGATCCCAAACGATCGAAGCGACCCCGGAGGAAAAAGAAGAGCTCGCCCGGCGACTTCTGGAGCAGCTCATCGAGCGGAAGATGCTCCTTCAAGAGGCGCGGCGGCTTCAAATAAAATTGACCGAAGGAGAGATGCAGGATCGGTTGTCGGAGATCCGCGAGGGGATGGAGGAAGAGGCATTCCTTCGTTATCTTTCCGAGCAAAAACGGACCAAGGAGGCCTGGGAGGCCTCGGCGCGGGAGATGTTGCTGATCGAGAAATTGCTGAACCAATTGGTCGGCGATCAAATCTCCCTTCCGGAAGAGGAGCTTCTCCAGTATTACAACAGCAATCTGGAGGAGTGGAGCGTGCCGGAGCAGATCAAGCTGCGCCAGATTCTGGTGGAGACCGAGACGGAGGCCGAAGCGATCCGCCAGGCATTAGGCGAAGGGGCCGATTTTGTCGAAGCGGCCCAGACGCATGCACAGACGCTCGAATTCGGAAAAGACGGCGACTTGGGTTATCGCGCCGCCGTGGAATTGCCGGTGGAGTTCGAGCCGCTCTTCACGGCCGAGATCGGATCGGTCAGCGGAGCGATCAAAACCCCCTTCGGGTATCATCTCGTCAAGGTGGAGGACCGCCGGCCCGCCCGGACCCTTTCGTTCGATGAGGTCAAAGAGCGCATCTACCAGACCCTTTTGGAGGAGAAACGGGAGGCCCTCTTCTCCCGCTGGTTTGAAAACATTCGCCGTAAAACGGAGGTCAAAATCAATGAAGAGCTCCTTCACAAAGCGTTGTAATTGGGTCGCGGCGGCGATCGTGCTCGCCTCGGCGAACCTCGCCTGGGGGGGGGTCATCATCGACCGGATCGTGGCGGTGGTGAACCGGGAGGTCATCACACAGAGCGAGCTCGATGAGGCGGCGCAAGCGCTTAAAAAAGCCCGGTTGGCCGATCCCGCCGCGCTGAGCCCGACCGGGGAGCCGGGGGACCCTAATTCGAATTTGCAGCGCGACCTGCTCAACCAGATGATCGAGCAGAAGCTTTTTCAACAAGAGGCGAAAAAGAGCGGGATTCGCGTCAGCGACGCCGAGTTGGAGCTCGCACTGAAGGACATCGAAGAGCGGAACCGCTTCCCGAGCCGGGAGGCGCTCAAACAGGCGGTCACGCAAGAAAACGTGCCGTGGGAGAAATATGTCGAGGACCTTCGAAACCAATTGACTGTTCTCAAACTGATGAATCGCGCGATCGATTCCAATCTCCTGATCACCGACACCGAAGTTCGCGCCTATTACGACGCCCATCCCGAAGCGTTCCGGCTTCCCGAGCAGATCCGCCTAAAACAGATCCTGATTCGCATTCCGGAAGGGGCTTCCACGGAGGTGATCGAGCAAAAGCAGCAGAGAGCGGAGCAAGCCCTGGCCGAAGCGCGGAAGGGGGAGGAGTTCATTCAGCTCGTCGAAAAATACAGCGACGGTTCCGAGCGGCGCGCCGGCGGCGATCTCGGCGCGTTTAAAAAAGGCGATTTGACCCCGGAAATCGATCGGGTCATCTTCAGCCTGAAGGACGGCGACGTCAGCCCTGTCATCCAAACCGGCCTCGGCTTTCACCTCTTCAAAGTGCAGGTCCCCTCGGATTTACAGAAGCAGCCCTTTGAGAAGGTCAAAAAAGAGATCGAGGAAAAACTCCTCAACGAGAAGCGGACCGCCCTCCGGCAAAAGTGGATCGATGAACTCTGGGGCCGTTCGTTTGTGGAAGTGAAGTAAGCGCCCCCTTTTTCACATTCTCGCTGACACGGAGAGATGAAAAATGACGGGACCCCTTTACCGATTCTTCATCGATGACCACCGGCGGCTGGAAGACCTGCTGAATCGCGCGGCCGCCGACCCGGCCCAAGTGGAGTCCGCTTCGTACGAGGCATTCCGCCGAGGGCTTCTCAAACATATCGGCATGGAGGAAAAGATCCTCTTTCCGGCCGCGCAACAAGCGCGCGGCGGCGCGCCGCTTCCAATGGCGGAAAAACTTCGACTCGACCACGGCGCCCTCGCCACCCTCCTGGTCCCGCATCCCTCTCCTCAGATCATCGCCGCGATCCGGGCCATCCTCGCCGATCACAACGTCATCGAAGAGTCACCGGGAGGCTTGTATGAGATCTGCGAGCAGCTCGCGGGGGAGAGGCTCGATGATCTCTTGGCGAAAGTCCGGAGCGCGCCGGAGGTCTCGGCGATGCCTCACAAGAGCGATCCCAACGTCTTCGAGGTTCTCCGCCGCGTTCTCGTAAGAGCCGGATACAACTTCGATGATTACGCCGATCACGCGCAGAGATAAGAACGGATCGACGGGACCCGACCATCGGGATTGATCTGCACTGCAAAAATAGGTTATACAGAACGGAGGGGGTGAAAATCTCTTTCGAACGGCGATCCCATCTTTTTTAAATAAGGATTAACGCCGAATGGGTGAATGCGGCTGCAAGGAAAATAAAGCGCGGAAAACCGATCCGGCCGCGAGATCCCGAAAACCTTCCTCCGCCTCCCGGCCTCCGATCAACCCCATTGTCAATTTACAACGGACCGCAGGAAACCGGGCCGTGCAACGGCTCTTCCGCGCTCACGCTCAGACGGCCTCCCTCCCCGCCGGAATCAAAGTAAGCGCGCCGGAGGATCGGTCGGAGCGGGACGCCGATCGCGTTGCAGAAGAAATCCTCCGGGCGCCAGCGTCGCCTTCCGGTCAGAAACAAGAACAAGCCCCCCGAACACAAACGGGCCTCGGGTCTCTCTCCGCCGGACACCCCCTTCCCGATTCTGTTCGGACCTTTTTTGAACCCCGGTTCGGCCACGACTTCAGCGCGGTCCGCGTTCACACCGACGCCTCCGCCGCTCAGTCGGCCGCGTCGCTGAACGCCCGCGCCTTCACGCTCGGTCGCGACATCGTCTTCGGTTCGCGCGAGTATGCTCCCGGAACGGAAGCGGGCCGCCGGCTGCTCGCCCATGAGCTGACACATGTCATACAGCAAAACACCGCCTCGGAGCCTAGCGTTGTCCAGCGGCAGCCGGTTTGCGAAACCAGCGTCCCGGAGACGACGATCGACGTCTACGTCGTCGAGCTCCCCGGCGCCACCCGCGACGCCTCCGCCGACATCGCCCGCGCCAACACCATTTGGCATCAGTGCTCGATCAAGATCAACATGGTCGGCGGCGAATCGTGGGCGACCGATGTCTTGGACCGGGACGCCCCGACCGGGATTCTAAACGCCCCCTCCGGCACCGTCCGCCCGCTGACCGCCGAAGAGACCGAGATGACCGGCCACAAACCGGGGGGCGCCGGCGCGATCCATGCCTATTACGTCCCCGGCTTCTCCGGACCGAAGGTCGCCCAAGCTTTTTGGCCGGCGCAGCATGGCGATCAGGTGGTCGTGATCGGCAACAACGCCCGGACCGATTCCTTCGCCCACGAAATCGGCCACGTCCTCCTCGACCATGGGAACCACGAACCGGACGCCGACAACCTGATGGCGAGCGGGGGCATTCGAAACGTGGGGGTCGACAAATTGGAATGCCGGCAGTGCCGGTGAGGTCCTTGGGATACTCTCTGAAGAGATCATCCCACTCTCTATCGATAACACCACAGTCCTCATCCTTTCGGACGCCTTCGGCTGGCAGGGAAAGTTTATCCGTATCTCATCAGCGTGCTGATCTAACCTAACCCGACCGATTCCTATCAGAAGTTAGTTCATTGAAAAATTTTTGCAGACTCGATTATAGTGGCCTCCAAGATGCACCTTCAATGTGAGCCACGAATCGCAATTCTTAGCAACGGGTGCGCCGGTCGCGGCAATGGCAAGTGATTTGTCGATTGTCTATCAGGAAGCCACGCGGCGAGGTTATCGATTCGATCGAACGAAAATCGCGCGCCGCCGCTTTCGGGGGACGATTGATGAGACAGACGGTCAGCTCCTCTATGAGTGGAAGCACTTGAGGAATAAGTTGCAGGCACGCGGGTCTGAAAGTTTTCGGAAGGGTAAAAAGGTCACAGCGCCTGACCCGCACCCGCTCTTTCGGATCGTGGATGGGCCGGTAAAGGAATGGGAAAAGGTCACGTCCACGCGACGCCGCGTCGCCTCTGAAGACAGGGTATTCTCCCGCGCGATCAAAGAAGGCGAGAAAACGGAACTAAATAATAGGGAGCAGGTGCTGAACCCTCTTTATCGTAACTCCGTCAGAGCGATTTGACCCGATGAGATTGTTGCGTTATACTGCCTCCCATGAAGACAAAACAAAAAAAACAGAAACGAGCAACCATCTCCTTCAATTCAGAGCTACACAAGGCTTTGCGATTAAAGGCCGAAGAGACGGATCAATCGCTCTCGGATCTGGTCAATGACGCAGTAAGGAAAAGCCTGGCCGAAGATGCAGAGGACTTGGCTGCTTTTGAAAAGAGAGCCGGCGAGCCCAATCTTCTCTTTGAGGATGTCCTCAAGCAGATGAAGAAACGTGGCCAACTATAAAATTCTCATCAAACCTTCCGCCGTCAAAGAAATCGAAGCCCTTCCCAAGAAAGACCGTCAACGCATCATCAGAAGAATTCGATTCCTCTCCAACGATCCAAGGCCATCCGGCTACGAAAAGCTCTCCAGCGAAGAGAAATACCGGATTAGACAAGGCGCCTATCGGATTATTTATTCGATTGCAGATGAAAATCTCACTGTCGTCATTGTGAAAGTGGGACATCGACGCGAAGTCTACCGATAAGATCTCAACGATTCATTTTCAATCCGATAGCAAACGAGCCCTCCCCGGAGAATCAAGGATCTTTTTGTCCTAACACCACCCGCTCCACCTCTTTCCAAAGAAGATCCCTCCCCTCTTTACTTTCCGCCGAGGTCACGATGACGTCGGAAATCCCGAATGAAGCCTTCACCGCCTCGATCTGCTCCTTTCTCTGATTCCGCCCGATCTTGTCGGCTTTCGTCGCCGCATAAAGGGTCGGTACCTGAAAGTGGTCGAGCCACTTCTTCATCTCCTGATCGAGGAAGGCGGCCGGGTGGCGAAGGTCGATCAAGAGGACGATCCCTTTCAGCTGCTTCCGCTTCGTCAGATAGGTCTCGATCATCGGCCCCCACTGCATCCGCACCGACATCGGCGCCTTGGCGTAGCCATAGCCGGGGAGATCGACGAGAAAAAATTTCCGGTTGATCTTGAAGAAATGAATCAGCTGCGTCTTCCCCGGCGTGGAGGAGACATAGGCGATCTTCCGCCCCAGGAGAGAATTGATCAGCGACGACTTCCCGACATTCGATCGCCCGACGAAAGCGATCTCCGGAAGCGGCTCCTTGGGACAATCCTCGATCGCGGTACACCCTTTGATATATTCCACCGAAGTCAATTTCATGAATCCGATGCTGCATGAAACGGCAGCAAAAAGCAAGCACGTTCCTCTCCCCTCTTCCTCCCCCCTTTGCATCGGCTCGAACGAAGCCGTTATAATCATAATCAGATATTGATCAGCGTGAGGATTCCAGCCATGAAAATAAAACTCTGCCCGGGCCAACCCTACCCCCTGGGGGCCACCTGGGACGGCGAAGGGACCAACTTCGCCCTTTTTTCCGAAAACGCCACCGCCGTCGAGCTCATCCTGTATGACGAAGTCTACGCGAAGAAAGCCGCCGCCGTGATCCGCCTGCGCGAGCAGACCGATCAGGTCTGGCACGGCTATCTCCCCGGCATCGGCCCGGGACAGCTCTACGGATACCGCGTCTACGGACCCTACCAGCCGGAGCAGGGACACCGGTTCAATCCGGCCAAGCTCCTGATCGATCCCTATGCCAAGGCGATCTCCGGGAACATCCAATGGAGCGATCTCCTCTTCCCCTATCCGCTGGGAAACCCCGACCAAGACCTGAAAAAAGACGATCGGAACGACGGGGCTTCCGTCCCGAAAAGCGTTGTGATCGACACCGCTTTCGATTGGGGCGACGACCGCCTGCTTCGGACCCCGTGGCATAAAACGATTATCTACGAAGTCCACGTCAAAGGGTTCACGGCGCAGCATCCGGAAATCGACGAGCGGATTCGGGGAACCTATGCCGGGTTCGCCTCGGAACCGGCGATCCGTTATCTCAAAGAGCTCGGGATCACGGCGGTGGAGCTGTTGCCGGTCCATCATCATGTCGATGATATGTATCTGATCGAAAAAGGGCTCTCGAATTACTGGGGATACAACAGCATCGGCTTCTTCGCCCCCGACGTCCGCTACGCCGCCTCGAACGAGCGGGGAAGCCAGGTCGGGGAATTCAAGCGGATGGTGAAAGCGCTGCACGCCGCCGGAATCGAAGTGATCCTCGACGTCGTCTACAATCACACGGCGGAGGGAAACCATCTCGGCCCGACCCTCTCCTTCCGCGGCATCGACAACCTCGCCTACTATAAAACCGTCCCCGACCAGCCGCGCTACTACATGGACTACACCGGGACCGGAAACAGCATGAACATGAATCACCCCCGGACATTGCAGCTGATCATGGACTCGCTCCGCTACTTCGTCAACGAGATGCATGTCGACGGATTCCGTTTCGATCTCGCCTCTACGCTCGCGCGGGAGCTGCACGACGTCGATCGGCTCGCGGCCTTCTTCGACATCATCCATCAAGACCCGGTCCTCTCCCAGGTCAAGCTGATCGCCGAGCCGTGGGACGTCGGCGAGGGGGGCTACCAGGTCGGCAACTTCCCGGTCCTCTGGACCGAGTGGAACGGGAAGTACCGCGACGCCGTCCGGCGCTACTGGCGGGGCGACGACAGCCATATCTCCGAGATGGGGTGGCGGCTCGCTGGATCGGGCGATCTCTATCAACACAACGGGCGGCGGCCGTATGCCAGCATCAACTTCATCACCGCGCACGACGGCTTTACGCTGAACGACCTGGTCAGCTACAACGAGAAACACAACATCGCCAACGGAGAGGAGAACCGGGACGGGATCAACGAAAACGACAGCTGGAATTGCGGGGCGGAGGGGCCGACCGACGATCCGGGGATTGTCGCGCTGCGGGAGCAGCAGAAGCGGAACTTTCTGGCGACCCTCTTCCTCTCCCAGGGGGTCCCGATGCTCCTCGGCGGCGACGAAGTCAGCCGGACCCAACAGGGAAACAACAACACCTACTGCCAGGACAACCCCCTCTCCTGGCACCATTGGGAGTGGAGCGGCCGCCAGCGGGACCTCCTGGTATTCACGAAAAAGCTGATCCGCCTCCGGCATGAGCACCCGATCTTCCGCCGAAGGAAATATTTCTCCGGGCGGAAGATCCACGGCGCCGGCGTCAAAGACATCTCCTGGTTCCGGCCCGACGGAGAAGAGATGACCGAAAACGAATGGAATACCTTTTTTGTAAAAGTCTTGGGGCTTCGGCTGATCGGGGAGGAGCTGGATGAAACCGACCGGCACGGCGATCCGATCCGCGACGACGCCTTTCTCATTTTGATGAACGCCCATCACGAGCCGATTGAATTTACCCTCCCGAAAGAGCCGGCCCCCCAGATCTGGGAGATTTGCATCGACACCGCCGCCCCCGATCGGGAGCCGGAGCGTTTCAAAAGCGGCGAATCTTTTTCCCTTCCGGGACGGGCGTTGGTGTTGTTCAGACAGGCGGGTTTGTAGGGCGATTCGGATGACACTGTAGAGACGTCCCGGCGGGACGTCTCTACGACTCTTTCGGCGGCGGAAGACCGTCGGCCGTCTTGCTCTCCACCATGGCGCGGAACACCTCGGCCACGCTCCAGGCCTGTGCGATGCAGCCGCGGCCGGTATGGGGGGGCTCGGCGTCGAAGATCTCGCTGATCGTACCGATCCCGTTGTCGTAGAGGTGAGACTCGAACCCCTTCAGGAGCGCCTCCGCCCGCGGCCCGTCGCCGTGAACCTTCCGCCAGGCGTCGAAGAAGGGGCCGATCAGCCAGGCCCAGACCGTTCCCTGATGATAGGCGGCGTCCCGCGCACGAAGATCGCCGAAATAGCGGGGCCGGTAATCTTTGTGGGCCGGATCGAGGGTCCGCAGGCCGACCGGGGTGAGGAGCCGCTCGGTGACGATATCGATCACCGGCCGCCATCGCTCTTTCACCAAGACCGGGAAACGAAGCGAGATCGCGAAAATCTGGTTCGGACGGAGGCTCGGATCGTCCCCGTTCTCCCCGTCGATGACATCGTAGAGGTGCCGGCCGGGCTCATACCAAAACCGGGCGTTGAACGATTGATAAGCCCGATCGGCCAGCTCGGCATATTCCTGAGAAGGCTCTCCCATTTCGCCCGCCCAAAGCGCCATCAAGCGCAAAGCGTTGTACCAGAGCGCCTCGATCTCCACCGGCTTGCCGCGGCGCGGGGTCACCACCCAATCGCCGACCTTGGCGTCCATCCAGGTGAGCTGCAGCCCCGGCGCTCCCTGCCGGATCAATCCGTCGTTGGGATCGACCCCGATTCCGAAGCGGGTCCCCTTCAGGTGCTGCGCGATCACCGATTTGAGCGCGGGGAAGAGGGCCCGCAAGGTCTCTTGGTCGCCCGTCACTCTTTCATAACGATCGATCGCATGAAAATACCAGAAGGTCGCATCGACAGTATGGTAGAGGGCGGTCCGCATCCCCTCCGGAAAGAGATTCGGCAGCAGGCCGTCTTTCAGATAATGCGAGAAGGTCCGGAGGATCGCACCCGCCTCCCGGTGGCGCCCGGTGCAGAGGGTCAGCCCCTCCAGGCTGATCATCGTATCCCGCCCCCAATCGGTGAACCAATGATATCCCGCGATGACGGTCCGCACCTGATCTCCCGAGGCCCGCGCCAGAGCGTGCTCTTCGAGGCGGCTTCCCGGAAGGACGATGAATTGATCGGCCGCAAGAGCGAGCTGCGCCGTCAGCCCGCTGCGGGCCGCCGAGGGCGCCAGCGCCAGGAGCTTCTCGTGGCGGCGCCGTTCCGCCTCGAAAACGGCGGCGGGCGGAAGATCGAGCAGCTCCCAGGGCTCGGTGCTGGCGACCAGCGCCACCGGCTCTCCCGGAAAGAGCTCCACGGTAAAATAACCGGGGCTATGAAGCTCCGCCAGATGATCGTGCCCCCGGTCCCGTTCCACCCGATAGAGGAGCGGCCCGCTGCTTTTCTCTTCGAAAGTGAACGCCCGCCCGCTCGGCCGAAGACAGAGCTTCAAGCTCGGCGCCTCTTCCAGCAAATTAAATTCGCAGCAGCCCTGAAAGACCCGCACCGGGATCGGCCACTTTAGATCGTCCCGCAGCGGGCCGTCATGGCCACGAAAGGTGACATACGGGCGGAGGTTCATCCGGACCGGCTTCGTTCCTTCCAGACGGTAGACGACATAGACGGTGTTTTGGCTGTACGGCATGATGATCCGTTTTTCGAGAAAGCCGTCGCCGAGATCGAACCGCCAGGTCGGAACCATCCACTCCAGCCGGAACGCTTTGAGATAGCGATGGCTCTCTCCTTCCATCGTTTCATCGGCCCGCTCCGCCCCCCCGAACAGAACGGTCCGATCGGGGAAAACGATCTCCTCATCGAGCCGGGGGAGAAAGACGGTTCTCCCCCGCCGCGGAAGATTCGGGACGAAATGGGCGTGGTAGCGGCGGGTTGGGATGCCGAGGAGGGTGCCGGAGGCATACCCGCCGAGCCCGTTGGTCGCCAGCCATTCGCGCGTCCGGAGAAACTCCGGATCTTGCGCTCGGTTCCAGGGGAAGGTCAGAATCGGTTCGTTCATGGATCGCCCTCTGAAGCGAATTGCGCTGAAAGTTCGGTTAGGCGGGAACCGCCGAGAGAAAAACTGCCGATCCGCCGGGGAGTCGCCAGCCGTCCGGGCCGTAGGGATGAACCGCCCCCGGGCCGCCGTAGCGCGGATCTTCGCTCGACCAGACCAGCCGCCACGCGCCCCCCTTCACCGGCGCCAGGAGCGGCTCCGGGGCCGGCCGCAGATCGAGGTCCGGTCCAAGATTGACGACCAACAAGCGATCGTCCCCCTCCTTCCCGAAGAACCGCAGGACGAAGGCCCGCGGTCCCAGGACCGCGCCGTCGATCCCCTCCCGCGACTGCAAAGCGAGAATCGGATCTTCCCGGCGCAATGTGAGAAGGTCCTGATGAAGCCGGTAGATCCCGGCGTGTTTCTCCCGCTCGGAGAAGTCGAGCTTCGATTGCAGAAAGGTGGAATCGCGCCGCGGGTCGGGAATCTCCCGCTGCGCCTCCGGCGTCGCGTAACTTGGAAATTGCGCGAGAAATGCCCTCCGTCCTTTGTGAACCTCCGGGGCAAGCGCATCGTTGTGATCGGCGAAGAAGAGAAACGGACTCGACGCGCCGAACTCCTGCCCCATGAAGAGCAGCGGCGTCTCGGGGGGGAGAAGAAGAAGGGCGGTCATCGCCCGGACCCGCGCCGGATGGGTCAATGCGTTTAGCCGCTCTCCCCGGAGATGATTCGCCACCTGGTCGTGATTCTGAATGTAGTGGACAAAGGCGGCGGCCGGCTCCGTCGTCACGCGCGATCCTCTCGGCTTCTTTTGCCAAAGGTAGTGTTGTCCCTGATAGAGAAAACCCCGCTTGACGGCGGAGATGAATTCCTGCGCCTCGCCGCGATAGTCGGTGAAATAACCGTCCCGCCGGCCGGTCAGGGCGACCAGCGCCGAATGGTGAAAATCGTCGTTCCAGAGGGCGTCGAGGCCGTGCCCCCCTTTTTCCACCGGCGCCAGCGCGATCACCTGCTGCGACTCGTTCTCCCCGATCAACACGATCTCCCGCGGCCGGGCGGCCTCGCGGGCGCGGCGCGACAGATCGGCTAAGACATGTCTCGGGCTTGAGTCAAAAATCTGCTGCGTCGCATCGAGCCGCAGGCCGTCGAGATGAAACTCGGCGATCCAGTAGCAGGCATTCCGGATGAAAAATTCCCGGACCTCTTTTGAGCCGGGCCCGTCGAAGTTGATCGGCTCGCCCCATTCGTTTTTGTAGCGGTCAGTAAAATAGTCGTCGCTGAAGGATTTGAAATAATTGCCGTCGGGTCCGACATGATTGTAGACGACGTCGAGAATCACCGCGATCCCGTGTTGATGGGCGGCATCGACGAAACGCTTCAGCCCCTCCGGATCGCCGTATACATGAGACGGCGCGTAGAGAGCGACTCCATCGTACCCCCAATTCCAGCGGCCGGGGAACTCGGCCACCGGCATCAGCTCAATCATCGTAATTCCGATCCGCTGGAGTTCTTCGATTTCCCGCGCCGCCGCATCAAAGGTCCCCTCCTGGGTAAAGGCGCCGATGTGCAGTTCATAGATCACCTGGCCGGGAAGGCGCGCGCCGGGCCACGCCGTATCCCCCCACCGGTACGCTCCCGGATCGACGACCATCGACGGCCCGTGCGGCCCCTCCGGCTGAAACCGGGAACAAGGGTCGGGACAGCGCGTCCCATCCTCAAACCGGTAACGGTAACGCGCGCCGGCGCCGATGCCTGGAACGGTCCCCGAAAAATAGCCCCCTTTCTCCGCCTCTAACGGAATTGCCTTTCCATCTCCATCCCTCCCCTCAATCACGACCTCCAGCCGTCGGTGTTTGGGGGCCCACACCCGAAACAAAACCCCGGCCTCTTGAACCTCCGCCCCCAATCCCAATCTCCAACCGATTCTGTTTTGCATCATCAATGCTCCACGAAATGAATGCACCCCCCCTCTTTAAAATTATAGAGGTTTGAATCGAAGCGTTTCAAGGAAGGGGAAAGGCGGCCTTTTCAGTTTGACTTGACATTCCTCTTTCTCACCTTGCCTTTTTCGCGAAATTTCGCTATCTTATCGACGGCTCTTCATCCGATTGCGGTCTATATTCAATCGATCGCCTCACTCAACCACCGACGGGAGTCCAAAATGGATATCACACGGGCAACCTATTTTTTGATTGCAACGGAAGATCGTCCCGGCCAGCTCGCGCGCTTTTCAAAGGCGATGTCGGAGCATGAGATCAATCTGGCGGGGGTCTGGAGCTTCGGGACCGGCCGCGGCAACGCGGAGATCATTGCGATTCCGCGCGACCCGCACGCCTTCAAAAAGGTGGCGCGAGAGGCCGGCTGGAGCATCCGCGAGGGGAGCTGTTTTCACCTGACGGGGGAAGACCGGGCCGGGGCGCTCGCCGACACCCTCGACCGGATCGCGCAGGAGGGGATCAATCTTCACGCCGTCGACGCGATGGGTTTCGAAGAGCGCTACTCGGCGTATGTCTGGTGCGACGAGAACGATGTCGAGAAGCTTCGAAAGGTCCTCAAGGGATGGTGACATCCCTCAACGAAGGGAAGGTAAAATGCCAAAAGTGATTTCCGATTCCTGGGTGATGGCCGGTGTCCGCGACATGAAAAAATCGGTCGCCTTTTATACGAAGCTCGGCCTGAAGCCGTCGATCAATCGTCCCTACTATGTCGAACTGAACCTGCCGGGAGGAACGGTCCTCGGCCTCCATTCGATCGGAGCGGAGAAGGGGAAAAAACCGAAAGCGGCCAAGCGGATGGCCGACGGCGGCTGGGGAATCATGCTTCGGGTGAAAAATATCGAGAAGGTGGTGGCCGATCTGAAACGAAAGCGGGTGAAATGCGGTAAGATTACGACCGCGCCGGGTGGCGCCGATTTCGCCTCTCTCCATGATCCCGACGGCAATCGCCTGGTGCTCGTTGAAATGGCGTGACTTGAACGCCCCGCCTCCCTTCGGTTACAATCGAGACAAATGCGTCTGATTTGAGGAAACGAAAATGGTGGTCCGATTGTTTTATATCGCAGTCCTCCTTGCCTTGATGACGATTCTCCCGTTTCTCCCCGCCGCCGGGATCTCGGCCGAAGAAACACCGACCCTCGCGAAAGCGCCGAAACGAAAAGAGCTGAAGGAGGTCCGGGGGAAGATCGTCAAGATCGATCCGATCACCAAACGAATCCGGATCGCACCGGGAATCTTCAGCCGCGCCCAGGAGGTCAGGGTCACCGCGCAGACGGAGATCATGATCCACGGCCGCCCGGCGGCCTTCGGGGCGCTGCAGCCGGGAGATAAAGTGCGGGTCCGCGCCCTCGCCGATCACGAAGACCAAACCGCCGAATCAATCGACGTCGTCTAGACCCTCCTCCCTTATCGGCTTTTCACATCCATCCGATCGCGCAAGCCGTCTCCCAACAGGTTCAGCGCCATCACCACCGACATAATCGCCAACCCCGGAACGGCGGTGAGATGCGGGGCAAGCAGGAGAAACGAGCGGCCGTCGCTCAACATCGCCCCCCAGCTCGGCGTCGGCGGGGTGACGCCGAGCCCTAAAAACGAAAGGCTCGCCTCGGTCACGATCGCCCCGGCGATACCGAACGTCGCTTCAACGATGATCGGCGCGGCGATATTCGGAAAGAGATGGCGGGTGATGATTCGAAGCGGCCCCGCCCCCAGCGCCCGCGCCGCCGCCACATAGTCCAACTCCCGGACCACCAGAATCTGCCCCCGGACCAGCCGGGCGTAGCCGACCCACCCCATCACCGAAAGCGCAATGATCACGTTCCGAAGGCTCGGCCCCAACACCGCCGCCAGGGCGATCGCCAAGAGAATGCCGGGAAAGGCGAGAAAGATATCGACCAGCCGCATGAAGAGCTCATCGAGCCACCCTCCGAAGAAGCCGGCCATCGCCCCCACCAGACAGCCGATCGTAAGAGAGATCGTCACCGTCGCCACGCCGACCCAAAGGGAGATCCGCGCACCGTAGAGAATCCGGCTGAGCAGATCCCGCCCCAGCTTATCTTGACCGAGCGGGTGCTCGGCGGAAGGAGGCGCGAGCCCCTCTTTCAACTGTTGATCGAAGGGATCATACGGCGCCAGAAGCGGCGCAAAGAGGGCGGCGATTAAAAAGAGCGTCAGGAGAATCAGGCCGAGGGTGATCCGTTTGTCTCTATTCATACTGCACCCTCGGGTCGGCCGCGGCATAGAGAAGATCGATCAATAGGTTCACCAAAAGATAGGTCAATGCGATGGCGAGGATGCACCCTTGGACGAGCGGGTAATCCCGGCTTTGGATCGCCTGGATCGTGAGCCGCCCCAGACCGGGCCAGGAGAAGATCGTTTCGGTGATGATCGATCCGGTCAGCAGCGCGCCGATCTGAAGACCGACGACGGTCAACAGCGGGATCAACGCGTTTCGAAGGGCATGTCTTAAAATCACCCGCCGCTCCGGGAGCCCCTTCGCCCGCGCGGCGAGGACAAACTCCTTCGGGAAGATCTCCAATAGCGAGGAGCGGGTCATCCGAACGAGGATCGCCGACATCCCGAGGCCGAGCGTCAAAGCCGGAAGGACCAGAGAGGCGATCCCGTGGCGGCCGGAAACCGGAAGCCAATCGAGCTTCAGTGAAAAAAGAATGATCAGAAGGGGGCCGAGCCAAAAGGTCGGCATCGAGACGCCGAAGAGAGAGAAAAGAAGCCCCCCGGCATCGACGGCGGTGCGGGGGCGAACGGCGGAGAGGATGCCGAGCGGCAGCGCGATCGAAAGGGAGAGGAGCAGCGCCGCGGCGGCAAGCTGAAGGGTGGCGGGGTAGCGCGCCAGGATCAGGCCGGCGACCGGCCGCTGGGAGGTGAGCGACCGGCCCAAATCGCCCCGGGCGACCCCGGCGAGAAATCGCCCGTATTGTGTCAGGATCGGATCATCGAGGTGAAGCGCCTCCCGAAGGGCGGCGCGGTCGGCCTCCGCCGCCCGCTCTCCGAGCATCACATCGATCGGATCCCCTGGGATGAGGTGGATCAGAAAGAAGACCAGCGTCAAGACGCCGAGAAGGACCGGCCCCGACCAGAGGAGCCGACGAATGAGAAAACGGGCCATCGCCTCTCTTAAAACGGGTGATCCGCCGACCGGTAGACGATCAATCGCCTTCTATGGCGCCGCCCCCGATCAATCGGAAACCGAAGAAGATGACAACGCCGGTCAACACCGAAATATAGGCGCTGAAGATCCAGAAGATCTTCATGCGACTCTGAAAAAGCTGGTAACCGAGGAAGAGGGCCACCATCAAACCGAAGATGCAGGCCGTCGTGAACAGGGTCAAAACGAGTTTTCTTCGCTGCGGGGTCATACGCTAAAGCTCAAGCTGATTTTCCCGGGGATTATTCCATAAAGCCGCTCCGATTTTCAAGCTGAAAAATGGGGCTCTCTTTATCGTCGGCCGCCCCTACAAACCGGGGTGACCATACGAATCCGGGCGAATTGACAGGAAAAAGAATTAATGGCAGAATAGCAGCGGTTTTGGGATATCCATGGTCGATTCAGAACACCTCCGGAAAATCTTAAACGGCGCGCTCGGTCTTTCGGCGGAAAAAATTGAAATCACCCCCCTTGCCGGGGACGCCTCCAACCGGTCCTATCACCGGGTTTCGTGGAAGGAAAACGGATCGGCCCGATCTCTTGTTCTGATGGTGTTGGCGGCGCCGGAAGGTTTCAAGGCCTCCGAGGAGGCGGTCAGCGGCGCGCCGACCGAGACGGCCGAACTCCCCTTCATCAATATTCAGCGGCACCTCCGCGTCTGCAAGGTGGCGGTCCCCGAGATCCGCTTCTACGATGCGGCGCGCGGATGGATGCTCCTGGAAGATCTCGGCGACGTCACCCTCGCCCAGGTGATTCAAGAGAAAGCGTCCGGCCATCCCGCCGCTTTGAAAGAATACTATCAAAAAGCGATCGATACCCTCCTGACGATTCAAATGGATGCGAGCGCCGCCCCTTCCAACGGTTGCATCGCGCACCATCGCGCCTTCGACCAGGCGCTCTTCGTCTGGGAGTTCGATCACTTTATCGAATACGGCATCGAAGCCCGAACCGGGACGCCGATCCCTCAAAAGCAACGCGACGCGATACGGGCCTACTTTTCAGATATCGCCCTCCGGCTCGCCTCTCTGCCGCAGGTCTTCACCCATCGCGATTACCACAGCCGGAATTTGATGGTCCAGACCGACTCCGCGGGGTTCGCGGTCCGCGTGATCGACTTTCAAGACGCCTTGATGGGCCCGCCGCAGTATGACCTCGCCTCGCTGCTGCGCGACTCGTATATCGATCTTCCGGAACAGGTGATCGACGATCTGATCGCCTATTACCTTCAGCGGAAAGAGGCCCGTTCGGGAGAGCGGGTGCCGCCGGAGATGTTCCGGGAGTATTTCGACCTGGTCAGCATCCAGCGGAATTTAAAGGCAGCGGGACGGTTCGTCTACATCGACCGGGTGAAGCGGAATCCGCGCTTTCTTCAGTATGTTCCGCCGACGTTGCGGAAGGTGAAGCGGAATCTTGAGAAACACCGGCGATTGGCCCCGCTGCACGCCCTTCTGGCCGAATATGTAGAGGAGTTGCAACCGGAATGAAAGCAATGATTTTGGCCGCGGGATATGGAACGCGGCTTCGTCCCCTGACCAATGACCTCCCGAAACCGCTGCTGCCGGTGGGGCCGCGCCCCCTGATCTACTACAACCTTCTTCTCCTTAAGAAATACGGGATCACCGACGTTTTTATCAATGTTCATTACCTTGCCGATAAGATCATCAAAGAGGTCGGAAACGGTCTCCGTCTCGGGATGAACATCACCTACTCCGAAGAGCCGCAGATCCTGGGAACCGGCGGCGGGATCAAGCAGATTCAGACGGCGATCGCGCGGGGGACCTTCCTCGTCGTTAACGCCGATATCCTGATCGATCTGAACCTCGATAAATTGGTCGAGTTCCATCACCGAAAGAAAGCGGCGGCCACGCTGGTCCTCCGGGACGATCCGGAAGTGGACCGCTTCGGAGCGATCGAAGTCGATCCCAAAGATCAGATCCGGAACATTCTCGGAAAGACGTCGTGGAGCGGGGAGAAGTCGCGCCGGATGATGTTTACCGGCGTCCATGTGATGGAGCCGCACGTGATGGATTATGTTCCCCCCCGGACCTTTTACTCGATCACCGATGCGTACGTGGAGATGCTCCGCCAAAACGAGAAGCTCTTCGGGTATGTGACGCGGGGCTACTGGAACGATATCGGCGAGCTCGACCGCTACAAAAAGGCCGACCGCGATCTGAAACAAGGAAAGATCCGACTCAGCTACATCCGCTCCGAAACGGCGGTCTGATGATCCTCGAAGAGATCGAAGAGAATCCGAACTGCCGGCCCGCCGACATGATGCGGTTTCGCGAAATCGGCCCCGCCAAGGAAGTGGTTCAGGTCCGCCTCTACGATCACGATCCAAACGGCCGGTGGTATCAGGTGACCGGATGGACCGACCGGGAGGAAGCGCCGACCGCCGGGGCGTTCATCCAGCCGGTCGAAGACTCCGGCAGCGGCGTCGCCTACCTTCTCCACAGCGCCGGCAACTGCGGCCTTCGATTCAAACCCGACTCGGAAAGCCCCTGGAGCCTGACCGATCCGGCCCAGTGGGGAGAGCCGTTTCTGCTCCTGGGGGATCTGCAGGATGTGGTGACGACGTAGGCTAATATCTCTCGCGCTGCTTTTCGAACGCCGCTTCATCTTCGGCGGTATAGCCGAAGAGGCTTGGCGCAACCGAGGCGACGTAGTAGATCGGCCGAACGATCACATAGTCGAGCAGCACCCCGACCGGATGAAGAACAAAGGCAACCAACCGGAAGGGATGCCCATACGAAGCGGCGTCGGCCGATACGTCCGCGCGCCGTGCCGCCTCTACCGGATGGAAATCGTCCCCCCTCTGCTTCCCGGCGCAGCCGGTCGATAAAACCGACATCAAGAGAAGCCCCGCCAGGAAGAGGCCTCCCCCTTTCATCCGAACGAACTTTTCCATGTCTCATCTCCTGTCTGATCAAAAAAGCTTTGGGTTTATCCCGCTAGGGATGAATTTGGCTGAGCGGTGTCGGCGGCCCTTCCGTCGTAAACGACCAGCTCTCGGCCGTTAGAAGTGGATTGCCGTCCCGATCTTCGATGCCCTCTTTCAGAATGACGGTGTACCGCTCTCGATAACCGAGCGGCAATAACGGCAGGAAGGTCACCGTCTGAGTGACCGGCTCATACGCGATGACCCCTTTCACCTTCTCCTCATCGAACACAACGATCGAATCGGGCCGGAGGCTGGCCGGCTCGATCGGTTTGTTAAAAGTCACCGAAATGGGGGTCTCCACCGAAACGTGGGAGGCATTCTCCGGCGGCGTGGTCTGCCGAATATCGAGAGGCGCTCCTTCCGTCGATCGGGTGCTGAAGGTCCAGTGGTAAGAGAAGGGAAGATGCCGCCCCTCCAGATCCGCGATCTCGTTGGTGACATCGACCTGATACTGCTTCGACGGCGCCAGCGGCGCGATCGGGGTCCAGATGGCCGACTTCGTCTCGGGGTCATAGTAGATCACCCCCTCGGCCCCTTCCACCTGGAAGGTCTCCTCGGTCAGCGTCCGCGGGTCGATCTGCTTTGTGAACTCCACGATAATCGGGGTGGTCGGCGCGACCTCGCTCTGATTTTCCCCAGGAACGGTCCGGACGATCCCGGGCGACTCGCCAAGCGGACCGATCGCCGCCGCGGCCGGGAAAGGGAGGGCCATCGCCGAGAAGAGAAGCGCGTGTAAAAATGTTGAAACAAAGAGAAAGGGTCGGTTGACCATCGGCTGTCCTGTTTTCCCGAACGCGGTGCAAAGGCCGGACCGGCTTTTCGAGGCGGATAGGGTGATTCCCCGGGATCCTCCCTGAAAAAAGAGGAAACGTCCCACACAAAAGTGAACCTTTTTTGCGAGGTTTCCCTCCCGCCCCTTGTCTTCTTGGAAACGAATTGGCTATAATCCGGTTAACTTAAACGAGAGGGAGGGTTTGCCATGGAGCTCTATCAACGTTCGCAAACAGAAACAACCGTCCAGGATGATCCCGCCGCCAAGGAATTACTTCGGCGGGCCTACGAGAAAACCTCGCGCTGGGGGAAGGAGTTCCCCGGTTTCACCGCCGATCTGCTTCTCAATGATAACGGCAAGGAATACAAGGGAAAGGTCAAGATCAAATCGCCCAAAGAGGCGGAGGTCACCGTCGACGGCGCCGACGAGCCGCTTTTGAAATGGGCCCAAAACCAGATCGGGATGATGGCGGTTCATCGCGCCTCCCGTCCTTTCGAGGAGGCCGACGGCAAATACGCCTTGACCCTCGCCCCGGAAGACCACCATCCCCTCGGCCGCCAGATCATCATCAACGGCGACGGAATGAACTCCCGCTACCGGATCAAAGACGACCGGATCCAGCAGATCTCCCGGAGCATGGGGAAGATGAGCTTCACGATCAACGTCGAGGAGGCGATGACCACCTCCGACGGCAAGCACCTGACCACCCGCTATACCGTCTTCTACTTCTCCCCCGACGGGCAGTTGATGCAGGCCGAGGCCTTCACCGACCGCCCGGCCGAGGTGAAAGGGCTCTATCTCCCCGGGTATCGCCGGATTATTTCGAACGACAAAGGAACGGCGATCGTCCGGATCCTGGAGTTTAAGAATCATCAATTGATGTAATGCGGAGAGGCAAGGAGCCCTGCCGTGACCCGTCTGGAGCGGATGAGAAAGCTGGTCGAACTCGACCCGAAGAGTGAGATCACCCACTTCGGATTGGGACAGGCCTGTTATGACGAGGGCCTCTTTGCGGAGGGGGCGTCGGCGATGGCGCGGGCCATCGAGATCAAGCCCGATTACACCGCGGCCTATGAGATCTTGGGGCGCTGTCTGGAGAAGATGGGAAATCTGGAGGAGGCCGAAGCGGTCTACCTGAAGGGGATCGAGATCGGAACCGTCCGGGGTGATATGATCCCGACCGAAAAAATGAAGGCGCGGCTGAATCGGGTGAAGGGAAAACGGGCCTTACCCGATTCCCCGGCGGGCCCTTCGTCCGGCGCCGCCTAGGAGTTCTCCGTCTGCTCCATCAGCAGCTTGAGCTCTTCGATATAGACCGTCTCCTCCAGCGGGCCGCCCCGGCGGACCGAGAGGAAATAGAGATTCCCCCAGAGGCCAGCGATCCGGTGGATCGCCTCGTGGCGCGGCACTCCCTTCTCGAGCAGCGCCTTAAAGACCACTTCGACCTCTTCGGGATCTTGCTGAAAGAGCTGCTTTTCCACGGCGACGTGCAGGCCGGTGTGAATGAGCGGATTGACGACGTAGCCGTCGATCTCCTGCGGGTGGAAGGCCGCTTCCCCCTGCGGCCACAAAGAATCAAATTCGGGATGCGCTCTCATGGCGTCGGCGATCAGCTCGGAATCGCCGGAGAGATCCTCCTCCCGCTTCATCCGCTCCCAAACGTTGAAGTAGATCGAAAGGGCCTGCTTTGAAAAGAGATAATCCATGCCTGACTCCTTCAAAAGATAAAAAGGCATCTTAACAGAGTCCGATCGGGATGATCAAGGTCGATCTCAAACCGTACGATTGAAGAGGAAGCGATGACCCCGCAACAGAAAGAAGCGTTCGAGCGATTCGTCTTCCGGCACGCCAACCTGACCTTGATTGACTATGCCTTGGGGCACGATATTTTCGACAAGGTGGTTCAGCAACGCTTGAATCGGCTTGAAAAGAATTACTTCCTCACCCTCGCCGAAGCCGAAGAGGCCGAGCTGGTCGAAGCCCGCAAGACCGCCCCGAGCGAGGCGACCCGAATGAAGATCGACCGGCTTTTGAAAAATGCGAGGGAAGTCCGGGAGATTTTGAAGGAGTAGATTGCACCGATCGTCCGCCCCCGCTCCGACCCTTTGCCCCTTCTCATTTGAGAAATCAAAAACTTTTTTGTAAACCTGATGCTTCATTGAGTTTCATCGAAAAGAAAGGAGAAACAATGAAAGGGAGAAGTTCGATTCTTCTTTGGCTGATCGTGTTCATCGCGGGGCTCTGGTTCGGCGGAAGGTTGGCCCGATGGACCGAGACCGAACCGGCGTTCGCCCAGCCTTCACAGGCCAAAGCGGTTCGAGCGGAAGCCTTCGAGCTGGTCGACAAAAAGGGGAAGCTTCGCGCGAAATTGATGATGGGAAAGGACGAAGAGCCGATGCTGGTCGTCTACGACAAGAACGAAAAGCCGGCTGCGGCATACGGGCTTAATAGCGAAGGGCCGGTGCAAGATTTTCTCGGGAGGATTTTGCGGCCATAGGTTGTCATGCGGGAATAGCTCAGCGTTAGAGCATCGCCTTGCCAAAGCGGGGATTCGTCATTTTCTTTGTTTCGGATAAAAGGCAAGTTTTGATTCTGCTTTAATCGATCCGCCTTCCCGTCTCGGGATCGAAAAGATGGATCTTGTTCGACTCGATCGTGAGTCCGACCCGCTCCCCCGGCGCTCCATCGAAATCGGCCGGGGCGGTCGCGCGGACCGTCCGGCCTCCCCAGTTTAACTCCACCCAGACCTCGGCGCCGATCGACTCGATCAGGACGATCTCGGCCGTCATCTCCCCCTCGGCCGGACGGGAAAGACGGATATCTTCCGGCCGGATGCCGAGAACCACCTCTCCCGATGGCACATCCCGGAGCCGCTCCGCCCTCTCTCCCGTGAGCCGAAAGACAACCCCTTCGGCCATCTCGATCCCCTCCCCCACCCACCTCCCTCGCAGCAGATTCATCGGGGGGCTGCCGATGAACTCCGCGACAAAGAGGTTGGCCGGGCGGGCGTAGATCTCCTTCGGCGTCCCCTCCTGCTGGAGCGTCCCCTGGTGCAGCACCGCCATCCGGTCGGAGAGGGTCATCGCCTCGGCCTGATCGTGGGTCACGTAGATCATCGTCGTCTTCAATCGCCGATGCAGCTGTTTCAACTCGCTCCGCATCTCGATCCGCAGACGCGCGTCGAGGTTGGAGAGCGGCTCGTCGAAGAGAAAAAGGCGCGGCTTCCGGACGATCGCTCTTCCTAACGCCACCCGCTGGCGCTGGCCGCCGGAGAGCGACCCCGGCCGCTGCGGCAGGAGCGGCGCAAGTCCGAGCAGCTCGGCCACCTCGCGGACGCGGCGGTCGATCTCGACCGACGGCTCCTTTTTCATTCGAAGGGGAAAGGCGATGTTTTCATAGACGGTCATGTGGGGATAGAGGGCGTAGCTCTGGAAGACCACCGCGACATCCCGCTCCTTCGGCGCCAGATCGTTCACCGGCGCGCCGTCATACAGGATCTCGCCCGAGGTCGGACTTTCCAAACCGGCAATCAAATTCAAAAGGGTCGATTTCCCGCAGCCGCTCGGCCCGACCAGCGTGAAGAACGTCCCCTCCGCGATCGTCAGATCGATCCCGCGGAGCACCCCCTTCTCGCCGAATTGTTTCGTGATCCCCGTCAGCCGCACTTCCGCCATTCGAGCCCCCTATCCTTTCACCGCGCCGGCGGTCAGCCCTTCGACAATCCGCCGCTGAAAAAAGAGGACGAGGAGGATCACCGGCAGGGTCACGACGATCGACGCGGCGGCCATGTCTCCATAGGGAATCTCGTGCAATCCCGGGAAGAGCGCGATCCCGACCGGGATCGTCCGCGACGCCTCGGTCGTCGTGAAGGTCAGCGCAAAGAGAAACTCCCCCCAGGAGAAGAGAAAGACGAGGATCGCCACGGCGGAGAGACCGGGGGCGGCGAGCGGCAAGAGGACCTTCGTGAACGCTTGCAACGGCGCGCAGCCGTCGATCTGCGCCGCCCGGTAAAGCTCCGCCGGGATCTCCTCGAAGAAACGGGTGAGGATCCAGAGGGAGAGGGGAAGCGAGAAGGCGGTGTGGGTGATCACCAGCGCCCACCAGGTGTCTCTTAATCCGAGCGCCCGGACGATCAGATAAAGGGGGCTGACGATCGCCACCGGCGGGAACATCGAAACGCCGAGGGCGACGCCGAGCAGAAGCCTTTTCCCTTTGAAGTGAAGCCGCGCCAACGCGAAGGCGGCAAGGGCGCCGAAGGCGAGGGAGAAAAAGGTCGTCATCCCGGCGACCGCCAGGCTGTTGAGAATGATCCGGAAGAAGGGATGGCCGGTGAAGATCGAGCGGTAATGTTCCAGGGTCGGATGTTGCGGAAGGATCGGCGGCAGGGTGACCAGCTCCGAATCGGGGGTGATCGAGGTGATCGCCTGCCAGACGACCGGCCCGAGAAAGAAGAGCGCCGTCGCGAAGAGAAGGAGAAAAAATCCGGCCTGCTTCAAAGATCGCTTCGTCATGAGGAGAACCTCCTCTCCCGGCCGAGAAAGGCGAGATAAACCAGGCTGATCGCAACGACGCAGAGGAACATCGCCACCGACAACGCGCTGCCGTAGCCGAACTGAAGGGTCTGAAACAACACCTTGTAGGTATAGATAGAAAGGGTCTCGGTGGTGTTCGCCGGGCCGCCGCCGGTGAGGACGTAGATCGCGTCGAAGACCCGGAAGGCGTCGAGGGTCCGGAAAAGGAGGACCACCAGGATCATCGGCGTAAGCGACGGAAGGATGATGTGACGGAAGATCCCCCATCCCCCCGCCCCGTCGACACGCGCCGCGAGATAGAGCTCCCGTGGAATCGTCTGCAGCCCGGCCGTGAGAAGGATCGCCGCGAAGGGAGCGCTCTTCCAAACGTCGATTAAGATCGCCGCATGGATCGCCCAGAACGGATCGCCGAGCCAGTTGACCGGCCCCCCCGCCAGACCCGTTCCGGTCAATATAAAATTGAAAAGACCGAACTCGACGTTGTAGAGCCACTCCCACATCCGGCTGGAGACGACCGTCGGGATCGCCCACGGAAGAAGAACGATCGCCCGCATCCATCCCCGCCCCGGAAAGGCCCGGTCGAGGAGAAGCGCCACCGCCAGCCCCAGCGCCAGCTCCAAAGCCACCGCGACGAGGGTGAAGTAGAGGGTGTTGCCGAGGCTGTTCCAGAAGCGGGGGTCGATCAACAAGAAGCGGTAATTTTCCAGGCCGACGAATTCGACGATCTGGAAGATCGGAAACCTTCGTTGCAGGCTGAGAAAGAAGGCCGCCCCGATCGGAACCAGCGCGACCGCGGCGAGGAGGATCACCGCCGGGGAGACGAGCAGGAAGCCGAGCCGCGTCGTTGCCGACCTCATCCCGCATCCCTCCCGAGGAGGTGGTCCATCTGAAGCGCCGCGTCGCGCAGCGCCCGCTCCGGCGTCTTGATCCCGACCAGCGCTGCGGAGAATTCGGGCTGCATGATCTGAGAGAGCATCGGATAGTAAGGAGAGGCGGGACGCGATCGGGCGAGGGAAAAAACGGCGCGAAGCCCGGCGATGAACGGCTGGGCGGCGATGAGATCGGGATCGTGATAGAGCGCCGTGCGGGTCGGCTTGTAGCCGATCTCGATCGCCATCGTCCGCTGTACTTCCGGAGAGGTCAAGAAGCGGATCAGCGCCTCGGCCTCCTTCGGGTGGCGCGAGAAGCGGTTGACCGCCAGCTGCCACCCCCCGAGGGTCGCCGCCGAAGCGTGGCCCGGGAAGTGCGGCAGCGGCGAGACCCCGACCTTCCCCCGCACCGCCGAGCCCTCTCTTTGAAACAGGTTCCAGGCGTACGGCCAGTTGCGCATGAAAACCGCCCGCCCCTCCCCGAAGAGACGCCGCGTCGTCTCCTCGTCGGCGGTCGTCACCATCGGCGGGGAGACCCCGTTCTCCCCGATCAGATCGCGCAAGAAGGTGAGCGCTTGGGCTGATTCCGCCCCGGCGAGGATCACCTCTCCCTTTTCATCGAGGACCTCCCCCCCCGCCGACCAGATCACCTCCAGGACGTTGCAGATCAGCCCCTCATATTGCTTCCCCTGCCAGACATAACCCCTCAACTGAGGATCGTTCTCTTGCTGGAGGACCGTCCGCGCCGCGGCGGCCAGCGCCTCCCAGGTTTGCGGCGGGTCGAGCCGATATTTTTCCAGAAGATCTTTCCGGTAGTAGAGAAGACCGGCGTCCAGAAACCAGGGGATCGCATAGGCCCGCTCTTCAAACAGGGCCGCGTCGACCGGTCCGGGGAAAAAGGCCTCGCGCTCTTCGGGGGGAAGGAGGTGGGAGAGGTCGCGGACCCAGCCGGCCCGGGCGAACTCCTGAGTCCAGATCACGTCGAGCGACATCAGATCGAAATCGCTCGATCGCCCTTCCAAGCCGATGACGTAAAATTGATGCTGCTGATCGGAGGAAGAGGGAAGGATCTCATCCCGGACGAGAATTCCCGGATGCGTCGCCTCGAATTTCCGCAAGAGCGCCTGGAAGGCGGCGGGGTTTCCCTCGATCTGGCCGTGCTTGAAGACGAGGGTGACCGGCCCTTTCTCCTGCTGGACCCGCTCGGCGGCGGGACAGCCCCAGAGGAGTCCGATCGCTCCCCCCATCATCAGCCAGCCGATGATGAATCGGTATCCTCTGCGCAATCGTCCCTCCGACCTCACCCGTTGCCGCTCCGGCCCTCTTCCCCTGCCTCTTTTTTCTCTGTCCCATTCCCCTGCCCATCCCCTGCCGGCGCTTTGCCGTCGACCGTCCGCGTATAGACCGTCCGGCTGGGAAAAGGGATCTCGATCCCCTCTTTTCGAAACCGTCTCAAGATCCGCTTTCGCAACTCGTGCTGCGCGGGGTACTGATCGGTGAACTCTTGCACCTGGCAGACCAGGGTAAAGTTCAGGGAGAAGTCGCCGAAACCGGGGATGAACCGGACCATGGGGGGAGGATCGGCAAGCAGTCCGGGGATCTCCCTGGCTCCCTCGGTCGCCTCCTCGATGAGGACCCGCTCAAGATGATCGGGGTCGGTCTCATAGCTGACGCCGATCGGGATCAAGAGCGCCATTCGCTTTTCGGGAAGATAATAATTGGTCAGAATGCTCTGGGAGAGCTTGTTGTTCGGGATGATCACCATATTGTTCGGGAGCATCCGGATGCGGGTGGTCCGCCAGCCGATGTCGGTGACATATCCCTCCTGGCCCGACTCCAGACGAATGAAGTCGCCGACCCGGATCGGCTGCTCCACGAGGATATGAATTCCGGCGAAGAGGTTCGAGAGGGTGTCTTGAAGGGCGAGCGCCACGGCGAGACCGCCGACCCCCAGGGCGGTGATCAGGGGGGTGATCGAGATGCCGAGGGTCCCAAGCAGGATGAGAAAACCGATCACGAGGACCGTCCCCTTGATGATCGTCTGAGAGAGGCCGGTCAGAGGAATCGAAATCGCCGCCTTCCTGATCGAATAGGCGACCAGTTGCGAGGAAATGTTGGCCAACACCAGCGTGACCGAGAGGATGACGAGGACATGAATCACCTTGAGGGAATAGGCGACGTAAGGGGCCGGGAGCGGGGAGGTGCCGAGGGCGACGTAGAGTCCGATGGCCACCCCCCAGCCGATCGAAGGAATGCGAAGGGCGGCCACGAACAGGTCGTCGATCTCCGATTCGGTTTTCTCGGACCATCGGCGGAGAAGGCGCAGGAGGACGCTCCGCACGGCCAGGGCGACCGCGGTCGCGCCGGCGAAGATGCCGAAGGGGATCATGATCGTTCGAAAGAGTTCATTCGTCACAGGCTTCCTCCCGGGTCAAGGGCCGCCTTAAGCCCCTTGGATGATCGATGCAGAGGCAAAACAGGTCTATATAAAGGGATTCTGGAGGGAGTGTCAAGCGCAGCCGGGATACCGTTACAGCTGCAGCTGCGCCTCGAACAACGTGGCATAGGCGCCGTTGTCGCGGATCAACGCCTCGTGTGTTCCGCTTTCCACGATCCGCCCCTGGTCGATCACCAAGATTCGGTCGGCGGTCCGAAGCGAGGAGAGCCGATGAGCGACGATCAACGTCGTCCGGTTGGCGAAGAGATTTTTCATCGCCTCTTGAATGCTCCCCTCGGTCTCGGCATCGACGGCGGAGGTCCCCTCGTCGAAGATGATGATCGGGGGATTCTTCAAGAAGGCGCGCGCGAAGGCCAGGCGCTGCTTCTGGCCGATCGAGAGCTTCACCCCCCGCTCCCCGATCCAGGTGTTGTAGCCCTCGGGAAGCTGACGGATGAAGTCGTCGGCGCAGGCGGCGGTGGCGGCGGCGATGACCTGCTCTTCCGACGCGGTCAAGTCGCCGTAGGCGATGTTCTCCCGGACGGTGCCGTTGAAGAGAAACGGCTCCTGGCGGACCAAGCCGATCTGATCGCGCAGCGTCGCCAGCGACATTGCCCGGACGTCGAAGCCGTCGATCGTCACGCTTCCCCCCTGGACATCGTAGAAGCGCATCAAAAGCGAGACGATCGTCGTCTTCCCGCTTCCGGTGGCGCCGACCAGGGCGACCGTTTCACCCGGCGAGGCCGCGAAGTCGATCTGCCTCAAAACCGGGAGGTCCGAGACGTATTGGAACGAGACATTGTTGAACCGGACGAATCCCTGCAACCGGGCCGGGAGGACGATCGGGGTCTCCGGCTCGGCGACCTCCGGCTTCGTGTCGATGATTTCAAAGACCCGCTCCCCCGCCGCGATGGCGTGCTGCAGCATGTGGTTGATCGAGTGGATCTGGTTGATCGGCGCGTAGAAGAGGGCGGCGTAGGCGAAGAAGGCGACCAGCTCCCCGACCGTCATCGCTCCGGTCGACACTTTGTAAGAGCCGAACCCTAAAATCAGCACCGTCCCCATCGAGGCGAGAAAAGCCATCCCCGGCGAGTAGTACGACCAGAGGCGGGCGACCTCCAGACTTCCGTCGCGGCAGGCGGCGCTCTTCTCGGCAAACCGTTTTGCTTCATGCGATTGCCGGTTGAAGATCATCGTCTCGCGGATGCCGGAGATCGAATCTTGGAGGAGGGCATTGAGGTCGCCGAGCCGCTGCCGGACATTTTTATAACAATGGTGAATCCGCCGGGTAAAGAGGACGGCGGAGAAAGCCAGAATCGGCAGCGGGATCATCGCCACCAGGGCGAGCTGCCACTGGATGGAGAAGAGAACGACGGTGATCCCGATCAGCGTCAAGGCGGCGATCAGCAGATGCTCGATTCCGTCGATGAAGATCCGCTCCATGTTCTCGACGTCGTTGTTGATCCGCGACATGATCTCGCCGGTGGAGCGGTTTTCAAAATAGGAGATCGAAAGCCGCTGCGTCGCCCGGTAGACCGTGTTCCGAATATCGTAGATCACCTTCTGCTCGAAGACGTTGTTCAGGCGAATCCGGGCGGTGTTCGAAAGGGCTTTGACGGAAAAGACGCCGATCATCCCCAACGTTAGGAAGAGGATCAACCGCGTGTTTCCGGAGCCGACCCCTTCGTCGATGACCACCTTGATCAGCCAGGGGGGAATCAGATCCATGAGAGTGGTCAAGATTGCAGCGCCCAGGGTCAGCGCCGCGAGTCCCTTGTACGGCTTGATAAAAGCCAAAACGCGAAGTATAAATTTCAAATCTATCCTTTCTTAAAATCAATGAGGAATCTGAGAATTAGGAATGAAGGTCTGAGAGAAGAGCAATGGGTGAAAGATTCTTTTTGATTCCTAATCGAACAATTCCTCATTCCTCATTGTACTTTATATCATGCTTCTGAAGATCGGCGACGTCGCCGGAGGAAATAAAAAGTCGTGGCCGAAAGGGCGGCGAGGCCGCCGAGCGACCAAGGGGAGAAGAGCAATTTCCTAATTCTACCTGAGACAGGCGCTTTGGCGCGGGCCTGGAGAAGAAGATCTCCCGGATGTTTGTGGGCCAGCCGTTTCTCGCCGTTACTCTTCCCTTCCGGGAGCGAGCGTTCGATTTCGGAGTTGATCTCCGCTCCCAAGAGAATCATCAGCGCGCTCAGATACATCCAGGTCAGCAGAATGATCACGGCGCCGATCGCCCCGTAGGTTTTATTGTAGTTGCCGAAATGGCTGACATAATAAGAGAAGGCGAGCGAGACGGCGATCCAGCCGAGCACGGCGAGGACCGATCCGGGGGTCACCCACCGCCACTCCTGCTCGACATCGGGCCCGAAGTAGTAAATGGCCGCGACCACCGTGATCATGATGAGCGTGGCGAGAAAAAGCCGAAGGAGGTTCCATCCGATCAGAAAAGAGGCGCCGAGTCCGGTCCAATTCGCGAGCCACTCTCCGATCGCGCCGCCGAAGATCATCAGGACCGCCGAGAAAATGATGAAAACAGAAAGGGAGACGGTCAATCCCAGGGCCGTCGCCTGAACCTTCCACCAGGGACGCTCCTCTTTCACTCCGTACGCTTTGTTGAGCGCATTGATTATAGCGGCCATTCCCCGCGAGGCGGCCCAAAGGGTGACGGCCAGTCCGATCGAAAGGAGCCCGCCGCGCTGTTCTCGAACGATCTGATTGAGGGTTTTTTGAACCAGCGCCATCGCCTCTGCCGGGAGGACCTGCTGGAGATAGCCGAGAAGCTCCTGATAAAGGTTTTCGACCGGCAGGTAACCGATCAACGTCACAAGAAAGAGAAGGAGGGGAAAAAGGGCAAAGAGAGAAAAGTAGGCGAGTTCGGCGGCAACGGAAAAGATATCGTCTTCGTTGATCTGTTTCCAAACGTCGGCCGCAAGCTGCCGCGGGGTCAGCGTTCCCAGCGCCCACCGGCGGAAACGTTCCCGCCAGGTGAGCCGGTTCTGATTGTTTCCTTTTACTTCCAAAATGAAATCCTAAAAGCTACCCCCACATCTCCTCCGGGATCGCCAGGCGCTTCACCGGGCGGCCGTTCGAGATATGCTCTTCCATAATCTCGGCGACATCGGCCGGCTTGACCCCTTTATACCAGGTGCCGTCGGGGTAGACGACGACGGTCGCGCCGATCGGGCAAGGGCCGAGGCAGCTCGACTCGGTGACTAAAATTTGTCCGAAGAGCTCCCGCTTTTCCATTTCGGCGAAAAAGGCCGGTACGAGTTCTTTGCTCCCCTTCTCGCCGCACGATCCGCGGGGATTTCCCGGAGGGCGGGTGGTTGTGCAAACGATAACATGATATTTCGGCTTCGGCATAACGTCTCCTTTGTGATCGGTTTTTCGAGAAAGATCTTTAGTTTTATCACAGGGAGACGGTTCTCTTCAAGAAAAACAGGTGAGGCGCAAGGCGTTAGGGGTAAAGACAAATTCTTTGAATCTTTATGAACCTCACGCCGAACGTCTCCTTCCTTGTCGCCTTACGGCATCTTCGCCGCGCCGCCGTCGATCCGAACGGTCGACCCGGTCATCCAGGTGACGTTCGGCGAGGCGAGAAAGACGACCAGCCGGGCCACCTCTTCCGGGCTTCCCATCCCCAGCGGGATGGCGGCGCCGGTCTCCCGCTTGAGCATCTTCTCGACCTCTTTCGCCGGTTTTCCCATCCGCTCCGCCAGGAGAGAGGCTTCCACCTCCCAGGAGGGGGTCCAGACCGCCCCGGGAGAGACGGTGTTGACGACGATCTTATCCCTGGCAAATTCCATGGAGAGATACTTCCCCAGCGCGATCAAGGCCGCCTTGGCCACCCGGTAGTCGGGAAATTTCTCCTCCATCTCGGTCCCGGAGGTCGAGGCGATATTGATGATCCGGCCTCCTCCCTGCCGCTGCATTGCGGGGATCGCTTCGCGGCAGCTCCGCACCGCCGCCATCAGATCGAGATGAAACGTCGCCTCCCACTCCGAATCGGTCAGGTCGAGAAAGCTCTTAAAATGGAGCGGCCCGCCGAGGTTGTTGATGAGGAGGTCGATCCGGCCGAAGCGCTTGATGGTTTTTTTGATCAATTGGCGGGGCCCGTCCGGTTTCGTGAGGTCAACGGGGACGGCAAGTACGCCGACCCCTCTCTTCTCGACCTCGGCCGCCGTTTGAGAGAGTTCCTCTTTTCCCCGCGCACAAAGCGCAATCTCGGCCCCCTCATCCGCCAGAGCCAGGGCGATCGCTTTTCCGATCCCCTTGCTCCCGCCGGTGACCACCGCGATCTTCCCTTTCAGTCCGAGATCCATCCTTTCCTCCAATTGTTTCCAATTGTAAGACAGTTTCATTCCCCCTGTCCAGCCTGGGTTTGGCGGCGAAGCGCCGCTCGTCCCTATGCCAAACCCGATTCGATCACCTTTTGACTTGTTTCCCTCCAAAACAATAGAATAAAATTATAGAAGTTGTTTGAGTTCATTTTCATGGGTCTCAAAAATGATCAATAGCGCTGAAATCTGGCAAAAGGTATCCGAGGCGATCCAATCGACCCGGACGGTCCGCCTCTCCTACATCAAGCAGCGTGGGCAGATCGTCGGGCATGAGATTGTTCCACTGGACATCCTGGTCAAAATCCGCCCGGAGGGAAAACGGGTTGAGTATCTCTTCGGCCATCGGCTCGACTTCGGCTGGTGGGAAGATCGGGAGCAGACCCACCGCCAATTCCTCCTCGACCGGATCCTCTCCCTGCAGGTGACCGATCACCGTTTCAATCCCGCCGATTACCTCGATCTCTCCCGCTCGCAACCCCGCTGGTGCATTCCCCGAAACTGGGCCAAGGCCGCGTAGATGAAAACAGGTCGACTGCTGGCTTTTATCGTCATCGCCGGTTCTCTCGGCTACTCCCTCTCTTTGCTTCGTCCGGTGGCGGCGGAGAAAGTCGCTTGGGAGATGCGCGCCCCGGCGCCGATGCCTCGCACGGAGGTGTCGGCCGCCGTCCTCGATGGAAAGATTTATCTGGTCGGCGGCTTCACAAAAGAAGGGGTCACGTCGCGGGTCGAAATGTATGATCCGGCGACCGACCGGTGGACTTCCCGGGCGTCGATGCCGGTCGCCCTTCATCATGCCGGCGCGGCGGTGTTGAACGGAAAGCTCTACATCGTCGGCGGCCTGGAGGGGGGGCGGTCATGGAAACCCTCCAGCGGTCTCTGGGAGTACGATCCCCGGACCGACCGATGGACCGCCAAGCGGGAGATGCCGACGGCGCGAGGGGCGCTGGGGGTCGGCGTGTCGGAAGGGAAGCTCTATGCCGTCGGCGGATTGGGGGCGACCCGGCCGTTTGAGCTGCTCGGCAATACCGGCGCAAACGAGGCCTACGATCCGGCGACCGACCGATGGGAGAAGAAAGCGCCGCTGCCGACGCCGCGCGACCACCTGGCCGTGGCGGTCGTGAACGGAAAAATTCATGCGATCGGCGGGCGCTTCAACAGCGACTACTCCGAAAACCTCGCCCTCCACCATATTTATGATCCGGCCGCGAACCGCTGGGGCGAAGCAGCCCCTCTTCCCAAACCCCGGAGCGGAATCGCCGCGGCGGTTCTCAACGGGAAGATTTATCTCTTCGGCGGCGAGGCCCCCCAAGGAACGTTCGCCGACAATGATGTCTACGATCCGGCCACCCAGCAGTGGGAATCGGCCCCGCCGATGCCGACCCCTCGCCACGGTCTCGGCGCCGCGACCATTGGAAATCAAATCTTCGTGATCGCCGGCGGACCCAGACCCGGCGGCTCCGTCAGCAGTACGAATGAGGTATTCCGGGCGGAATAAGGTTGCACCTCTCAACGGGATCGATCCCTCTTTCGCGCCCATTCCGACCGTTCGCTTCGCAGCAGGAGACCGGGACATGTTGATCCCCCCTGCGCCCGGTCGACTCATTAAAGTTAAATGCATTTCGTAGGAGGAAGAATGGATTTCGCCGTGAATCATTATCCGATCGGGCTCTTGGATTCTTATGAGCCGCCGTGCCTCTCGCTCTACCAACCGACGAACCGGCATCATCCGGACAACCGGCAGGACCCGATCCGGTTTCGGAACCTGGTCGATTCCATGGAGGAATCGTTGCGTCAGAAGTACCCGGCGCGCGAGATTCAACCGCTCCTGGAGCCGTTTCGCGCGTTGGCCGGCGATCACGACTTCTGGAATCACACGCTGGACGGACTCGCCGTGCTCGGCACCACCGGCCTGTTTCGCGTCTACCGGCTCCAGCGGCCGGTCCCCGCGCGGGCGGTCGTGGCCGACAGCTTTCATATCAAGCCGCTGCTGCGCATCGTTCAGTCGGCCGACCGCTATCAAATCCTCGGCCTGAGCCGGGAGAAGATCAGACTCTTCGAGGGAAACCGCGACACCCTCGACGAGATCGCGCCAGCCGAGGGGGTCCCGCGGACGATCACCGAGGCGCTGGGCGAGGAGCTGACCGAGCCGCACCAGACCGTCGCCTCCTACGGGGGGGCCGGGGGGCCGGCGATGCACCATGGCCACGGCTCGAAGAAGGAGGAGGTCGATATCGACGCGGAGCGATTTTTCCGGGCGGTCGACCGGGCGGTCCTGGAGCGCCACTCGAAGCCGTCGGGGCTGCCGCTGATTCTGGCGGCGCTGCCGGAACACCACACCCTCTTCCGCCGGGTCAGCCATAATCCGTTCCTCGTCGCCGAAGGAATCGATATCCATCCGGATGCCCTGTCGGGCGAGGCGCTGCGCGACCGCGCTTGGCAGGTGATCCTACCGCAGTATCTTGCGCGGTTGGCCCGGCTGGTTGCGGCGTTCGGGGAGGCGAAGTCGAAGGGGCTCGGCGCCGACGCGCCGGCGCAGGTCGCCGAAGCGGCCGCGTCGGGGCGGGTCGCGACGCTGCTCATTGAAGCCGACCGTCAGATTCCCGGCCGGATCAGCGCGAGCGGCCGGATCGAGCGTGCTGACCCGGCCGATCCGGAGGTGGACGATCTGCTCGACGACCTGGGAGAGCGGGTCCTGAAGAAAGGGGGCGAGGTCGTGATCGTCCCCGCCGACCGGATGCCGACATCGACCGGAATCGCCGCGATTTACCGGTTTTGAGGAGGATCAACCGATGCAAATTCAGACGAATACCGACAGCAGCATCAAAGGGAACAATACCCTCTCCCAACAGGTCGAGGCGGTGGTGGAGGGGGCCTTGGGCCGGTTCGGCGACCGGATCACCCGGGTGGAGGTTCATCTCAGCGACCTGAATCGCAACAAATCGGGCGATGATGATAAACGCTGCCTGATGGAAGCCCGCCTTGCGGGACTCCAGCCGATCGCAGTGAGCCATCAGGCGGCGACCCTGCAGCAGGCGATCGACGGCGCCGCCGAGAAGTTGGAAAGGTCGCTCGACAGCACCCTCGGACGCCTGGACGACCGAAGGACGCCTCCTCCGGCCGGAGAGGCGGGGCCGTTGGACTAGTCCTTGTCACATGTACATCGGGGTCGCACCGCCTCCGTAAAATAGCGACGAAGACTGGGGGGGAACCGCTAAAGCGCAGGTGATCTCTCTCACTCATCCATATCAGTTATTGACTCGGCTCCCCTCCTGTCTACAAAATAGCGGTACAAACACAAGGAGGAGACGCCATGAGCACAACGGGTCTGGACGTTTTCGACACGACGGTACATAAAACCAACCACTGGCTCAACAACTTGGAAAATCTGCTCGGCTGGAACGACAAGCATAAAGCCTATCTCGCCTTGAGATCCACGCTGCAAGCGTTGAGGGACCGTCTTACGGTAGAGGAGGTGGCGCAGCTCGGAGCGCAACTTCCCATGCTGATCCGCGGCTTTTACTACGAAGGCTGGGATCCGACACACACACCTCAGAGAATAAGAGACAGAGAACAATTCTTACTCCGCATCAAGCAGCAATTCAGAGGGGATGAGATCAATCCCGAGGGGGTTGCCCGCGCCGTCTTCGCGTTGCTTGAACATCGGATCACGGAAGGCGAGATCGAAGATGTGAAGAACATATTGCCGGCCGAGATCCGGGACCTTTGGCCGAATATTCCGCGCTCGCGCGCCGCATAACGGGCCCCTATAGCGACCCACTTCTCCAAAACGCTCCGTGCGAATCAGTGCGACCCGACTCATCTAACCGCGTCTGACGAACGGTCTGCACCCTTTTGCACGTTTTGCACGTTCAATACGACGATAGAAAGAGATCGCCCTTACACCTTCCTCGTCCGCTACCCGCTTCGCTGCAGCTGTTGACTCCGCGAAAGAATTGGAATATACAAAAGAGTCATGCGCGCAAAGTTAAACACCCTATTTTCAACTCTCTCACGGAGGGCTTCATGGAAATGGATATGGGCATGAAAGAAGAAGACCGCGCAAAAGTGGCCGAAGGGCTGTCCAAGATGCTCGCCGACACCTATACGCTTTACCTTAAGACACACAATTTTCATTGGAACGTGACCGGCCCCATGTTCCAGACGCTTCACCTCCTTTTCGAAACCCAATACAACGAACTGGCCCTCGCCGTTGATCTCATTGCCGAGCGGATTCGGGCCCTGGGATTCCCGGCCCCCGGCACCTACAGCGAGTTTGGCAAACTCGGTTCCATCAAAGAAACCCCGGGGGTGCCGAAAGCGGAGGAGATGATCCGCCTGCTTGTGGAAGGTCAAGAAGCGGTGGTGCGAACCGCGCGCGCCGCCTTCCCGGCCGCGGAAAAAGCGGGCGATGAAGCGACGGCCGATCTGTTGACGCAGCGGATGCAAGCGCACGAGAAAGCCGCCTGGATGCTGCGAAGCCACCTGGAAAAATAAACCCAGGCCGATTGTTTCAGAGAGAGACGGTCCACGAACAATGGAGACCAGACCCGCTCGCTGTGCGGAGGCCCATGAAGGCGCCCCGTGTCCCAGGAAGAGATAATGCCCGTTAGCCCCCCTTCTCGGACAAGGTCGAACCCGAAAGTCTCGGTCCGTCTCACCGCCTTGTTCTTGGGAATCCTATTTTCCGTTCTGGTGGTCGAGGGGGTTTTTCGGTTACTGCCGGTCGCCAAGGGTCCTACAGCCGGGCCGATCAATGCAGAACACCCCATCTTTCGGTTTACGCCGAATAGCGAGTATCAATGGTCGGTGGGGTGGCGTTTCGCTCTCGTGAATCACGGCCGGACCAATAACGCGGGGTTCGTCAACGATCAGGACTATGATGCAAAAGATCCCCGGCCGTTGCTCGCCGTCATCGGTGACTCTTACGTGGAGGCGTTAATGCTGCCTTACCCTGAGACATTACACGGGCGGGTCCAAAAATTTCTCGGGGAGCAGGGGCGCGTCTACAGCTTTGCGGCTTCGGGAGCCCCCTTGAGCCAGTATCTTGCCTGGGCCGACGATGCCCGCGCGCGATACGCTCCTCAGGGAATGATTTTTGTCGTGGTCGGCAACGACTTTGACGAGAGCGTCGCAAAATACAAAACGGCTCCGGGGTTTCATCATTTTATTGAAAACAACGACGGGGGGCTCTCCTTGCAGCTTTATGATTACGCGCCGACGCTTCTACGCAAGACCTTGCGTCATTCTGCGCTGGCGCGGTACCTCGTCTCCAACCTACATGCGGATACGGCGCTGAAGATGTTATGGCAGCGCCGGATGCGTTCGACGCCGGCGGGCGAGACGGAGCGGTACGTGGGCAACACGGCCGCCGATGTTGCGGACGACCGTCTGCGGGACTCGGAACGGGCCATCCGCGCTTTTTTTGATGAATTGCCGCGACGCACGGCCCTCCCCCCAGGGCGGATATTTTTCCTCCTGGACGGGGTTCGGCCCGAACTGTACGGGAGCGACGAAGACCTCAATGCGGTCAACGGGAACTACTTCCCGCGCATGCGTCGCAGGTTCATGGAGGAAGCCCGGAGCCGGGGTTATTCGGTGGCAGATTTGCAACCGCTGTTCATTGCGGATTACCGAAAAAACGGAGCCCGCTTTGAATTTTCGGAAGATGCCCATTGGAATGCCCTTGGGCACCAGGTGGCTTCGGAAGCGATCATGAGGAGTCGTCTCTTTAAGGCGCTTTTTACAAATATCGCGAAACCTTTAAATTGAAAGGGAACTGATCTTCGATGGCCGAACCGCTCAAAAGTCACTTTGGCCCCGAGATCCCCCGGCGGATCGCCGGGATGATTTCGGCGGTGTTCCGGCGTTTTGACACGAACGCCTTCCTCGCAGAAGTACTCAACGGTTACGAAGCGCTCGATCTGACCCCGCGCGGACGGCAGATCGCCAAAGCGCTGCGCCGCCATCTGCCGGATGACTATGCCGAAGCCGCTGAAATCCTAATCGCTTCCCTCGGTCCAAAACTCGACCGGACCGAAGCGCTGGGGATGGCCCCTTTTCTCTACCTTCCGCACGTTTTCTTCGTCGCGGAATATGGCCTCGACCACTTCGAGATTTCGATGCAAGCCCAATACGAGCTGACACAGCGATTCACCGCCGAGTTCAGCATTCGCCCCTTCCTCGTCCGCTACCCGGAGCAGACGCTCGATCACCTCGAAAGATGGACGAAAGATTCCAGTCCCCATGTCCGCCGGCTCGTCTCCGAGGGAACACGACCACGCCTGCCCTGGGCGCCGCGGCTGCGCGCATTCCAGAAAGAGCCGCGCCCGGTCCTCGCGCTGCTGGAGTTGCTGAAGGATGACCCGGAGCTTTATGTCCGCCGCTCCGTGGCAAACAACCTCAACGACATCGGTAAAGACCACCCGGCCCTGCTGGTGGAAACGGTCCGGCGCTGGATGACCGATGCAACGGAAGAGCGTCGCCGGCTGATTCGTCACGCACTCCGTTCGGCGATCAAACGGGGCGAGCCGGGCGCGCTCGGCGTTCTGGGCTTCGGCAAGAAGGTCAACGTGGCGATTCGCAACGCCACCATCAGACCGAAACGTCCCCGAACAGGCGGCTCGGTCACGATCGGTTTTGAAGTGGTGAACAAGGGCTCGCGGCGGCAACGGGTGCTGGTTGATTTCCGCGTCCACTTCGTGAAGGCCGACGGCAAAACCAGCCCGAAAGTTTTTAAACTCAAAACAATCGAGCTCGCCCCGAAAGAAACCCTCCCGCTCGGAAAGACAATCTCGTTGACGGAGATGACGACGCGGAAGCACTATCCCGGAACGCACCGGGTGGAGGTCATGTTGAATGGTGCGGTGAACCTGCTGGGATCGTTTGAGTTGGTAAAACGTATCGATTATAAATAGATCTGTCCCCTTTTCTAATGAACATCCTGATCAACATAAGTCGCCTAACAAGGCGCCAACCCTAAATAAGGAGAACCGCCATGGCCAAAGTCGCGCTGTTGGTTCGACTGGAAGCAAAACCCGGAAAAGAAAAAGAAGTGGAAGATTTCCTTCGCGGAGGCTTGTCGATCGTCCAAGAAGAGCCGGCCACAACTGCATGGTTTGCCATCCGATTGGGGCCGTCGACATTCGGCATTTTCGACGCCTTCCCGGATGAGGCGGGGCGGCAGGCGCACCTCTCGGGCCGCGTCGCCGCGGCGCTGATGGCCAAGGCGCCCGAGCTTTTGGCGAAGCCCCCCGACATCCAGAAGGTCGATGTCCTTGCGGCCAAGCTTCCGGGATAGATCGAGAGCATCAAACGAAAAGTCGGTCGATTTATAGGGACGAACACTCTGAAGCACAGGGAGGAGGAAAATCCGATGAAAGTGACCAGCCGCTCCATTCAGAACAACAAACGTATTCCCGAAGCGAACGCCGCGGGCGTTCCGGGACCGAGCGGTCCCGTTCCGGGACAGAACAAGAGCCCGCATATCTCTTGGTCCGACTTTCCGGAAAATACCAAGTCATTCGCAATTATCGCCCACGACCCCGACGTGCCGTCGAAGCCCGACGACGTCAACAAGCCGGACCGAACCGTGCCGTACGATTTGCCCCGCGTCGATTTCTATCACTGGGTCCTCGTCGACATTCCGGCGAACGTGACCGAGCTGGCCGAAGGGCAAGACTCCGACGGCTTCACCCCCAAGGGAAAGAAGCCGGGAAAAGTCGCCTACGGCGCGCGCGGGATCAACAGCTACAAAGACTGGTTTGGCGAGGACCCTCAGATGGGCGGTGACTATGGCGGCTACGATGGGCCGTGGCCCCCCTTCAACGACGAGCGGCTTCATCACTACCACTTTACCGTTTATGCGCTCAACGTCCCGTCGCTCGAGATGCCGGAGCGGTTCAACGGGCCCGACGCGCTCAAGGCGATGCAAGGCCATATCCTCGATAAAGCCACGCTGATGGGAACCTACGCCCTCAATCCGAACGCTCGGGAGTAGATCCGGCAGATCCCGTCCACACAAATTCGCCGTCGAGTCGTTCGAATGAGACTCGACGGCGAACCTGACCCGCCTCGCGGACCCTTGATCTTCATCCTTTACGGAAAAAAGTCAGGCTTTGACCCCCGCGATATAGTCGAAATGATCGGTGAACTCCAAGACGGTTCGATCGGCGTATCTTTTTTCCATCTCGGCCAGCCCTTCCTGGATCTCTTCTTTGCTGAAGCTGGACAACACAGACATGTAACAGCTTTCGACCATCTGGAAATATTTCTCTTTGGGAATCGCATGCGGATAGTCGAGCGCGTCCCGCTCGACCCGAAAGCCGGCCTCGCCGAGCAGCCGGACGAGATCGTCGGGATCGGCGTGCCAACGCTCGCATTTCTGAAGCGCTTTCTGGAAAAGCGGGTATTGGACCTTCGGCGGCACATGGACCAGAAGAAGAATGCCCCCGGGGGTGAGGCGCTGGTGCAGATTGCGGAAGAGCCTCTCCTTGTCCTGGATGTGGTGAACCGTCTCTTTGATCAGAACCTTATCGTAGCTTCCGGGGCGCTCGGAGAAAACGACCGCGTCGAGCGGATGGCGCTCCATCGGCGCCTCTTGCGGAATCTGGGCGAGCATTTCGGCGAACGGATCGACGCCGATAATCTTATTTTTCAACGGGACCTGCTTAAGAATATCGAGCGAGTACATTCCGGTCCCGCAGCCGAGATCGACGAAGGTGTCCGATTCCCGAAGGCGGAGCTTGTCGATCATTTTCTCCGTCAGAGCGCGGACAAAACCGGGCGAGTAGTAGAGAAACCCGTCGTACTTTTGCGCCAACCTCCGGTAATGGATCTGGACAACATCCTGCATCAGTAATCCTCCTATTTATTGGTTGATCGCCCGCTGTTTTATCGGGGCGGTTCCAGAGGCCGAAGAACTCTTTTGAGAAATTCCCGGGTCCTCTCGTGCTTCGGTTCGGAGAAGATCTTCTCGGGAAGATCGTCCTCCACGATGCGGCCTTCATCCATGAAGATGACGCGGTCGGCGATCTCCCGCGCGAACCCCATTTCATGGGTGACGATCAGCAGCGTCATTTCCGTCTCCAGGGCCAATCGCCGGATCACCGCCAGCACCTCTCCGACCCGCTCCGGGTCGAGCGCCGACGTCACCTCGTCGAAGAGCATGATTTTGGGTCGCATCGCCAGGGCGCGGGCGATGGCGACCCGCTGCTTTTGCCCGCCCGAGAGCTGCGCCGGATAGGCCTCCGCCTTGTCGGGCAATCCGACCTGTTCGAGCAGCGCCATGGCGTTTTTCACCGCCTCCTCGCGGGGAAGACGAAGGACATGGATCGGCGCCTCGGTGACGTTGCGCAGGACCGTCATATGCGGAAAAAGGTTGAATTGCTGAAAAACCATATCGACCTTGCTCCGGATCTTGCGCAGATGCGCGGCGTTCGCCGGGACCTCCCGGCCGTTCTTCACCAGGGTCCAGATCGGGTCGCCGTCGATCTCGATGGTTCCCGAATCGATCTTCTCCAGCGTCATCAAAGCGCGCAGGACGGTCGATTTTCCCGAGCCGCTCGGACCGATCAGGGCGACTTTTTGAGACGGGGGAATCTCCAGATCCAAGCCGCGCAGCACCGCCAGATCCCCGAACGACTTCCGGACGTCCCGCATCCGGATGATCGGAGGGGGCGCGCCGCGCTCGCGGTCAGCGGCTTCCAAACCGCACCTCCAGTCTTCGAACCAGCCTCGACGCGACCAGGCTGACGGCGAGGAAGAGCAGGCCGACGAGGGTCAGCGGCTCGAGATAACGGAACGTCTGCGCCCCGATGATCTTCGCCGTCTGCAGCAGCTCCATGACGGTGATCGCGGCCAGCAGCGGCGTCTCCTTGAACATCGCCACCAGGTAGTTGCCGAGGGCGGGAATCACCGGCGGAATCGCCTGAGGGAGAATGACCGACCGCCAGGTGAGAAACCGGCCCATGTTCAAGGAGAGCGCGGCCTCCCACTGTCCCGAAGGAACCCCCTCGATCCCCGCCCGGTAAACTTCCGCGGTATAGGCGCTGTAGTGGAGGCCGAGGGCGAGGGTCCCCGCCGAAAAGGGGGACAAGGTCAGGCCGAAATTCGGCGCCACATAAAAGAGAAAATAGATCTGCACCAGCAGCGGCGTGCTCCGGATGAACTCCACCGAGGCGGCCGTCACTTTGGCCGGCAAGCCCCGTCCGGAATGGCCGAGAAAGGCCCAAACCAGGCCGAGCAGCAGGGCGATGGAGATCCCGACCAGGGTCGCCTGAAGGGTGACCCGGAGCGCCTTCAACAGCGCCGGCAGAATCGAGATTGCAAATTCCCAGTCAAACATCGGCCGCGACCATCGGGCGCCGCCGGACACGGCCGACGGCGAGTCTCCGCTCCAATCGTCTTACGCCGAACGAGATCGACAGCGCCAGCATAAAATAGAGCAAAAGGACCAGGGTGAAAATTTCTCCCGAGCGAAGCGTGGCGGCCCGCAGGATCTGCCCCTGGAAGGTCAGGTCGCCCAGGGTGATCATCGAGACCAGCGCCGTGCTCTTGAGAAGCTCGATCAACAGATTGCCGAACGGAGGAAGCATCGCCGGCAGCGCCTGCGGCAGGATGATCCGCCACAACGTCTGACGCTCCGTAAAATTGAGCGCGGCGGCCGCTTCATATTGGGGCCTGGGAACCGCCTGGACGGCACCGCGGACCACTTCGGCCCCGTAGGCGCCGTGGTTCAGCCCCAGGACCACGATGCCAGCGGTCATGGCGTCCAATTCAACCCCCCAAAAGGGGAGGGCGAAGTAGACCCAAAAGAGCTGCACCAGCGCCGAGGTGCCGCGGAAAAAATCGGTATAGGCCGTGGCGGCGATCCGCAACCCGGCCTTTCGTGAGAGTCGCAACAAACCGACCGCAAAGGCGGCCAGGACCGCCAAGATGGAACCCCCGAAGGCGAGCTGGATCGTCACCCAAAGGCCGGAGAGCAGGGGGGGCAAGAAGTGAAAAAGCTCAAGCACGCTCTTTCTTCCTCCGGGTTGCGCGTTTCATTAAACGGGCACGGTGGGAACTTACGGCCTGCAGAGCGCCTCCGCCGTGATCTCTCCGGGCAGATCGGCTTCGGTGAACCCGAACGGCGCCACGACCGCCAGATGCCGCGGCGAGCCGATGAACCGCTCCAAATGCGCGTTGAATTCGTTCAACAGCGCCGTATCTTCTTTGCGGAGGCCGAACGCCCCGTAGCCGATCACGGTTTTGCCGTCGATGATCGGATCTCTGAACGGCTCCGCCCGCTCAATGCCTGGATCGCGCGCTTTGCTGAGGAGATTCTGAATCGTCAAGCTGGTTCCGGCGTAGGCGTCGACCCGACCCGCCTGGACCGCCGCGACGGCGCTCGGCGCATCGGGGAGCACCGCAATCCGGCTTTCGGGGACACCGGTCGCCTGCGCATATCGACGCTCCACGGCCCCGGCGACCACCCCCAATCGCGCGGTCGGGTGGGCCGCCGCCTCCTCGTAGCTGTGCAGGCCAAGCGGGTTTCCCGCTTTGACGAGAAAGGCCTCGCCGAGTCCATAGGTCGGGTTTGAAAAGGCGATCTCCCGGCAGCGCGCGGGGGTGATATACATCCCGGCCGCGATGATGTCGAATCGGCCGGCCTTAAGGCCGGGAATCAGCGCCCCGAATTCGGTCAGAACCCCTTCCACTTCGGTCACCCCCATCTCGCCGAGCACCGCCCGCGCGATCTCCGGCGCCTCGCCGGTCAGCTTCCCCGCCGCGGTGTCGTAGTAGGCGTACGGCGCCTCGTTGGCGTAGCCGAGGCGGATCTTCCCCTGACTCCGGACCCGCTCCAGCGTCGTCGAGAAAGAGGCCGACTCCTGCCGGCCGCGGTCGCAGCCGGTCGCGAGGAGCAGCCCGACCAGAACCATCCATCCCGCGGCGGATCTCCCGACGATCTTCATGATCCGCTCATGAGGCGGTTGATCCGGCGGCCTGCCCGGAAGGAACCGGCGTGAAATCGCGGCTGGCGATGAAATCGGGCCGGGGGGTCGTTCCGCCGTAAGGGGCTCCCAGGGCGTTCTCGACGCTGTTGTAGACGAAGAAGACGTTGCTCCGCGGCCAGGGGGTGATGTTCGAGTTCGATCCATGCATCATGTTGCACTCGAAGAGGACCAGCGAGCCGGGGGGGCCGGTCGGCGCGACGATTCCCCCCAGATCGACCAGACGGCGAAGGCTCTCGCGATCGGGCACCCCGTAATCCTGCTTTCTGAGCGACTGTTTGTAGTGGTCGTCCGGGGTCTCGCCGACGCACGAGACATAATGCCTGTGGGAGCCGGGAATCAGCATCAGCGGGCCGTTGTACGGGTTGTTTTCGGTCAGGTTTACGGAGCAGCTGATCGCCCGCATTCCCGGCATGCCGTCCTCGACGTGCCAGGTTTCGAAATCGGAGTGCCAGTCGAACTCTTTGCCCCGGAAGCCCGGCTTGTAGTTGATCCGGGACTGATGCATGTAGACGGCCCCCCCCAGCAGCTGGATCATGATCTCCACGATCCGCCGGTCGCACGCCAACCGCCGCAGCAGCGGGTTGCTCCGGTGCACGTTGAAGATGGAGCGGACCGCTTCGCTGTCGGGCTCCAGGACCGTCTCGGCGGCCCCTTTGACCTCCGGGCTGAGAGAGAGCCGGCGCAGCTCCTCCAGATAGGTCGCCGCCTCTTCGGAAGAGAAGACCCCCTGAAAAGAGAGGTAGCCGTTTTTCTCGAAGAAGGCGACTTCCTCCGGCGTCAGCGGGCCGGCGGCGGTTCCGTGGACGACCGGGTCGGTCCGCTCCGTCATCCGAGGGGTTTCATAGACGCGCGAGGGATAGCGATCCTCCCGGGTCTCTTGCGGTTTCGTTGCGCTTTCGGATCTCATCAATGACCTCCTTTCTTTTCCATCGCAATTTCAGAGAACGACTCGGAGCGCAATTGCTCCTCCTGCAGAAGCGGATAGGTCCCTTCGTGATCGTGGACCTCCCGGCCGGTGAGGGCCGGGGTGAAGACGCAGATCATCCGCAGATCGGTTTTCGCGCGAAGAAGATGTTTTTCGTGGCCGTTTAGGGTGTACATCGTCCCCGGCCCGATCCGGAACGACGGCCCTTCCGGAACGACCTCCAGCTCCCCCTCTCCTTCGATGCAGTAGACCGCCTCCAGATGATGTTTGTACCAGATGACCGTCTCCGTTCCGGCATAAAGGATCGTATCGTGCAGCGAGAAGCCGGTCCCGTCCCTTTTGAGCAGGAAGCGCCGGCTCGTGAAGGTCGGCGCCTTCACCTCTCTTTCCGTCCCCTCGATTTCATGCAATCTGCGAACGATCATATCGTCTCCCTCCGTTCCGCTGCCGAGCCGAGGGCGACCGTGTTCGAAGAAGGCGCCGCTCGGCCCACGACCTCCTCGATGCTTTCTACGGCGATCTCCAGGCCCCGCGTGAGGGTTTCTTCATCGATAATCAGCGGCGGCATGAACTTGAGGACGTTGTCTTCGGGGCCGGCCGTCTCCATGATCAGGCCGCGGTCGAACGCCGTGCGGGTGATCTTTTTGGCCAAACCGGCCTGAGAGCAGGGGAGCCCTTGAATCATCCCGCGGCCCCGGGGAGGCTGAAAAACCCGGGAATATTGGTCGGCGATCTCTTGCAGGCGCCGGTGAACCGCCTTCCCCTTTTTCTGTATCTCCTCCGTGAAGCGGTCGGATTTCCAATAGGTCAACGCCTCGGCCGCCGTGATGAACGCAAGATTGTGCCCGCGGAAGGTGCCGTTGTGCTCGCCCGGCTCCCACTGGTCCCACGCCGGCTTGATCAGGGTGAGCGCCATCGGCAGACCGTATCCGCTGATCGACTTGGAGAGGCAGACAATGTCGGGCTCCAGGCCCGCCGGCTCGAAGCTGAAGAAGGGCCCCGTCCGGCCGCAGCCGACCTGAATTTCATCGAAGATCAACAGCATGCCGTGGCGCCGGCAAAGCTCGGCCAGACGCTGCAGCCAATCGAACGCCGCCACGTTGATCCCCCCCTCGGCCTGCACGCTCTCCACGATGACCGCCGCGGCCAGATCGACGCCGCTTCCGGTGTCGCTGAGGAAACGCTCCATGTAGTCGATGGTGTCGAGCTCTTCGCCGAAATAACCGCAGAACGGCATGGTGTCCGACAGCATCAAGGGAATGCCGGCCCCGTTGCGTTTGAATGCATTGCCTGTGACCGAGAGCGACCCGAGGCTCATCCCATGGAACGCATTGGTGAACGAGATGATTTTTTTTCTTCCGGTGATCTTGCGGGCCAGTTTGAGCGCGGCTTCGACGGCGTTGGTGCCGGTGGGGCCGGGGAACTGGATTTTATACTCCAGACCGCGCGGCTCGAGAATGGTCGATGAGAATTGACCGAGCAGCCGCTCTTTCGCGGTGGAGACCATATCGAGGCTGTGGGTCAGTCCGTTTCGCTCGATATATTCGAGCAGTTTCTCTTTCATGTGGGGCGGATTGTGTCCGTAGTTCAGCGCTCCCGCGCCGCTGAAAAAGTCGACATATTCCCGGCCCTGGGTGTCGTACATGAAGCATCCCTCCGCTTTGTCGAAAACGGCCGGAAAACTGTGACAGTAGCTCCGCACTCTCGATTCGATACGTTCGGTTATCTCCATAACGCTCCTTTCTCAGTCTAGTTTGAGTGGATCAAACGGACCCACCCGGATCAGGTCTTCCGCTTGATGGTTCCCTTCCGGAAAAAGACTTTCTGGAAACCCTTTCTCCTCGACATAGGGGGTATTCAGGCTGCGCGCGAGGGAAGCGAAAAGGGCCTTGGAGGGATGGTTCGAAGGGGTGATCGTCGTTTCCAGAAAAGAGACTCCTCGGCTCGCTTCCCGCCGCAACAGATCCTTCAGCAACGCGCGGCCGAGCCCCTGCCGCCGCATCGCGCCCGCGACGCCGATCTGCCAGATGAAAAGAACGTCGGGGGAAGCAGGGGGACGGAAGGCGGTGACGAAGCCGGCGAGGCGGCCGCCCGATTCGGCGACCACGCAGGTCTCGGAAAAATGTTTGCAGAGCAGGAGATAGCAGTAAGCCGAGTTGAGGTCCAAGATTTCGGAATCCTTCGCCAATTTCCAGATGTCGGATCCGTCTTCGATCGTCGGCTTTCGAAAAAAAATAGTTCTCCCCCCTTCGTTTTCACGGCGGCGATGCGCGGGCGGTGATGAGTGATAAATAAATATTCCGGCGAAGAGAAGGTCCATTGATTCTCTCGCGGACGATGATTCGGTTTTTGCGTGCTGATTGTTGCTACGGTTCTCGACGAGGCGCCGTCGCGGAGGATAGAGATGTTGTGCGGCGGCAGTCCTTATTACGGGACATTATTGGCGTCGAGCAAGGATCATGACCGACGGTTTTTCAGGAACGACGGACCGACCCCGGCGCTTTATCTCGCAAGGAGAATTGCAAGCCTTTATGCCTCTTCTGCGCGTTCGACAGATTTCTATTTCGGCGGCGGAGGCCGATGCCCTGGGGGATCGGCATAAAAGCGTTCAGCGCCCGGATTGCGACCTTGACGCGTTTTGAATCGCGCTTCACTCAGGGCGGTATATCCCATTTAAGAATACACCGACCGAGGCAATCGCAAGCCAGGATTTCAACCTAGCACAGGAACGGAAGAGCTGTCAAGCCGTTTGTGCCCGTTCGGCCCGATTCGATGCGACGCGGGACCGCTCTTCGAGATCCTCTCTTCGTTGAAGTCGTTGACTCTATGGGAGATTGGGGCGATATAAAACGCCGTCCGAAAGAGAAATTTTTTTGAGGCGTCTTGGTTGTTTTTCGCTCGCCCGAAGAAGAACGCCTGTCTGGGGTTGACCCGAGCGGCACAGACCGGTATGCTGCGAGGACAGGGCGGACCGTCTTGAACATCGAGGGACAAAGATGGACACATTTTCCAGATCGCTTCTTCTTCTTTTCGTTCTTTTAAACCCGTTTATCATGAGCGTCTATTTGATGGAGCTGGTGAAAGGGCTGACGTTCTCCTATTTTGCAAGACAGTTGATCCGCGCCGGGATGATCAGCTTTACGATCTTCCTGCTTTTTGCATGGACGGGGGACGCCGTGTTCGAAAACGTCATGCAGGTTCGCTTCTCGTCGTTTCTCATCTTCGGCGGGATCACCTTCCTGATCGCCGGCATCCGGCTGATTCTCGGCGTCGGGCCGCCGATCCAGGCGCTCCGTCCCGAGTCGGGCCAGGTCTCGGCGGCGATCGCGATGCCGTTTATGGTCGGACCGGGGACGATCAGCGCGAGCGTCGTCATCGGCAGCCGCCTGAACTTCCCCATGGCCGCGAGCGCCATCGGGCTCGCCCTTTTGTTTTCGATCGCCGCGATCCTGCTGATCAAAATTTTCCACGATTTTTTCCGGAATCGAAACGAGCCCCTGGTCCAACGGTACAGCGAGATCGCCGGGAGGGTGACGGCGCTCTTCGTCGGCTCGTTTGCCGTCGAGATGATTTTCACCGGCATTGAACGCTGGCTTACCCGGCTTCAGGGCGTCGGCTGACGTTCTCCATGAAAACAGCCGGACAGAGATCGCACCAATGAGCGCAACCGAAGCGGAACCGGTTCACGCACAAAACTCATTGAAAGACACTGCCGTAAGCGCACGATTGATCCTCGCGGGCGCGCTGCTTTCGATCATCCTCAATCCTCTCACTCATTCCTTTCAGTGATTGACTCGGTGTGGAGGGTTGGATTATACAGAACCAAACGACGCCGCCACGTCTTCATCAGGAGGGAAATGAGATGGCCGTCAAACTAAATAAAAGCGCCTTTGAAGGACCCGGCTGAACCTTGGAACAGAATGACTGTTGAACCTCAGATTCACATCGACGTCTGGAGCGACTATGTCTGCCCGTTCTGCTATCTGGAGGTCCCGGTGCTCGACCGGCTTCAAGAAGCGTTCGGGCCGGCCCTTCAGATCCATTGGCGCGCGTTCGAGTTGCGGCCCGAGCCGGTTCCCACCCTCGACCCGGCCGGCGATTATTTAAAAACGACCTGGGCCCGTTCGGTCTACCCGATGGCGGAGCGGCGCGGCATGATCCTTCATCTTCCGCCGGTGCAACCCCACAGCCGAAAAGCGTTCGAAGCGGCGGCGCATGCGCGCGACGAAGGGAAATTCGATCCGATGCACCGGGCGATTTTCCGCGCCTTTTTTGAGGAAGGCCGGAACATCGGACAGATGGAAATTCTGCTGGAGATCGCCGCCTCGGCCGGGATAAAAGAAGAACCGCTTCGGCGCGCCCTGGAAACGGGCCGCTACACCGAACCGGTTTTGGAGGACGAGCGGCTTGCGCAGGCGCTCGGGATTTCCGCCGTCCCAACGATGCTTCTTCGCCGAAGGGACGCGGCCTTGTCCGATGCAACGGCCGTGAGGGGCGCGCTTGCGTATGAGCAGGTTCATGCGGTGGTGGAAAACTTGCTCCGGGGAGAAGAACCCTTCATGACGGCATCGGAAGAATAAACCTTTCCTGATGACCTCTCCATATCGACTGAAAAAGAAATGAAAGGAGATTCATGGACCTGGGGCTTTATGGAAAACGCGTCCTGGTGACCGGATCGACCGCCGGCATTGGATTGGCGGCGGGATGCAATCGGCTGATCGAGCAGGCGCCGGCGGTCGGCGCCGCCCTTCGGGTCGACGGCTGTGTGGTGCGGTCGATCTTCTAGACGGATCACTTTGGTTGTCGGCCGGCAGGTGTCACAACATCTTTTCACATTCACCGAGAAAGGAGAATATCCACAGATGGAAACACGACCCCCGCTTCCCCCGTTTACCCTGGAGTCGGCAAAGAAAAAAGTCCAGGCGGCCGAAGATGCCTGGAACAGCCGCGATCCGGAGCGGGTCGCTGGTGCTTACACCGAAGACTCACAGTGGCGGAATCGATCGGAATTTTTCAGCGGCCGAGAGAAGATCAAAGAATTTCTCAAACGGAAATGGGAAAAGGAGCTCGATTATCGCCTCAAGAAAGAACTCTGGAGCTTTACCGATAATCGAATTTCGGTTCGTTTTGAATATGAATGGCATGACAATGCCGGATGCTGGTATCGCTCTCATGGAAATGAGCAGTGGGAATTCGCCGACAATGGCTTGATGAGAAGACGCGAGGCGAGCATCAACGATGTTCCAATCAGAGAATCGGAGCGGAAATTCCGGTGGGATCGGAAGCCGGCCTGATCACCGCATGAATGAACGTGCAGCGTCGATGCATCAGCAGAGAAGACACCCCGTCTGATCAACTGCGTCGAAAAAAGAAGAATGAATGATGGCGATCCTGCGTCGAATTTTAATGGCAACCGACTTTTCGGATTATTCAAAAGAGGCCCTCGACCATGCCGTTTATTTGGCAAAAAAAATCGGGGCGGAGATCTATCTGTTCCATGTGTTCGAGCAACCGGTCTACAATCCGGCCGCGTCGAGCCGTATCGGCGCCGGGAACATCGTGGTCCTCGAATGGATTAAAGCGGTCAGGGAGAAGGAGCGCCGGAAGCTGATGGCCCTTGCCAAAGAGGTCGGTCGCAAAGGGATCAAGGTTCATCCGATTTTGAAAGAAGGGATTCCGTTCTACGAAATTCTCAGATCCGCCGAAGAAACCTCGGCCGATCTGATCGTGCTCGGCACGCAAGGCCGGACCGGCCTCGACCGCTTCATGATGGGGAGCGTGGCCGAGCGGGTGGCGCAAAAGGCCCCCTGCCCGGTGTATGTCGTCAGGCCCAAGGCCCGCGCGGCAATAAAAAAGAGGAAACGCGCAGGCCCGGATTGAATCCTGCGTCTCAAAAAAGGAGTTCGCCCTTGCCTTTTTCGGCGTCATATTTTAACATTTCGAGTGATTTCCCGACATAAGAAATCGATCGACGTTTTCCTTTCCCTCTCACTTCTTCGATCATTCCTTATAGAAGATAGAAGGCCGGCGTTTCCCGCCGAAGCCGTAAAAGAAAGACGTTTGCGCAATGATCTCTGATTTCCACATTGAATACATTCTCGTCGGAGCCTCTGTTCTCATTCTGATCAGCGTCTTCGCCAGCAAAGCATCGGGGAGATTGGGGGTTCCCTCTCTTCTCCTCTTCATCCTCATCGGCATGCTCGCCGGATCGGACGGCCCCGGGGGGATCGAATTTGCCGATTTCCGGCTGGCCCAGTCGCTCGGCGTTATCGCCCTCTCCTTTATTCTCTTTGCCGGCGGTCTCGATACCGATTGGAGAAGGGTCCGTCCGGTCCTCGGAAAAGGCCTCGTTCTCTCCACGCTCGGCGTCCTGATCACGGCGGTGCTGGTCGGCCTCTTTGCCATGCTGATCCTCGATCTCTCATTTATTCAAGGGATGCTTCTCGGGGCGATCGTCTCCTCGACCGATGCGGCGGCGGTTTTCGCGGTCCTCCGGTCGAAGAATGTCAGCTTGCGGGGAAATTTAAAGCCGCTGCTGGAGCTCGAATCGGGAAGCAACGATCCGATGGCGGTCTTCCTCACCATCGGACTGATTCGCCTCTTGTCCGATCCAACCGCCTCCATGTTCGATCTGATCCCGATGTTCGTTCAACAGATGGCGGTCGGCGCCCTGCTCGGGTATGCCATGGGGAAGGGGATGACCTATCTGGTCAACCGGATGCGGCTGGAGTATGAAGGGCTCTATCCGGTGCTGACCCTCTCTTTGGTTCTCCTCACGTATGGGGCGACCGCCTCGCTTGGAGGAAATGGGTTCTTGGCGGTTTATGTCGCCGGCCTGATGATGGGGAACAGCGACTTCATCCATAAGAAGAGCTTGATGCGCTTTCAGGACGGGGTCGCTTGGCTGATGCAGATTACGATGTTCTTGACCCTGGGGCTGCTGGTCTTTCCATCGCAGCTCGTTCCGGTCATCGGGGCCGGCCTCTTCATTTCGGCCTTTCTGATTTTCATCGCCCGGCCGCTCGCCGTCTTTTTAACCCTCTCTCCATTCAAAATGGACATTAAAGAGAAACTTTTGATGGCCTGGGTGGGACTGCGCGGCGCGGTTCCGATCGTTTTAGCGACCTTCCCGCTGCTGGCCGGTGTTCCCCAGGCCGATACCCTCTTCAACCTCGTCTTTTTTATCGTCCTGACCTCCGCCCTTTTGCAAGGATCGTCGATCCCCTGGGTCGCAAGAAAACTCGGGGTCGAAGCCCCCCTTCCCGACCGGTCTCCCTATCCGATCACCTATGGCCCCAATGAAAGGGTCAAGGGGGAGCTGATTGAGATAAAAATCCCGAGCCGTTCTCCCGTGGTCGGCAAACAGATCGTGGATGTCGGCTTTCCCAGAGAGGCCTTGATCGTTTTAATCAGGAGAAAGGATGAATTCCTCGTCTCCACCGGCGGGACGGTCCTTGAGCCGGAGGATACGTTGTTGATCTTAGGCGATCAGGAAGCCCTCTCCAAGGTCCGCGCTTTTATCGAAGGGGATTCCTCCCCGGAAAAGGAAAGACGCTTCGCCTGATCTTTCTCCATAGACCCCTTTATGAGATCCAGGATTTTTACATCCCCTCATTGCAATCTCTTCTCTTCTGAATTAAGATATCCCCGTTCATTTCCGCACGAGAAAGCGCCCCGCTGATGAACCATCACTTAACCCAAACATCCGATCGCCAGGCCCGGCGATACCGCTCTTTACTGGAGGTCGCGGAGGTGATCTCCCTTCGCCGGGATCTGGACGAATTGTTCCGAGAGTTGGCGCAGCGACTTCCCGCGGTCGTTCATGTGAATTATGTGGCCCTCTCGCTCTATGATCCCGATCGCAATCTGATGCGGCTGCACACCCTTCAGGCCAATGTTCCCGCCGAGATCGTCGGGGGCCTCGAAGCCCCGATCGAAGCGTGTCCGGACGGGTTCGTCTGGAAAAACCAGCGGTCTGTTCTTGTTCCCGATCTTTCCAAAGAAGTGCGTTGGTCCAGGGTCATTCAGCTGATGCGGGAAGACGGCGCCCGCTCCTGTTGTTTCGTCCCATTGACGACCGCCCTTCGCAAGCTGGGGGCGATGGGATTCACCAGCTCGAAAAGCGAAGCATGGGATCGGGAAGATCTGGAATTCTTGGAGCAGGTGGGAAGACAGGTCGCCGTGGCCGTCGAGAACGTCCTGGCCTACCAAGAAATCAGCCGGCTCAAAGACAAGCTGGCGCAGGAAAAACTCTACTTAGAAGACGAAATTCACACCGAGCATAATTTTACGGAGATCATCGGAGAGAGCAAGGCGCTGAAGCGTGTTTTGAAGCAGGCGGAGACGGTCGCCTCGACCGACTCGACGGTGCTGATCCAGGGAGAAACCGGCACCGGCAAGGAGCTGATCGCGCGCGCGATTCACAACTTAAGCGGGCGGCGCGAGCGGACCTTCGTGAAGATCAACTGCGCGGCGATCCCGATGGGCTTGTTGGAGAGCGAGCTCTTCGGCCATGAACGGGGGGCCTTCACCGGCGCCATCGCACAGAAGATCGGCCGGTTCGAGCTGGCCCATCAGGGAACCTTGTTTATGGATGAAGTCGGAGACATTCCGCTGGAACTGCAGGCAAAATTGTTGCGGGTGCTCCAGGAACAAGAGTTCGAGCGGCTCGGAAGCACCAAAACCATCAAGGTCAACGTCCGCCTGGTGACGGCGACGAACCGCGACCTGCCCCGGATGATTTCCGATAAAGCGTTCCGAAGCGACCTCTACTATCGCCTGAATGTCTTTCCGATCTTATTGCCGCCGCTGCGCGAGCGGCGCGAAGACATCCCTTTACTGGTGAGATACTTTGCCCAGAAATATTCGAGACGGATGAACAAACAGATCGAGGCGATCTCCGCCGAGACGATGGAAGCGCTGACATGGTATGACTGGCCCGGTAATATCCGGGAGCTTGAGAATATGATCGAACGTGCGGTGATCCTCTCGCAAGAATCGACCCTTTTCGTTCCTTTGACGGAACTGAACCTCTCTACAGAAACCGGTCCCCACTCCCGCGTCTCCACGCTTGAGAGCGCCGAGAGAGAACATATCCTCCGGATTTTGAACGAAACAAACTGGGTCATCGCCGGCCCTTCCGGCGCGGCCGCCCGCCTCGGAATGAAACGGACCACCCTTCAACATAAAATGAAAAAGCTGAACATCTCCCGCCCCTCTTAGTGCCCGCCGGTCGGCATCTGCCGGCATGTCGGCAGATCCGGATGGGCACTTTCTCCTTCAAAGATCCCCTCTCAATTTACAACGCTTTGTTTTAAATTGTTTTATCCGCTCGATCTCAGAGTTCAGTTTTCCTGGTATGGGCTTTGCTATTCTTTACCGCCGAAACCGGCAACCGAAGAGAGTCTCAAACATCGACTCATTTGCAATCGCTTCTTTTCCTGAATTAAGATAACTCGATTCAGTTTCGAAAGAAGTATTTTCTCGTTGCTCACTTTGTTTCTTAAACTCATATGGAGGAGGATATCATGGCCAATAAAAAAATCATCGCAGTGGTCGGCGCCACCGGCGCACAGGGGGGCGGCTTGGTCCGCGCGATCTTGAATGATAAAGAGAGCGGCTTTGCAGCGCGGGCGCTGACCCGAAACGTCAACTCCGATAAAGCGAAAGCGCTGGCGCAACAAGGGGTCGAGGTCGTCGCGGCCGATATCGACGATGTGGAAAGTGTGAAGAAGGCATTCGACGGCGCCTACGGCGCATTCTGCCTCACCAATTTCTGGGAGCACTTTTCGGCCGAAAAAGAAATTGCCCAGGCCAAGAACATGGCCGAGGCGGCCAAACAAACCGGCGTTCAGCACGTCATCTGGTCGACCCTCGAAGACACCCGCAAATGGGTCCCGCTCTCGGACAACCGGATGCCGACCCTCCACGGCAAATACAAAGTCCCCCATTTCGACGGCAAGGGGGAGGCCGATCCGCTCTTCGCCCGGGCCGGCGTCCCAACGACGATTCTGTTGACGTCGTTCTACTGGGACAACATGATCTACTTCGGAATGGGACCCAAGAAAGGGCCGGACGGAAAGCTTGCGATCACCATGCCGATGGGAGACAAAAAACTCCCGGGGATCGCCGCCGAAGATATCGGCAAGTGCGCCCTCGGCATCTTCAAGAAAGGGCCGGAGTATATCGGCAAAACAGTCGGCATCGCCGGCGAGCATTTGACCGGCGCCCAGATGGCCGCTTCCCTGACCAAAGCCCTCGGCCGGGAAGTCCGCTACAACGACGTGCCGCCGGAAGTTTATCGCAGCTTCGGTTTTCCGGGGGCCGACGATCTCGGCAACATGTTCCAGTTCAAGCGCGATTTCAACGACGACTTCTGCGCCGCGCGCAACCTCGCCGTTTCCCGGGCGCTTAATCCGGAGCTGCAGACGTTCGACCAGTGGCTTGCACAAGCGAAGAACCGCATCCCGCTGGAGTAACAATGTCTGCGATCACCGATTCCACTATTCCGGCAAGCGCCAAGGGGGGAGGAGAGCAATGAATAAATTTTCAGAAAAAGTTGATTTCTTCAAAAACCATCGCAAGCGGATCGGCCTGTTGATCCTGACGTCCCTCCTCATCGGGACGGTTTACAACGGCCTTGGCATCGCAAAAGATCCGGCTTCGCCGCAATCCAAGCGGGTCAAACGGGGAGAGTACCTGGTCAATACGGCGGGCTGCCACGATTGCCATACGCCGTGGGTCATGAAAGACGGCGGCCCCGGTCCGGACATGCCCCGGGCGCTGTCGGGCCACCCGGAAAAGATCGTCATGCCCCCGCCGCCCAAGCTGGAAGGTCCCTGGGTCTGGATCGGCGCCGGCACGAACACCGCCTTTGCCGGACCGTGGGGAATCAGCTACGCCAAGAACCTCACGCCTGATCGGACCGGCCTTGGGACCTGGACGGAGAAGGAGTTTATCACCGCGATCCGGACCGGGAGAGACCGAGACACCGGCCGTCCCATCCTCCCGCCGATGCCTTGGCCGGTTTATCGGAATCTGACGGATGAAGATTTGAAATCGATCTTCGCTTATCTTCAGACGATTTCTCCGATTGAAAATACGCCGCCGCCCGTCCAAGCGCTTGCCGCTCCCGTCGCCGCAGCGCCTTAAATTTATCCCGCGACGTCTGTGCACCCGGCCGCCCGTAAACGGGCGGCCGGACCGGTTTTGAGCATCCCGATCTTATTTCTCTCCGTTGCAGTCATCTTCCCTTCTCGGATAAGCTAAATTGTAGGCCTCTTTAAACCATGCTCGAATGGGGGCGAAGAGGTTCATTCTCAAGCGGACAATTTGACATGAAAGCGGCTTTAATCCTTCTCGGTTCCTTCACCCTCCTCGCGACCCTCCTTCCCCTTCTCCGGATGGAGGTCTGGTGGATTCGCATTTTCGATTTTCCGCGCCTGCAGATCACCCTTTTGGCCGTCGCCGTGTTGATCCTCTATCCGCTTGTTTGGGAGTCGGGCTCCGTTTGGGAAGCGCTTTTTATAGTCCTTCTGGCCGCTTCGACCCTCTATCAAATCGGACGAATGCTCCCCTACACCCCCCTCTGGAAAAAGCAGGTCCAACAGAGCCGGCAACCTTCGAAGGGACCGTCGTTGCGCCTTCTGATCGCGAACGTCTGTATGCCCAACCGGAACGGGCCGCGGCTCCTTGAGATCATCCGGCAGACCGATCCCGATTTGATCCTGATCATCGAGGCCGATCGGTGGTGGCAGAGCGAGTTGGATCTTTTGGAAAAGAGCCATCCCTTCATGGGCCGTCATCCTCTTGAGAACACCTATGGGATGCTCCTCTACTCTCGATTTGAATTATCCGGTCCTCAGGTCCGTTTCCTTGTTCAAGAAGACGTTCCCTCGATCCATACCGGCGTGCGGCTTCCGTCGGGCCGGGAGATCGCGCTCCACTGTCTTCACCCGCGCCCTCCGGCGCCGACGCAGCATCCCCGCTCGACGGAGCGGGACGTGGAGTTGCTGATCGTCGGAAAAGAGGTTCGCGGATCTGAGAAGCCGGTGATTGTTGCGGGGGACCTCAACGATGTCGCCTGGTCGCGGACCACCCGGCTCTTCCGGAAGATCAGCGGCCTTCTCGATCCGCGGATCGGGCGGACATTCCTCAACACCTTTCACGCAAAGTATCCATTCATGAGATGGCCGCTCGATCATGTCTTTCATTCGCCGCATTTTCGCTTGATCGAGTTGAAGCGGCTCCCTTACTTCGGGTCGGACCACTTTCCGATCCTTGCCGCATTGAACTTGGAGCCGGAGGCCGCCGCCGAGCAGGAAAAACCGCAGCCCCATCCGGGCGATCGAAAAGAAGCCGAGGAGAAGATCAAACGAAATTGACTCCGGCGATGAATTCGACTATACAAGAGGAAGTCCGCTTGGATCGCGGCTCGAATCAATCATCCCGGAGGGAAATGCACGATGGATTGGTTTTATCTTTTTATCGCCGGCCTTTTCGAGGTGGCCTGGGCGGTCGGCCTGAAATATACGGAGGGATTTACCCGTCTCCGGCCGAGCGTCTTTACCGTCATCGCGATGGCCTTTAGCTTCATCCTTCTCGCCCAAGCGTTGAAAACGATTCCGGTCGGCACCGGCTATGCCGTCTGGACCGGAATCGGGGCGACCGGCACGGCGCTGATCGGCATCCTCCTCTTCGGGGAGTCGCGCGACATCGGCCGGATCGTCAGCCTGATCCTGATTATCGCCGGAATTCTAGGGCTCAAGCTGACCGCTTCCCACTGAAAGCAGCCTATTCTCGTCGCCGGATTTCCCGGCGGAGAATTGACTTCTCCCCTGAAATAGAATATACAAAAAAGGAAAGGACTGCTCCCCTTCGTCCTAACTTCCTCCCGTTTAAGATTCAACGCGGAGGAAATCGCGTTCCACCCTCTTCAGTGAGTCGATTTCTCTGTGAAACAAATCAAGGTCTTCATCGGAATCACCCTTCTTTTTCTGGTCATCCTCTTTGTGCTTCAAAATGTGGAACCGGTGACCCTCCAGTTCCTCCTCTGGAGTTTTTCACTCTCCCGCGCGTTGATGTTCTTCATCATCTTTGCGCTCGGGATCATCGTCGGGTGGGCGCTCGGGAGCCTCTCCCGGGGCCGGCCCGGATAATCTCCATTCGATCACGGTTGTCTTTTTCATTTAAAGAGGGATGCGATAGGCGCCCCTCTGGTATTCAAACGAGCGAATACGTTACAATTTTATTCGAAAGGATTTGGATGCGCTATTACGCACTTGCGACCGATTACGACGGAACACTCGCCACGGAAGGCCGGGTAGACGAAGCGACATTGGCGGCGCTGGAACGATTGCGGAACTCCGGCCGGCGGTTGATTCTCGTCACCGGCCGGGAGCTGGACGAGCTCCTTCAGGTCTTCCCGCAGGTCGATCTTTTTGAAAGCGTGGTCGCCGAAAACGGCGCCTTGCTTTATCGCCCGGCGACCCGCGAGATCAAACTTCTCGCCGAAGCGCCGCCGGCGCGTTTTGCCGAGACCCTGCGCGCTCGGGGAGTCGGTCCCCTCTCGGTCGGACGGGTCATCGTGGCGACCTGGACGCCGCACGAGACCGCGGTCCTCGAAACGATCCGCGAGCTGGGGCTGGAGCTTCAGGTGATCTTCAACAAAGGGGCGGTGATGGTTCTTCCCTCCGGGGTGAACAAGGCGACCGGGCTCGCCGCCGCCCTCGAAGCGCTCGGTCTCTCACCGCACAACACCGTCGGCGTCGGCGACGCGGAGAACGACCATGCTTTTCTCCATCTCTGTGAAGCCTCCGTGGCGGTCGCGAACGCCCTCCCGTCGTTGAAAGAACAGGCCGACTGGGTGACCCAAGGGAGCCGCGGCGCCGGGGTGACCGAGCTGATCGATCATCTCCTGGCCGCCGATCTGGCCGATCTGGAGCCGCGTCTGACGCGGCATGAGGTCCCCCTCGGCCGGCGCGAAGGGGAAGAGACGGTTCAACTGAAGCCGTATGGCGTGAGCGTCCTTCTCGCCGGCACCTCGGGCGGGGGCAAATCGACGCTGGCGACCGGTTTCCTCGAGCGGCTCTCGGAAAAAGGATACCAATTTTGCATCATCGACCCGGAGGGAGATTACCAGAACCTGGAGGGGGCGGTGGTCCTCGGAACCCCCCAGCGCGCGCCGACGGTGGCGGAGGCGATCCAGCTCATCGAAGCGCCGGATCAAAATGTGGCGATCAACCTCCTGGGGATCACGATGGAGGATCGGCCCGCTTATTTCGAAGGGCTGCTGACCGCCGTGATGGAATTGCGGGCGCGGACCGGCCGGCCGCATTGGATCGTGATCGACGAGACCCATCACCTCCTTCCCGCCGCTTGGGCCCCCGCCCTCCTGACCGTCCCGAAAGAGCTCCAGGGGTTCCTGCTGATCACCGTTCATCCCGACCGCATATCGCGCGCCGTCCTCGCCTCGATCGACCTGATTATCGCGATCGGATCGAACCCGGAAGAGACGATTCGCACCTTCAGCGAAACGCTCGGGGAGCCCGCGCCGTCGGTCCCGCCGGTCTCGCTGGAGCCGGGGGAGGCGATCGCCTGGTGGCGGCGGCCGAAGAGCGAGCCGTTCTGGTTCCGCAGCATTCCCCCCCGCGGCGAGCGGCTCCGCCACCTGCGCAAATATGCCGAGGGAGAGCTCGGCGCCGACAAGAGTTTCTACTTCCGCGGGCCCGAGGGAAAACTCAATTTGCGGGCGCAGAATCTCACCCTCTTTCTCCAATTGGCGGACGGGGTGGACAACGAGACCTGGATGCATCATCTCCGGCAGGGGGATTACTCCCGCTGGTTCCGGGAGGCGATCAAAGACGATCCGCTCGCCGACGAAGCGGCGCAGATCGAGGCGGCGCGCGATCTCTCCGCCGAAGAGAGCCGCGCCCGGATTCGGGAGAGGATTGAGGCGCGTTATACCCACCCCGCCTGATCCTGCGATCTTCACCGAATGCACGGCTCCTCTCTTGATAGGAAGACGAAGATGCCTTTTCAAGGGGTCGATTTCCTCCACCTGGACGACGAGCTGAAACCGGAAGAGCGGATGATCCGCGACGAAGTCCGGCGGTGGGTCGAAGCGCAGGTGCTTCCGATCATCGTCCCCCACTATGAGGCGGGGACCTTTCCGATGACGCTGATCCCGCAGATGGCCGCGATGGGGCTCCTCGGCGCCAACCTCGATCCGAAATACGGCTGCGCGGGGCTCAACAGCGTCGCCTACGGCTTGATCAATCAAGAATTGGAGCGGGGCGATTCCGGCCTGCGGAGTTTCGTCTCGGTTCAATCGGGCCTGGTGATGTGGCCGATCGCGGAGTACGGATCGGAAGCGCAGAAAGATCGCTGGCTCCCGAAGATGGCGCGGGGCGAGACGATCGGCTGCTTCGGCCTGACCGAGCCCGATTTCGGCTCGAACCCGGAGGGGATGATCACCCGCGCCGAGAAACGCGGCGCCGAATATATTCTCAATGGGACCAAGATGTGGATCACCAATGGGACGATCGCCGACGTGGCGCTGATCTGGGCCAAGGACGATCAGGAGATCATCCGCGGTTTTCTGGTGGAGAAGGGAACCCCGGGCTTCCAACAAAACAAGGTGACCGATAAATTTTCTCTTCGCGCCTCCGACACCGGCGAGTTGGTCCTCCAGGACGTCCACATTCCGGAGGCGAATCGCCTTCCGGGAACCGACGGGATCAAATCGACCCTCCGCTGCCTGAATCAAGCCCGATACGGGATCGCCTGGGGGGCGATCGGCGCGGCGGCGGCCTGTTACGATCGGGCGTTGACCTACGCCAAGGAGCGGGTCCAGTTCACCCGCCCGATCGCCGGCTACCAACTCGTCCAGCAAAAGCTGGTCGAGATGCTCACCGAGATCACGAAGATGCAGCCGCTCGCCCTTCGTCTCGGGCGGCTCAAAGATCAAGGCCGGTTGAGCCACGTCCAGATCTCGATGGGAAAGCGGAACAATGTGTTTCATGCCCTCCGGATCGCGCGGGTCGCCCGCGACATCCTCGGCGCCAACGGCATCATGTACGAGCACCAAATCGCGCGGCACCTCTGCAATCTGGAGTCGGTCTACACCTATGAAGGGACGCACGACATCCACACGCTTATCCTCGGCGAGCACATCACGGGACTGTCGGCGTTTACGTAGACCGAATCCAATTCTTTTTAAGTTCGAATCTTGCGCAATGACGCATCCCACCTCCGGGGTTGACTCGTTTCCTCTGAAATGACTATGTTGAGGGGAATGGTATCGGAGGCGGCGATGGGGCCCGACGGCGGCGCGATTCCTCTCTGGATCAAGATCGCTTACACCGTTTTTGTGATCGTTCTGGTGCCGGTCTACTGGGCGCATTACGGCCCGGCCAACTTCCTCTGGTTCTCGGACATCGCCCTGCTGGCCGCCGTCGCCGCCCTCTGGCTGGAGAGCCGATTCCTCGCTAGCACGATGGCGGTGGGGGTTCTCCTTTTGGAGTTGACGTGGAATATCGATTTCTTCGTCCGGCTCCTTAGCGGCGCCGAGCCGATCGGCCTCGCCGTCTACATGTTCGATTCGTCCAAACCGCGCTACCTCCGGGGACTCTCCCTCTTTCACATCTTCCTTCCGATCCTCCTCGTCTGGATGGTGGCGCACCTCGGCTACGACCGCCGCGCTTTTCTCGCGCAAACGCTGCTGGCCTGGATCGTCCTACCGGTCTCCTACTTCTTCACCGATCCCTCTAAAAACATCAACTGGGTCTTCGGCCCCGGAAGCGAGCCGCAGACATGGATGCCGCCGATCCTTTATCTCGTCCTGTTGATGCTCTTTCTCCCGGTCGTTGTCTATCTTCCGACCCACCTGCTGCTGGAAAAGCTGTTCGGCAAGCTTTAACAAATGTAATCGAGATGACATTCCCAAGCTCATCGGTCTTGGTATAGTGATCGTAGAACGTTGCGGGTTCGCCCGCGCCCGCGTTCACCTCCTTTACGAATCCTCAACGAAGAGTTTCCCATGAACAGAAAATGTCGACGGGACCGGTTTCAACATCTTCTCGATTTCATACGATGGCCGATTCTATTCCTCTCCCTTTTCATCGTCGTCGGGTGCGCCTCCTCCGCGGAGAAGAAAAGACAAGCTTCCCAACCCCTCCCTTCCGAGCTTGCAAAGATGCGCGCCGCGTTGGAGAAATATAAAGATCCGATCGCGGCGGTCCGCGAAGGCTATCTCTCGATGGTCGGGTGTATCGAGTATCCCTCCGGCGGCGTCGGGATCCGCTTTCTCAATACCAGCCTGATGAGCACGGTGGCCAACCCCGATTACCCGCCGATCCTGATTTACGAGCCGAAGGGAGGACAGCTCCGATTGGCTGCGGCGGAGTGGCTGATTCCGGTGGCGATGGGGGTCAACGAGCCTCCCACGCTCTTCGAGCAGCCGCTCGATGGACCGATGGAGGGGCTGCATCCGTTGATGCCGAAAGAGATGGTCCACTACAATCTGCGGATGTGGCTCTTCAAAAGGAATCCGGCCGGCCTCTACAGCCCGACCCACCCGGACGTCGAGTGCCCTCGAACACTCACCTATCGCTTCGAGGAAAAACCGCCCCGGTTGGTCAAAGAGGAGCCCCCTTCCCCTGAGCCCCCCCCATCGTGAGAAAAACCTGCGATTGACTCCTTTTACGAATTGGCTTATACACAAGTGCAGCGCCGGCCTTTGAAATCGCCTTCATGAGGGCCGGCGCCGAAAACCGTCGCATGAAAAGGAGAGGATCGAATGGCAGCGTCCGTCCATGAATTCAAGGCCCGCGCGATCACCGGCGAGGAAATCCCGCTCGACCGGTACAAGGGGAAAGCGCTTCTGATCGTCAATACCGCCAGCGCGTGCGGCTACACCCCGCAATACGCGGGGCTCGAGGCGCTTCACAAAAAATATCAAGACCGGGGCTTTGCGGTCCTCGGCTTCCCCTGCAACCAGTTCGGAAAACAAGAGCCGGGGAGCGAGGCGGAGATCCAAGCGTTCTGCAAGAAAAACTACGGGGTGACCTTCCCGATGTTCGCCAAGGTCGATGTCAACGGCGATCAGGCGCATCCCCTTTTTGATTATCTCAAAAAGGCGCTTCCCGGCCTCCTCGGCACCGAGCCGATCAAATGGAACTTCACCAAATTCTTGATCGACAAGGGGGGCAAGCCGATCGAGCGCTTCGCGCCGGCAACCAAGCCGGAGTCGATCGAAAAAGAGGTCGAGAGGCTTCTTTAATCGGGAGGGAGGAATCGGAGATGGAACGGCTGTTGAGGGTTGAAGACAGGTTCAACCGAACATGAGAAAAATCATCATCGGGGTGATGGGGCCGGGGGAGCGGGCGCGGGAGGATCACGTTCGGAACGCCTTTGAACTGGGACGGCTCATTGCGCAAGAAGGGTGGGTGACGCTCACCGGCGGCCGAAACGCCGGGGTGATGGAGGCCGCCAGCCTCGGGGCGAAAGAGGCCGGCGGACTCACCCTTGGGATTCTACCGACGCGGGATCGGAACCTGATTTCAGTCGCCGTCGACATTCCGATCATCACCGACATGGGGAGCGCGCGAAACAACATCAACGCTCTCACCAGCGACCTGATCATCGCCTGCGGCCTGGGAACCGGGACCGCTTCCGAAGTCGCGCTCGCGCTGAAAGCGAACACGCCGGTGATCCTCCTGACCGAGAACGAGGAGGGAAAGCGCTTCTTCAAAGCGCTGAAGCCGAAGTTGGTCTTTATCGCGAAGGAGCCGTCCGAGGCGATTCAGATGGCCAAAGAGATTCTCTCCCCGTAAGCCTCTCCTTCTCTTCGAATAGCGATTGGGCCTTCGCGAGACCCAATCGCCACCGGAGCTCCTCATTTCTGAGATTCGACCTTGATCTCTTTCGGCATCGCTTCCTTCGACTTGGGCAACTCGATCGTCAAGACGCCGTTTTTCACCGTGGCGCGGACCTGATCCGCATTCACCGCCGAAGGGAGGGGGATGTCGCGGGAGAAAGCCCCGTAGACCCGTTCGCTGTAAATAAAGTTCCGATCCTCTCTCTCTTCTTCTTGTTTGACCTCTCCTCTGAGCTGAAGGGTATTGTCGGCAATCGAAATTCGGATGTCTTCCTTCTCCATGCCGGGGGTGTCGACCTTCACGATATACTTGTCCTTCTCTTCAACCATTTCGACCGTCGGAAAAGCCGAGGCCAATGAAAGCATCGACCGCGGATTCCATGAAGCAAGATCTCTAAAATCTCTGAAGAAATCCTGAAAGATCCGCTCCATCTCGGTCCGCGGGCTCCATTGACTGACCGCGCGCGATCGCTGCTGCTGCCGGGGCGCCACTTGTTGTCCTGTAGCCATAGAACACCTCCTCGTTTGTTTTGGTTGCTTTGGATCGATAACGAATGTGAGAGTACCACCAATGAAAAAGGGGTTCCGTGGGCGTCCTTACACAAGAGACATGGTTCAAAAAGGCTCAACCTGATGAAGCGTGGACTGGGTTCTTACTCGGTTCCGCTCCTGAGCAAGAGCCCTTTTTCTTTAACGATCCTCAAATTTCGATAGAAGAAGGAAAGGGCCAAAAAGAGATAGAGGAGATTCAGAATAACCGCCTTCACCAGCGCCTCGACCGGAAAAGCGCCGGTTTCTACCACCGCCCGCATCCCTTCGAAGACGTGAGACGACGGCATCATCCAGGCGATCGGCTGGACCCAGCCGGGCATGACGGAGACCGGATAAAAGACGGCGGAGATCGGCTGGACGAGGAAGGCGAGTCCCCAGGCCATTACCTCGGCCTCCTGTCCATATCGCAGAATCGCCGCCATCGTTACAATGCCGATCGACCATCCCATCACCATCAGGTTGAGGACGAAAGGAATCAGCGAAATTCCCAGGACAAAAAGGTTGAACGAATAGAGAAACCACGCCAACAGGACGCTGGCGGTCCCCGCGGTGAGGAGTTTTAAGACGCTGATCGACATGAGCGCCGCCAGAAACTCGCTCGCCCTCATCGGGGTGACGAAGAGGTTCAGAAGATTTTTCGACCAGACCTCTTCCAGAAACGAGACGGAGATCCCCTGCTGCGCCCGATAAAGGATATCCCAGAGGATCAAGGCCCCCAGGAAAAAGGCGACGAACTTCGGAAGGTTTTCTTGAAAGCGCTGGAGATAAAGGGTGACGAACCCCCAGAGGAGGAGATCGATCAGCGGCCAGAAAAAAACCTCCGTCATTCGGGGAAGGCTTCTCTGGTAGAGATAAAGATGCCGCTGGATGATCGCCGCCACCCGATGGAGCTTCATGGCGCGATCTCCGGCCGCTCCGTTGGGTGGCTCCCCCGCGCCACCTTGAGGAAAACATCTTCCAGGTTTTTCTCCGCGAAGCGCCGCACGATCTCGGCGGGGGTCCCGCTCGCGAGAATGCGCCCTTGGTGCAAAAAGAGAATCCGGTCGGAGATCTCCTCCATCTCTTTCATATTATGCGACGTGTAGAGAAGGGTCAGCCGGCTTTGATCCCGGATCGATTTCAGCAGCCGCCGGGTCTTGTCGGCAATATCGGGATCGAGGCTCGCCGTCGGCTCATCCAGGAAGAGGACCTTCGGATGATTGAGCAGTGCTTTGGCCAGCGAGAGGCGCGTCAATTGGCCCGAGGAGAGATGGCGGGTAAGGGTCTTCTTGAGCCGTTTGATCTCGAAGATCTCAAGCAGCTCGTCGATCCGGCGCTCCGGCTTTCGGATGCCGTAGAGCTTGGCGAAGACGGTCAGGTTTTCACGGACCGTCAGCGACGTCGGCAAAGAGACATAGGTTGAAGAGAAATTGACCTGGGAGATGATCTCCTCCCGATGCCGCCTGAGATCGAGCCCGAGAATGCGGATCTCGCCCGCGGTCGGCGTAATGAGGCCGAGGAGCATCTGAATGAGGGTGGTTTTGCCCGCGCCGTTCGGCCCGAGCAGACCGAGGATCTCCCCCGCTTCGATCGAGAAGGAGAGGTCGTTGACGGCGACGAACCCGTTGAACGCTTTGGTGAGGCGGCTGACTTCGACGACCGGATAACCCATGAACCGATTCTACGTTCTTTTTTGTTGTCTTCGACGCGATCCTTCTTTACTATAACACACTCAACGGGGGCGACACATGCCGCGCTACTACTACAACGCCTACAGCCGCGCGCTGAAAGAGCGCTTTCCCTGGAAGGTTTATAAGCTGCCGCTCGACGCCGGCTTCAACTGTCCCAACCGGGACGGACGGGTCGCCTTCGGCGGCTGCACCTTTTGCAGCAACGCCAGCTTCAGCCCCAACAGCGGCGGGCCCTTGAAATCGATTCGCGAACAGGTGGAAGAAGGGATCGCCGTCTACCGAAAGCGGCGGTTCGGCGGAGAAAAGTTCATCGCCTACTTTCAGGCGTTCACCAACACCGACGCCCCGCCCGCTCGCCTGGCGAGCATTTACGATGAGGCGCTTTCTCATCCCGATGTGGTCGGTCTGGCGATCGCGACCCGTCCCGACTCCCTCCCGGAGCCGGTCCTCGATCTGCTCAGTGACCTTCAGAAGAGAACGGCGCTCTTTTTGGAGGTCGGGCTCCAATCGATCCACGATGAGACCCTTCGGCGGGTGAATCGGGGCCACACCTTCGCCGATTTCGTCAGTGCGGTCGCGCGGATCAAGGAAAGAGGTCTCTATCTCTCAACCCATCTGATTCTGGGATTGCCGGGGGAGGATCGCGGAATGATGATGGCGACGGTCGAGCGGGTTGCGCCCCTGCCGATCGACGCCGTCAAGCTGACCCATCTTTATATTCCGAAACAGGCCCCGCTGGCGCAGGCGTATCGACGGGGAGCGCTCTCGCTCCTGACCCTTTCCGATTATATTCAACGGGTCTGCGATGCGCTGGAGCGCCTGCCGGAGCGGCTTATCATTGAAAGGTTGATGGGGGAGCTCGACGGAGAAGATATTCTCGCCCCCCGATGGGGAAAACATAAAGGGGAGATCCTGGAGATGATCGAGGCGGAGTTCGCCCGGCGCGGAACCTGCCAGGGGATTCTCTTCCGAGAGCGTCAGGGGTGCGATCCGGCGCAGGTGCAGCGGTGCATCCCTCCCATGACGGCCCCCATCAAATCATAGAGATACTCCCGCTCCCCCTCATCGACACGACTGAAGTAGGCCCCCTCCCATCCCTTTAGATAAACACTCTGCAAGAAGAGAAAGACCGGCGCCGATTCTTCGATCCCCTCCCGCTTCATCGCGCGCCGGATCCAGGAGACGACCCCGGCATGTGTTTTGGTGGAATCGGTTTGAAGGACGTTGTCGGCTTCGGTGAGGATTTTGGAAAATTTATCGAAATGGTCGGGGTGGGCATCCAGATGCTGCGTCGCGATCATCTCCAGACCCAAGAGGTTGAGCCTTCGGTCCGGAATGGGGAGATGATCGTAAGACGGCCCCGACCGGCAGGCGGCAAGAATCAGGAGGAGAAAGAAGAGGAGCGATTGTTTGGATAGAAAAGCGGTCATCGGGTCCTCATGCGGCCTTAGAATACATCGATTGCGGGCTGGAATCAACCTCAAGCTGAGCCGTGGTCTTGCATCAACCGATTTCAATGTGCTAAGTTTTTTTTATCTCACTTTCACACGACGCAATCAACCATCGAACGGAGGTTTAGGATGAAGCGATTCCAGTTCATGTTCTTTTTGGTCACCGTTTTCATTGCAACAATGGCGACTTCGCTCTCTGCGGCGCCGATCGGCGTGCCGGGGGCGACCGCCGGCGCCAACAAATCGGTCATCAGCGCCGAGTTGAACCTTCTCACCGATCGGGATCTCACCGGCGGCGGCGAGGTGGAAAGCACGCAGGCCTTTGCAAAAGGAGAGGTCGGATTGACCGACCGGGTCGATCTGATCATCCGGCTCGGGGTCGGTGATTTCGAGGGAGGGGGGGTCGATACCGACTTCGGACCCGCTTTCGGCGTCGGATTTAAGACCACCTGGGCGGAGATCTCCGATGTCAACTTAAAGATCGGCACGGTCTTCCAGACAACGCGCATCCGGGCAGAGGATGATTCTACCCGTTTCGGCTGGGCCGAATACGACGCTGCTTTGGGCGCTTTCCTCGACAGCCGCGGTTCCAGACAAGCGGTGATCCCTTACGGCGGGGTGGCCTGGTCGGCCCTCGATGTGGAAGGGAGAGCCTCAGAAGATGATGCCTTCGGGTTCTTCTTGGGGGCTCTGGCGAGGCTCGGCGGGAATTTCCAGGTCGGGGTCGAGTTTCGCATTGTCGATCAGACGGCGATTTCGGCCAATGCCGGTTTTGTATTCTAAATACAAACGCATCTATTCTGTGTAGGGCGGCCCTGCGTGGCCGCCCTGGGCGCACACATGGGTGCGCCCCTACAAATCGATCTCGATCAAGGCGCCGACCGGCGGCTTTCCAAAAGCTTCCCAGGCGCTCCCGCCGCGGAGAAAGAGCTCCATCCAGCGGAGCTCTTTCCCGCTCCCTTCCCGCCAGCCGCTGCTGCCGGGGGCGAGCGCCATCTCTCCGATCGGGACCTCAAAGCTGGCAGGAGCCGCCGCGGCCTTGTGTTGATGCTTTCCGATTCTAATTTCGACGGAGGCCCCGGACGGAAAAGGGAGGCTCTCCCGGTCGAGGGTCGTCTTCAAATTGCCGTAGCCGTCGATATAGGCGATCCGGTTTTTCGGTATTTCAGGGATTTGATCCGGCGGGATTTTCTCCCCCAGGATGGCGGCATGTCCCTGCGCGATCTCTCCGATCGCCTCCGGGAAGAGATCCCGCGAACGGAACTGGGAGCCCTCCGCCGGAACGGAGACCCACCGAAGCTCCTCCGAAGCGCCCCGAACGAACGAGAAGGCGTACCCTGCATTCACGCCGACGACACGAACCCCGGTGATCAAACGGGCAAACGCCAACCGCTCTCCGGCATTCCCGGCGCGGACCCGTTTGTCGTCCATTCGGGGTGCGACGTTATGGAAAATGAGGGTCCCGGCGGGGGGATCGTTTAATCCCAGCTGCGCCACGCAGAACCCGGCCGCCAGCGTCGAGAAGGGGGGAACGGGGGTCAGGATGATCTCCGCGTCCGGGAGGTGGCGCTTGATCCGCTGCGCCACCTCCGCGAAGGCGAGATCTCCGTGGCCGTAATCGGCAATCAGATGAACGAGCATGCGTGAAAGATCGGGATGCGGTGAAGTAAGGATGAATAAAGAGGAGCCGTTATTCCTTTCCGAACACCTTTTTCAGAAGCGGTTCGATCTCCCCCTTTTTCGCCATCTCATCAAGGATGTCGGTATCGCCGTAGAACTCCCCGCCGATGAAAACCTTCGGGAGGGTCGGCCAGTTGGTCATCTTGGAGAGGGTCTCCCGCTTTTCCATGTTTCTTAACACATCGACCACTTCAAAAGGAAAGCCGTATTTGTTGAAGAACTGAATGGTCTCCATCGTAAAACCGCACATCGGCATCGCCTTGGTGCCTTTCCCGTAGATCAAAATCTTATTGTCCGCCACTTCCTTCTTGATTTCTTCCTCAATGGGATTGCTCATCGTTCATTTCTCCTCTGGTTCTGTTAATAATGACACCCATCGCCCGGAGAGGCGCTACGCAGGGGCCTCTTCGTGCGTGTATGATTTAATCTCCAAAGCATGGATCCGTCCATCCTTCATCGGCTCATCCAGCGCCTGGTAGACGAAGCGTTGACGGTCGAGGAGGTTTTTCCCCCGGAAGGCTTCGGAGATGATTTGAAGGCGATAGTGGTCCATGGTGCCGGTCCGATCAACCACCGTGACCAGGGCATCCGGCATCGCTTTTTTGATGTAACTAATCAACATTTCCTGACTGATCATCTGTTTCGACTCCGTGCATCGGCTGTGTGAAGAATTCCTCACAGAAAGGAGATTATACCTCATTTCATGCCGATCTTAAAGTGGAAAGAGGGAGACGCTTGACAGCGGATCGAGGTTGATTTATATAGACGAGGGCCCGATCGTGCCGGCGTCCGAACGCCTCAACCGCCTAGGGGGAAAACCGATATGGAATATGTTCCGGAACCTGACATCGATAAAGAGGTCGCCCGCATCATCGCCTTCTTCGAATGGGACCACCTCGATCCGAAGCGGGTCCGGACGATCCGAAGCCGGGGGTCGCGGAGCCGAAGGATTCTGGCCCGCTGCCATGCCCTCCCGAAAGCGATGCAGACCGGCCTGGCCCTTCCGGCGCATTATGTGATCGAGCTGGTGTCGGAAAATTACGATCGTCTCTCGGAGATGGAAAAAACGAAGACCCTCATCCATGAGCTTCTGCACATCCCCGCCACGTTCGGCGGCGGGTTTCGGCATCATGACTATGTCCATGGCCGCCGGGTGAACAAGCTCTATGAAGAATATGCCCGGCACCTTTCCGCTCCCCCGCCGGCGCCGGAAACCATTCCCGCCCAGGTCACGATCGCTTTCTGAAGACTGTTTTAGAGAAGGGCTTCAATCTTTCTGCAGACCACCTCCGGGTCGCGGATGCCCCGCAACCGCTCGGCCTGTTCTCCCCCTTTTAAATTGAGGACGACGGTCCCGATCCCGAAGAGGCGATCGAGCGGACCCTGCTCCGCCCCGGCGGCGGCGATTTTTTGCAGAGGGATGATCTTTTCGTCTCGACCGAGAAATCCGGCCGCGCGGTGAACGGCGGCCCGGGTGACGGCATAACGGCTGGTGCGGCGAAGAAAAAGGGCGAGCCCGATGAAGAGACCGGCGCCGAGCCCATAAATCGCCCCGGTGCCGGGGTCCCCCACCGGCAAGAAGAAAATAAAAAGGGCTCGGACCGCCGAGATCAGGGCGAAGAACCAGAGGAAGACATATTCACCCCAGGCAGGCCGCCCCTCCCAAACGACGCGCCGATCTTCCTCCGTGGGAAAATTGTGAGAGGTCATTCCGTCGGCTTTCATTTGGACCTCCGAAGGAGGTGATGGTGACGGGACGTGAGCAGGGAAAAGACGGCCGGAGGTTCAACCGCCGGCTTGCAATGTTTTGAGCACCTGATGGATCTCTCGGGCATGATCTTCCGGCTCGACGGAGGGGAAGAGCTTCCGGATGGTTCCCTTCGGATCGATCAGGACGGTGCTGCGGCGCGCGATCGACATCCCCATGAAACGGGTGAGGGTGCCGTATTGCCGGGTCACTTTGAATTGGTCGTCGGCCAAGATTTGAAAGTTGAGGTTGTGTTTGTCGGAAAATTTCTTGTGCGAGGCGACCGAATCGACGCTGACCCCGAGGACCGTGGCATTGAGATGTTGAATGGCGACGATGTTGTCCCGGAAGGAGCAGGCCTCTTTGGTGCAGCCGGGGGTATCGTCTTTGGGATAAAAATAAAGGACCACCCATTTTCCGCGCAACGCGGAGAGGGTGACCGGCTTTCCTTCCTGATCGGGCAGGGTGAAATCGGGGGCGGGCTCCCCCTCCCGGACGGCAAAAACCGGTTCGGCAAAGACCGGCCGGGTCTCGCTGATGCCGAGAACGGCGACGACGATCAACAGGCTTACACCAAGGATAAGCTTTTTCATTGGAATGTCCTCCCGGCCTCAAGGTTAGCATAATAGGTGAGAAAAAGGGAAGTAAGGAAGGCGGAATGAAACAAAAAGCCCGTTCCTCCGCTTCGACGCCCCGACGGCCGACCGGAACGGAGCCAGGAAGGGGTCGATGTAATTTGACACCCTCATTGAATCAGCTAGAATTCTATCTATAATCGCTCCAAATTATAATACAAACTCAAATTACATCGCTGATATGTGATTCCTTTGTGAAGCCGAAACTCGAGTTGTCTCAAATACGTCCAATACGGGTTGAAACGATATGAATGATGAATAAGGTAGGCTTTACAAGGAGGAAATAAATGGGCGTTGAGAAAAAAAACAGAAGCGAAACCCTTCACCGAATCGCCGCCGATCTCTTTTCGAAATCGGAGGGGGGCGAAGAGCTGTCGTTCAAAATCGATCTTCTCCGCAATGAAGTAAAAAAATAATCGAAGGTGAGAATACAATATTCGGAAAATTCCGCGAACTTGTGGAGTCATCATCCCGGAGGAGAACCAGCGTTATCACGCCGCGATCAAAGCGTTGTCGACGACTTCGAAGCTAAGCCGGCAAGAGATCGTTAAGGCCGTCAACATTCAGCTTGAGGAGCTTAAACCGCTCGAGAAGAGCTTGATGTCCGCCCTCCCCGGCTAGCGCGACGAGTTTAAGGCCATGAAAGCCAATTCGCTGGAGATTAAAGACGAGATATCGAGACTGCGCGAAAAAATAGGGCGGCTTGAGAGTGAAGAAAAAAGGATTCTCAATGAGATGGTGGCGCGGGAAACGGAAATGGAACTCGTCGAGAGGGCCGTGGGGGAACTCTTCGCCGATCTCGGGGCGGAGATAACCTATATCAAAAAAAAGGTTGAGGAAGTTACTTCTGAAAGCGCGGCCGCTCAGCCCGTCCCGCCCGGGGCTTCTATTCATAAAAGCGATCTTCCCGGCGAGGAAAAGGGAGGCGGCGAGCAGAAAAACGAAACCCGTGGGTCTTCTGCGCCGCAGGATACGGAATGGGAGAAAAAATGCCCTATGTGTGGGGGTCGAATGAGTTTCCTCACGAAGGATGAAATGTGGCAGTGTTATACCTGCGCATATGAAGAATCAAGAACGGACGAAGATCGGGGTAAGAGCGAAAAGAAAAGTGAACATCCGAATGCGCCTAAACCCACTCCCGCTTCGAAGCCGATTTTCGATCCATCTCCGCCCCTTGCCATCCCTTTGTCACCCCCGTCTTCCAACGAAATCCAGAAATCAAAAAAGGGATTATCGCCGTCCAATAACCAGCCCTCGGGCAAAAAAAAGACCTGCCCGGCCTGCCGTGAGAAAATGGATTGGTACCAGACGGAGAAAGCCTGGCGATGCTCCTTCTGCGGATACTCGAGAAGTATTTAAATCGCGCACAAGGGGTCGTCGCTTTACTTTTGACTTTTACTGAATTGATGGTATTCCCCCTCTCTTTCCTACTCATCGTGAATTCTCAGGCAAACGAGTTTCGACCATTTGAAGCGGCTTTGTTGCCCCTCTGAATTCAATCTTCCTTTGAAAAATATAGCATCCCGCAGAAGCAAGCTGGTTCGAATCCTATTTGGGATTGAGAATGTTTTGTGAACATCGGAAGGGGCAATTGGATTCGGCTATGAGATCAAAAATGAGGGGAGCCGTTGGAATCTTCTCCAACGGCTCCCTCGAGCGTGGCTCCCCTTCATTAATACGTGCTGAATGCTCTCCGAGTCTCACCGGGACAGCGGCGATAGAATTCAGAGATACAAAAAAGTAACGGAGAGGAATCTCGCCGGGATCGCAGGGTTGACGTCGTGGCTGAAGCGTTCATCCCGCTCGGTTGCTTACTCCTCCATGGTCCAATTGTTAATAATTGTTAATAGAGATAAACGGCACCGATCCTCATCATCGCGTCGTCATCTTGGTTGCCATCGATGCCGGTAGCGGCGCTAGACTCGAATCTCGCTCCCGCTGCGAGCGTGGCTCCATCTCCGCTGAGTGCAACAGAGTGGCCGAACCAATCGCCTGCATCCGTATTGGACGCTTTGATATAAGCCTCTTGGCTCCAGCTCTCCCCGTTTCGGACAAAGAAGTAAACCGCTCCGGAGTCGTCGGCGGAATTGTCGGTCTGGTTACCGTGGATGCCGGCGGCCGCGCTCGCTTCATTCAGTGCTCCCACAGCCAATGTATTTCCGTCCGCACCGAGAGCGACAGAAAAACCGAACCAATCGCCTGCATCCGTATTGGACGCTTTGATATAAGCCTGCTGACTCCAGTTCCCCCCGCTTCGGACAAAGAGGTAAACGGCCCCGGCCTGGCGGGCGGAAGTGTCGGCTTGATTCCCATTGATACCGGTGGCTGAGCTCGGTTCCGCATAGGCCCCCACAGCAAGGGTGTTCCCATCGCCGCTGAGCGTCACAGCGTAGCCAAACAGGCCGCCCTCACTTCCTCCAAACGGATTGAACCCGTGTGTGATGGAGGGCTTGATATAGGCTTGTTGGCTCCAGCTCTCGCCATCGCGAATAAAGAGATAAACCGCACCCGCGTTCTGAGCGGAATTGTCGGCCTGGTTTCCATTGATCCCGGTCGCCGCGCTCGCCTCCCCCCATGCCCCGACGGCCAGTGCGCTTCCATCGGTGCTGAGGGCAACAGACCAGCCGAATTTATCCGACGCGCCTGTATTGGAGCCTTTGATATAGGCTTGCTGGGTCCAGCTTCCGTTCCGAAAGAAAAGGTAAACGGCGCCGGAATCTTGACCACCCGAATCTTCGTACGGTGCTCCCACGGCGAGCGTATTTCCATCTCCGCTGAGGGCAACCGAGTCGCCAAACTCGTCGCCGATATTCGTATTGGACGATTTAATATAAGCCTCTTGGCTCCAACTCTCCCCACTTCGGATAAAGAGGTAAACCGCACCCGCGTTATTAGCGGAATTGTCGGCCTGGTTGCCGTTGATGCCGGTGGCTGCGCTCGCTTCGTATCGCGCTCCTACGGCGAGCGTATTCCCATCTGCGCTGAGTGCAACAGAGTAGCCGAACCCATCGCCTGCATCCGTATTGGACGCTTTGATATAAGCCTGCTGACTCCAGTTCCCCCCGCTTCGGGCAAAGAGGTAAACCGCCCCGGAGTCGGCGGCGGAATTGTCGGCCTGGTTGCCGTTGATGCCGGTGGCCGCGCTCGCTTCATTCAGTGCTCCCACGGCGAGCGTGTTCCCATCCCCGCTGAGGGCAACCGAGAAACCAAAAGAGAGACCAAAATCGTCGGAGGGCCCTTTGTTAGAGGATTTGAAATAGCCGATGGTCTGGAGCATGCCATCGAGGACGTCAATCTCATTGGAATCGATGCAACCTCTCTGGTCGCAAGCGGATAAACGGTAGCGCGCCTTCCCCCAGTTGTGGCGATAAACGACAATGTCGCGCGTGACCGCTGTCGTGCCGGCCGGGATGTCTCCCCCGATTTGTGAAAAACCGGAAACGCCATCCGGGTTCTCAAAGAGCCGGTAGAAAGTGTCATCGCCGATTTTGGGCCAATCGAACTGCAGTTGTTTGATTCCGAAAGTCACTGTGAGAGGGAATGATCCTGGAGGAATGACCGTCATTTCAATAGTACCGGAAAGGTGGGTCTCCGTATGGACGGCGGTGATGACGACAGTGCCGGGAGAGACAGCGCTGACAAGGCCGGTGTCGCTGACGGTCGCAACGGCATCGCCGGATGACTGCCAATTCATGAAGGAAGTCAGATCCTGCTCTGCTCCCGTATTGAACGAGCCGGAGACTTTTAACTGCATGGTGGCGCCGACCCCCAAATCCGTATCAGACGCCGTGACATGAATTGAGAGCAGCCGCACGGGAGAGCGGGGGTCTTTGGGATCGGTTCCATCCAAGAGCTCCTGGAGGTTCGAGAGACCGTCCTGATCGTCATCCGGGTACTGCAAAACGGAGGAGTCGATGGCCACCAAGCTCGTCTCCCCCGCTTTCACTTCGACCTCCGAGCTCCAGATTGCAACGATCAGATCGTTCATCCGATAGGTAATCGTCAGGGTATGTTGGCCGGGTGCCAGGCCGTCGATCCGACCTGCTACTGTTTTGTTCTCAAGATCGACCGTCAGTTGCATGGGAGCCCCCCCGTCCACGCTGACCTCGGCCGTGAGCGGGATCTGTGAGGGAGCCGTCCGTACCAGCGGCTCGGCTAAGGGCACCGACAACTGCTGGGCGGACCCTCCCGGCTGCAGGGTCGACGAGGAGGTCCCCGAGCCACACCCGAAGGCAGAGAGGAGAATCGAAGCCCATATGAAAAGCAGAAGGGAGGATTCCGGCAAAGATCGCCTGGTGGATGGGGTGAAGGTATTCATCTTCCTCTTGCTCACTGTCCGACCGCCGGTCCGACGATGGCGACGGAGCCGGTCGTCGGCGCGCCCCCTCCTTCGCCATCGTCCCTTCCATCGGTTCCTCCATGTCCCGCGACAGCAACCCCGCCCGCAATCACGGCGGCACCCACAATCGTCCAGACCCACCATTTTTTATACCAGGGGGGTGAGGCATCCTCCCGCCGCAGGGTGATCCGCTCCAATGCAGCGCTGCTCGGCTCAGAAGGGGCTGCATCCTGTCTCAAAGGAGGTGCAGCCACAATGGCGACCGTCAGGGGGGTGAAGGAGAAGCCCCGAAAGGAGATGTTCCCGGAAGGGTCGTTGGTTTGAATATAGTATTCAATCTGCCCGGAGGAGACCTCTTGGCTCGGAAGCGCGACCGCGAAGAGATCCTGACTGACGCGCTTCATCTGAAGCGGGGAGTACTCCTCCGTCCCCTTCAGTCGATAGTAGAGCGTGACTTCTTCCACCCCGACATTATCGGTGATGACGGCTTGAAGGACGAAAGGGAGTCCCGCGACGACTGCTTGATCGGGAGGCTCATGTCGAATGGAGGGAGCGATCGTATCCGAAGCGGGATCACCCCCCTCCTCGGCGAACAGGGGGGACAGGGGAAGGAGAACGAAAGCGTAGAGGGCGACAATCGGAAGCAGGATCCCATTCGGTTTCATGCGCGGCTCTCCCTGGACGACTCAATCTGAGGAACGAACACTAGCAAGAAACGCGCCAACCTGTCAAGGCGGAATATGTCAGGAGGGGATCGTCCCATCTTTCAACGGTGATTCATCTTTCTTGGAGAGTCCCGGGATCTGAATTCCATACTTCTTCATTTTGTAATAAATGGTGCCCCGGCTCACCTTCAATACCTTGGCGGCCTTGATGGCATTCCACTCATGCGCCTCCAGCGTGCGGAGGAGAAGCTGCCGCATGCTCTCTTGTAAAGGAGCGGTTTCGGCCGGTGATTGAAATTCCTCCAGGGATTGTCCCGGCCACGCGGCGCTGGAAAATAGGGCGGCTTCATCAAGGGAGTAAGGCGGGCGGGCGCGGATGAGCGCGCCGTAGATAAAATTTTCAAGTTGGCGGGTGTTCCCCGGCCATGGCGCGCGCTGAAGGCGATGCCGAGCCTCGGGGGTGAGGAGAGGGCAGGCCGGGAGCCCCAGTTCCTGAGAAAAGGCTTGGAGGAAGTGGGCCGCCAGCAACGGGATATCTTCCGGGCGCTCCCTGAGTGGCGGAAGAAAAATCTCGGCGACCTTCAGCCGATAGTAAAGATCGGGCCGGAACACTTCTTCCTCGACCGCACGTTCAAGGTCCTTGTTTGTCGCGGCAATCACCCGGACATCCACGGGGATTTCATACGCGCTTCCAAGGCGATTGATCTTCTTTCCCTGTAGAAAGCGGAGGAGCTTCGCCTGTGCCGCCGGGCTCAACTCCCCGATTTCGTCCAAAAAGAGCGTGCCTCCATCGGCCTCTTCGGTCTTTCCCTTCTTTGCCGTCTGCGCCCCGGTGAAGGTCCCCTTTTCATACCCGAAGAGCTCGCTTTCAATCAGCTCCAAGGGGATGGCGGCGGCGTTCACCGGGAGAAACGGTTTTTGCCTTCGTGGGCTTGCCTCATGAATGGCGCGCGCCACCAGCTCTTTTCCGGTTCCATGCTCGCCGCGAATCAGAACGGTCGCCGTGCTCTTCGCCACATCTTGAATCATCTGATAGATTTGCTGCATCGGCGGGCTCTCGCCGATCAAAATTCCGAAGTGGTAAATCAAAGCAGAGGAGGGCGGGGAAAAAGCAGGAGAGGGTGCTTCGCCCCCTCTTTTTTCCCCGGATCGTCTATGGGAAAGGGGGGCCGTTTCTTCCTCACCTTCATAGAAACACTCGAGCTCAAATGGATAGATCTCTACGCGGCAGCGGGGAGCGAGCGGCGCGACGCCCGAAACCTTCTTCCCGTTCACAAAGACGCCGTTGGAGCTTCGATCCTCCAGAAGAAATTCCTCCCCTCTTCGCGCGATGATCGCGTGCAGCCGTGAGACGTGCTCGTCGGGAAGGATGAGGTCATTGTCCGCCGACCGTCCGACGGTGATCTCTCTTTTCGAGAGAACCACCTTTTGGATCAATTTTTTATCCTGAAATATCTTCAGTTCCAGCATCCGTTCACCAGATCAGTTTTCCCCACCGCTCCCCCTTTTTTCGAATGATCGCCCGGCTCTTCTTCCACTCTTTATGAGGGGAAACGGGATCGCCTTCCCGATCAATCAGCTTGTAAACCTCAATGGTTAAGGCGGTGGCGTCGCGGGTGAGGGATAAATCGGAGTAGGAGATTTTGACGATCGGATAGGTCCGGAACATCTCTTCCAGAATCCGGCTGCGCTCCGGCGACATCTCGCTGATTTGCAGAAGCGCGGCCATGTCTTGCGCCTCGAAGGCGGTCTTGAATTCGGCCAGAAGATCGCTGATCACTTCCAAGTCGGGCCGAGGAGCCGAAAGGGAGGAGGACGGCGGAGGCACGGTCTCGTTCGCAATCTCTTGGAGAGCGGGGGAAGAAGCGATTTCCTCTCCCTGAACCGCTTTGCCGGGAAGTTCCTCCGTGGAGGGGAGGGAGACCGCCGACGGTTCTGTGACCGCCTCTGCAGGGAAGGGCCGTATCTGCTCCTGCTCCAGGGGGCCCGGCGCTGAATGCAACGAAGGAGGTAAGTTGTCATTGATCGGTTGTACCGGTATCTCCTCTCGAGTAATGCCGTCTTGAATCGGCTCTTCCCGGTTTAAAACGATTTCCACTTGTTTCTCCCTCTTCTCCGAAATCGTGGATGGAACCCGGTTTCCCTCCGGTGTAGAAGGGATTGGAGGGGCCAAGATCACGGCGATCTCAGGGGGAGCGGGCAATGTCGGAGCTTCAGCCGTGGTCACTGTCGCTTTAATTGGGCCCTCTTCATTCCGAAAGGGATTCTCTGTCGCTTGTTGCTGCAGATGGACTTCAATCGATTTTACGGTTGTCTTCGGATCAGGGAGGGATGTTGTTTCGGTTAAAGCTGAAAAAATGAACTGAGAGAGAAAAAGGTAAATCGCTCCGATGATAAAAAAAACGATCACTCCCGCCAGGAAAATAGAGAATGTCCCGCTTTGGCGCCTTGCATCGTTTTTTCCGATCGGCGTCGTGATGCAAGGGGAAAGGTCTAAGAGAGGGGTCGAGATCCGGATCGAGGATGCTTCGTCGCGGACGAGGGAATCCTTTTCAAGCGTGTGGACGGCGGGGAGCGGTGATCCCTCCTTTTTCGAAGGGGTACACTCCTTTATCTCTTTTGCGATCGTTGCAATCTCGGCCGCAAGCGTCCGCGCATCGGGGATCCGTTCCCGAGCTTGCTTCCTCAAAAGAGATCGGACCAATTCCTGAATAGTAGAAGGGACTGCGGAGGAGAACAATAGGACAAATTCATTCTGGTCGGAGATTAATTTCCCGAGGACGGATGGCCGCGAGATTCCCTCGAAAGGGGTTCTGCCGGTGAGCATTTTGTAAAAGACCATTCCAAGAGAATAGAGATCGCTCCGGCCGTCGATCGGCTCACCCTGCGCCTGCTCGGGCGACATATACTCCGGGGTCCCGAGGATTTCTCCCGTCGGAGTCGCCGAGAGTTCGTCCGCAGCGGCCACAATTCCGAAGTCGGTAATTTTCACATGCCCGCCGCGATCGACGAGAATATTTCCCGGCTTTATATCCCGATGAATAATTCCCTTGCCGTGTGCGAAGGAGAGCGCCTCCGCCGCCTGAAGAACCATTGCGCAGGCCTCTAAGGGGGGAAAAGACCGCCTCTCTAAAATAAGTTGTTTGAGGTCCCTGCCGGGGAAGAGCTCCATGACGATATAGTATGGGTCTTGTGCCTCGGATACGTCATAGATCCGAATGATGTTCGGATGATCGAGGCGGGCGAGGGCCCGCGCTTCTCGTTCAAAGCGCTTCAGGAAAGAAACATCACTTCGATATTCGGGATAGAGGACTTTGACGGCGACCGGGCGGTTGAGGGCCGTATGAATCGCCCTATAGATCACCCCCATCCCCCCCCGGGCGATTTCCTCTTGAATTTCATATTTCGCCGAGAGGAGGGGCTTCTGGGGTGATAATGAAAGCATCGTTTGAGGCAGGCGAATGGACTCTTTCACTTCTCTCCAGAAATAAAGGCGAACAGTACTAAGGAGCCGAATGCAAAGACGGCCGAAGATGTTTTGACCTAGTATGTTGTGCTGTATTCATACCGGAACTCGATACACTTTTCAACTCTTTTCCCCGCCTAAGCAATATTACCGACCCTCCTTAGCGGCATCTCTCTTGCTCCATGAAAACCTGTTTGTTAAAGAAACCAGATCCCTTCCGGGCTTGTGGTTTTTCCCATCCACGGGAGGGCGATCCCATTGTAAAGGGATGAATCTTTAGGAACGGTACACGCCTAAAAGTCGTTGTCTGAAAAACTCCGCCGGAATGTGCGCCAATGTTCGTTGAGCATGAATGAAAACCATCCTGATCGTTGACAATCACCCTGAGTTCTTGATTGCGGTAAGTCACTTGGTCGCCGACCTGCTTCAAGATTTGCAGAAAGGACCGGTGAAAATCTTGAGAACGACTTCTGCGATCGCAGCCTTCAATGCAAGCCGCAGTCAGCGCATTGACCTGTTGATCACCGATTATCAAATTCCGAATGAGATGAATGGATTTCAACTGATCTCTCGCCTTCGCGACAGGCCCGAAATGCGCAAAGTTCTGATGACGTTTGGGTCTTTGGAGCTTCTTGAGGCATTGGCGGCAGAGCAGGGGGTCGATGATGTCCTCCGAAAACCGATCGAGGAGAACGAATTAAGGACGATTCTTGAAAAATACATCTGAAATGATGAAGATAACATCGGAGGGACGCCGCCGTCCTCTACCGTGTGCGGGTCTAAAATCGATCTTCATGAATTTAAAAATGGGCGAGCAAGCAAGATGATTGAAGAGGTCTCTGTTTAAATTTTTAAACGATTGAGAGATTGATGTTGAAGAATTTGAACAAGTGAGATCCAAATATTCCATTCAGAAGTAATGGGGGCCGAGCCACTCTCGGCCCGACCCCAAGGATGAAGCGCCGAGCAACATCTTCCGCCATTAACCTGTCTTATTTATCCGGTGCGAGGTACCCGCGCACCAGAATGTGCCGTATTCCAAATGGAGGACCAGAAGGACCTGGAGAAACATCAGGACAAAGACACGCCTTGGATGAAACAACAAACCCGCTTGTCATCCGTTCGCTGATACCCTGTCCGACACCACTGAGCGTGATTGTAGAATCAATAACCCTCTGTCCCCCCAACGGATCTGCCAGATTTTGTACTCTCCTGGCAGATTCCACCCCTCCACTGACTCAAAGTCCATTCCTTTCCAATGCCTTTTTTCACAAATTCCAGACAACGATTCTCTGCCTCGCCTCTGCAGTATCGTTGACCCCGTATTTCGTAGGTCGCATCGCATAGCCGACGGACCCGGCGGAAAGGCTAATAAAGAAAATGCAACGTCAAGAAAATAAATTTAAATATGGGATAACTTAAAATCGGAACAGCGATTAGTGAGAGGACTCAGTGATTACGATCATTCGCTAGGCTGGCATTGTAGATTACCATTACGATTCTTAAAATGAGAGTTTTCCCAATTGAGAGATTTACGGGTGTACTTTCCGACCTTCCTGAATTTGGTCTTCCTTTGTATATAATTCTTCAGGGAAAAGGGGGTTCGAATCCGATCTGGGGCGATAGAGAAAGGGTTGTGAATGTCATAAAACAAGTTGAGATTTCTGTTGTGAAATGAAAAAGGAAAGGAGCCGTTGGAATGATCTCCAACGGCTCCTTCTAGACCTGGCTCCCCAGGCCGGATTCGAACCAGCGACCCGACGGTTAACAGCCGTCTGCTCTGCCAGCTGAGCTACTGGGGAATAAAGGGAAAATAAGGAAAGCGGGGTGTATTTTATCCGCACCCAGGCAGAAAGTCAATCTCTTTGAGCGGATGAACCCGCTTGAAGAGCCCGATTTCTCCCTCGAAAAACCTTCTTTTCCCCTCTCCCGCGATCGCGCGGCTCAAGCGGCTTTTTGAGTGAGCCGATCCTGGACCGCCTTCACCTCATCTTCGAGATGAATCGCTTTGTCCCGGCGGTCGTCGATCGTCAGATGCGTGAGGACCCGGGAAATGCCGCGGTTAAATGGAAGCTCGTGGAGCATCTTGGCCGCGGAGAAAATCGTATCGGCATCCCCCTCGATGATCGTTCCCATGTCGGTTAAATTGTATTTAAGCCCATGCTGATCGCAGACTTTGACCACCTCGGCGACGTAGTCGCCGATGCTGGGGGAGTCGGTTCCGATCGGAACGATGCTGATTTCTAAAAGCGCCATTTTACCCTCCTTTTTTTACAATTTTACAGATCAAACCGCTTGCGCCTGCGTCGAGTTCGCAAGATCATCTTTTTATTTTAAGAGAAATCGTCGGCGAAAATCTAGGCGGCGCTTTACATGGGTCGTGCAGCGATTTATTTCGTGCAGGGTTCTTTCAACGGAATCGATGCGAGGGCCGATTCCGGGATCGATGGGAACGGTCCGGGGAAAGGAACCGCCGCCTGCTCGAACGCGTCTTTGAGAGAGGCATTCAGCGCATCGATGGCGTGGTTCAATCCTTGCGCGGGGGAGGGAGGGGCGTAGAGAAGAAGATCGTAGCCGGGGATCAGACCCAGGGCCGGGTAGATGGCGTTTTGAAAGGCGACCCGGCCGACTTCACTGAGCTCTTCGGAAAGCCGCTCCGAAAAATCGTCGAGCGCCCGGTCCTGAACCAGCGCAATCATCGGAAGGATGCCGAGCTGGGGCGCTCCCTCCAGATCATTATCGGCGGCAAGTCCCATCGGAAGGACGCCTGAATTTGAGAACATCTCCGCCAACCGCGCCGGGCGCGATTTGAACCCCCATGAAAGATACTCGGCCAGCGAAAGAGGCCGGTCGGCCAGGATCAGCGTCTGTCCCAGATGGAGTTGAAGGGTGCTTCGAATGGCGTCGGCCCCTTCGAGCAGATGGCGGAAATCCTTCCCCTCCCGACGGGGACCGTGGAGGGCGGTGAGGGCCATCACCAGCGGAACGGCATAAGTCGCTTTGGGGCCCTTCTGAATTTTCTTTTTGATTTTTTTTACCACGGTGCGATTCCAGGCGGAAGGAGGGTCGTTCTGAAAAGTGTCAGGGGGCCGCAGCCGGCGTCCCTTCGGAGGTGGAGACCGTCCGAGGGACCAGGTCGGGGGAATAGGGGTTGACGGGGTCCAGAGCGACCATCGTTCCGTTGCTGAAGACAAGAAGGCGGATGGTCGGGTAGAGATGGTTCTGGGGATTGAGGTTCTTGACGTGATAGACCCAGACTTCTCTGAGCTCATCTTCCGTTTGGCGGCGGGCAATTTCGGCGGGTGTGCCGATCAGCTCCGTGACCGCCTCCCGCGACATCCCCGGTTTCAACTTGCCGAACCAGGTCGCCTTGTAAAATTTGTAGGAGGGCCCGCCGCAGCCGACGGCCCCAAGCAGCATCAGGCCGACGAGGGCCCATGCTCCGCGTCTGATCAATCGGACCTGATTCAAGTTTGTCTCGCCGTTCATGAAGGGAATTCTATCCCGATCTCGATTCTTTTTCAACCAAAATGTGGCTCCCTTCAGGAAGGATCGACCTCTTGGAAAGCGGCCCTCATTCTTGACGAAGGAAATCAAAACGTGTTACAAGGAAGTGGTTTTTCCGCGCTGTAACGCCGGAGTGGCGGAATTGGTAGACGCAAGGGACTTAAAATCCCTCGCTCCGCAAGGGGCGTGCCGGTTCGATTCCGGCCTCCGGCACCAGGAAATCTCTTCGTAAATTGAATCCTTTTAGAAATGGTCTGTATCCCTCCCCTTTCCCCCTTGCAAAAGAAGATCGTGTTGTTTAGAATGACGTGCGGTCTCCTCAGACCGTGATTCGGATCGGCTCCAGTCGGTTACATGGTATGGACCCTGGGGCCGGTCTTATTTCTTCCCCTTCTTGCCTTTCGTTCTCCTTCATACTGTTCAAGCCTTTCGATCGGCCGATCATGCGTCTTTATTTAATTCCATAAAATCTCTCTTTCTTCTCCCGGATTTCCAATTGCTTCGTCGGCGTTTCTAGTATATAAGAGTAACTCTATTTCACTTTATCGAAGGATGGTTCACCGCATGGACATTTCGCAACGGATCGCCGAAGAATTAAACGCCCGCACCGCCCAGGTGGAGGCGGCCGTCCGCTTGCTGGACGAGGGGGCGACCGTCCCCTTTATCGCCCGTTACCGCAAAGAGGTCACGGGAGGGTTGGACGACACCCAGCTTCGCACCCTCGAAGAGCGGCTGATTTATCTGCGCGAGATGGAAGAGCGCCGCGCGACCATCTTAAAGAGCATCGAGGAGCAGGGAAAGCTGACCCCCGAGCTGAATACGGCGATCCTCGCCGCGGGGACGAAGACCCGGCTGGGAGATCTCTATGCTCCCTATCAACCGAAGCGCCGCACCAAGGCGCAGATCGCGCGGGAGGCGGGGCTGGAGCCGGTGCTGAACGCATTGTTGGAAGATCCGAATCAAATCCCGGAGAGCGTGGCGGCCGGATCGCTCAACCCGGAAAAAGGTTTCGCCGACGCGGCGGCGGTGCTGGACGGCGCCCGGCAGATCTTCATGGAAAAAGCGGCGGAAGAGGCCGATCTGGTCGGGGCGCTCCGCGACCTGATCTGGGAGAAGGGGCGCCTCCTCTCGACGGTCGTCCCCGGAAAGGAGCAGGAAGGGGCCAAGTTCTCCGACTACTTCGAGTTCTCCGAGCCGCTCAAGCAGATTCCCTCGCACCGCGCGCTGGCCCTCTTCCGCGGCCGGGCCGAGGGGATGCTGCGCCTGGTGATTCAGCTGCCGGGGCAGGATGATCTGGAATCGACGACCGCGTTCGGTGTTTGTGATGCGATGATCGCCCGGCGGTTTTCCATCCGCGACGAAGGCCGCCCGGCCGACCGGTGGCTCGCCGACGCCGTCCGCTGGGCCTGGCGCATCAAGCTCAAATCGCAGCTCGATACCGAATCGTTCCTGCGGCTGCGGGAGATGGCCGAGGAAGAAGCGATCCGCGTTTTCGGAGAGAATCTGCGCGATCTGCTCCTTGCCGCCCCCGCCGGTTCCCGCCCGACGATGGGGCTCGATCCCGGTCTGCGGACCGGGGTGAAGGTCGCGGTGGTCGGCGCCACCGGAAAGGTGCTCGATCATACGGCGATCTTTCCGCATCCCCCTAAAAATCAGTGGGAGGAATCGCTGGCCGCACTGGCCGCGCTGGCGCGCAAACATCAGGTGGAGTTGATCAGCATCGGAAACGGCACCGCCTCGCGCGAGACCGACAAGCTGGCGAAGGAGCTGATCAAGCGTCACCCCGAATTGAAGCTGACCTGCCTGGTGGTCAGCGAGGCCGGGGCGTCGGTCTACTCCGCCTCGGCAATCGCGGCGAAGGAGTTTCCCGATCTCGATGTCTCTTACCGGGGGGCGGTCTCGATCGCCCGGCGCCTGCAAGACCCGCTGGCCGAACTGGTGAAGATCGAGCCGAAGGCGATCGGCGTCGGCCAATACCAGCACGACGTCAACCAGACACGCCTGACGCGCAAGCTGGGGGCGGTGGTGGAGGACTGCGTGAATACCGTGGGGGTCGATGTCAACACCGCCTCCGCGCCGCTGATGGCGCGGGTCGCCGGCTTGACCGAAACGACCGCCGCCAACATCGTCGCCTACCGCGAGGAGAAGGGGGCCTTCCGCGGACGGCGGCAGCTGCTGGAGGTCGCGCGTCTGGGGCCGAAGGCCTTCGAGCAGAGCGCCGGCTTTCTGCGGATCATGAACGGCGAGAATCCGCTCGACGGCTCCGCCGTCCATCCCGAGGCCTATCCGGTGGTGGAGCGGATTCTCAGCGCCACCGGCCGCGCGCTGCGCGAGGTCATCGGCAACAAGCCGTTCTTATCGTCGCTGTCGGTGCAGGATTTCATCGATGAAAAATTCGGCGAAATGACCGTGCGCGACATTCTCCGCGAGCTGGAGAAGCCGGGGCGCGATCCCCGGCCGGAGTTTAAAACCGCCGCCTTCCGTGAAGGGGTCGAAACCCTGGCCGACCTGGTCCCCGGCAGCGTGCTGGAGGGGGTCGTCACCAACGTCACCAACTTCGGCGCTTTTGTCGATATCGGCGTTCATCACGACGGCCTGGTGCACATCTCGGCGATGTCGGAGCGTTTCATCAAGGACCCGCGCGAGGTAGTGAAGGCGGGCGACGTCGTAAAGGTGAAGGTGATGCAGGTCGATTTGGAGCGAAAGCGGGTTTCCCTCACCATGCGCTTGAGCGAGGGAGCGGTGCCGCCGACCGAAAAAGAAAAAAGCGGCGAGAACGCCGGCGGGAAAAAATCGGCCCCAAAATCGTCCTCCGGGAAGAAACAACCTTCCGCTCCCGCCCCCATGACGACGATGGCGGATGCGTTTGCACGGTTCAAGGAGCGGAAGCCGTAACCTGTTCGAGCCGTGTGATCCAATCCAAGAGGACCGGCTCAGACAGGTTGAAACCGAGAGTGCGATCAACTTTGATCAGGATGGCGCTCCCGGGAGAGCAGCGCCCGTTTGCGCTCCACCCCCCATCGGTATCCGGAGAGCGCGCCGTCATTGCGGACCACCCGATGGCAAGGGATCGCAACGGCAATCAGGTTGGCAGAGCAGGCCTGCGCCACCGCGCGCACCGTTTCCGGGGAGCCGATCCGTTCTGCGATTTCGGCATAACTCACCGTCGCGCCGGCGGGGATCTCGCGCAACGCCTTCCACACCCGCTGCTGGAAAACGGTGCCCCGGACGTGGAGCGGCAGATCGAGACCGATCGCCGGCGCTTCGACGAAGGCGATGACGCGAGCGATCCATTGTTCAAACGCCGCATCACCGCCGATCAATTCCGCCTTGGAAAAGCAATCCTGAAGATCGCGCAGCAGCAGGTTCGGGTCGTCCCCGAGCAGAATGGCGCAGATCCCCTTGTCGGTGGCCGCAACTAAAACCGAACCCAACGAACATTCTCCGACAGCGAAGCGGATCGAGGCGCCCCGGCCGCCGGCGCGAAAGTCGGAGGGGGTCATCCCCAGCACTTCCGAAGAGATCTCATAAAACCGCCCGCTGGAATGAAACCCCGCCCCAAAGATCGCCTCGGTGACCGTGTCGCTCCGGAACAACGCGTCCCGCACCCGCTCTGCGCGGTAGGCCGACGCGTAGGCTCTGGGTGTCACGCCGGTGATTGTCTTGAAGACACGATGGAAATGAAACCGGCTCATTCCGGCCGCTTCCGCGAGCAGATCGAGGTTCGGCAGCACTTCGGCGGCTTCGATGAGTCGGCATGCTTTCGCCACCGCCGCGGCGTGTTGTTCGGCGAGCGGAGGCGCGTCGGGCCGGCACCGTTTGCACGGACGGAAACCGGCCCGGACCGCCGCTTCGCGCGTCGAATGGAACCGGACATGCTCCCGTCGCGCCGATCGCGCCGGGCAGGAGGGCCGGCAATAAACCCCGGTGGTCCGCACGGAAAAGTAAAAAACGCCGTCCGCAGTCCGGTCTCGGCGCAGCACGGCGGCCCAACGATCGTCGTCGCTTCGAAAAGTCTGCGGAGCCCTTTCATTTTTTGTCAATGGAACGTCCATCATCGTCTCCTCTTCAGATTTCTACGAGCGGAATGGCTCGTTGAAACCAGCCTAGACGAAAAAGCACCCGCCGGCACTCCGTTTGTTGCTTTCAAATCCATTCAATATTTGACCTAATTTCATTAAAAAATTCAAGTTCCGGCTGTGCACAACTAAACCACGAACAGTGCTCATTCCGGACTGTTTCTATTAGGAGGGTTTTTACGAAGCTTCGGAAGGAATGCCGTTCTTAAGGAGCGACCGTGATCGTTCCACGCATTTCCATGTGGATGGCGCAAAAAAATTCGTAGGTGTTCGGTGTGTCGAACTTCATTTGAAACGTTTCTCCGGGGGGGAGAAGGTGGTGGATCAAAAGATCATCGACGACTTTGGCAGGCTCTTTGCGATTCGGATCGGCCGCGGTGAGAAAGTGGGTCCGCTTATCTTCATTGACCCAGGTGACCTGCGCTCCGCTCTTGATCTGTTGGGCCTTCGGCGAAAACTCGGTTTTTCCATCCGGGATCTTGAATTCCGCCGCATCGGCCCCCTGTCCATTTCCCAGGCCGATGAGGATCATGAATAAAAGAAAACTGAATCGAGATAAAAAAACCTTTTTCATCATTTCCGATCCTCACTGATTGCGCGGGCATCTCTGCCGATAAACCCCGATTAGATTAATTTTAACCGGCAGGGGCGAATAAAGCAATATTGCGGGAACGGGAAGGAGACCCTATGCCAAGAGAAATTCTCCCGATGAACACCAAGCGAAAGGACCCTAGGAAATGCGAGCGAATAAAAAAGCCCCGCCGGAAAATATTCCGACGGGGCTTTTGGATTAAAAAATTTTTGTTAGGAGATCAATCGGACGTTCGTCGCTTGCGGACCCTTCTGGCCTTGGGTAACTTCGAACTCGACCGCATTTCCCTCTTCGAGAGATTTGTATCCCTCACCGGCAATGGCAGAAAAGTGGACAAACACATCCGCTCCTCCATCTTCACGCGTGATGAATCCATACCCTTTGCTGCCGTTAAACCACTTGACGGTTCCTTTGATCATTGAGTGTTTCTCCTCTTTTTTATCAGCGATTCGCTGACGGAATGTCCACTGTCCCCTAAGTCGAGAAAATAAAAAAAAGGCCACAGCGAGTTGTAATAGCTGCAGCCGATCAGTTCTTCCACTCAACTTTTACAATGGACTCCCGTCCTTTTTACCATGACTATTTGGAAAAGGTCAATGAAAAATTAACCCCTTATTGTCCGGTCGAGATCCCCCCTTCTCCCCTATTTCAGCGGGGAGGTGTATAATCGCAGACGTTTTCACCCGGCTCACTTGAGAGGTCGATGTCCTCACTCCCGATCGATGAAGTCCTCCCCTCCTTGCGGCAAGCGCTTGCGGCGCACCCCTCCGCCGTGCTTCAGGCGCCGCCCGGCGCCGGCAAAACCACCCAGGTTCCATTGGCCCTGCGAGACGAACCCTGGCTGAAACATCGGTCGATTCTGATTTTGGAGCCCCGCCGGCTGGCGGCGCGCGCCGCGGCGGCGCGAATGGCGTTTCTCCTCGGCGAGTCGGTGGGGGAGACCGTCGGCTATCGGATCCGCTTCGAGAGCAAGGTCTCAAAAAAGACGCGGATTGAGGTGCTGACCGAAGGGATCCTCACCCGGCGCTTGCAATCCGATCCCGCGCTGGAGGGGGTGGGGCTGGTGATTTTCGATGAATTCCACGAGCGGCATCTGCATGCCGACCTGGCGCTGGCCCTCTGCCTCGACAGCCGGCGGGTTTTGCGAGAGGACCTCAAGCTTCTGGTGATGTCGGCCACGCTGAAGGGGGCGGCCGTGTCGGCGCTCCTCGGCGATGCGCCGGTGGTAACGAGTCAAGGACGGAGCTTTCCGGTGGAGGTGCGCTACGCCCCGGCCGATCCGGAACCGGGAAACCGGCTGCCGCAGGCGGTCCGTCAGGCGATCGTGCAGGCGCTCGAGCACGACCGGGGGGATCTTCTTGTTTTCCTTCCCGGCGCCTGGGAAATACGCCGGACGCAGGCGCTGTTGGGAAACCTCTCGACGCAAGGTCCACAAAGTCCGGTCGACGTCTATCCGCTTTACGGCGATCTCCCCTGGGAGGCGCAAGACCGGGCGATCAAACCATCCGGGGAAGGACGGCGGAAGGTGGTGCTGGCGACGCCGATCGCGGAGACCAGCTTGACGATTGAAGGGATCGGCGTCGTCATTGATGCGGGGTTTGCGCGGGTTCCCGAGTTCGATCCCCGCAGCGGCCTCACCCGGCTGACCACCAAGCGAATTTCCCGCGCCTCGGCCGAACAGCGCACCGGCCGCGCCGGGCGGCTCGGTCCCGGCGTCTGCTACCGGCTCTGGAGCGAGGCGACACAGCGCGGGCTGATGGCCCAGCCGATCCCGGAAATCCGCGCCGCCGACCTGGCGCCGCTGGCGCTGGAGCTGGCGCAATGGGGGGTGCGCGACGCGGGGACGCTTGCTTGGCTCGACCCGCCTCCCCCTTCGGCGCTGGCCCAGGCGCGTCAATTGCTCGTCCAGCTCGGTGCAATCGAAGAGGATGGTTCGATCACCCCTTCGGGCCGGGCGATGGCCCCCTTCCCCATGCATCCGCGTCTGGCCCATATGTTGGATCGGGCCGAGGCGCGGGGTCTCGGGCCCCTGGCTTGCGACATCGCGGCACTGCTTTCGGAAAGAGATATTTTCATCGGCGAGCGCCGGCGCTCCACCAGCCTTGTCGAACGGATGGAAGCGCTCCGCGCCTTCCGGAAGGAGGGGAAAGGACGAGCGCAACCCTCGGGGGTGGACCCGGCCGCCTGTCTGCGTGTCGACCAGGCGGCCCGCCAGTATCAACGGCTGTTGCGAAGCAATGAACCGGAAAGCGGAAAGGATCTGGAAAAAACCGGTCTTCTCCTTGCGTTTGCCTATCCCGACCGGATCGCGCAGCAACGCGCGCCGGGCGAGATCCGCTACCTCCTCGCTTCGGGCCGGGGGGCGCGCCTGCCGGAGCATGAACAGCGGATGCGCCTCCCCTATCTTGTCGTCGCAAGCGTCGACGCGGGCGAAGTAGAGGGAGCCATCTATTTGGCGGCCGCCATCGATGTCGATACGCTCCGCCGGGAACTCGCCCCCGAGATCCGGACCGAAGCGGTCATTCGCTGGGACGCTCGGCAGCAGCGGGTGATTGCGCTGGGTGAAGAGCGCCTCGGGGAGCTGCTCATCGACAGCGCCCCCCTTTCGCGCCCTGATCCGGAGAAATGTCTCGCGTCGATGCTGGAGGGGATTCGCCAGCTCGGCATCGCGGCGCTTCCCTGGTCCCCCGAAGCCCGCGACTGGCAAGCGCGGGTGCTCTCTCTGCGCCATTGGTTTCCGGAGGAAGGGTGGCCCGATCCCTCCGATGCCGCGCTGCAAGAGCGCCTCGAAGAATGGCTCGGGCCTTTTTTAACCGGCATCACCCGCCGGGAGCATCTGAAGCGACTCGATCTGCTCGCAGCGCTGAAGGCCCGGCTCGACTGGAATCAAAACCGGCGGTTGGAGGAAGGGGCGCCGACCCATCTGACCGTTCCGAGCGGCTCCCAACTTCGGCTGGAATACCGGCCCGGCGACTCGCCGGTATTGGCGGTGAAACTGCAAGAGATGTTCGGACTGGCCGAAACGCCCCGGGTGGGGTGGGGAAGGGTCCCGGTGACGCTCCATCTTCTCTCCCCCGCCCGGCGTCCGATTCAGGTGACGCAGGACCTGCGCGGCTTCTGGGAACGGACCTATGCCGAGGTGAAGAAGGAGCTGAAGGGACGTTATCCGAAACATCCCTGGCCCGATGATCCATGGAATGCGCCGCCGACGGCGCGCACGAAGCGGCGGTCGTCTTAAGGTCGCTTTAGGCCGACACGAACGTCAACGCCGCCGAGTTGATGCAATACCGCAACCCGGTCGGCGGCGGACCGTCATCGAAAACATGTCCCAGATGGCCGCCGCACCGCCGGCAGTGGACCTCCGTCCGAGAGAAGAAAAGCCTCCAATCGGTCCTGGTTCCGACCGCCGTCGGTTCGATCGGCTCCCAAAAGCTCGGCCAGCCGGTTTTGCTGTCATATTTGGTCTTCGATGAAAAGAGGGGAAGGTCGCACCCCGCGCAGTGGTAAATACCGGGGGCCTTGTGATCATGGTAGGCGTTCTTAAAAGGAGCCTCCGTTTTCTCTTTTCGTAAAACGCCATACTGCTCCGCCGTGAGAATGGCCCGCCATTCCTCGTCGGTTTTCGTAATCTCGAAGCCCCCTTCCGGCTCCTCCGCCCCGGCCGGCCAAAGATCAAGAAGATAGGCGAGGATGCCGACCGTCCCGGCTTTTAATACGTTTCTCCGATTCATCGGTTCTCCTTCGTATTCCGGTTCTGTCAAAAACCATATGCCCTATTTGCCGCTTATCCATTCGTCGCACGGGCACGATATTCCTTACAGAGGGATTGGGAAAAATGGGAAGAAGGGGAGATCTCAAATAGACGTAGTGGTGACAACCATAAGGACCCTGGTGGGGGGCCGGACAATCGGTTCGCTCCGGTTGCCGGCACGAATCATGTCTACCGGCTAAAACCCCGGGTCCCTTTGGTTCAAGAGCGTTGTTGAGCCGTGGTTACTCTTCTTTTTGCTTGTTGTTCTTTCCGGTCAGCCGATCGGACAACGCCTGAATCCTGGCCTGATAGCGCGGATCATTTAAGCCCATTTCATCGTAGGCCTCCAGCTCCTTGAAGAGCTCGTCTACCTTCGCTTCGATCTCTTTCAACGTCGTCGGGTCGTCGACCACCTTTACCATCATATCGGTCGCAACCAGCCGCATCGAATCGACCCGCCTGCGGCTGCTGCATTCGGCCGCTTTTTCCAGAAGAAGGAGCTCCACCATCCGGGTGGTGATCCAATCCCCATCTTCCCGGAACCGGAGCCGGTCCGGATTCTCATCGACCCAATTGATAAACGCTTGCTGGAGTCGATACGCTTTCTCTTCAAAGGTCCTCGGTAATTCTCGGTCCTGCCAAGATTTCGCCTTTTCCGCGGCCTTCTCTTTTGCCATTCCTTGCCTCCTCTCGTTAGGACCTTTAATTAAAGAGGAAATCCCTTCCCCTTGAAGTCATTCATCGGCGGTGAGCGGCCGATCGATGCAGGCTGAATGCGAATCTGTCATTTGAGTGTTTTGTAAAGATAACATATCCTAAATAGAAATGGGGATCATTTTTTAATTTTCAGATTGATACAGTATATACACCCTCGATCCATCTGTCATCCCCCGCCGTCGCAACGCGCTTGTAGCGAACCTCTTTACAAATAAAATATATGTGGCCCTTGCCGTGGGCGATTTGTTAAAATCTTGCCAGATCCGATCAGGATGTTTGGTCTACCACATTTATGGGAGGAGACATCATGGCTACTTCGATCTCTCAGGAGACCGTCCCGGTTCGTCAATCCGTCCCGGCCGATCTTATTTTTTTCGGCGTCTTGATGATCCTCTCCGGAATCATGGATACCTACATCATTCTTGCGAATCCGGCGTATGGGCTTCCTGTCTTTGGAATGAAGCTGACCGGGGGAGTCGGATGGTTTTTCAAATTTCTCTCCCCGGTCCTCCATTTCGCCTCCGGATACGGCGCCATTCTGGGCCGCCGGTGGGCTTATCCTCTTTTCATGTTTTATTCGCTTTACGGCCTGGCCAGCGCGACGGTCAGCCGCCTGGTCCTCCCGCCCCCTCACCGGATCAGGACGGTCTTTATGATCGTCCTCGTCCTTTTTATGATTTATCTTTACGCCCGAAGAAAGGCGTTCCGGAATTAAGACAAAAAAATCCCCCAGCTTGTTCCGGCTGGGGGATTGGATTGATTACTCAACCTGAACCGTAATGCTTCTCGGTTTGGTCTCTTCCCGTTTCGGCAGGGTGATCGTCAACACGCCCCGGTCATATTTCGCTTTGATTTTATCCTGCGCGACCGTGTTCGGAAGCCGGAACGATCGGGAGAAGCGCCCGAACACCCGCTCGATCCGGTGGTAGTTCTCTTTCTTCTCCGTCTGCTCGATCTTTTTCTCCCCCCGAATTTCCAGGGCATTGTTTTCGATTTTGACCTCGATCTCTCTCATCTCCATGCCGGGCAGCTCCGCCTTCAGCTGGATCGCCTCGGCGTCTTCATAAACATCGACCGCCGGCACCCAATCTTGAACCAGTCGGCCGTTTTCCGTCTCGTAGTTATTCAAGGTGTCAGACAAAAATTGATTCATTCGATCCTGAAAGGTGACAAAATCTTTCAACGGTTCCCACTTTACGATCGCCATAGGTTCCTCCTCTTAAATAAGCCGCTTTCGGCGGCGGAAATGATTTATTTTCTAAATAATCCGTAGCGGATGAAAGTCAAGGCCTTGTTTCCCATGAGCCACATCGATCAGATAATTCTTCTTTGGGGAGGGTCAAGGGGCCGGGAGCCACTTTTTTATCCCCCCTTTTTTTGTTATACTTTTTTTCCTGATAGATTCGGAATGGAAAGACCATGGAAGAATTTGAAATCGAAAACATAGAAGCGACGCCGGAGACCGATATCGAGCCGGTGGAGCCCGATGAACAGGGGGTCGCCGTTTCTGATCCCCTGCAGCGATATTTGGCGGAGATCCGGCAGTATCCTTTTCTCAGCCGAGAGGAGGAAAAGCGGCTTGCCATCAAATTCAAAGAGGAGGGAGATCTCCAGGCGGTCACGGAATTGATTCTCTCCCATCTTCGATTGGCCGCTTCCATTGCGATGGAGTATAAAAATCTTCCTTTCAACCTGATGGATTTGATTCAGGAAGGAAACGTCGGGTTGATGCAGGCGATCAAGAAGTTCGACCCTTACAAAGATATTCGGGTGTCGACATACGCCTCCTGGTGGATCCGCGCTTATATCCTGAAATATATCCTTCACAACTGGCGGTTGGTGAAAATCGGCACGACCGAGGCGCAGCGAAAACTCTTTTTCCGTCTCTCAAAAGAGCGGGAGCATCTGGAGAAGATGGGGTATGAGGCGGGACCGAGACTCCTTGCCGATCGCCTCGACGTGAAGGAGCAAGAGGTGGTGGAGATGCAGCAGCGGCTCGGGGGATGGGAGACCTCCCTCGATGCGCCGGCCGGCCCCGAATCGGATGAAACGCTGGCCAATCTCCTTCCTTCGGATCAGGAAGCGGTCGATGACCGTTTGGCCAAAGATGAGCTTCAGGAGCTCTTTCAGGAAAAGCTGAAGGAATTTTCAAAAACGCTGAAGCCGCGGGAGTTAGAAATCCTCAACGAACGGATTCTCTCCGAGAATCCGAAAACGCTGGAGATCTTCGGCAAGAAGTACAAGATCTCCAAAGAGCGGGTCCGTCAGCTTGAAGAGAATCTCATCAAAAATTTGAAAAAGTTCATGAAGCAGAAGATCAAGGACTTCAAAGACATCGGGCCGCTATAAAAACGCGGCCCCCGGCCGTTTACATTTTCCGGTCGGTATGGTATAAACCGCCAACCTTAAGGAGCGGATGTGTTTCATCATCTTTTCGTCTGCACCGGCCCGACCTGCAGCCAGCAGGGGGCGGAAGAAACATTGCAGATCCTACAGCAAAAACTAGAAGAGCACCACCTTCGAAAGAACGTCCGGGTCACCCTTTGCCGCTGCTTGGGGCAGTGCGGAAACGGCCCCAACATGGTGATCTATCCGGAAGGAACCTGGTACGGCCACATGGAAGAAAAAGAGGTCGGCCGACTGGTCAAAGAGCACCTGATCGAAGGGAAAGTCCTCTCCCGTCTCGTTCAAATCCCCGTCGATTAAACCTTCGCTCGGAGCAATATGGACACGCTGGCGATCTATCAGATTGAATTCCACGGCCATTGCGGCGTCACGGAAGAGGAGCGGACCATCGGCCAGCGACTTTCGGTGGACGTGGAGATGAAATGTGATGTCGCAAGCGCGGCGCGAACGGATCAGCTCAAGGATACAATCGACTACGATCAGCTTTGCGGCGAGATTGCGAAGATCGGACGGGAGAGCCGCGTTCGTCTCATCGAGACCCTCGCGGAGAGAATCGCCGAAAAAATCTTGGAAGATCGGCGGATCGTCTCCGTGAGCGTCCGCGTGAAAAAATGCCTCCCCCCCCGCGAAGAAATTCGGGGAGGGGTTGTCGTCGAAATCGTCCGGAACCGCAACTAAAGCGCTCCCTCCCCGCTCTCGCCGGTCCGGATCCGAATCGACCCCTCCAGATCGGTGATAAAAATCTTACCGTCGCCGATGCTTCCGGTTTTGGCCGAGGCGAGGATCGTCGCCACCGCCTTATCGACATCTTTATCCGACAAGGCGATCTCGATCTTTAACTTCGGGACGAACTCCACCGTGTATTCCGCGCCGCGATAAAGCTCCTTGTGTCCCTTCTGCCTCCCGTATCCCTTCACCTCGGTCACCGTCATCCCGACAATCCCCACGTCATTGAGGGCCTTCTTCACCTCTTCCAGCTTGAACGGTTTGATAATCGCCTCGATTTTCTTCATCGCCTCGCCTCCTTGCCTTAGGATGCTTATTATAATCGAAAGAGATCAGAGATTGTAGCCGCTTTCCCCATGCTCCGACATATCGAGTCCGGTGATCTCTTTCTCTTTCGTCACGCGCAGTCCCATCGTGGCGTCGAGAATTTTCAGGAGAATCATCGTCATGACGAAAGCGAACACCCAGGTGGCGACCACGCTGATCGCCTGGATGAGGAGCTGTTTGGCATTGCCGTATAAAAGACCGTCCGCGCCGGCGGCGTTGATCGCCTTGCTGGCGAAGATTCCGGTGGCCAAGGCGCCGAAGGTGCCGCCGAGACCATGCACCCCGAAAGCGTCGAGGGAGTCGTCGTATCCAAGCTTATTCTTCAGGATCACGGCGCCGAAGTAGCAGACAAAACCGCCGCCGATCCCGATCAGCAGGGCGGAGATCGGACCGACGAAGCCGGAGGCCGGGGTGATGGCGACCAGGCCGGCCACCGCGCCGCTGACCGCCCCCAGGACGGTCGGCTTTCCCCGATGCGACCACTCCACGAACATCCAGGTCAGGGCCGCGGCGGCGGCGGCGGTATTCGTGACGACGAAGGCGGAGGTCGCCAACGCACCCGATGCCACCGCGCTCCCGGCGTTGAAGCCGAACCAGCCGAACCAGAGAATCCCGGCGCCGAGGACCGTCATCGAGAGATTGTGCGGCGGCATCGGCTCCTTCCCATAGCCGATCCGCTTTCCCATATAGAGCGCCGCCGCCAGCGCGGAAACGCCGGAGCTGATGTGAACCACCGTCCCCCCCGCAAAATCAAGGGCCCCCATGTTCCGCATCCATCCGCCGACCGCCCAGACCCAATGGGCCATCGGATTATAAACGAAGGTGGCCCAGAGCAGCGAGAAAACAAGGAAGGTCGAGAATTTCATCCGCTCGGCGACGGCCCCGGTGATCAGCGCCGGGGTGATGATGGCGAACATCGCTTGAAAGATCATGAAGGCCTGGTGGGGAATGGTCGCGGCGTAGTCGGGATTCGGCTCCAGTCCCACCCCGTTGAGCCCGAGCCAGGCGAGGCTTCCGATCAAGCCGCCGACATCGGGACCGAACGAGAGAGTATACCCCCAAAGGACCCATTGCACGCTGATCAGGCAAATCATGATAAAGCTCTGCATGATCGTGCCGAGGACGTTCTTGGTCCGGACCATCCCGCCGTAGAAAAGGGCGAGGCCGGGGGTCATCAACAGCACCAATGCCGAAGCGGCCAGCATCCAGGCGGTGTCGCCGGTATCGATGGCGGAGGGAGCGGGGGCTTCCTGGGCAAAGGCGGACGGCGGATGAAACCCGATGAACAGGGTTAAAAACAACAAAACCAGCAGCCAACTCAGATAAACCTGCATGCGTCGATTCGTTGCCATTGTTCCTCCCCTGATGGTTGTGAGCCTACTTTCCTTTGCCGGTCGAACCTTGCTGAATCTCGTTTGTGAGCCGCTCCTTCACCTTCCGGATCATTTCCGAATCGGTGATCTTCTTCCCCTCGGGACCTTGCACGTAGAAAACGTCGACGATCTGATCGAGCCGCGTCGCGATTTTGGCCGAGTGGACCGAGAGACCGAGATCGAAGATTGTTTTCGCAATCACATAAAGGAGTCCCCGCCGGTCGGGGGCAAAAATATCGATGATCGTGAAGTGATGGGAGCTGTCGTTGTCGAGCTCCACCCGCACGGCAACCGTCGGAGGGGGTTCCTTGTGAGACCCAAACCGTTGTCCCCGCGTGAAGAGGGCCTCAATCGTTTCCTGACCGATCAAAACGCTCCGGACCGCCTGCGAGATCGTTTCGATCCGATCGGGCGGCACCGGCCCGGTATAATCGGGATCGATCACCCGGAACGTATCGACGACCATGCCGTTCGATTGGGTGAAGACTTGCGCCCCCATGATCTGAAGCCCTTTGGCGGCCAGCACGCCGGTCATCTTCGAGAAGAGACCGGGTGTGATCTGATCATAGGTGTAAAGGGTATATTCCGTCATCCCGGAATCGGGAAGGTAGCGCGCCGCGACATGAATCGGATCGATCAGCAAGTGGAAGAGGGCCGACAAGTCGGCGAGCACTTTCTCGAAGGGGGTGGTCAAAAGGTAGCGTGGAATCAATCCTTGGACGGTCTCTTCCAGCCAAACCTCCGGATATTTGCCTTTTGCCTCCTGGCGGAGGCGCGCGACGATCATCTCGACCTTCCGCTCCTCAGGATCGGCCTCTTCTCCCGTCAGGATCGAAAGCGCTTCCCCGTAGAGTTTGAGGAGAAGCTCTCCTTTCCAACTCGTCCAGGTGCCGGGGCCGACCGCGCGAATATCGGCGCAGGTTAAGACGAACAGTTTTTTGAGGGTTTCCGGCCGGGCGACCTCGCTGGCGAATTGAAGGAGGACCGGCTCGTTTGAAAAGTCCCGGTAGAGCGCCACCTCGGACAAAATCAGATGACGCCGGACGAGAAACACCAAAAGGGCGCGCTCCTCGTCGGCATATCCCAGCTGAACTCCGGCCGCTTCGGCGAGCATCGCTCCGACCGCGCTGTGGTCCTCATCGCGCCCCTTCCCCACGTCATGCAGAAGAAGCGCCAGGTGGAGGAGATCTTTTCTTTGGATTCCCGCGTAGATTTTTCCGATCGGCCCCCCCTCGGCGGCCAGGCGCTCCCCCTCTTCCACGGCGCGGAAGCTATGTTCGTCCACGGTGAAAAAATGGGACCGGCTCTCCTGGACCAGCCGTTGAACACGCGCGAACTCCGGGATGACCCGCCAGAGAACATGGGTCCGGTGCATCACGCGCAGGGTATCGGCGATCCGTCCCGGCTTCGAGAGGATTTCGCGGAAGAGGACGGCCGCCTCCGGTGAAATCGGCCGGTCCCGCTCCTGATCGGCAACCTGGTGGAGGACTTCGAGGACCGGGCCGGGAATGCGGGCGCCGTGTTCTTTTACAAGGAGAAAAATTCGAAGGAGATTTTCATCGTTCCCGAAGAACTGATGAAGATTGGTCGCCTGCGGAACAATCTCTCCGGCGGAGAGTTGAAAGCCGGGGGCCGCCTGGCGGGTCTGCCACGCGCGTTGCCACCTCTGCCATCGGCTGACCGGAAAGGCGTCCCGGATAAACCGATCCGAAATCTCGATGACCCAACCGGTCAGGATATAATACTGGCGCATCAGCTCCCGCCGGTTCTCGAAATGAAAAAAGGGGGCGAGCTCTTCCTGCAGCTCCATCGTCAGATGGTCGGAGGCCTTTCCCGCTTTGAAGTGAAGCTGGTTCCGAATTTTCCAGAGAAAATCGAGGGCGGTGGTCAGGCTTGAATATTCCGCGTTGGAGAGAAGCCCCCACTGAAAAAGCTGCGCGAGAGAATTGGTCCGATAGCGGGCCAGCGCCACCCAGCGGAGGTGATGAATATCGCGAAGCCCGCCGGGGCTCTGCTTGAGGTTCGGCTCCAGAAGATACGGGGTGGCGCCGAACTCCTTTCGCCCCGCCGCTCTTCCGTTGTCGAGCTGGACCAAAAAATCCTTTAGATTTTTTCCGACCACCTTGGAGAAGAAGGCTTCGTGAAACTGCTGGAACAGGCCGCGATCGCCGGTGAGAAAGCGCGATTCAAGAAGGGAGGTGCCGATGAGGGCGTCTTGCTTGGCGGCGGCGATGCACTCCTCCACGCTGCGCACGCTGTGGCCGACCTTGTATCCGAGGTCCCAAAAAAAGGGGAGCAGCTCCGACGCGAGTCTTTCGGCCTGCCTCGCGCGTCCTTCGGGGAAGAGGAACATCAGGTCGATGTCCGAGGCCGGCGAAAGCTCCCGGCGGCCGTAGCCGCCGATGGCGACCATCGTTCCCCCCCATTCCTGGATCAGCGTCGGGTTGATCGACTGAAATCCCCGCAGCAGGAGATGGTCGGCCAGATCCGAGAGGGCCTCGACGACGCGAAGGCCGGTCCCGCCCTGATCGTGAAAGGCACGGATCTCCTTCTGCCTGGCCCCAAAGAGGAGGCGAAGATCAGCAAGAATATTGGCCTGAGAGTGCATCCTGCTCCATTCTTAGGTGGTTCATTCTACCATACATCGCGGCGGGCCTTAACCTCAAAAGAAGGGGGACCTATCCCGGAACAGAACCGACAAGAAGCGCTTTGATATAGAGAATGACAATCAGGGCAATCGAGATGATGACGACCAGCCGCCACATCGCCTTGATCCAGCCCAACGGGGTGAAGGAGGGATCGACATACCGGAGGATGTAGGCGAAGGCGACCACCGACTGGGCCGAGCCGATGTGGGTGAGAGAGCCTCCCGCCGCATATCCGGCGATTTGGGCCGCGGCGAAGAGGAACATATCCGGCATCCCGTGAATGGCCCGGGAGGCGAAATCGGCGACGACGTTGTTGTCCAGCACCGCCGAGAGAAGCCCCGATCCGAGGAACTGGATGACCGCCACATGGGCGGGGCCGAGAAGGTCCACCCCCCGTTCGATCGCCGCCTTCAACTGATCGAAAAATCCGACCGCCGTGAGCATCGTGATCGAAAGAAAAAGAGGAAAGAGAAAAAGGTACTCCTTATATTCGTGGGTCGCTTCCCGCAATGCGAGTTTTCTCATCTTCGTGTGGGCCAAAATCCCCAACAGCGCGAAGGAAAACGCGGCGATCGACGAGATAAAGAGGGGAACATCGTGATTCCGGGCGTGCCAAAACAATAAGCCGAGGAACGGAATAAAAGCGAGCTTGCCCCATCTCTGCGCGGCGTTCCGTTGAACACGGGTGTCCTCCAGCAAGCGTTCGATCACCCCCGCCTCCCGCAGCTCCAACTCCCGCTCTCCCGGACTCCCCCTTTGTTTCCGATGATGATAATAGGACTTCACCGGCGCGACAAACGCTTCTCCCAAAAAATCCCCGATGAACGCGTTCACGGTCTCTTCATCGACCTTGGCCCGGATCATCGCCGAGATCGGATGATGTCCCTCATGGTAGAGGGCATCCACCGCCGCCTTTTTTTCTCCAAAGCGTCCGGCGTACTCCTTGAACATATCCTCGATCTCTTTGACCTCTCCTTTCCGCGCGGCTTGATGGAACCGGACATCGGCGATATTCTTCTCCAGAACGTCGAGCTCATCCAGGGGGATCATCGCCCCCTTCAACCAGCCGGAAATAAATTGGGAGACAATGAGGAAGGTAACGACCGCCATCGGCAACGCATATTTCAGAAAAAAAGTATCGGGGAGGCTGAGATTGGACTTCATGATCAGGTTCGGGGGCTCTCCGTAAGCGAGCCACATTCCGCAGACGGTGGTCAGGATCACCGAAATCATGATGATGAATTCGATCCCTTCGTGCCGAATCCGCGCCATCACCAGGATAATCACCAAGACGCGGATCGTCAGGCCGATCATGGAGACGCCGTCCAAGATGCCGGAGGCAAAGGAGACCAATCCCGCGATGGTCAGAACCGTCGCCAAAACGCGCCCCTCGAAGATCCGGAGGAGATTCATGCTGACCGCTTCCAGCAAGCGGGTCTGGGAGATGACGCTGACGAAAAAAGTCAGCCCCAGGATAAAAAGCATCGTATCGCCGTGGATCAACTTCTCAAGGCCGTCGATGGAGAGAAGATTTTCCCGAATCGCACGCCACAAGGCGGCTCCCCCTTCCCGAGACATCTCCTCACGCAGTTGGGACTGGGGCCACCAAAGGGGGAAGAAGGTGACGAAGATGATCGGGAGCGCTCCATACGTGATCGCGTTTTTGTCGATCCGATAACGGATCGACCCGAAGAGGAAAAGGATCAGAATGGTCGCCAACACCTCGATTCCGAGAAGATTCGGACTGGGAGGGTTGTTCCAGGTGAAGATTCCGATTAGGGCGGCAATGGCGAGACAGATGGCGAAATACCACTTCGATTCTATCTCAACGATGTCGTTCGATGATTCTGTCACAGGGTCCATTGAACCGATCTTTTACCACGCCGGTACCGCGGAGAGGCGCTGATTTCGGGACATTATATAGCAGAAAATGCGCCGGAACAACCGGATAATCTGATCGCTCGCCGCGGCACCGGAGGCAAGCCGACACGGAGCGGCCTGTGATGAAGATTCTAATCCTCACACGGGCCGCTCATCCGAACCGGACCAAAACCGATCTACAGCGCCGCTTCCCCGCTTTCTCCCGTTCGGATCCGAACAGCGTCGCTCAGCGACGTAATGAAGATCTTTCCATCGCCGATGCTCCCGGTCTTGGCGGCCGCCATGATCGTGGCAACCACCTTCTCCTCGTCCTCGTCCGATAGGGCGATCTCCACCTTGATCTTGGGGACGAACTCAATCGTATATTCGGCCCCGCGGTATTGCTCTTTGTGTCCTTTCTGGCGGCCGAACCCTTTGACCTCGGTAATCGTCATCCCGTAGATTCCGATATCCGAGAGGGCTTTTTTCACCTCTTCCAGCTTGAACGGCTTGATGACAGCCTCGACTTTTTTCATTGGCGTTCCTCCCTATCGCATTACCTTTTCGGTCTCGGACACCTTCGGTTTCGGTGAAGCGTAGCCGACATTCATTGCGCCGCTGCTGGAGATCATGCTGACGGCAAAATCGGGATACGCGGCATTGCCGTGCTCGCCGATATCCAACCCTTCCATCTCCTCCTGCTCGCTGACCCGGACGCCGAGGGTCGCCTTGATCGCCACCCAGATGATATAAGAGACCACGAAGGTGAACGCCCCGACCGCGGCGACTCCGATCAACTGGCTGATCAGCAGCTTCGCCCCGCCGCCGAAGAGGAGGCCGTTGCCGGTGGTGTTCGGCAACATTGCATCTTGAGCGAAGAGGCCGACCGCGAGTGTTCCGAAAATTCCGCAGACCAGGTGGACCGAAAGGGCCCCCACCGGATCGTCGATCTGAAGCCGATCGAACATCATGACCGCCAGAACGACTAGGAAGCCGCAGATTGCGCCGATGATCACCGCGCTGCCGGGAGAGACGAAGGCGCAGGGGGCGGTGATCCCGACCAAGCCGCCGAGCATGCCGTTGATCGACATGCCGAGATCGGGTTTCCCAAGCATGGTCCAGGCGGTCGCCGTCGAGACGAGAAGTCCCGCCGCCGCGGCCAGCGTGGTGGTGATGATGATCCGAGAAATATCGCCCGGCGCCGCCGCCATCGTGCTTCCGGGGTTGAAGCCATACCAGCCGAGCCAGAGGATCAGCGCGCCCAGGGTGCCGAGCGCCATGTTGTGGCCGGGGATCGCCTGCACCCGACCGTCCTTATATTTTCCGAGCCGGGCGCCGAGAACCAGCACTCCCGCCAGGGCCGCCCAGCCGCCGACCGAATGAACCACGGTCGACCCGGCGAAATCCCACATCCCCAGTCCTGCGATCCAACCGCCTCCCCAGATCCAGTGCCCGACGATCGGATAGATGAAAGCGACCAGAACGAAGGAGAAGACGATAAACGAGAGATACTTGATCCGCTCGGCCACCACCCCCGAGACGATCGTGGCCGCCGTTCCGGCAAAGACAAGCTGGAAGAAGAACTTGGCGAGCAGGGGGACCGTCGCCCACGCGATGGCGCCGTAGACGCCGCTGTAGCCGTCGCCGGTCATCGGCGAGTTATCCTCTCCGCCGAGGAAGAAGAGACCGCTCGTCCCGACGAATCCGTTCCCGTCGCCGAACATCAACCCCCAGCCGATGAACCAAAAGGCCAGCGTGGAGATGGCGAAGACGATGAAGTTCTTCGAGAGGATGTTGACGGTGTTCTTGCTCCTGCAGAAGCCCGATTCCACCATGGCGAATCCGGTGTTCATGAAGAAAACGAGCATCCCGGCAATCACCACCCAGAGGGTGTCGAGGGCGACCTTGGTTTCCGAGGGGCCTTCGACCGCAGGCGGGGCCGGTGGAGCGCTCTCTGTGCTCTCCATCGTCATCGCGGGGGCTTCTGCCGCCGGCGCCGCCGCCTCTTCCGCCCACACCGGGAGGGAGAGTGACATCACCAACGCCGCCAGAATTCCGATCCAACCGATCTTTAAATCCTTCATTTTTTCCTCCTTGTATTACAGATGAATTTAGAAACTATAGACCACGCCGAGGACGGCGCGGTTCTGTGTATCGGTGACCGCCCCGCCTTCGTCTTCGAAGATATCTTCATCGGCCATGTCGTAACGGTACTCGGCCCGAATCAGAAGATTGTTCGCCACCTTGACCTCTCCGGTGACGGTGACCTCTTGAACCGTATTGTCGGCCGTTCCGAACATGACGCCGTCATCATCGGTGGCATTCTCAACGCGAACGGCAACGGCATAAGGGTCCGCCGCCAGTCGGGCGTAGAGAGCAATCCCCGACCAGGTCATACTGTCTCCGCCGCCGATTGGATCTTGCGTGCCGTAATCGTAGTTGGCTGCAAAGGAAAGGTTATCTGTCGCATTAAACATGACGATCGCATCGTAGACATGCCGATCCTGAAAACCGCCTCCGGCCGATCGTTCAGGACCGATCCAGTTCAGAATGACGGTCAGCGGTTGGATCGGAACGATTCCAACTTGGGCTCCGAATGTTTTACCGTTGTTATTCTCGACCACATTGTTCCAGCCGTTGAGGACATAGCCGTTCACCCAGATCATGTCGGAAATGGCATAGTTCGCCCGCAGCCCGGCATGATAGTAGGGGATCGCACAGCAGAAGAGGAGCCCCCGCGTGTAGTTCCAATTGTCCTTCGACTCGATCACTTCCAATCCCATATGGGTGACAAATTTACCCATATCGAGGGTCAGGCCGACCGGCGTAGCCCAGGTCACATAGGCCTGCTGAATGTTTTTGTACGGTTCTTCAGAGGCCCCGCCCGGACAGGAGAAAGCACCGCAGTGGACGAAGTCGGTCGTGGTTCCAAAATTAAGATCGATGCGAAAACCGACCGGCTCGGCCGTTCTCGCCAAGACGATTTCGGCCAAGCTGACGCTGAAGGCGTTATGATAGAAATCAAAGTTGCTGAGCCCATTCGTATTGGAGTCGGGTCTATTGAAGTTGAAGCTGTAATACGTATCGACGAATCCGCTGATCTGAAACGGCGATTCTGCCGGTTCTTGCGCAAACAACCTCCCCGTCGATAAGATCAAGAACAGAACGACAAAACCCGCCCCCCATGTTTTTTTCATCTCTGCTTTTTCCTCCCCTGTATGAATGTGATCGGTTAAGTTAAAAAAAAGGCGCCGCAGGATAGATAAACATCCGGCGGCGCCCTTGCCTGCCTACATTGATTACGTCAGCGTAGTCGATCTCTAATTTTATCTGCTCTACAACAACTCAAAAAAAGGCGCCGCAGGACGAAGGATCAATCCGGCGGCGCCTTTGCCAGCCTTTAAACGATTACATCGGTGTAGTCGGTTTGTCCAGGATACTAGAGCAACTGGTATGCCAAATTGAAATATCTTGAAAAGTCCTGAAAAATCTGTAGCTTCTGAAAGCGCCTGAACAGCCGACCCGACAAATATGGTCTGAATCTATACAATTGTGTCGCATTTACGACAAAACTGTCCACTAAAATGGGTTTTCGGGAAAGAGCTTGTACTTCTTGATCTTATAAGCGACCTGCCGCGGGGTCATTCCAAGCAATCGGGCCGCTTTGGCCTGGACCCATCCCGACCGCTCCAGCGCTTTTTTAAGAGCCTCTTGCTCCATTCCTTGCATTTTTTCCGTGAAAGAACCCCGCTTGTCGGAGGCAATGGGCGGAGTGACCGTTTTAATATCGTTGAAATAAGTCTGTATCGCCGGGGGGATGGTCTTGAATGTCACCGATTCATCTTCCGCCAAAACCACCAGCCGCTCGATGCAATTCTCCAACTCGCGGACGTTTCCCGGCCAATCATAGTGGATGAGAAGCTGGATCACGTCATTGGAGAGGTGGACTTTTTTATTGTTTTCGTTATTGAACTTTTCAAGAAAGTGCTCGATCAGCAAGGAAATATCTTCCCGTCTCTCCCGGAGCGCCGGAAGATGAATCGGCACGACATTCAGCCGGTAGTAGAGGTCCTGACGAAAGCTCCCCTCCAGGATCGCGTTCTCAAGCTGACGATGGGTAGCGGCGATCGTCCGGACGTCGACCGAGATGGTATCAACCCCGCCGACCCGCTCGAACTCCATTTCCTGCAGGACCCGCAGCAATTTCACCTGGACCGGAAGGGGAAGATCGCCGATTTCATCCAGGAAGATCGTTCCCCCGTCGGCCAGCTCGAACCGGCCCTTTCTCATTTGGATCGCGCCGGTGAAGGCCCCCTTTTCGTGACCGAAAAGCTCGCTCTCCAGCAATGTCTCCGAAAGGGCGGCGCAATTGACTTTGATAAAGGGCTTGTGGGCGCGGGGGCTGTTTTCATGGATCAACTTCGCGATCAGCTCTTTCCCGGTCCCGCTCTCCCCGCGAAGGAGAACCGTGGCTTTGCTCTGGCTGACGCGAATCAACTCCCGATAGATATCTTTCATGACGGGGCTGCGGCCGATCAGCGCGCTCGAAACCCGAGACTCTATGGCCATAAAACTCTTCCTCCCTGCAGTCGTCCTCTTGGAGATTCGTGCCCGACGTGGACGGGCTGTCTTCCCTCTAAAAACAAAACGTCCCACCCCAACGGATGTTGGAATGGGACGTCCTCGTCAGAACACATCTTTGTGTTGTGATGTATCGTACCTCAATCAAACAAGTGTGTCAAGCCGGTTTTTTTCTGTACTTCGATTTGATACCGAGTTAGTATGATAGCGATGCCGTTCGTCATTGACTCCCCGATCCAAGAAATGGTATAGCCTGGGATAGAGAATGGAAAGGAGCTGATCAAGAGATGACGTCGAACAAAAATCACTCCGGGATCTTCCTGCAAGGGATGATCTTTCTCCATCGCGGGCAATTCGAAAGCGCCCGGCGCTGTTTCGGGCAGGCGCTGGAAGAGGCGCGCGCCGGGGGGAAGGCCGATCAACTCCGCGCGGTGCTTCTGAATCTGGGGAATGCCTCCGCGGCCCTCGGAGACCGGGAGAAGGCCCGCTCCTGCTACCTGGAGATCTTGGCGCTCGACCGGGAAGAGCCCGACGCGAAAACGGTCGGGCAGACCCTCGTCAATCTCGGCAATCTCTGCCGGGAGGCGGGGGAGTTCGAGCGGGCGCGGGCCTATTATCTGGAGGCGGCTGATCTTCTCCAAGAAAACACGGACGACCTCTCCTCGGGGTTGCTCTACAGCAACCGGGGCCTATTGGAAGAGGCGACGGGACAGATGGAAGAGGCGATTACTCTTTTCAGAAAAGCGATCGAATTCCACAAGAAGGCGGGGCATGAGGAAGGGTTGGCGGCGACCTGGGGACAGCTGGGTCGGGCCTTCCTCCAGCGGGATCAGGATCGGGACGCGGAAACCTGCTTTAACTACGCGGCGACCCACTTCAGCCGGTTAGGGGATCCGGCGGGGGAGAGCGAAGCCCTCCGGGGCTTGGCGGCGGTTTATGAAGGCCGGGGGGATCGGGAGCTGGCCCTTCACTGTCTCGGACGCATCACGGAAATCCGGGAGAGATATCGCCTTCCGCCGGATGCACGCGACCAGGAACAAAGCGATCGGCTCCGGAGAAAATAAAACCCTCCTTGTAACCGGTTTAAACGAGACCGATCGGGCGTTGGCGCCGGGAGAGGCGCCCGATAAACTTCTTTCCGTTTTAATCTTTTCGATTTGAGATGCAACTCCCGCGGGAAGACCATTTCCCCGTTCGCAACGGACGGCCTCTCCCCCCTCTCGTCTTTCCCCCCCCATTCGTGTCAAAATAAATAAAGCCCGGCGCGCATCGTCTCTCCTTTTCTCTCGCCGGAATGGGGTTTGATTGAAACAAGAGACACGAAATTGGATCAATACGATTATCGGCTTGGTCGCCCTTATTGCGGCGGGCCTCTTCCTATACAGGCGATTTCGAACCATCGACCTGGCGGAGGTCACCGCATATCTCCGCTCCCTGGAGGGGATGCGGCTGGCGATCGTTGGTTTTTGGACGACGATCAGCTACCTGGTCCTCACCGGTTATGATTGGCTGGCCCTTCGTTTTCTAAAGAAGCGGATCTCGTACCCTCGGGTGGCGCTCGCCTCTTTTGTCGGATATTCCATCAGCAAGAATCTCGGAATCAGTTGGCTGACCGGCGGGTCGATGCGCTATCGATTTTATTCCCGCTGCGGAATGGATCTCAAAGATGTCACCAAACTGGTCCTATTCAACACCGTCACCTTTCTCCTCGGTTTTTTCTTTTGGGGCGGCTTTTCGTTCCTTTTTTACCCCTTGGAAGAAACGGTCGTCCCTTTTCTTCCAAGGTCGCTCTTCCCCGTGGTGGGGCTCTTGGTTTGGGCGATCCCCTTGGCCTACCTGGGGATCTGCAGCCGATCCGACAAGGAGATCGAATTCCGGGGGAAACGATGGTCTCTCCCCCCCTTCCGGATTGCGTTGTCGCAATTGGTTCTGGGGACGATCGATGTCTTTGCGACCCTCTGGATCCTCTATTTGATCCTTCCAGCGGGGGCGGTTTCGATCGGAACCTTCATCGCGGCCTATTTCATCGTGGAGGTGGTGGCGATTCTCACCCATGCCCCGGGGGGAATCGGGGTGTTTGAATCGAGCATGTTGGTGCTCCTCGAGGGCCGACTCTCCGAAGCGGCCCTCCTTTCCTCCCTTCTGCTCTATCGGGTAATTTACTTCCTCATCCCCATGGTGATCGGGATCGCGCTCCTCGCCATCGATGAGATCCGCTATCGCCCCCGATCACTCGACGCCATATTGCGTCAAAAAGCCGAAAATCGCTAAAATAGTAGTAAAGATGATCTACCAATCGCACCTCACCCAACATTTTTACAACAGCATCAAAAGGATTTTGTTTCTCGTTCTGATGCTGGCCCTCGTTGCCTGCGGCGCGACTCCCAAGCGACTGGGGCAAGAGCCCTTTCCCCTCTCCCACCCCGCTTTTTTCGATACCCTCGAGGCCTACACCGGCGCGCCGATTCTGTCGGGGCATCACGTTCGTGTCTTGCTCGACGGCGACGAGACCTTCGCCGCCATGTTGAAGGCGATCCGAGAGGCGGAGAAGAGCATCACCTTCGTCACCTACGTCTACTGGAAAGGGGAGATCGCCGACGCATTCGCCGACGCGCTCGCTGAACGCGCGCGAAACGGCGTGCCGGTTTACCTGCTCCTCGATTCCCAGGGGGCGAAGAGCATGGAGGAAAAGAACGTTGCGAAGATGAAGGAGGGGGGGGTCCATTTTGCCTGGTTCCGGCCGCTGAAGTGGTACAAACCTTTCCAGTACAACTACCGGACGCACCGGAAGGTTCTCGTCATCGATGGACGGATCGGCTTTACGGGGGGCATCGGGATCGGCGACGAATGGCTCGGCCATGCGCAGGACAAGGATCATTGGCGGGACACCTGCGTCGTCGTCGAGGGGCCGGTGGTTCACTACATGCAGGCGGCGTTCGCCGAAAACTGGATGGAGGCGACGCGGACCATGATTGTGGGAGACCTTTACTTTCCCCCCCTCCAAGAGATCGGTCCGGTCAAAGCGCAAGGACTTCGGAGCTCGCCGATGGAGTCGAGCTCCGAAGTCTACATGCTCTACCTCCTGACCATCGCCTCGTCGGAGCGGACCCTCTATATCACCACCGCCTACTTTCTTCCCGATGGTCTTCTTCAGGACCGGTTGATCGAGGCGGTCCAGCGGGGGGTCGATGTCCGGGTCATCGTTCCCGGAAAATATAACGATAACTACCTTCTCTACCAGTTGGCCCGAAACGGATACGGCAGGCTGTTGAAGGCGGGGGTGAAAATTTACGAGTACCAGCCGACCTTCATGCATGCGAAGACGATGGTGGCCGACGGCGTCTGGGGATCGATCGGCAGCACGAACTTCGACAACCGTTCGTTCAGCCTCAACGATGAGTTCAACCTGAACTTCCATAGCCGGGCGGTCGCTCGACACCTGGAAGAAATTTTTCTGGAGGATCTGGCGCGGTCGCGTCCGATCTCTTATGAGGAGTGGCGGAAGCGGCCCTATCGCGAGCGCTTCGTCGGCTGGCTGGGAGACTGGATCAAAAGCCTGTTGTGAGAGGAAAGGGGCGAATGGCTCACTTTAAGATATAATGGAGCGCAAAATCGGCCGCGATGGCGGCCAGGGCGACGCCGTTGAGCCAGGCGATGTCTTTCCATCCCTTCCGGGCGAAATAGACGATGTTGAAGAGAATAAAGAGTTCGGCGACGTTCGACACCGGCATGTGCAGCCACCGCATCCCCATTTCTCCGACCACCCAGGTCATCAAGTAGAAAAAAATTGCAAGGGAGAGGGTCAGCCACTCGGTTCGCGTTGTCCCGCCGCGGCGTTTTACCCGGACCATGGCAGTGATCAAGCAAACCAGGACGATGAAGAAGAGGAGCGGAAAAAGGGGCCACCAGACTTTGACTGACATGGTCCTAATGGTACTGAAACGGCGGGGGAAAGATCAAGGAGAAAGAAAACGTTCCCGGGAATAAGAAGGGAAAGAGACCGCATTAAAAAAACATGTTGCAGCCGTATCCATCAATTATAGTAGAATTTTTCTATGACACAGGATCGTTTCGATAAACTCATCAAAGACTATAACGACGACTTTCGCCACCTTCTCAGGCGAGCCGGCCGGAAAAATTACAACGGCCTTCTCTCCTCATTCAAAAGATTGAGCGATCTCTATTATGCTATTATTGAATTCCAAGATTCCGGAAAATATCTGTTTCGAATCCTTCCATACCCTTTGTCCTTTCGGGCAAACGACGATTTTCTGAAAGAAATCGGGTTTGATCCTGAAGAAATTAAAAATATCTACGGCTTTCTCGAATTCGTAAAAACATCTCAAGGGGAAGAGTTCGAAGAATATATCAAAATCTATGTAAACGGCAAACGGGAAGCTCCGCGCATTGCCGGAAACAAACAACGTACGGAGCAAAGCGGTGCGAAGTGATAACCGGATCAATCGGGATGAAGTCCTACTCCTGTCAGCGCTTCCGTTTCCTCGGCATCTTCGCTTGGCAAGCAATCGCCCTTTCGGCCCACCCCTTCAACCGCTCCGGATCTTCGATCACATCGACCGGCACCTCATAATACGTTTTCAGGGTCTGCTTGGCGCTGGGGCGGAACGGCTTCATCTCCATTTCGACATAGTCTGAACGGCTGGCATCGTCGGTCTTGAAGTAAAGCCGGCCTTTAAAAAGGATGCCGAAAAAGTGCTCGTCCCGGTAGAGACCCTGCCCGCCGAACATCGGCCGGCAGTGAATTCCTTCAAGCGGGCTCAGTTGGTCGAGAACAAACTCCCGGAACGATTCGTCTTTCATCCTATCCCGGCATTCCCGTGATGACATCATGAACGGTTTTGCTCAGCTGCTCGAGTTGGTAAGGCTTGGCGATCACCCCTTTGAAACCGTACCGGGCATAATCACCCATGATCGGATCGTTGGAGTAGCCGCTCGAGACGATCGCCCTCACATGCGGGTCGATTTCAAGGAGGCGCTGGATCGCCTCTTTCCCCCCCATCTTCCCCGGCACGGTCAGGTCCATGATGACCAGGTCAAACGGTTCTCCGGAGGCCGACGCCTCCCGGTAGCGTGCGATCGCCTCGGCGCCATCTTCGGCGTATCCGACCCGGTAGCCGAGAAAGCCTAAGAGCTCTCCTGCCACTTCTCGGACCGCCTGCTCGTCATCCATGATCAAAATTTTACCCTTGCCCCGAAGCGGCGCCTCGGATCGCCGCTCCGCCTCAACGTCGCGCGAAGAGGCCGCCAGGTAAATGGAGAAGATCGAGCCCTTTCCCAGCTCGGAGTCGGCCATCATGTAGCCGTCGTGTTTTTTGACAATCGAATAGGAGGTCGGCAGCCCCAGTCCGCTTCCCTTCTGTTTGGTCGTAAAGTAAGGATCGAAGATCTTCGGGAGATGCTCCTTCGGAATGCCTATTCCAAAGTCCTGAATCGAGATCCGAACGTATCTCCCCGGTTTGAGGAAAATCCGCTTGTCCCCTTCTTTGACAAGATCGTTCTCCGCCCGCACTTTGATGATCCCTCCTTGGGGCATCGCCTGCTGGGCATTGATGACCAGGTTGTGGAGGACCTGACTGATCTGTCCCTCATCGATTTCGACCGGCCAGAGATCGTCCGAGATGACGAATTCAACCCCGACATTCGATCCGTGCAGAACGAACTCGATTGAATCCTTCAGCAGCTCCTTCATCGAGACGGTTTTCTTGATCGGCGTCCCCCCTTTGGCGAAGGTCAAGAGCTGCTGCGCCAGATCCCTTGCCCGAAGCGAAGCGGTCTCCGCGTCGCTGACCCGCCGATGAAGGGGATCGGTCAGACCGATCGACATCTTCACTAGGGAGAGATTCCCCAGAATGGCGGTCAAGATATTGTTGAAGTCGTGTGCGATGCCGCCGGCAAGCAATCCGACCGCTTCCAGCTTGCTCGTTCGAAGAAGATCTTCCTCCATTTTTTGCTGCTGGGTGGTGTCTCGGAACACCAAGACCACGCCTATGATATGTCCTGCTTTGTCTCGAATAGGGGCGCCGCTGTGGGCAATGCTCCGCTCTGTTTCTTCTCGAGAGACCAGAATCGTATGATCGGCCAATTCGACGGTCGCGCCGGTTTGCAGAACCTGGACGGCGGGACTCTCCAGAGGCCGGCCGGTTTTCCCGTCGATCATATGAAAGATTTCCTGAAGGGGGCGGCCGACGGCCTCTTGTTGGGTCCAGCCGGTGAGGCCCTCGGCCACTTTGTTCATCAGGACAACCCTCTCCTCCATGTCGGTGGTGATCACCCCATCGCCGATCGACCCCAATGTCACCGCAAGGCGCTCTTTCTCCGACGCCAGCGCCTCCTCCGCGCGCTTCCACTCGGTAATCTCGGTGGTAAAACCCTCCAGCGCCAGCAATTCGCCCCCCTGGGAATACACCCCGCGCCCATGCTCCCAAACCCACTTCTCCCGCTTCGATGCGGTAAAAATCCGGTAGACCAATTCGTACGGTCTCTTCTCGCGAAGGGCGGCTTGGGTCTCTTCCCAGACCCGTTCCCGATCTTCGGGGTGGATTAAGCTCCCATAGGAGAGGGTTTTATTGCCGATAAAGTCATCCGGAGCATAACCGGTGATGGCCAGGCATCCCTCGCTGACGAACTCGGTCGTCCAGTCCGGATCGTTCCGGCACCGGTAGGCCAAACCGGGGAGATTGCTCATCAAGGTCGTCAGCGCCCGCTGGCTCTCGCGTAGCGCCGCTTCGGCCTCTTTTCGCTCCTCGATTTCTCTTTGGGCCCCCCGGTAAAGACACGCATTATCGACCGCCACGGCGACGCGGCGCGCGAGGTCTTCCGCCAGGGAGAGATCGTCCTCTCCGAAATGGCGGCCCGATTCCATTGTGACAAAAGAAAGCGCCCCCAACGTTTTCCCCCGAGCCGAGAGGGGGACGCTCATCGCCGATTTGATCCCCAGCGCTTTGGCGAGCTTCAGATGTTCGGGATCGCGCGCGATGGTCTCCAACAACGCGTCGGGAATATCGGAGAGGATCATCGGCTTTCCCGAGGTCAGCACCTGCCGAAGCGGGTGGGCGCCTCCCCGTTCGGGAGGGTAGCGCCGCATCAGTTCCAATCCGAGCGCCTCTTTGACCGGATCGGTGGCGACCGCCGCCACCCGGCGGATCGATTGATCTTCTTCAACGATATCAACGACGCAACCGTCGGCCAGAAAGGGGATCGCCAAACGCGCCACGCTCTCCAAGGTGGTTTCGTAATCAAGCGAAGCGGAGAGGATCTCACTCGCTTCCGCCAGAAAAGTAAAGCGCCACTGCGCCTGCACCGCCGCCGCGCGCGCTTCCCGCTCGCGATAAAGAAGGCGCGCGTGCTCCTCCTCCGCCTTCTTTCTTTCGGTCACGTCGTTTGCCAAGGTAAGCCCCGCCTGCTTCCCCATAAAAAGGATCAGATCGCGGGTAATCTCCACGTCGATGATCGTTCCATCCTTCTTTCGGTGCCGCCAGATGCCGGCCCGAGCGACTCCGGGGGACATCTTCTTAAAATCTTCCAGCAAGCGGGGAATGTCTTCCGGCGGGCGGATGTCTTTGATGGTCATGGAGAGGAACTCTTCGCGGCTGTAGCCGTAGTGCCGGATGGCCGACTCGTTGACCGCCAGAAAAGCGAGCGTCTCCGAATCGAACACCCACATCGGATGCGGATTGTTCTCGAAGAGGATCCGATACTTTTCCTCCGATTCCCGCAGCGCCTCCTCCGCCTCCCGGAGGCCGGTCACCATGCGCGACGACGCCGAAAGCTGACGGCGAAGATCCAGCAGCAACATCGTCTCGTGCGCAATCGTTTGGAGCCCTTCGATCTGCTTGGGGCGCAGTTCTCGAGGAGCGTAATCCATGACGCAGACGGTTCCGAGGGCATGCCCTTCGGGGGTCAGCAGCGGGGCGCCTGCGTAGAATCGGACGTGGGGGTCGGAGGTCACCCAGGGGTTGTCCGAAAACCGGGGGTCGGAAGCGGTATCGTGAACAATCAACGGCTGGCGCTGCAGGATCGCGTGGGCGCAAATGGCGCTCTCCCGGGGGGTCTCAGTCGGGCTCACACCTATTTTTGATTTGAACCACTGACGATGATCATCGATAAAGGTGATCACCGCGATCGGCGCTTCACAAACGTCGGAGGCCAACCGTGTCAGATCGTCAAACACATTTTCCGATGGGGTATCGAGGATCTGATACTGCCGAAGCGTTTCCAGCCGCTTTGGTTCATCCTGGGGAAGGGGGGGTTTCATCAGACGCTTTCTCCACCCGGAGAGAGGACCCCTTCCGAAAAGCGCTTACGACAAAGCGCATCAATCCGGGATCTTCTTGCGGAAAAAAACGGTCTTTGAAAGAGGAGGTCAGGAAGGCGGCCTGATCGAAGGGGCTGAAGACTCGGGAAGAAGGAGCGGATCATCTCGTCTACCTCCGACTCTGAATCCTTCCCTCGTCGGTTCTTGACGAATCCTAATATCGCGAGGGGTGTTCTATTGAGGTATTTCAGCAGCCCTCTCAAAGAGAAGGAAGATGTTCAGCCTCTGCTGAAGGAGGCCATACAGGATTGTTAATATTCACTCAGAGTAGGTTTCAATATACAGAATTGACCCTGAGTGAGTCAATCAGGGTATTTACGGCCTCTGAGGCCGAAAAGAAGAGGGAAATTATCGACGCTGGCGAAGTCGGATTCGGATCGGCGTGCCGGTAAAGCCGAAGGTCTCGCGGAGCTGATTTTCAATGTAGCCGAGGTAATGATCGGGAACCCCTTTGGGAGCGTTCGCAAAGAGAACAAAGGTCGGCGGCCGCACCCCGGCCTGGGTGATGTAGTAGAGCTTGAGCCGCTTTCCCTTGTAAAAAGGGGGGGGATGGCTCTCCATCATTTTCTCAAAAAAGCGATTCAGATCGCCGGTGGAGACCCGCTGGGTATAGCCGCCGTAGACCGTATCGATCAGCTGGAAGATCTGGCCGATCCCTTCTCCCTCCCGAGCGGAGATGGTCGCATACTGCAGATCGGTCAAAAAACGGAATCGAAGGGCGATCTGATTCAGAAGCCGTTCCTTGGCCCTTTCTTCTTTTTTTGCAAGATCCCATTTGTTGATCAGGACGACCGATCCCCTCCCCTTCTCGATGATCAACCCGGCGATCTTCGAATCTTGCTCGGTGATCCCTTCGACGCCGTCGATCAGAAGGAGGGCGACGTCCGACCGCTCCAGCGCTTCTTTCGCCCGCGCGATGCTGAACTGCTCCACCCCATGTTCGATTTTCCCCCGCCGCCGGATGCCGGCCGTATCGATAAAAAGATACCGCTTGTCGTGATAGGTGACCCAACTGTCGATCGTATCGCGGGTCGTCCCCGGAACATCGCTGGTGACAAGCCGCTCCTCCCGCAGGAGGGTGTTGATCAGGGTCGATTTCCCCACATTCGGCCGGCCGAGGACGACCACCTTGGGGGCTTCGATCTTCTTTTCTTCTTCCTCCGGGGCCATCCGGGGGTAGAGGGCGTCGAGCAGATCGCTCAACCCTTCGTTGTGCTCGGCGGAGATCGCATACAGCGGATCGACACCCAACTCATAAAATTCGTTGAATCGTTGGATTCCCTTCCCTTCGGCCTTGTTGATCACATAATAGACCGGCTTTCCGCTTTTTCGAAGCAGATCATGAATCGACCGGTCGATCGGCGTAACCCCGTCCCGCGCGCTCATGACGAAAAGAAGGGCGTCGGCCTGCTCGATGGCGATCTCCGACTGCCGCCGGACCTGGGTCTCCATCTCCTCTTTCGATTCGGGGACCAACCCGCCGGTATCGATCAGCGTAAACTGCCGATCCCGATAATGGCCGAGCGCCTCGTTTCGATCACGCGTGACCCCCGGCATATCTTGAACGATCGCCTTGCGCCTGCCGACCAACTTGTTGAAGAGGGTCGATTTCCCGACGTTCGGCCGCCCGATAACGGCGATAATCGGCCCTTTTATCTCTGCCACGGATTTGTCTTCTCCTCCGCCGCCTTGTTCCGCGCGACGATCTCCCGCCAGTGCTCGGGGAGGCTCTCCTCTTCGACTTTGAAATTATGGGTCGCGACGAAGGTCATCCCGTGATAGAGATTGATCTTGTATTTTCCCCGGCCGTAGGTTTTGGCGAGATACGCCATCAGCTGCTCCTTCTCCATCAACCCCGCCAGCTCCGCCGTCGTCCGGCTTTCGAGATCGTTGAAGATCACGATCATCCCGACCTTCTCTTCCACCAAGATCTTGATCGAAGCTTCATTGAAGATCTCCTGATATTTCTCCTTCATCTCGCTCACCTCCGGCGCGCCGTGCGAGGCGGTACGCCGGATCTTCCGGACATACTCTTTGAACATCTCCCAGAGCCAGCCGGTGAAAAGATTATCCTGTTCCATTGGGTCCTCCGTAGGGGCGACGCATGCGTCGCCCCTACATTACGTTATCAGTTATGTCGTTAACCTCTTATAAATCTGCGGCAGCTTCACCGGGAGGGTTTCGATCTGGTCGATGACCAGATAGGCGACCTCGCCATACATGCCGCGCAGATACTCCGGTCCTTCCCGGTCGACCGTGATGCAGTAGGGATGAATCCCTTGCCGCTTCGCTTCGCGAAGCGCCATCTTCGTGTCGGCGGTCGAATACGAGCCGCTGTATTGGTCGTCGAGCGGCTTGCCGTCGCTGATGAGGGCCAACACCTTGACCTTGGACGGCTGGGCCGCGAGCCGCCGCGCCGCATGACGGATGGCGGCGCCGTCGCGGTTCTGAGCCGCCGCCTCGATCCGGCCGATCCGGCGGTCGATCTCGGCGCCGTAGCGCTCGTCGAAATCTTTGATCAGATAGAAATCGACCGAATCTTTTCCCCGTCCCGAAAAACCATAGAGGGCGAAGCGGTCGCCGACGGCGTCGATCGCCTTCGACAAAAGGACCAGCGCCTCTTTTTCGATCTGGACGATCCGCTTTCCGGCGTTCTTGGGGTCCCCAAAAAGCCCGCTTTTTGGGGGTGGGGGAAGCGGCTGCTGTGTCGAGCCGCTGATGTCGATCAGAAAAGCGATCGCCACACTCCGCTCTTTCTTCTGGCGGGCGACATAGATCCGATCCGAAGGAGAGCGTCCCGATTTCGCCTCCACCCGGCTGTTGAGCAGCGCATCGAGATCGAGCTCGTCCCCCTCCCGCTCTCCTTTGATCCGCTTGAGCCCTTCCGGGCGGAGGTGCTGAAACGCCGTTTGAATCGACTGGATCATCCCCCCATACTCGACGAGGATTGCCTCGACCGCGTCGGGGGTCCCCGCCGCCACCGGCCGCTCGATCACCTGGCACCATCCCGGCCGGTAGTCATTGCTCTCGCAATCCCATTCATCATACCGGAACCGCCTGCCGCCTGCGGTCCCTCCCGGCTCCGAGCGCCCCGCCGTCATCTGCTCGGCGAGGGTGTCGAGCGCCCCTCCCTGCTGAAGCGATTCGAGCGTCGACTCCCCCCGTTGGATCGATCCGGAGAGGGCCGCCACGGCCGCCTCGGTCGAGAGATCGACCCCCGCCCCTTTGAGTTTCTCCAGCAGGGCGTCGGCCTGGGCCTGTGTCGCTTTCTTCGTCTCCTCCACCCGCTTCGGATCGATTACCCCGCGGGTCGAGGGGGCGATCATTCCGGCCCCTTCTCCTTCGCCCCGGACCGGGCTTCCCCGCTCATCAAAGGTCTCCATGTCGCCGGTGGCGGGGGTCGGCTCGGCCTGGTCGATTTCCAAAAGATCGTAGACCCGCGCCGCCGCCGCCATCGCGTAGGCGACCGGGACCGGCGCATCGGGGTTCTGAACCGCTCCCAACATCCGGCAAGCCTCGAAGAGGGTCGATTGAATCGCCGGCGGGATCGGCTCTTTTGTTTTCCCCGACAGCGAAATCTGATGGAGCAGCTCGACGACAGCCCCGCGCGGGCTCAACCCGGTGAGCGGCGGACGGCGGGCGAGGTCGGCCTCGCGCATCCGGATCAGCGCCGATCTTAATCCGGGATACTCCTGCTTCAGCAAGTACTCGATCCGAGCCCCCTCGGCGATCTCGAAAAGCCGCTGGATCAGCGCCGGCTCGGGAAAGAGGGAAAAGAAGGAGGTCAAACTCGAGAATCCCCCCCGGCGTTTGTATTTCATCTGAAGCGCCTCGATCAGGTCGGCGGTGTCGGCGATTTTCGGCGTGAAGGTGTTGAACTCCAGGTAGCCGGCCTGATAGGCGGTCGCAACCTTATACCATTCGAGATTGAGCGCCCTGTCTGGGAATTGGTTGACATGGTCCGGAAGATAGATCGTCTGGCCGTCGGTCGTAGGCGCCTCGGACTCCTTTCCTTCCTGTTTGAGGCTTGAGGTCGGCTGGATCGCGACCGGCCGGCCGGAGAGGGCCTCCGCGAAGAGCTTTAACATCCGTGAGATCGAGGCCAGAGAGACACCGGTCCCGAAATGATCGACCGCCTCGCGCGCCCCCTTCGATTCAAACGCAAAAAACGCCTTTGCCGACCCCCGGCCCCCGGCCCCCGGCCCCTGCTTCACCAAGGCCATCCCCTCTTCGACCCACTCGGGGAAGTGGGAAGCGGCGCGCCCCATTTCCTTCAAGATCTTGGGACCGCTTAAGAAAAGGGTCGCCGCCAACTCCCCGTCGAATCGCGCCAGGGTCAGCGCTTTATCGAGCAGGACCCCTTCGAGATGAAGGGTCTGAAAGGGGGGGAGGATGGCGGCCGCCTCGGTGAAAAGCTTGGCGGCGAGGGTTGGATTCCGCTCGGCGACCTCGGCCGTCAGATCGAGGAGCCGGACGCGGTCGGCGTTCGATGAAATTTTAGTGAAAACCTCCGGACTCGTCCGAACGAACTGCAGCGTCGCGAGGACCTTTCCGGAGGAGAGCTTCTGTCCCGCTGCGATCCACTTCGGGAGGAGCTCGATCGGCAGGAGAATCAGGAGCGAGGGGGTCGTTCGGAAATACTCAACCGCCAAGGTGTAATCTTGTTTCCCGAGGGCGAAGCCGTGCTCGGCCCATTCGGCCAGCGCCGCCTCGGTGAGGGACACGTTGGCGAGCAGGGCGGGCGCCTGTTGGTAATATTCCATCGCCAAGTTGTAGTCGCGCTGCGCCAGGGAGATCCCCAGCTGAAGAAAGCGGTCGCGGAGCGGCTTGGATGGAAGCTTGGAGAAGACCGCGGCGCCCTGTTTGAAGAACCGAATTCCTGCCGCCGACGATTGCTGCGCGATCTGAATTCCCATCCCGACCCAGCCGGCCAGCTCGTCGGGGCCGATCGACTGCAGCACCAATGGGACCGCGCGAAAGTATTCCGTCGCTGCTTTCGTCGAGAAATCGGAGAGGATGAGGCCGATGTTCACCGCGTTTTTTTGGAGGGACGGATCGAGCCGGGAGAGCGCCCAGAGAATGCGCGCGGCCTCGTCGGCGTCGAGGGTCGCCGCCAGCAAAGATTGGATCGATTCGAGGGGGGATGACGGGCTCATTCGAAGAAACTGCGGACAATTTCCATGAGGGTTCGGTGCATCTCGGCATCGTCGGTCATGGCGTCGGCGATCGCCGCCGCGCAAGCCCGATGCGGCGGGATGCCCTTCCCGATCAACTGGCCGGCATAGATCAGAAGCCGCGTGCTGACCCCTTCTTCCAGGCCGTGATTTTTAAGATTCCGGACCTTCTCGCCGATCCCGACCAGGCGGCGCGCGACCTCTTCCGAAATGGCCGCTTCCCGGGCGACGATCTGGATCTCCGTTGCGCGCGGGGGATAGTTGAATTCCAATGCGATGAACCGCTGGCGGGTGCTCTGCTTGAGGTCTTTCAAAACACTCTGATAGCCGGGGTTGTACGAGATCACGAGCATAAAATCGTCCGACGCGGGGACGATCTCCCCCTTTTTCTCGATCGGGAGGATCCGCCGGTCGTCGGTCAGCGGGTGGATGACGACGGTGGTATCTTTGCGGGCTTCGACGATCTCATCCAGATAGCAGATCGCCCCATGTTTCACCGCCAGCGCCAGCGGGCCGTCGGCCCAGACCGTCTCGTCCCCCTGGAGCAGATACCGCCCGACCAGATCGGAGGCGGTCAGATCTTCATGGCAGGCGACGGTGATCAACGGGCGCTTGAGATGGTAGGCCATGTAGGCGACGAACCGGCTCTTCCCGCAGCCGGTCGGCCCCTTGATCAGCACCGGCCGCTTCGATTCATAGGCCGCCTTAAAGAGAACGGCCTCCGCGCCGACCGGTTGATAATAGGGCTCCTTGGTGAGATAAAACGGCTCCATGATCGATGGGTGTTGCATGAGACCTCCCTGTATCAAATCTGGGGGGATTATAACCTTTCCGGATTGATAAAACAATCGTTTACCCCGCCGGTATCGGGTGTCTGGAGGGGAACGAAGGGGAAAAAACTTTTGACTCTTTTCCGCTTTTAAGGTAAGTTTGGTCTACTTCAGGGAGTTTTCGGATGGACGATTTCGAAAAAGTCTACGAGCAGGCCCGCGCCGCCTTCGACGAGGGGAAGATCATCGAAGCGGAACGGCTCTTTCTCAAGCTCCTCCAGAATCATCCGCAAGGATATGCCGATATCTATAACAAGCTCGGCATCATCACCTTTCAGAAAGGAAATGCGGAAATGTCGGTCGTTTACTTCAAAAAGGCGCTTCAGATCAATCCCCGCTACACGGAAGCCTCCCTTAACCTGACGATCGCCCTCAACGACCTCGGCCGATACGACGAGGCGGGCGAGACCTTTTCCAAGGCGGCGCGGGTCGTCCGGTCCGAGGTGAAATCGATCGATCCCTTTATCCAGGGAAAGCTCGCCAACGAACATGCGAAGCTCGCCGATCAATATTTTGAGATCGGCCTCTACGACGGCGCGCTGGAGGAGTACCGGAGGGCTCTCTCCATCCGGCCGAAGTTCGTCGACGTGGTCACCAAAGTCGGAATTACCCTGCGGGAAAAGGGAATGTTCGATGATGCCATCGAGACTTTCCAGCAGGCCAAAGAGATTCATCCGAAGTACATTCCCGCCATCATCCATCTCGGCGTCACCTATTATATGAAGGGCTTTGTCGATCTGGCCCTCGCCGAATGGGAAGAAGCCCAGCGGATCAATCCCGAGGGGAAAGAGGCGCAGGTTTATCTCGCGATGGTGAAGAAAGAGATCATCGAGGGGTGATCTCGTTTTGCCTTTCCCGCCGGTTCCTTTCCGCTCAGAAATGAGTCCGTCATGATCGCCAGCACGGCCCCGTCCGTCCTTCCGGAGCTTTCAGAAGAAACCAAATCGGAGATCGAAGAGATCCCCCCCTACAAGGTCATCCTGCTCGATGATAATGTCACATCGATGGAATTTGTTGTCCGGATCTTAATTCAGATTTTTGGAAAAGATCCCGACACCGCCCAAGCGCTGATGTGGCAGGTCCATACAGAAGGGGCCGCGCATGTCGCGACCCTCTCGAAGGAGCAGGCGGAGTTGAAGCAGGAGCAGGTCCACAACGCCGCCCGGGCGGAGGGATTCCCGTTTCGTTGTGTCATTGAGCCGGCTTAATTAGCAGATCTTCGTCACGATCTTTATGATCTCTTCCGGAAGGCGTATCGGCTTGAAGCGCTCGTCGACGCAGACGAGCCGGACCCAGCCTTCGGCGGCGACCTTCTCGGTATCGTGCAGGCGGATCACATGGGAGAAGGTGAGGCTGGCGCGGCTGAAGTCGACGACCTCCGTTTCCATATCGAGCAGGTCGTTGTAGCGCGCCGCCAGGCGATAGTCGATTTCGGCGTGGGCGACGACGAAAAGAACCCCCGCCGCCGCGTACGAAGCCACTTCCAACCCCCGCTCCCGGAAAAATTCGGTCCGCCCCCGCTCAAAATATTTCAGATAATTGGCGTAATAAACCACCCCGCCCGCGTCGGTATCCTCGTAATAAACACGAATCTGCATCAATCCTCCATGACCCTTTGAAATTGACCGCCAACCTTGCGGCGTCGCCCGGCCCGGTATCCCCCCGGCATATAGTCGGTCGTGTGAAGCAGGGCGAAACCGCCGTCGGCCGAGAGGATGATCGCGCCGGCCTCCCCGCCGATCCGGCGGCGCATCCGGATCAAAGCGCCTCTCCCGGCTTCTTCCGCCTCAACGCCCCCCTCCATCGTCAACGCGATCTCCTTCGCGAGCCCCGCCCGGATGATCGCCTCGCCGAGGCCGGTCATCGAAACGGCGCCGGAACGATTGTCGGCGTACGTTCCGGCCCCAATCAAGGGGCTGTCTCCGACCCGTCCCGGAAGCATCAGACGGATTCCTCCGGTCGAGGTCCCCGCCGCGACATTCCCCTCTGTGTCGCGCGCCACCGCCCCGACGGTTCCGCGCTTTCCCTTTTCGTTTTTCTTCGCTCCTTGAAGCTTCCGGAAAAGCGCTTCCCACTTTCCGAAAGAGAGCTCCTCGGAAGGGGGGCTCGGAGCGGCGAGCGAAGGGGAAAGATGGGGGAGACGGAAAAGACGGGCCAATCCCTCCGCCGATTTTCCGACCAGGAGAAGGTGCGGCGTCCGCTCCATCACGAGGCGCGCGGCGCGAATCGGGGTGAGAATCCCCTCCATCGCGGCGACCGCCCCGGCGGAGAGGTCCCGCCCGTTCATGACGGAGGCGTCCATCCGGAGGACCCCGTCCATCTGCCGCTTCGATCCCTTTCCGGCATTGAACCGGCCGCTCTTCTCCAAAACGACCACGGCCGCCTCGACCGCGTCGAGGGCGGAGGCCCCCCTCTGCAGAAGGCGCTCCCCCCGGTCGAGGGCCGTTTCGATCGTTTTCAACTGCGCGGCGGTCGGCGGGGTCGACCCGCAGCCGCCGTGGATCAGCAGAACCGTTGCGCGCGTTTTCTTCTTCATCGGTTTGGTCACTTTACATCAGCGCCGCGGGCGACGACAAGTCAAAAAGTTATTTTTTGGAAGGCGTTTTCTTCTGAGACGATTTTTTCTTCGGAGGCGGGGGGAGCTTTTTCTTCACAGGCGGAGGGGGTTCATTCTTCTTGATGAACTCGGCCGGAATTTTTTTCAGTTTGTCGGGGACATTTGAATAGCTCAAATAGCGCCACGGCCCCTCATGTGTCTGGCCCTGATACCACTTTCCATTGTGATAGAAGTACCATCTCTTCTCGAAGAGATAAAGATTGTAGGAAAGATCGGGAGCATGATAGACGTCGAGGTTGGGAATCCGGGCCAATTTGGGGCGACGGGCGACACGCATCGGCGCGGGACCTTGATCGGAGGATTGCGGGAAAGCGGTCCGATCGACGCGGGAATAAACGGCCCCCTTGCCCTCGGCTTCCCCACCGAAGAAGATTCCGAAAAAGAGGGCAAAGATCCCGATCGAGTGAATGGATCGAAATTTCATCTTCTCAATCGTAGCAAATGAAGAAGCAGTGTCAAGTCCGCCGTTGCGTTGCCGGCATGCCGTCATCCCGACGCTCCGGCCGACGCTCCGGCGGAGAAAAAGCGCTGAACCGCTTCGAGCCGATCGGTCCGGGGAGAGGGGGGAAGGCTCGCGAGAAAATGCCGGCCGTATTCTTTTCTCGTCACACGGTGATCGAGAATGGCGAGAAGCCCCCGGTCCTCCCGATTCCGGATCAGTCTTCCAATCCCCTGTCGAAGGGAGAGGATCGCGGAGGGCAATTGAAACGTCATGAAGGGATCTTTCCCTTGATCGGTCAGCGATTCGATCCGGGCGGCGATGAGGGGATCGGAAGGAGAGGCAAAAGGGAGTTTGTCGATGATGACGCAAGAGAGCGCTTCCCCTTGGACATCGACCCCCTGCCAAAAACTGGTCGTTCCGAGGAGAACCGAGGAGACTTCGCTCCGGAACGTTTCGATCAGCGCATGCTTCGGCTGGTCTCCCTGCTTGAGGAGAAGATAGGGAACCCGGGGGGCGATCAGTCGATAGACCTCTTCCAGATTCTTCCAGCTGGTGAAGAGGAGAAAGGCCCTCCCTCCGCTTGCAGCAAGGATTCGGACGATTTCCTCCGCGATCGCCGGAACAAACGGGGGGCTCGTCGGGCTCGGAAGATGGCTCGGGAGATAAAGGAGCGCTTGTTTTTCGTAGTCAAAGGGGGAGGGAAGGACCGCCTCGTCGGCCTGCTCGATCCCCAGACGCTCTTTCACAAAATCGAAAGCCCCCGTCGCCGTCGGGGCGTATTGCAATACGCCCCGGCTTTGCATACCGGAAGAGAGGGTCGCGGAGGTGAGGACGATCGGGATCTCCTGCTCAAAGAGCTTTTGGCGGAGGAGGGCCGAGATATCGAGCGGCGACGCATGGAGAAAGACCCCCAGCCTTCGGCTCTCTCCCCAGAAGACGAACGGGGTCGACGCATCCGCCGTCAGAAAGAGCTGCAAGTCGGCCGAGAATAATTCGATCCGCTCCGCAAGATGGGAGAAACCGTTGCTTTTTACCTGCGCGGCGTGGATCTGCTGGCGAAGCAGGTCGAGCGATTGGAGAAGATCGTGCCCAGCGGTGACCGCTTCCCGCGAGAAAAATGCGCGTGTCAGACGGTATCGCTCTTCCCCTCTCCTGAAAAATTGAAAGAACCGGTTCGACTTCGCCAAGATCCGCGCGCACTGGTCGAGATACCCTTTCTCCTGCGGTTGGGAGAAGCGGACCTCCCGCTCGGTGTCGCGGAGGAAATCTTCCACCCGGTAGCTGCTGATCGAGACACCGAAGTATTGGGTGGCGACCTCTTCCAGCAGATGCGCTTCGTCGAAGATCACGGCGTCGTAACGGGGAAGGACCTCCCCGAAGGAAAAATCTTTCAGCGCCAGATCGGCGAAGAAAAGATGGTGGTTCACGACAATCAGGTCGGATGCGGCGGCCGATTGCTTCATCCGGGTGATGTAGCAGCGGTCGTAGTCGGGACATCCGCTCCCGAGGCAGGCCTCCCCCTTCACGGAAACTTCCGGCCAGAGGGGCGACCCCTCCGGCAGGGCCGACAACTCGGCCCGATCGCCGGTGGCGGTCTCCATCGACCAGCGGTGGAGCTGTTCAAAATCTGATCCGACTTCCAGGCCGGGAAAGGTCGGCTGCTCCAGAAATTGTCCGAACCGGTAAAGGCAGAGGTAGTTCCCCTTCCCCTTCATCATGCTGTAGGTAAAGCGGCGCGGGAGTGATTGCGCCAGGAGCGGGAGATCTTTTTGGTAGAGCTGGTCCTGAAGGGTCTTGGTCCCGGTGGAAATCACGACCCGTTTTCCGCTGAGCGCGGCCGGAATCAGGTAGGCCCAGGTCTTTCCGGTCCCGGTGGGGGCCTCCACCAGAAGGGTGCTCTGCCGCTCCAGGGCGTCGGCGACCGCGGAAGCCATCTGCATTTGCCCTTCGCGGTATTCGTAACGATTTAAAAGGGTGGAGAGGAGCCCGCCGGGAAGGAAGAGCTTTTGACAGGAATCGGATGATCCGGTATCTTTTACTTTGTTCCTTGCCAAGAGAAAACCTTTATTTTGAGGTCGAAGTGGCCGAAGGTCAGATCCGGGGGAAAAGCGTCGTTTCCGTATCGAAAGATATCGCAGAGGGATTCATGGTCCTCAATCCTCTGGTCCTGAAGCGTTTCGAGAAGGAAATGTACAAAGCCCTTCATCAACAGCTGAAGAAAGTGCAAAGAGAGGTTCGGTCGGAGAGTTTCCCCACGCACGACACGATGGGGATTCGGAGACGGAACACACGCCTTCAGCGATTACACACCGCTCTGGTGGTCCTGGAACATGCCGCCAAGGAGAAGCGGATCCCCCTCCTGTAATCTACACCCGAAATATTTTGCTATTTTCCCGTATCGGTCGTAATCAAGAAGCTTAACTTTTCCGCCTCCCGAATCCGCTCGGCCGCTTTCTGCGCCTCCGCGCGACTTGGATAATGGCCGATCCGAACCCGATACCGGGTTCCCTTCTCCGGGATCTCGCCGGCCGCGACATAGACGTCATACCCCTTTTTCTTCAACTTTTGGGAAAGGGTCTCGGCCCCTTTTCTTTCCGCAAAGGAGGCCACCTGGATCGTGTAGGCGCCGGAGGGTCCGGAAGTCGGCGGGACGGAAACCTTCTTGGGGTCGCTCTTTTTTTCCGGCGGCCGCTTTGTTTTTTGGGCTGCCGGCTTGGTCTCTTTCTTCGTCTGCAGCGCGACGCTTTTCTTTTCTTTGTCCTTCAAGGTATCGAAGAAGGTCAAGTCTTCCTTCGGAATCGGATTCCCAGGGGCTTGAGCGGTCGCCGCATTCCCTGGGGGGGGCGCCGCGGGGAAAGGCTCCGGCTTTGAATCGAACCGCATCTCCCCCGGCTTCAGCGCGGGGTCTGGAACCACCGGCTCTTCCTTCTCCGAAAGCTCCGCCGGAGCGGCCGGGCTTTGATCGGGCGCAAGCTGGCTCACCGGCGGGGGCGGGGGGGGCTCCGGGCTTTCCTCTTTTGTTCGGAAGACAAAAACGAGCGTGAGAAAAACCAAAACCCCCAGCAGGCCGATCATAAAATAGGGGGGCTTCTTCTTCGGGCCCATTCCTTCGTCTTCTCGCTTCAAATCCTTCAAGTCACGCATGAAAAACCCCCTTCCTGACAAAAAAGGACTTTTAAATTCGCGTTACAAAATCAGCGTTGCATCGCCGTAGCTGTAAAAGCGGTAGCGCTCCCGGATCGCCTCTTGGTAGACGGCGCGGACCGCCTCGCCTCCGGCAAAGGCGGAAACCAAAACCAGAAGGGTCGATTTCGGCAGATGAAAATTGGTGATCAAACCGTCCACCGCTTTGAAATGATACCCCGGCGTGATGAAGAGCTCGGTCTCCCCGGCCCCGGACTGAACGGTTCCGTCGGGCCGGGAGGCGCTCTCCAGCGCACGGGTCGCCGTTGTGCCGACGGCAATCACCCTTCCGCCGCTCCGTCGCGCCCCCTTCACCGCCTCCGCCGTTTCGAGGGGGATCTGAAACCACTCCCGATGCATCCGGTGATCGGCGATCCGCTCCTCCCGCATCGGTTGGAAGGTGCCGAGGCCGACGTGGAGGGTGACCGTCGCAATTTGGATCTCCTTTCGCCGGATCTCCTCTAAAAGCGCATCGGTAAAATGAAGCCCGGCGGTCGGCGCGGCGGCCGACCCCGAAGCTTTGGCGTACACCGTCTGATAGCGCTCCCGGTCGGCCGTGTCGCTCCGGCCCGCGCGTTTCTTGACGATGTAGGGGGGGAGCGGAACCTCGCCCCAACGCTCCAGATAAGCATTAAGATCAGGGGTCCCTTTCGGCAGCTCGAACCGGATCTCCTTATGCCCTCCGTCGATCTCCCGGACCACATGCGCGATCGCCCCCTCTTCCAGAAGCAGATCGACCGGCGGGGTGACTTTCCCTGTCATCATCACTTCCCACACATCCCTGTCCGAAACCGAGGGACGCAGAAGAAGCAGCTCGATGCGTCCCCCCGACTTTTTCTTCGCGCGAAGGCGCGCCGGGAAAACCCGGGTGTCGTTGAGGACCAGAAGGTCCGAAGGGTGCAGATATTCGGGAAGCGACGAGAAGCGCCGGTGTTCGATCTTCTCTCTTTTTCGATGGTAGACAAGGAGCCGCGATTGATCCCGCTCGGCCGCGGGCGACGCTGCGATCAGGGAGGGATCAAGGGAGTAATCGTAAGCCGCAAGGTGCTGTTCATTCTCTAGAGAGATTATTTTATTTCCTCATACGGTTGCAGCGTGACGCCTGGGTAGTAATATAACAGAATCTCATCAAAATTCAACCCGCTTTCGGCCATCACCTTCGCCCCCCATTGGCAAAGCCCGACGCCGTGTCCGTAGCCCATCCCCCGGATCTGAATTTTCCTTCCAAAACTTTCGATGGTGAACCGGGTGCTCGGAAGGATCTTGTAGCCGAGGGCCTTTCGGAGGTCTTCGGCCTTCACGATCAACTCCCCGCCCGAGTAGAGAATCCGAACGGTCAGCAGCCGTCCGGCCCGGCTCCATTGAAGAGGGGTCAGCGTGGCGATGGCGCCGACCGGATGACCGAGCTTTCCCAAAGCCGCCTCCAGATCGTCGAGGGTGATCGTCCGCTTCCACTCGTGATAGGGGGAATCTCGATCGAGGGGACAGCTCACCCCTTTGAGATAGGGAAAGGCGATGTTCCAGCGCTCGGCGGCATCTTCGGTCGGACCGGCGGAGGTGGAGTGAAAGAAGGTCAACGCCAGCCCCCCGTCGTAAGAGAGAATCTGTCCTTTGGTCTGCGCAATCGCAAGCGAAGCGCGGCTGTCTTCGACCGACTCTCCTTTGTAAACCTGTCCGAGGATGGTGTTGACCAGGTCGTACTCTTTTCCCTTTCGGTTTTCCCTCTGATAGAGCGCATAGGTGCGGGAGATGACCGCTTGAACTTTCAGCGCTTCCATCTCCCAGTCGGCCGGCATCTCCGCGGGAACGACCCCCTGGAGGTATCGCTCAATATCGATTTCATTGATGACGAGGAGGCCGCCGTTTTTCTTTTTAATCTGGATCGTGCCGTCGTACAGTTGGCGGTTGATCGCGATCTTGCCGCCGCGCCTCGGTGAAAAGAAAAGGGCTTCTTCCCCCGTTTCCTGTCGATTGAGCGTAATCCCTTTTTGAATCCGAAGATCGGCGGAGGTGATCGGATGTTTGCTGAGGAGGTCGCCCGAAGCGGTCTTGACGAAAAAACCTTCACCGGAGGTAACGAGCACCTGCGCGGCATTCTCCAGAAGGGCCACACGGATCGTCTCCCCGGCCCATGCGGCCGTCGGAAGGAAAAAGAGAAAGAGGGCGATCAGTATCGAATGCATTACCTTCGACTCAACAGCCAGAAGATCAGCGAGAGGATGATACTGATGAGAATGCTGGTGGCGATTGGAAAATAGAAAGTCACGTTGCGCCGTTGAATGAGGATATCGCCGGGAAGTCGGCCGAGGCCGGGGATCTTCCCCGCGAGGAGGACGATGCCGCCGAGAAGGGCGAGGATCAACCCGAGAAAAATGAGGATGCGCCCGATGTCGGCCATCTGATCCTCCTTATTTTGCCTTGCTGATTTCCAACATCCGATCGATCGCCGTCTTTGCGCGCACGGCGACCGACGGGGGAACGGCGATCGGAAACTGCATCTCCTCCAAGGACCAGAGGAGCTTCTCGAGGGTATTCACCTTCATGTGGGCGCAATCGCACCACTTGCAGGCGGGAATGAATTCTTTGTCCGGATTTTCTTTCTGAAGGCGGTGGAGAATGCCGATCTCGGTGGCGACGATGACCTCGCTGTGATCGGTCTTTCTCGCCTCGGTGCAGATCCCGCTGGTCGAGAGGACCTGATCGGCCGCGGCACTCACCTGGGGGGTGCACTCCGGATGGGCCAGGACCAAGGCGCCGGGATGTTCCGCCTTCGCCTCCGCCAGCTCGGAGGTCATGATCCGAAAATGGGTGGGGCAATAGCCGTTGTATAAGATCAGCTTCCGTCCCGTCTGCCGCTCGACGTGGGCGCCCAAGAACTGATCGGGAATAAAGATCACCTCCCGATCGGCCGGAATCGACTGGACCACCTTCGCCGCATTCGACGAAGTGCAGCAGATATCCGACTCGGCCTTCACTTCGGCGCTGGAGTTGACATAGCAGACGACGACCGCGCCGGGGTGCTGCGCCTTCAGCGCCCGGACCTCCGCCGCCGTGATCATCTCCGACATTCCGCAGCCGGCATCGAGATCGGGAAGCAGCACCGTTTGATTGGGGCAGAGGACCGCCGCCGTCTCCGCCATAAAATGAACGCCGCAAAAGACGATCACTTCCGCGTTGGTCTGCGCCGCCTTCTGAGAGAGCTCCAGCGAGTCGCCGATGAAGTCGGCGACATCCTGGATCTCCCCGATCTGATAATTATGGGCGATGATGATCGCCTGCCGCTCTCTTTTGAGCCGCTCGATTTTGGCGATCAGACGTTTTTCGGTGGCGACACTCATCAATCGATCCTACAAGAAAAGTGAATTTAGTTTAACATAGGGGGGGTAGCTGATCAAGCAACAAAGCGGGCCCCTTTTAGAATCTTTCCGATCATTTCCAAGTCTTTATGCCGCTCCGGCGGTTTGTGATCACACGGGATTTCCAGGGCGGGTCTTCCCCAAAGTTGCATCAGAGAAGAGATCATGGCGTAAAACCACCTAGTGGCAGGAACCGCTTCCTGAATCGACCACCCGCATCCGTCCGGGAAAGAGCATCGCGATGAATTCCCACTGATACGTCCCGTCGTTGAGGACCAGCCTCAACACGCCGTAAGCCCGGTTATATCTGAATTCACTGTTGGCCGCCGTTGTCCTAAAACGGTGGAGGCCCGCCCCGCCGGTCCCGACCACGAAGGCTCGAATTCCCCTGCCGGGATCGGCCGCGCCGTCGGGCGATTGCGGCGCAAAGCGCTCGTAGACATGATCATGTCCGGAGAGGACGATCTCCGTCTTCGCTTCGTAGAGGGCCCGCCAGATCGGCTTCATGGCGGCCTTGCCGCGTCTCCCGGAGCTGAAGAGCGGATGGTGCCAATAGGCCAGTGTGCATCGCTTGGGATGGCTCTCCAAATCGGCCCGCAGCCACGCCTCCTGAGGAGAGCCGGCGCTCACATCGATGTTGCTGTTGAGAACGATGATATGCCACCCCCCGAGATCGTAACTGTAGTAGCCTTTATCCGGCTCGCCCGCTTTGGGGCCGAAGTAATCAAAATATCCGGCGGCGCCGGGGGTCCGGTAGTCGTGATTTCCGGGGGAAGGACGGGTCCGCTCCTTATGCCGGCCCCAAAAAGGATCGTAGCAGTCGGCGAAGTCTTCAGCGGACCCTTCCGGATAGGCGTTGTCCCCCGTCGTGAAAACCAGGCCGGGGATCCGATCGAGCAGCCGGGCGGTCGCCTGATTGCCCTTCCAGAAACAATGGCCGATGTCCCCGGCGCCGACCAGAACGGAGGAGCCCTCCGGCACGGAGAGAGACGCGGGAGCGGGAAAGCGCGCGCATCCTAAGACAAAAAGGGGGAAGAGGATGAGGAGAAATAAAGAGAGACGTCCAATAAGGATGCGGCGTATTCCGGGGGGGACCGGGTCCATCGAATCACCGGGGGGGAGGTGTCATTCGGCGCGATTTAGAAGAGACGAGATAAAAGCGCTTATCGGATCAACGCCTCGGCGATCTGCACCGCGTTGAGCGCCGCCCCCTTTCGCAGGTTATCTCCGACCACCCAGAGATTCAGGCCGTTCGGAACGGAGCGGTCTTCGCGCACGCGGCCGACGTAAACGTCATCCTGTCCGGCGGCATCGAGCGGGGTGGGATAAAGCTTGCGGCCCGGATCGTCCATCACAACCACGCCGGGGAAGGCGGAGAGAAGCGCGCGCGCTTCGTTCGGCAGAAGCTTCTTTTCGGTTTCGATGTTGACCGCCTCGCAATGGGCGCGGAAGACCGGGACGCGGGTCGTCGTGGCGGTGATCCGGATCGCATCGTCCCCCATGATCTTCTTCGTCTCATTGACGATCTTGGTCTCTTCTTCGGTATACCCCGTCTCCGGATCGGCATCCCAGTTGACGATGCAGTTGAAGGCGATCTGCTGCGGGTAGACCTTGCATTCGACCTCTTGGAAATTCATCAGGGCGCGCGTCTGCTCCATCAGCTCCTGCATCGCCTCTTTCCCGGTCCCGGAGACCGACTGATAGGTCGTCACGATCACCCGCTTGATCCGGGCGGCGTCGTGGAGCGGCTTGAGCGCCATGACGAGCTGGGCTGTGGAACAGTTGGGGTTGGCGATGATGCCGCGATGGTTTGCCAGGGTGTGGCCATTGACCTCAGGCACCACGAGCGGGACCGCCGGCTCCATCCGGAAGGCGCTCGAATTGTCGATCACCACGGCGCCGGCCTTCACCGCGTGCGGGGAGAACTTTTTGCTGAGGTCGCCGCCGGTCGCGCCGAGGACGATGTCGATCCCGTTGAAAACCTCTTCGCTCAGTTTCCGGACAACGATGTCTTTGTTTCTAAAAGTGAGGGTGGAGCCGGCCGACCGCTCCGACGCAAAAAGATGGAGCGCCTCGACCGGGAACTGCCGCTCCTCCAAAATCTCGACCATCTCCTGTCCGACAACCCCCGTCGCCCCCATGACGGCGACGTGATACGCGTTCTTTTTCTGAAGCGCCATAAGCGTTCCCCTCTTACTTGAGTTCTTCCAAAATCCGGCGGCCCATCTCGACGCATCCGACTTTCTTCGTCCCCTCGGAGTAGATGTCGGCCGTCCGATAGCCTTTTTCCAGGACCCGGACCACCGCCGCCTCGATGGCGGCCCCCTCTTTATCGAGCCCGAAGGAGTACTGCAGCATCATCGCGGCGGAGAGGATCGTGGCGATCGGATTGGCGAGGTCCTTCCCGGCGATGTCGGGAGCGCTTCCATGAATCGGCTCGTACATCCCCCGCAGGCCCTTCCCATCCGCTCGCTCTCCCATGCTGGCGGAGGGGAGCATCCCGATCGAGCCGGTCAACATCGCCGCCTCATCGGAGAGGATATCCCCGAAGAGATTCGTCGTGACCAACACATCGAACTGCTTCGGGTTTCGGATCAGCTGCATCGCGCAATTGTCGACGTACATATGGCTGAGCGCCACATCGGGATACCCCTTGTGGACTTCGGTGACGACCTTGCGCCAAAGCTCGGTCGCTTCCAAGACATTGGCCTTGTCGACCGACATCACCTTCTTCCGCCGCTTCCGGGCGACCTCGAAGGCGACCTTGGCGATCCGGACGATCTCCGGCGTTGTGTAGACTTCGGTGTTGATCCCCCGCTCGCCCCCTTCATACTTCTCGACCCCGCGCGGCTTGCCGAAATAGATCCCGCCGGTCAGCTCGCGGACCACCAGCAGATCGATCCCGTCGATCACCTCCCGCTTGAGGGTCGACGCGTCGGCGAGCATTGGAAAAAGCTTGGCCGGCCGGAGATTGGCATAGAGTCCCAGTTTCTCGCGCAATCCGAGCAGCGCCCGCTCGGGGCGAATCGAATAATCGAGCCCTTCCCATTTCGGTCCCCCGACGGCGCCGAGCAAAACGGCATCGGCCTCAAGCGCCAACTTGAGGGTCTCCTCGGGAAGGGGCTTCCCGAACTGATCGATCGCCGTTCCGCCGACGATGGCATTTTGAAATTCGAACCGATGTCCGAATTTTTTACCGATGGTCTCCAAGACGGCCACCGCCTGGGGAACGATTTCCTGGCCGATCCCGTCCCCAGGGAGAACGGCGATTTTATATGCTTTTGTCATTTTCGCAATAGATCCTTGTCAATGATTGAACGTTTAAGAGTACCCTAGATTAATCCCACTTTCGGCTCGGTCTTCCCCCCGCGTGCGGCGCGCGCGGCGAGTTTGTTCAGGGCATTGAGATACGCCCGGGCCGAGGCGATGATGATATCGGTGTCGGCGCCGTGTCCCATGGCGGTTTTCCCCTCTTCTTCGATCGAGACCGACACTTCGCCCAATGCGTCGGTCCCGCCGGTGATCCCCTTGACGTTGTACGAGAGAAGACGGCTCTTCGTCTGGGTGATCGCCGCGATCGTCCGATACACGGCATCGACCGGACCGTCCCCCTTGCCGACCATCTTGCGGACGGTCTCCCCGATCGACATCTCGACCGTGGCGGTGGGGGTGACCTCACTCCCGCTCTCCACATGAATCGCGATGAGCTTATAAGTTTCGGAGGGGCGGTCCATCTCTTCCGTGATGATCGTCTCGAGGTCCTCTTCGAAGATCTCCTTCTTCTGATCGGCGAGACGCTTGAGCCGCTCGAACGCCTGGTCGAGCTCGGCCTCGTTCGGATGATAGCCCATCTCTTCCAGCCGCTTTTTGAAGGCGTGGCGGCCGGAGTGCTTGCCGAGAACGATATGGGTCTTGCCGGCCCCCACCGACTCGGGCCGCATGATTTCGTAGGTCATCTTCTCCTTGAGCAGCCCGTCTTGATGAATCCCCGACTCGTGCGCGAAGGCGTTGGCGCCGACGATCGCCTTGTTCGGCTGAACCATCATCCCGGTGATCTTGCTGACCAGACGGCTCGCCTTGGTGATCTCTTCGGTATTGATCTTCGTATCGGCGCCGAAGAGATCTTTGCGGGTCCTAAGCGCCATCACGACCTCTTCGAGCGAGGCGTTCCCGGCCCGCTCGCCGATGCCGTTGATCGTGCACTCCACCTGTCCGGCCCCAGCCAAAATGGCGGCGATGGAGTTGGCCACCGCCAGCCCCAGATCATTATGGCAGTGGACGGAGATGACCGACTGATCGATATTGGGAACCCGCTTGCGGATCGCTTCGATCAGCCGCCCGAAGTCTTGCGGGATCGCGTAGCCGACCGTGTCGGGGATATTCACCGTCTTAGCCCCCGCGGCGATGACCGCCTCCAAAACTTCACAGAGATAGGTTTCGTCGGAGCGGGTGGCGTCCATCGGGGAGAATTCGACATCCTCGACGTAGCCGCGCGCGTGCGAGACCATCTCGACCGCGCGTTTGAGCGCCTCCTCCCGCGTGAGCCGGAACTGATGCTTCAGATGAATGTCGGAGGTGGAGATGAAGGTGTGAATCCGGACCTTTGCCCCTCCTTTCAGCGCTTCCCAGGCGCTGTCGATGTCGGCCGGCTTGGCGCGCGCGAGGCTGCAGATGGTCGGCCCCTCGATCTCGTTGGCAATCGTCCGGACCGCTTCAAAGTCGCCGGGGGAGCTGTAGGCGAATCCGGCTTCGATGATATCGACCCCCAATCGGGCCAGCTGCCTGGCGATCGAGAGCTTTTCCTCGACGTTCATGCTGGCGCCGGGAGATTGCTCTCCATCCCGGAGGGTGGTGTCGAAAATTTGAATCATCCGTGACATCGCATCTGCCTCAATTGTGAATGGATAAATAAATGGCCTTCACCCATGGACGAAGGCCAGTCTACCAAATGAACTCCTGAACGAAAGCGAGTCCAAGTTTTAGTTTTTAAGGTAAATCTCCTTGTCCTCGATATCCTCGACCCCTTCGCCGGCGGGGGGAGGCGCTTCGCCCGTCTTCTTGGAAAGGCGGTTGTAGAGGGCGACGACCGGTTTCTCAGTGATTCCTGAGAGGACATAGATTGCGAAGAGGGAGAAGAGCATGACCTGAGGAGCGGTCACCAGAATTAAAAGGACCAGGACCAGGCTGACCAAAACGCCGAACGGCTTTCGATCCTTCAGGTTGAACTTTTTGAAGCTGCGATAACGGATATTGCTGACCATTAAGAAGGCGAGCATATAGGTGACCGCCAGGGTCAACGCGGGACGGATCTCTTTGCCAAAGTGGAGAATATAACTGTCGAGCATGACCAGGGTGGCGATCAGGCTTGCCGCCGCCGGAATCGGCAGCCCGACGAAGTCGGTCGATTCCGGGCCGGAAACCTGGACGTTAAAACGGGCAAGTCGGAGCGCGCCGCAGACGATGAAGAGAAAGACCGCGACCCAGCCGAGGCGGCCGTAACCGCTTAAAGCCCAGGAGTAAATCAAAAGACCGGGGGCCACGCCGAAGGAGACCAGATCGGCCAGCGAGTCGTATTCGACGCCGAACCGGCTGGTCGTTTTGGTAAGACGGGCGAGTTTGCCGTCTAAAGTGTCGAAGATCGAAGCGACCAAAATGGCGATGGCGGCCATGACATACTCGGCGTTGAAGACGGCGATAATCGCGAAAACGCCGCAGAAGAGGTTTCCGCTGGTGAAGAGGTTCGGAATAATATAGATCCCCTTCCGTCTCAGCTCTTTCATTTCCGGCCTTTTTTTCTGATTCATCTTAAAATTCCTAGAATGGTTTCGCCTCCCCGGACCTTTTGTCCCATGGAGACGCGAATTTCCGTTTCGATCGGGAGAAAGAGGTCGACGCGGGAGCCGAAACGGATCAGGCCGAATCGCTCGCCCCGATTTAAAACGCTTCCTTCTTGAATCCAGCAGACGATCCGCCGCGCGATCAGTCCTGCGATTTGAATGCAGACAACCCGTTTTCCGGCCGGCGTTTCCAACACAACCGCGTTTTGCTCATTCTCCAGCGAAGCTTTCGGCACGTTCGCCGCGAAGAAACGTCCGGCGTTGTAAAAAACGCCGATCACTTTTCCGGCGACGGGAACCCGGTTGATGTGGACATTAAAAACATTGAGGAAGATGCTGATCTTGATCGCCGGTTTATTGAGAAACCGCCCTTCTTCCGTCCTTGAGATATCGACGATCTTTCCGTCGGCCGGAGAGACCAGCGCCCCTTCGGCTTGCGGAACAGATCGACGCGGATCTCTAAAAAACCAGAGGCAAAAAAGGGTCAGCGCCCCGAAGAACCACCCTGCCGCTCGACCGAGGAAGAGCCCCCCCAGCAGGGTCGAGAGCGCCCCGCCTGCAATAAATATGAAGCCTTCTTTTGCGATCGGAAATTGTGTTTCTTCTGTCATGCTCAACCTCGTCCGGTGCGGAGCGCCCAAAATGGTTTACGGTTCCGATTTTAGCATTTTGGAGGAGAAAAAAATAGCTACCTGGACGGGAGACGCTTAGTTCTTGCTCCGATCGACCAGCCGATCTTTCTTGAGCCAAGGCATCATGGCACGAAGCCGCTCACCGACCTGCTCGATCGGATGGGCCTCCCCTTTCTTTGCAAGGGCGTTGAAGACCGGTCTTCGCGCCCTGTTCTCCAGGATCCACTCCTTGGCGAACTGGCCGCTCTGGATCTCGTTGAGGATCTTCTTCATCTCTTTTTTGGTTTCGTCGGTGATGATCCGCGGCCCCCGCGTCAGGTCGCCGTAGCGGGCCGTATTCGAGATCGAGTAGCGCATGTTCGAGATGCCGCCCTCATAAACCAAATCGACGATGAGCTTCACCTCATGCAGGCATTCGAAGTAGGCCATCTCCGGAGAATAGCCGGCCTCAATGAGGGTCTCATACCCGGCCGTAATCAGGGAAGTCAATCCACCGCAGAGAACGGCCTGCTCTCCGAAAAGATCGGTCTCGGTCTCCTCCCGGAAGTTCGTCTCCAGAACGCCGGCCCGCGTCCCGCCGATTCCTTTGGCATAAGCGAGGGCGATCGCCTTGGTCTGCTTTGAAGGATCTTGATGGATCGCAATTAGGCTTGGGACGCCGCTTCCCTTTGTAAATTCCGAGCGCACCAGGTGCCCCGGTCCCTTGGGCGCCACCATGAAGACGTTGATATCCTCGCGGGGGACGACCTGTCCGAAATGGATATTAAATCCATGGGCAAACGCCACATAAGCCCCGGTCTTGAGATTGGGGGCGATCTCGTTCTGGTAGAGATCACCGGCGACTTCATCGGGGGTGAGGATCATGACGATCTCGGACGATTTCACCGCGTCGGCGACCGGCATGACCTTGAGTCCGGCACGCGCCGCTTTGTCCCAGGAACGCCCTTCGCGCAAACCGATGACGACCTTCAGCCCGCTGTCCATGAGGTTCAAAGCGTGGGCGTGTCCCTGGCTGCCATATCCGACAATGGCGATCTGTTTCTCTCTCAACAGGGAGGCATCGGCATCTTGATCGTAATAAATTTTCATGGAATCCCCTTATTATACGGATGGACCGTGGAAAATAAATCCTATTTTGATACCATCTTTTTCTCTCGTTCTTCTTTCGAGGAGATGGTCTTGATCTCTTCCCGGGCGATGGCGATCCGGCCGGTTCGAATCAACTCCTTGATCCCGAGCGGCCGGAGCAGGTTGATGATCGCGTCAATTTTTTGCACATCGCCGGTAATTTCGATCGTATAGGTGTTCGGCGTGGAGTCGACGATTTTTGCCCGAAAGATATCGGCGACCCGGAGCGCTTCGGCGCGGTCCTGCTCGCGGGTGTTGATTTTGATGAGCGCGGTCTCCCGCTCAACATACTCTTTTTCCGTGAGATCGACCACCTTGATCACATCGACGAGTTTGTTCAGCTGTTTGGTGATCTGCTCGATGATCCGGTCGTCTCCCTGCGTCACGATGGTCATCATGGAGACCGTCGGATCAAGCGTCGGCCCCACGGAGAGGCTTTCGATGTTGAAGCCCCGGCCTGAAAAAAGGCCGGAGACGCGGGAGAGAACGCCGAATTTATTCTCGACCAAAACGGAAATAATATGCTGCATGAATCCTCATCAGTTAGGGGAAACAAACGGAAGAGATTACGCGGTGAGCACGCCGTCCGCTTTTTCTTCCTGCTTTTGACCCTTCGCCTTTTTCGATCCCTTGTCAGGGTCGGAGAAGACCATCTCGTTGATGGCGGCGCCGGCCGGAATCATGGGATAGCAGTTTTCTTCTTGATCCACCTGAAAATCGATCACGACCGGTCCGCTGGCGGCGAGTCCTTCTTTCAGAACATCGTCCACCTCGCTCACCTCCGTGGCGCGAAGCCCGACGGCGCCGAAAGCTTCGGCCAACTTAACGAAATCGGGAGAGTCCCCCATGAAGCTTGAGGAATATCGCCCATCATAGAAAAGCTGTTGCCATTGACGGACCATTCCCAAATATTTATTGTTGATGATGGCGACTTTCACCGGCAGCTTGTACTGGACCGCGGTCGCAAGCTCTTGAATATTCATAACGATGCCGCCGTCGCCGGCAATACAGACGACCTGTTCATCCGGATAGGCGCATTGGGCGCCGATCGCTGCGGGGAGTCCGTATCCCATCGTGCCGAGACCTCCCGAATTGATGAAGGTGCGGGGCCGATTGAATTTATAGAATTGGGCCGACCACATCTGATGTTGGCCGACATCGGTGGTGATGATGGCATTTCCCTGCGTGGCCTCATAAATCTTGTCGATCACGTATTGAGGCTTGATGATTTTGTTTCCCTGTTCATAAGCGAGAGGATGTTCCTTCTTCCACGCTTCGATCTGCTCCATCCACGGCTGATGTTGTCCCAAATTCCCATTGCCGGAGGTCCGCAAAAGCTGATTGAGTTCCCGGAGGACCAGTTTGGCATCACCGACGATGGGCACATGAACGGCTAGGTTCTTGTGGATCGAAGTGGGATCGATGTCGATGTGGATGATTCGTGCGTTCGGGGCGAAGTCGGCGACCCGGCCGGTGACGCGATCATCGAAGCGGGAGCCGACTGCAATGATGAGATCGGAATTGTGGATCGACATATTCGCCCAATAGGTCCCATGCATTCCGAGCATGCCGAGAAACTGAGGATGCGTTCCTGGAAAAGCGCCAAGGCCCATCAATGTGAGGGTTACCGGGATTTTTGTGATCTCCGCCAGCTCGCGAAGCTCTTGATGCGCATCCGAGGAGAGGACCCCTCCGCCGGCATAAATGACCGGTTTTTTCGCCTTTAAAATCTCCTGGGCCGCCTGCTTAATCTGCCACTTGTTTCCTTTATAAACGGGGGAATAACTTCGGATATACACTTTATCAGGATACTTAAATTCGGTCTTTGCCAAAACGACATCTTTCGGAAGGTCGACCAAAACCGGCCCGGGTCTCCCGGAAGTGGCGATGTAAAAAGCCTCTTTAATCGCCTGGGCCAGATCGTTTACATCTTTCACCAGAATATTGTACTTCGTACAGGGACGGGTGATGCCGACCACATCCGCCTCTTGGAAGGCATCATTGCCGATCAGTTTCGTCGGGACCTGACCCGTCAGAATCACCAAGGGGGTTGAATCCATATAGGCGTCGACGATGCCGGTGACGGTATTCGTGGCGCCGGGACCGGAGGTCACCAAAACCACGCCCGGCTTTCCTGTCGCCCGCGCATATCCTTCCGCCATGTGTGTTCCCCCCTGCTCATGCCGGCAGAGAACGACCTGGAGATCCTTTTCGTCATAAAGAACATCGAAGACAGGAAGATTGACCCCTCCCGGATAGGCAAAAACAACTTGGACCCCCTCCCGCTTGAGGCACTCAATCAGAATTTGTGATCCCGACAATTTCATTGCGCTTCTCCTTTGGTCTCGGCCGGTGGTTTTTTCTGGCCCTTACCTTCAAACAAATACAAACGATTGACCGCGCCTTACCGAGTCCGCTAGTTCATTTGCTTTTACAAGTACTTTATATTTAAAGGGAATAAGAGTCACGATGATAACATGAGATTAATATTATTACCATAGCCCGGAGGGGGAGTCAACCGGAAATATTTGGGAAATCAAGGCGGATAGAGCGGAAAGGAATGTACTATTCCTGGGGGAGGTATTGAAGGGGATCCCCCTTCGAAATCGGCTCGGAACTCAAGGTGATTCGGGCGGTGGCCGTCTCCTTCTGGCTGGTGAGAACCAGCAGACGTCCCACGCTCCGCTTTGGAATACGACCGGCACCGGCCTTTTCCCCGCCGTGGATAATTTCAAACTGATCCCCGGGGAGAATGCCATTCTTCCATCCCTGGTCGATGTAGACGATGTCATGCTCTCCACTACTCAACCGATCGTCACGCACTTCGGCGATCATCCCTCCCTTTTTGTCGGAAGAGACCTGCTCGGAGGGGGTCGAAGAACGGATGAGGGCTCCGAGTGCCGCGATCTCATCATCCATTGAAATGGCCTCTTTCGAATGAACAACCTGAGCGGTCGCAGTATTCCCGTTGCGTTCGATGACCTTGATTGCTCCGGTAATTTCAATCAGATCTCCGAGCAATTTTCCCGTCTCGGGATGGTGGACTTTCTTTATTTTACGATAGAGGACCCATTCATCGGAAGCGGCTTCCGTTTTTGAAAGTTGGAGATAAACAATATCGCCTCTGGAAAAGAGGGTCTTCGAATCCTTTGCCCCGATGAGTTTTCCGTCTGAGTTTAGATCCTGCACGACCATTCCATTCGAGAGAGCCGACCAAAAATCGATCTTTCTAGGCGAGGCGATCTCCTTTTCGCTCAGGTCCGAGAGAGGCGACATCGGTTCCTCCGCAGGGATCTCTTCCGCCGACACGTGGAAAGCGCCGACGGAAACAAGAAAGGTCACCAGAACCGTCCATTGAAAGACCCGCTGTCTAAAGGCCATTTTATCCTCCTCGCCGTCTTTGGAGAAAGATATCAAATAATCGTGAATTGTCAAGAAAGGGGATCTCCGCCGAATCCCGCTCCCTTGCCGAGGCACAGCATTGTTTTTGGAAAGAAAGATATGTTAACATGACGGCGCATTTTATTGGAAAACCGATGAGGCCGCTTTTTTTGTCAATCCGTTTGATTCTTTGGTGCTCCCTTTTTTTTGCCTTGGGATGCAGTCGGGGTGAGACGGTCCTCTCCGTCACACTGAATACCCGCAATCCGGACACGGTCTATGTCGGCACAACGGGGGGCGGATTCTACAAGAGCACCGATCGAGGAGTGACCTTTCAAAGAATGAGCAATGGGTTGACCTCCTACAATATCACCTCCATTGCGGTGAATCCCTCCTTGACCACGATTCTTTACGCCGGCTCGTTTGGAGACGCCGTCTATCGAAGCATCGACAGCGGCCGGAATTGGATGATCATCAATACCGGTCTGGATGATAATGTCGGAACACAGGCGGTAAATGCCGTTGTTTCCAATCCCTTTATCTCCGACATTCTTTATGTCGGAACGAACCATGGGGTTTACAAAAGTATGGACGGCGGGGGAGAGTGGAAGTCGGCAAATATGGGCGTCGCCAATCGGTTCGTGATCGCCCTGGTGATGGATCCTCGGGATCACAGCATCTTGATGGCGGGGACAAACGAAGGGATCTTTAAGACGGAAAATGCCGCCAAGACGTGGCGATTGGTCCATCCGGAGACGAAAAAATGGGCGGTGAATGCGATCGTTTTCGACAAGTCCGATCCGAACATCGTCTACGCCGGGACAAATCAGGGGATCTTTAAGACGACCGACCAGGGGAACACATGGCAGCCGCAAAACAACGGTCTCGCGAACAGGTTTATCGTCACCCTCCTCATCCATCCGGAAAAGACACAGGTCCTCTACGCCGGCAATCAAGACGGTATTTATAAAACAGTGAACGGCACCGAATCGTGGGCGCCCCTCGCCGGCTCACCCCGCTCCATCACCTCATTGTCGATTCATCCCCAATCGCCCGAGGTCCTCTTCGCGGGGACCACACAGGGTCTTTATCGAAGCACCGATGCCGGCGCCCGCTGGGAGAAAATGAAGTTGCGTTGAGATTCGAAAAGGTCTCGAATAGAAAACGGCATTCATTATTTTCATAAAGGAGCACGATTGAAATATTTTTCAAGCAAAAAGATTTGGCAGTGGACCCTCCTCGCATTTCTCTTCGCCGGCTGCCGCCCCCCCTCCCCTGTTCCCGATGCGCCCGGCTCCCCGACCGGGTGGGAAATCCAAAACAGCGGCATCCAAGCCTCATTGGGCGGCATCTACTTCTTGGACGCTCAAAACGGCTGGCTGACCGGAAACAAGGGGATCATTCTTCACACGACGGACGGCGGCCAGCATTGGTCGGTGCAGGAAACCGGCACACAGACGCTGCTGGTTTCGATCTTCTTCGTCACCCCGAAGCGGGGATGGGCGGTCGGAGAAAAAGGGCTGATTCTCTTCACCGAGGACGGCGGACAGAAATGGGAGCTACAAAAATGGGCGCTTCAGGACGGCAGTCAACTGAAGAAGAATCTGTTGCATGTCTTCTTCATCAGCCCGGACCAAGGATGGGTGACCGGCGAGAAGGGACTCCTCCTCTCCACCACCGACGGCGGGCAACATTGGGTATCGACCGAGGTCAAGCCGGCGGTCTCTTTTAATTCCGTTTTTTTCGTTAATCAGAAGCAAGGGTGGATTACAGGGGACGCCGGGAATATCTTTTATACGGAAGACGGCGGCGTCAATTGGACTCGGCAGGAGTCGGGAACGCAGAAGGATCTTCACCGCATCTTCTTTTCACGGCCCGAGATCGGCTGGGCGGTGGGAGGCGCCGGGACCATTCTCCACACCAAAGACGGCGGAAAAAGTTGGTCTCCCCAAACCAGCGGGGTGCCGAGCTTTCTGCTCGGCCTCTTCTTTATCAATGATCAGGTCGGCTGGGCCGTCGGCGCTTCGGGGACGATCTTGAATACAAAGGATGGAGGGGCCACCTGGCAGCAGCAGGTTTCCGGAACGATTAATTTCTTGACCAACGTCTTCTTCGTCGACCCTCAGGTCGGCTGGGTCATCGGGATCAAAGGGACCATCTTCCATACGAAGCGGGGGGGCGAGCCCCCGCCGATCGAGGTCAAGGAAGTGAAAACAGAAGAAGAAAAGAAATGAGTCTTGATGAAGTCGGCGTAAGACCTAAATCCTCTCCCTCTAAAGAAGTCTTACCGGATACGGGAAAATCAGCGAAGAAGCTCTATTGGTGTGATCTTTGCGGAGCACCGATGCTCGATCTTCACTGCAAACTGATCTGCCGTCGGTGCGGCTTCAAGCGCGACTGTTCCGACCCTTAAGTTTTCAGCTTTCGCCCGAGCGTCTTCTCCACGCTGGCCACTTTGCTCGTCAGCCGCCCTGTTTTCCCCTTGCGATAATCGATCTTGATCACCGTCGAGACCCGGTCGCAATCTTCCTTCATCCGCTCCCAGCAGGCCTTCACGACCCCAAGCACCTCTTCCCAAGGGCCTTCGATCACCGTCCCCATCGGGTTGAGACGATACTCCAGGCCGCTTTTGTCGATAATTTCCAGCGATCGGGAGACATACTCGCTGACGCTCTCCCCTTGGGTAAGCGGAGACATGGAGAATTCGAGCAAAATGGTTTCATCTTTCTCTTTCCGGCTTGCCACGTGACCTCCCTCGATCTTGAAATGAACTGCGTTACTCTTTTGGAAAGACCTGTGTAAACGGTTTAATCTCGTATCGGGAAAAGACCCCGCCTGAAACATACGGGTCCGCCTCGCCCCAAGCGACCGCCTCTTCTAAAGAGCCCGCCTCAAAGACGATGAGACTTCCACTCTTGTCCCCGAAGGGGCCTGCCAAGATTAATTTCTTTTCAGCCGTCAACTTCTCCAGACGCTCCAAATGGGATGGGCGAAGATGTTTTCTTAACTCAGCGCCATCCGGGCCGTCCAGCCCGATCATCACAAATTTCATCAAACGCGCTCCTGCTTTTTCCAGATCGGGTGAAGGCCCCCTTTCAGGGTACAAGACGGTAGAACGGAAGGGCCGAGACCTGCGCGGTTTTTCTGGTCTGAGCGATCTCCACCTCGACCTCCGTGCCGGGAATCGCGATCTGCGGCCGCACGTAGCCCATCGCAACGATCTTTCCCGCAGAGGGAGACCAGGTTGCGCTGGTAATCCAGCCGAGCTCCTTCTCCCCCTGGAAGATTTTGTCCTCTCTTTTGGGAAGATCCGACCCTTCGATCGTCAATCCCATGAGCTGTTTGTTCACATGGCCATAGGTCTGGATGCGGGCCATGACCTCTTGGCCGGGATAGCACCCCTTGGTATAGCTGATCGCTTCCTTCTCAAGACCCGCTTCAATGGGGATAATATGCTCGTCGATATCGATCCCATACCGGGGTTTTCCCGCCTCGATCCGCAAGATCTCGAGAGCGGTTTGGCCGAAGGGTTGGAGGCCGAACGCGCCGCCCGCCGAAAAAAGGCCCTCCCATAATTTCTCCAGCCCCTCCGCCGGGACATAGAGATGATAGTCTTCTCCTCCCGTCGTCGATTGTTTGACGCAAAGGAGGGCCGCTCCGTCGCGCTCGCTTTGAAAGAACGACTTCTCTTCATGGATCGGAAGCGGACCGAGGAGGGCTTCGAGAAGCGGCCGGGCCTCGGGGCCGGATACGAGGAGTCGCCCCCAAGCCGGAGATTCGATCTTGATCTGGGATCGGAATTTAAACCGCATCAGCTGATCGAGCGTTTTCTTCGCATTCGTCCACTCCACATCGATCAGCAAGGCCTCGGGAAGCAGGTAGAGATGGAAGTCGGAGAGGACCCTTCCTTTGGCCGTCAGGAGGGTGGCATAGAGTCCTTTTCCCTGTTGCAACGGAGTGAGATCATTGCTGATGATATTTTGCAGAAAAGGAATGCGGTCTTTCCCGGTGATGAGGAAGGGGAACTGATGCGAAAGATCGGCCACGCCGACCTTTCGTCGGACGGCTTGATATTCCGAGAGAGCATCTCCGTAATCGGACGGAAGCTCCCATTCGCCGTAAGGCACGAAACGGGCGCCCCGCTGTTGGTGTTGGGCGCGTAAAAGCGGCGTCGGCATGGATCTCCCTTGAAAATCGGTTAATAAGTGAAAAATAATAACATGGCCGGGAAGATCGGGTCAAATCGGTCCTTTTCGTAACGCTTGACTCGCCCCTTAGAATTCAGATATCTTAAAACATAAGGAAGTTTTAGAGGTGTCCGACAAAATGAGAGAATCTGCGATCAAAAAATCCCATCTGGCCCTCATTCGAAGCGAGATCCGCCTTCTCATCGTCGATGATGAGGCCCTGACGAGAAAGGGGCTGATCTCCCTCTTCCATCTGCAGAAGGGGATGAAAGTGGTCGGCGAGGCGCAGCACGGCATCGAGGCGGCGGAGCGGGCCAAGGAGCTCAAGCCCGATGTGGTTCTGATGGATTCGCAAATGCCGGTTTGTGACGGCCTGAAGGGAATCGGCCTGATCCGGGAGGCGCATCCCGCCGCCAATATCATCATTCTCGCTCTTTCGGATGAAGAGTCGAACATTTTCGCCGCCATGCGGGCGGGGGCCAAGGGCTTCATCTACAAGAACATCGACCCTGAGAAGCTCTATAAATGCGTCTCCCTGGTCCATCGCGGGGAGTTGGTTTTGCCCCGGCAGATGGCCTCGAAACTCTTTACCTCCCCCTACATCACCTCCTCGGCGCCCTCCACGAACCATGGTCCCCTGACCCCGAGAGAGCGGGAGATTCTCAGTTGTCTCGGCGAAGGGGCCAGCAACAAAGAGATCGGAGCGACCTTGGGGATCTCGGAGCACACCGTTAAAATCCACCTGCGCCACATTCTTAAAAAACTACATTTGAATAATCGCGTCCAAGCCGCTATTTTCGCCCTGAAGGAACGGACCTTGCCGCCGGAAGCGCCGGCACAAGCGGAGTCAAAAAGGGAAGGAACCAGTCCAACGGTTTAAATCCTTTCCGATCCACACATCCCGGAGATAGTCTTCCGACGAGGGTCTCCCGGGGTTCTCTTTTTTAAACCCTCTCTCATCTGATTCAATGGACAACGTCAGCAACGCCCCGGAGAGCGAACCATGGCAAGCATTGCTCCAAGTTGCCAATCGCCTCTTTCAGGCGCGACGATTCAATGAAGTCCTCTACCAGGTCGTCCGCGAAATTGCGAGCCGGATCGACGTGGTCCGCTGCTCGATCATCTTCGTCGATGAACGAAAAGAGACCGCCTACGTCGTCGCGACACACGAGACGCCGGAATCGAAACGGATCCCCCTCGATCTGAAAAAGTATCCTGAGATTGTGCACGCGGTCCATGCGCGGGGGCCGATCTTTATCCCCGATGTGTTGCGTCACGCGCTGTTGGCTCCGTTCGAGGAGGTATTGCGGGGAGTCTCCCTCGGTTCGATTCTGATTCACCCCCTGATCCAGGAAGAGAGAGTCCTCGGGAATCTGATCTTGAGGATCTCTAGCCACCGCACCTTAGCACCGGAGGAGCTTCAGTTTTCGGCTTGGGTCGCTCAGCTGGCGCCGGCCGCCATACGAAACGCCCACCACTACGAAAGCCTTCTCCAGGAAAAGAACGACCTGGAACGGCTGGCGATGATCGATTTTCTGACCGACACCTACAATCACCGCTACTTCAGCGCCCGGCTGGAGGAAGAGTTCAACCGGGCGATTCGCTACAATCTCTCCCTCTCCTGTATCTTGCTCGATATCGACGATTTCAAATGGATCAACGACACCTACGGCCACCGGCGGGGGGATACGATTTTGCGGGAGGCGGCGTCGGTGATCAAAGGGACGATCCGAAAGACCGATTTCCTGGCGCGTTACGGGGGAGAGGAATTTGTCATCATTCTTCCTCAGACCGATTTGGCCGGCGCCTATCAGGAAGGAGAGCGGATCCGTCAAGCGGTCCGGAGCCACTCTTACGGCGAGGCAAATCAAACGAAAAGGATTACTCTCAGTCTCGGTGTCGCATCCTTCCCCGGCCGGACCATCGTGACAATCGATGATCTGATCCGGGCCGCCGATTCGGCCCTCTACCAGGCGAAGCGCCAGGGAAAAGACCGAACCGAGGCGTTTGTCGCCCCCTTATAAACCCCTCCCGATGCTTTAGGGGAAATAGATCGGCTTAAACTTCCATGAGACCCGATCGGTTTCGAATCAAGAAGCGCAACCGCTCCCGCCAAAGGGGATTTCGAAGCGCATGAAGATGATATTGGCCCGACTCCCGAATCGACATCTTGATCAAGAAGAGCGGAAAGAGCTGAGAGAAAAGCCGCGGGCTCAACTCCCATTGAAAAAAGAAACGGGCCATGAGGTCTTGAATCCGTCGGCGGAACCAATGCTCCTTGAAAAAAAGGTTCTCAAAGGAAAGGAGGGGGTCCCCCTCCTCTTTTCCGACCGGGAGGGACGAGAGAAAGAAGAAAAGATCATCAAACGGCGATCCCTTTTTTTGGGAGAAGCTCCAATCGCACATCGAGAGGGAAGCGCCGTCGGTCAACATGTTCCCAAGCCAAAAATCACCATGGTGGCCGGTGATCGGAAGCGCCGTTCGCTTCCATTCCTCCCAGCCTTCTAAATGTTCGTTCAAGAAATGCGCTTCCGGAGCATCGACCGGGTAGAGCGATCGATACTGCTCGATCGGCCCCCTCACCTCTTCTTCAATCCAGCTCTCGGTGACCTCCACCGTCCCCTCCTGCGTCTCCTTCTGAAATTGCAGAAGCCAGGCGAGAACGCTCTCGAGCATCTTGTTGGTCTCCTTTTGATGCGCAACCCCTTCATCAGGTTTCACCACGGAGGGAAGGCCCTTCCCCTTGAGTCCCGTCTCGACGAAGAGAAACCGCCCCGGATCTTCCCGGCTCAAGAGCGGCTTGGGAATGGTCGATCGAAACGTCGGCGTGAGCCGATGGTAGAAGTAGAGAAGGTTTTCATACTCCTGCGTCAGCATCGGGATGGTCTGGTGATCCCGGGAAACCTTGACCACCCATCTCGGCGTGGAGCCGTTCTGATCGAAGAGCAAGAAGACCACCGGTTGCGCGGTGGGGTTTTTCTTCGATCCGGCCGTCTTGGTAAAGTAGAGGGCGCGGGGGGGGAAAAAAGGAATCTCCCAGCGAGGTCCGTTCTCAACGATGACTTTTTCGATTTCTTTAAGCATAGGGTCCTTCCTTCCAAGCAATGATGCTGAAATGAGGGGAGAAGAAAGAGGTGACGCCGAGCGATGTCCCCATGAGAGCGAGCTTCTTCTTGATTTTCCCCAAGCGGGAGCTGGGGGAAATCGCATGGTTCAGATAAAACCGCAGCGGCGCGGGATGATCGAGCGACACGAGCTCCACCGGCCGGTTGTACCCCGGGACCGGCATGAAGAACTGGTTGTCGATGAACCCCGACTCTTCCAGCAGTTTTCGATAGCCCCCCTTCCCGTAGGTGTAGGTCCGATAGCTGCTGTAAGCGCGGCTCACCCGGTAGGGCTGCTTGATATAAAACCGGCAGCAGAGATCGGCCATCCAACGGGGCATCAGGCTGGTGTACTTCAATCCGCTGTGATCTTTTTCACCTAAAAAATTGTCAAACCCGAAGCGGTTTTCAATGCCGATGTAGACCGCTCCCCCCGGCTTGAGCAGTCGATGGAGCTGCTCTAGGAAGCGTTTCTGGAGGACCCGCGGATTTTCGTTGTAATCGGCCAATCCGACCCATTCCAGATAGCCGTTCACGATGATGAAATCGAATGTTCCCGGCGCGAAGGGGAGCTTCAGCCCGCTGGCGATCGCCACCTCCATGTTGTCGAGCCCCTCTTGCGCCCGGCGGGTTTCGATGAATTTGGCCCGCTCTGCAATCAGCTCGACCGCCGTGATCGAGCCGCAGTGCGGCTGCAAGCCGAAGGAGATCGTTCCGAAGCCGGCCCCGACATCGAGCACCTTCGAATGGGGAAGGAGGGGAAGAATAAACCGGAAGTCGGCCCGCGCCTCATCGGTCATGTAATCATAAATGCTCGGATAAGCCTTGGCGACCTTTTGATCGAGCGCCTTCTTCCATCCCGCTTTCCGGGCCAGATCGTTGATTTGAATCATCTCTTTTTCCGGGATCTCTCCCCAATAATAATCGCTGGCCGCGAAACAGGGGATCCCATCGACCTCCTTCCAGGTAAATCGGCACTCTTTGCAGGAGAGGGCGCCGTCGTGCGGAAGGGGATGGAAACAATGAGGGCAGGCCAGTGTCGACCCTTTCCGGCTCCGTTGGGTTGCCGGCAGCGGCAGATCTTTCTTCAATGCGCTTTGAAACATCTCGATTACCTCATGGAATATGTGCGCGATTAGGAGTGAGGAGAACGGGGTTCCCTCTCGTCGCGAGACGACCTCCCGGTCGAAGGGGCTCCGTTCATGAACAGGAACGGTAATTTGCAAGGAGTGTACCGGTCGATTTACAAAGTTTTAACATTCCCTTTACAGGCGGGACCGGTCCGGCCGATTGGAAAGAGAGCGGGGCTTGCATTTATTTTGCATTTTATTGCAATTTGATTATAATGATCCGGTTTGTCGGAAGGGGCCGAAGGGAGAGAGATGCTCTATTATATTTTATTCAACACATTCCTGGTTGCGCTCGGCTGCGTGCTTCCCTGGATTCATCCCGGTCTGTTCGTCGTCGGCCTTCGAGGAATCGACATGGTCGATGGAAAGATCGCCCTGGGCCTGGCCCTGATCGGACTTCTTGCAGCCTCTTACCAGCTTCTCCAGAAAAGGGGGCGTTTTTACTGGGTCTATGGCCTGATCGGCTTTTTAATCCTGATGATTGCAACGCTCGACCTATACACCTTTTACCAAAATCGCTACCCGATCGGCCCGGGGATTTACCTGGTTGCCCTGGGAGGGCTTCAACTCACCGGCGCCTACATCCTCTTTTTGCTTCGGCAGGGAAGAGGGGCCTCTCCCCCGCCATAAGCGCGCGCTCATACAGATCTTCCCCCCTGCTTACTCCGGCCGATTGATCTGGAACGTATCAATCACCGCCCCGGTGATATCGATCGCTTTCAACACGAGTGTATCGGCAGTTACATCGACCGAGACAAATTCATGGGTCGCGCTTGAAATCACGGTCCGCTCATTCCGCCCCACCGGATAAAGCGGCGCTCCCCCCCCGCCGGTCACGACGTAGGTCACCCCATTGATCGGAACGGTCCGCTCATAGCCGTGGGCATGGCCGTTGAACACCAGATCGACGCCGTATTGCTCGAAGAGGGGAACCCAGTGTAATTGAACCGAGGGGGTGTCTCCATATTCCGCGCTGCTGAAGGCGGGGTGATGGAAGTAGACGATCTTCCACCGGGCGGGGGCCTTCAGCGCCGTCTCCAGCCATCTCTTTTGCGCCGGGTCGGCCACCTTGTTGCTGTCGAGGCCGATGACATGCGTCTCCCCCCAAAAGAAGTCGTAGTAAAAATTCCCCCGAGGAAGATAGAAATTTTGTTTAAACGGTTTTCCGCCGTCGGTCACGATATCATGATTGCCGGGGACCGGAAAGAAGGGGAGACGGTCGATCAGCCCGGCATACGGGTGGAAGTAGCCCCGATCGTACTCGCTGTCGGCCCCTTTATCGTAGATGACATCTCCCGCGATCAGGGCGAAGTCGAACGACCGGCTTTTCATCACCTCCGCCAAACGCTTCTGATGGACGCTCCCCGTTCCGCTGTCGGCGAACGCGATAAAGGAGCTCTCGCTCCCCTGCGCCGGCGCGGTGGTGAAGGTGGCGACCGGCCCGAAGCGCTCCCCGTCGATCTCGACCTCGTAGGAGTAGGTCGTCTCCGGGGTGAGATCGGAGAGAAGGGCGAAGTGCTGATCTTGGACCGTCCGATCGGGCAGGGCCTCGTTGCGCTCCTCTCCCAGACCCCAACGGACGGTCCCGCCGGGGCTGCAACGCCAGGCGATCACCGCCGATTGGGAAGAGACCCAAGCGAGGTAGGGCTGCCGGGGAGAGGCGCTGCAGGCGATCCCTTTCGGAAGAAGGGAGGAGACCGTGACCGCCGCCTCCCCTTTCAGAGAGGGATCGGATCGGCCGGTCGCCGTCACATGGTAGGTTCCCGCCGCCGTCGGGGCGGTGTACTCCCCTTCTTCCGTAATGGCGCCGCCTTCTTGCTCCCGAACACTCCAGAAGAAGGTCTTGTCGGGGGTCTCCGTGACCTCCGCGGAAAAGCGCGCCTTCCCGCCAGGGCCGAGAAACCGGGCGGCCGGCTGAACCCGGATCGCCCCCTGCGAGATCACCGTTACCTCCGTTGCAGCCCATCGCGCTTCATCGCTCCGGGAGGTTGCAATCAGATGATAGGTGCCGGGCCGGGCGGGGGCGGTATAGATCCCGTCGTTCGTAATCGATCCCCCCGCCTCCCCTTCCTCAATACGCCACGCGACATCCGACTCGATCCCCTCCGAATCGGGGAGGGTGTCGGTCGCCGAAAAATGCTGCTGTCCGCCGACCGGCAGACGGGCCCCCTCCGGTTGGATCGAGAGCGATCCCGGCGACGCGGGAAGATCTTCGGCCGGCGTATTGACGGGGGGGGCGGAGGGAAGCGCTGCGGAGGGAACGCTTTCTTCTTCTCCTCCTGCTCCCCCCCCTCCCCCGCACCCGACGACGAGGAAGAGCGCCGCAACGATGGAAAGGATTGACATGAACCGTGCGTTGGATAAAAACCTGCTTCTTTCTTTCAAATCTAAATACATCCTAAATCCCAGATAAAATCATTTTATAAAAATGGAGCGTCCTGAGAAGGACGCTCCAGAATGGACCGGATCGAGCCGCCGAGAAGGGAGATCCCCTCCCCGGCGGGGACGCCGTCGGTCATGCCCTCTTTTTCCCGATTCTTCTCCAGAGGGAGCCCCAGAAGGGGGAGGAGAAGATCAAGAGGAACGGAATCGCCTGGCGGAAATCGGTCGGCCCGGCGGTCCGGTTCAGGCTGCATCCCCCTCCGCCACCCCCCCCGCCGGAGGAATCGTCCTTGATTGCCGTGGTCGCATTCGGGCCGACATTGTCCGAAAACGCTCCGGCGCCGGGGGTGGTGCGGGCGATCCGCGCGGCCATTTTTTCGCGGGCTTCATAGAGATCGAGCGGCTCCCGGTTCCAGGTATAGGTGTTGGTGACCATGCTCGCCACCTGTTCGTCGGCAAAGGAGCCTTCGCCCATGCTTTTGAGAAGATGCAGGTATTCGTAATCCTCCATCCCCTCCCGGAGCAACTTCAGGCGGATCGACTCGACCGGGATATGGGTTTTGCCGCCGATCTTGCTCGGCCGTCCGGGATAATAGAGGGTGCCGTCGCCGTTTCCGCCGAAGAAGAATTGGTTGGCCCAGGCGTCTCCTTCGCCGAAAGCGTAGATCATGTCATAATAAAGCTCCCCCTGGATGTTGTATTTGTAGCTCATCCACTGCATGATCCGGCTGAACATCGCCGGCAGATCGATCATGAAGCTCGGCCAGTCCATATGATATCCTTCCCGGTCGAACCGCTCTCCCCCCATAATCCCGCAGCCGTGGCTGCCGCAGGCCTGATACCACCAGACCTCCGGGCCGTACTTGTTTCTCTGGTTCCCGACGGTGGCCGCGCCGCCGGGGACTTCGCTCCCCGGCTCCCGCCCGTTCGGCTTGTTGTCCATGAACCGGATCGTCGGGATAAAGAGATCGATCACATCGGCGACCCCCCCTTCGGCGGCGCTCTGGACGCTGGTGGTTACGGAGGATCGCAGATCCGGATCGGCCTGGTGGAGCGCGTCGGCCCGCCGCCGGATGGCGGCCCAGTCGGCCGCTTTCTTCGGCTCGTCAAAGGTGTACTGGAAGAGCCGGTCGAACCATCCTTTCGATTTGAAGTGCTGCGCGTATTCCCGCAGAAAGGGGACATCTTCCCTATGATTAAAGTCGCGCGTCTGGATGGTCGTCTGCTTGGCGCCGGGAAGTTTTCCGCCGGGGAGGGAGACGGTCCCGTCCAGGAAAGGACCGAACGCGGTATCGAACGGCGCCCAATTGATCTTCCCCCCGCTCATTCCCCCCATCGCTTCGGGCGAGAGGAGATAGTTGTCCGAAATCCGGTGGAGGAGATTGGCTTTGGCATACATCTGGCTGAGCGCCACCGAGGCGCCGCCGGAGAGGCCGTGGCCGGGCGCGAGGAGGCGGTGGTCGATCGAGTAGGCCGACTTCAGCGTGGAGACCGACGGCAGGGCGAAATCCCAGACGGTCAGCTCGATCGGGACAACCAGGGGGGTCTGTCCGGTCGCCGTGACGGTGGCGGAGCCGCTGTAGACGCCGGCGGCGGCCGTGGGGGGAATATAAATTTCGATCCAGACCGGCTGGTTCCTTCCGGCGGCCACGTTGAATGGGAAGGCGTTGCGCACCTCGCCGACGTATTCATCTTTTTTCGGAATCAGCGCATCGGGCCACTCTCCCGTTCCCCCCTGGAGGGTCGAGGCGGTCTTTACATTGATGTAAGCCGCTTTGTAGATCATGACGCGATCGGTCGGGATCGTGTTGCCGCGGCCGTCGGCCAGATCGCTCACGGTTACATCGACACCCGAAAGAGGGCCGCTGCCCGCCGTCACCACCAGTTGGAACGATTCGAATTCATTTCGCGCCCCCTTCACGGTTGCGGAGAGCTGATCGGTTTTTGGGGGGGTATTGGGACGGATCTTCACGGTCGCATGATCGGTCCAGACGGTCATGGCGTTGGCCGCAGCGGACATCGCGAATAGAACAATAAAAAGGTGAAATACAATGCGGATGGGCGAAAAGCGCTTCTTTGTTTCCATATTTCCTCCGGTCGATGGCAATCGATTTCAAGGCGATAATGCCTGAATTTAAAAACAGGCGACCCTGGCGTGATCGAGGTGGCAGCCTCTCTCCCAGTTAGACAGAGAGGTCCGTTTTGAAGAGGCGTCCCTTCTCAGCGAGAAAGAACGCCTTTCACGGGGGTGGTTCGCTTTTTTTTGACGAGATATTGAGGGGGAAAAAATGAGTGGATCGATTGAAAGGTCCATTGAATCATCAATTGAATCGTCATGGGCTGCATTTCTCCATGGAGGACTCGATGAGGGCTCGGATGGTCGGCACCAGGGTGCGGACCATCTCCTCTTTGGCCAGAAAGGTCACGCCGAGCGTCTTCGCCTGCCGAACGAGTGTGGGATTCTCAGGGATCGTCAACGCCAGCAATCGGCTCTCCGGCGCCTGCGTTTTGAATTCTTTCCAGATCTTCGTCGCTTGTCTCCCTGAAGAGGCAAAATTAACGAGAATAATGTCGGGTTTGAACATCTCCAGGGCCATGATCGCCTCGGCTTCGCTTCTCGCCTCCCAGACAATTTCGATCTCCGGGGCGGTCCTCAGGAGACGCCGGAAGACCTGGATGATCCCTTCGTACTCCTCGACGATGAGCACTTTGATCTTTTTCAAACGAACCTCGTGACGTGGCAACCGCTTGCCCTAATCGGTTTGCAAGCCTACCAGATCTGGTTCAAATGACCATTGGGAAACGGCCCTAATTGACCTGAAAAAAGAGATGGATTGAGTGGCGGAGAAGGATGAAAAAGGATGGGGGAGTGACCCGAAAAATGCCGGGGAAATATGGAGGATAAATGGAAAGGGGGGAGCGGAAAGCCAGGCGCTTATCGATTCGCGCTCAATTAAGTGATCCGCGATTCATCTTCTGAAGCGCTCTTCTTGTTTGCCCAGGGGGAGTCGGCGAGCCAGCCGAGGAGATCGGCCGGCGAGACCGGCCGGCTGATGTAGTAACCCTGCGCCGCATCGCACCCCCAGGCGACCAGCCGGTCGTAAATTTCCTGCGTCTCAATTCCCTCTGCGACGACCTTCAGACCGAGATTGTGGGCGAGATCGATCGTCGATCGGACGATCATCGCATCGTCTTTTTCGACCGCCATCTCTTTCACGAACGATTTATCGATCTTGATCTCATCGACCGGAAGTTTCTTGAGGTACCCCAAGGACGAGTAGCCGGTGCCGAAGTCGTCGATGGAAAGATGGACCTCCATCTTGCTCAGTTGATTCAAAATTTCCATCGCGCGGGTCGGATCGGCCATGATGACGCTTTCGGTGATCTCAAGATGGAGCCATCCCGGTCCGAGGTCGTAGGCATGGAGCAGGCGCGCGACCTGATCGGGGAGCTGGGGGTCTTGCAGATTCCGGGCGGAAAGGTTGACCGCTACCGATAACTTCAATCCGGCTTGGTGCCAGGCATGGCACTGCGAGAGCGCCGCCTTGAGGACCCAGAGGGTCAGCGGTTTGATCAGCCCCCCCTGCTCCGAAAGGGGGATAAATTGATCGGGAGGGACGGTTCCGCGGGAGGGATGTTGCCATCGGACCAACGCCTCCACCCCGATGATCGACCGGCTCCGAAGATCAACCTTCGGCTGGTATTGCAGAAAAAGCTCGTTTCGATCGATGGCATGGCGCAGGTCCCCCATCAAGATCAGATGGCTTGAATTGTGCCGCTCGTGCTGCGGGGAGTAGACGGCATATCCCGTGCTCTGCTGCTTCGCTTCGTACATCGCCATGTCGGCCCGGCGCAGGAGCGTATTGGCATCGTCTCCATGCTCCGGGAAGAGGGAAATTCCGATGCTCGTCCCCACCTCGAGCGACAGGCAGTCAACAACGAACGGGGTTAAAAAATGTCTCAAAATCTTTTCCGCGGCCAGGATCGCCCCGTCGAGACCGATCGAGAGCAAAAGAACGGCAAATTCATCTCCTCCCAGCCGGGCGACCGTATCCGATTCACGAAGGACCTCCCGCAGGCGGGGCCCCACCTGCTGCAGCACCAGGTCGCCGTAGTGATGGCCCAGGATGTTATTGATCTCTTTAAACCGGTCGAGATCCATGACGAGAAGGGCGAGCGTTCTTTTGTCGCGCCGCGCCGCGAGGATCGCCTGCTGGAGGCGATCCTGAAGGAGGGTCCGGTTGGGCAGGTCGGTCAACGTATCGTAGTAGGCGAGATGCTGGATGGCCCGCTCGGTCCGTTTCTGTTCCTGCCGCAGCTCCGCCTCTTTCAGCTCCCGCGCCACCGCCGGAACCAGCCGCGATAAATTTCCCTTCAGGATAAAGTCATGGGCGCCCGCCTTCATCGTCGCCACGGCGGTCTCTTCCCCCTGGGAGCCGGTCACGATAATGCAAGGAAGATCGATTCCGCTCTCTCTCAAAACGGCCAGAACGACCGGCGCGCTGAAATCAGGCATATTGTAATCGGTGATGACAAGATCCCAGCTCTGTTTTCGAAGCGCGGCCCGCATGGCGGACTCCGTGTCGACCCGCTCGGAGTTTACCTGATAGCCGCCGCGTTCCAGCTCGCGGATCAGGAGCAATTTGTCTTCTTCCGAGTCTTCGATGAACAAGACCCGCAGGGGGCTTGGCATAATGGTGACCTCTTTATTCAGCGGCGCTTCATTCAAATAAAAGGAAGCCGACGGTCCTCATTGGCGCACCGCGCCAAAAGTGTCGCTCGACCAGATCCAGATTCTCCTTATGAAGGATCAGCAAATGATATCAGGAGGTATGTTGGAGCGGTTGAAGCGTGGCGTTTGCGGCCGGGAATTGAACTTTAGTATATCGTCCGGTTTTTCTACTGTCAATGAAGGGAAGCCTGGAGAGAACCCGTCGATAAAGGGATCAAGCGGGACGCGGCCGGGCAAGGGAGGGTTCAACATGTTGAACCCCACAGAAGATCTAACCGCCTGACTTGGCATCGAACCGGTATCAAGCCGCCTTGGGTTGAAGCCGCCGCTGATACGCTTCCGTCGTGACAAGCTCTCTGAACTTGGTCAGGGGGATCGCCCAGCGCTTCTCCAGCGCCGGGATGTCGACGTTGTAGCCGACTTCGTTGAACCAGCGATACATCATCGCCGCATCTTGTCCGAGCTGCTGCTCCGCCTGATCGATCGGAAGTTGTTCATACCGAATCGGCGCGCCGATTTCCTTCCCCAAAAGTCCAAGCGCTTCGGGCATCGTCAGCGCGTCGCCCGCCAGATCGATCTCCTCCCTCAGGAACTCCTTCGGCCGGAGGAAGGCGGCCGCCGCGAAGGCGCCGAGATCGTCCAGCGCGATCATCTGGAGCGTTCGGTCGGGGGCGAGGGGAAGAACCACCTTTCTCTGTCGAATCGCAGGGAGCATCCAGGGGGCGGTGAAGTTCTCCATGAAGAAGACCGGCCGGAGGATCGTCGCCGGAAGACCGCTCTCCCGGAGATGCTGCTCGATCCGTCGCTTCGTATCGAAATGAGGAATCCCGGTTTTTTTATTCGCGCTTCCGACAGAGCTGAAGACCAGATGGGCGACCCCCGCCGCTTGAGCGGCATCCACCATCTCGATCCCCTGCCGAACCTCCGCTTCCAGTCCCGCCTCAAAAGGGGTCGTGACGAGGAAGACCCTTCGCACCCCCCGCAAGGCCGGCTTGAGCGATGCCTTGTCGGTGAGATCGCCGGCCGCCACCTCGGCCCCCAACTTCTTCAATGCATCGGCTTTGGCAGGGTGCCGAGTCAGCGCGCGGACCCTTTCTCCCTGCTGCAATAGATACCGCGCCACAATCCCTCCCTGCTGCCCCGTCGCCCCTGTGACAAGAATCGGTCCTTCCGCCATGGTTGCCTCCATGAATATTCGACTTATCTTTCGGACTTCGGATGAATGGCTTAAGGCGCTTCCGCCGGAACCACCTCCAGCCGCTGCCGCTCGATCCCGCGCAGAACCGCCAGGGTCGCCTTGTTGCCGATCGGCCACTCCGCCAGAAATCGGTGGAGATCATCGACACTCATGACGATCCGCTCGTTGATCGAAAGAATCAGATCCCCTTCGCGAAGGCCGGCCCGCGCGCCCGGCCCGCTCGGTTCGACGGAGATCACCTCCACGGCATGGGACTGATTTAAGTGGAGGGCCCGTGTCAGCCGTCGGTCCAGCGGTCGTTGCTGGCCGCCGATCGCCAGGAGGCCGCGCCGGACGCGGCCGTGCCGGAGCAGCTGCGGGATGACCCACTTCGCGGTGTCGATCGGAACAGAAAAACTGATTCCCTGCGCCATCCGGATGATCGCCGTATTGACCCCGATCACACGGCCGCGCGAGTCGACCAGCGGCCCCCCGGAATTGCCCGGATTGAGCGGAACGTCGGTCTGGATGATCTCTTCGATCAAACGTCCGCTCACGCCGCGCAGCGATCTTCCCAGGGCGCTCACGACCCCGGTCGAAACGGTCGATTGGAATCCCAACGGGTTTCCGATGGCGATGACGAGCTGGCCGACCCGCAGCGAACGGGAGTCGCCGAAAGAAGCGTAGGGAAGGCCGAAGGCGTCGATCCGGATCACCGCCAGATCGGTCGAGGGGTCTTCACCGACGAGGGTCGCCCCGAATTTGCGGCCGTCGGTCATCATCACCTCCAACCGGCTTGCCTTGTGGACCACATGGCTGTTGGTCAAAATGTAACCGTCCGGCGTGAAGATCACCCCGGAGCCGGCCCCGGTCATCTCCAATTTCAGGCCTCGAGCCGATCCGCCGATCATCACGCTCACCACGGCGGGTCCGACCCCGTCGACGACGTTGATCACCGCCCGCGAATAGGCATCGAGCAGCTCCAGATCGGAGCGCTCCACCGGGTCGGCGGCGGAACTCTCGGCCCCGGCCACATCCTTCTCTCTCACCGTTCCATCCTCGGTTTTTTCATATTCGTCGGCGACAATTTCTTCTGTCTCAATCATCTTATCCTCCTTCTTCTGAAGGGGTCAATGTGAAGCGCTCTTAAATTTGGAATTTACGGCGCGCTTTGCGGATTCATCTCCCAAATGAGGATCTCCGCGCCGGAGGCCAGATCGGCCGTGACGGCGGGTGTCCCGGCGGCGGTCAGCCGGACCGCATCCCCTTTTTCGAGCCTCCCCGCCCCTTCCAACGTCACCGCTCCCTTTGGAACAAAGAGGTGAAGATAGGGGGCCTCCGGAAGGCGGACCGACTCTCCCGGTTTGAGCCTCCCTCCCCAGAGGACCGCTCCCTTTTGACCGATCCGGATCGCCGCCTGGTGTCCCCGACCCGATGCGATCGGGACCAGCCCGCCGCGATCGAGCTCGCGATTGATGTCGAGCTGTTCATACGACGGATCGATCGCCTCGGTGTCGGGAAGAACCCACATCTGGACGAAATGAACTTCGCGATCGCCGCTCGGGTTCATTTCTGAATGCCAGATCCCCCGCCCCGCGCTCATCCGCTGCGCCAGCCCCGGATAGATGATCCCGGCATTCCCGAGGGTGTCTTTGTGCTCCAGCTCGCCGTCGAGCACCCAGGTGACGATCTCCATGTCTTGATGCGGATGGGTCTGAAAGCCGGTGCCGGGCCGGACGATGTCGTCGTTATTGACCAAGAGCAGCCCATGGTGGGTGTTCTTCGGATCGTAATGATGGCCGAAGCTGAAGCTGTGGCGAGACTCAAGCCAGGGGATCTCGGTCTGAAATCGCTCTTTGCTCCGTCGAATATCGATGTTTGTTCGAATCATTTTTTCCCTCCTTGGGGGCGGGAGGCGTCGCATCCTTGCCTCCTGCTCCCGTTCGGATCTCTCCATCCGATCCCTTCCCCAATTTTTTGCAGAGCCGGCCGAGCGCCTTCTGTTCGCTTTCGGTCAACACTTGCATCTCCCGGACCAGGGCCTCCAGATGTTTCGGAAAGATCTTCTGAATCAGTTGTCGTCCCTCCTTGGTCAGGTGGAGGGTGATAAATCGGCGATCTTCTCCCCGCTCCCGCCGGACGAGCCCACTTCGCTCCAGATTATCGACGACCATGGTGATGTTGCCGCCGCTCCGGAGGAGTTTCCTCCCCAGCTCGCTCTGGCAGAGCGGCCCGAGATGAAGCAGCACCTCCAGGGCGCCGAACTGGCCGGAGGTCAGCCCGGTGGAAGCGAGGATCGGGCTCAAGCGGGAGCTGAGCGAATCGGCCGCCCGCATCAATTTGATAAAGGTGTCGAGGGCGGTGACTTCTTCCCGTGTTCCGCGATAGTGTGTTCCCATGAACCGCCAGACCAGTGTTTTAAATTTGAATCATTTAATATTGAAGTATCAATGAATATAAATCGCCCCGTTCCGGTTGTCAAGGGGCGAGGCTGCTTCACGATATTTAGTGTTTAGAATGTATGAGGGGCGACCCGATGGGTCGCCCGAGGCGGGAAGGGCAAGTCACCACTTGCCCCTACGGCAAACCGATTTTCCTTCGACATCTCGCAAAGAAAGGGGTTGACAGAAGAGGTCATTAGACGTATTATTCATTTATAATTGTACGTCAGAAAGGAGACAGGCGTTGCAGACGAAATTGACGCTTCGTTTAGACAAAACACTCATCAGAAAAGCAAAAATCTGGGCGAAGAAGCGGGATATTTCGTTGTCGCAAGCGGTGGCCGAATTCTTCTCTCAGGTTGCGGAGGAAGAAAAGGGGAAAACCCCCGAACTGAGTCCCTGGACCCGCCGGCTCTCGGGAGCGGCTTCCGGAAAGGGGAAGCCTCCTACAGACGAGGAAATCCGGCGGGAGCGGCTGGAGGCGCTTGAGGCCAAACACCGATGAGGCGCGTCCTCTACGATGTGAATGTCATCCTGGATGTTCTGTTGAATCGCGAGCCGCATTATGGCGCCTCGGCCGGCGCGCTGGAGGCCGTGGCGCGAGGGAAAGTGGAAGGCTACATCGCGGGCCACGCCATTACCACCATTGCTTATTTATTGCAGCGGCAGCTCGGTTCGTCCGGAAGCCTCGCGGTTCTCAATGAGCTTCTCTCAAAAATGAAGATCGCGCCTGTCACCGACTCCTCCATCCGGCGAGCCCTGATCAGCAAGATCAAAGACTTCGAAGACGCAGTCTCCCACGCGGCGGCCGAAGAGGCCGGCATGACGCTGATCGTGACCCGAAACGTGCGCGATTTCTCAAAGGGAACCATTCCGGCCGTGCTGCCGGAGACCTTCCATATCGAGTAGCCCCTACGGCCTCATTTAGATCCCCGCTTTGATTTCAGCAAAAAGCCGCTCCGCCCGCCTGAGATCGTCCGAGGAAAAGGCCTTTCCCCCAAACCGTACCTCGCAGTAAAGCGCGGTCAACTTTCGGACGGCGTCAATCGGCCATCCTTCTTTTCCTCTGACTGTCTCGACGAATTCCAGCGGCGTTTGATCTTCCCGTTTCCGAAGTCCCCGCTTCTCCAACAGCCGAAGCATCCGCCCGTAGATCACCGTCGCCCCGCGCTTCGGCGATTTTCTTCGGATCGATCCGCCCCATCCCCATCCGCTTCGGTAAAGAAGCGCCATTAAGACGACCACGGCCCCTCCCAAGACGAGGCCGAGGACCGGAACTTTCTCGATCGATTGCCGGGCGCGGAAGAGCCACACGCCGATCCCTTCCGAAAAACGGCCCACTTGACTGCGCGTCCCCTCCAGAAGGGCGAACTGATCGCGGAGAGAATACCGGACGATATACCGCTCCCACTTCATCTGCATCCAATCGACATACGCCGCCATCGCCGTCCAGGGGCTCTCGACTTTTTGGCCGACCGACGGCGTCGGATCGAAGGGGAGCCACCGTCCTCCCGGAAAATAAACCTCCACCCAGGCGTGGGCGTCGCTCTGGCGAATCAAGTAATACTTTCCGAATTCGTTCCACTCCCCCGGCAAAAATCCGGTGACCAAACGCGAAGCGATTCCGACGCTTCGCAGCATCATCACCATCGCCGAAGCGTAATATTCGCAGTAGCCTTTCTTTTGGAAAAAGAGAAAATCCTCGAGCGGGGGGCGATCCGAAGGGGCCACTTCCAATGTGTAGGTATACTCCGTCCGAAGATGACGCTCGATCGCCCGCACCTTCTCGAAAACCGTCGGAAAAGGATCGGCGATCTCGTGCGCCAACGCCACGATGCGCGGATCGATTCCGCCGGAGAGGTAATATTCCCGAACGTCGGAAGGGTAGTCGATCCGCGCGGCCGATTGGTCTCTCTCGGACGGAAACGCGTGGACCGCCGTGATCTCATATTCTATCCGCTGGCGGGGAACCGCTGGAAGGTAGAGGCTCCCCGGCTGATCCCGCAACAGGGAGGGGAAATTTCCCCGAACGGCCGTCGGCGATCCGACGGTAAAAAGAACGGTGGTGTCGATCGGCTCCAGGAGAATCGTCTCCTGAAAAGGATCGGAGGGGGAAGGCTCCGGACCGATTTCGAAGCCGCGATCGAAGCGTTTCGGAAGCGCGGCCTTCCGATTGAACGTGTTCTTCCAGGCCTTCCCGTCATAGGCGTCGAACGACATCCCGCGCAGATAGGGGGGCCGATCTTTCTCCCCGCCGGAAGGGATCACCCGCATCACCAGGGAGAGGTCCCGTATCACCGGGCCCATCGAGCCGAGATCGACCTTCTCGGAAAATCCCGAAATTTTCTGAGGGGAGGCCTGCCCCGTCTGAAAAAGGCCGATCCCGATCCGGGGGATGAGAAAGAAAATCAGCAGCGTCGGCAACAGCGCCCCGACCGAAAGGAGATGAATCGACATCATCAGAGGAAAAGGAACGACCGACCGGAAGGAGCGGGCCGGCATGGCCGGAAGGCGCGACTCCTCTTGCTTCTTCAAGTGTTGGACGACCAGTCCCCAGATCAAAAGGGCGGTCGAAACGACGAAAGAGAGGGCATATCCGAACCCACTCCCCGCGCCGGAGGCGGCGAGGAGCTGTAAAAAACAGATCAGATAAAGCTGGAGATGGTCTTTCGATTTTTCAAGATGGAAGAGGCGATAGGCCATCAGATAAACGAGGAAATGCATGCAGGCCGCGAGAAGCGCCCCGGAAAGCCAGAGGTCGACCAGAAAGATCAGGCAGAAGAGGACCGAGGCCCCCCACCAGAAAAAGGGAGAGAGCCTCACCGGACGGTCGGTCAGAATGAAATAGAGCGACGCCAGAATCAGCCCCACCCCCGTCGCGCTCCAGGCCCATCCAAATTGGTTGTTGATGATCAGCGCCGAGAAGCAGGCGAGCGCCGTCAAATGGCTCAGCAGCCGGGCCCCTTTATCAAACGGCATCAACCCGCTCCTCCCCGGAATCGATCTCGACAACCACCTCATCGGAGATCGCCGCCACCTCCCCCTCCTCCCATTCGATCCGGATCACGGCCCGCCCATCCGGGCTCGCGGTCGGCATCGGTGCCGGTGCCGGCGGGATCGCCTCGGTCAATGCGAGGAGCTTGAAGATCCGGTCGAGATGGGTCGGCCCCTCCCCCGGCGCGACGGTTTGATCGGCCGTCTGAATGGAGACCTTCAATCCGGCCTGGATCATCGCCGAAGCGAGGGAGGCGGCCGTTTCGACCGCCTGCTCGAACCGCGCTTCCCATCCGTCGGTCCGCTCGGCGGGAATCCGATTGTTTAAGATCAAGAGGACCCCGCTCCCCTCTTCCCGCTCCCGCTCTTTGATGATCCATCGTCCTTGCCGGGCCGAGAGCTTCCAATGGATCAGCCGGCAGTCGTCCCCCCGCTGATACTCCCTAAATTGATGAAAGGCCGCCGCCTGTCCGTTCCGCTGCGAAGAAATGTCCACCGCTCCGGAGGAAGCGGGAAGGATCGGCCGCTCCGCCGGCCGCGTCTTGGGGTAGACCCACAGCTCCACAGGCTCTCGTTTCGCCGCCGTCTTGACGAAGAACCCGAAGGGGAAGGTGGTCGAAAGGGTGATCCCCTCCAGCCGATAACATCCTCTTTTCGAAAAGGTCATCCGCAACGGCTGCGACCCGGTCGATTGGGGATCCAGGGAGATAAAGTGGGCCGCTTCGGAGGTATACCTCCCCTCCGGCAGGTCGGCGCCCGGCACCGGATCGACGCGGAGCGAGAAGGAAGGAAACCGGCTCTTCTCGTTTCGAAGCCGCACGAGGAGGGAGACCGGCTCGCCCGGATGGGCGGGGGGGGGCGGATCGGCGGAGAAGGTCAGCCAACGAAGCGATTGTTCGGAGAGAAGCCCGGAGACGATAATGATGCTGAGCATCAGCGCGACAAGAAGATAGAGGAGGTTGTTGCCGGTATTGATCGCGGCAAACCCGATGCCGAAGGTCAACGCGATAAAATACCACCCCTCTTTGGTCGGCCGGATGGTCCGCGGAAGGTATCTGAAAACGGCAAGGCGGGAAGACATCGGCGCGCTCCGGCCGCGAATCAGAGCGGCACCGGAATCGCCCCGAGGATCTCCGTCATCACTGCATCGGCCCCGTGAAGGGCCTGTCCGGGAGAGAATCCTTTCAGGAGAATCCGATGGCTGAAAACCAGGGGGGCCAGCCGTTTGATGTCGTCGGGAAGGCAGTAGCCGCGCCCCTCGACAAAGGCAAGGGCCCGCGCCGCCCGTTGCAGAAAGAGGGCCCCCCGCGTGCTGATCCCCAGCGAGAGCCCGCGATGATGCCGCGTGGCATGGACAATCGCCAAGAGATAATCGACCAGGCTCTCTTCCAGGGTCACCTGCTCCGCTTCTTTTTGGAGAGAGAGTAATTCGTCCCGCGTCAGCACCGGCTTCACGATCCCGGAGGAAGCGGCGGCTTGCAGCAGGATCGCTCTTTCATCCGATCCGTCCGGATAGCCGAGACGGATCCGCATCGTGAATCGGTCGAGCTGCGATTCCGGAAGGGGGTAGGTCCCTTGGTGATCGGCCGGGTTCTGCGTCGCGATGACCATGAACGGATCGGGGAGCGAATAGGTCTGGTTCTCCACCGTGACATGGCCGTCGTTCATCGCCTCCAGCAAAGCGCTTTGCGTCTTGGGGGTGGTCCGGTTGATCTCATCGGCCAGCAGGATGTGGGCAAAGATCGGGCCGGGACGGAACTCGAAGGTGTTCTTCTTCGAATCGAAGATCGGCACGCCGAGGATGTCGGAGGGAAGGAGATCGCTGGTGAACTGGACCCGCTTGAAGGTGCAGTCGATGGAGCGGGCCAGGCTCGCCGCCAGGGTGGTTTTGCCGACGCCGGGGACATCTTCGATCAAAAGATGGCCCCGGCTGAGAAGGGTGACCACCGCCATCTTGACCGCCTCCGTCTTTCCCTTGATGGCCTGTTCGATATTCTGCCGGAGGGCGAGAACCTGTTCGCGCGATTCCATGTCGAAGAGTGTAACAAAGGGGGTCCGGTGCGTCAATGAAGGGAAGAGGACATCGAACACCGCTCCTGGATCACGACAGGAATCGTAAGACGATCACATTGCCCCCTCTTACGTGAATATGCTAACATCCCCCTTTGTTATGTCTTGGAGCGGGGATGATCTGGGTCGGGTTGACGGGGGGGATCGCCAGCGGAAAAAGCACTGTGTCGCGCCTTTTTCGAGAGACGGGGGCCTTTGTCATCGATGCGGATGAAATCGCCCACGCCGTTATCCGTAAGGGAGCGCCCGCTTACGCCGGCGTCGTCGAGGCCTTCGGCGCCGCCATTCTTGACAAAAAAGGGGAGATCGACCGGAAGCGCCTTGGAGAGATCGTCTTTAACGATGCGCGCCGGCGCGAGCGATTGAATCAACTCGTCCATCCACACGTCTACGCGCAGGCGGAGAAGGAGAAGAGGGCGATTGCCGCCGCCCATCCCGAAGCAGTCATCCTCTTCGATGTTCCCCTCTTGATCGAGACCGGGGCCCATCGGGAGATGGATCTGGTTATCGTCGTTTATGCCGACCGCGCAACCCAAATCGAACGGTTGATCGAACGTGACGGCCTTACCCGGGAGGAAGCCGAGCGTCGGATCGACGCCCAGATGCCGCTGGATGAAAAGCGCCGATTTGCGGATGAGATCATCGATACCCGCGCGCCGTTGCCGGGGGTCGAAGGCGCGGTCCGATCGCTCTATCAACGGCTGCATGATCGGGCAATATCCAGGCGAATTTCTTGACTTCTTTATCTACCGCCGATAAAATGTCGGCAGTTCAGGAGGGAAAAAGATTGGGCCGACAGATCACGAAAGCCGTTATCCCCGCAGCGGGGCTGGGAACGCGATTCCTCCCTGCGACGAAGGCATCCCCCAAGGAGATGCTCCCCCTGGTCGACAAGCCGCTGATCCAATATGTTGTCGAAGAAGCGGTGGGGGCCGGCATCCGGGAGATCATCATCATTACCGGGCGCGGCAAACGGGCGATTGAAGATCACTTCGACATCTCGTTCGAGCTGGAGGAGACCCTGCGCCAGAACGGCAAGCTGGAGCTGATGGAAAGTCTGAGGAAAATCTCCGACATGGCCGACTTCTGCTACATCCGGCAGCGGCAGGCGCTCGGGCTCGGACATGCCATTCTCAGCGCGAAGAATCTGATCGGCGACGAGCCCTTCGCCGTCCTGCTGGGAGACGACATCATCGATCATCCCACTTCCGCCCTGCAGCAGATGATCGACCTCTATCAGAAAAATCAGGCGCCGTTGATCGGCATCCAAAAAGTTCCCAAGTCGGAGGTCCGCCAATACGGGGTGATCGACGCCGAAGCCGCCGTCGATGGGCTTTACAAAATTAACGATCTGGTCGAAAAGCCGTCTCCCAAGGAAGCCCCGTCCAACCTCGCCGTGATCGGACGCTACATTCTGACCCCCGAAATCTTTGAGCTGCTGGAGAAAACAAAACCGGGGAAGAACAATGAGATCCAGTTGACCGACGCCCTCAAGGAACTGGCCCGGCTGCGGAATATGTATGGATATGTCATCCAGGGGAAACGCTTCGACGCCGGGGACAAACTTGGATTTCTCAAGGCGACGGTCGAAATGGGGCTGAAAAACCCCGAGCTGGGAAAAGAGTTTCGGAAATTCTTGAAAGATCTCCCCCTCTAAAACCGGCCCGCTTCGCTCAAAGAGCCCGCTTGCAGAGTCCCGCCAACCTGTGTAAAATGACCAGACGATCCCGGTCTGCTTGATTCCAACTTAAGAGATCAAGGCGAGACCGATCTCTTTCGTTTTCCCGAGAGATCGACCCTGTCATCCGAATCAACGTTAGGAGCCCCCCGTGTCTTTGAAGGATCAAGAGAAACAGAAACTGGATATCCCCGAGAAGCTTCCCCTTCTCCCCGTCCGGGACATCGTCGTCTTCCCCCATATGGTTCTTCCCCTTTTCGTCGGGCGGGAGATCTCCATCAAAGCGATTGAAGAAGCGCTGGCCGGAAACCGGATGGTCTTTCTGGCGGCGCAGAGGTCGTCGGAAGTGGAATCCCCTGAGCCGGACGATATTTATACCATCGGCTCGGTCGGGACGATCATGCGGATGTTGAAGCTTCCCGACGGTCGGGTCAAGATTCTGGTCCAAGGGATCGCCAAGGGGCGGATTACTTCATTCCAGCAAACCGCCCCCTACCACACGGTCCGGATCGAGAAGGTGGCCGATCCGGCCCCGACCGAAAGCTCCCTAGAGGTCGAAGCGGCGGTCCGGACGGTCAAAGAGTTGATGGGGAAGGTCGTCGCCTTCGGCAAATTCACCGTTCCCGACATCATCTCCGTGATCGAAAACCTCGACGACCCGGGGCGGCTGGCCGACATGATCGCTTCGAATCTCGGATTGAAGGTCGAAACCGCGCAGGAGGTGCTCGAGATCCTCAATCCATTGCAGCGCCTCGGGAAGATCAACGACCTTCTGACCAAAGAGGTCGATGTCCTGACGGTGCAGCAGAAGATCCAGTCCGAGGCCAAAGGGGAGATGGATAAAACGCAGCGCGAATACTTCTTGCGCGAGCAGCTGAAGGCGATCCAGAAGGAGCTGGGGGAATCGGATGAGCGGGCCGAAGAGGTCCAGGAATTTCGGAACAAAATCGAAGAGGCGGCGATGCCGGAGAAAGTCGCCAAAGAGGCGGAACGGCAGTTGAAGCGGCTTGAAAAGATGCACCCCGACTCCGCCGAGGCCTCCACGGTTCGAACCTATCTCGAATGGCTTGTCGAGCTCCCGTGGAATGTGGCGACCAAAGACAAGCTCGATCTGATCGCGGCCAAGAAGGTCCTGGATGAAGATCATTACGACCTAGAGCGGGTGAAGGATCGGATCCTGGAATATCTCGCCGTCCGCAAGATGAAGGAGAAGATGAAGGGGCCGATCCTCTGTTTCCTCGGCCCTCCGGGGGTCGGGAAGACCTCTCTCGGAAAATCGATCGCCCGCGCCCTGGGACGGGAGTTTGTCCGAATTTCGCTCGGCGGCATTCGGGACGAAGCGGAGATCCGCGGACATCGCCGAACCTATGTCGGCTCGCTCCCCGGCCGGATCATCCAGGGGATCAAACAGGCCGGGACGAACAATCCGGTCTTCATGATGGACGAAATCGACAAGGTCGGCATGGACTTTCGGGGAGATCCCTCGGCCGCCCTGCTGGAGGTGTTGGACCCGGAGCAAAATCACAGCTTCTCCGATCACTACCTCGGCGTCCCGTTCGATCTCTCGAACGTCATGTTCATCATGACCGCCAACCAGATCGATCCGATTCCGGCGCCGCTGCGCGACCGGATGGAGATCATCGACATCTCCGGCTACACCACCGAGGAGAAGGTCGGCATCGCCCGGAATTACCTGATCCCGCGCCAGCTCTCGGAGCATGGGGTCAAGACAGGCAAAGTGGCCTTCACCGACGCGGCGCTCGATCTGATGATCATGCAGTACACCCGCGAGGCGGGGGTTCGCAATCTGGAGCGGGAGATCGCCAACGTCCTTCGGAAAATCGCGCGCAAGCTGGCGGAGGGAAAAGAGAAGCGATTCAAGATCACCCCTTCCAACGTCAACCAATATCTCGGCATCCCCAAGTTTCTTCCCGAAGCGGAGCAGGAGCAGGATGAAGTCGGTGTCGCGACCGGGCTCGCCTGGACGCCGACCGGGGGAGATATCATTCGAATCGAGGCGACCCTGATGAAGGGGAAAGGGGCACTGACCCTCACCGGGCATCTGGGAGATGTGATGAAAGAGTCGGCCCATGCGGCCCTCTCCTACATTCGATCGAAGGAGAAGGAGCTTGGGATCAAGAGCGACCTCTTCGCCAAGAGCGATATCCACATCCATGTCCCGGCCGGGGCGATTCCGAAAGACGGCCCCTCCGCCGGCATCACGATGGCGACGGCGCTCGCCTCGCTCCTTACCGGAAAAGCGGTCCGCCGGGATGTGGCGATGACCGGAGAGGTGACGCTGCGGGGCCGGGTCCTCCCGATCGGCGGCCTGAAAGAAAAGATCTTGGCCGCCAAACGGGCCGGCATGAAGACGGTGGTCCTTCCGAAGCGGAACGAAAAAGATCTGGAGGAGGTCCCCCGCCACGTGCAGCGAGGACTCGATCTGGTCTTCGCCGAGCACATGGATGCGGTTCTGTCGGCGGCCTTCAACATAAGGAAGACCCCCTCCGTCATGGCCAAAACGATTACAAAAACCCAACGGGAAAAACAGCGAAAGCGGGCGCGAATCGCCTCCACGGTCGCGACGGTTTAAAACATCGGCTCGGCGCCCCGCGTCCAGCCCGGAACAGGACATGGACCTCCGTCAACTCGGTGAGTTCGGTCTCATCGACCGGATTCAAAAGCGCTTTCCCCCTCCCGCTTCAACCGTTCTCGGCATCGGCGACGATGCCGCGGCGATCCTCCCCTCCAAGAAACAGCACCTTCTTCTCACCACCGATACGCTGATCGAAGGGGTTCATTTCGACCCCGCCTTCTCGACCTTTCAAGAGGTCGGCTATAAATCGGTGATGGTCAATGTCAGCGACATTGCGGCGATGGGGGGAACCCCCCGTTATATACTGATTTCACTCGGCCTGACCGGCCGCCAGAGGGTCGAAGCGATCGACCAACTCTACAAGGGGATCGAAAGAGCAAGCCGCGAAACGGGGCTCGATCTGATCGGCGGAAACATCGCCTTCTCCACCGGACCGTTTTTTATCTCCCCGACCGTGGTGGGAGAGATTCCCAAAAAGGAGATGGTCACCCGGGCCGGCGCGGGAGAGGGAGATCACCTCTATGTCACCGGAACGCTGGGGGACGCCGCGGCGGGGTTGGCCTTATTGAAAAAAGGGATCGACACGAAGCTCTTCGGCCGGCTGACTCGGCGCTATCGCGCGCCGCAAGCCCGCTGGCGGGAGGGGCGTCTTTTGGCAAAGGCCCGGATTCCGTCGGCGATGATCGATCTGTCAGACGGGTTGAGCTCTGATCTGAGCCATCTGATGGAACGGAGCGGGCTTGGGGCGGAGATCGACGCCGCTGAAATCCCCCTCTCGGCCCCCCTCCAACGTGCGGCTTTACAAATGGGGGTTGATTCGATAGAGTATGCTTTAAATGGGGGTGAAGATTACGAGCTCCTTTTTTCGGTCCCGGAACGGAAACTCAAGAAGCTGGAGCTGATGATAAAAAACGGGTTGATCAAAGCATACCGAATCGGTAAAATGGCGCCACGGCGGACCGGTTTAATGCTGATCAATCCGAGCGGACGCCGCCGGGCCCTCGCTCCAGGGGGGTGGGACCACTTAAAGAAAGGCGAAAAGGGATAAGATGGGCTTGATGGCAAAGGGGAAGGAGCAGATGCGGCGGGTGTTGGGATTGAACGACACCCCGCATCGGACCGCGCTCGCCTTCGCGCTCGGCGTCTTCATCGCCTTTTCCCCCCTGCTCGGCCTTCACTTTCTCCTGGCGATCGTTTCGGCGTGGCTCTTCCGTCTCAATCGGGTCGCCATTCTCGTCGGCGCCTTCGTCAACAATCCCTGGACCTTCACCCCGATCACCCTCTCCTCCACCTGGTTCGGGATCGAGCTTTGCTGTAAGACAGATGAAATTCCCCCGATCAGCTTCGAGAATCTGACCTTCTCGACGATGGGGACGCAGCTTAAATCGTACTTTTTCCCGTTCGTGCTTGGATCGACCCTGTTGGGAGTGGCTTTTGGGGTGGTTTCTTATTTCGCGATGCTCTGGATGATCGCGCAATATCGAAAGGTGAAAAAACCCGAATCGATCGAGTCTTCCCCCTCTTTATAACATGACGATGGACAAGCAATTCGATCAGTTCCGCGCCTCCCTTCTCTATTGCAACAAATGCGGCCGCGCCATGCCGGTGCGCGAGCGGCTCCTGCTGGTCCTCCCCGACGGAGAGCTCTACGATTACCTCTGCCAGGGATGCGGCAGCTCCCTCGGCTCCAAAACCGAGCGGGCCACCGGCCCGAAGGTTTCCCCCGCAAAGATGCAGGCCCCGCCCCCAGGTCAACAAAGAAGCGCTCCCAAGAGAAAGCGTTAAGCGCCGCGGCTCACAGCATGACAGGCGAGGGGCTCAGGATGGCAGAGAGGCTTTCTTCCGTCCTTGCAAACCTGAGAGGAGGAGCAGTCCTCCTATCACCAGGAAGGTCGCGGTCAGACGAAGGTGGGCCCTCGGATTGGGGTCGGTTTCCGGGTGGAGAATCAAACCGGCCAATCGATACGTCCAAAACCCGATGGTAAAGAGGGCGGAGGAGATGAGGAGGTTGTAGTCTCTGCGGGCGGCTTTGCTTCCCTTGATCCCCATCCAGATGAGAAACCCCCCGATCAAGATCGAGACGATGCAGGTGAACAGGGTGATGAACCGGTTGGGATCGGTCTCCCACTTCAGAGAAAGAATATAAAGCCGGAATCCCCACGAAGGAAGGATCAGTATCCCCGACACAATTAACAAGGCGCGAACTTTCTTTGACATCTTACTGGTTCTCCAAATCAACTATAAGTGCGTGATTGATCACGCCAAAAACATCATGGTCTCTCTCCCACGTTACCAACGGACAATCTCTCCGCCGTCAAACACCTGGCCGCTCCGGGCCTGCCGCACGTTGATGAAGATGTTGTTCTCCGGAATCCCCACCCGCTGGGCGATGCTGGCGGCGACACACTTCAACATCTTCTCGATTGTCTCGGGCGGGTTGAAATCAGGGACCAGGAGATCGACGAGAAGGGGATGGGACTCTTTCGGCTGATTCGGTGCGGTCAGGCCGCCCGCCGCGTAGTGCCACGACTCAAGATATTCCCATGTGACCGTGACATGCGCGATCTCGATCCCCGCCTGTTCTGAAAAATCCCGGCTCACCGCCGCCAGGATGGAGGACATCTCCAGGTCTTCTTCGAAGGGAAGCGATTTGATGTGAATGAACGGCATGGTCGTTTCCAGTGGGACAATCCGGACCGGATCTCGCTTATTAGGAATTCTCTAAATTCAAATTGCCGTCGATGTATTTGAGATTAAACTTGATCAGGTCGATCTGCCAGCGGGCGCCTCTTTTTTCCAGATGGAAATCATAACTGCCGACGAACGTCCGGGTGTTCCGGCCGGTTTTGTTCGGGAGATAGTGCATCGCAATTCCATAACAGAAGGCGGTCGCTTCTTTATCGGTGACCCTGACGATGAAATTCCCCGATTGATGATGAATCGCCTTGAGCGGCTTCAGGCCTTTTTTCCAAATGTCGGCAATCTCCTTCGGCGTCATCATCGCCGGCTCTCCCCCGGTCAATGAGGTCATATCAAAATGGACCCGCGGCGCAAAACATTTTTTCACCCAAACCCAATCCCGCTGATCAGTCCCAATGAAGAGGCCATTGATGGTTTCGATGATTTTTCTTTTTCAAGAAGGGTCTGTAGGTCGGTCCTGCATGATCTAACTCCCAAGCATAATGGATGAGATCTCCCAACCGTCTTGAATATCGCTTCCCATGCTTCGGAGCAGCGTCCTCCGGGCCACCTCTTCACGAATCTGCTCCTCCGTCCATTCAGGATGTGCAGAAGCGGCTTGAGCCCACATCATTTTTCGGGCCAGACGGGCGAGATAGAAAGCCGTCTCCAATCGCTTGGTAGGGGTCATAGCCCGCAGCACGCTGATCATTTTCTCGTCGGGAAGCTCAATTTGGTCAATAAAGGTAGGGTTTCTGTTCATTTCAAGATGATCCGCTCCTTTTCTTTGTGTCCCGTTCACCGCCCCTTGGCAGACCCTGAATGAGATGATCTAGGTATTATGCCTTGAGTTTCTCTGGGGCGTCTGATTTGAAGAAGATGCCGCCGATTCCGATGACTCGATTCGTAATCGTTGTCCGTTAATTTGCTGCACCAGTTTCTACAGATAAAGTGAAATTATTAATTTCGGTCAAGCCATCGTACGTTTGCTGTACTATTTTTTGCGATAGCCAATACCTTTTCTCTATCAAAGAAGAACTCTGGATCAAACACAATATGAAAATGAGCCTCACTAGGGCGCACTCGCTGTGGTCCGTTAAGAACCTTCACACCTTCAATCAAGCTAACCTCATCTAAGACCTTTTTACTCACTTCTTTAGAAGTTTCTCTCATACAGAGCATCAGCTTAGAACGGAGCAATGCTTTTGGGCTAACTATTCCTTGATCAGTCGCCCTAAGTATTAGATTGCGAAGGCTTTTGATTTCTTCCAATACATAATCTTCTTTGGAAATTACTTCTGTTTCAATCTTAGGTATTTTAAATGTGCCAAAATGTTTTAAGAAAGTTGTATAATTTTCATCTGATGTAGATTTTTGGTATGTACCTTTAATTTTCTCTACTAGCTCTTCCTTAAATTCGACAATTTTTGTAAAGCGTAAATCACGTGGATACTCGAGATGCTCGATTGGCGCAGTATCGAAGGCATACGATGTCTTATCATCCTTAACAATAATTGTTGGCTTATCAAACGCAAGGCGCATTCCTAATTCAAACATTACATTTGGGTTTTTACCACTTACATCACACACGACAACCGGATTCTCATAAAGGTTCTGAATAATACGTTTCTGAATAATACCTACGTCATCTGCATGGCTCACAAGATTAGGAGAGAATCCTGCCAAGTCAATTGCATCAGAGAGGATTGAAAGAACATCGCTCCAGTGAACTTCGCTACAACCATCCAGATTAGAAATTGGCATAATAATGCCGCACGTCGGCTGTTGAGAATCAGCCTTGACCTTTTCTAGCTGAGTATCCTTTTTCATATGTTTTTTTCCCACATGTTTGATTCTTTTGAATTTTTATTTCCAACTAGATGTCAAAGACTGTAATTGCAATCCGAACAAGGTTATGTTAAGAGGTTTTGACCAATTTTGCTTCAATGCGCCCCCGCCCAATTCGCCGCCACGCCGATATCCACTGTCAACGGCGCCTTCAGCTGAATCACCCCTTCCATCTTCTCTTTCACCTTCTCTTTCATCAGCGGGATTTCGCTTTCGGGCACCTCGAAGATCAATTCATCATGCACCTGCAAGATCATCCGGCTCTTCACCTGAGCTTCCTGCATCCAGCGATGAATATCGATCATCGCTTTTTTGATGATGTCGGCGGCGGTCCCTTGGAGCGGGGTGTTGACGGCGAGGCGCTCCCCCAAGCCGCGGGTTTGGGTGTTGCGGCTGGAGAGCTCGGCGATGTGGCGGCGGCGGCCGAAGAGGGTGGTGACGTAGCCCTGCTGGGTGGCGGTCTCCAGCATCTGGTCGATGAAGCGCTGGACCCCTTGGTAGTTTTCAAAGTAGCGGTCGATGTAGCGCTTCGCCTCGGTCTGCGAGACGCCGAGGTTCGAGGCTAGCCCGAACGGGCTGATCCCGTAAATAATTCCGAAGTTGACCGTCTTCGCGACCCGCCGCATCTCGGAGCTGATCTCTTGTTTCGGAAGACCGAAAAGCTGGATCGCCGTCCGGGTGTGGACATCTTCGCCGGTCCGGAACGACTCGATCAACACCGGGTCCTCCGACATATGGGCCAAGAGGCGCAGCTCGATCTGGTTGTAGTCGGCGGAGAGGAGCTGATGCCCCGACTCGGCGATGAAGGCCTGCCGGATGCGGCGGCCAAGCTCTCCTTTGATCGGGATGTTCTGGAGGTTCGGGTCTTTGGAGGAGAGCCGCCCCGTGGCGGCGATCGTCTGGTTGAGCTGCGTGTGGACCCGCCCGGTCTCGGGGTGGATCAATTTGGGAAGGGCGTCGACGTATGTCGATTTGAGTTTCATGAGCTGCCGGCTGTTTAAGATCTCCGCCGGCAGTTCGTGACGGACCGCGAGCTGAGTGAGAACTTCTTCATCGGTCGAATAGCCGGTCTTGGTCTTTCGGATCGGCGGGAGGCCCAGCTTCACAAAGAGGATCTCGGCCAGCTGTTTGGGAGAGCCGATGTTGAACTCCTCTCCGGCCAGCCGATGGATCCGCTCGGTCAGCTCAACGAGCTTCGCGTCGAGCTCCTTGGAGATCTCCGAAAGAAGATCGCCATCAATCTTCACCCCGTTGCGCTCGATCTCGGCCAGCACCGGGACCAGTGGCATCTCCAGATCGTTGAAAAGCGGTGTGAGCCCCTGCCCATCCAAAAGAGACGGAAGCAGGTCGGCCAGCTTGAGAACGGCATCGGCCCGTTGGCAAAGATAGGGGGCGATCCGCGAAGGCGCCGCTTCGATAAGAGGATGCGCTTTCGCCTCCTTGTCCCCGCCGGCCGCCTCGGTGGCGGTGGTGAGCCGCTCCTTGAGGTATTCGAAGGCGACCGTCTCCAGCGTGTGATCGCGGCGTCCGGGGTTCAAAAGGTATGAGGCGATCATCGTATCGAAGGAAGCATTTCGAAGGACGATCCCGCGCCGGCCCAAGACAATCTCGGCCAACTTCAGATCATGCCCGACCTTGGTGATCGACTCCGACTCCAAAATCGTTTTGATCTCCGGCGGAAGCTGCTTTCGATCCTCCAGCGGAATGTAAAAGGCCTTCCCTTTTTCCGGGCAGAAAGCGATTCCGACCCACTCGGCCCGCATCGGCTCCTCGGAGGTAAGGAGCATGTCGACGGCGACCCGCGCTTTCTTTTGAACGGCGTCGATCTCTTTTCCCGCCTCGGTGGGAAGAAGAATCCGGTAACCGTCGGCCATCGTCGGCGGCGGGAGGGTCAGCCCCTTGAGGATATTGGAAAACTCCATCTCATTGCAGAGGGGAATCAAGCGCTCAAAGTCGGGCGATTGCATTTGAAACCGCTCCGGATCGAACTCGATCGGGCAATCGGTGTCGATCAGGGCAAGCGAGCGGGAAAGGCGCGCCGTCTCCGCCTCCGCCTCCAGCGTCTGGCGAAGTTTCGGCTTCTTCACCTGATCGAGGTTTGCAAGAAGATGTTCGATCGTTCCGAACTGCTGGACCAGCTGGACCGCCGTCTTCTCGCCGATCCCGTTGACGCCGGGAATGTTGTCGACCGAATCGCCCATCAACCCCATGATCTCGACGACCTGGGCCGGCGTCGTTCCGAATTTCTCCAAAATCTCCTTCTCGGTGTAGTGCTTCTCCTTCATCGTGTCGTAGACGGAAACACCGGGGGAGATCAGCTGGAACATATCTTTATCGCCGGTCACCACGACCACCCGATATCCCTGGGCCTCCCCCTTTTTCGCCAGGGTGCCGATGAGATCATCGGCCTCGAAACCGTCCCCCATGATCACCGGAATGCGGAACGCCTCGACCATCCTGTGGATGTAGGGGATCTGAAGCGCGAGCGGATCGGGCATCTCCGGACGATGGATTTTATAGTCCTGGTAGGCGGTGTGGCGGAAGGTGGGACCCTTCGTATCGAAGGCGATGGCAAGGTAGTCGGGCTTTTTGTCTTTGATGATCTTGAGCAACATTTGGGTGAAGCCATACACTGCATTCGTCGGAAGTCCGGTTGAGGTTGAGAGCTCCCGGATCGCAAAATAGGCTCGGTAAATATAGGAACTTCCGTCGATGATATAGAATGTTTTCTTTGCCATGGAATTCCTTCGGGAAAAAGTTCCACCCATCTTACAACGGCGGTGTGGAGGTGTCAATTTAAGCCCTGTTCCTTTATGAGCCTCGACATAACCCGATCGGCGTAGGCACGCTCCTCCATTGGTAGCATTGACGCTTCCTCACTTAATTCCTTAATCTAAATATAAAGAGTGTTTTTTGAGTTTCGGACCACTGAATCAGCGAAGGGCCTCTCGACGCGGTGAAGGACTGAACCTAACGCGATGAGGAGGTTGTTCTACCGACGTTTTGGGGTCCTTCGTTCCTCCGTTGTGAATCGATTCGGGCCATCCATTCACTTGAAGCCAAGGAGACCCCCCCATGAATCCAACCAGGGTGACGATTCCAAATGAGCCGATCTCCCTTCGGGAAGCGGCGCCGCCCGGAGTCCGTTGCGGCTTGATCGGGGCCGCTTCAATGGCCGCCGTGGCAATTCTGTTTGCTCTTTTTTTTCAAGGGGATCTCTGGCGCCCGATGAAGCTGGCGGCGGCAACATTCCTCGGCGAGGGGGCGATCGGCCCCGGTTTTCAATTCGGACCGGTCTTCCTCGGTCTGGCGCTTCATCTGACCCTGTCGGTGGCGCTGGGAGTCTTTTTCGTCTGGCTGGGAGGTTACCTGAGCGTCGGGGGGGCGATCGCCTGGGGGGTGATCTTCTCCCTTTCCATCTGGGTCATCATGCAATTCGGACTGCTTCCTGTGATGAATCCCTGGCTGGCCGCCGCGCCGCCGATCCCGTTTGCGTTGGCCCATATCGCCTTTGGAATCAGCTTGGGAATCTATCCTCGTTTTCTGAAAGCGGCGGCCGAAGCCCCGGCGGTTCGGCGCAAGGCGGCATGATTTTCGGTTTTATGGAAGGGTGGCGGTAGAAATGATCAAAGGGGTGATTGCAGATGTAGATGGAACGCTGGTCGACAGCAACGACGCCCATGCGAGCGCCTGGCAGGAGGCGTTTCAGGAATTCGGAATTCAAATTAAATGGGAAGAGATCCGTTGCGAAATCGGGAAAGGGGCCGATCAGCTCCTTCCCCGCTTTCTCACCCCGGAGCAGATCTCCGAGCTTGGAACCCAGATCCATAAGCGGAAGAAAGAGATCTTCAAGAATAAGTATTTCGACCAGATCCGGCCCCTCCCCGGCGTGATCCCCCTCTTCGAGCGGCTTCATCAAGACAAGAAAACCATTGTCCTCGCCACTTCCAGCGGGGGGAGCGAGGTCCAGCACTATATCCGTCTTCTTGGAATCGACCGCTGGGTGCGGGATGTCCTCTCAGGCGATGATGTCGCCCGATCCAAACCGCATCCCGACCTGTTTCATCTCGCCCTCGATCGTTTTCATTGGAAACCCTCCGACGCGGTGGTCCTCGGCGACACACCGTATGATGTGGCGGCCGCCAAAGAGATCGGTCTCCAGACGATTGCGGTTTTGACGGGGGGATTTTCGGAGGAGACGCTTCGGAAAGCGGGGGCGGACGAAATCTATCCCGATCTCCCCGCTCTGTTAAAAAATTATGAATCGTCGATATTGGGTGTAAAAAATCGTTCAGCAGCGTAGTTCTTAAGGAGGTATTTTCGATGGCGCGCGCATTTGGAAGAAGGTCGATTATCCCGTCGGTGTTGCCTTCCCGCACCACCATGTTGTTAGCCGGTCTCACCCTCGGCATCCTATTCGCACCGCGAAACGGCCGGAGCACCCGGACCCTGATCGCTCAGAGATATCATGACTGGATGGATCGAATCAGTGTGTGGCTTGAGAGTCTTGCCAAGAAGACGCGACAGCAGAGCACCCGCGTTCAGGGGGTGGTCTACCAGATGCGGGAGCGGGCGATTCCCGAGGAGATGATCGTCAGCGATGAAATCCTGGCGCAGCGGGTCCGAAGCGAGCTGGGGCGCTTTTTTAATACGGCGATCATCGACATCGCCACACAGGAGGGGACGGTGACCCTTCGGGGGAGCATTCCCAGCGATCAGGAAAAACAAGATATCATCGATATGGCCCGAAGGGTCCGCGGGGTCCGCGATGTGATCAACCTCTTTTCATAAGACCGGCCGCTGCCTCCTCCGCCGCTTTGGAAGGACCGATTCTCCTCTCTCCAATCGCGCTATTTGCGCATTGCACTTCAACCCCGGGTCTGCTAAAATGGCTTCCTTCAAGGCGGCGTACCCAAGTGGTTAAGGGAGCAGTCTGCAAAACTGCGATTCAGCGGTTCAAATCCGCTCGCCGCCTCCACTTTATCCCTCAGCCATTTTGGCTATTCAACGCTTCCTTCCTCTCCTCCTACAAACCGTTTCCTAATCGCGCCACGGTTCCAAAAGGCCGACCTCTCCGATCATCCGCCGTGATCGCCTTGGGAGGCGTTCCCTTAGTTGACAGCCCCCCTTTTTATGCTACGATTTCACAATGAAGAAGAAGCGGAAGAAAGCGCCGAGCGTTCTGATCGCCGATGACAGCGCCTTCGAAGTTGATCAGATCAAAATCATGTTTGAGAAGATGGGCTTCGAGGTCTCCTGGACCTATACCGGCGCCGATGCGATCAAGCAGGCCCGGCGAAACCCTCCCGATCTGATTCTTCTCGACGTGGTTCTCCCCGATATCACCGGACACGATGTCTGCCGGCTGCTGCGCGCCAGCCCCGAGACGATGAACATTCCCCTCATCATGATCACCGTCCGGGATAAAACGGAGGATCTGGTCCTCGGTTTCGAGCAAGGGGCGAACGATTACATCACCAAGCCGTTCGATGCGCGCGAGCTCAAAGCGCGCGTCAACGCCTGCCTCCGGATGAAACAGCTTCAGGACGACCTGACACAGAAGAACGAGGAATATAAGATCCTTCTCAAGAACGTTCAGGAGCTCGCGATGACCGATCCGGTCACCGGCCTCTTCAACCGCCGTTATTTCAGAGAGGTCTTACAGCAGGAGTTCTCCCGCGCGCAACGATACGGCACCCTCTTTTCCTGCTTCATGATCGACGTCGATCACTTTAAACCGATCAATGACACCTATGGTCATGAGTCGGGAGATCGGGTCTTGAGCGAGGTGGCGCGCCTGCTTCAGGTGCAGCTGCGCGATGTCGATCTGATCGCCCGTTACGGCGGCGACGAATTTGCCGTTCTCCTTCCCGAGTCGGCCCGGGAGAAGTCCCGGCAGATCGCGGAGCGGATCCGCGAAGCCGCTTACAGTCAAATCCACTCCTTTCTTCCCAAGCGGCATTCGGTGACCCTCAGCATCGGCATCTCCGGACTGCCCGATCCCGGCCTCCAACACCCCTCTCAGGTCATCGCGACCGCCGATTTTGCCCTCTACCGCGCGAAGCGCAATGGAAAGAATCGAGTCGATATCGCCACCTTTCAGGAGATGGGGAGCCAACCTTCTCCCGAAGAGGAAGAAAAGCTGGACCAGCTCCACTAAAGATCCCCCTTTATTGACTTCACTCCCCTCTTCCGGTTATTTTCTTAACTCAAATGCACAAAGAATGTCGATCCGTTCAGCCATTCGGGCAGGTTGCAAAAAGAGATCGGTTATGCTATAAATTACGGAAACTACGGGAAAAAATATGTCTATTTTAAAAGTCGCCAAACTGGGAAACCCCATCCTTCGCAAGGTCGCAGCGCCCGTAACCCCGGCCGATTGTCAAGATCCGAACTTTCAAAATTTTCTTGAGGATATGGTCGAAACGATGCGGAAACTCGACGGCGTCGGACTGGCCGCGCCGCAGGTCTTCGAATCGAAACAGATTGTCGTCATCGAAGCCAATGCCAACCCTCGTTATCCGGCTGCCCCCGATCTTTCACTTTTGATCCTTCTCAACCCGACCTTTACGTATCTGTCCGAAGAAAAGGTTGAAGGATGGGAGGGCTGCTTGAGCGTGGAAAACCTTCGGGGCAAAGTGATTCGCTCGGCGCGGGTCGGCTTGAAGGCATTCAATCGCGACATGCAGCCGGTCGAAATGGAAGCCGAGGGCTTCCTCGCCATTGTCCTCCAGCATGAAATCGACCACTTAAACGGAAAGGTTTATCTCGACCGGATGAAAGATTTCTCCACATTGACCCATCTGGCTGAATTTGAGCGTTACTGGGTGAGAGATCCGGCGGAAGTCGGATCACCATAATCATTTTCTCCCCTTTGTTTTCATCTCCTGTCTCACCGATTCACCGGCAATCACGCAATCATTGATATCATCGAGTCGAATGCGCGTTAAACTGACGGTCCAAAAATTTAACCCCGATGTCGATCCGAAGCCTTACAAAAAGGACTACTTTGTCGAGGCCAGCCGGGGGATGACCCTGCTGACCGCGCTGTTGAAAATCAAGGCCGAGATCGACGGCACCCTCACCTTCCGCGCCTCCTGCCGGGCGGCGATCTGCGGCTCCTGCCTGATGCAGGTGAATGGAAGCCAGAAACTCGCCTGCAAGCTCCCCCTCAAGGAAGAGCTGGAACACCACGGGAAAATCGAGGTCGGACCGATGGCGAACATGCCGGTGATCAAAGACATGGTCGTTCAGATGGCCCCCTTCTGGGAGAAGATCAAGGCGGTCGATCCCTTTCTGATGACGAAGAACGGGGTGGAGGTTCCGACCGAAGCGCTGAAGGATCTTCACGAGAAACTGCACAATGCCGACGGCTGCATTATGTGCGGGGCGTGCGTTTCGGCCTGCACCAGCTTTGAAGTCTCCCGCGGATTTCTCGGTCCGGCCGCATTGGCCAAAGCCTACCGCTTTCAGGCCGATCCGAGAGACCAAGCACACGTTCCTCGTCTGGAGGCGCTTCAGGGACCCGACGGAATTTGGGACTGTGTCCGGTGCAACTTCTGCGTGCAGGTCTGCCCGAAAGATGTCCGGCCGATGGAGCAGATCGTGCGCCTTCGGCGATTGTCGATCGGCGCCGGATTCTCCGAATCGGTGGAGGCGAGACACATTACCGAGTTTACGAAAGTGGTGGGTGATGAGGGTCGGCTGAATGAGACACTCCTGCCGATCTTAATGACGTGGGGAAATCTCAAAAAGATGCTTCGGATCATCCCGCTCGGGATCAAGATGTTCTTGCACGGGAAGACGCCGTTCCCCTTCAAGCGCGTCCCGGGACGTGATGAAGTCCGGGCCATCTTCAAACGTTGGGAGAAAACGAAATGAAGTACGCCCTCTTCCCAGGATGCGCCTCCAAGGGAGCCACCCCCGAGCTCTACACCTCCACCATGAAAGTGGTCGGACGCCTCGGTCTCGACATCGTTGAACTGGAAGCATTTAACTGCTGCGGGGCCGGCGTGATCAGCGAGGCCGACCCGGATCTCGCCTACACCCTCAATGCCCGGACCCTCGCCACCGCCGAGAAGATGGGGATCAACAATGTCATGACGATCTGCGGGACCTGCCAGGGGATCCTGGGCGGGGCCAACAAGAATCTTCAAGAGGATGACGCCTTGCGCGATCGGATCAACCGGGCCCTCAAGGACGCCACCGGCCTGGAATACCACGGGACGGTCGAGGTGAAACATCTTCAGTGGATTTTGGTCAAAGATTTCGGCTTGGACGAGCTGAGCAAGTTTATTACCCATCCTTTGAACGTATCGATCGCGCCGTTCTACGGTTGCTATATTTTACGCCCTTCTCGCGCCACCGGCTTTGACGATTGGGAAAATCCGACCTCGCTCGAGAAATTGATCCGCGCCGTCGGTGCCTATCCGGTCGAATACGACGGCCGAACCAAGTGCTGCGGCTTCCCCGTCCTCCTGGAGAAAGATCAGATTGCGCTGAGCATGGTCGCGAAGAACGTCGGCGAGGCGAAGGAAAAAGGAAGCGACGCGATGGTCACCCCCTGCCCCCTCTGCCACATGAGTCTCGATATCTATCAGGACCGCGCCGAAGACCGGCTTCAGCAAACCCGTCCGGATGAGACGCTCGGTGTTCCGATCCTCCACCTTCCTCAACTCCTTGGCCTGGCGATGGGCTTCTCACCCAAAGAGCTCGGGATGAAGCGACATCTCGTCTCCACCGCACCTCTGATCGAAAAAATTCAATAATTCAAGGACACTCATGGCGAGAACACAAATTCCGGAGTGGGTTCCCCTTTTTCCCCTCCCGAATGTGGTCTTCTTTCCGAAGACCTATCTTCCCCTCCATATTTTCGAACCGCGTTACCGCGAGATGGTCGAAGATGCCTTGGGCGGGGATCGGATGATCGGGATGGTCCTCTTGAAAGAGGGCTGGGAAATCAATTATGATGGGAACCCGCCGATCCATGAGATCGGCTCGGTCGGGCGGATCATTCGATCCCAACGGCTCGATGACGGACGATACAACATCATTCTCTACGGCCTGAAGAAATGTCTGATTCGGGGCGAGCGTCACGACCGGAGTTACCGGCAGGGGCGAATCGAGACCGTTGAGGAGCCTCAGACCGAGTTACTCCTCGCGCCGCTCAAAGAAAAGTTGGTCGATCTGACGATGCGCTACCGCCAGAAAATGCCGGGGGCCGAGGCGTTGGAGTCGATTTTGGAAATCGGGCTTGAAGATGATGTCTTGGTGGCGACCCTCTCGGCGGGGCTTCCGCTGACGGTCTTGGAAAAACAGTTTTTGCTGGAAGCCGGAGACCTCTCACAACGGGCAAAACGCTTGGCGGAATTGATGGAGATGGGTCTTCATACCATCGGACAGACGGATGGACAAACGGAGGGATAGGTGACTTCAGAGCTGAAACCGGGAGATGATGCTCCCCTTTTTATTCTCCCCTCCTCGGACGGGAAGAAGGTCGATCTGACCTCGTACCGGGGAAAGCGCCATGTCATTCTCTACTTTTATCCGAAGGATGATACCCCCGGCTGCACCAAGGAGGCGTGTGCTTTCCGAGATTCTTTCGCCGAACTGAAGAAGGCGAAGGCCGTGATCTTGGGGGTCAGTCTCGATTCCCTCGCCTCGCATCAAAAATTCGTCGAGAAGTATACCCTCCCTTTTTTGCTCTTGAGCGATACGGATGCCGCCGTTTCGAAAGCCTACGGCGTTTACAAGCTGAAGAATATGTACGGCCGGAAATTCTGGGGAATCGAGCGATCGACCTTTCTGATCGACCCGAAGGGGAAGGTCACCCATCTCTTCCGCCGTGTGAAAGTAGACGCCCATCTGGACGAAGTCCTCTCGGCGCTGAAGGAGCTAAAAAGGGTTTGACATGCCGCAAAGACGCATGATATAGTTCGAAAATCATTTTCTTTCAACGCAACAAGGAGGTAGCCCTACCATGGCACTTTTGATCACCAGTGAATGCATCGCCTGCGCAGCCTGTCTGCCTGAGTGTCCGAACGAAGCGATCTTCGAGAACCGAAGCGACTGCGAATCAAAGGGATATAAATTGACCGGGGAAGATGGCGGCGGCCAGCTCGCCCACGCCACCAGCGACAACATCTACGTCATCACCTACGAACGCTGCACCGAATGTGTGGGCCACTTTGATGAGCCCCAGTGCGCGGCGGTTTGTCCGGTGTCCGACTGCTGCATCTCCGATCCGACCTATCCCGAAAAGGCCGATGTCCTTCTGGAAAAAGCCAAGTCACTGAATCCGGACAAGGAAATCGATCCGGCGCGTGTCTGGAGCGGGGTTCGGAACTAACGCACCGACGTTCGAGCGCAGCCTCTTAACTGAAAAAGGGAAGGCCGATTAAAACCGGCCTTCCCTTTTTTTAGGCTCCATTCCCGCCGGGACGATTTACAATCGATTCTTAAAGCAGATCACCAAATCGCGCACCGAGATGATCCCGACAATTTTCCCCTTGTCGGTCACGGCCAGGTGCCGCACCCCCTTCGTCGCCATCAGGTCGTTCGCCTCTTTGGCGGTTTTGTCGATATCGATCCCGATGACCGGCTGACTCATGATTCTTTCCACGGGAGTGGTGTCGGGATTGAGGCCGTCGGCGAGTGCCTTTCGGACAAAATCGGTCTCGCTCACAATCCCGATCCGCTCCATTCCCTCGCTGACCAGGAGGGAGCCGATTCGTTTATCCCGCATCTGTTTTGCCGCATCCCGTACCGTGGTCTTTGGGGAAATTTCCTGAAGATCCCGATGCATCAAAAGGGCCAATGGTGTCATCTTCTCCTCCCTAACGAATCGAAATGATTCTAATGGTTGGCATGAATCAATTGGGGAACAACCTCCGAGGCGCGCCCGATCAGAAGCAGATCCCGGTCTGCAATCTCCGAATCCACCCTATTGATCTCGATCGTGAACGCCCCATGCTCCTTGGCGATCGATGCGAATGAAGCGGCGGGCTGAACGATTCCGGATGTTCCGATCACCAAGAAAACCCCTCCTCCTTGGCATGCCTCCAGACTCTTTTTCAGATGGAGCGGGTTAATCGCCTCTCCAAACCAGACCACATCGGGACGGAGCAATGAACGACAAAGATCGCAATGGGGAAGCCGGGGAAGCTCGAGGGAGCGCTTTTCCGTGATCCGACCGCAGCGCATACAACGCATCCTCCAAAGGCTTCCATGCAACTCGATGATCTTCCGGCTCCCGGCCAGTGGATGAAGCCCGTCGACATTTTGAGTGATCAACGTGAAACTCGGACAGGCGTTCTCAAGTGAGACCAACGCTTCGTGCGCCGGGTTGGGACGTTTTTCCGAGATGATTTGACGCCGCCAGTGATACCACTCCCAGACAATCTCAGGATGTGATTCAAACGCCTCGGGCGTGGCGAGCTCTTCCGCCCGAAACTGCTTCCAGAGCCCCCCCTCTCCCCTGAACGTGGGAACCCCGCTGTCGGCTGAAATCCCGGCCCCGGTTAAAACGGTGATCGAATGGGCGGAGGCGATCCGGTCCCGTGCTGTTTTGATCAGGTTTTCGGTGAGGATAGATCCTCCTTAATGAATGGGTTGAGTATACCGAATCGTCTCCATGAAAACAATAAAATCAGATTTCTATTGACATCAATGAGAATTCCTAAGTATTCTAAGCCCTTTGAGTGCCAAAGAAAATATGGGGAGGAAAAATGAAACGAGGCCTGCTTCTGGTCAAGAAGGAGAGAGGACAACGGCGAAAAATGAGGGAAGCCCTTAAAGAGGGCCCGACCGCCTACCGGATCTATGAAGCGGAGACCCTCCGGCAGGGGCTTCGCATTCTCTCCAAGGAGAAGGTCGATCTGATCATCTACGATGATCCGGCCTCCGCCCATCCCCCCGAAATGGATCTCTCCCCTCTCTCCTCTTTTGTCGATCAAAGAGTTGCCCAAGAGATTCCCCTTTTGCTGATCGGATCTCCCCACGATGCGCCTCAAAAACAGAAAGCGCTCGACAACGGCGCGTGGGATTACATCACCCGCCCCTACCGGATTCAAGATCTGGTCCTACGCGCCGAAGTCCTCTTGCGGATCAAAGCGACACAGGATAAACTCAAGCAGCGTATCCGGAAATTGGAACGTCAGTCGATCATCGATCCTTTAACCGGGCTTTACAATCGTAAATATCTGAAAGAATTTCTGCAGCGGGAGATTCGGCGGGCGGAACGGCAAAAAGGACAGATCTTCTGCATGATGATGGATGTCGATCATTTTAAGCGAATCAACGACGACTTAGGCCATCTCAACGGAGATCGGGTTTTGCAGGAGATCGGGACGATTCTCCGAGACCTTCTTCGGGGATACGATTTCGCCGCGCGATACGGCGGAGACGAATTCACGATTGTACTTCCTCAACGGATGGAAGAGAAGGCGGCGATGGAGGTGGCCGAACGAATCCGCCGAACGATTGCAGATCATGTTTTCGGTTTACGAAAAGGAAAGAAGGGAGGGACCCGATTTACCGTGAGCATCGGCCTGGCGACCTTCCCTTCCCCCGGTATCGATACCGAAGAGACCCTCATTGCGGCCGCAGACGATGCCCTCTACGGCGCCAAGCGTTCCGGGAAGAACTGCGCCCTCATTCATCAACCAAATGAGCCGAATGAACTCGCCTGAAAATGACCGCACCCTTGACGCATTGATCCGACTGTTGGGAGAGGAAGGTGCCCACTTCGAGATCATCCGCCGACGATTGGTCGAGATCGGCTCCCCCGCCCTCCCCGCGCTGGAGCGGTGCGTGAGGGAGGGCGCTTCATTGATATCGGAGCGGGCCGGCCAGATTATCGAGTCGATCCGGCTTGAAGCGTTGGATGAGGAGTGGCAACGTTATGCCGAGAAAGAACCCTGCTCCCTGGAAGAGGGGGTCTTTCTCCTCGCTCGATTCGCCTACCCGGAGATGAATTCGGAAATTTATCGGACAAAGATCGATCGGATGGCCGAGGTCCTCCGGAGGAGGATTCAACCTGATTCGTCTCCCCCCGCGGTGATCCGGACCCTGAATCGGTATCTCTTCGAAGAGCTTCTCTTCTCAGGAAATCGCGAGAACTACTACCTCCCGGAAAACAGCTATATCAATACCGTCCTCGACACAAAGAAGGGGATTCCGATCAGCTTATCGGTGGTGATGCTCCTTCTTGCAGAGCGGCTGAATCTCCCTCTCCACGGAATCGGGATGCCGGGTCACTTCCTGGTTTCCTGGTCGGATGAACGAGACGAAATTTACATCGATCCCTTCCATGAAGGCCGGATGCTGACTCGCGGGGAGATTGAATCGCAACTCCCAGGAGACGAAAAAGGGCTCATCGCTCAATATCTCCGAAAGGTTTCCACGCGCCAGATCATTACAAGGATGATCCGCAACCTCATTCACATTTATACTGAAGGGGGAGAAACGGAAAAAGGTTCCTGGTTGGAGCGGTTCCACAAACGGGTTCATTCGACTTAGTGGACGGCGGGAGGGAAAGAATCTTGCGCTAAAACGGCGGAAATCTTAGGAAGGTTCTTCGTCGGGAAGATCTTCTTCCAAGGAGAGGTTCCAGTAAAGATAATCACGCCAGCTTTCCGGCGTCTTTTTAATCCCGATGGTGATCGTTAAGGAAGGGCTCCAGCTCGGCTTCTCCGGCTTCTTGATCAGCCGCATGTTCGCCTCATCGGGGGTGCGTCCGCTTTTCCGATTGTTACACCGGATACAGGCGGTCACGATGTTGGTCCAGGTTTTCTTCCCTCCCTTGGCGATCGGGACGACATGATCAAAGGTCAGCTCATCGGCCCGGAAGCGCTGGCCGCAATATTGGCAAGAATGTTTGTCCCTCGCGAAGATATTCCCCCGGGAAAACTTGACCACCCGCTGATTTTTCTTGATTTTGACGAGTTCGAGAAGGCGCAGCACGGAAGGGAGTCGGAAGGAAATAGAAACGCCTCGGATCTCCCGATCGTAAACCTCCAAAACCTCCACTTTCCCCTGGCACAAGAGAAGAATCGCCTTTTTCCAAGGGATGACCCGCAAAGGCTCGTAGGTTGCGTTTAATAGAAGGGTCATTTCCATACTGCCTCTTTAGAGATTATACCATCTTTACCCCGATGCACTCAGGGCAGCGCTCTTTAAGGAGGAAATGCGGATAACGGGCTGAGGCTTGGAAAGCGAGCGGTGGGCTGAGGTCTTCCGAACGGTACACAAGGAGGTCATCCGAGCGAAGGTGAACCATCAATTGGAGTGTTGGTGCCGAAGGGGGGATTTGAACCCCCACGGGTTGCCCCACACGCCCCTCAAACGTGCGTGTCTACCAGTTCCACCACTTCGGCAAATTTCGGCCATTATAATGACTCCGCATTATCCTGTCAAGCAATCCGCGATGAAAACATCCGTCATCAGGTAATGAAAAAGTAATGAAAAAACGATGCGTCCTTTGATCGATCATAGCGTTGACTTGGGAAATGCTTTCTGATACCCTAAGCCCCGCTTATGGAAAACGGAACGATCGAACAGCTTCAAAAGAAAGCCACGCTCCTTCGGCGAGACATCGTGGAGATGATCACTGCCGCCGCCTCCGGACACCCCGGAGGGTCCCTCTCGGCGGTCGATCTGATCACCGCCCTCTATTTTAAGCTCCTCCGCCACAAGCCGTCCGATCCGGAATGGGCAGACCGAGATCGATTCATTCTGAGCAAGGGGCACGGCGCCCCCGCCCTTTATGCAGCGTTGGCGCGGACCGGTTATTTCCCGGTCGAGGCGCTGAAAACCCTCCGGAAGCTCGGCAGTCCCCTTCAGGGCCACCCCGAAAAAGGAAAGCTCGCCGGCGTCGAAGCCTCCACCGGATCGCTGGGCCAGGGGGTCTCGATCGGGGCGGGAATGGCGCTGGCGGGACGGCTCGACCGGAAAGACTATCGCGTTTATGTCTTGATGGGGGACGGCGAAGCGAACGAGGGACAGGTCTGGGAGGCCGCCATGTTCGCCGCCCATTACAAGATCGATCATCTGACCGTGATCCTCGATTGCAATCGCCAGCAGTTGGACGGTTGGACCACCGAGATCCTCGACATCGAGCCGCTCGCGGACAAATGGCGGGCCTTCGGATGGCATGTGATCGATTTCGACGGACATGACTTCGGCCAAATCTTAAACGCTTTCGACGAGGCTCAACGCACCGTCGGAAAACCGACGCTTCTCCTTGCCCGCACCACCAAAGGGAAGGGGGTCTCCTTCATGGAGAACAATCTCGAATTCCACGGCGTGGCGCCGACCACAGATCAGCTTCAGGCCTCCCTCAAGGAGCTCGACCGATGAATGCCAATCCTTCCGAAATGAAATCAGCCGTCCAGCGCGAGAAAAAGCTCGGCCTCGCAACGCGCGACGCCTACGGTCAGGTGTTGGTGGAGCTCGGCAAGGCCGATCCCCGGATCGTGGCGGTCGATGCCGACCTTTCAAAATCAACCAAGAGCGGTCTCTTCGGGAAAGCTTTTCCCGACCGCTTCTTCAACTGCGGCATCGCCGAAGCGAACATGGTCTCCGTGGCGGCGGGACTCGCCTCCTGCGGGAAAATCCCCTTCGCTTCCAGCTTCGCTTCCTTCCTTCTTTGTAAGTCGTTCGATCAACTCCGGATGTCGGTCGCGAATCCCTCGTTGAATGTGAAAATCGTCGGCTCCCACGGCGGGATCAGCTTGGGAGAAGACGGCGCATCGCAGCAGAGCGTCGAAGATTTCGCCCTTGCCTGCGCCCTGCCGAAATTCACCGTCCTCTCGCCGGCGGATGAGATCTCCTGCAGAGCGCTCGTCCGGCTGGCGGCGGAACATGTCGGCCCGGTCTACATCCGGACCGGACGGCCGAAGGCGCCGATCATCTACACCGGGTCAGAACATTTTCAGTTGGGACGCGCGAACAAGATTGCCGCGGGAGAGGATGTGACGATTATCGCCAATGGGCTTCTGGTGTGGGAGGCGTTGGTCGCTTCCGACATCTGCCGGGAGCGTGGGATCTCCGTCGCCGTGCTCGACCTGCATACTCTCAAGCCGATCGATGAGGCCGCCGTTATCGCCGCCGCCGAGGAGACCGGCGCGATCGTCACGGCGGAGGAGCATCTTCTCTCGGGAGGGGTCGCAAGCCGAGTCGCTCAGGTGGTCGCGGAGCACCATCCGGTGCCGATGGCCTCGATCGGAATCGCCGATACCTACGCCGAGTCGGGCACCCCGACGGAGCTGATGGAGAAATACGGCTTGACCGCGAAGCAGATCGTCCAAGCGGTCGAGTCGGTCCTGAAGCGGAAGAAATAAACCGTCTCGTCTTTCCCCAAATCCTCACACAAACCGGTCCGATTAATAAACCACTTCATAGATTTGAACCGGATGGCTCTTCCCTTTGAGCATGACCGGCTCAAGCGGGATCGTTTTTATCTCCCCTTGGACCGCTTTGAACGTTTCCGGACAGATGAGGATCTTTTGCTTTCCGCTCTTCGATTGGATTCGGGCGGCGAGATTGACCTCATCCCCGATGACCGAATACTCCATCCGCTTCTCGGAGCCGATGTTTCCCGCGACCACATCTCCCGTCGCGATCCCGATGCCGATATAAATCGCCTCCGCCCCCCGCCGATCCCGCTCTTCATTCAACTCCAGCAGGGCCCGCTGCATATCGACGGCGGTCCGCACCGCCCGGAGCGGATCATCCGGGTGACGCAGCGGCGCGCCGAAAACCGCCATCATCGCATCCCCGATAAACTTGTCGAGATTCCCTTCATGGGTAATGATGATGTCGACCATCACCGTGAAATACTCATTGAGCATGCTGACGATCTCTTCCGGCGCCAGCCGTTCCGACATCGAGGTAAAGCCCCGAATATCGGCGAAGAGAATGCTGGCGCGCCGGCGCTCCCCGGTCAGGACGATATCCTTGGCCCCCAGCACCTTTTCCGCAACCTGGGAAGAAACAAACCGCTGAAAGGTCCCTTTAATTCTGTCCCGCTCCCGCAGTCCGGCGATCATGAAATTAAAGGAGTTGGCCAACGCGCCGATCTCATCTTTATTCGGGATTTCAACATCCGCCGCGAGGTTCCCCTTGCGAACTTCCTCCATCCCGCGAACCAGCACCTGGATCGGCTGTGTAATCGACGCGGCGACCGCCACCGCCACCACTACCCCCAACACGACGAAACCGAGGGTCAGGCCGAGCGCCGTCCGCCTCGAAGAAGAGACCTCCCGCTCCATTTCTTCGAGGGAAAAACCGACGACAACCTTTCCCCGCCCGTCGGGCTGAAGCCCAACCTCCACCGGAAGAAGGGATCCCCATCGGGAAGGGCCCGAACGCTCCTCCCTGATCCCCCGCGCGTTGGTCACTTCCGTGATTAACTCTTTTTCAGCAGACGCAATCTCTTCTTGTTTTAATAATTCTTTCAGAAGGGACTGATTGATCGAAGCGGCCTGCACCTTCCCAAGCTCGTCGAAGACAACGATGTAAAGCACATTCGGGTCGAGTTGGGGAACGAGCGGGACAAAACTTTTAGAGAGCGTCCAAGCGGGAACCCCGGGAAGGGGAATCAGGCTCATTGTTCCGGCCGTCTGCGCGACCCTCACCGCCCGCCTTTTCATCTCGCTTCTCAAGGTTTGCTCATGGCGCAGGCCGAAGAGAAAAGAGATCGAAAACATAATGACCAGAATGAGAAAGACAACCGGAAGGGTGAGTTTCAGCCGAAGACCGATCTGGAGAGGAAAAAGCTTCATCCGAACCTATCTGGTAAAAAGAAGGCGGTGAGAAACCGTATTTCCGGGAGCGCGCCGGACGAGGAGACCGCAGCGTCTATCCACTGTCCCTTTCCGCAAAGACGCTTAAAACAGATAACTCAGGAGGATTAAATAAGAGTAATCATAACCCAGCGTGAAATCGTTGATCAGAGCGATCCGAGCCGCGGTGGAGAAGAGGAACTTCTCTTGAAACTCCACTTTGAATCCGGGAATGACATCGACGCTCTTCTGTGTAGGGGTGTCGTTTTCGGAATCAAAAGAGCCTCCCCCCTGCCGATAGGTCAGCTCCGTAAAAAAGGTGAAGTTCTCACCGAAGGAGCGGGCCAAGGCGGTATTCACGACGAGAAGGTCAGTCGGATCGACGTCAAACCTGTCCTTGAAGGTATATTGATAACCTGCCTGAACATGGAGATCTGTCATTCCCCAAAGAGAGACGGAATAGGCAAAGTCAAGCGCCACAACGGGACTCTCAGACCCTGCCTCATAACCCGATGGAAGACCCAGAGTACCGCGGACGGAAATGTTGGGATTACGAATCAGCGTGTACTTCGCTGAGAAGGAAGGGTTCGCAAGGCCCCCGGTCTCTTTTTTGTCCGGAAAAAGATCGCTATCCAGACCGATATGGAATCGATTGGTATCTTGGGAAAAAACGGCCGCCACCGAAAATCGATCGGTTACGCCGTAACCGACCAGGAAAACCTTTGAGACCAATTCGGCTGCGAAGTTGGGGCCGAATTCGTCTTCAATTTTATCTCCCTCGAACCGTGTGATCCGGGTGTTCTGATAAGCGAAGCTGAGGTTTCCTTCCCCCTCGTTGAAGCTGGGACTCCCGGTCATCGTAAAGAGCGGGGAAGCCTCATTGGTCTCCCCGCCCGAGATCCCCCCGATCCCGCCGATCGCCCCGAGCTGCGCAAGCGCTTGCCGCGATGATCCGAACGTGAGCATGCCAACCCAGATGATCAGGACGAGATAAGCAAATAACCGGTTTCGGATCTCTCTCCGTCGCGCCATGTCTTCCTCCAAAGAAGATTGATTACAGGAATGGATCGAAAGGACTCGCTTCCCATCCCATCAAGGAATGGTCAACATGGCACTCAAGTATAGCAAAAGATTCCTGATTGGCAATTTTGGGCAATTCGAGAGGACAAACCTGGAATGACAAAAGGGGGGCGTTTACAAGGATTCTTCCGGAGCGATGCTTTCGGGGGAAAAAGGCTGAAAGGACGCCTTCTCGCTGCTTCGGATCTGAATGGAGAGGCGGTTGGTGATAATCTCACCGGTCCAGATGTCTTTCCCCTTCTTCTCGACCCCCGTCGGTTTCTCTTTGTTGGCATAGGTGAGGCGAAGCCCGTATAACCCTTTCTTCAGCGGATGGGGGGTCAGCTCGGAGAGGGGCGGAAGTTTCTTTCGAATCTCCTCCTCCGGTTTCAATTCGATAAAGTCGTCGGCGGTCAATGGCTTCGGCGGATTGGTTTTGGTCTGCAGGAACCCGTCCGGCTCGGCAAAAAGCTCCCACTGAAGATCGCTGAACGGATCAAGCCGCCGGTTGACGACCAGGGGACGGGTCGTGTTGTTCTTGAGCCGAACCGTCAGGCGAATCGGCTCGCCGAATTTGTAGGTCGGCTTATCGGCATGAATATAAATCTCCAAATTTCCGTCCCGCCCGAATTCGTCCCCCGTCGCCGTCTGGCCGGCGAAGAAAACACTCAACCCGACGAGTAAGCATTGAACCCACCGAACTTGAAACAACGACATGGATGTACCTCCTGATCATTCGGTCGCTGAGCGGAAATCGCCTACAGGCGCCGCCTTCTTACGGCGAGGGTTGCATTCCTCTCCAGGTCTCTTCGCCCTTGGAGCGGTTCAACACCCGATAGACGCGGCAGGGGATCGTCAGAAACACCCGATCAAGCCGGGCCATCATCCGCACCGCCGCATCGACGGCGTACCGCTTCTCCGCCGACAGCGGCTCGGTGACAACCCCGCCGATCGCCATCCCTTCTTCTTCTTTGAGGATCGACAGCGGAATTCCTCCTCGATCATAGACCGCCGAATGCCCGACGAACCGGCTGCGAACCGCATAGGGATAGAGAAAGGGAAGGGGTGAATCAAACGGCCCGCAGAGGCCGGCGTAGGCCACCGGCACCCCAAACGATTCCGACAGCCGCTTCGGAAGGAGTTCCGGCATCCGGCTGATGCTTCTGTTCACCGCCGTCTTGGCAAAGAGAAAACCGCCGGCGGTGAAGTCCGGCCAGGCCGAAGAAACAATCAGAAGGTTCACCTTGTTCCGAAACCGCTCCCAGATCTTCTGATCGAGCAGATCGGCGCAGATCCCAAAGCCGATCCGGCCGAGGGGGGTCTCGACCAGCAGCGGTTCGTCCCCCTTTGTAAAATAGCATTTCTCCTGAAGGGGAAGACAGCGCTTCCGATAAGAGGCAAGCCGGCCCTGCGGGCTGCTCAAAAGAAGCGTGTTGTAATGATTCCCCCCGTCCCGCTCGATCATTCCTCCGATCAGGTAGATCCCCAATCCCTTTGCAAGATTTCGAAACCATCGGGCGGTCCGTCCGGAGAGATCTTCGGCCACCGTCAGATTCCTCCAGTCGTAGCAATATCCGGTATTGAATAGTTCCGGAAGAACGACGATGCGGGCGCCGCGCGAGGCCGCCTCCCGAACCATCCGATCGGCTTTCTCAAGGTTCTCCTCAACGCGATACGGAATCGAGGTCATCTGAATGGCGGCAATCGTTAAACGTTTGGGACCATTTTCCATCGAGGGCTCCTTTTGACGGAAAGCGCCGTCTTTCAGATTCTCCCCTCTTCGTCATGCTTTGAAGAGGAAAGCGCGTCTTTGCCGGTGTTCGACTGAATCGGTTTCTGCGACGGTTGTTTTAAGCGGTCCAAAAGGATCAGAACCGTGCGCGGGGAGGAGCTCCTTCCGGGGAGTTGCTTCAGATCCAATTCCGTGACGCGCTCGTCCCCCTCTCCCAGGTTTTCGCAAAGATACGCCGTCCGGTTCTCGACTCCCCGCGCCAGGAGCGCCTTGGCCAGCGCGGCGGGGGTATTTTCCGCGTCGGTCAAAATGGCCGCCTTGACGGCATGCCGGATCGGTTCGATGACCCCTTCGATCGGCCGGTTCCGGACCGAGCCGAAATAGGCCTCCTCCCAGCTCTCTTTGATCCGGGCGAAGGCAAGCTGCATGGCGCTGACATTGGGGAGGATCTCCACCGCCTCTTTCCCGAGCTGCGCTACCAACCCTTGTGCGATCCCGTAAAAATTAGGATCTCCGGAGGCAAGGACCGCCATTTGGCGCCGGCCGAGATTCGATTGAATCATCTCGGTGATTTTTTCGAGATCGGATTGAATCGGAATTTTCTTGGCGTCGTGATTGGGGAAAAAGGCCAATAGCCGCTCGGGGCCGAAGATCCACTCGGCATCCTGAAGCAGCCGCATCGCTTTGAGATTCATCGAGAGAACGCCGTCCTCTCCCACGCCGAAAACATGGACCTTCTCTTTTAGCGGATCACCCATGTGTAAGACAAATCCCCTCGGTGCAGAGTAGTCTATGCCTCACCGGCGATAAAAGTCAAGCGCAGGGGGCGGGGTCGCCCTCGACCTCGTCCTCGACACAACCTCTTCCTTGCCTTGAAAAGGGGAAAAGTTTGTGCTAACTTATCGTGCGAGGGAGGAACCGATGGAAGAGGAAGAAAAAGGGTTTCAAGTCAGAGACCGCCGCGCTTACCTGAAGGAGACGGACCCGGAGAAGCGATCGGAAAAAGAGCGTACGGAGAAACCGGCCTCCGCTTCGAACAAGGAAACCCAAGCCGCGTCTCCGGGCCGAGAGGAACAGGCTCATCCCTCGGCGGAGGACTCTTTTCCGGTTCACTTTTCCTCCTTCATTCTTTCTCTCGCGACCTCTGCGCTGATCCACCTGGGGCAGGAGGCCAATCCCGCGACCGGGGAGAGGTCGGTGGCGCTGCCGGCGGCCCGCCAGGTGATTGATCTGATCACCCTTCTCGAAGAGAAGACCAAAGGGAACCTGACCCCGGATGAGGAAACGCTCCTTCAACAGGTCCTCTTCACCCTGCGATTGAAGTTCGTCGAGGTAGAAAAGAAACGCCACCCCTGATCCGCCCTCCTTGTGAAGAGGTCAGGCAGGTCTCCCCCCCTTTCGGTCGCCTCGGATTCGCTTCAATGTAAGGAGCCCCGTTTGTCAAAAAAGTGGATCCTCTTTATTTTTGCCGCCCTTTTCCTTTTGTTGCTTGCCGTTCAGCTTGTCCTCCAAAGCGGTCTCTTCTCGGAGAAGGCAAAGGAATATGCCGAAAAGGGGTTGGAGCGGTTGCTGGGACGGCCGATCCAAATCGGGGAGGTCGAACTTCGCTCTCTCTCCGCCTCGGTGGTGCTGAAGGGGGTCTCCGCCCGACCGACTGGCGATGTCTCCCCCTTTTCGGCCCAAGAGATTCGGGTTTATTTCAGTCCTTGGTCTCTGCTGACCCAATCTTTTTTTATCCGGCAGATCGTGATCGAGTCTCCCGCGATCATGCTGACACCCGCATTCCTCCCTCAGACTCCCCCCCCCTCGCCGGAGCAACGGGAGGGGAGCCCTCCGGCGGTCGTCGTTCGGACCGTTCGAATCAAGAACGGATCGCTTTCTTATCAGGGAGCCGGCCTGCTCCGCTCCCTTTCGCTCCAGGAGATCGAGGCGGAGATCCGGCCCGATCTGGGAATGACCCGATTCGAGATCGACCTCGCGGCGGCAAAGGGACGGATTTCAACCGAGAAGGAGGAGAGAACGATCGACCGGTTGGAGACGAAAGTCGCCTTGATTCCCGGAGAAGTCGAGATCCGGCAGGGCTCGCTTACCTCCGGACGAGCGCACCTCTTGACGGAAGGGAAGGTCCACACGGGAGAAGACAACCGGCTCGACCTGCAGATCGACCTCCGTTTTCCCCTGGAGGAGGCGCCCGTTGCTCTCATCACCGAAAGAAAACTCTCCGGCGAGGCGATCGTGCAGGGGCAACTCACCGGCGCCTATCCCAACCTTGCCGCCGCAGGAAAGATCACCCTGCCGCAGCTTTCCTCGGAAGGGGCCGAGATCGGCTCTCTCCTCTCGGAAATCTCCTACCGGGATCGAAAGGTCGTGGTCTCTTCCTTCTCCGGCGAGCTCTTCAAAGGGACCTTCAGCGGGGAGGCGGAGGGCGATTTCATGGAGGAGACGCCGACCTACCGCGCCTCGCTTCAATACGGACGTCTTCCTTTGGAGAAGACGCGAAAGCTCCTTTCGAATCTCCCGTCGGAAATGGACCGGGCGCTGGAAGGAATTTTTCTCGACGGCGATTTCTCCATTTCCGGAAAAGGGGCGGCCCCGGCCGATTGGGCGGGAGGAGGCCGTCTGGAAGCAAAACGGCTTCCCCTCTTTTCCCCTCCGTTTCGCGCCGACGCGGGACGCACCCAGAAGTTGATCGCCCTGCTTCAAGGGGGAGTCCTCCAATGGAGATGGTCGGAGAGCCGGCTGTCGATCGACCAGGGAAGGCTCGCTTTCCCGAATGCAGAAGCGACTTTTCACGGAAATTGGAGCCGACAGCAAGGCCTCTCCATCGAAGCGGCCGCCCTCTCCGAGGAGGTCCGGGGATTGACCCGGGCGCTCGACTTTCCCTTCACCGGAGCGCTGCAGGTTGAAGGAACCCTCTCCGGAGAGATCGATCATCCCCGCGTCGAAGGGCACGCTCTGCTCGACCGATGGACCTTCCAGGGCAAAGCGATGGGAACCCTTTCCTCCCAATTCCTTCTCCAGGACCGGCGCCTCTTATTAAAGGAGGGGTCTCTGGAATCTCCCCCCACCGGGAAGAAATCCGCATCGGCGCCCTATCGTTTCGACGGGAGCATTCAGTGGGCCCACCCTGAAGCGCCGATGTTCGACCTTCAAGCCAAGATCGCCTCCGCCGATCCCCAGGCGGTCTTCGACTTCTTCAAACTCTCCATTCCGCTTCGGACCGCGGCGACCGGAACGCTGACCATCAAAGGATCGCCCCGGGCCTTCGCGGTCAAGGGGCCGCTGCGCTTGACGCGGGGCTCTCTCTACGGTGAGCGTTTCGACCGGGGAAGAGTCGATCTGACGGTCACGAACGAAGAGGTCCAGCTTCGCAAGGTCTCCCTGGAGCGGGGGACGGTTCGCATCGCGGGAGAAGGAGAGATCCGGTTCAACGGGACCTATCGGATCGCGGCGAAAGGGGCGCATCTCCCCATTCACGAGATCGAGATAATCCAGCTCCGGGCGCCGCTTCTCTCCGGAAAGATGGGGTTGGAGGTGACGGGCGAGGGAAGTTTTAAGAAACCGAACCTGTTGATCGTCGCTTCCGTCCAGGATCTTCGATATGCCGACACGGAGGGGGATTCCGGAACGGTCAAAGTCGACTGGAGCCAGGGGGCCGTCCGCCTGGAGGGAGCTTTTCCCAAGAAAAACTTTTCCGCGAAGGGAGAGATCCAGCTGACCCCTTCGTACCCCTTTTCTTTCCAGGGCCGCTTTGCGCAGCTTCGGATCGATCCTTTCATCCGACAGTTTTTCTCGACCCCTCTCGCCGGGATCACCCTTCAGATGACGGGGGAGTTGGAAGGAGGCGGACAGCTCACCAAGATGGACCAGGTCAATCTGACCGGATCGCTGACGGAGATTGCGGCCGACTTCGGCGGATACGCCGTCGGGAACGACGGCCCGATCGCCGTCCGATCGGAGGGAGGGGCCTTTGCCTTCGAGAACGCCCGATTGAAGGGAGAGAACACCGCCTTAGAGTTCAACGGAGGGTTGATCCCCCTCCAATCATGGGATCTGTTCGTAAAGGGAGAGGCCGATCTGAATCTTCTCACTTTTTTTTCAAGGACGATTACTTCCGGAAAAGGGAAGGCGACCCTCGACGTGCGGATCTCCGATCAGTGGAAATCACCCCGTATTCTCGGCCAACTCGCCCTTCAAGACGGCACGGTGCGAACGGTCATCTTCCCCCAGTCGGTTCATGTCTCCTCTCTCTCGGTCGTCTTCAACGAACGGGTCCTTCTCCTGGAAACGTTCGAGGGGGAGATGGGACGGGGACGGTTCCAGGCAAACGGGAAGGCCGATCTGGCCGGTTTCGGCGTCGGCCCGTTCGGGTTTCTTCTGGAGGTCGCCGACACGCGAATCAACCTTGCGAGAGACCTGACGGCGACGGTCGACGGCGAGCTCCTCTTCCAGCGGGAGGGATCGGCTCAGACCCTCAAAGGAGAGCTGATCGTGAAGCGGGCGATCTACGACAAGCGGGTCGATCTCAAATCGGTGGCGGTCGAGTGGGCGCAGAAAACGGAGGAGACCTTCAGCAAAGAGACTCCTTTCATCGGCGCGACGAAAATGAACATCCACCTCTCCGGAGAGGAGAATCTCTGGATCGACAACAACCTCGCGAAAATCCCGCTTGAAGCCGATCTCTTTCTGAAGGGGACGCTCGACCGGCCGCTCCTGATCGGCCGGATCGTGGTCCCGCGCGGTTTGATCTATTTCCGGAATAATGAATTCGAGGTGACCTCCGGCTCGGTCGAATTCCTCGACCCCCAGAAGATCAACCCGCGATTTAATTTGAAAGCCAAAACGGTGGTGGAAACAAGGAACAGCAAAGAGAGCCTCGATAAGGATTACGAAATCGATCTCGGTCTCACCGGAACCCTCTCCCAGTTCACGCTGGCGCTCTCTTCCTCTCCCCCGCTCCCGGAGACCGATATTCTCGCCCTTCTCACCTTCGGGGTGACGACGGAGGAGTTCGCCCAGAGGCAAGGAGGGGTGGCCAGCAGCGAGGCGACCAGCCTGATTCTGGCGGAGTTCTTAGAGGGAACGGTTCCGAAAACAGGGTTTGTCGATCGGATCCAGGTCGATCCTTTTGCCGGGGGATCGAAGTCGTCGAGCGGCCCTCGACTCACGGCTGAAAAACGGCTCCTGGAAGACCGGCTCCTGGTGACATATGAGGCCAACCTCGATCCTTCCCAAGAACAGCTGATCCGAATGATTTACGAGCTTGGCAAAAATGTGTCTCTGGTGGGAGAACGAGATCAAGACGGGCAGATGGGAGGGGATGTTCGATTCAGATTCGAGTTCCGATAATCGCGACAATCTGTCTTCTCATCGCCCCTCTTTTTGCTCATGCCCATTCTTGGGAAGGGAAGGTCATTCACCAGGTCGGCATCGATTTATCCGAGCGCTCTTCCGAGCCGGAGGTCTTCGAACAGATCGAACTGCGACCGGGGCAGCGCTACCAGACCCGCCTCATTCGGCAAGCCATCGAACGCCTCTACGCAACCGGCCGCTACCGCGACATCTGGGTGGAGGTCGAACCGGCGGGAGAGGAGGTCACCGTCAAATTCGTCCTCATCGAGCGGCGGCTTCTCTCCTCGATCGACCTCTCCGGAAATTACTTCGTTTCCGAGGAGGAGATTCTCGGTGCGATCGGGATGAAGCCGGGGGACGAGTTTACGGAGGCCCGCTGGGAAAAAGCGCTCTCCGACGTAAGCTCGCTCTATCGAAGAAAGGGATACTTTCAAACCCGCTTCTCGACCGACTTGAAACGGCCCCCCGGCGACCGGAGAGGCGTCGATCTCTCCCTGAAGATTCGTGAAGGGGATCCGGCCAAAATCAGAAACCTCCGTTTAACCGGACAGAAAGTATTTTCAGACACGACGATCAAGCTTCGGATGATGACCTCCTGGCCGAAGGAGTATTATCGCTTCGACAAACTTGAAGAAAATATAAGAGCGGTCGAAGCGTTCTATTACAGCGAGGGCTACTTGAAGGCCGTCGTCGGTCCGCCGATCCTCGATTTTATCGAGCGGACCAATGAGGTCGACATCACCCTTCCGATCGCCGCCTCCAACAAGATCGACCTTCACTTCGACGGGCGGGGTCCCATGTCGGTGAAACAACTGGAGCCGCTGGTCCTCATCAAAGAAGAGGGGAGCGACGATTCGAGCACGCTCGAGCAGAGCGCCCAGGAGATTGAAGAATTCTACCGCAGAGCGGGTTATCCCTTCGTCCAGGTGACCGTCTCCGCCCTTCCCTTTCCGGAGGAAAACCGGACGGAGGTTCGCTTCAAGATCGAAAGCGGTTCCCGAACCCGCATTCGACAGATCAAATTCTCCGGCAACCACTCCTTTTCATCGGAGCGCCTGCGGGAGATCGTCCGCCTCCAAAAAGAGGGTCGCTTCTCGTCGAGTCTTTACACCCGCGAGCAGCTCGACGAGGATGCCTCCGCCCTGGTTCTCTTTTATAAGAGGGAGGGGTTCCGAAACCCGCGCGTCGCCCCCGAGATCGATTATGACGACACCCGAACCGACGCCACGGTCACTTACAAAATAGACGAGGGAATTCGAACCAGGATCGGCCGGATCACTCTTCAGGGGAACCAACGCCTGCCGGAAACGACACTGAAAGAGGCGCTCCGGATCGCGCCGGAAGATCCTTATTATGAAGCGATCGTGAGGGAGGGGGCGCGCCAGCTCCTCTCCGCCTATGAAAAGGAGGGCTATCTTTACGCCGCCGTTCAGTCGCTCACCGATTTCTCCGAGGATCAGACGACCGCCGACATCACCTATGATCTCTCCGAGGGAGAGCAGGTCCGCGTCGGCCGAATCGTTCTCGATGGAAACCTGAAAACACGCGACCACGTTCTCCTCCGTGAGCTCGTCATTCGCGAGGGAGATCCTTATAGCTTCGATCAGATCCTCACGAGCCAGCAGCGCCTCTATCGGACCGGCCTCTTCTCGGGGGTCCGGTTCGAGCCGATTCGCTTTGAAGACAAACCGACGGTTCATGACCTCCAACTCTCGGTGACGGAGCGCCCCAGCATCGGCGTGGAGTTCGGCTTCGGTTATGCCGACTTCGAAGGGGTCCGCGGATTTTTCGAGCTCTCCCATCGGAACCTCTTCGGAACCGGCCGGAGCCTCAGCGCCCGGGCGCAGGGAAGCCGCGTTCAGGAGCTCTATACCCTGAGCTACCGGGAGCCGTGGTTCTTCTTCCGCGACACCGACGCCCATGTGGTGGCGGCCTACGAAGATCGGGAAGAGCGCACCTACGATTTGGAAAGAGCCAGCGGCACCGTCGGCGTCGACAAAAGTTTCTCGAAAACCGTCAAGGGATCGCTCGTCTATCAATACGAACGGAACCGGCTCTCGAATGTCGACCCGGACGCGCAATTGACACAAGAAGATATCGGGCGGGTCACGATCGGGAGCATCACCCCCTCGTTGATCCGAGACACGCGGGACGACCCTTTCAATCCCCGCTCCGGAAGCTTGAACGGAATCACCGTCCAGGACGCCGCGCAAATCTTCGGCTCCGAGGCGCAGTTCGTCAAAACAACGGTTCAGAGCAGCTGGTATCAGGCCCTCTCCGAAAAGCTCGTCTTCGCCTTCTCGGCGCGGGCCGGCGTGGCGCAGCGATTCGGCGAGACCGAGGTGATTCCCCTCACGGAACGGTTTCTCGCGGGAGGGCGCAGCACGGTCCGCGGCTACGGTCAAGACAAGCTCGGGGTGGAGAGGGTCACCATCATCAACGGAGATCCCATCGGCGGAAACGCCATGTTGATCTTCAACGAGGAGCTTCGGATCGCCCTTCCCCGGTCGTTCGGCCTCGTTCTCTTTTTCGATCATGGGAACGTCTGGCTGGACCACCGGGACGTCCGCTTCTCCGACATCAAATCCACCACCGGGATCGGGGTACGGTATAATACTCCTGTGGGGCCGTTCCGGCTCGACTGGGGATACAAGCTCAACCGCGAGGCCGACGAAGATCCCTGGACGGTCCATTTCACCCTCGGACACGCTTTCTAGAAAATCGGGGTGACTTCTTTAGGAGACGAATGCGGTTCTCTTCCAAAGAACGATGGCTCCTCCTCGGAATCGGGCTCCTCCTTCTTTTCTATCTCATCGCCCCCTCCAAAAAAGAGATCCCCCTCCGGAAAGAAGGCGCCACCGATTCGTTGCTCCCTTCGATTGATATCGAGGTCTCCCGGCCCTCTCCTCCCGGCTCCGTTTCCCCCCCCTCCTCGGATCAAGAGGCTCCCCCCTGGGCGACGTTCAACGAAAAAGGGGTGGCCCTCTTCAACAAAGGGCGCTATCAAGAAGCGCTCGATCTTTTTCAACAGGCCTTCGCCCTCCGGCCGGAAGAGATCACCCTCCGCAAAAATGTCGCCCAGGCGCATGCGCAGCTCGGATGGGAGGCGATCCGGCAAAACGCCTTCGCCGACGCGGAGCCCCACTTTGCCGCCTCGATCGAGCAATTCGACAAAGAGGCCGCTTTCTATTTTGGGGCGGCGATTGCTTTCCATCGCCGGCAGAAGGAGCGGGACGCTTTTCGAATGCTGGAGATCGGGATCTCCCTTGATCCGGAGCAGGCGATCGCCTACAAGTTGCTCGGAGAGATTTATGAAAGCCGAAACGAATTCAAAAAGGCGATTGAAGCGTGGGAGAAGGCCTCTCGGCTCGATCCGAGAGACGCCGCGCTCTCGGCGAGAATGGAGAAGATGCGGCGGGAGCACCGGCTCTTCTCCCAATTCCAGCAGGCGCAGACGCTCCACTTCAACCTTCTTTTCGAGGGACGGGAGGAAAAAGATCGGGCCCGCAGGGTCATTCAACTCCTCGAGCAAGCTTATCAAGAAATCGGGAGGACCTTTTCTTATTATCCCGACCGGACCATCCTGGCCGTTCTCTACACCGATCAACAATTTCGGGACGTGACCCAAAGTCCGGCTTGGACAAAGGCCCTCTTTGATGGTAAAATCCACCTTCCGATCGGGGGCCCGATCGAAAATGAAGCCTTGCTGAAAAAGGTGGTCTACCACGAATACACCCATGCGCTCGTTCACCAACTCTCGCGCGGCAAAACACCGACCTGGCTGAACGAAGGGTTGGCCCTCTACTTCGAAGAAGGGGGACGGCTCGACCGGGATCGACTGACCCCTCCCCTTCTCCCGCTCGACAGGCTCCACGGCACGTTCATGGCGTATGATGAGCCGACCGCCCGGCGGGCTTACGCACAGAGCCGCTCCGCGACCGCTTATCTGATCGATCGGTACGGCTTTTTTCGAATCAAGCTCCTTTTGGAGGGATTGGCCGACAACACGCCGTTTCCGAAAGCGTTTGAGCAGATCTTTCTTATCCCCTACGCCGATTTCCAATTGGAGTGGCAGAAAAGGATGGGATCCGGATAGAAGTATGACGAAAAAAATGTGGTTCATCTCTTTTTTCCTGATCCTCCTCGTTGTCCCGGAAGGGCTCTTTGCCGCAGGCTCGGAGCGGATCAGGAATGTGGTCACCGAGGTCAAAAATCAGGAGATCGTCGTCACGGCGGAGCTGGTGGATGGATTCAACCGGGAGATCATCAGAGACATCCACGACGGCATTCCGAAAGATTTTTACTACTATCTTCTCTTGAAGCGAAAGCAGAAGAACTGGTTTGATGAAGAGATCCTGGCCAAAACGATCCGTTACACGGTGAAGTACGACACGCTGAAGAAAAAGTACGCCGTTGTCCAGCGGGAGGGAGAACGGACGGTGGAAAACACGGTGGACGACCTCGAGACGATGAAACGGATTGTCTCCAAGATCGACCAGGTGAAGCTCGCCCCCGTCAGCGTTCTCAAATCGCGCAATCGCTATTATGTCAGCGTCAAATCGCAGATGAAGGCGGCCAAGCTCCCCTTCTATGTCGATTATTTTCTCTTCTTCATCCCCTTTCTCGAAATCGACACCCCCTGGGCCGATTCCGACTCGCTCTCAGTGATCCGGTGAGGGGAAGTGATCAAGAGAGGCCGAATTCGCCTGAAGGGAACGTTCGGACCGCAGAGGAGACGGGGCACGGCCTGATTCGATGAATCGATCCGATCTTGAAAAAACAGCGCCGCCGAAATCAAAGGGGGGGTTGCGTCCCGTTCTGATCACCGCCCTCTTTCTGGCCCTTTCGGTCTCCCTGACCGTCCTCTTTTTCAGAGGGGTCGAAGGACCCGCGCTCTTTTCGACCAATATCCTAGTCCTCACCCTCGTCAACGTCAACATCACCCTTGCCATCCTCCTCATTCTCCTTCTCTCCCGCAACCTGATCAAACTTTATTTCGAGCGCCGGCAGCAGCCGAGACGGTCGAGTTTCAAGAGCAAGCTGGTCGCCGCCTTTATCGGCCTCTCGATGATCCCGTCGATTCTCCTCTTCATCGTCGCCAGCGGTCTTTTGACGAGCAGCATCGAGAACTGGTTTTCGATCCAGGTGGAGAAGTCGCTCGGCCACTCGCTGGAGGTGGCGCAGGGGTATTATCAAAAGAGCGAAGAACATGTCTCCACGCTGGCCCAACAAACGGGGCGAACGATCCAGGAACGGAACCTGTTGGAAGGGCCTTATGAAGAATTGGTCCGGACCTTGGAGGCGCGTCAGAAGGAGTATGACGTCGAAGCGATTCATCTCTTTACCCCCGCATTCCATCGCTTCGCCTCGACCGCAAAAGGGATCCCCGACCTGCCCAACGCTCCCTTTCCCGCCACCGAGCTCCTCCAACGGGCGCTGCGGGCGGGCGAGCCGATCACGACGGTTCAATCGACCCACCGGGGAGACCTGATCCGGGGGATCCTTCCCCTCAAGTCAAATGAACGGGTGATCGCCCTTCTCGTCGTCGACTCCCGCATTCCCTCCTCCTTCGTCGGCAAGATGGAGGAGATTAAAAAGGCGCTGGAAGACTACAAACAGCTCAAGGCGTTTAAGAACCCGATCAAGGGAAGCTATATCCTCTCCTTCTTCATCATCGTTCTCCTGATCATCTTCTCGGCGACCTGGTTCGGTCTCTACCTCGCCCGCGGAATCACCGTCCCGCTTCAGAAGCTGGCGGAGGGAACCGAAGCGGTGGCGCAGGGGAACCTGGCGGTTCAAATCGATGTTCAAGCCAACGACGAGCTGGGGGTCCTGGTCGACTCCTTCAACAAGATGACGGCCGATCTCAAACAGACCCAAGAAAAGGTCAAGGAAGCGAATCGCTCGCTGACCGAGTCGAATCTGGAACTCGAGAGCCGGCGGGCATATATGGAAGGCATCCTTCAAAACATCGCCGCCGGGGTCATCTCGGTCAACGAGAAGGGGATCATCACCACCTTCAACCCCTCGGCGGAGCGGATCCTGAACATCTGCGCCGCCGAGGCGGTCGGAGAAGCGTACATTCCGTTTTTCTCCGGCCGAAAGATGGAGCCGATGGCCGATCTTCTCGATAAGATTCAGCAGCTCAAGAAAACCGCCCTGGAGGAGCAGGTTCATCTCGAAGTTCGGAAGAAATCGTTGACCCTCCGGACCGCCGTCTCCCTGCTGCAAGGGGAAGACCAACGGTTTCTCGGAGGGGTGATCGTTTTCGACGATCTGTCCGAATTGATCCGGGCGCAGAAGCTCGCCACCTGGCAGGAGGTGGCCCAGCGGATCGCGCACGAGATCAAAAACCCGCTGACGCCGATTCAGCTCTCGGCGGAACGGCTGAGAAAAAAATACTATGAGCATTCGAGCGATTTTGATAAGATATTCGATGAATCGACCCGGATCGTCATCAACGAGGTTCACGATCTGAAGAATCTGGTCGACGAATTCTCCAACTTCGCCCGAATGCCGGCCCCCCGGCCGACGCTTCAGAAGATCGAACCGATCTTGAAAGAGGTCATCGTCCTTTATCAATCGGCCCACAAAGATATCACGATCACCGCTCAATTCGATGAGACGGCGCCTCCCCTCAACCTCGATCGCGAGCAGATCAAGCGGCTCTTCGTGAACCTTCTCGACAACGCCGTTGATGCGATGAACCGCGAAGGGGGCCTGAGCCTTCAGAGCAGCTACGACCAAGCGCAGCAGAAGGTCCGGATCGAGGTCGCCGACGAGGGATCGGGGATCTCTCCGGAGGATCTCGATAAGCTCTTCCTCCCCTACTTTTCCAGAAAGAAGACCGGAACGGGGCTAGGGCTGGCGATCGTCCATCGGATCGTCATCGATCACAACGGCCAGATCCGCGCCGTCCCGAGACAGCCGAAGGGGACGACGTTTGTGGTGGAGTTTCCTGTTTAATGAGAGCGTTGCTATGTCGGAAACAATTCTGATCGTCGACGACGAGCCTTCGATCCTCTCGACCCTCTCGGGGGTCTTGATGGATGAGGGGTATACCGTCGTCACCGCGGAGCATGGCGCGGCGGCGATTCGCCAGGTTCAATCTCAGCCGCCGGCGCTGGTTTTGCTCGATATCTGGATGCCGGAGCCGGACGGCATCGAAACGCTCAAGCGGCTGAAAGTTCTCTTCCCCGAGCTGGTTGTCGTGATGATGTCGGGTCACGGCTCGATCGAGACCGCCGTCAAGGCGATCAAGCTCGGCGCCTACGACTACATCGAGAAGCCGATCTCCCTTCAAAAAGTCATTTTGATGGTCAAGCACGCCCTCACCGAATTTCGGCTCCGGCAGGAGAACCGCACCCTCAAGCGGCTGGTGGAGAAAAAAAATGAAATGATCGGAGGGAGCCCGGCGATTCTCCGGCTGCGGGACCAGATCCAGATGGCCGGACCCGCTCCAAGCCGCGTCTTGATCTCGGGGGAGAACGGCACCGGGAAAGAGCTTGTCGCCCGCGCGATCCACAGCCACAGCCCGCGCCGCGCGCAGCCGTTTCTGGAGATCAACTGCGCCGCCATTCCCGAAAATCTCATCGAGAGCGAGCTCTTCGGCTATGAGCGGGGGGCGTTCACCGGGGCGAATCACCAGAAGAAGGGGCAGTTCGAGCTGGCCGACGGCGGGACCCTCTTTCTGGATGAAATCGCCGATATGGCGCTGGCGACCCAATCGAAGGTCCTCCGCGTCCTACAGGAGCAGGAATATTACCGGGTCGGCGGGAGCGAACGGGTGAAGGTCGACGTCCGGGTCATCGCCGCCTCGAACAAAAACCTCGCCGAGGAGATTAAAAAGGGAACCTTCCGGGAAGACCTCTATTATCGATTGAACGTGATCCCGCTTCATGTCCCCCCGTTGCGCGAACGGGCCGAAGATATCCCGGTGCTGTTGGAGTATTTTACAAAAGAGCTTTCGCAGGAACAGGGGATCAAGCCGAAGCGTTTCTCTCCCGAGGCGATTGCCGTGTTGAAGCGGTATCACTGGCCCGGTAATGTCCGCGAGCTGAAGAATATCGTCGAGCGCTTGATGATTATGGTCGCCTCGCCGGTGATCCTCCCGCAGGATCTCCCCGAATTCGTGACCGAAGGGCTCCCTCCCGAAGACAACTCTTTCCCCCCTGTGGAAGGGGGCGCGCCCGGCTCGCTGAAAGAGGCGCGCAACGTTTTCGAGAAGAAATACATTCTCGCCAAGCTCCAGGAGAACAACTGGAACGTCAACCAGACGGCGGAGGCCCTCCAGATCGAGCGCACCTACCTTTATCGCAAGATGAAGTTCCTCGGCATCGAGGCGCCGGGGGGGGAGTAAAGACCCGGCTTTGCCGAATCGTATTCTTTCCCTTCAAATCGAAAAGATCGTCCAAGGCGGCGACAGCTTGGCTCGCCATGAGGGCCGGGTGATTTTCGTCCCCTTCGCCATTCCGGGGGAGACGGTCGAAGCGGAATTCGTCCGAGAAAAGAAAGAATACGCCGAGGCGGAGATCGTCCGGATCATCACCCCCTCCCCCGAGCGGAGAGAAGCCCCCTGTCCGGTCTTCACGATCTGCGGCGGCTGCCAGCTCCAGCACCTCCCGGAAGAAGGGCAGCTTCGCTACAAAGTCGAGGCGATGCGGGAGGTCCTGGCGCGAATCGGAAAAATCGCATCGTACGATCTCCTCCCGCCGGTTCCCTCTCCCCTCCCTTTTCACTACCGGACAAGGACGCAGTTGAAGGTCGCGCGAGGCGAGCTCGGCTACTACCGGCAGAAGAGCCATGAAATCGTTTCGATCGACCGCTGCCCGCTTCTCATCGCCCCCCTGAATGCAGCGATCGAAGCGATCCTCCGCTCTCTCCAGCGCGACCGGCTCGAAGAGATCGAACTGCAGGCGGTCTCCTCCGGCGACTTTCTCATTGTCCTGCGCGGCGATCAGTTTCCGCATGATCGCGCGGAACACTTCTACGAAACCGCGCGGCAAGCGCTTCCGTTAAAGGGGGTCGTCGTCGGCAACCGACGGGGTTGGCATGTTTTCGGAGAGAATTTCCTGATCGAGACCGTCCGCGAGAAGCGCTTCCGGATCAGCGAGCGCGCCTTCTCGCAGGTGAACCCCGCCGTCAACCGGCTTCTAATCGAAACGGTCCTCGATTGGTCCGCGCCGACCGAGAACGATCGCATCTTGGAACTCTACAGCGGGATCGGCAATTTCACCCTCTTCCTTGCTGAACGCGCGGGGACGGTGACGGCCGTCGAAGGAAACCGCGCCGCCGTGGAGGACGCCCGACGGAATCTTCAGACCGCCGGCCTCACCAATGTCACCCTTCAAGTCTCTGCCGCCGAAGAGGGCGTCCGGCGCGCTGTCAGAGAGAAGAAGCCGTTCTCTCAAATTTTTCTCGACCCGCCGCGCGAAGGGGCCGGCAAAGCGGTCATGCAAGGGATTGCTTCCCTCGCGCCGCGGAAAATCTTCTATCTCTCCTGCGATCCGGCCACCTTCGCACGCGACGCGCGCATTCTTCTCGACCGAGGATATGTCCTCAAAAGACTCCAGCCGTTTGATATGTTCCCGCAGACGGGACATTTGGAATTGCTCGCCGAGATGGTTTGCGTCTGATCATCCACTGAACTCCTCCGGCCGGACCGGGAAGGTGAGCGCCCGGCGCAGCACCGCCAGGGTCGATTCTTTGATGCTCTTAAACGGCCGGAATCGAACCCTCGGGTCGGTGAGCTTCCCCTCGACTTCAAAATAGGAAGCGATGAACATCTGGTCTTTGCCGAGCAAGATCGGTCCGGCGACGGGAAGCTGCTTGAGAATATCATCCACCAGCCGAAAGACCTGAACCCCCATCAAGAAATCGAACTCGTTCTTTACAAGATCGATCTTCCCGTTGGCGATGACACGGACATCCTTACCGAAGAGAACGGTGTCGTGCAGCGCGACTTTCCCCCGCTCGATGCTCAAGCTGCCGGAGAGGACATCGTACTTGATCCCCTTCACATCGGGATCGGGAAGGGAGCGAAGATTCATCAACGCGAAAATCCGGGCCAGCGCCCTGAATCGATAGATCGTTCCCTTCTCCAGGTAGACGATCAGATTTCCCTCCAGGTTCTTTTTAAACTCCTGGAGATGATTCCCCTCCGTATTCAGGCCTCCCGCCACGAGTCCCCGTCCCGACATGATCGGCCGCTCTCCGTCTCCGCGAAAATCGCTCAGAAACGCGGCCACGCTGATCTGCTCCAGCTTGGGGGTCAGCGCCAGCGCCATCGATCCGTCCGGCCGAAAATGGACCTGGGCGAAATCGGCCCTGAAGACCCCCCCCGCGAAATCGGCTTCGGTCTCCCGAAATTGCAGCGTCTTCTCCCGATAGATCATCGCGCTCTGCCAATTTAAGAAATCATACTCATTTATCTTAAGGCGATCGATCCGAAGCAGCCCGACTGCATAGCCGCTCTCCTCATGATCATCCTGATCGGGCTCCGGGGAGGTCGGCCTCGGCTCCTTCGGTCGCTCCTCACCCGTGCGCGTAGCTTCCACCGCGTCGGGGGGAAGGCGGAGCACATCCCAATCGAGGGTTGTGGCGTGAAGATCGAATTCGATCCCTTCCTCATAGAGGTCGGGCATCTTTCCGGTCGCCGCCAGGCGGCCGGTCCCCCATTCCCCTTCGGCCGATTCGATCAGGAGTCGTTTTCCCTCCACCCGGACGGTCCCTTTAATTTTTTGGATCGGCCGAAAAGAGGGAAAGGGGGTCAGCGCCCCTTCGCGAACCAGAAGACGGCCGTGGAACTCTGTCTGAGAGGGGGCCTTCAGAGGAATTTTTATCTTGAGATCGGTCTCAACGGAACCGCCGGTTTTGAGCCGCTTGAGCCGCTCGTTCCCGAAGCGTTTGAAAGCAACCTCCGCGGCATCCGAGAGGGAGACTTGTCCGGAGGTTTGAATCTCCAGCGGACCCTCTGTGAACGGTTTCAATCGTCCGGTGGTCTCCGTGAGAGTGGAGTCCAAGAGATGTGTGTGGTAAAGGGTGATGTGCCCCTCTCGGCGATCATAACGCCACAAGGCTTGATCGACCGCGACCGGCGGAAGGTCTTTGGCGAGGGTGACGGAAATCTGTTTCGACTCTCCCGCCAGATGCGTTTCCGGCGAGCGAAACAGACGGTGGAGCCGGAACAGGTCGGCACTCGGCGCATCAATGGTCACCCAGCCCCACTCGAACAAAAAAGGGGGAACCGCTTCGGAAAGATAGGGCTGAATCAGATTGGAGTCGAAACGAATGAGCGTCACGATGAAATGGGCTGTCTCTCGCGTGAAGCCGAAGAACCCCCCTTCCTCCTCCACTCTCCCATCCACCTGCAGATGGGTCGCCTTGTCGACCAAGATTCCTTGCCAGACGGAGGGGATATCAATCTTTACGCCCACCTCTCTATCCCAAAAAGGACGACGGATCCGGACTTCTATCCGTTGAGCCGTCCATTCCACAGGGCCGCCGGAGAGAGCATGATCGAGGAGGGAAAGCCTCCCCTGCCGTAGAGTAACGATCCTCGATCGGTTCGCCACCTTCCATCCTTCGCCCGCTTCCCTTTCCCTCTTCGGAAGGAGATCCTTGAAGTTCCACTCCCCGTTCCGATCTCGAATCAGAGAGACGGTCGGCTCGATCAAATGAATCTCCACAATCTCCATCCGCTTCCAGAGGAGAGGAAGAAGCCGAAATCCGATTCGAATCTCTTGGACTTCTGCAATCGGCCGCGCTTCTTCCCCCGCCCCGATCACGACGCTCCGGAGCCGAATTTCAGAGCCTGTCAGGAACGAGACGCGAATCTCGTCGACGGAGAAAGGTCGGCCGATCGCTTGTTGTAATCGCTCGGAGAAAAAAGGGATGAGGCGATTGAGGGTAATCCATTCCGGGAGGACAAACAGAACAAAGGCGAGCAGTAACAAAAAGAGGGCGGCCCAAGCCGGCCGCCGCGTCTCTCCCCTAAACCATGATTTATTTTTAATGGGGACCTCTCCTCCGTATGACAGCCACTTCGGCGGACTTCTCTTTTGCTGCTCTTGGAAGCGCCCCCGTCCCGTCCGATCAAAAAACGGGCAGACAGGACGGGGGGCAGTAGACCAAAAAACGGATGGGGCGTTGCGTTATGGAGGGGGACCGACGGTCCTTCTCCCGGTCAGAAGCTGAACAACGAGCAACACGGCGGCGATCACCAGCAGGGCATGGATCACTCCCCCCGCCAGGTTCAAGCTGAAGCCGAGCGCCCAGAGAATAAGCAGGATTACAAAAATGGTCCAAAGCATCGTGCCTCCTTTCGGTAAATCATGAGCAATAGAAATTTAATTTGCAAAGGAAGTGCCAGCCCATCCGTACGGAAGATTTGCTTTTCGCCATCGCAAGGCAAAGAACCGTCATGAACATGCACCGATCACCCACGCGTGTCTTGTAACCTTGGGCAAGAAATGCGCGGCGCCAGCTCAGCAGATTGGGTCAACGGCCTGACTGGGTCCAAATGAGCTGAGTACGCTCCATCTATTGAGAAGGAATCCGATGCATTTTTACACAGAATACCGCTGGTTTTCAAAAACGGCAGGCATTACGGCAGAGGTTGAGAAGACCGGAGTGCGCATCGTCTCAGCGATGCGCATCACGGCGGGGAGGTCTATGTGAACGACCAAATAGGCGATCGTGGAATGACCGGTCCGGCATCAAAAAAGTAGAGACGTCCCGCCGGGACGTCTCTACGAGGGTAAACAGATCGACCTATCTATCTTAATGTTCTTTCACCGGGTAGATGTAGTAAAGCATCACGTAGGTGACTGTGCTTGTGACCAAGGCGATCACGTAGAGGACCATCGTGAACGCCCCCATTTTTCGATGCCGGGTGGCGGCATCCGGAATCCACCGCTCGATTCCCCGTTCCATAAAGAGAACGCCGGCCACCAGACCGAAGCCGGAAATATAGACGACCAGCCGCCCCATCGATCCGGTCCAGCGTATGAGCGCAAAGAGGCCGAAGAGGGCCGCCGCTCCCGCGAGCGTATAGTTGAAGCCTTTGCTCCCCATCTTCAACGGCTCCACTTTCAGGTAGCGCTCATTCCCCTTCTTAAAAGACGACCGAAATCCAAGAACAATCATATAAACCGCCAGGACCAGACCGACCGAGATGACCAAGATGTGGATCGTCAGCATCGGCGAGAAGATATAATTGTAAACCCAATCAGGCCCTCCGAAGCCTTCCTTCCCCTCCAGCGAAAGCGCCCCCAATCCGCGGGCCAGATAGTAAAGGGTGAAGTAGCCGAGCATCGCGACCATCCCCCAAAGGGTCACCAGATGGTGGCGCTGTCCCTGATGTTTTCTGCCGGCATACCAGCCGTAGATAAAAAGCAGGGTGAAAACCCACGCCATGACCGACGAGATATCCGCCCCCCACGTTCCGTACGGCGAAAGAAATCCGGGCGCGGTTAACATTTCCTTCATGGTCTCCTCCTTGTTACTTGATTGCCGTTAAAACGGTGTTCCGCTCCATCTCCGTCACCCAGTGGAATCCGGCCTTTTCCAACCATCCGCGGATTTCCGATCCCGAGAAGCAGCGCCCCTTCTCGGAATAGACCATCATATGGATGGAGAAAATCGCATTCCAGCCGGGGTTGGATGCATCTTCGTTCAGAAACATATCCTTGACGATGATCAGCCCGCCCGGATTCGCGGCGCGGGAGAGTTTCCGGAAGAGGGCTGCATTCTCCTCTGAAGTTTGATAGTGGAGGATGTCGGAGAGGAAGACGACGTCGAACGTCCCGGGGAGCTCGTCCAGGTTGAAGTTGCCGCCGACCAACCTGATCCGACCGGTCATCTTCTCTTTGTCGATATTCTTCTGTGTCGTCGCGAGGGTCTCTGGAAGGTCAAAAAGGGTTCCCTGCAGATGAGGATAACGCTTGCAGAAAGCCATTGAAAAGGTCCCGGCGCCTCCGCCGACATCGAGGAAGGTCTTGTAGCCGGAGAGATCGATCCGCTCCGCCAGGCTCGGGGCGACCCGTTTCGCCATGCGATCGAGGACCCGCAAAATCTTCTCCCCGACCTCCGGGCGGTTCATGAAAATATTCCCCTTCACCGGCGGCTTTCCGGTTCGAACCACCTCTTCCAGCTTCCCCCAGGCCTCCCACTCTTCATCCTGAAGCAGCATCAGCTCCCCCATATAGAAGGGGCTGGTCTTCACGAGAAACTCCGCCACCACCGGCGTATTGGCGTAGCGTATCCCTTCGCGGTGGATGAGACCGATCGCCACCAGGGAATCGAGAAGGCGTTCGAGGTTTTCAGGATCGGCCCCGACGGCCGACGCGATCTCCGCCGCCGTCTTCGGTCCGCTCCCCATCGGGGTATAGAGATCGAGCTTCACCGAGGTCAAAAATATTTTCGCCTCCCAATAATATCCCAACTGGAAAAGCGAAGGCGCCGAAATTTCCCGACCCATCAAAAACCCCCAAATTTGAATAGGGGGAGTATATCGGGGTGGAAATCAAAGGTCAAGAGAGGAGGGAATGGGCGGGTGCCCCGCGACTTATCCGACTTCAATCGGCGGGTACTTCTCGATGACATTGAATTTCTCGATCTTCCACCGCTCCTTTTCTTTCTTCAATTTCCAGAAAAGAAGCGCCTTCTGAAGCGACACCCCCTTCCCCTTCCGAAGGCGGGCGGTCTGCATCAGCGAAAGATCGGCCTCGTCCCCCCGGACTTTCAATCCGAAAATCTGGAATTCGACACGGATCGGTTCGGCCCCTCCGAAGAGCTCGGCGATTTGCCCCTCAAAGGCGCTTCCGTCGGCGACATCCTGCCGCGAGAGGGCCCAATCCTGGCTCTGATAGGCGCGCCGCTGTCGTTCGATCAACTCGTGCAACATCTCTTCATTGGTCTTCTTGCCGGCGGGAACCTCCTCCACCTTCGGTTGCGGAGGCGATCCTTCCCTCAACTTCGGGGAGATTTTTGCCGCGGCCGGGGACGCATCGCGGGGAGCCACCGGCGGAGGCGACACCGGGGCTGAAGAAGAATCGTTCTTGAAGGCCGATAAAACAGTCGTCTTGTTGATCTGATCCTGCTCCGGTCTTCCGCCGGAAGGAGGGGGCGCCGGAGCCGGAGGCTCGGGTGAAACCGGCTGCGCTGCGGGAGAAAGGGGGAGGGCGATTTCTTGCTCGGGAGAAAGCGCGCCCTCTTTGGCTTCGATGTTCTCTTCCACCGCAGAAGCGGGGGGATCGATCGGATCGGGCCGCGACGCGATGACGGGAGACGGCGCCGCCGGAGCGGAAGCGACCTGAGCGGGTGAAGAGCGGTAGAGCGAAAAAAAGAGGACCCCTACAAAACCGGTCATCAGCAATCCAAAGAGGCCCCACCAGATCGGCTGCCAAGAAACGGTTTTTTTCTCCGGATGGACTTCTTGGGAGGGGGCGGCCGTTTCCCCTGCAGACGAATCCGAGATTACAGGGAGGGGGACGACCGTCTCTACAACGGCCAAGGCGGGTGCAGCCGCTTCTTGGGGAAGCCCGGGATCGATCGCCGGCGCCGGCGATGGAGCGTGCGGGACCAAGACCGCCGGAAGCTCCATCCGTTCGAAAAGCAGCGGCTCGCCGGAGGCGGACCCTCCCCCTTCGGTCGGCGCGAACCGTGCGAAGGCCCGCCGTTCCGCTTCGATCTCTTTTCCGAAAAAAGCCTGGATATAGTTCGTTAAATTGAGCCGCGGATACTCGCCTTGCAGAATCGATTCAATCGGCGCGATCATTTCGCCCGCCGTTTGAAAGCGCGCCGCCGGGTCGACGGCGAGGCCCCGGACCAGAATCGAGCGAATGGACGCCGGAAGATACCCCCACGGTTGCATGTCGGCCTTGACCGGTTCCGGAAACTCGCCGAGCAGCTCGCAGAGAATGGCCGAAGCGGCGAAGAGATCTTCTCCGGGCGTCCCGCTCGGAATCTCCCCCCCCTTTCTTTCGGAGATCGACTCCGGCGCGCGATAACGCGAGCGGATGGCCGAACGGGGATCCTCCAGCCAGCCCAGGCCAAAATCGCCGACCCCCACCACGCCGTCGTAGCCGATAAAGATCCGCTCCGGATGGAGCCCGCCGTGCGCGATCGGCCTCCCGGAGCGTCCGGTCAGAGCGTGGGAAAATTGGAGCGCGTCAAGAAGCTGCCGAATGAGAAGCAGCGCCATTCCGGTCGGAATCGGGAGAGAGCGGCTTCGCGCCAGAAGGGTCTGCAGTTTTTTGCCGAAGAGATACGGTTGGACGAAATAAGGGATGCCGTCGATTTCGCCGAGGTCATAAATCCGGAGGATGTTCGGATGCCAGAGGGTGGCCGCTTGTTTCGCCTCGTCTAAAAAAAGGGAAACCCAATCGGTCCGGTGGATCACCAGCGGATGGAGCCGCTTCAAAACAACCATCGTGTGCGGAGGGGACTCCCCCTGCGCCAGATAATTTTCAAGAAACGGGCTTCGCTTCAGCGGCCGGAGAAGCCGGTACCTTCCAAAAAGAGCGGCCGCCTTGCGCGGCTGTTTTTCACCCAGGAGTTTTTCCATTTCAAAAACCCAAATAACGCCCCACTATATCCCAAACTGGTCTGAATTTTCAACCTTTTTCTTCCGGGAGGTCCCCTGCCGTTTTTCCTGGATCAAACGGACTAAACGGTCGGGATGATTCCACGCTCAAGCGGCTTTTCGGCGAGACCCGCTTCCCGCTTGAGAAGACCGAGAAAAAGCGACTCCAGGGTCATCCAGCCGGCGCAGGCCGCCGTTAGAAGGGCCAAGTCGGTCGCGGGGGAAAGGGGAACTTGGAAGATGATCCGAAGGAGATAGGCGAGAATGAGAAAATAGGTCGCGGCCATCGTCAGGCCCGGCCAAATAAAAAACCGGACGAGTTGAACGATCCCGGGAAGGGCGGGGAGAAATCGGGTATAGGCCAGGGTGGCCATCAGGCCGATGACACCCCCGACCGCCAGCGTTTGATGAAGGGAATTTTCCAGAACCGGCCCGAGGATCGCGCCGACCGCGCCGCCGATCACGGCCGCCAGCAGAATCAGCAGCAGGTTCGAAGCCGGCGCCGTGTGCGGGTGGCCGCCCCGTGTCCTAGGCCAAAAAAGCTCTCCGATCGGCCGTCCGTCGGGAAAGATAGTCCGCTGGCCCTTCTCCTGCCGCGCCCGTAGATAACCGATCTCGAAGCCGTCCCGCGCGACGGCGCTGGCGACAAAGCTGATCAGCGCCGCCCGGAAAGCTTGATAGCCGAAGAGAAACTCCACGATCCCGAGGATCATCCAATAAAGCGCGAAGGAATAAAGAAATCCGATTTTCAAGGAAAACCATTTCATTTCATCCGGCCGCTCCCGCCAAATCTCGCGGAGGGGACGGCCGAATCCCTTCGCATAGGCATAAAGGCCGACCGGAATGCAGACAAGGGAGGAGAGAAGGCCGATCATCGTCAAAAAAATCACCCGCGTCTCAAAAAACACCAGATAGGTGATCAAGAGAAACGGGGGAAAAACGGCGAATCCCGACAAAAGGATGATCCGCATCTTCAGCCGCCGCGCGGCGCGGTCCATCAGCAGATGGCCGTAGAGAACTCTTAATTTCAATCGATGAAGCATCTGAGTCATCGGAAGGCGGAAGGGGAAAAGCGCCTACCGCCTCCCGTCCTTTATGGTGTCAATTGGATTTGAGTGACTTTCCCCAGCGATGAGAGGGGCTGGTCGAATTTTCCGTCGTCTCCGACCGCCAGGATGACCAGCCGGTCGGGATGAAGATATTTCTTCGCCACCCTCAGGATATCTTCCTTGGTCACCTTGGCCACGTTGTCCCGGTATCGCTCCAGAAAGTCGCTCGGAAGCCCGTAATACTCCAGCGACATCTTCCGGCTGACGATCTGCGCCGGGCTGGAGAACGAAAAAATAAACGAATTAAGGAACGACTCCTTCGCCCGCTTCAGCTCCTCGTCCGTGACCGGCTCCCGGCGGATTTTTCGGATATGGTCGAGGATGGTGGAGATCGCCTGATGGGTCGTGTCGACCCGGGTCTCTCCATAGGCGATGAAAACCCCCCGCTCGAAATTACCGGGGCGAAAGACGCTGCCGACCGAGTAGGCGAGGCCACGCTGCGTCCGGACGTCGCTGAAGAGACGGCTGGTGAGCCCGCCACCGCCGAGGATATCGTCGAGGATCGAGACCGCGAAGAAGTCGGGATTATTCTGTTTGATGCCGAGGTGGCCGATCCGGATCTGGGTCTGCGTGATCGGACGGGCGATCGCGTAGACCCCTCCGTCTTTCCGCTCGACCACCGAGGGGACCTCCGGAAAGTCGATCTTTTTCTTCTTCCAACCGGCAAAGGCCTTTTCGATCTTCGCAATGATCTCCTTTTTGTCGAAATCGCCGGTCACCCCGATCATTATATTGTTGGGAACGAAATATTTCCGGTGAAAGGCGACCAGATCGTCCCGGACGATCGATCGGACCGTCTCCTCGGTCGCTTCGCGCCCGTATGGGTTGTCGGCGCCGTAGATCTGCTTGTTAAACTCGCGGCTGGCGATGGAAGAAGGCCGGTCGTTTCTGCGCCGGATCATTTCGATGGCGTTGTTCTTCGCGATCTGAAGCTTCTCCTCTTCGAACACCGGGTTCATCAAGATATCGGCGAAGAGAGCGAGCCCTGCATCGAAATCTTTCTTCAAGACGTCGAGCCAGGCCCCCCCGGCGTCGGCGCCGATCCCCACCGAAAGATCGGCCGCCATCTGATCGATGATTTCATCGACCTCGTCTCCGCTGTGGCGCTTCGTTCCGCCGGTCCGCATGATCGCCCCCGTCAACCCGGCGAGACTGATCTTGTCGGCCGGCTCGTAGATGCTGCCGGTCTTGACGATGACCTCCATCCGGATGAGCGGAAGCTCGTGATCTTCAAGCAGATAGAGGATCATCCCGTTCGAGAGGACCTGTCGCTCCGGCTTCGGCGGCTGAAACGCCGGCGCGGGAAAGGTCATCGTCCGCGGATCGGGCAGCTCCGTTGCGGCGGGCGCCGGCGCGGCGGACGGAGAGGGAACGAGGGAGAGGCTCCAGAGAAAAACCAAAAACAGAACAGACAATCGATTCATTCTCCTTCTCATTGTCCCCCCTCCTTTAAAATCGGGAGGGCTTTCCCGCCCGGCTCCCCCGCGGGGAGCACTTGGACGAGCGTCGCCACCGTCCGGTTCTTCTTTGTAAAGTAGGTGCGGGCCACCCGCATGACATCTTCTCCGGTGACCTTCATGATTTTGTCCCGGTTCCGGAGGACATACCGCCAGTCGCCGGCGACCGCCTCGAAATAGGCGAGCTGGCTGGCGAGACCGCTGTTTGATCGGAGCGATCGGACTAGGTCGGCATTCAAATTCGTGATCACCTTCTCCAACTCCTTCTCTGTCGGCGGCTCATTCTTCAACCGCTCCAGCTCTTCGTAAATCGCCTCCTCCACCTCCGCGGCCGTATGGGGGGCGCGCGGGGTGGCGGAGAGGGTAAAAAGGTTTGCGTAGCGGGCGCCGGGGGTTCCGGAGCTCGAGCTGGCGCCGACCGCGATCTTTTTCTCCACGACCAGCTTCTTATAGAGCCGGGAGGTCCTTCCGAGAGAGAGGAGGGAGTCGATGACATCGAAGACCGGATCGTCGGGGTGCTCGAAATTCGGCTTATGATAGCCGATCACCACCTGCGGATTCGCCTCGTCCTCCACCTCGACGCGGCGCTCTCCCAGTTGCGGCGGCTCGACCGTGACGACCGGCGGCGGGGGGGGGCCGGACGGAATCGACCCGAAGGTTTTCTCAAGCAGGGGGATCACTTCCGCCACCTTGAAGTCGCCGACCATGGCGATGACGGTATTGCTTGGGGTGTAGTATGTCCGGAAAAAGCGCTCGGTCTCGGCGGCGGAGAGGGAGCCGACGTCCGACGGCCAGCCGATGGTCGGATAGCCGTAGGGATGGGCGAGAAAGGCGGTGGCGAGAAAGGTCTCATAGAGCTTTCCGCCGGGGTTCGTATCGACGCTTCGCCGCCGCTCTTCGAGAACGACATCCCGTTCTTTGTAGAATTCTCGCAGAACGGTATTCGCCATCCGATCGGCCTCGATGGCGACCCAGAGGGGAAGGCGGTTCGACGGAAGAGAGACGACATAGGAGGTCACATCCCGGCTGGTGGAGGCATTGAAGCCGACCGAGCCGTTCCGGTTGTACAGCTCCGCCAGCTCGTTCGTCACCACCCATTGCTTCGCTTCTTTCTCGAGCGCTTCGAATTTCTCCCGAAGACCCTTCAGCCGCTCCGAATCGGCCTCCGAACCCTTGGCTTCCTCCTGGACGATCTCCCAATTGAGCCCTTCCAATTCCTCAAGGACCTCCTTTTCTTTCTGATAGTCGGAGGTCCCCAATCGCTGCGTCCCCTTGAAAGCCATATGCTCGTAGAGGTGGGCCACCCCGGTGATTCCGCTGTGTTCATTCACCGAGCCGACTTTATATGTGATCCGAAAGGAGATGATCGGCGCCTGGTGGCGCTCCACCATCAAGACGGTGAGGCCGTTGGAGAGGGTATGCTCGACGACCCGATCGGCGAGACTTTGTGCCGAAGCGGCCGTCCCGGATAAAGAACAGACAAAGAGAATGACAAAAAGAAAAACCGGTTTTTTCACAAAAACTCCTTTGCCTTCGCGACTAGATGAAAAGGCGTTTGAGATCGCCGACCGTTTCGGCGAAAAAGTCCGGTTCGGCCGAGCGGACCAGGTCGGGATCGCAGATGCCGTAGCCGACCCCGCAGGATCTGATCCCCGCCGAGCGCGCCGCCTGGACGTCATTGACCGAATCCCCGATCATCACCGCCTCGGAGGGAGAGACCCTCAGATGTTCGATCGTCCGCAAGAGCATCTCCGGGTGGGGTTTTAAATTGACGATCGGCTCGCTGCCGAGGATCAAATCGAAGTGCGGGCGGGCCCCCAATCCTTCGATGATCCGGGTGGTGTACAGAAGCGGCTTGTTCGTGACGACCGCTTTTTTTTTCACTTTAAAGTGGATCAAGACCTCCTCCATTCCCGGATAAAGGTCGGTCTCGTCGAGAAGGTGTTTCAGGTAGTGCCCCTCGAAGATCTCCAGCGACTGCCGGAGCAAAATGGGATCGGCCTCCCCCAGCGAATCGAGGATGAGCCGCCGAACCCCGTTTCCGACATAGCCGTAGATTTCCTCCAAAGGCTTTTCAGGAAGACCGAGGTCGCGAAAGGTCAGGTTGACGGAAATGGCGAGATCTTTTTTGGAATCGATGAGGGTGCCATCGAGATCAAAAATCAGAAGCGAAACCGGATTCATCCTGCGCTTTCTTGGAGGAACATAAAAACCGCTCCCTCTCCTTTGACGGGCGCTTCACGATAAAAGCGCTGCATGCACAACCTAATTGGGGTACTATAAGAGAATCGGAGAAAGTTTTCAATCCCCTGTCGGGGCGAGCCGCCGACTCCCCCTCGATTTCCCGCGGCGGCCCGGGCCGCCCCTACGAGCTTCTTTTTCCTTTGAAAACAACGGAAGTCAACCTTGACAAGGCGGGGGAAAACCGCTAACCTGAAGGTTCGATTCAATTACTTTTCTCTTGTAAATCCGGGTGAATTTGGATTTTCCGGTCGAAAATAACGAGGGAGGAAAGCGCCGCTTTCGATGGCTGAAGTGGCTCCTTCTCTCTCTCTTCTCCCTTGTCCTCATCGCTGCATTCAGCGTCGGCGGGATCATCTGGTATTTTTCCAGGGACCTCCCCTCGCTCGAAATGCTGGGAAGTTATGAGCCGAGCCAGGCGACCCGGATCTATTCCGACGACAACCGGGTCGTCGGACAGTTCTATATCGAAAAGCGGGTCTTCGTTCCCCTCACCCGAATGCCGAAAGAGCTGATCCAGGCGATCTTAGCGGTGGAAGATTCCCGCTTCTATGAGCACGGCGGCTTCGACTACATCCGGATCATCAAGGCCTTCCTGACCAATCTGGAGAACATGCGGATTCGCCAGGGGGCGAGCACCATCACCCAACAGCTGACCCGTTCGCTTTTTCTCACCCCCGAGCGGACGATGAAGCGAAAGTTGAAAGAGATCCTCCTCGCCAGGAAAATGGAGATGATGCTGACGAAAGATGAGATCCTTGAGATCTATCTGAATCAGATCTACTTCGGGCATGGGGCCTACGGGGTCCAGGTGGCGGCGCGGACTTACTTCGGGAAAGACGTCAGTGAATTGCAGCTTGCGGAGGTCGCCTTCCTCTCCGGTCTTCCGAAGGCGCCGAACGACTACTCTCCCTATCGCCATCCCCAAAAGGCGAAGCAGCGCCAAGGGGTCGTCCTGCGGCGGATGGTGGATGAAAAATTCATTACCGAAGAGCAATACCGCAAGGCCTACGGGCAAGATCTTTTCTTTCAAAAAATGGCCCCCGATGAAGCGTTGGCCCTCCATTTCCTTGAGCATATCCGGCTATACCTCATCGCCAAATACGGCGACGACGCCGTTTACAAAGGGGGGCTCAACGTCTATACGACCCTCAACATCGACATGCAGCGCGCCGCCAACCAGGCGGTGAAGACCGGCCTCCGCGAGCTGGACAAGCGCCAGGGATACCGGGGGCCGCTCGGCAAATATGAAGAGCCGGCGGAAGCGGCCGAAATCGCCGTTTCTTCTTTGATCGTGGGGGATATTTTAGAGGGACATGTCACCCAGATCTCCGATAAAGAAGGATATGCTCTGGTCCAGGCGGGGGGGGTCACCGGGAAGATGTTGATGGAGGAGATGGCCTGGGCGGCCCGTCGCCTGAAAGGATCGCGCCTGGAGGATCTACAGGTCATTGAAAAACCGAAAGTATCGGACATCGTCAAGGTGCACGACCTGATCAAAGTGAAGGTGAAAAAGGCCGGCAAAGAGGGGAAGGGGGCCTTCTTCAGCCTCGAGCAGGAGCCGGCCGCGGAGGGGGCGCTCGTTGCGATCGATCCGGCGACCGGGGCGGTCAAGGCGCTCGTCGGAGGATACGACTTCAGGCGAAGCGAATTCAATCGCGCGATCGTCGCGAAAAGGCAGCCCGGCTCCGCGTTTAAGCCGATCATCTACGCGACGGCGATCGAGCGGGGGTTGACCCCGGCGAGCATGGTCCTCGACAATCCGGTGGTCTACACCGATGCGGAATTGGACACGGTCTGGAAACCGGAGAACTACGAAGAAAAATTCTACGGGCTGATCACCCTACGGGAGGCGCTGACCTATTCCCGAAACCTTGCGACCGTCCGGCTTTTAGAGCAGGTGGGCGTCCGGAACGTCATTGAATTCGCGAAACGGGTCGGCATCCAGAGTCCCATGACCCGGGATCTCTCCCTGGCGCTCGGCTCTTCCAGTCTTACCCTCACCGAATTAACCTCCGCCTATGCCGTCTTTGCCAATCGGGGGGTCCGCGTCGAGCCGACCTTGATCATCTCGGTGAGCGACCACAACGGCCGGGTCCTGGAGCATCGGGAGTTGGCCCCGCAGCAGGTCGTCTCGAAAGAGACCGCCTACGTGGTGACCAACATGATGGAAGATGTGATCCAACGGGGAACGGCGCGAAAAGCGAAATCGCTCGGAAGGCCGCTGGCCGGCAAGACCGGGACGACAAACGAGTTCACCGATGCCTGGTTCATCGGCTTTGCCCCCAACCTGGTGGCGGGCGTTTGGGTGGGGTTTGACGACAATCGCTCCTTGGGAGACCGGGAGGCCGGCGGAAGCACCGCCCTGCCGATCTGGATGTCCTTTATGCAGGAGAGTCTCTCCCGTTTTCCGATCACTCCTTTCTCTATCCCTGACAATATCGTTTATGCTAAGATAGACCCGCAAACGGGGCTCCTCGCCCCTCCCGGTGAAGAGAAAGGGGTCGTCGAAATTTTCGTCAGGGGGACCGAACCGAAGGAGTTCAAGGTCGAGACCCCGACGCCGACCCAATTCTTCAGGCTGGACGAGGAAGAGGCTTCGTTTTAAGAACCGTGAGGCGTGGGTGGTAAAAGATTTTTTCTTTTGCCTTTCCCCCTTACGCCCAACGCCTCACCCCTTACGTCATTCTTTATTCTTTTAAGAATCCTTAAAAAAGGAGCGGATCATGTCAGTACGCGTGGCGATTAATGGATTTGGAAGGATTGGACGAAATGTCTTCCGAGCCGCGTTCGCGAATCCCGATTTGCAGTTTGTTGCGATCAACGACTTAACCGACGCCAAGACCCTCGCCCATCTTCTCAAATACGATTCGGTGCACGGCATCTTCGATCATGAGATTGAAGCGAAGGACGATGCCCTGCTGGTCGACGGCAAATCGGTCCGGATCACCAAAGAGAAAGACCCCGCCGCCCTCCCCTGGAAGGAGATGGCGATTGACGTGGTGATCGAATCGACCGGCAAATTCACCGACCGGGCCGGCGCGGAGAAGCATCTCGCCGCCGGGGCCAAAAAGGTGATCATCTCCGCCCCGGCGAAGAACCCCGATATCACCCTTGTTTTGGGAGTGAACGAAGAGAAGTACGATTCAAGCCGTCATCACATCATTTCGAACGCCTCCTGCACGACCAACTGCCTTGCCCCGGTGGCCAAGGTGCTGTCGAACCAATTTGGGATCAAGCGGGGCCTGATGACGACGGTCCACTCCTACACAAACGATCAACAATTGCTCGACCTGCCCCATAAGGACTTAAGACGGGCGCGGGCAGCCGCGCTCTCGATGATCCCGACCACCACCGGCGCCGCCAAAGCGCTCTCGGAGGTCCTCCCCGAGCTGGCCGGAAAGTTGGACGGCATGGCGATCCGGGTGCCGACCCCGAATGTCTCGGTGGTCGATCTGGTTACAGAGCTGGAATCGGATGCCACGGAGGCATCGGTCCGCACGGCCCTCTCCAACGCAGCCCAGAAAGAGATGAAGGGGATTTTGCAGTACACCGAAGCGCCGTTGGTCTCGACTGATTTTAACGGCAACGCCCACTCTTCGATTGTCGATGGAACCCTGACCAAGGTGATCGGGAATCGGATGGTGAAGGTGATCGCCTGGTACGACAACGAATGGGGCTACTCTTGCCGCGTTCGAGATCTGATTCTCTACATCGCAGGACATAAATAAAATCGGTAGGGGCGTATTGCAACCCTACCACACATACGGTCCCCCTACGCACAAATGAAGGATCATACCCATGCACATGAACAAACTGACGATTGAGGATATCCCGATCAAAGGAAAACGGATTTTCATCCGGGCCGATTTCAACGTCCCATTGGACAGCGATCTTCATATCACCGACGACACCCGAATCCGCTCGACCCTTCCGACCATCAATTACGCCATCGACGAGGGGGCCATCATCATTCTCGCCTCCCATCTCGATCGGCCGAAAGGGGTCGATCCGCGCCATTCGCTCGCCCCGGTCGCGAAGCGGCTCCAGCGCCTTCTCGGGAAGGAGGTCCAATTCGCCCCCGACTGCATCGGGCCTCAGGTTCAAAATATGGTGGCCCGGTTGAAACCGGGCGACGTCCTTCTCCTGGAAAACCTCCGCTTTCATCCCGGCGAGAAAAAGAACGATGAGGGCTTTGCCAAGGCATTGGCCGATCTTGGGATCGACGTCTATATCAACGATGCTTTCGGAACGGTTCATCGCAGCCACGCCTCGGTCACCGGCATCACCCAATTCGTCAAGACCAAGGCGTGCGGGTTTTTGATGAAAAAGGAGATCTCCTATCTGGAGGGGGCGGTGGCCAACCCCGCCCGGCCCTTCGTGGCGATCCTGGGAGGAGCAAAGGTCTCCGGAAAAATCGGGGTGATCGAAAACCTCGGGAAAAAGGTCGATAAAGTCATCATCGGCGGCGGCATGGCTTATACTTTTTTAAAGGCGCTGGGACACGATGTCGGCAACTCGCTGGTCGAAGATTCGATGCTCGATTTCGCGAGGGAGATCAAGGAGCATGCGATCGAGCGGGGGATCAAGTTCTACCTTCCGGTCGATTGTGTGGTGGCCACCAGCATGGATCCGGCGGCCGAGACGATGCGGGTTCCGGTCCAGGAGATCCCGAAGGGGTGGATCGGGCTCGATATCGGCCCCGCGTCGGTTCACCTCTTCACCGAAGTGCTGGCCAATGCCAAGACGATCCTCTGGAACGGCCCGATGGGCGTTTTTGAGATGGACGCCTACTCGCGCGGAACCTTTGCCGTCGCCCATGCGGTTGCCAACTCGTATGCGTTGACGATCGTCGGCGGCGGGGAGACCGCGCTGGCCGTTCACCGGGCGGGCGAATCGGAGAATATCTCGTTCATCTCCACCGGCGGCGGGGCGGCCCTGCAGCTTCTGGAAGGAAAAGAGCTTCCCGGACTGACCGTTCTGCCGGAAAAAGAAGGATAACCCTGTCGGGGCGCCGCATGGGTCGCCCCGCCGCAGACCCGGGCCATGACAAATGCGCACCCCCTGCTTCATCGCCAACTGGAAAATGAACAAGACGATCGCTGAAGCACGGGAATATCTTCAAGCGGTCGAGAAGCGGTGGCCGCAGCTCCCCGGGGCCCCCTGGGAAACGATCGTCGCCCCCCCTTTCACGATGTTGGCCCCCATGGCCGACTTTCTGAAAGAGAGGCCGCTCCAAATCGGATTGGCGGGCCAGAACGTCCATTTTGAGGAGCGGGGGGCGTATACCGGCGAGGTCTCACCGCTGATGCTTCGCGATGCCGGATGCCGCCATGTCATCATCGGCCACTCGGAGCGCCGGACCTACTTCGGCGAAACGAACGCATTGATCCATAAAAAGATCGGGGGGGCGCTGCGGGCGGGGCTGATCCCGATCCTTTGCGTCGGCGAAACCCGCGAAGAGCGGGAAGAAGAAAAAACCGGGGAAGTCATTGAGCGACAGATCAGAGAAGCACTGGATGATCTCCGGCCGGGCCCCTCGGACTGGATCATCGCCTACGAGCCGGTCTGGGCGATCGGCACGGGGCTGACCCCGCAGCCGTCGGAAGCGGAAGAGGTCCACCGCCGGATCCGGGACTTTTTCCGCTCTCTTTCGAAAGAAGAAGAGGCCGACACACCGCGTATTCTTTATGGCGGGAGCGCAACAGAGAAAAACATTGCGGCCTTCATGGAAGAGGCCGATATCGACGGCGTATTGGCGGGGGGCGCCAGCCTGTTTGCCGAGTCGTTTTGTAATATGATCGATTTGGGAGTCAAAGCGAAAGAGAAATGATTCGCCGCGCAGATCGCAGTTGAAATGCGCGCCCGGATCGAGTATTATGCAAGTTTTAGTCTAGAGGAGAACCGATGTACACACTGATCGCCGTCATCCATATTATCGTCTGCCTCATTCTCATGGCCGTCGTTCTGCTGCAGGCCGGCAAGGGGGCCGAGATGGGGGCCGCCTTCGGAGGATCGAGCCAAACGATCTTCGGCAGCCGCGGCGCCGCCACCTTCTTGAGCAAGCTGACCGTAGGGGCGGCCATCCTTTTTATGGTCACCTCGTTGAGCCTTTCGATCTTAAGCCGGGAACGCTCGATCGCCTCATCGATCATCGACACCGAAACGAAAGATGAACTCATTCCCAAAGAGCTTCCGGCCGCGGGCGGCCCGAACACCCTTCCGGCCGATCCTTCGGCCGATTCTCCGGCCAATTCCCCGGAAGGAGCGCCCGCCGCGCCCGCCCCGGCGAAATAATAACGAACCCTTTCTAAAAGATGGGGCCGGCCAACGGCCCCATTGAGTTTTGTCTCAAAAATCAGTATGATCGTGCCTTATAGGCATGAACCTTCTTTTTGTAAAAAAACTCATCTCAGCGTTGATCCTGCTCCCGTTCGTCGGATGCGCCGGACCCCCGTTGAACAACCCTTATCCTCGACAGGAAGAGGGGAAGAATATCCTCTACTCTTCCTTCAGCGAGCGGCCGAAGCACCTCGATCCGGCGCAGTCGTACTCCTCCAACGAAATCATCTTCACCGCACAGATCTACGAGCCCCCCTTCCAGTATCACTACCTGAAGCGGCCTTACACGCTGGTTCCCTTGACCGCCGCCGGGATGCCGACCCCCGTTTATCTCAACGCCCAGGGGGAGCGGGTCAACGAGGATACGCCGGCCGAGCAGGTTGCATTCAGTCTCTATGAGATCAAAATCCAGCCGGGCATTCGTTATCAGCCGCACCCGGCCTTCGCACGGGATCCGGGGGGCCGCCCTCTTTATCACTCCCTCGGCCCGGAAGGGCTCGACCGGATCTCCTCGCTCGGCGACTTCAAGCAGACCGGCAGCCGGGAGCTGACCGCCGAGGATTATGTTTACCAGATCAAACGGCTGGCCCACCCGAAGATCCACTCCCCGATCTACGGCTTCATGTCGGATTATATCGTCGGCCTGCGGGAGCTCGGCGAAACCCTTCGGAAGGCACAGGAGAAGGCCGAACCGGGGGCCTTCCTCGATCTGCGGGAGTATCCCCTCTCGGGGGTCAAAGTGGTCGATCGGCACACCTATCGGATCAAGGTCGCCGGCAAATATCCGCAGTTCCTCTACTGGCTGGCGATGCCCTTCTTCGCCCCGGTCCCGCATGAAGCCGACCGGTTTTACTCGCAGCCGGGGCTGATCGAAAAAAACATCACCCTCGACTGGTATCCGATCGGAACGGGGCCGTACATGCTGACGGTGAACAATCCGAACCGCCAGATGGTTCTGGAGCGAAATCCGAATTTCCACGGCGAAGCCTATCCGACCGAGGGAGAGCCGGAAGACGAACAATCCGGCCTGCTCGCCGACGCCGGCAAGCCGCTCCCCTTCATCGACAAGGTCGTCTTCACCCTGGAGAAAGAAGGAATTCCGATCTGGAACAAGTTCCTCCAGGGTTATTACGACAGCGCCGGGATCGCCTCCGACAACTTCGATCAGGCGGTCCGGATCGGCGGCCAGGGGGACGCCGACATCACGGCGGAGATGAAGGAAAAGGGAATCCGGCTGATCACCAGCGTGGAGACGAGCACCTTCTACCTCGGGATCAACATGCTCGACCCGGTGGTGGGGGGAGACTCCGAATCGGCCCGCAAGCTCCGCCGGGCGATCGCCATCGCCGTCGATCAAGAGGAGTCGATCGCCATCTTCCGGAACGGACGGGGCATCGCGATGCAGGGCCCCCTCCCGCCGGGGATCTTCGGCTACACGGAGGGAGCGGCGGGGATCAATCGTTATGTTTACGACTGGGTGAACGGACGCCCCCAGCAGAAATCGATCGAGACCGCCCGGCGGCTTTTGGCCGAGGCCGGCTACCCCAACGGCCGCGACGCCAAAACCGGGCGGCCGTTGATCCTCAACTTCGACACCACCGGCACCGGGCCGGAGGCGAAATCGAGCCTCGATTGGATGCGCAAGCAGTTCGAGAAGCTGAACATTCAACTGGTCGTCCGGGCGACCGATTACAACCGCTTTCAGGACAAGATGCTCAAGGGGACGGCGCAGATGTTCCAGTGGGGATGGAACGCCGACTATCCCGATCCGGAGAACTTTTTTTTCCTCCTCTACGGTCCGAACGCCAAGGCGGGGAAAAACGGGGAAAACGCGACCAATTACGCAAACCCGGAGTTCGACCGCCTCTTCGAGAAGATGAAGAACATGGAGAACACGCCGGAGCGGCAGGCGATCATCGACCGGATGCTGGAGATCGTCCGGCGCGACGCCCCCTGGGTCTCCGGCTTCCACCCGAAACAGTTCGGCCTCCATCATGCCTGGCGCCACAACATCAAGCCGAATCTGATGGCGAACAATACCTTGAAATATGGGAAGCTCGATCCCGATCTCCGCGCCCGACAGCGCCGGGTCTGGAACAGGCCGGTCTGGTGGCCGGTGGCGGCGATCGTCGCCGTTCTTGTTGCCGGCACCCTCCCGGCAGTGGCGACCTACCGGCGCAAGGAGCAGGGGGCACCGAAATGATCGGCTACCTGATCCGCCGGATCCTTTATGCGATTCCGATTCTGATCGGTGTGAACCTCCTCACCTTTCTTCTCTTCTTTGTCGTGAACACGCCGGACAACATGGCCCGGATGCACCTCGGGATGAAGCGGGTGAACCAGGAGGCGATCGACAAGTGGAAAGCGGAGCACGGCTACGACAAGCCGACCCTTTTCAACCCCGCCGCGGAGGGGATGGAGAAATTCACCAGGACGATCTTCTTCGAAAAATCGGTGAAGCTCTTCGTGTTCGACTTCGGACCGGCCGACGACGGCCGTGAAATCGGGGCCGACATCAAACAGCGGATGTGGCCGAGCCTTTCCATCGCGCTCCCCGCTTTGATCATCGGCCTCCTCGTGAATATCACCGCCGCGATGCTGGTCGCCTTTTTCCGCGCCACCTACATCGATTTCTGGGGGGTGATCGTCGCGGTGGCGATGATGTCGATCTCTTCTCTCTTCTACATCATCGGCGGCCAGTACCTCTTCAGCAAGGTCCTGCGGCTCGTCCCGATCTCCGGATACGCCGACGGCCTCACCGCCCTGAAGTTTATCCTCCTTCCGGTCCTGATCGGCCTGGTCGCCGGGATCGGGAGCGGGTTGCGCTGGTACCGAACGATCTTCCTGGAAGAGATCGGCAAAGAATATGTCCGGACGGCGCGCGCCAAGGGGCTCTCCGAGCTGCGGGTTCTCTTCGGCCATGTTTTGCGGAACGCATTGGTCCCGATTTTGACCGGCGTCGTCGTCGTCATCCCCCTCCTTTTTCTCGGCTCCCTTCTGACCGAGTCGTTCTTCGGCATCCCCGGCCTCGGAAGTTACACGATCGACGCGATCAACAGCCAAGATTTCGCGATCGTCCGGGCGATGGTCTTTCTCGGCTCGGTCCTCTACATCATCGGTTTGATCCTGACCGACCTCTCCTATACCCTCGTCGATCCGCGCGTGAGGTTGAACTGATGTCGATCCTTCCGGTGATCCTCTGGACCGACCTCTTGGTCTTTCTTCTATTGGCCGCCGCTGTCGGTTTCGGCCTTTACGCCTCCCGGCGCGAGCCGCTGCGCGCCCCCTGGCGGCAGATCCGCCGGCGTCCGGTGGCGATGGCGGCGATGGTGATCCTGCTCGCTTACGTCGGCATCGGCCTCATCGATTCGATCCACTTCAAAAAACGGCTGCCGGCGACCGAGGCCGGACAGAAGACACAGTATTCGCCGGAAGTCCTCTCGCTTCTCGACGTCATGACCGACCGGCTTCGAAAAAATACCGAGCGGACCTACTCCGCCCCGCTCGCCACCCACGCCTACGCGAAGGAGACGGTCGAAATGCCCGACGGCACCCAGGCGCGCCTCTTTCCCAGGCTGCGCTTCGGCGGGGCGCATCTTGCCGACCCGGAAAAGGAGTGGTCGCAGGATGTGGCCTTCACCGCCCTCCAGGGGGGGCTCCTCGGCCTCGTCGCGGCCCTCATCGTCAACATTCACTTTCTCTTCCTCCTCAGCCGGCGGCATGGAACCGAGCCGGGAGCGATGGCGCAGGCCATTCTGAAGGGAAAGACCGAAACCGCCTGGCGGGCCACGTTGGGAACGATCACGTTGATGTTGGCGGTGGCCGGCATCGCCTGGTCGCTCAGCACTCAATATCATCTCCTTGGAACCGATAAGGTGGGGCAGGATGTTCTCTATCTCTCGCTCAAGGCGATCCGGACCGGATTGGTGATCGGGACCGTGACGACGCTGGTGATGCTCCCCTTCGCCGTCCTCCTGGGGATTGCCGCAGGCTACTTCCGGGGATGGGTCGATGATGTCATTCAATATATCTACACCACCCTCAGCTCGGTGCCGGGGGTTCTTCTGATCGCCGCGGCGGTTTTGATCCTTCAGGTCTACATGGATCAGAACGCCGACGCCTTCACCAGCGTCACACGGCGCGCCGACGTTCGACTCCTCTTTCTCTGCATTATTCTCGGCGTCACCGGCTGGATCGGCCTCTGCCGCCTCTTGCGCGGGGAGACGCTGAAGCTGCGGGAAATGGATTATGTCCAGGCCGCGACCGCATTGGGGGTCGGAAGCTGGCGGATCATTATTCGGCATATCCTTCCGAACGTCATGCATATCGTCCTGATCTCGGTGGTGCTCGACTTCAGCGGCCTGGTCCTCGCCGAGGCGGTGCTCTCTTATGTCGGGGTCGGCGTCGATCCGGCGATGATCTCGTGGGGAAACATGATCAACAGCGCCCGGATGGAGATGGCGCGCGAGCCGATCGTCTGGTGGTCGCTGATCGCCGCCTTCGTCTTCATGTTCGGATTGGTCTTGTCGGCGAACCTTTTCTCCGACGCGGTGCGGGACGCGTTGGACCCGCGGTTGAGAGGGCGCGCATGAACAACCCTGATCCCGTCCTGAAAGTCACCGACCTGAAGACCTGGTTCCACACCGACGCGGGAGTCGTCCGAGCAGTCGATGGGATTTCGTTCGAAGTCCGCCGCGGGGAGACCTTCGCCCTGTTGGGAGAATCGGGCTGCGGGAAATCGATGACGGCGCTGTCGCTGATGCGGCTGGTTCCCGAGCCGGCGGGGCGGATCGTAGCGGGGGAAATTTTGTTGGAAGGGCAGGATCTCTGCACGCTCCCGGAAGTGGCGATGCGCCCCTTGCGCGGCCATCGGCTCTCGATGATCTTTCAAGAGCCGATGACGAGCCTCAATCCGGTGATCACGGTCGGCGATCAAATTGCAGAGACATTGCAGCATCATTTTTCCCTCGACGGCGCCGCGGCGAAAAAGCGGGCGTGCGATCTCCTCGCTTCGGTCGGCATCCCCGATCCGGTCCGGCGGTATGACGAATACCCCCACCAGATGTCGGGGGGAATGAAGCAGCGGATCATGATCGCGATGGCGCTTGCCGGCGAGCCGGAGGTGTTAATCGCCGACGAGCCGACGACGGCGCTCGATGTGACGATCCAGGCGCAGATTCTCGATCTGCTCCGACAGTTGCAGAAGAACCGGGGGATGGCGATTCTCCTGATCACCCACGATCTCGCGGTCGTCTCTGAGATGGCCGACCGTGTCGCGGTGATGTATGCCGGGCAGATCGTCGAAACCGCCGACCGCGCCGCATTCTTCGACAACCCGCGCCATCCCTATTCGCAGAAGCTCTTTCATTCCCTGCCGAGCCGGAACAAACGGGGAGAGAACCTCGGCGTGATTCGCGGCAGCGTTCCGCCGCTGAACCGGGAATTCGTCGGCTGCCGCTTCGCCAACCGGTGCGAAGCGGCGTGGGAGGCTTGCGAGAAGATCGATCCCCGCTGGATTGCGGAAGCCGGGAGCGGCGTCCGATGCCATCTCTACGATCCGGCCGTCGCGGCCACACGACCCGCAACGGCCACCGGGACAGCCGCTTCACCCGTCGCAGCAACTCGAAAAACACCGCTTCAAACAAACGGCTCCCTTCTACAGGTCACCGATTTGAAAGTTCACTTCCCCATTCACAAAGGGCTCTTTAAGAAGGTCGTCGGTCATGTGAAGGCGGTCGATGGGGTTTCTCTGTCGCTTCGGTCCGGACGGACAATCGCCCTCGTCGGCGAGTCGGGCTGCGGGAAGACGACGGCGGGGAAGGCGATTCTTCAGCTGATCCGTCCGACCGGCGGGAAGGTCCGATTCGGCGATGTCGAGCTGACGACCCTCTCCGGTCCGGCCCTTCGGGAAAAGCGGGGCGACTGCCAGATCATCTTCCAAGACCCCTACGCCTCGCTGAATCCCCGGATGATGGTCGGCGACATCATCAACGAAGGGATCGAAGCGCAACGGCGCGCAAAATCCTCCTCCGAAGCAGAGGCCCGTGTCGATCAACTTTTAGAACAGGTCGGTCTTCCCATCGAGGCGAAGCCGCGCTACCCACACGAGTTCTCCGGCGGGCAGCGGCAGCGGATCTGCATCGCGCGCGCCCTCGCCGTCGATCCGAAGGTTATCGTCTGCGATGAGCCGACGAGCGCGCTCGACGTTTCGGTCCAGGCGCAGATTCTGAATCTTCTGAAAGAACTCCAGGAACGGCTGGGACTCGCTTATCTTTTCATCACGCATAATCTCTCCGTGGTGGAATACTTCGCTCATGAGGTCGCCGTGATGTATCTCGGCCGGATCGTGGAGTACGGTCCGGTCGAGGCGGTCTTGAACCATCCACAGCACCCCTACACCCGCGCCCTCCTCTCCGCCGTCCCCCAGATCGACGCCGATCAGAAGCGAACCATCCTCCGCCTCGAAGGCGAAATTCCCTCCCCGATCAACCCGCCGAGAGGCTGCCACTTCCACCCCCGCTGCCCGGAGGTGATGACGGTCTGCCGCGAGACCTATCCGGAAGAGACCGAACGCGGTACGGGGCACACCGTGCGGTGTCATTTGTATTCGAAGTAACGGCTGAACGCCGCGACACCCCCCCTCCAACCCTCCGTCAAATCAATAGTCCCCTTGTTACGCCTGGGCATTTATCGCTGTATGCTGATCTCACATCCGACAAAGATGTATAAATAAGTAAGAAAATAGGTAAATTATTTATTTGACAATGAATAGACGGATCACGTAGGATTATTCCAATTCAGGCTAATTTGTCTGGTAAGTCCATCGGCACGCTACAAAGACGAATCCTCGTCCCGTGGGCTGCATAACACGATCACTCTCTTCAAGGAGCACTAAAGACCATGCCCACCCTATCGACGGCTTTTCCGTTAAGACAACGCGGCATTCGGGCGCTGACAATCGTTGCAGCAATCACCCTGATGTTCGGCGCCGCCTCGCCCGCGTGGGCCCTTTCTATTTCTCAAGCCTACATCCTTTCGGACTGGACCTCGCCGACCAGCGCCACCGCCGCTCCTTTTACCGTCAACGGCACCGCCGGTTTCCAACTGACACTCAATAGCTCGGGAGTCGCCACATCGGCCACGGCCCTCGGCGGACCGCTCACGATCCAGACGACCGACCGCCTCTATTACCAGTCGCACACCGGCACCATCGACCCCAACGAGGTCTCCTCCAGCCAGCTTGCCTCCAGGGTCAACAGCGAGATCGCCAAGCTCGACGACGCCGGCTTTGTCAACGAGTCGTCGGACGCCGCGCTGAATATCGACTTCAGAGACAGCTCCTCCGTCACGCTGCGGACGTCGACACAGGACGTTTCCGTGACCGGGTTGGTCTTCTTTGAGGATGCCGGCTTGGATCCCTTCTCGCTTCGTTATTGCTACGACACCTCCTGTACGCAATCCGATCTCCTCTTTAACGGGTTCAATTCCTCGGCCAGCGCGACCATTCTCGCCTCTTCAAGCGGGCTTGAGACCGATGATTACGCTCCGGAGATCGATCAAGCTTACTGGTTCATTTTCGATCAGGCCGTCACGGGGGGCTATTTCAGGATCGCCGAAACGACGAATTTCGGAGGATATCAGAGCGAGCTGCTTGAAATCGATTTCATCGGGCTCACGTCAACTCCGTCCGCTCAGGTTCCCGAACCGAGCGCGCTGCTGCTGGTCGCGGCGGGCCTGATGGGCCTTCCGTTCCTTCGGAAATTGCAAAAGAGCTAAGCGTTTAGAACCTCTCTAACAAACCCGCGAGGGGATCGGTCCGAACGGACCGATCCCCTCCGCCGTTTTCAAACCGCTCCTTTCTCATTTGCTGAAAGTTCCGGCCGGGTGATTGCCAAACGGTTCGGACTCTGATATACCGGAGTCAACCGCCGTGTCGGGTCGCTGATGAATTTCCGGAACCCAAAAACGTTTCAATCCAATTTCGCAAGGATCTCTCTTTTCGTTCTGATCTTTGCCTCGATCTGGGGCTGCACGCAGCCGAAAGCGCCGAAGAACCCCACCGCGCTGGCCGAGGCGTCGATCGGCGAGCCGAAGCGATTGATTCCGATGCTCGCCACCGACAGCGCCTCGGTGGACATCGCCAGCCTCGTCTTCAACGGCCTGGTGAAATACGACAAAAACATCCGTCTGGTCGGCGACCTCGCCGAGTCGTTTGAGATGACCCCCGACTGCCGGCTGGCGACCTTTCATCTGCGGAAAGGGGTAAAATGGCACGACGGCCGGGAGTTCACCGCCGACGACGTTCTCTTCACCTATCAACAAATTATCGATCCGAACATCGCCACCCCCTACAGCAGCAACTTCGAAACGGTAGAGAAGGTCGAGAAGATCGATCCGCACACGGTTCGGGTCAGTTATCGGGTGCCGTTTGCCCCCGGCCTGGAAAGCTGGGGGATGGGGATCATTCCGAAGCATCTCCTTGAGGGAAAAGATCTCAACAACGATCCGTTCAACCGCAGTCCGGTCGGCACCGGCCCGTTTCGGTTCTCGGAGTGGGTGACGGGGCAGAAGGTCGTCGTCAAGGCCAATGCCGACTACTTCGAGGGAAAACCGGAGATCGAGGAGTACATCTACCGGCTCATTCCCGATACGGCGACCCAATTTCTGGAATTAAAAGCGCTGAATATCGACATGATGACCCTCTCCCCGGTTCAGCACCAGAAGCAGACCGACGATCGCTTCTTTAAAACCGAATTCAACAAATTCAAATACCCGGCGTTGAGTTATACCTATCTCGGCTACAATCTACGGGACCCCAAATTTTCGGACAAGCGGGTCCGCCAGGCGCTCACGCATGCCGTCAACAAAAACGCGATCATCCAGGGGGTCCTCCTCGGCCTCGGCAAGCCGGCCACCGGCCCGTACATTCCCGAGTCGTGGGCCTTTAATCCCGACGTGGAGGATCTTGATTACGATCCTCAGAAGGCCAAAGCCCTCTTGGCGGAGGCCGGATGGAGTCTCGACAAGGACGGCCTTCTCAAAAAAGAGGGAGCGCCGTTCGCCTTTACCCTCCTGACCAATCAAGGCAATGCGGAGCGGGCGAAAGCGGCGGAGATCATCCAACAGGGCTTGAGAGAGATCGGCATTCAGGTGGAGATCCGGGTCTTGGAATGGCAAACACTGCTGCACCAATTTATCGATAAGAAGCAATTTGAAGCAGTCATCATGGGCTGGGGGGTGGGGCTCGATCCCGATATTTACGCCATCTGGCACTCCAGCAAAACCAAAGAGGGGGAGTTCAATTTCATCTCGTATCAGAACCCCCGGGTCGATGACCTCCTGGTCAAAGGTCGGGAAACCTGCAATCAGGAAGAACGGAAAAAAATTTATCAGGAGCTGCACCGGTTGATCGCGGAAGACCAGCCTTACACCTTCTTATATTACCCGATGGCCCTGCCGATTGTTCACAAGCGATTCAAAGGAATCGAACCCTCGCCGATCGGGATCCAATATAACCTGCCTCAGTGGAAGATCTCCGGGAACCGCGCGGAGCCGCAGGCCGTTCCTTAATCCGGCTGTGCAAGAAGAGCACACCCGATCTTCCCTTCCCGGGCGGATGTGTATCAGTCCGGCACAAGAAGTCCTTTCCGCATTTTTCTTTTCCTCCCTCAGCGCAATCAGCGCTGCCTGATCGGGTCCCTAACGGCGGCATCCTGCTTGCAGTCTTCAGAAGTGCTTGCGGCCCCGACCGATCTTCGCAGTCTGGTATTCCACCCTCTCGAACCAATCTGTCCGTGTTCGGTCCGGCAGCAATGGAGGAGATCCTCCTCTTTCTCGTTTGCGCGCGAACCGCTTCTTGATGCGGCCGCAGCCTGTATCAACCCATTAAAGAGAGGACGTTCATGAGCCGAGATCCTGTTTGCGGGGTCCTGATCGACGAAAAACTTTCAACCTCGCTGAAATATGAGGGGAGAAAATACTATTTCTGCGGCGACTCGTGCCGGAAACACTTTCACGAGATACCGGAGAAATATCTACTGATCAAAGCGGCCTAACCGGTTCATCAGATAAGGAGGAAGCGGCATGGAATACAAAGGCGCCATCATGCGCGACGACGAAATTGTCGAAGCATTAAACGACTTGATCGAAACGGACCACAACGCCATCGGCGCCTATAACACGGCGATCGACGGCCTCGACAAACACCCCACCCTCCGGGACAGCTTCATCACGTTCCGGGGCGACCACGAACGCCATGTCCGGGAGCTCTCTCCCTTTGTTCGGCAGTACGGGGGAGACCCCGAGAAAAAGCCGGGCGGCATGGGGGTTCTCCAAAAAGGCTGGACGGCCGTCTCCAAACTCGGCGGGGCCGACGCGATCCTCTCGGCCATGGTCTCCAATGAGGAGTCGGCGGTCTCCGCCTATGAAGCGGGGGCAACCAAGAACTTTCCGCCCGACATTCTTCAATATGTCCAACGCGGGCTTCAAGACGAGCGCAAGCACCTGGCTTATTGCAAGTCGGAATACGAGCGGCTGAAAAAAGCCGCGTAGATTTCGGATGTAGGGGCGTATTGCAATACGCCCCTACAATTTCAGCCGCGGATCGAGCGCGTCGCGCAGGCCTTCCCCCAGGAGATTGTAGCCGAGGACCGTGACGAAGATGGCGAGGCCGGGAAAGACCGAGAGCCACCAGGCGATCTCGATGTTGTCCTTGCCCGCCGTCAGGATGCTCCCCCAGCTTGCCTTCGGCGGCTGAACGCCGATGCCGAGAAAGCTGAGCGCCGACTCGGTGAGAATCGCTCCCGCGATCCCCAGCACGGCGGCGACATAAACCGGCGAGAGGGCGTTGGGGAGAATGTGGCGGACGATCAATCTGAAATCGCGCGCCCCCTGCGCCCGCGCCGCCGTCACGTAATCCATCTCCTTGATCCCGAGAAACTGCCCCCGGACCAGACGCGCCACCCCCATCCATCCGGTCAGACCGATCACGATCATGATGTTCCAGATCGACGGCTCCAGAATGGCGATCACCGCCAGGATCAGAAAAAAGGTCGGGATGGAGAGCATGATGTCGACCAGCCGCATCAGAATCGCATCGATCTTTCCCGCGTAAAAACCGGCCAGCGCGCCGACTCCAATGCCGATCAGAATCGCGATCCCCACCGCCACGAACCCGACCCAAAGGGAGATCCGCGCCCCCCAGATGACCCGGCTGAGAACATCCCGTCCGAGCGGATCGGTTCCGAACGGATGTTCGAAACTCGGCGGCTGGAGGATCTTTTCAATGTTGATTTCGTAGGGATCATGCGGCGCCAAGAGCGGCGCCGAGACGGCCACGAGAAAGATCGTCAGGACGATCAGGCTCCCCGCCAGCGCCACCCGATTCCGCTTGAACCGCCGCCAGAAAAGAGGGGGGCCGGGGGTCGGGGGCCGGGGGTCGGCGGAAGAGGCCGCTGGTTGCATCTCGGTTTGTTTCATTGAGTCCCTTTTATTTTGGTTTTCTCCGGCACCCGACACCCGGCCCCGGTCCCTTCCTCACGAAACGCGTATCCTCGGATTGACCCAGGCGTACGAAAGATCGGCGAGAAGATTGCCGATCAACGTCAGCACCGCGGCGAAGACCGTCAGCCCCATGATCACCGGGTAATCACGGGCCAACACCGACTGAAAGGAGAGCTGCCCGATCCCCGGAATGGCGAAAATCGTCTCGATAATCACGCTCCCGCCGATCAATGTCGGCAGCTCCAGCCCCATCAGGGTGACCACCGGGATCAACGCGTTCCGAAGCGCGTGTTTGTAAATCACCTGCCGCTCGGAGAGCCCTTTCGCCCGGGCCGTCTGGATATAGTCCTGACGGATCACCTCCAGCATCTCCGATCGAAGATACCGCGAATACCCGGCCAGACCGATGAGGGAGGCGGTGAGGACCGGCAAGATCAGGTGGCGCGCCCAGTCGATCAACCGCTCGAGCGGGGAGAGCTGCGCCGTCGTCAGCGATTGATATCCGGAGAGGGGAAGCCATCCGAGATAAACGCCGAAGAGAAGCATCAGCAGCAGGGCCAGCCAAAAGCTGGGGAGGGAAAACCCGATATAAACAAAGAGGGTGGTCGCCTTGTCCATCCAGGAGTATTGGCGCGTCGCCGAGAGGATGCCGATCGGAAAGGCGACCAGAACAATCACCGCCAGGGTCAGCAGGTTGATCGCCACCGTGATCGGCAGCCGATCCAGGATCTTTTGAGAGACCGGCGCGCCATCGACAAAGGAGCGGCCGAGATCCAACGTGACGAAGCGCCGCAGCCAATCGAGGTATTGGATGTGAAGCGGCCGGTCCAGTCCGTAAAGCCTTCTTAAGTTTTCCTTGGCTTGCGCCGATACTTTAGGATTAAGGGCGGTTTGAAGATCGGTCGGGTCTCCCGGGGCCAGATGCATGATGCCGAAGGTCAGAAGGGTGATTCCGAAGAGCGTAATGAGAAGCTGCCAAAACCGTTGGAAGAGAAAATGGGCCATATTTTAGGTATGCTATCAAAAACAATCTTTAGAAATCAAATGCAGGGTTCTTTTGACCTAATAACTCTCAAAAACCGCCAATTCATTCCAAAACCGGCATTGAATATCCGTTCATATGTGATATAAACTTTTATTCAACGGAGGGGGTCTTTCCGGAAAATAGGACAAATGTCAAAAACCTCAACCTATAGACGAGACGACATCGGCCGACCCCAATTAGTGGTGACTTTTTATACTTGACAAAAAAAAATATTGCTATATATTTACACAAATTTCTTTGACCTTTTTGATGATTCCAGGAGAAAAGGAGGTGAGACTACTCACAAACAAACAAAACGGGGTGGCTTCACCCCACCCATAACGAAAGGGGGCAAATAGAGTGCACGCTTTAGGGACGCACTTGCTGGTGGAGTTGAAAGATTGCAACTCCAAGATTTTGAATGACGTGAAGAAGATCGAAGACATTCTGGTTACTGCTGCGAAGGAAGCGAAAGCCACCATCATTGAAAGTCGGTTCCACAAATTTAGCCCCTTTGGAATCAGCGGAGTGGTCGTGATTGCGGAATCCCACCTGACCATCCACACATGGCCCGAGTACGGCTATGCGGCCGTTGATATTTTTACCTGCGGCGAAACGCTCCAACCCTCCGTCGCCGCCTCTTACATTGTCGCCAAACTACAGTCGAAGAACCCCTCTCTGGTCGAAATGAAGAGAGGCCTGCTTTCCTTGGGAGACCAGAAATTGCCTCACAAGCCGGTTAAAGGAGAGCCCGTTCATTATGACCGAGCCAAAGAGCTACAAATGGTTCCTTGATTACCTCTCCCCGTTTGAAGGGCACATGCATGGGATCGACACGGTCGTCTTTTCCAAGCAGACCCAATTTCAGCAGGTAGAGATCCTGGACACCAAAAGCTACGGACGTTGTCTGGTCCTCGACGGCAAGATGCAGTCGAGCGAGGTAGACGAGTTCATCTATCACGAAGCGCTGGTCCATCCCGCGATGTTTACCCATCCGGAGCCGAAGAAAGTCTTCATCGTCGGAGGAGGCGAGGGGGCGACCCTTCGCGAGATCCTCCGGCATCGGTCGGTCGAACGGGTCTTGATGGTCGATATCGATCAAGAGGTAGTGGAGAGTTGCAAGCGCCACCTTCCCCAGTGGCACCAGGGGTCGTTTGACGATCCCCGCGCGGAGGTCCGCTATCTCGACGCGCGAAAATATCTGGAGGAGACCACCGACACCTACGATATCATCATCATCGACATCTCCGAGCCGGTCGAAGAGGGCCCCGCGTATCTCCTCTACACAAAAGAGTTCTACAGCCTGGTGATGGAGCGTCTGACGAGCGGCGGAATCATCTCTCTTCAGGCCGGCACCACCGCCGCCACCAGCCTGCTGAACTTTTCGGCCGTCTACCAGACCCTCCGGACCGTCTTCCCCGTCGTCTCTCCCTATCAAGCGCCGATCCCTTCTTTCGGTCTTCCCTGGGGCTTCGCTCTGGCCTCGAAACGGTTCGATCCGAGGGCGTTGGACGAAAAAGAGATCGACCGTCGCATCTCCCAGCGGCTGGAGCGGGAGCTGAAATATTACGACGGGGAGACCCATGTCGGCCAGTTCTTCCTCCCGAAGCAAGTCCGGATTCAGATGGAGAAACAAGAGCGGATCATCGAAGACAACTATCCGTTGTTTACATACCATTGAGCGAAAAATTCTTAAGAGAGATCCAATCGATCCGCCGGGCCGGAGGGCCTTCGCGCAGGACCCGCCTTTTTGGAGGCGCCTCCGCCTTGAAAGGGAAACGTTTATCGAGCGCCCGGAAGAAGCCGGTCCGCGCCTTTTTGATCATGGGAGAGAGGGGAGAATCGGACGAGCCCTCTTAGCCGGCCTCTCCGACAGATGTAATGAAAATCGATCAGGAACAGTTTAAAACCCCTCTTTTCGACGCGATGGTCTCCCTGGCCGAGAGCCGGAAGGTCTCTTTTCACACTCCCGGCCACAAGAGCGGCAAGGGGATTTCGACCCGCTTCCGGAAGTTCGTCGGACCGAAGATCTTCTCCATCGACCTGACCACCCTCGACGAAGTCGACTCCCTCCAAAAGCCCAAAGGGGTCATCAAAGAAGCGCAGGAGCTCGCCGCCAAGGCCTACGGCGCCGACCGGTCGTTCTTTCTGGTCAATGGCACCACCGGCGGCAATCATGCGATGATCCTCGCCGCCTGCGGCCCCCGGGACAAGGTCCTGGTCGCCCGCAACGCCCATAAGTCGGTATTGGCCGGCCTGATCTTCTCTGGCGCCGAGCCGATTTTCTTTTCTCCGGCGGTCGACGACAATCTGAAACTGACCCTCAACGTCACCTACGAAGCGACGATCCGCGCGATCGACGCGCATCCCGAGGCGAAGGCCCTCTTCCTCACCAGCCCGAATTATTACGGCATCTGCGCCGATCTGGAGCGGATTATCCCGTATGCCCATTCAAAGGGGTTGGTGGTGATGGTCGACGAGGCGCACGGGCCGCATCTGAAATTCCATCCCCAGCTTCCAATGTCCGGGGTCGAAGCGGGGGCCGATCTGGTCGTCCAGAGCACGCATAAGATCATCGGCGGGATGACGCAAGCATCGATGCTCCATGCGCAGGGGCCGCGGGTCGACATGACGACCCTTGCCACGGTCCTCCGCTTCGTTCAGAGCACCAGCCCTTCGTATATCTTGATGGCCTCGTTGGATCTGGCGCGGATGCAGATGGCGACGGAAGGGGAGAAGCTGCTCGACAAGGCGATCAAGCTTGCCGCCGAAGCGCGCAGCAAGATCAACCGGATTCCGGGTGTCTCCTGCTTCGACAAAGCGATGGTGAAAAACCCCCTCTTCTCGCCGATGGGCGATTTCGACATCACCAAGCTGACGATCACCGTCCGGGATCTCGGCCTCTCCGGCTATCAGGCGTCGCAGATTCTCAACAACAAGTATCACATTCAGGTCGAGATGGCCGATCCGTTCAATGTGCTGGTGATCGTCAGCATCGGCGACCGGCGGGACGATCTCAACCGCCTGGTCGACGCGCTCCGCGACATGTCGAAGGAGTATCACGGCAAGCCGAGCCAATCGAGTTTCATTGCCGAAGTCAGCCTTCCGCCGTTCGGCAAAGCGGGCCAGATGACGCCGCGCGAGGCCTTCTTCCGCGATTACCGCTACGCCCCCCTCGACGAGAGCGGCGGCCTGATCAGCTCCGAGATCATCACCGTCTACCCCCCAGGCATCCCCCTCCTCGTCCCCGGCGAGATCGTGACCCAAGAGGTCATCGACTACATCCGCAAAATGGACCGCCTCGGCGCCACCGTCGATGGGCTGAATGCTTCGAACAGCACCATTGCGGTGGTGAAGCAGTAGAATTCCTACGGATTCCCCAATGGAGTCCAGACGAGGCCATCACTATTCACATCTGCATTGGCTCCCATCGTTCCGCTCACGGCAACAGGTTGCTCATTGCTTGCAGGGAAGAGACCATACAGTTCAAATATCTCGTCCGTCGTCTTATCTGCAACCATAGCGAGTCGGTTTCCATCCGGCGACCATGCTAGCGCTATGACACCGCCATTAGCGACCATTGTGCCGCTAACTCCCTGGTCAAGAAATTGTGTTGTACCGGTAAATAATCTGAAAGTAGTACCAAAACCAGTAATGGCAGCAAGGCGTTCGCTGTTAGGTGACCAAGCGAATTGAGGAATAGAAGTACTGCCGGGTGAAACCCTGTGGGCATCCGTGCCGCCAGTCGCGGGTGAAACGTACAACTCGACAACACCGTCTGTGGTTTTGTCTGCCGAGAATGCGATGTATTGGCTGTTCGGAGACCAGGCAAACAAATTGACATCAGCAAACGCGCTAAAATTAGCGCTCAATGGAATTGGTTCTCCGCCTCCCGCAGCAGAATTGACGAATAACTCGAATACATCGTCGGTTAGACGATCGCTTAAGATTGCTAGACGGGTCGAGTCCGGCGACCAATCGAAGTCATTGATGCTCGCCGTCGGAGTTTGCGTTCCGCTCACAATCGTCGGAACTTCATTCTCGTTCGCAGAAGCCACAAATAGTTCCTCCACATTATCAGTGAGTATATCTCCACTGAATGCGAGCCGTGTTCCATCCGGCGCCCAAAGGAATTGAGAGACGTTGCCGCCGGTCACAATCGTTCCGCTGACCAGGACCGGTTCCGCACTGCCGTCCGCTGGTGCCACGAAGAGTTCATTCACACCGTTGGCCCGTTTGTCAGCTACGAAGGCGATCTGGGTACCATCTGACGACCAGTCAAAGGCCTGGGGGATATTGACCTCCACTGACCCGCCAGCGACGAGAGTTCCACTCACCTTTACAGGTACGCCGCTGCCATCTGCCAAGGCGACATACACCTCGACAACATCATCGGTATGCTTGTCCGCGATAAAGGCGATTCGGCTACCGTCCGGCGACCATATCATTGGTACAGACGAAAAGTTGGTTGCTACTTGACCGTTTGCAACCAGTGAGCCACTTACCTTAACTGCCGCGCTGCTTCCGTCAGTCGGTACAACATATAACTCGAAGATATTATCCATATCCTTATCTGCGGTGAAAGCAACCCTGCGACCATCCGGTGATGGGAACGACTCGTCCACATTCGAGGCGGCACCAAGGTTGCTGAGATTGATCGGCTCCGCACCGGAGCCGGGAGTAGCGCTATATAGATCCGTGACGTTATCAGTAGTTTTGTCGGCACGGAACAGGAGTCTGGCAGTCGTATCGATGATGTACTCACTAGAGAGTAGGCCTTCGACACCGGTGAAGCTAACAGCCGAAATACGAAAGTGTCGCTTTCCGCTGTTGGAGGCGAGTCTAATTGGAGCAGTTCGCGCAGCGCCAGGAACTGTGGCGACAACCAATTCTTCCGAGGAAGCCGAAATCGTCTGATCCGACTCATAGATAACGAAGAACTGGATAGCTACGGGGCTTTCTGGCAGACTCCACCGGAGGTCGAATGTCGGCGGGCCGCTTGGGTTCGAGAAAACACGCAGATTAGTCGGCGTGGAAGGCACTGTAGTGTCAATCGGCCCCGGCGGACCCTGTTCCCCCGGTAAACCCTGTTCACCAGTCGTTCCTTCCTCTCCAGGTAGACCTTGCAGTCCGATCGCTCCCTGTGATCCGTCTCTTCCGCTGCACCCCGAGATTGCCATGACTAGCATTCCTAATGAAAGCGTCGCAATGATACATTGAAGCCGTAACCACAAAACCTGCTTCCTAGATGACATACTGACCTCCAGGGATTTTGGGAAAGAAGTATACCATAGCAGTTTCATAGTGCAATGAATGTCTATGTGAGCCTTTCATGCCCGACCTCTGAATGAACCCCATCGTTCCATTGATGCACCCGGTTGACGCCGGGGAGAGGACCGACATACAATTCGAACAGGTCGTTCATTTTCTTCTCCCTCTAGATCCAACCCGTTTTCCTATAGTGACGGAAGAATGGCCGCGAATGCGCACCTTCGGACCCCATCAGAAACAAAGTCATCTGCCCCAGCCTGCCCGCTCCAAAATGCAGGCTCGAAACTCCTTCGCACACAATCCGGCGAGACACGCCTTCCTTCTTCTGCAACAGACTATTGGTAATCAAGTCGTCCAACGTTTGGTCCAGACACATGCAGCGCATCCCCAGATCCAACCCAAATTGACCGCCAACACACTGGGAGATCGGTCTGAACAGGAAGCGGACCGCGCAGCCGATCAGGTGATGCAGACACCGGGTCCTCGTGAGCGATTACAGACAGCACCGGACCGGGGAGACAATTCCGGCGAGACAGCGGTGCCCTCTTCCGTCCCAGAAGCCGTCTCCTCCCCCGGTCGGCCGCTCGATGCGGCGACGCGCGGGTGGATGGCATCCCGCTTCGGGGAAGACTTCGCCCATGTGCGGGTCCATACGGATGACCGGGCGGCCGCATCGGCGCGCACATTGGGAGCACGGGCCTACACCGTCGGCTCGGATCTGGTTTTTGAAGCGGGCGAATATGCTCCCGCTACGGCCGAGGGAAAGCGCTTGCTTGCGCATGAGCTGGCGCACGTGGTGCAGCAGCGCGCCTCCGGCGACCATCGGGTTCAACGGCAGCCGAAGCCCTCCCAGAAAGTCCCGCCCGGTCCGGGGGAGCTGACGGTGCAGGAGTACGAAGCGCGGGCGAAGAAACATCCGAGACGGGAGGTCCGGGCGGGGGGCGACTATGAAGCGGCCGTGATTTTTGCGCGATACAAGCCGCAATGGTTTTGGGACCGGGGCTATCTCTATGCGGGGTATGGCGGGAACTTTCCCTACTATTGGTGGGAGGTCTGGATCAACAACGAAGGGAACGGCAAGGAGTTCCGGGTCTGGCACACCACCGATTGGTCCGGAACGCAGAAGGGGACACCCCCCAAACTACCCCCCGCGCCAAAGAAAGCGCCTCCCGAGCCCCGCACCGTCGTCGTCGAAGGGACCGAGAATTGGCCGACGGAGATTCCCCTGGACGCCGACCTGGAAGATCTCTTCGGCTTCGACATCGCGGAGCGCGAGGGGGACACCCCCTTCGGCAAGGGGCTGATGGTTCGCTATCAGAACGGGGCGGTCGCCATCTTCCCGGAGGGAACAACCGAGCGGTACATCGTCCGCCCCCTTCCCCCGCCAAACCTCGGATATCTGATGTACGATAAAGACGGCAAGCTGATCAGCGATGTCGTGATGTCCTATCCGGAAGACACCTTCCCCGATCCCAAAAAAGACGCCATCAAGTAAACGCCATCGATCTCCCTCCCGAACCACCCGGGTAGAATGCTACAATAATCCATGGTCATCATTCTTTTTGGCGTCACAGGAGCGGGGAAAACCACCATCGGCCAGTTGCTTGCGAAAGAATTAGGTTGGAACTTCTACGACGCCGATGTGTTTCATTCCCCTGACAACATAGAAAAGCTGCGTCAGGGTCTTCCGCTCACCAACGACGATCGGCAACCTTGGCTCGCGAATCTGCGCAAGGCGATCGGCGAATGGATTCAGCGAGGAGAGAATGCCGTGCTCGCCTGTTCGGCGCTAAAAAAATCGTATCGCCAATTGTTGCAGGTGAGCAACGCCGTTCGGTGGGTCTATTTGAAAGGAGACCCGGCCCTGATCAAAAACCGTCTTGAGAAGCGATCCGACCATTTCATAAATCCCGCCTTACTCGACAGCCAATTCGAGACCCTGGAAGAACCCTGGGGCGACGACGTGGTCGTCGTCGATGTAAATAGAAGTCCAAGCAAGATCGTAAGAGAAATTCGAAGTGCATCGAACATTTAAAGACATTTGAATGGGGCTTCGCCCCACACCCCACCGCGGGGGCGGGGCGAGCAGCCCCACGACATTCATTCTCCCCATCCCAATGCTCTTAATTGATTCTCATAGGTTGACTGAACGAGAGATTTCGCTTATAAAAAAGGGTTGGTCATCAACGATTGAGAGGAGCCATGGCGAAAAAGAGCAACAAACAAGACCCTCCCAAACCCGAAACCGCCGAGCCCAAACCGAGCCCACGCGCCGCGACGCCGAGAACCACCCTTACCGCCGTCGAGATGGGGGCGCGCCAGCGGGAAATTTCCGTCGCGGAGTTTTTCACCAAGAACCGGCACCTGCTCGGATTCGACTCCCCGCGAAAGGCGATGCTCACCTGCGTCAAAGAGGCGGTCGACAATGCCCTCGACGCCTGCGAGGAAGCGGGCCTCCTTCCGGAGGTCACCGTCAAACTTGAGATCGCTTCGAACGACGGAACGCCCCCCCCGGCGAGCCAGGCGACCCGTTTCCGGATCACCGTCATCGACAACGGCCCCGGCATCGTCCGCCAGCAGATTCCGCCGATCTTCGCGAAGCTTCTCTACGGATCGAAATTCCATCGGCTTCGGATGAGCCGCGGGCAGCAGGGGATCGGGATCTCCGCCGCAGGGATGTACGGCCAGCTGACGACCGGAAGACCGGTGCAGATCATCTCCCGGACCGGTCCGAAGAGCCCGGCGCACTACTTCGAAGTCCAGATCGACACCAAAAAGAACGAGCCGCTGATCCTGGAGAAGAAGCAGGTCGACTGGGAGAACCCGCGTGGGACCCAGGTGGCGCTCGAAATCGAGGGGCGCTATCAGAAAGGGCGGGCGTCGGTCGACGATTATTTGGAACAGACCTCGATCGCCAACCCCCACGTAAAGCTCATCTACATCACCCCGGAGGGGGAGACGAAAGTCTATCCCCGGATGGTTCAGGAGCTGCCGGTTCCGCCGAAGGAGATCAAGCCGCATCCGTACGGCATCGAGTTCGGCATCTTGCTGAAGATGCTGCAAGACACCAAGAGCCGCACCCTTGCCGGATTTCTCTCCAGCGATTTCAGCCGGGTCTCCGCGAATGTCGCCGAGGAGATCTGCAAAGCGGCCCAGCTCTCCCCCGAGAGCCGGCCGCGCGATGTGATCGGCGCCGAGGCGGAAGCGCTCTACAAGGCGATCCAATCGACCAAAATCATGGCGCCGCCGACCAACTGCCTCTCGCCGATCGGGGAGAACGCGATCCTCGCCGGGCTCTACAAACAGATCAAGGGGGAGTTCTACACCGCCGTCAGCCGTCCCCCGGCCGTCTACCGGGGGAATCCGTTTGCCATCGAGGCAGGATTGGCCTACGGCCGGGCGCCGGAGCCGGAGGGGAAAAAAGCGGAAGAGAAAAAGGTCCCGCTGGCCGAAGGGGAGGATCACGAGGAGGACAGCGAGCTCGCCCGGGTGATCCGTTATGCCAACCGCGTCCCGCTCCTCTATCAGCAGTCGGCCTGCGCCACCTTCAAAGGGGTCCTCGAAACGTCTTGGAGGAATTATGGCATTTCTCAATCGAAGGGGGCGCTGCCGGCCGGACCGATGGTGATCTTCGTCCACATGGCGTCGGTCTGGGTGCCGTTCACCAGCGAATCGAAGGAGGCGATCGCCGATTATGATGAGATCCGAAAAGAGATCACCCTGGCCCTGCGCGAGTGCGGCCGTCGGCTCGGGAGCTTTTTGAAGCGGCGCGAGCGGGCCAAAACCGAATTCCGCCGGCGCAACATCTTCGAGCTTTACATCGAAGAGGTGGTCGATGCCTGCAACCGGCTCAAAGGAGGAAACCTCGCCACGGAGAAGCTCAAGGAGCAGCTGCAAAAAATCGCGCTCAAGCGGACCGGCGGCGAGAAGACCGACGCGGCCCTCGGGATGACGGGAGAGGGGCCGGAAGGTCTTCCGCACTCGATCATTGTCACTGCGGAGGGGGTCGAAGGGGATGCGCCGGTGGTGAACGATGGGGCGCCGGAAGAGCGGCCCGCCGCAGAGGGAATCCTCAAAGGGGGAGGGGCGCCGGAAAATGATGCCCCCTCTGAAGCGGGAGACGCCGCCACGGCGCCGAAGCGCTCGAAGGGAAAGGTCAAACCGGTGGCCAAGGCGAGCAGCGTCGCGAAGAAACCGACAACGCGTAAAAAGAAATAGGAGAGCGCATGGCGAAGAAGAAAGAGCACAAAACCACTCCGGTCGAAAAGAAGTTGATCGGCGTCGCCGACACCGTCATCCACGCCGCGGAGCGGCGGCAGGACCCCACATTATCGATACCGGTTCGATCTCTTTCCAACGTCACCTTCAGCGAGAAGAAGGGGATGATCGAGATGGGGAAGAAGAAGCAGGAGCGCTCCTTCTTCAACGTCGGGATGGCGAAGAAGTTCATGCAGACGGTGCTCGTCGCCGACGCCCTCTCCGAGCTGCAGCGCGCCGGCCTCACCACCTCGTTGAGGGAGATCTACTACCGGACCAAGCATACCCTGAAAGACTCGCACGAAAACACCTTCGACAGCCAGGACGAATCCGATCCGGTGATCGAAGATCTGGAGGCGTCGCTGGAAGCGCTGCGCGAGGAGCTCCATGTCCGCGCCGAGAGCGCCGGGAGCGTCGTCGGGCCGCTGGTGTTGGTCGACGACGGCGACACGGTCAACTGCACCCGGCTGGGAAAAGGGGGCTACTCGGTCCCGTCGATCGTGGAGCCGGAGTATCTTTCGATCAAGAAGTGCACCGCCGATTTCGTTCTGCTGGTCGAGAAGGGAACACAGTGGAACCGTCTCTCGGAGGACAAGTTCTGGCGCCGGTACAATTGCATCCTGCTGACCGGAAACGGCCAGCCTCCCCGCGGCATCCGGCGTTTGACCCGGCGGCTGCACGAAGAAAAGGGGCTTCCTGTCTACGTTCTCGTCGACAACGACCCTTGGGGCTACTACATCTACTCGGTGGTGAAGCAGGGCTCGATCAACCTGGCGTTTGAGAGCCAGCGGATGGCGATCCCGAAAGCAAAGTTCATCGGCCTCTCCAGCGGCGACCCCGAAACCTACGGCCTCCCGCGCAACGTCGGGATCAAGCTGAACGAAAAAGACATCGCCCGCGCGAAAGAGCTTCTTGCTTATCCCTGGTTTCAAAAATCCGATTGGCAGAAGGAAATTAAGCGGATGCTCCAGAGCGGTCTCAAATACGAGCTCGACGCGCTGGCCAACAAAGACTTTCAGTATCTGACGAAGAAGTACCTTCCGAAAAAGCTGAAAGAGAGAGACTGGTTGGATTAGGAAGTGCTGCATTGGAATGGGGCTTGCGGGCAACACCCTATTCCAATGTCATTCCAAATAAGAAAGCCGCTCCCTCGAAAAAAGGAGCGGCTTTCTCTTCATCTAAAAATCCTTACCAGCTGAACGCCACCCCCGCCCCGCCGGTCGGACGCCCGCCGGACCCGAAGCTGAACCCCCCTTTGAAGACGGCGTTTTCCGTCATGCGAACGCTCCCGCCGATGGCGATGGAGCTCTCCCCGTTATAAAGTCCGGTACCAAGCCCCAGCGAATACTTTCCCCCTCCCTCCACCTGCGGGATGGAAGCCAACGCGGTGGCGGAGGCGATTCCTCGCGACATCTTCGATTCCAGCTTTTCCAATTGCCGGAAGTTGACGGCGTCAAAATCGCTTCTTCCGTCGGCAATGCCGGTCACCCGGGTCGGACCGCCGCTCTCAATGTTGGTGAAGGTGGCCGCGTCGTCGCCGAGGGTCAGGCTGGTGGAGTGGGTGCCGCCGCTGAGGACCGTCTGCCGCTCGGTCACCACCACCCCGTGGGTGTTGCCGATGCCGTTGGTCAGGGTGAGGGAGGCGGTCGATTCGCCCGCGGCTTCCGTGGTCATCGTAATCACGCCGTTCGCGTTGACGGTGGCGTGTGGGGCGGCCTCGCCCCGGTTGACGACGGAAACCTGTCCGGCGGTCGTCGCTGTTTCCTCCAAGACGCTCTGTCCGTTGGTGACCGAGGTGGTCGCCGAGGCGGTGGAGGTATAGGCCAGCGTGCCGTTGACATACATATTGCCGTCGACCAGGGTATTGCCTTGGATGCGGTTCACGAACTCCGCGCCCCGAACGGTGTTTTGACTCGTCGCGTCTCCATTCACCAGTCCGGTCTCCCCGGTCGCGGGGATGGTCTGCGGGGTCGCATAGGTGGTCATGCTCCCTCCCCCCTGAACGCCCATGGCGGCCGTGGTCGGCGTGGCGGAGAAACCGCCGCCGTTTGAAACCGCCAGTTGCGCCGCGTCGTTGGCCAGAGAGAGCGCCGCCGAGCCGCCGGTGGCGCTCACGGTGGTGGAAGCATTGGCATTTCCGACGGCGGTCGCCGCCGTGCCGGTGGTGTTGATGTTTGTGGTGCCGGTCAGCGTGGCGGCGCCGGTGCTGGTCAAGCTGCCGGTGTTGGTGATTCCGGCCGTGGCCGTCGTGCCGGTCACCACAAGCGTCCCGCCGACAGAGGTATTCCCACTGACACCGAGCGTTCCGGTCACGGTGGAGTTGCCGGTAACATTGGCGCCCCCCGCCGAGATGGTCAGACCGTTTCCAATTGTGGCGGCACCCGTGGTGCTCAACGTGGTGGTCGAGATATTACCGGTGTTGGTGATGCCCGCCGTCGTGGTGGACCCGGTGACATTCAATGTATTGTCGATCGTGGTCGCGCCATTCAAGGTCGTTGCTCCAGTGACGCCGAAGGTGCCGGAGACGGTTGCATTGCCGGTGACGGCGGTTCCCGAGGAGTTGACCGCCAAGCTGTTGCTGCCATTGGTCAAGGTCGCCGCGGTGTTGTTCACGGTGATACCGCTCGCGCCGCCGGTCAGATTGACAGATGCGCCGGTATCGTTGTTGCCGAGGGTCGTCGACGAAGCGGCCGTGGCCGTGTTGATCGACACACTGCTCCCCGTCATCTCGATCCCGCCGGTGGTATTGCCGATGATGGTATCCGCCGTTCCGACCATATTGATCTGTGTGGTGCCGGTCAGGCTCGTCGTCCCGGTGGTGTGTAGGTCGCCGATATTGGTGAGCCCGCGGGTGGCCGTTTCTCCGCTCACAAAGAGGGTATTGTCAATGACGGTTCCGCCGGCGACGAGGAGGGTGCCGGAGACTTCGGTCCCCGAGGAATTCACCGCGACGCTGTTCGATCCGTTGGCGAGGGTCGCCGCCGTATTATCGAGGGTGAGGCCGCTCGCGCCTCCGGTCGCGGATACAGTCGTCCCGTTGGTGCTGTTGCCGATTTGAGTCGCCGCGGTTCCGGTTGTGTTGATGTTGGCGGTACCGGTCAGTGTGGTCGTCCCGGTGCTGGTCAGAGCACCGGTATTGCCGATCCCGGCGGTCGTGGTGGCGCCGGTCACATTCAGCGTGTTGTTGATGGTGGTGGCGCCGTTCAACGTGGCGGCCCCGGTGACCCCGAGCGTCCCGCCGACCGTCGTATTGCCGCTCACATCGAGCGTCCCAGTCACGTTGGAGTCGCCGGTGATGGCGGCCCCGCCGGCCGAGACGGTCAAGCCGTTGCCGACGGTTGCAGCGCCGGTGGTGTTCAGGGTCGTGGTGCTGATGTTTCCGGTATTGGTGATCCCGGCGGTCGTGGTGGCACCGGTGACGCCCAATGTTCCGCCGACGGTGGTGTTCCCGCTCACGCCAAGGGTACCGGTGACAGTCGAGTTGCCGGTGATCGCAGCACCGCCCGCTGAAACGGTCAGGCCGTTGCCGACCGTGGCGGCCCCGGTGGTGCTCAGGGTCGTGGTGGCGATATTGCCGGTGTTGGTGATTCCGGCCGTGGTGGTCGATCCGGTGACATTCAATGTGTTATTGACGGTGGCGGCACCATCCAGGGTCGTCGCGCCGGTGACGCCGAGGGTGCCGGAGACCGTCGTATTGCCGGTGATAGCGGTCCCCGAAGAATTCACAGCGACACTGTTCGACCCATTGGTGAGGGTCGCCGCCGTGTTGTTGACGGTGAGGCCGCTGGCCCCACCCATGACGGAAACGGTCGTTCCATTGGTGCTGTTGCCGATGGTCGTCGCCGCCGTCCCACTGGTGTTGATGTTGGTGGCGCCGGTCAAGGTCGTCGTCCCGTTGCTGGTCAGGGCACCGGTATTGCCGATCCCGGCGGTCGTGGTGGCGCCGGTCACATTCAGCGTGTTGTTGATGGTGGCGGCGCCGTTCAACGTGGCGGCCCCGGTGACCCCGAGCGTCCCGCCGACCGTCGTATTGCCGCTCACATCGAGCGTCCCAGTCACGTTGGAGTCGCCGGTGATGTTCGCCCCACCCGCCGAGACGGTCAGGCCATTGCCGACTGTCGCCGCACCCGTGGTGCTCAGCGTCGTCGTGCCGATATTGCCGGTGTTGCCGATGCCGGCCGTGGTGGTCGCGCCGGTGACGTTCAGCGTATTGTTCACGGTAGCGGCGCCGGTGACGCCCAACGTGCCGCCGACGGTGGCATTACTGCTCACGCCGAGCGTGCCGGTCACACTGGAGTTTCCGGTGATGGCGGCACCGCCCGCCGAGACAGTGAGACCATTGCCGACCGTCGCCGCATCGGTACTGCTCAAAGTAGTGCTGGCGATGTTACCGGTATTGGTGATGCCGGTCGTCGTGGTGGCCCCGGTGACATTCAATGTGTCGTCAACGGTGGTTGCGCCATTCAGCGTGGCCGTGCCTGTCACTTCCAACGTGCCTCCGATCGTGGTATTGCCGGTGACTCCCAGGGTGCCGGTGACGGTGGAATTGCCGGTCACATTTGCGCCGCCGGCCGAGACGGTCAGGCCGTTGCCCACGGTGGCCGCACCGGTTGTGCTTAAGGTCGTGGTGCCGACATTGCCGGTGTTGCTGATCCCGGCGGTGGTGCTCGTACCGGTGACGTTCAAGGTATTGTTGACAGCCGTCGCGCCATTGAGGGTTGTGGCGCCGGTCACTCCCAACGCTCCTCCAACAGTTGTATCACTACTGATGCCCAGAGTCCCGGTTACCGTCGAGTTGCCGGTGATTGCGGCCCCGCCAGTGGAGACGGTCAAACCGTTGCCGACCGTGGCGGCCCCTGTGGTACTTAAGGTGGTGGTACCGATATTGCCGGTGTTAGTAACGCCCACTGTGGTGGTAGCGCCGCTCACACCGAGAGTGCCGGAGACGGTCGCGTTGCCGGTGACGGCCGTGCCTAAGGAGTTCACCGCTAGACTGTTGCCGCCATTGCTCAAGATCGCATTGGTGTTGTTGACGGTGAGGCCGCTGGCACCACCTCTCACGGTCACAGTGACATCGTTGGTGTTGCCAATGGTCGTCGTCGAAAACCCGCTGGTGTTGATGCTGGTGGGGCCGGTAAGGGTAACGCCGCCGATGCTGTTGCCGATGCTCGTCGTCGAAAGCCCGCCGGTGTTGATGTTCGTTGTACCGGCCAGGGTCGTCGTCCCGCTGACGCTTAACGAGGTGGCGCCGGCGATAGCCCCGGCGTTGGAAATGCCGTTGCTGTTCATGTTCAGACCGCCGCCGGTCACGCTCACCCCCCCGGTGGTGGCGATCGCCACCGAGCCGTTATTGGTGATCGTCACCGAGCTCGATCCGCTTTTGACCGCAGTACTGGTCCCGCCGTCGGCCCGAAAGACCTCCGTTGCGGAATCATAGATTTGAAAGAGCTCACCACTACTATTGTCCGGGTTGCTGTTGATGACAATTCCCCGATTTGTAATAGTCAATGGATCATTACAGCACCCCCCCTGACTGGTAATTCCAGAGCTGCTATATACCGTTGCTTGGCTAGACTGGCCGCTAGAGAGACTGGCGTCGTTAGTCGATTGCCAACTACCAAAACCAAAGAGCAGATCCACGTTTTGCGCGATGGCATGGCCTCTCAGGGTGAATAACACCACGAGGGCCGCCGCAAGCAACCCGATCTTCCCAAATATCCCTTTCCACATTTCAATCGTCTGCCTTCTTTTCACCAAAATCCTCCCTGGAATCGTGATTTCAATCTCTCGATATGATTCCTGATTTACTGCACCACTTCTTTTTTGATCGACACGCAGCCGGCTCCGGCCGGCATCAGGAAGATGGTGGTCGCAGGAGCCCCGCCGAGCACCGCAATGGTTTTGGAGAGGGCCCCGCTCCGCTTTAGATCGCTGAAGTTCTTTTCCGCCACCGCGTCGCACGGCTCGGGCCAGTAGACGATCGTCTCATACATCGCCCCGCAGCCGTTCGCCTGATTGGGCGCGAAGCTGGCGCTGGCATAGGCGGACGGCCCGTTCGTCACCGGAACCTCCATCGAAACGGAAAAGAGACGCCGGTCTGGATCGACGGGGGGGGTGAACATCGTCGCCCCGCCTCCCTGGCTGCCGTCGAGAAGAAAATTGGAGACCTGGTTGATCCGGCTGGTGCACGCCAGGACGCCGCTCTTCACCGCCGCCTCGGTAATCGGGTTCACGGCGGAGACGGGTCGGGGCGCGCTTTGGGCCGGCGCCGGCAGCGCCGGGGGAGGCGCCGTTTTTTCCTGGGCGACGGCCATGGGAAGTGAAGAGAGGAGATACGCAGAGATGACGAATGCCGTAATCGAATTCGACTTTTTAAACATATGCAATCCTTTACCTTTCTCCCAAAACGGGAATGCGGAGTTCATGATGGATTGGAAAAGAAAAAGTTTGGAGCTTTAAAAAACAAATAAAAAAAGATCTGGAAAGCGCCTTGTGATCTACCGATTTCTCTTCATTAACGGTAATATTTCCAGACGGGATTGAACTTGTATACCATCCAGTTGAAAATTCCGCCTCGGTAGTTTGCCGGATATTCATTACGAAATACTTTAGAAGACAGATGAGAGGTTCCAGATAAAATGAAGGGGCTGAAGCCGGATCGACGTGGAAGAAATAGACCGGTCCAATGAAAGTAATGGGTCAATCGAGAATCAAGAAAGACACTGCGGAGTGCGGACTTCGGAGTTGAAGCAAAAGAAATGAGGGATCGAGAGCGGAGAGCCCTCGTTGGGTTTCATGTGAGTCGACTGGAAAAGCGGCGGCCATCCGGCCGCCGTCGAGAGAAGGGTCATTCGGAATCAAAAACGGGCGGGGGAAAGGTTGATCGCGCCGAAACGGAGTGCGGGACAGCGCCGCGAACCGGGATCGCCCTGGAGCGCCGGCGTCTAGAACTTATCCGCGGCTTTATCGAAGGAGTCGCTCAGCGTTTCATAGCTCTCCACAAAGCCCTTCTTGACCTCTTCCCAGGCGCCGGAGGAGCTCTGCTTCATGGAGCCCACCCACTCGGCCACTTTTTCGCGCTGATTTTTAATTCCTTCCAGCGACGTCTTTGCGGTTTTGCGCGCCGAGTCTCCCATCCGGTCCCATTCCCTCTTGATTCTCGATTCCATCTGTTCAATCCGGCCGTCCAGATTATCCAGGACCGCTTTCCCTTTCTTCACCGCTTCGTCTTTTTGGTCGGCGGAATATTCTTTGATCGCCTCAACCGCCTCCTTCACCTCTTGGCCGACCTCTTTCTTCCCTGCGGGGGGGTCGGCGGAAAAAGCCGGCATGACCAAGAAAAAGATAAAAGCACCGATCAGCGTGGCGCAGACAGCCTTGTAAATCTTCATCGTGTTTGCCTCCTTATCAACATCCAAGAGCAGTAGATTACCACGAACGGATCGGATGATAAAGTGTCTCTCACGGGCGATTGACTCGCTTCCTGAACCGTCTCCTCCCGCGAATGTTGACAACGAATCGGAATCAGAATATACCTTGAACCTGATCAGTGATCGTCGGCGTTCTTCCGGAGCACCTCTCCGCGGAAAGGAGAAAACCTTCATGCCAAAAAAGTCAGGATTTCGGCGCAAAAGATCCAAACGGCCGGTGTTTGACGCGAAAGGCCGATCGAAAACGGTATCGGTCAGCCGTTCGGATCTCAGGGACCTTGTTTCGGAACTCGGATTCGGTTCTCCCGCGGCGTTCTTCAAAGCAAACGCCGATCTCTTCTATCTTTTCGGTCATAAGAAAGAAATCACCCTCCCCCCCGCGAAAGGCGTTGAGAAACAAGCGGTCGAGAAGCCGCTCTCCCCGGAAGAGATCGAAAGAGCGCTTCGCATCCTTCTGCGCGCAATCGCACTCGCGTCGGGTCCGCAGTTGGCGAGGGTCCCCCCTCCCGAAGAAGAGGAAACGGTGGGCGGTCGGCCGGCCGTGGAGATCACCCGCAAAGAGGGGTGCGAATGCCCCTGTCCGGACGGAATCACGGTCGACTTTTTAATCGAATGGGACGCCGCGGGGCCGGTCAATCCCGATCTCTTCTCCGACTCGCTCACCCGCGGCGCCACCCGGAACCCGGCGGGACAGGCGGCGGGAGAGACCGTCGAGATCGAGGGGGACAAGACCGTCACGCTCAATTTCGGCAACCCCGCCCTCGGACAGCTCAATACCGGCGACATCATCGCGACGTTCACGCTCAAGCCGTTTTTCGGCGGCGGGTTCGACGACGACGCCTGCTGCATCACCGCGACCGGATCGTTCGTCGGCACCGCCCGGATCGCCAGCTTCACAAACCGCGGTCAGGCCAATGAGCAGGTCGCGCGGGGGCGGACGAGAATCAATCAGACGATCCAAGTCGGCGATTGCGAGTTGGAGGAGGATCAGGAGCCCTGCTGCACGGCCGTTTATCGATGGCTTTTTGCCAAGGGGTTCGCAGTCAATGCATTGGGGTTCGACGTCGAAGCCGTCGTCCGGGGGATCATTACCGCCGAACTGAAGGTCTGGAAGGTCTGAGACGAGGATCATTCGGCAAACGAAAGAATCACTGGAAAATCAACGGCGTGATGATTTTAGAAGAAATCCAGCCGGTCAGGCTTTCTCTCGACGGGTCGAATGCTCGGCTGCCGCTGCGATGAAACGGTTCAGGACGAGACATGAATAACCATGAATAACAATGTGGTGCTTCGAGGCTCTGTTGCAAGCATCCTTGTCACCCTCCCCATCGGCATGATTGTGCTTCGTCTGCTTCCGGGCTGGGACGGCCTCGTGAGGGATATGGGCGCGGGGGGGGCGTGGACCGTCGCATTCGTCTCTCAGCTCATTTATGGCTGGGTGATCGGGATCGCCACCTTTGCCTTTCTGAAGCTTCTTGAAAAATTAAAATATCAAGGGAGCGCCTTCGGCGCCGGCCTGAGCGCCGCGATCAGCGTCACGACCATCAATATTCTCTCCATCCGGTTTTCCGTCGATTTCGGCGCCGCGCTGGTTTTGTGGTTGGCGTGGGCGACCTGGGTCGTCAATTATGTGGTGTACCTGTTCATGAAGCTGCTGAATCGCTCGCGCCGGCCGATTGCTTAGCGCGCCGGAACCGGTCTCGCCGGCCGGCACATTTTATCCGCCCTTCGATTTTTTCCGCATGCGCTCCGCTCACCTCGGCAGTGACTCATTTCCACAACCGACATCGAGCCCCCTTCTCTTTTCTTGTGATAACCCTTCCGGAGGTGATACAATGGCGGAGTAATTATATAGGGGATAGCGAATGGCGGAAGAGCAGAAGACGGCGATTTACGTGGGGTGGATGGAGAGGCTGGAGCAGTGGGGATATGTCACCGCGGGGCTGAGCTTTCTCATCCTGGGGATGGTTGTCTTCGGATACGGCTGGGTGGCCTTTTACCGAGCCCTGAACGAGAGTGTCCTGCTGGCGGCGATGCTGCTGATGAACGATCTTCTCCTGGTTCTGATTCTTCTTGAGCTGTTCAGAACCGTCCTCAATTTTTTGAAAACCCACACGGTCAGTCTGGAGTCGTTCTTTTATGTCGGCATTGTCGCCGCGATCCGGAAAATCCTGACCACCGGCGCCAAGGAGACCTATTTCGACATCTCCAAGGCGCCCCGGCCCGACGAGGCGGGCGAATTTTACCGTTACCTGATGGACACCGGCCTGAACGGACTTCTCATCCTCGTTCTGGTGGTCGCCATGTTCGTCTATCGCCGGTTCCTGGTGATGAGGGCTTAACGACCTTCCCTTCGATTCTCAAGGCGGCCCGAGGCCCCGGACGCCGCTTCCCCGCTCCTCGCCGTCGAACGTTCCGCCTCCCAGCCCGACGTGCGGAACGCCGCTGACCGATTGCGCGACGAGGACCGGTTGGTTCTCTTCGATTTCGGCCTCCACCCGATATTCCAAATCAAAGCCGAGGTCCCGCTCGATCTCGGCGACCACAAACCGTTTGACCGTACCGGCCACCCGGACGGTCTCCTTCATCGACTCCGGCGGCTCGCCCGGGAGCTCTTTCGGCAGCGGCATCGGCTCCGTGGTCACGACGATCAACTCGCTCTCAAACGGCCCTTCATCCGAGATGGAGAAGACCCCCGGCTGATAAAACCGCTTGATTTCGGCGCTCACCAATACACTTTCTCCGACGTATCGTTCGGGGTTCTCCGTGATCTTCTCGACCGTGACCCCCCCTTGCGCGTCCCGCTCGATCTCCGAAACCCGCTCCTCCTCCCGGACACATCCCGCTGCAAACACCAGGAAAAGAAACGCCAGAAAAAAATAAACCCGATCTCCCTGGCGAATCAGGCGGAACGGCGTCGTTTTCGTCGGAGATGATTTTTTCATTACGGGGCTTCCTCCCTCTTTAGAAGATGAACGCATCCGGCCGAGATTGATTAAACCTCATAATGGATGACTTGCAATAATCATAAAGGGGTGACCTCTCCGGCCGCAATTCCCAAGAAGAATTACCTGAAGATCCCCCGAACGGGTCATCCGATAGAGGACAGGTTATTTCACTAAAGGACACCGTCTGTGATTCCGTGGGATGGATTCGCTCGCAAGGAATATGCGAAAATAGTAGCTAACGGGGAGCGGAGGAGGGAAGCGGCCGCGCCGGGGCAAGTCGAATCTCCCGGTCCGGCAATAAGGAGGAATAGAATGAAAAAAGGGTTGATTCGAGGGTTTCTGATTTTGACGATGATCGCCCAGCTGTTTTACGCCGGGCAGGTTCTGGCCGACGATGAACCTTCTTCGGGGCACAGAGAGGTGTCGGGGACGGTTGAAAAAGTGGAGAGCGATTTAATCTCCGTAAAAACGGAAGAAGGGACCACCCGGACCTTCACCGTCAGCGAAAGCAAACGGGAAAACGTCCGATCGTTGAAAGCGGGAGACAAGGTGGTCCTGGAAATGGATGAAGGGAACCAGATCATCGATATTCACCGCGAAGGATCGATCATCACCAAAGGAGATCATCGGCACCGCTCGATCGCGGGAACGTTAAAAATGTTCAGCCGGGCGGACAAGAAGATTATCATTGAATCGAATGACGGCGGAACGGAGAGCTTTTTGGTCAAAGACTCGGCCGCTTCAAAATTGGGCTCCATCAGAGAAGGGACCCAAGTCACCCTGGAAATCGACGAGCAAAACCGTGTGATGGATGTGCACGGCGGTTGATCGCTGCGCCTTGAGTGGATCGGGCGGGGGGGGGGGCCGCAATACTCCCCCCGCCCGAAGACCCGAAGAAATGATCAGCTCCCCTCTTTCTCCAACTTCTGCAGCATCTCTTCAAAGAAGGGCCGGTCTCGAAGGCTCATAAAATCGTTTCTAAACCGGATCGCTTCGATTTCAACCGAATCGCCGACGACGTCCCGGAGCACCAACGCAAACCGGCTGCCGTCGCTGAGTTTGGTGTTGTCCATGTAGGGGAGATCGAAATAGGAAATATCAAACTGGAGGCTCCCCTTCAGCAGGCTTCCTTGAAGAACATCCCCTTTAAAGAGATCGTCGTAGATGCCGACTTGAATCGTGGCGTAGGCCTTATTCACCGAAACCGGCATGATCTCCAGCGACTGGCGCCGGGTATCGCCGGTCAGATCGACCAGATTGATGAGGGTCTCCGCCAGACCGTCGCCTCCGTTGTTTGTGCTCCCCGGCTCCAGACAGCGACCGGGCAGAAAACTCTGAAAGGGGGTCCCGTCCTGTTTCCGAAGGGTGGCAAATTCTTCCCGGTTATAGAGTCTTACGCAGATCGGCTCTTCTTTTTCGATGTTGAACACCGAGCTTGTCCCGATATTGTTCAGCATTTTAGACTGCCGGGAAACGATGTTCATCGAGACGCGGATGATCTGCCGTTCTAAGTCTTCCCATTTTTTCCGCTCGGCGTCGGTCTGCGCCGCCGTCCGTTTCCGCTCCAGCCCCGTGTAGACCTCTTCGAAAAGGGGCTTCGCGTTAAAAAACTCCTGAAAGTTGATCGTCAACAGCTCCAGAAACATGATCCGCCGCCGGAAAGCGTCTTCATCTGCCTTCACAAAATCTTCTTTCAGCGAGCCGAGATAACCGTTCAAGAGCGTTTCGAACATCGATTGCCGGATATCGGTGTCGGCCTTCTCCCGCTCCGTCATCGTCCGGACGAACATCTCGGCCCGGCGGTTCTCTTCCGTGTAGGAGTTGATCAAGACCGGAATCAGAATGGCGCTGACGGCGGCGCTGAAGCCGGCCAGGATTTTTGCGAACGACTCCATCTTCGCCCAGCCATCGGTCCGCTTCTCTTTCTCAGGCATGGAGATCCTTTTTAAAGTTGAATGTCGTGGCTGGTTTTGTCGGATTCGACCTTCACGGGGAACTCCTCCCCTCGGATAATCAATGTGTGATTTCCCGGCGGCAGATCGAGTTTATACTCCCCTTTGGGACCGGTCTTCGTTTTTGTCTCCGTCCCCTTCACGGCCACGGTCAGGTTCGCGACCGGCGCCCCTTTGCTGAAGACCCTTCCCGAAAGCTCCGCCGCCGGCGACGGCTGTGAAAGAAGAACGATGGAGAAAAACAGAAATGCGGAAAAGAAGATCCTCTTCATTTTTTACTCCTTATCTTTTCTGCAACCCGGTGAAGGAAATGAAAACTGGAAAACGATTCTAGCCGATCTCGATACGATCTGCAAATATCGATAAGTGCGCCGGCCTTTCCCTAAATTGCAATTCCGGTCCGATTTGTCTATGATACCCCCTATGAAAGTGAAGCTTTATCACCCCACGCGCGAAATCATCCTGAAAGGACCCAAACAGGTCGCCGTTCTTCTGAGGGAGCTCAACCTTCCCAAAGAGGCGCACCTCGTCATCTGCGGCGATGAGCTGGTCACGGAAGACTTGGTGATCCCCGATGACCAGACGGTCGAGATCCGCCCCGTGATCTCGGGAGGAGAGTGATCCGATGAAGTGCCGTCAATGTCAAAAGTCGGCCGTTATTAAAATGGAGCGCCACAACACCTCCCTCTGCGGCGGCTGCTTCAACCTTTACGTCCACGACCAGGTCGATCGGGCGATCACCGAGCAGAAGATGTTCGATCATGGAGAGCAGATTCTCGTCGCGATCTCCGGCGGGAAAGACTCGCTCGCTCTCTGGGATGTCCTCATTAAACTCGGCTACAGGACGGCGGGGCTCCATTTGGATTTGGGGATCGAAGCGTATTCGGAAGTCTCCCGGAAAAAAGTCGAGACGTTCGCGGCGTCACGCGGCTTGGATCTGATCGTCCATCCCTACAAAGAGGCCTACGGTCTCGGCGTGATCGAAATTGCGGAGGAGACGGCCCGGCCGGCCTGCTCCGCCTGCGGGACGATGAAGCGCTACCACTTCAACCGGATCGCGATGGAGCGGGGGTTCCCCGTCGTCGCCACCGGACACAATCTGGATGATGAGGCCTCGCGTCTATTGGGAAACGTATTGCAGTGGCAGGAAGAATATTTGGAGAAACAGTCGCCGGTCCTCTCCGACGAGGGGGGGACCTGGGCGAGAAAGGTGAAGCCGCTTTTCCGCCTCGCGGAGCGGGAGATCGCGGCCTATTCGATTCTGAACCGGATCGATTACATCGTCGATGAGTGCCCCATGTCGAAGGGGGCGAAGATGCTCCTTTATAAAGACATCCTCAACCGGCTGGAAGAGGCCTCCCCCGGCACGAAGCATAAATTTTATCTCGGCTTTCTGAAGCGGCCGCGCGCCGCGACGGCGACGGCGAAACCGGTCGATCTTCACCCCTGTCAGTCGTGCGGCCAGCCGACGCCGGGAGCGGTCTGCGGATTCTGCCGGTTGATGCAGCGGGTGACCCCATGAGGCTTTTTTCTTCCGGAGAACGGGTTCATCTCGTCAACGCCAAAGGGGACCACTACCCGCTGACATTGAAGGCGGGAGCGCTCTTTCAATTCAGCGGGGAGACCATCCCGCACGACGCCATCATCGGCCTGGAGGATGGAAGCGAGATCACCCTGTCGCGCGGCAGCCGCTTCTTTGTGTTCAAGCCGACCCTGGCGGAGTATACCTTGCACATGCCGCGGGGTGCCCAGATCCTCTATCCGAAAGATCTGGCGCTCATCTGCATGTGGGCCGACATCCACCCCGGCGCGACGGTGGTGGAGGCGGGAATCGGATCGGGGGCGTTGACGATGGCGATGTTGAATGCGGTCGGGGAAAAGGGGCGGGTGATCAGTTACGAGATCCGCGAAGATTTCGCCCGGCGGGCGGTGGCGAACATCGAGGCCTATCTTGGGTCGGCGATCACGACCGACCGACTGTTGGTCCGCCAGCAGGATATTTACGAGGGGATCGAGGAGGAAGAGGTCGACCGGATCGTCCTCGATCTGCCGGAGCCGCACAAAGTGGTGCCGCACGCCGTGACCAAGCTCCGCTCCGGCGGGATCTTCCTGTCATTTCTTCCGACCGTCCCGCAGGTGGAGCTGGTGGTCGGCGCCCTCCGGAAAGAGCCGGCCTTCTCCGAGATCGAGACTTTCGAGACGCTGCTGCGCACCTGGAACATCGACGGCCGCAGCGTCCGCCCCGATCACCGGATGGTCGCCCACTCCGGATTCCTCACAACGGCGCGGCGGGTGAAGCGGCTCCCGAAGAAAGAGTTCACGGTCCGGCCGGAGGAGGGTCCCCTCCCGGAGAAGGAGACAATCGAGAAGGAACAAATATGAACGCAGACGAGCTCCGCGCCGTGCAAGCGCCGTTGAAGGCGCGTTATCGTGAGGAACCGTCCGCCGCGAAGGTCACCCTCTCCGCGGAAGGAATCCTCGGAGAAGCGTCGGTCACCTGCAAGGTGTCGACAGGGCGGGCGCTCGTGGAGGCCGGTCTTCATCCGGCGAGCGGCGGAAGCGGCCTGGCCGCCTGCTCGGGCGACATGCTCCTGGAAGCGCTGGTCGGATGCGCGGGGGTCACCCTTAAAGCGGTCGCCACGGCGCTTGCGATCCCGCTTCGGTCGGGCAAAATCATGGCGGAGGGAGATCTCGACTTCCGGGGGACCTTGGGGGTTGACAAACAAACTCCGGTGGGGTTTACTGAGGTTCGTCTTCGCTTCCAGCTCGACACCGACGCCGCCCCGGACCAGATTGCGACCCTGCTGAAATTGACCGAGCGCTACTGCGTGGTCTATCAGACCTTGCGGAATTCGCCCCGATTGACCCTCTCCCATGAAGTGACGGGATAGGCGTCAAGAAACGACCGGGCGATAAGAAAGTCTTTTGAACAACATTCCATCCACTTCTTTGTATGTAAAGGATCAGATCATGATCAAACGTTCTTCTCTTTTTGTTTTTATGATCCTCCTCGCCCTCTTCTCGGCATCGATCGCCGACGCGCAAAAGAAGAGTAAAAAACCGGCGCCGCCGGAGCAGATCGGCCAGGCCGCCTTTCCAATCTCCTGTAAAAAGACGGTTCAGAAATCGTTCGACCGGGGGATCGCCCTGCTCCACTCCTTCTGGTACCAGGAGGCGGAGAAAGCGTTTACTTCGGTCATTCAAACCGATCCCAACTGCGCCATGGGATATTGGGGGATCGCGATGAGCGTCTATCACCCCCTTTGGGAAGCGCCCAACGCCGCCGATCTGAAACGGGGATGGACCTTCGCCGCCCGGGCGAAGAAGCTCGGGAGCAAGAACGAACGGGAGAGGGACTACCTGGCCGCCCTTGAAATTTTTTATCATGATTCCGATAAGGTCGACCATGCAACCCGCGCCCTCGCCTATCAAAAGGCATTGGAGCAGCTTCACCAAAAACATCCGGGCGACCGGGAAGGGGCGATCTTTTATGCCCTCTCTCTTCTGGGGACCGCCTCTCCGAGCGACAAGAGCTACACGAACCAGAAGAAAGCGGTGGAAATTCTCAATCCGATTTTGGCCGAGGCCCCCGAGCATCCCGGCGTGATTCACTATCTGATCCATGCCACCGATTCGCCGGCGCTCGCTTCGGAAGGGCTGAACGCCGCGCGGGCCTATGCGAAGATCGCCCCGTCGGTTCCGCACGCCCTTCACATGCCCTCTCACATCTTCATCCGTCTCGGGCTTTGGCAGGAGGCGATCGACTCCAACCGCGCCTCCGACGCCGCCGCAAAATCGAAAATGAAGGGGAATCCCGACCCGCGGCTTCATGCGATGGATTACATGGTCTACGCTTATCTCCAGAGCGGACAGGACCTCCAGGCAAAGGGGATCTTGAACGATCTCTCCTTTCTTCCCAAGGCGAAGCAGGAGACCCTGACCGCCGCCTACGCGATGGCGGCGATCCCTGCCCGCCATGCGATCGAGCGGCGCCGCTGGGCGGAAGCGCTGGCCCTCTCCGCCCGGCCGAGCCGCTATCCTTACACGGAAGCGATCACCTATTTCAGCCGCGCCGTCGGGGCGGCCCGAAACCGCCGCCTGATCGAAGCGCGCGGCGAGCTGGAAGTGCTTCGGTCGGTTCGCGACCGCTTGGTGGAATCGAAAAACGAATACTGGGCGAACCAGGTCGAAGTGCTCCTTCAGGCCGCGGCGGCCTGGACCGAATACGCCGACGGGAAACATGAGCGGGCCGTGATGCACATGCGCACGGCGGCCGATCTGGAAGACTCCCTTGAAAAACACCCGGTCACCCCCGGCCCGATCGTGCCGGCGAGGGAGATGCTCGCCGATCTTCTGCTGGAGGTGGGGGAGCCGAAAGAGGCGCTGGTCGAATTCGAGAAGTCGCTTCAGACCTCCCCGAATCGGTTCAACGGCTTCTACGGCGCCGCCCGCGCCGCCGAGCGCGCGGAAGACTTCAAAACGGCCCGGATCTATTATGAGAAGCTGGTGGCGCTGGCCGGGGAAGCGAACGGCCGCCAAACGGAGCTGGCGGAAGCAAAGACATTTCTTGAGAAAACGGCCGAGCAGACGGGGGCCGAAGAATCGGCCGCGCAACCGGCCGAAACGGAGCCCGAGTCGTGAATCAACAGGAAAAATATGTCTGAATATCAGGTTGCAATTGACTGGGAACGGGAAACCGAGCAATTTACCTACGAGTCATACAGCCGCGATCACCTCTGGACCTTTCCCGGCGGGGTGCGGGTCTCGGCATCTGCGGCTCCCGATTATCAGGGGAATCCGAGCTATGTGAATCCGGAAGAGGCGCTTGTCGGGGCACTGTCGAGCTGCCACATGTTGACCTTCCTCGCCGTCGCCGCCCGAAAGCGGTTTGTCGTCGATTCCTATCATGATGACGCCACCGGCATTCTGGAGAAGAATGCGGAGGGGAAGCTCGCAATGACGCGTGTTACCCTGCGGCCGAAGATTACTTTCTCGGGGGAGAAGAAGCCGACCGCAGAAGAGTTGAAGATACTTCACGATCAGGCGCACCGCGGCTGCTTCATTGCAAACTCCGTGACCACGAAGGTGACTGTAGAGAGCAGATAGGGGCGTGGGGCATGGCGCACCTGGTGTGGAGATCGGGAAGCAAACCGGTTCTTCTAGTGCTGGCCCCACATAAAATGAGAGCGGGGAAATGGATCAAGCGCGGACGATCAAAACGGTCATCACTCCCCAGCCGGTGATCGAAGGGGCCGGGGTGCACCTCAAGCGAAGCATCGCCACCCGCACCCTCAGCGAGCTGGATCCGTTTTTGTTGTTCGACCACTTCGGATCGGAAAATCCGGACGACTATCTGGCCGGATTCCCGATGCACCCCCACCGCGGGATCGAAACGGTCACCTATATGCTGGCCGGAACGGTCCGGCATCGGGATACCCTCGGAAACGCCGGAACGATCGGGCCGGGCGACATTCAGTGGATGACGTCGGGGAGGGGAATCCTTCACGAAGAGATGCCGCAGCCGAGCGCGAGGCTGGACGGGTTCCAGCTCTGGGTCAATCTTCCGGCCCGGCTCAAGATGACCGCTCCCCGATATCAAGACATTTCCGCCGCGAAGATTCCGGTCTGGACGGGAGAAAACGGGGTGACGATCCGGGTGATCGCCGGGGAGGTCGGCGGCATCCGGGGGGCGGTGACCGATATCGCGGCCGATCCGACCTATCTTGATATCACGCTCCCGGCGAACGTCGCTTTTCGCAGGTCGGTTCCGCAAGGCCATGCCGCCTTCGCCTATCTTTTCGAGGGGGCGGGGACGTTCGGGATCGCTGAGTCGGACGGCGTTTCCGCGTCGGCGCCCAGATTGTTGGTGCTCGACGACGGCGACTTCCTCGCCGTCCGCGCGGGGGAAAGCGGCGTCCGATTTCTTCTCGTCTCCGGTCAACCGCTCAACGAGCCGATCGCCCGCTACGGCCCTTTCGTCATGAACACCCGCGAGGAGATCGAGCAGACCCTCCGCGAGCTTCGCGAGGGGACCTTTATCCGCTAAAGAGGGCCGGACTCGGATCTTCCCAACGATCCGCTCTCTCAATGCCCCGCAATCTTCAGCCTTTTCCGAACCGGCCACTCTCCCTCTTGCATCTAAAAAACCACTCTGTTTATAATTAAGCAGGGCTTTTTTGTTTTGGAGAACCTTTCCATGAACGAGCTGACGGAACAGATCTTAGGTTTAGAGCCGGGGGATCATCTTTGCCTCATTTATGATCAGGACCCCGCCGAGCAGATGCCGGCGCTGGTTCCCTTTATCAAACAAGGACTGGCGGGCGGAGAGCAGTGTATTTATATCGCCGATGATCAGACGACCGACGAAGTGGCCCGCGCGCTTGAAGGGAGCGGAATCGACGTTCGCGATGAATTGAAACGGGGCGCGCTGCTCCTGTGGACCCGGGAGGAGTGGCGCCAGCCGGGCGAGTTCGATTCCGACAAAAAAGCGGCCCAGGTGCGTCAGTTCATCGATGCCGCCTTTGCGGCGGGATTCACCGGAATTCGGTTTGCGGTGGAAATGACCTGGACCCTCGGGCCCGCGATCAGCGCGGAACGGTTAAAACATTGGGAGGCGACCATCAATAAAATCTTCATTCCCGGCTTCCCGGGCCGGATCGTCTGTCAATACAGCCGCCATCGCCTCGCCCCGGCGGTCGTAGAGACCTCGTTGAACACCCACCCGCTCGCCATCATCGGACAAACGGTTTATCCCAATCTCTTTTATGAAGCTCCCCTGATTCTGGACGGCCGGTCCGAAGCGGATAAATTGGACTGGATGATCTCTCAGCTGAAAAACGCCCGTCTGGAAGAAAAGAAACGCGCAGGACACCAAGAGCGGGAGCAAAACAAGAGACTCCGGCAAATCTATCAGCTCAACGATCAGGTCAATCGGGCCGAGGCCCTTGAGGAGATTTACAAGGCCTCGCTCGACATGATTCTTCAATCGGTGAAGGCCGATCGCGCCGCCATTCTATTGATGGACGACGATCAGGTCATGCGCTTTAAAGCGTGGCGCGGACTTTCGGAAGAATACCGCGAGGCTGTGCAGGGACATTCTCCCTGGCAGCCCGGCGCCCCCGATCCGCAGCCGGTCTGTATCCCAGACATCGATCATGCCCCCTTGGACGCGCCTCTGCGAGAGGTTGTTCGTCGGGAAGGAATCCAAGCGCTCGGATTCTTTCCCTTGGTCTATCAAAAGCGGCTGCTGGGGAAATTTATGGTTTACTACAACACGGCGCATCCTTTTCTTGAGGAGGAGGTGCAGCTCGCGCAGACGATCGCCGGCCACGTCGCCTTTTCCATTCAGAGCAAGCGGCGAGAAGAGGCGCTGCGCCAAAGCCAAGAGCGCCTGAATGTCGCCTTGAGCGCGGGACGAATGGGGGCCTGGGAATGGGACCTTCGGACCGGGAAGATCGCTTGGAACAGCACGCTTGAGGCCATTCATGGAATTCCACCGGGGACATTCGGGGGATGTTTCGAAGATTTTAAACGCGACATCCATCCGGAAGACCTGGAACGGGTCTTGGCCGCGATCAATCGAACATTGCGGGACGGGAGCGAATACCAAATCGAGTATCGAATCCTCTCTCCGGATCAAAGGCTCCTCTGGTTGGAGGCGAGGGGACAGCTCTTTCTCGATGCGAACGGCCGGCCGGAGCGGATGGTCGGCGTCTGCATGGATATCACCGAGCGCAAGCGAATGGAAGAGGCGCTGACGCAAAGAACGAGCGAAGCGCAAGAGGCGAGCCGGGTGAAGTCGGAGTTTGTCTCGAATGTCTCTCACGAGTTGAGGACCCCGTTGAATGCAATTATCGGCTTCTCTCATCTTGTATTGGGTCATATTTACGGCTCGATTAACGAGGAACAAAGATCTGCGTTGGAGGGGGTGATCCGAAACGCGGACGACCTCCGCAAGCTGATCGATAATCTTTTGGATCTCTCGAAAATAGAGTCCGGCAAGACCCCCCTGAAAATCGCGCCGGTGGAGATCCCCGCCTTGATCGAAGATGTGTCGGCCGGGCTCCAATCGCTGCTGGAAAAGAAGCGTCTCTCTCTTCACTGTGAAAAGAGAACGCTCCCGCTCATTCAATCGGACGCGGATAAGATCAAGCAGATTTTGGTCAATCTCCTCTCCAATGCGATTAAATTTACGCCCGAAGGGGGGGTCACGGTCGAGATGGAAGATCGGCCCGAAAGAGAAGGGATCGAGATTCGCGTTCACGATACCGGCATCGGCATCAAACCGGAAGACCTTGCGAAGATCTTCAACGCGTTTCATCAGGTGGACGGGACCGCAACCCGCGAGTTTGGGGGGAGCGGTTTGGGTCTCACGATCGTGAAACAACTGGTCGATCTTTTAAAAGGGGAGATCGGCGTAGAAAGCGAATTCGGAAAAGGATCGACCTTTATCCTCTCGCTTCCTTATCGCGCCGATGGAAGATCGCCGGAGATCAATCCGGCGCCCGAGCGCGGTTCTTATCATAAATCGCCCATAAAATAAGGACAAACGCAAAGAGGCGGATCACATAAACGAAGGTGCGAACCTCGTCTTCTTGATTGATCAGGACGAGAATGATCCGCTCCGCGGCGAGCATCCAAAACGCCAGCGCGAAAATTGCGAAGAGGCGGTCTCCCGTTTTTTTCCAGAAGCGAAGGAAGAAAAGTCCGGCCACCCAACAGGCCATCATAATTGCGCCGGAGACAAATCCGATCATCTATCTCTCCTCAGACAAGATCCCAAATTAAGCCATAGATCAGCAGCATCAGGCCGACCAGCGCGGGGAGAAGTCGCCAGAGCTGGAGCGGGACCTGCGGAAAGAGCAGGTCGACGAAAAGAAGGATGTTATTTAAAGCCAACCCGACAAAACAAAGCGCGCTCCAGAGCAGAATCCCCGTTCGGTTCCGCTGGTAGCTCCGCAGCAGAATGAACGCGCAGGCGACGCTGGTGAGAGCGCAAAGAAAATAAACCGCTCCTTCAATCATCTTCCTCTTCCTTTCTTAACTTGAAGGCGTCGGAGAAATGACGCAACTTGTCGGCCGGTTTGGAGAAGATCAAGTCGATCACCCTGGCCCGCGACAACGCATAAGCTTCCGCCAGGCGGTCCACCGCGACGACCAATTTGTTTGTGCGAGGGTTGTATCGGTAGCGCGGGGGGGATCCTTCATTCAGAAAAAGAAGCTCCCGGGCGTGAAGATCGGCCAGCCGCTTTGAGATGGAAACGGTGCTGCTTCGGAACTCTTTGCTGACCTCGTCGGCCCGCCATTCCCGCTCGGAGTTGGCGCGAAGGAACAGAAGCACTTCCAGCAGCTCGACGGAGTCGATCCGTTCCGCGATAAACTGCTTCACCTCTTCTGGTATCAAATCCCCGGCCAACGTTCCCGCTCTTCATATTAAAATTGAATAGACCTTTATAAGGTATCAGAAGGCGGAGGGCGATTTCAAGAAAACATCGAAGCGGTCGGTCACAACCGATTCTTGGTCCGAGCGCGCCACCAAGACCAGCCGATGAACCCCGATCCGAACAAGAGGAATGAGGACGGCTCGGGAACGCTCGCAACGTATGGATCGAGTCGAATCTCTTCGAAGCTCCCCAATTGCGAGATCATCAAAATATCGAGTTCGGTGAGGCGCTGTCGCTGATCCGCCGCTTGGCTTCCCATCGCCAAACCAAAGGGAATTGCAATCGGATCGGGATGGCTGTCCACACCGAGATTGTTGAAGGCGAGGGGAACGGTCGTGCCGGGAAAAGGGCGCGGGGAGGTGATATCAATGTCGCCGTCGATGCTTTCCATGGTGAATGCGGCGTTGTTGTTGCTCATCCCCAAAGAATGTCCGATTTCATGCAGCGCCGACGAAAGCAGATCGATATGGGTAAAGCCGGAATCGGCCGCTCCGACGGCGTCCGAGAAGATGCGGCCCGAATTAAGGCTTCCCCCTCCCAACTCGATAGAAGATTCCTCGTAGCGGAGGTATTCCTCATTGAGATGAGGGGTGGGGTCGAGAAACCACTTGAAGTGCTCCGGATCGGAATCGTTATTGAAAAGAATCAACCCCTCCGTCTCGCGGTTCGGGAATCCCCCCTGCGCCAGCAATTCATGGGTCCCTCCGCCGACGGGGGCCCAGCCGAAGCGAAGGGTCACCACATGCGGATCGAGGATCGCCCTCTCCCACTGATCCGCCGCTTCATTGAAGATATCGATCAGATTCCCTTCCCCGACGGCGATCGGCTGAGGGTCCCCTCCGATAAATTCCCGGATGATCGTCAGCGCAAAAACATTATGAACGGAGGCCGCCGTCAGGCTCACGATCAAGGCGAAGTGAACCCACCGGAGGCGGAAGTGGTTGGCCCAATTTATCGGAGGGGTTGTAAGATTCGAGCGGCGGGTGTCGCGCTCATGAGATCGCTTGAAAATTTGTCGTGGCAACATCGTCTCCTCCTCTTTCGCTGATGATCTTTTGACCTGACTTAGGCCCCTTACTCGCGATACATATCGCGTGCCAAACAGAGCTTCGGAGAAAATCGACGTCCGATCGGACAAAGGCCCGCAAAAATCGCGGTCTTTTAGAACGGCCGCGCCCGTTGCACCGAGGGGCGCAGACCGACTGTATCGTCTTGTTAACAGGCTCGTATCATTCCGTTCCCGCCTGTCCCCTTGACTGGAAGGACCCCTCTTCCCGTATCATAGAATGAAGTATTTAAGCAGCCGCTTCTAAAAGCCGTCCGCATGCTGCTGCCATCGGAGGTCGATCATGCTCCAGCGGACCTTTACCTCCATCACTGCACTGATCCTCCTTGCCGCCTCCGGGGTCGCATGCCCCGCGATCCGCTCCATTCCTTCCGATGCCGGCGGGGGCGCCGCCGCCCAAACGGAATCGGCCCACGTGACCAAGCAGGTCTCCTTCAGCATTCTCGAAGATTACGACAAAGGTGAAGATTTAGACGAAGTCGCGGAAGATTTCGCTCTGATGCAGGCGTTGGAAATCACCACCTGGCGCGGGAGTTTCGGGTGGGACGACTATGAGCCGAGCCCCGGAAAATATGATTTCGCCTGGCTGCATGACTTTGCCGAACTCGCGGGGCGGGTCGGAATCGAGCTGCGCCCTTACATCGGCTACACCCCCGCCTGGGCGGCGAAGGGGGGAAGCGACGAGGCGGCCTGGAACGATCCCCCAGCCGACATCGAGGCCTGGTACAACTTCGTCTATACCCTCGTCACCTCCCTGCGGCGGTACCCCCATCTCCTCTCTTTCGAGATCTACAATGAGCAGAACGTTCCCCTCTGGTGGGACGGGACCGTCGCGGAATATAATCAGGTTCTCCTGCGGGGGGCCGCCGCGATCCGAGCGGCCGACCCGGGAACGGAGGTCCTTCTCGGCGGGTTGGTTTTTCCCGACGTGGAGTTTATCGAGGAGATCTGCGCGACCTTCGAGAATGCGGGGAGCTTCGATATCGTTCCGTTCCACGCCTACCCGGAGACCTGGACGCCGGAAGCAGTGGCCGTGGAAAACTATCTCGACCCGCAATACCGCGCGTTCGCCGAGACCGTCGAAACCGACTGCCAGGGGGAGCCGATCTGGATCAACGAGGCCGGATTCGCCACGGCCGGAGGGAAAACCGAGCGCGACCAGGCCAACTGGTGGGCCCGCGCGATCGCAACCTTCCTGGCCGTGCCGGAGATCGAGCATATCGGCATCTATGAACTTAAAGATCTGGAACCGGACCGCCCGGTCATCGGGGAAGGAGAGAATTACTCTCTCGGCTTGACCTATCCCGACCGCAAAAAAAAGCTGGCCTTCTACACGGTAGACCTGCTGACCGATCTCCTCGACGTGAGGCCCCTCACCCTGGCGGATGCCGACCTGACGGTCACCGTGACGGAAGGAAAGCCCGGGGCGCTTTATCATCATCTCTTTATCCGTCCGGGTGGAGAGCAGATCGTTTTCGTCTGGGATAAAAGCGGCCGGCCGACGGTCAACTTGCAGGTCAGGCAACGCGGCGCCGCGGCGACCGAATATGGACTCGACGGCGCCTCCTCCACCTACCCGGAGTTTGACGGCCGGACCCTCCGCAATGTTCAGCTCACTCCCGGCGAGGTTCGGATTTTCGAGATTGGACCCCGGTAACTAAATACGCAGGATCGACAAACAACCCGCCTCCCACGGCATTTTCTCCCCTCATGCAATTCGATTGACTTGGAAAAAGAATTGGCTTATACACGTCAATCATCCCAGCGGATCACGCATGGCGAAGATATGAAAATCTCGGTGGCGCATCTGGCCGAGCGGCTGATCGAGACCGGGGTCCCGACAAAGAGGACCTTGTCCGCTTCATCCAACTTTCAGACGATCCGACTTCCTGGATGATGTATTACGCAACCTTTTCGGTCTGGGGCCGGAAACCGAAATGACGATCCGAATTAAAAAGGCCTCGCCGGAAGAGGCCGAACAGATCGCGCTGATGGTGAAGCGGTTGACCGACGAGATCATTGACGCGATTGGCGAGAAGCCATTCAATATCGACCTGGCGGAGACGAGCGCCCGTTGCCGGCGATTCCTGGAACAGGAACTTTACGCGGTGTACAGGGCGATCGACTCCGAATCGGATGAGCCGCTCGGCTTCATCGCCCTTTGCGAAAGCCACGCCCTTTACGCGGAGGGGGCCTTCGGGATCATTCAGGAGCTCTATGTCGATCCGGCCCACCGCGCAAGGGGAATTGGAAGAAGGCTGGTTGAGGCGGCCATGAACCACGGCCGGAAGCGAGGATGGAAACGGCTTGAAGTCTGCACTCCGCCGCTTCCCCAGTTCGCCGGAACGGTTCAATTCTATGAGCGTCAGCGCTTTGATGTGACGGGGGGCCGGAAGATGAAGGTTTTGTTTTAAGGACCTCTGGAAGGGGGAATCGTCTGCACGAGCAGCAGGGCCACTCGCTATCGAGGCGAGTGGCCCTGGTTGAGCCAACGGGAATTGTTCGTTTAGCCTCGGGCCGGCGCCTCGCGCATTCCTCGGCGATGGACACCATAGGAGCGGCTGTAGCCGAGATAGAGAAAGGCCACTGCCAAGAACAGGTGGAGCCAGTCGTCGGCGTCGTTCGCCCGGAGGAATCCGAAATAGAGCTGGTCGGTGATAAAGAACCCGGCAATGGCGAGGAATCCATAAACTACGCCGAATACTTTGGCAAACTGCTTCGCCGGGGATTCTCCGCTCGATGCGAAGATCACCGCGAGAATGCCGGAAATGAGGTGAACCCAGTTGTGAATGGGGCCGACCATAAACAGCCCCAGAATGGGATTCTGGAAGAATCCCCAAATCCCGAGAATAATAAAAATGATGCCGAGCGTCATCACGCCCTTCGATGCCTTTTCCATATCCATTCCCTCCCATTTCTGATACGAACCTTCCTCTTTTCAGAGGCCGGCCATATTTTCCCCTCAGTTTTATTCTATGGCGAAAGCAGAACGGCATACAACCCCCCGGATCGGAGATACCTCTACTCTTACCTGCCAAGAAATCTCAGCACAGGCGCAACCGACGGATTACGGCGGGTTCCTTTGTGAAAGCAGATTTGACCCCCTGCTTAATTCGGATTATCATGAAACGAAGCCTGTTTAAAGGAACACCGAACGCGCTATTTTGAAGACATCGCCCAAACCCCATCGGTCAAGCTCAACAAGGTTGTGCAGGAATCCGGCTGTGCGTCTTGTGCAAGGTGAGTGTTTCAATCCCGGTGGGGCGACCGTCAAAGACGGTTATGGAATCATTCTCCCAAACCTCCGGGATCAAGAAAATCGGTGATCTGAAGGGAGATTTGGAAAGGATCATTTAAAAAGATTTAAGACTCTGGATCTGTCATTCTGAGCAAAGCGAAGGATCTGGTTGTTGCGCCGACTTTTTTAGATTCTTCGGCTTCGCCTCAGAATGAAATTCGAAAGAGAGTATAAAGTGAGGAGTTCAATTCTATGAAAAAGAAAGTCACCAAATCCGAAGAAGAATGGAAAAAGGAGCTCACCCCCGAGCAATACGAGGTCACCCGGAAGAAGGGAACCGAGCAGGCCTTTACCGGCGAGTATTACAACAGCAAAGAGCCGGGGATCTACCGCTGCGTTGCCTGCGGGAATGAACTTTTCAGCTCCAAAACAAAATATGAGTCGGGGAGCGGCTGGCCGAGCTTTTGGGAGCCGATCTCCGCGGAGGGAATCAGAACCGAGGAGGACTTCAGCCACGGGATGCGCCGGGTCGAGGTGTTGTGCGCGTCTTGCGAATCTCACCTCGGCCATCTCTTTCCGGACGGTCCACGGCCGACCGGAATGCGCTTCTGCATCAACTCCGCCGCCCTGAAGCTGGAAAGAGAGAGACAAGAAGAGGAAAAAAAGCGATGACGGACGATCGATGACCGACGTGTTGTTCATTCGACCCGCCGTCGAGGAAGATACGGAGCGCCTCGTGGCGTTCAACCGGGCGATGGCGAAGGAGACCGAGGGGCTCGACCTTCCGATGGAAACCGTCTCGGCCGGCGTCGCCGCGCTTCTCAAGCAGCCGCAATACGGCTTCTATCTGGTCGCCGAGATCAACGGGGAGGTCGTCGGAGGGCTGATGGTCACCTATGAGTGGAGCGACTGGAGAGACGGCCTCTTCTGGTGGCTTCAGAGCGTCTATGTCCTCCCATCGCAACGGGGGAAAGGGATCTACAAACGGCTCTACGCAGCGGTAAAGCGCCGGGCGATAGAACGAGGGGATGTCTGCGGCTTCCGGCTTTATGTCGAGCGGGAGAATCGGCGGGCACAAGAGACCTATCGGGCACTCGGGATGGCGGAGACCCACTATAAGATCTATGAGGAATTGTTGAACAGAGGCAAAAACGTTTGAACCGGCCGCCGGAGAGACCGCCGCATCAGGGAGGAATATGACGACGCTGCAAGGCAAGACTCTCTTCATCACCGGCGCGAGCCGGGGGATCGGAAAAGCGATCGGCCTGCGGGCCGCCCGGGACGGCGCCAACATCGTTCTGGTCGCCAAGACGGTCACCCCTCAGAAGAACCTCCCCGGCACGATCTACACCGCCGCCGAGGAGATCATCGCCGCCGGAGGCCAGGCGCTCGCCTGCCCGGCCGACATTCGATTTGAAGATCAGGTCCAGGCGGCGGTGAAGAAGGGGGTCGAGACATTCGGCGGAATCGATATCCTGATCAACAACGCCAGCGCCCTCGGCCTGACCGGCATCCTTCAAACGTCGATGAAGCGGTTTGATCTGATGCATCAGGTCAACGTTCGCGGGACTTTTCTCTGCGCTCAGGCCTGCTTTTCCTATTTGACGGAATCGGCCAATCCGCATATCCTCAACATCGCCCCCCCGCTGAACCTCGACGCGAAGTGGTTCGCGCCGCATCTGGCTTACACCCTCTCGAAATATGGAATGAGCCTCTGCACCCTCGGAATGGCGGAAGCGTTCAAGGAAAAGGAGATCGCCGTCAATTCCCTCTGGCCGCAAACCGCCATCGCGACCGCCGCGATGGTCAGCTTGGCGGGAGAGGTGGCGCTCCAGCGCTGCCGGAGACCGGAGATCATGGCCGATGCGGCTTATCTCATCCTGACGAAGTCGAGCCGGGAGTGCACCGGAAACTTCTTTCTCGATGAAGCGCTTCTCCGATCGGCCGGGATCACCGATTTCGACCGCTATGCCGTCTCGCCCGGAACCCCGCTGATTCCCGACCTCTTCGTTTAGGAGCGCCCTCTGAAAAAAAAGCGTGCGCGATCTCGAACCGGAAAAGAGATTCTTTCTGATCAACGACAGGAGCCGATCTGGACCGTCTACATCGTCGAATGCAGCGACGGGACCTTCTACACCGGCATCACCAACAAGCTGGCGCGGCGGCTCGATCAACACAACGCGGGGCGCGCCTCCCGTTACACGCGCTCCCGGCGCCCGGTCCGAGTGCTCTATCAAGAAGCTTGCGTCAGCCGTTCCGAAGCATCCATCAGGGAGGGGGCGCTCAAGGCGCTCTCTCGGAAAGAAAAAGAAAAACTGATTCTGGAGAGGAGGATCGATGTCACAATTAGTCCGATCGATTAGCGGGGTTGCTTTTATATCTTCTTGGCGCTTAATTTGTTTAGGGTGATCTGATGAATCTTTATGGAATTATCATTCTCGCCGCGCTTCTTCTCGACTACATCCTGAATCTCGCCGCCGATCTCCTCAACCTCAAGTCGATGCGGCGGGAGCTGCCGGAGGAATTTCAAGGGGTCTACGACCCGGAGGCCTACCGCAAATCGCAGGAGTATCTCCGCGTGAAGACGCGGTTCGGGATTCTCACCGCGACGGTCGGCTTGATCGCCCTTCTCGCCTTCTGGTTCTCCGGCGGATTCAATCTCATCGACTTATGGGTCCGGAGTTGGGGGTACGGTCCGATCGTAACGGGCCTCGCCTATATCGGCATTCTGGTTTTCCTGAGAAGCCTTCTGTCGCTTCCCTTCCAGATTTATGACACCTTCATCATCGAGCAGCGGTTCGGCTTTAACAAGATGACGCCGGCGACCTTCGTTGCCGATTTGATCAAGGGGACCGCGCTCGGCCTGCTGCTCGGGGGGCCGCTTCTCGCCGGCATTCTCTTTTTCTTCCACTTCGCCGGGGAGCTCGCCTGGCTTTATGCCTGGGCCGCCTTTACCCTCTTCGTCTTCTTCGTCCAATTTATCGCCCCCACCTGGATTATGCCGATCTTCAACAAGTTCACCCCGCTCGGAGAGGGGGAGCTGAAGGAGCGGATTCTCTCCTATGCCCGCTCGGTCGATTTTCCGGTGGAGCAGATCTACGTGATCGACGGCTCGCGCCGCTCCACCAAAGCGAACGCCTTCTTTTCCGGCTTCGGCCGGCACAAACGGATCGCCCTCTTCGATACGTTGATTGCGAAGCAGACGGTTCCGGAGCTGGTCGCTATCTTAGCGCATGAAATCGGGCATTATAAGAAAAAGCACATTCTCCTGGGAATGGCCCTCTCCATCGCCCACGCGGGGCTGATGTTCTTCCTCCTCTCCATTTTTCTCTACCGGCCCGGACTTTATGAGGCCTTCTACATGGATCAGCCGTCGATCTATGCGGGGCTGGTTTTCTTCAGCCTTCTCTTCACCCCGGTCGAGTCGATCCTGTCTATTTTTCTACAAGCTCTGTCGCGGAGGAACGAATACGAAGCCGACCGCTTCGCCGCAGAGACTTTTGAGCAGCCGGAGGCGATGATCGGCGCGTTGAAAAAACTGGCGGTCGATCATCTCTCCAACCTGACGCCGCACCCGCTCCATGTGATCCTCAACGATTCTCATCCTCCGATCCTGCAGCGTATCCAGGCAATCCGCCAGGCAGCGCAACCCCCTCGGCATCCGGGACGAACGGCGCAGGCTCAAACTTCCTGACCCTTCAAAAGGGCTTGATCTCTCCGGCCTCTTTCTTTATGCTAAGACAACTTTTTTGAGGAGAGCCATGTTAAAAGCGATTATTTTTGACTGCGATGGGGTGATCGTCGACAGCGAGCCGCACCATATGAAAGCGCTGCAGCAGGTGTTGCAGGAGGAGGGGATCACCCTCAGCAAAGAGGAATATTATTCGAAGTACCTTGCGATGGACGACAAAGGGTGCTTCGAGACGGCGCTCGCCGCCCATCAGCAACCGATCAACAACAAAATCCTCAAGGATTTGATCATTCGGAAGATGGCCGTCTATCGGACCCTCTCTCAGCAGGAGCTTTATCTCTATCCGGGGGTGGTGGAGTTTGTGAAGAAGGCGGCAGGGGTCTACCGGCTGGCGATCGCCTCCGGCGCTTTTCGGGGGGAGATCAAGTTTGCCCTCGATAAAGGGGGGATGCGGTCGGCTTTTCCGGTGATCGTGAGCGCGCAGGATGTGCGAAACGGGAAACCCCACCCGGAGGCCTTCCTCACGGCGCTCGCAAAGCTAAACGAGCTGCCGCCGGTGCCGAACCCACCGATCCGGCCGGACGAATGTGTGGTGATTGAAGACTCCCTCCATGGGGTGGAGGCGGCCCGCCTGGCGGGGATGAAATGTCTGGCGGTCACCAACTCCTATGCGCGGGAAAGTTTGGAGGGAAAAGCCGATCGGATTATCACAAGCCTGACGGAGATGGAGCCCAAGGAGCTTGAAGCGCTCTGCGCGGGTTGACTGTGGATCGATATAGGTGGTTGTGTAGGGGCACAGCATGCTGTGCCCCTACGAATCGGAACACAAAGAAAGAGATCTATTTTCGTTTTGGCCGGGGGGAGTGGTTCTGGTTTTCGGGACGGATCGGAATTACCTCCGCCTGATTCTCCTCTTCCACATCGAAGCTGAGACGGACCACCGGAAAGGGACGCATCTCCTTCCAATCGGGGGTGCGCAGCTTGTTCTCTTCCAGGGCCATTACAAAACAGGCCCGCTTGTTTTGGTAATCGACATCTTTGAGAACTTTCGGAGGGAGCCGCTGTTCCAGTTGAAGGAAGGAGACAAAAAGGCGGAGCGCTTCTTTTAAGGGGAGTTCGGCTTTCGCTTGCTGATAGAGATCGTCCATCTTGTAATCTCTTAAGAGATCTTTGATTGAGATTTCTCCCATCCGATAGTGGAAATCGTCTTTTTTGATCTCCAGCTCGAAGTGGTTGAGCGAATCGTGAAGCTCCGGATCGTCCGCCCATTTCTCTTTGATCTCTTCGAAAAAAGAATACATATCAATGACGGCACTCATCGGGAATTCGACCTTGACGTCTCCCTGAACGGCCCACTTTTTCTCCATGTCTCTCCCCTTCAAGGTGATTCAGTATTAACCAATCGGTCCGTGTCTATGTTTTTTCTATTGTACTTGAAGTTGAACCCCAAATACCAGCCCCCAAAAGACCTTCGCCCGGCGCCTTCGCCTCCCGCTTGCCAACGATGCCCTACTTATATTAAGATCGGCCCGTCTTTTACTTTCAAGGAGGTTTGAATGCAGCTGACTCTCTGGATCTTAAGTTTCATTGTCGTTGGTTTGGCCCTCATTCCCGAGGGAGCGGCCGAGGAGAAGAAGCTCCCTCCCGGCGTTTACGCGGTGATGGAGACATCGCAAGGCAACATCACCCTGGAGCTCTTTGAGAAAGAGGCCCCGAAAACGGTGGCGAACTTCATCGGGCTGGCCGAGGGAACCAAAGAGTGGACCGATCCGAAAACGAGACAAAAAGTGAAGCGGCCGCTCTACGACGGCGTGATCTTTCATCGCGTCATTCCCGGCTTTATGATCCAAGGGGGAGATCCGCTCGGGAACGGGAGCGGCGGACCCGGCTACCAATTTGAGGATGAGTTCTCGGCCGACTTGAAATTCGATCGCCCCGGCCGCCTGGCGATGGCGAACGCCGGCCGCAACACCAACGGGAGCCAGTTCTTTATTACGGAAGGACCGACCGATTGGTTGAACAACCGCCACACGATCTTCGGCCAGGTCATCGAAGGCCAGGAGGTGGTCAAGAAGATCGTCGCCCTCCCGCGCGACGAGCGCGACCGGCCGAAAAGTGAAGTGGTCATCAAAAAGGTGAAGATCATCAGATCAAAGTAACGGAGAAAAAAATGGATTAGGAGGACACGGGATAGATGAACCCGGGGTAAAAATCTTTTGAGCCTTGCCCCGCCCTCCCTAATCCGTGTCCTCCTAATCCGCTATCCCCTTCCTCTTTACCTCTTCTCGAATTTATATTCCTTCGGAACCACCACAACCCCTCCCTCGGAGATCGTAAATCCCCGGCAGCGATCTTGTTCGTGATCCCAACCGATCGTCTCTCCCGCCGGAACATAAACTCCTTTGTCGAGGATGCAATGCCGCAAGCGGGCCCTGGCGCCGACCTGAACCCCTTCGAACAGAATCGCATCCTCGACGAGCGCCCCCGATTCGACCCAAACATTCGGCGAGAGGATCGAATGGAGAACCCTTGCGCCGATAATGACATCCCCTCCGGCCAACAGGGTGTTGACGACCGATCCCGCCTCGCCGGTGGCCGAAGGGGCCATCCGGGCCGCGGGATATTGGCCGTGGTAGGTCCGAATCCCCCAATCGCTCTGGTAGAGATCGATCGGAGGGACCGGTTCGATGAGATCCATGTTCGCCTGGTAGTACGCATCCAGGGTTCCGACGTCGCGCCAGTAGCCGTCGCGGGTGACCCGGCCCTCCTTGCCCCCGAAGTGATACGCCCCGACGGAATGGGTATTGATGACGCTTGGGAGGATATTCTTTCCGAAATCGTGACCGGAGGTGTCGTCCTCGTGGTCCTGGGCGAGGACCTTCAAGAGAAAAGGAAGATTGAAGACGTAAACCCCCATCGAGGCGAGGGCATGTTGAGGGTCATTCGGCATGGTCGGGGGATGGGGAGACTTTTCAATGAAACTCCGGACCCGGAGCTCCGGGTCGATGTCGATGACGCCGAAGGAGCGGGCATCGGCGATCGGCACCGGCATACAGGCGACCGTCACGTCGAATTTTCGGCGGGCATGCTCCTCCAGCATCCGGGCGTAATCCATCCGATAGATGTGATCTCCCGCGAGAATCAGGACATACTCCGCCCCGCTCCGCTCGAGGAGATAGCGATTTTGGTTGATCGCATCGGCAGTCCCGGCATACCATCCCTCTCCCACCCGCATCTGCGCCGGAACGGCGGTGATGAACTCGCCGATTTCCGGGATGAAGATCGACCAGCCGTCTCGAAGATGTTTGTGAAGCGAATGTGATTTGTATTGTGTGAGAATCAGGATGCGCCGGAGGCCCGAGTGAAGGCAGTTCGAGAGGGTAAAATCGATGATCCGGTAAATCCCGCCGAAGGGAACCGCCGGCTTGGCCCGATCGGCCGTCAGGGGATGAAGACGGGAGCCGACCCCGCCGGCCAGTACGATCGATAATGTCTTATCGACAACCTGCATGGTCACCTCCGAAGGATTATTCAGGGAGTGTATTCGAAAAAAAACCAAATTTCAACTGTAAATCATCCACTTCTCTTCCTTTATCAGTCATTGACACACGGGTAGGGTCTCCTGTATCTTCGATCAAAGAGGAAAACAAGTGCTCGAAGATACCTTTTCAGATATTATCGGCAAAGCCCGCTTCGGAAAGGGATGGTCTCCGGACGAGCTGGCGCAAAAGGCGCAAATGACGGGCGCTCGGATCGGCGCCTTGGAAGGGGGATCCGACCCGAGCGCCGACGAGATCGAGCGCCTCTCCGCAGCCCTTTCGCTGGATGCGCGTAAGCTGGCCGCCATCGCGCGCTCGGAATGGGAACCCCGGTCGCGCGAGCCGATTCCGATGGTCCGGTGGATCGACGGCAAAATCGGAACCTATCCGGTAAACGGCTATCTCTTTATCGATCCCGCCACGGGGGAGGGGGCCCTCTTCGATACCGGCTACAGTCCCGATCAGGTCTTGGCGGAGATCAAAAAGGAGAAGATCCGATTGGTTGCTCTTTGCATCACGCATACACACGCCGATCATGTCGGCGGGGCCGATCGGATCCACGCCGCGACGGGCGCTCCGATCTATCTCCATTCGGATGAATTCTCGGGCGGGGGCCGACCCCCTCAAGGGATCACTTTTCTGAAAGAGGGAGGGGAGATCCCGGTCGGGCGGTTTCGAATCCGCCACCGGCGGAGCCCCGGCCACACCCCCGGCGGAACCACCTTCTTCATTGAGCCGACAAACGGTCTGGAGAAACCGGTCGCCTTTGTCGGCGACGCCCTCTTCGCCGGATCGCTCGGCCGGGCGCAATCGACCTCGACCTACCCTGTTTTGCTTCGGTCGGTCCGGGAGGCGATCCTTTCTCTTCCGAAAGAGACCCGCCTCTTTCCCGGCCATGGGCCGGCCACCACGGTCGAGGAGGAGCAACAGCACAATCCCTTTTTTACCGCCTCGTTCTAGAGGTGTTTTCCGTATCGATGTCGCGGTCAGCCCCTTTCGGTGTAAAACCGCTTCCGTTTGAAAGGTGTTCTCTGTTACAATTATCTTGATTCTTTTAGTCTTTTTTTTTAAAATCCATCAGACGTCTCGAATGAAATCTCCATCTGGTATCACGCGTTATGCGGCAGTCAATAGGAGAATCCTGTTATGGATGCGAAAAGTATCGAGCGGGCTTATACCGTCTTCTCGGGGTTTTATGATCTGGTCTTTGGAAAACTCTTCCACCAATCCCGCGCGGATGCAATCCAGCTCTTAAATATCCGGGGAGGAGAGAACATTCTCGAAGTGGGGGTCGGCACCGGCCTCTCCCTTCCTTATTACCCGAGAAACTGCAAAGTGATCGGGATCGACTTCTGCGAGCCGATGCTGGAGAAGGGGCGGCAACGCGTCGGCCAGTATCAGCTCTCTCACATCCAGCTGATGAAGATGGATGCGATGAAGATGAACTTTCCCGACAACTCCTTCGACTCCGTCTTCGCCGCCTACGTGATCTCGGCCGTGCCCGATCCCCATCAGGTCATCGCGGAGATGATCCGCGTCTGCAAGGTGGGGGGAAAGATCGTCCTCCTCAATCACTTCAAAAATATGAACCCCTTCATCTCAGGCTGTGAAAAGGCCATCTCCCCCTTTACCAAGAAGATCGGCTTCCAGGCCGACCTCGATTTGAGCAGCCTCTTGAGCGGAAAGCCGCTGGTCGTGGAAAAAAAGAGAAGCGTTAAACCGCTCAACTACTGGAAGGTGGTTCAGTGCACGAACCGAAAGGGGCTCAATGGAAACGGCAACGGACATGGAAACGGAAGCGGCAACGGGGCTTATCCGGCGGCTTATTCTACGCTGAAGAGATAACATTCTACGTGTGATTGTTTTAGACAATGGCAATGCCATCTGTTTTATCCCGATCTTCTTTACATCGATGTTATCTGAAGCGGCCGACGAAAGGCTTCATCAGCGATGGATCCCATACGACGATTGGCAAGAAGTGCTCTCGCACTGATTCTCCTTTTCACACAACTAACCGCTTGCATCACAACTTATCGTGATTTCCCGGAAACCGCGCTCGATCAAACCCTTCCTCCGAAACGGGACGGTGTTCTCTACTACACCATTCAGAAATTTCCAATCTTGGACGCGGGAGGATTTCATACCCTCAACAAGAGATTTAGAGAAAATGCGGTCTTCTCAGAAACCATAAAAGCGCAAGAACCTCCTGCAAAAGGAATGTATTGTCTTGTGGAGGTGGAATACAAGCCTCTATCTCTTCCTGCTTTGATCTTTGGATATCTTTCGGTCTCGACGCTCGGTCTCATTCCGGCCTATAGCGGAAATGATGGTTACTGGGTACGATATCAGGTTTTCTTCGATCAACAACGTATCAAAACATATGAGTATCAAGTGACGAGAAAGTTCGGGCTCTGGCTCTTTCTTCTTCCCTTCGCTTGGATCAACCTGGCGACCTATAGCGAGGAGGATGTTTTTACGGCGACCACTCATCAGTTCTTTTTGGACGCGCTGAAAGATAAAACTTTTGATCAAGAAGTATAGACCTTCGCGAAATCTCTTTGCTTCTCCGGCGGGAAGCAGGTTTGATGTCTCTCCATTTCCCTTGACACATTCATCCCGCAAATGATAACTTTTTAGGTGCACCGTGCAGCAGAAACGCGGACCAGGTTCTCTCGGTCCGGATCCAGTGAACACAGATCAGTCGTACCTTCCTCACCAACCCAAAAAGGAGAATCACTAATGAAAAGATTGCTCTATGCAGCGGTTGTGTTCGCTTTGATTCCTGTCTCTCAGAGTTTTGCCGACGGCGAGGGGCCCGGCTGCGGCGCCGGAACGATGATTTTTAAAGGACAGAAAGGGGTCGTCCCGCAGGTGCTGGCCGCAACAACCAATGGGACATTTGGCAACCAGACGTTCGGAATTTCAACAGGCACCTTGGGTTGCACCCAAGATGGCGTTGTAAAGAACGAAGAGAAAGTCAACGTCTTCGCCAGCGCGAATCTGGATAACCTTTCTCAAGAGATGGCCCAGGGTCAAGGGGAGCACCTCGCTTCATTGGCTTCTCTTCTCGGCATCCCTGCAGAGCATCAAACCGACTTCTTTACATTGACCCAGGCGAAATATACCGCGATCTTCCCCACGGAGAAGACGACTTCCGGGGAGATGCTGGTTGCGCTCAACCAAGAGATGTCGACCCATCCAAATCTTTCCACTTTTATTTCAAGTCACTAATCTCTCTTCGGCCCCCGGCTTCGGTCGGGGGCCGAGTAGGGCCGATGTTGTCTTTCGCCTCAGCGTTCTTCTTCGGTTTGAAACCAATTAAGTTATATTTTTTCGGCCGCCGATCTCCGCTTCTACAGAGCGTAACGACGTTCCTTTTGTTTTTTCTCCTCCTGATTTGTGCGAGGCCTGCTTTTGCTGGAGATGCTCAGGACTATCTGCAAGAGCTGATCGAAGCCTCACGTCAGAATGAGCTTTCTCAACAACGCTACTGGCATCTTCTTCTTCATTATCGTCCGGCCCTCCTCGGGGGTGTCGTCAGCGAGGCCGATCCGGCCGGCTTCTTCCTGGCGCCCGACGGGAAAACGAACCCCCAGGCCGAGCTGGAGGCCACCCTTGCCGCTTTTTTTAGTGAGGAGCTCGTCGCCACATCAAAACAGCCGGCCCAGTGCGCCTTCATCGCCCGGTATCATTGGCTTAAGACGGAGCTCGGCATCGATCCGACACGCCTCCCGGAACAGCAATGCGGCCGGTTCGATGCCTGGTATGCGGCGCTCAATCCTCAATCGATGACCTTGATTTTCCCTTCGGCCTACATGAACAACCCCTCATCTATGTTCGGCCACACCCTTCTTCGGATCGACCAGAAGGACCAGACGGAACAGACAGAGATTCTCGACTACACCGTCAACTACGCCGCCAACGTGACGACCGATAACGGTGTTCTCTTTGCGGTGCTTGGAATTACCGGCGGCTTCAAGGGGAATTTTTCGACGATTCCCTATTATCTCCAGGTTCGCAAATACAGCGATATGGAAAACCGAGACATTTGGGAATATCGGTTGAACCTCACCGAGGAGCAGATCCGGCGAATGCTGATGCATGCCTGGGAGCTCGGCAATACCGCCTTCACTTATTACTTCTTCAAGCAGAACTGCTCCTATCAACTGCTTCCCCTGCTGGAGGTCGCCGACCCCGATCTTCACCTGACAGATTCCTTCTGGTTCTGGACAATTCCAGCCGACACCGTTCGCCTGATCGCATCGGTGCCGGGGCTCGTCGGCGAGATCACCTACCGCCCTGCGCGCGGAACCCAGATCCGTCAAAAAAGAGACCATCTTTCATCCGAGGAGCGTCGGCTTTTGACGGAGATCGATCGAAATACCTCGGCAGCGATCGAATCCGAGCCGTTCAATACCCTCCCGATCGACCGGCAGGCGTTTCTTCTCGATATCGCTTACGACTACACCCGTTATCAGACGGCGAAGGAAGAGACCGGTCCCGAGGCGATCAAGAAAAAGCAGCGATTATTGCTCGCGCGCCGAAGCGGGCTGCGGGTGCAGAGTCCGGCGGTCCGATTCGAGCCGACGACGGTCCCCCCCGAGCAGGGGCATGAGACGGCGCGCGTCGGCCTGGGTCTCGGCTGGCGGGAGGGGGAGCCGTTTGAAGAAATTGCCATTCGGCCGGCCTACCAAGATCTGCTCGATGATGAGACTGGTTACACACCCGGCGCGCAGATCGAGCTGATGAACGCGCGGCTTCGCCATTACAATCACCAAGACAAGACCGTGCTCCACTCTCTCTCCTTCGCCAACATCATTTCCCTCTTTCCGCTCGATCCCCTCTTTAAGAAACCCTCTTGGAAGGTGAGCGTCGGCCTGGAAACGTTGACCGGTAGTCCTTGCCGCAACTGCCGCTATTTTGCTTTGAACGCCGGCACCGGGAGCGCCTTGGAAGCGCATCTGCTCCGGCGAGAGCTGATTTATTTCTTTATCGAAGTGGATGGGAATTATGGAGGATTCTTCGACCCGAATTATCGGGCCGGCATCGGCGGGACGATCGGAGTATTGGCCGACCTGGCGTCTCGGTGGAAGGCACATCTTTTTGCAACGTATCTATCCTATCCTCTCGGCGATCGCTCCCACGATCTGAAGATGTCGCTCCAGCAGCGGGTGACCCTGCAAAAAGACTTGGCACTACGCGTGGAGCTCAACCGCCGGCAGGAATTCGATCGACGCGACTTCCTGAATGAGGCGCTTGTCACGGTTCATTTTTATTTTTAGAAGGGAGAGTCCGCACCGGATTAGAAATGATATTTTATACCGGCATTTACGGTGGTCATTGCCCCTTTCACATCCTCAATTAATTCGAAGTCGAGGTAATCGAGTTCGTCATACTCCACAAACCGTTGCGTCACCCCGAACACGACGCTGAATTGCGGCCGAGGATATATCTCTATTCCGATCCCGACGTCGAACCCGTCCCCGGTCAATTCAAGGTCGTCTCGACGGCCGGAGCCGTCTCTGACCCCGTCAATGACGAGAGCATATGAGCCGAACCCCGCCCGAAAAAAGGCTTCCGCCGGCATGCCCGCAAAAGAAAAGGTCAATGGAAAGTAACGGAGATTTATCGCCAAAAACGCAATTCCCGCGTCTTCATCATCCACCATATGCCCAGAAGCCCCGAATTCAACCTCAAGGGCAAGAGGAATGGGAAAGCGATAACCCAGGTTGAGACGGAATCCGGAGCCGGGATCAACCTCGGCAAAGTCGCCGCTGAGGTCTTGCTCAGGGACGTTCACGATCAGATCCGCCCCGATATACAATCCGTCTTTTGCCTCAAAGGTTTCTGCGCGGGATACATTCACCGTCAGAAGAAACGCAACGATCATTGCGATTAGAAGCCTCGGCATTTTTTTCTCCTCTCCAGGTGTAGGGAATATCCCTTTCCAGGGTCGAAGAGCTATACCAAAGATTGAGGTGAGATGTCAATTAAAATTTCTTACGGGAACGCAGAGAGGATAACAAGGAAGGGTTATCGGCAGCGGCTTACGACGGCAGCGATTCGTTCGTCTCGGGGAGCTCGCCCGAGCCTTCGATCGCTTTGGAGGGAAGCGCAAGCTTCCGGCCGCTGCCGGCCCAGAAAATTAACACGGCGAGAAACCAGAAAATCGCCACGTTGAGGAGGACCATCCCGACCGCGTAGGTGAGGCCGGGGGTCGCGGCCCAAGGGGTGGCGTCGTGCATGATCTCGGTGATGTGCCAATCGAGACGGACCGACGACCGGATGTATCCCATCAGCGCCATCGTCATGGTGATGAAGACGGCCAGGGAAAAAAGCGCGATGGCTCCGCCGACCGGAAGTTTTCCCCATTGGATGGGGCCGAGCGACCGGGACCGCCGGAGCATCAGCCAATTCAGGAGATACCCCCCTCCCAGCGCGATCATCGCCGCCATAAACTGCGGAAAGGCAAACCGGACCCGGACGTTGGCCGGAACGTAAAAGCCGGAGACGCCGAGGTAGATCACGATCAACTCGGCCCCCCCGAAGAGGGCGATCAGGGCGGCGTTTCCCCATTTTCTCCAAGCAACGGTGATCTCTTTGTTGCATCTTTTGAAGATGATCATGCAAAGGCCGAAGGCGAGGATCATCGTATTGATGGCGGTGTTCTTCGCCGCCATCGTCCCGTAATAGCCGACGATCGGGTGCTGCGCCCCTCCCATCTGTTTTACCTCGCTCTGGCTCGCCGGAAGGGTGTGCGGGGTCGTCCAGATGATGAACGAGACGGTCAAGATGATCAGCAGATACTTGACCAGATAGTTATACCGCTCCGACCCGTTCATCCGGGAAGTTCCCTGCCAAAGGTAATAGGTCACCGTCATGAAAATCAGGCCGATCAGCATCGCCTGAATCACGAACGGCCAGCTCATCTGCCCTCCCATCAACGTGACCCCCATCCGCTGCCGGTAAATGAAAATCATCTTGGCGAACCAGTAGCCGGCAAAGGGAAGAAGAAAAAGGTTCACGATGGCGATCATGATGTTCACATGCCCCATCCAATCGAAGTGGGCGCGCCGCGCGGGGTCGCGCGTGGTGAGCATCTTGTAGGCGGCATACGCCGCGATCACCGCCCCGCTGAACATGATGCTCGCCAAGATCCGATGGACGTTCAGCGGATTCCAGAGAGCGGTGTGCATGATCCGCCAGACACTGCCGAGGTAGCGTCCTTCGGAATCAATTCCGGCCGGGGACATCATAAACGCCATCCAGGCGTTGGCCAGGCAGACGATCACCACGCCGTTGGTGACGGTGAGGGCCCCGATGCTCAGGTGAAGCCACTTCCGATCGCCGCGCCGCCAGCGCTCCCAGGTCAGCGTGTAGCCGTAAAGAAGAATACTCTCCAGAATAAAACAGAGGGCATAGAGATAGACGACCGGCCGAAAGAGTTGGGCCATATACTGGAAAAATGAATTGTAGAGAAAGAGAAAGGCACCCAGAAGGGCGACCCCGAAGAAGATCGTGATCGGATAAAAAGGCATTCCAATCTCCATGATCTCCCGGGCCAGGCTGTCCTGTTTCTCCGACTGCTCCCGATGGCCCCGGCGGCGGAGATGGCCGAAGAGCTCGATCATCCAGGCGATCATCGGGACGCCGAGGATAAAGCTCCCCATAAAGAAGTGCTGCTGAATGAAAAACCAGAGGAGCGATCGGCCGTCGATCCCGCCGGTCCGACCGTAGCTCTCCGGATAAGACATCTTGGGCGCAGGGGGACCGGAGACGGGCCCTCCCCCTTGGTAATAGATGTCTTTTGAAACTTCTCCCGAGATTGCTCCAGAAGGGACCGGCTCCTCTGCGAAAGCCGGCTGAAAGAGGCAGAGGGTGAGAAGAAAAAAAGAGATAAAAAAAGGGGGTGCGAGGAAATTCCTTTTCATGACAAGCCTTTGCTTTTACGAATGAACGGATCATACCGGCCCCGGGGGGCGGGTGTCAAGCTTTTATTCAGGAAGAAGGGCTCGCTTCTCGCTGACGGATGATCCAACTGGAGTAGTCCTTTCGGGAGGGTAGACATCCCCCCTTTCAAGGAGATATTTTTATTTGGGGAGTCTTGTAGGTCTACCGGAGCCGTTTATCGAGGAACTAAAATGTAAGGAGGTCCCATGAGGAGAAAGATCGAAGGAATCAAAGTGGAAAAGAGCGTAATTATTCGGAAACCCCCCGAAATCCTTTATCATTTTTGGAGAAATTTCGGGAACCTGCCGGAGATCATGAATCATCTTAAATCGGTGAAGGTTCTCGATCGGAATCGGTCTCATTGGGTTGCCAAGGCCCCGGCCGGAACGACGGTGGAATGGGATGCCGAAATCATTAAAGATTTGCAGAACGAGCTGATCTCCTGGAAATCGCTCGAAGGGGCCGACGTCGACAACACCGGATCGGTCCATTTCGATCGGGTGCCGGAGGGAACCCAGGTCCGGGTGATGCTTCAGTACAACCCGCCCGGCGGGAAGGTCGGCGCGGCCTTTGCGAAGCTCTTCGGGGAGGAGCCTTCTCAACAGGTCGAAGATGATCTCAACCGGTTCAAAGCGTTTATGGAAGGAACGGAAACCCCTCCGGCGGAGGAAGCCCTTGAGCCAAAGGTGGCGTAACCGACGGAAAATATCTTTAATTCTCACCCAAGGGGGCGCTCTTCGCCCCCTTTTTAATTCCTTGACTCCCTCCACCGAGACCGTTATTCTCCACCCAAACCGATAGGAGTAACCCTGCGCCGATGGACCGATCGATCCAGTTTACCCCGGCCGAACGAAGCCTCATCCAAGAGACCCATTTCTTCCAGACAAAAGCCATCATCTCGCGGAAGGTCAAGCAGATTTTGGAGCAGCTTCATGTCGCCCTCAAAGAAGAGTTGTTTACCGTTTCCCTCCTCGCGCCGGAGGGGGTCGATACGACCATCGGCCAGTTCGTAAAAGGGGAACACCTGCACGATTTTCCATATCAATATCTCGACTTGCCAAAGTACTTTTCTCAGGACGAGAAGTTCACCTTCCGCTCCCTTTTCTGGTGGGGTCACCATTTTGTCTTCGCCCTGATCCTGGAGGGACCCCATCTCGACCGGTACACGCGGAACCTTCTGAGCTCCTACGACCGGCTGGCCGATCAAGGGCTTTACATTCTCATGGCCCCGACCCTCTGGGAGTGGGAGAAGCGGCCCGAGCTGCTCCTGGAGATCCGCAAAGACAATCGGGAGGCGGTTGAAGCGGCGCTGGCGATCCGGCCCTTTTTGAAGATCCATCGATTCATCCCTTTCGAAAGCCCGATATTTGAAAAAGGGGGACTCGTCGCGGAGGGGATAAAGACGTTTCGACTGATGAGCGACATTGTGGCAAATGAAGGAATCACCCATCACCCGATGAGACGTTGATCATGGCGACTTCCTCCTCCTGGCTCACCTTGGCACCGATGAACACCATCCGCTCCCACTGCGGCGCCGCGGCGATGGGTGGAAAGCTCTATGTCTTCGGCGGCGGGGGGCCGGAGTTCAAGAGCCTTCAGACGGTCGAGATCTACGATCCCAAAACGGACCGGTGGACCTTCGGGCCGGAGATGCCGACGCTCCGTTCGGGGGTGGTCGCGGTAAATTTGAATGAACAAGCCTACGTCATGGGGGGGGGATTTCGGCGTCCGGACGGCACCTTCAACTTCCTCACTGTCGTCGAGGTCTTCAATCCGAAAACCGGCGCCTGGTCGAAAGGGCCCGGCCTGCTGCAGCGGCACGACGCGCCGGCGGCGACCACCTTCAACGATACGATCTATCTTTTCGGCGGGCACCATCCGGAGGCGACCGGCGGCCCGATGACCGATCCGGCGTTTGCATTCTCCGAGCGGCTCGATCGGAAAGAAGGGTTGTGGTGGGAGATTGCTCCGATGCCGACCCCCCGCTTTTCGCTGGCGACGGTGCCGTTCTCGGAAAAGATTCTGGCGATCGGCGGGGCCGGGTTTCGGGAGGGGGTCTTTCACAATTACGATCTGATCGAGCAGTACGATCCGGCCGAAAACCGTTGGTCGTCCGACCCGCGATTTCACCTACCGTGGCGCGCGGCGGGGGTCGGGAGCTGTCTCGTTGATGAGAAGATTTATCTCTTCGGGGGGCACAGCGGCGATCGAGTCCAGGACCGGGCGGCGGTGCTTAATCCTAAGACAAGAAAATGGATCGAACTGCCGCTGATGCCCGACGCCCGGGTGGCGATGGCGACCGTTTTTTTGGAGGGGAGAATCTATCTGATCGGGGGACGGGGACCGGACGGAAGAACACCGACGAACCGGGTCACCGCCTTCACCCCCTAGAGCGCCGGCTCGATGATGTACCGCCCCTCCGCGAAGCTCCGATCGAAATAGTTCTCATCGAACGTAAAGGTGTGGGTCGCTTCGTCGAAATCTTTGATCTTCGGCAGGGGGAGATGTCGATCCTTCAGGCAGCCATACTCCAGGTGCTCGACGACATCATCCGGGAAATTGTAGAAGATGCTGCTGATGTCGATCCCCGTTTCGGTCACCAGATAGCAACGACCGGAGCCTTTGGTGTGAAGGCAGTCTTCCAAAATGGCGAAGACATCCTGCTCCGTCCCTTTTCCCTCCTCGATCAGCCCCAGCCGGTGAGCGATCCGGCCCGTTCCGGTTTTGCAGGAGGCGCACTGCCCGCACGATTCGATCGCCAGGAAACGGGCGAAGTTCAGGCCGGCTTTCAGGATGCAGGCGGTGTCGTCGTAGACGATGAAGCCGCCGGAGCCGATACCGGAAGGGATCTTCCGCATCGATGCGAAATCGAGCGGGGTATCGAGTTTGTCGGCCGGGATCACGGCGTTGGTGGGACCGGAGAAGACCGCCCGGATATGGCGATCGAGCTTGGCGCCGCCGCCGTAGACCTCGATTAGAGTTCGCAGCGAAGTCCCCATCGGCAGCTCATACATCCCAGGGCGATTGACATCGCCGGTGAGGGTGAAGATCATCGTACCGGCGGTGTCGGCCGTTCCGATCGACTTGAACCAATCGGCTCCCCGCAGAATAATATAAGGAACGGTCGAGAGGGTTTCGACATTGTTGACGACGGTCGGTTGACCGAAGAGACCGTACTCCACCGGAATCATCCCTTTGGCGCGCGGCCAGGCCGGTTTTCCTTCAAGCACTTCCAACTGCGCGCGGTCTTCTCCGAGAAGATACGAGTCGGGACCGAAGCCGAGCTCAAGGGGGAGGTTCCGCCCCGTCCCCATGACGTTGTCGCCGATGTAGCCGGCGTCGGCGCATTCCTTCAACGCCCGCTGGAGAATGGCGATCTCTTTTTTAAAAATCTCTTTGATACAGATAATCGCCTTGTAGGTGCCGATGGCATACGACGCGATCATCATTCCTTCGATCAGCGAGTATGGATTCTTTTGAATGAGGTAGCGATCTTTGTAGGTGCCCGGCTCTCCTTCCGAGCCGTTGCAGACGAGGTATTTCGTGGGGATCATGCCGAGGATGTCGGCTTGTTTCTTGTAAACCCCTTCCCATTTGATCCCGGTCGGGAAACCGGCGCCGCCGCGACCGCGAAGGCTCGACCGCTTGATCTCGTCGATCACCTGCATCTGCGTCATCCCCAGCGCCTTTTTAAGGGCCTGGAAGCCGCCGCGGGCGAGATAATCGTCGAGCGTTTTGAGCGGCTCTTCATGTTGAAGAAGGATCTTCTGCTCCATCGTTTTCTGATCGGACATGATTCAATTCCCCCAACGAGTTCACCGAATTATAGCCAAACGAAATCGGAAAGGCAACCGGTTTGTGAGCGCGGAAGAAGATCCGATCGGCAGACCAGACGCCCGGCGACAGGAGCTGTTTTTTCTGTTCCTTTTTGACATTTCTATTGACGGAAATGATTTCTGCTTGACATGGAGAGGGAGATTCTGATACCAAAATCGATACCCCTGTCCACGGAGAGGGGAGCGGCAAGCACTCTTCCGCTGCCGAACCGTTGTTACCCCTGATTCATCCAATCACCGCCATCGAAAGGGAGGTCAGAATGAACAGAACAGCCCAGGCACTCGCCACATGGACCTTTGCTTTATCGCTCTTTGCCCCGATCACCCACGCGATTGCCGCAGGAGGTCACGGGCCCCACTGGGATTATGACGGGAAAGAGGGGCCGGAGCACTGGGGAGAGCTCGATCCGAAATTTCAGACGTGTAAATCGGGAAAGAACCAATCCCCCATCGATATCACCTCCGGCAAGCCGGAGAAGCTCGGTCCGATTGAATTCAAATATCATCCCTTCCCCCTGACCATTGTCAACAACGGCCACACCATCCAGGTGAACGCGCCGAAGGGGAGCTCCATCACCGTGGGGGGAAAGAAATACGATTTGCTTCAATTCCACTTCCACAGCCCGAGCGAGCACAAAAAGAGCGGTAAAGCCGGCGACATGGAGGTCCACCTCGTTCACAAGAACGACGCGGGAGAGCTGGCGGTCGTCGGGGTCTTTATGAACGCCGGAAAGGAGCATCCCCTCGTCAAAACGCTCTGGGAGCATCTCCCCGCCGAGGCCGGCAAAGAAAAGACGGTCGGTCAAGTCGTCATCAACCCGTTTGACTTCCTCCCCGCCAAGAAGACCTTCTCGAACTATCCCGGCTCGTTGACCACCCCCCCCTGCTCCGAAGGGGTCAACTGGATGGTCATGAACGACTCGATTGAAGTCTCGAAGGCCCAGGTGGAAAAATTCACCGCGATCTTCCCGATGACGGCCAGACCGGTTCAGCCGCTGCACGAAAGATCGATCAAAGTCGCCGCCGAATAATCCACTCCTTCGGCCGCTGCAAACCAAGAGAAAAATGCGGAGGGCGAACCGGATGGTTCGCCCTCCGTTGTTTCTCGAACCGGCCTGTCAACAATGCGCCTGGATTTTATCCGACAATCTGCAACAAGAAAAGCGTGGGTCTCTGTGGACGGAAACCGACCTACGAATGTGTGGCAAGAAGGGAGAGGGCATTGATGATCGCCGCTGCCACGGCGCTTCCCCCTTTTCTCCCCCGACAGGTGATGAAGGGGGTGGAGATGGAGAGAAGCTCCTCTTTCGCCTCGGCGGCCCCGATAAAGCCGACCGGGACCCCGATAATCAGCGACGGCTTCGCTTTTCCTTCTTTTACGAGGCGGATCAGATGCAGAAGCGCGGCGGGGGCGTTTCCAATCGCGTAGATCGATCCATCGCTCGTTTCGGCCGCCTTCTCCATTGCGACGGCGGTGCGGGGGAGGTTGACCTCTTTTGACTTTAAAATCACATCATCGTCGGAGATAAAGCACCAAACGGTCCCGCCATATTTTCTTAAGCGGTCTTTGGCGATCCCGACATCGACCGTCGGGGTATCGGCGACGATATCGGCGCCGAAACGGACCGCCGCCACCCCCGCTTCGACCGCGGCGGGGTGGAAGACCATCTCTCGGGCAAAATCAAAATCGGCGGTGGCATGGATGACCTGCCGGACCACCGACCACTGGCCGGGATGGAAGGAATGCGCCCCGGCCTCTTGATCAATTATTTTTAAGCCAGCCTCTTCAACCGCCTGCGGATCTTGCATCATGGTGTGCTCTCCACTTTGGTTTGAACTCAGCTTTTGCTCCCAACTTATTACTTCTAATGATGATGCGGCTTCGGAGCCATCAAAACCAACACCACCAGCCGCTGGGAAGAGCGGTTGGTGACACCATGATCGACGCCGGCCGGTGCGAGGACGGCCGAGTGGGCTTTCACCGTCTGCTCCTCCGCCCCGACGCGGAACGACCCTTCCCCCTCCAATACATAGTAGACTTTGTCCTCTCCTTCGTGGGCATGCGGCTTCTGCGCCTGCCCCGGCTCAAAGCAGTAAAGATCGCAGAAGAGGTTCTTCGTGTCAAAGAGGTTGATCTTCTTCATCTTCTCCGGGGAGAAGCTCTTCATCTTTTCAATCGTCGTGACCTGCATTCACTCCCTCCGCTCCGTCGAATTTTGTTCTTATCTTTTTCCAGCTCCCCGGCATCCTCTTTTTAGAGAAATCCCACATCGACGAGAAGGAAAAAACGGGAGAAGATCTCGCCGATAATCACCATCATCATCGCGATGTAAAGAAGACCGGTCGCCGACATCGTAGCGCGCTCTTTCACGGTTTGCAAGATCATCGGGGCAATAATCATCGGGCCGCCGATGCCGATCAGCAAACGAATCCAGAGGTAGAGCCCTTCAAACGTATTCAAGAGAAGCGCGTTCCGAAGCCGCTCCGACTCGGAGGTCAGCAGCAGATTCAAGAGGGCCAGCCCCCCTTCCACAAAGACAAGCCACATGAAGAGCTTCGCCAGATTCCGAAGGGGAACGATCGAAAGCGACGGGCGCGTCAAATAGCTGTGCCCCAACAACATCGCCAAAACTCCCGCCCCCAGGAGAAGACTGGAGATCAGAAAATAGAGAGAAAGGGAGAGGGCGCGAATCGGCCCCGCCGACGGGGGGAGGTAGTAGACAACGCTCGCCAGAATCGCGACCACCCCCGCGCCGGTCGCCCCCCAGAGAAGGGGCCGGCTGTGGTGCGGATGGCGAAACCAGAGACGAAGATTATAGATGAAAAGAAGGAGGGCAAAGAGAGAATAACCGAAGAGAATCGCGCCGCTCCATCCGAGCCCCGCGGAAAAGGGGATCGGAAAGAGAAAAAGTCCCAGAAGAAGGGTGAGAAAAAAGACCAGCCCGTTGGTCCTGAAGAACCCCAGGCCGACCGTCTCCAAGGAGGGAAGCGAGAGGAGAAAGGCTCCCCCCACGGCCAACTGTCCGAAGACTAAAAATGCGATTTCCTGAATTCTTCCCATGATTCCATAAAGCGCGAAGGCGGCCTATGCGGCGGGTTTTTAAGAAGTCTCTTCGGGCGGGTTCTCTTCATCGATCATCGGCAACTCTTCTTCCCCCTCTTCCTCCTCGTGTTCTTCCTCCAGAGAGAGAAGGGGAGAGCCATGATGATGAATCAACAGCCAGCGCCCGTCGCGCCGCTCGAAGAGATTGGTGGAGAGGACCCGCCCCTCGACCCATCTTCCCTGATCCTGCGTGGAGATCATCTCAAGACAGACGACCCAGGCCCAATCCGATCTGATGACAATGTCGATCAGGTTGACGGAAAATTTAATCTGATAGGTATGGTTGAAGATCAGCACCCAGCTGTCGCGAACTTCCGCCCAGCCGCTGCGCACCTCCCACCCCGGATGAATGCATTTGACGTAATCTTCCTTGATCCAGAGGGCGTCCATCTCCTGGATATCGAGTTTTTCAAAGGCCTGGTAGAAGGTCTCATTCGCTTTTCGGACCGCCTCGATGTCGCTCTCCACTCACTCCACCTCCCGCTGGTAGTCGTCGATCTCGCTTTGTATTTGCTCCCGGTTCCAACCGAGTGTTTGTCCCATCTGTTCCGCGATCTGAATGATCATGTTCGAATCCCGCTTGTAGGGGCCGAGCGCCAGTGCCGTCCGCCGCCGCATGAAATCGGAGAGGCGCTTCGCCATCTCCACCCGGACCGCATAGACCGCCTCCGCCAGGAAGGGATATCCGAGCGGGGTGAGCGGTTTGAGCAATCCTTTCTCTTGTTTTCCCAAAGCGAGGACCGCATGGAACTTCGTTCCATAGGCCCCGATCAAATACCGGATTCCCTCGTCGCTGAGCCGATAGTGCTCCCGCGCTGCCGGCGCCTCCTCTTTCAGATATTCGGCCAGGGAAGGCATCTCCCCGCCATAAAGTGAAGGGTCGCTCGGAGGCCGGGGATGCGCCTTCAGATCGGCCGCCTTCTTTACGACGGCATTGACGGCCCTTTCGGCGGTCGATCGAAAGAGGGTGAATTTTCCGCCGGCCAGGATCATCATCCCTCCCGGCGTCCATTCGATCCTTCCTTCCCGGGAAACATCGGAGGCGCTCCCACCCGGATTATAAATCAACGGCCGGACCCCCGCGTACCGCCCGATGATCTCTTCCGGCCCCAGCCGCTCCTTGGGAAAGAGCCGCGCCGTCTCCCGAAGGAGCCAGGCGACCTCCTCCTCTTCAACCCGAATGTGATCGAGGTCTCCGGCAAAATCAGTGTCGGTGGTGCCGATGAGACTTTTTCCTTTCCAAGGAATGACGAAAAAGATCCGCCGGTCCTTCTCGCTCGATACCACGACGGCGTGACTTCGCGTCAGGCTCGGGAAAACCAGGTGGATCCCCTTGGTCTGCCGAATCCGGCGGGGTGCTTCCCCCTCCATCCGGCAAATCGCGTCGACCCAGGGACCGGCCGCGTTCACGACGATGCGGGCATAAATATCGTAATTCGCGCCGGTCAGGACCTCCTGCACCCGAACGCCGCAGACGCGCTCTTTCTCCCGGATGAGACCGGTGACGGCGACATAATTGAAAATCGACGCCCCCCACTCCCGCGCGGAGAGCAGGACGGTCAGGCAGAGCCGGGCGTCGTCCATCCGGCAGTCGTAAAAACGGGCGGCGCCGACCAGCCCTTCCGACTGCAGGCCGGGCTCCTCCGCCAGCGCTTCCGCTGGAGTGAACATCCGGTGCGGTCCGATTCTCTTCGATCCGGCGAGGAGGTCGTACAGGATCATCCCGGCCCGGATCTTCCACTTTCCCCTCGCGTCGCCGCGATAAACGGGGAAGAGAAAGGGGAGGGGCCGGACAAGGTGCGGGGCAAGCCGGGAGAGAACAGAGCGTTCATGCACCGCCTCGTGAACGAGGCGAAGCGCTCCCTGTTCAAGATACCGGATGCCGCCATGGATCAGGTGAGAAGTTCGGCTGGAGGTTCCCCCCGCGAAGTCACCCTTTTCGAAGAGAGCGACCGACAACCCGCGCAAGGCCGCCTCCCGGGCCACCCCTGCTCCCTGGATACCGCCTCCGATAACAACCAGATCAACGGGGGCCGTCTGTAGCCGGTCCAAACCCGATGCCATCGCCTATTTATATCCTACTTTCCGTGAGAGGTCAAATTGCGGTTGACGATCAAAACAAAGTGAGTTTATGATGAAGATTCCAAAGGAACCGTTGTCATTCCGAAAGAAAAGGAGCCGGTCGTGACCTATCAGATTTCACCCCAGGAACTCAAAAAAAAGAAGGACCAGGGAGAGCCGTTTCTCTTGTTGGACGTGCGGGAACAGGTCGAGTTTGACTTCGCGCGGATTCCCGATTCGGTGTTGATCCCGCTCAGCCAGCTTCCGTCGCGAATCGGCGAGCTCGACCCCGAGCAGGAGATCGTCACCGTCTGCCACCATGGCGTCCGCAGCCTCACCGCGCTCGGAATTTTGGTTAAAAACGGCTTCACGAATGTGAAGAATTTGACCGGCGGGATCGACGCTTACTCCGTGACGGCCGACCCGAGTATTCCGCGGTACCGCTAGGGCTCCATTTCATTCAACTCCAACCGGGCCTCCTCTGCCACCAACCCCACCCTCTTGACAGATAAATCTCCTTTTCTCGATGATGAAATGAAGGATGCATTCATTCATCCTGCAAGGAGGTCTCATGACACAGAAGACAAAAACCAAAAAGACGGCGGCCCCAAAAAAGGCGACCGCAACACAGACACGGAAAAAAACCGAGGGGAAGCCGGAGGAGATGATTCGCCTTTTAAAAGAGGTCGATGATCATCTCTCTTCCCTCGGCGAACTATACAACGAATACAAAAAAGCGTTCGAACAGGTGACGCACAAATTGGATCAGTGGGAAGAGCGGTTCGGCCGATTCAACACCCTCGCCTCCCGGCTGGCGGAGCTGGAATCGGAAATCCACGATCTGACGCGCGGCTATTTAGAGCGGATCGAGGCGCTGGAGAGAAGGCAGGCAAATATCGAAGCACTGGAAAGGAGACTCGCGCGAATGACAGAGCAAGAGGCGGCTTAGCCCCCCCTTATCCGCTGAAATCTTTCTTCCCCGCATTTTGTTCATTGACATTTTCTTCGTTCTTTCATTACAATTCGGCATCTGGTACGGTTCGTTTTCGTGAATATCCATCAATGATTTACGCGGGGAGGAAGGGATGGCCCGAGAGAAAGAGATCACCTCCGTTTTAAACGAGCGTCGTCTTTTTAAGCCGAAGAAAGAATTCAGCAAAGCAGCCCATCTTTCGAGCTTGGAGGCTTACAAACGCCTCTATCGGAAGGCCGAGAAAGATCCGGAAGCTTTCTGGGCGGGTCTGGCCAAGGAGCTCTCCTGGTTCAAGCCGTGGAAAAAGGTCTTGGAGTGGAAGCCCCCCTTCGCAAAATGGTTTGTCGGCGGCAAGATCAATATCGCCTACAATTGCCTCGACCGTCACCTGGAGGGCTGGCGGAAAAACAAGGCGGCGATCATCTGGGAAGGGGAGCCGGGCGACTCGCGCGTCCTGACCTACCAAGATCTCCATCGGGAGGTTTCCAAGTTCGCCAATGTCCTGAAAGGACAAGGGGTCGTCAAAGGAGATCGCGTGGCGATCTACATGCCGATGATCCCGGAGCTGGCGATCGCCATGCTCGCCTGCGCCCGGATCGGCGCCACCCATTCGATTATTTTCGGCGGCTTTTCGGCCACCGCCTTGCGGGACCGGATCAACGATGCCGAAGCCCGGTTGGTCGTGACGGCCGACGGCGGCTACCGAAAAGGGGAAGTCGTCACCCTGAAAGAAAAGGTCGACGAGGCGCTGAAGGAAACCCCGGGGGTCCAACGGGTCGTTGTCGTCCGGCGGACCAACACCCCGGTCGAGATGCAGGCCGATCGTGATTTTTGGTGGCATGATTTGATGAAGACCGCATCCGATCAATGCAGCGCCGAGGCGCTCGACTCGGAGCATCCCCTCTTCATTCTCTACACCAGCGGGACGACCGGCAAGCCGAAGGGGATCGTCCATACCACGGCCGGTTATCTTTTGGGGACGACGGTCACCGCCCGCTGGATATTCGATCTGAAAGAGACCGACACTTACTGGTGCACCGCCGATATCGGCTGGGTCACCGGCCATTCGTATGTGATTTACGGCATTCTCTCCAACGGCGTCACGACCGTGATGTACGAGGGGGCGCCGACCTACCCACAGCCCGACCGGATCTGGGAGATCATCGATAAATACAAAGTCAATATTCTCTACACCGCGCCGACCGCCATCCGCGCCCTGATCAAAATGGGGGAGGAATGGCCGAAGCGGCACGACCTCTCAAGCCTCCGGCTCCTCGGGACGGTCGGGGAGCCGATCAATCCGGAGGCCTGGATGTGGTATCACCAGGTGATCGGCAAGGGGCGATCTCCCATCGTCGATACCTGGTGGCAAACCGAAACCGGCGCCATCATGATCACCCCGCTTCCCGGGGCGATCCCGACGAAACCCGGCTCCGCCACCCTCCCCTTCCCCGGAATCGCCGCGGACGTCGTCAATCGGGAGGGAGAGTCGGTTCCGGCCAACGTCGGGGGCTACCTTGTGATCAAGCGCCCCTGGCCGTCGATGCTTCGAACCGTTTGGAAAGATCCGGAGCGCTACAAAAAGCAGTACTGGTCCGATATCCCGGGGGTCTACTTTACCGGCGACGGCGCGCGGCGCGACAAAGACGGCTACTTCTGGGTGATGGGACGGGTCGACGATGTGATCAACGTCGCCGGACATCGCTTGGGGACGATGGAGATCGAATCGGCGTTGGTTTCCCATTCCACCGTCGCGGAGGCGGCGGTCGTCGGCCGGCCCGACGAGCTGAAGGGGACGGCGATCTCCGCCTTCGTCACCCTGGAGCTCGGAAACGCCCCGAGCGACCCGCTCAAAGAGGCGCTGCGCGCCCATGTGGTGAAGGAGATCGGCGCGATCGCCCGGCCGGACGACATCCGGTTTACCGAGAACCTTCCCAAGACCCGGAGCGGCAAAATCATGCGGCGGCTCCTCCGGGATATCGCCGCGGGACGGGAAACCATCGGCGATACGACCACCCTGGAAGACTATACGGTCCTGGCCAAGCTGCGGCAGGAGGAGGAATAAAGAGGGGCCTCCTGATCCCCCGGGAAATACGGAAGAAAATACGGAAATCACGCGACATTAATTTCTTGACTTTTATACCAACCTTGGTAAAATCTCCGATACCTTTATGGACTATCCCATGAAACAGAAGTGGCCGATCTTTTTGGCCCTCCTCCTCTTGATGTCGACCTCGGCCTGCAACGCCGTCCTCTCCGAGCAGGTTCGGTCGACGGCCAACGAGGAAACCCTCTTCGAAGAGATTTTTGAAGATCCGAAGCAACACGTCGGGAAGATTATTATCCTCGGCGGGGAGGTTCTTCGTCTTCAATATAAAGGGCAGCAAACGGAGGTGGAGTTCGCAGAGATTCCCCTCTACCGGACCGGCAAGCCTGCTTTGGGATTCGATCCGGGAGAGCACTTTTTCGTGATCTTCCCGTACCGGGTCGATGAGACCCTTCTTAAAAAGGGAAAGGTCATCACGGTTGCAGGCCGGGTCATCGGGACCCACAACGTCCGCGGCTTCGACTACCCCCTCTTCGCATACGAAGAAGCCTACGTCTGGGACAAGCTCCGGCAAGATCGTTTCCCTTCGTACGGCGCTTTCCTCGGACAATCGTCCTAACCCTCACTTTTATCCTCATCAGATATCGAGAACGACCGTCGCCTTCCATCCGCTCGCATCGGAGGCCACTTCGAACTTGTGCATCGTGACCGCTTTGACATCGACCCGGGGTTGATGCCGGGAGACGTCGATCGGCTCCCCCCGACCAGTTCCGATCAAATGATATTTCCCATCCGCTTTCTGACGAATCGAAAGGTCAAACGATTTAAAGAGGAGCAGATCGACATCCTTCCAGTAGATCAACTCCTGAAGGAAATTAAAAAGAAGCATGTCGATTGCTTTGTTCGTCAGATCAAACGTGCGGGATTCCTTCTTTCGAATCGTCCGAAGATCATGCAATTGAGCGGCGGTCACCGCCTGACCCGCCGAGGAGAAAAGCGCCTCCAGCGTCTTGCCGCGCGCCTCAAAGGCGATGTCGGCCACGGTCAACCCCTCAATGAAACGATACGGCATCTGATTCTCAGGATCGGTCTGATGAATGATCAGGGGGAATTGCGCAAGCGGCGATCTGCGCTTCGATCACCGGTTGAAGGGAGAGAACCTTTTCTCCAATGAAGATGATGCCGAGCGCATTCTCCTCCGGAAAAGAGATCAGCTCCGATCGGCCCGCGACGAAGTTAAAAAGAAAGACCCCCTCGGGAAATCGGACAAATCCTTTCGCGCGATAAATCTGCGGCGGAAATTGACCCATCCTCTTCTCGAAGCAATCCCGCTCAAGGGTTTGATCCGTGCGGAGTTGAAAGGACTCCATGGACGGATGATGCCCCTCCTTCTCTCTCTCGTGCACCTCTTTCCGGTTGTCTCTCCGGAGCGGCTTTCCAAAGATGAGGGCCGGATCGATCTCACAGCGTGTCGTCTCCAAAATGAGAGCGGCGGGGTTGATCGCCCGGATCATCTCGCGGGCCTTGCGGCGCTGTTCGTCGGTGACCAGATCAATCTTGTTGAGAAGGAGAAGATCGGCCATCTCGATCTGAATCCGGCCGGTATGGCCGATGGAAGGAAATCGGACCGTCGCATCGGCATCAACCACGGTGACGACGGCATCGATCGGGTAATCGGGGAGGTTTTCTTGGATATCGCCGATCAGGGCATCGGGCTCCGCCAATCCGGTCGTCTCGACGATAATCTCATCCGGCCCGACCGTCTCGACGATCTCTTTCACCGCCGCCTCGAAATCGCCCAGCAGGGAACAGCAGACGCATCCCCCTTCCAGCTCGGCAATCTTGATATTTTTCCCGGCCACCACGCGGGCATCGACCGCCAGCGCGCCGAACTCGTTCATTATAATCGCAAGGCGCTGGTCCGACAGCGCGACCAACCGTCGCAGCAGTGTCGTTTTGCCGCTCCCGAGATAACCGGTAAGGATGACGATGGGTGTTTTAGTCGCCACAGCTACCCTTTGACATTTCCGATCGGGGCGAACTTCACCACCCGTCTTGAGATTCCGGCACGCTCGCACGCGTCGACCACTTCGTCGATATCTTTGTAGGTCGGTCCGGCTTCTTCGGCCAGACCGGCGAAGGAAGCGGAACGGACATAGATTCCCCGGGCGCGAAGCTCCTTCTGCAGCCGGTCGCCGCGGAACTGCTTGCGCGCCTGCGTCCGGCTCATCGTTCGGCCGGAGCCGTGGGCGGTGCTTCCGAAGGTCTCCTTCATCGCCCCCTCGGTTCCGACCAAAAGATAACTGCCGGTCTCCATGCTCCCGCCGATGATCACCGGCTGGCCGTACGGTTGATACCGCTCCGGCAGCGCCTCGTGTCCCGGGCCGAAGGCGCGGGTCGCCCCTTTCCGATGAACCAGAAGCTCGCGCGATTTCCCGTCGATCGGGTGGCGCTCCAGCTTGGCGGTATTGTGGGCCACATCATAGATCATCCGCATCCCGAGCGCTTCGGCGCTTTTCCCGAAGATCCGCGCGAAACACTCCCGAATCCGATGGAGAATCGTCTGCCGGTTGGCGAACGACATGTTGAGGCCGCACTTCATCGCCGAGAAATAATCCCGTCCCTCCGGAGAGCGGAACGGCGCGCAGGCAAGCTCCCGGTCGAGGATCTTGATTCCATACTTCGCCGCCATCACCTCCAGGAAAACCTGAAGATAATCGGTCGCCACCTGGTGGCCGAAGCCGCGCGAGCCGCAGTGGAACATCACCACCACCTGATTCGGGAAGAGCCCCATCGCCTCGGCCATCTTCCGATCGAATATGTTCCCTTCCCGGACCACCTGGACCTCCAGGTAGTGGTTCCCGGAGCCGAGCGTTCCGATCTGGCTCAGGCCGCGGTCGATCGCCTTCTGGCTGACCTTCTCCGGATTCGCCCCCGCGATGCACCCGCTCTCCTCGGTGAGCGCGAGATCCTCCGGCCACGCATAACCGTTCTTGAGACACCACTGAGACCCTTCGGCAATGACCTCTTTAAACTCGTTCGGCGCCAGCTTCACGAACCCCTTGCTTCCGACCCCCGCCGGAACGCGGGTGTAGAGAAGATCGACCAGCTCCGTCAACTTCGGCGCCACCTCCGCCTCGGTCAAATCGGTCCGGACCAGGCGCATCCCGCAATTGATGTCGAACCCGATCCCCCCCGGGCTGATCACCCCCTTCTCGGCATCCATCGCCGCGACCCCGCCGATCGGAAAGCCGTAGCCGGAGTGGCCGTCGGGCATGCAGTAGGCGGCGCGGAGAAGGCCGGGGAGGGTCGCCACATTGGTGATCTGCTCGATCACCGCGTCATCCATCTCCCGAATCAGCTTCTCCGTTCCGATGATCCGGGCCGGCACCCGCATCCCTTCTTTATAGGAGGGATCGATCTCCCAGATCGTCTCGCTGAGCTGTTTGACTTTATCTCCGAAAACCATCGCTTTGCTCCCGTCCTAACGGCATCCGCTCTTTAAAAAACTTCTCTTTATATTTTAGTCAAAGGAGACGATGAATTGAAGGGGATCGATGCGGTCGATCGTTGAGCCGTCCAAAGGAGAGGCCTCAACGGTCGAATAGGATATTCACCTGCCAGGCCTCGCCCCGGCGGACGATCTGAAAGGGATTCGATCGGATCGCCGCCACCTCGTTCCGGACCGGGTGGCGGGTCGGATCGATCAGCTCTCCCATGGCGACCCCTTGTATCCGATGCCGGGGGCCGCGTTCGATTTTCACCTCGAAGAAGCTGAAGTAAAGATTCTCCCGATCTCTGAGCTGAATCAATTCCGAGAGCCAATGGAAGAGAAGCCGGTCGATGCTGTCGGCCGAGAGGAGCAGTTCTTTCCCGATCTCGGGGCGGACCTCCTCGGTATCGACCATCGTCTCAAAGAGTCCCTTCGCCGTCGCCCGGAAGAGCCCTTCGAGCGAGTCGCCCCGCGCCGCCAGCGACATCTCTCCGGTGGCGATCTCCTCCGATACTTGAAACTCTTCCAAAGAGATGCCTCGCTTCTACCGACGCCGAGCGGATGCCGTTAACCCGGCCGTTCGGCGATCAGTTGGACCATCCAGCGATCCCCTTTGAATCCCTCGAAATAGAAGAGAATCCGAAAATCGAGAAAGAGCCGGAGCAGCTCATTGTGCCCCCAGCAAAACTCCTTCCGCCCCGGCTTTCCGAACCGCTCGTGCTGATCGATCAAGAAAGTCTCATAGACGAGATGCCCCCCCGGGCGAACGGCCCGCTTCATCGCGGGAAGGAGGTTCCGGTCGAGATAGTAGAAGCAGCCCACCAGGGTGTATCCCTCGCCGGGAATCGGGGCCGGCTGCTCCAGATCGACGGCGCGCGCGGTGAACGAGAGGCCGCGACGGGTCGCTTCGGCGTTGCAGAAGGCCACCGCCTCCGGGTCGCGATCGAGCCCCATGACCTCGAAGCCCTGCGAGGCGAGATAAAAGGCGTTTCGGCCGAAGCCGCACGCCACCTCCAATGCTTTCCCTTTTTGGAAGCGTGCAAGGTGTTCGGTCAACAACGCGGACGGTTCTTGGGAGTGATGTTTTTCCATCGATCGGTTCGATTTCGTCGGATCTGCGGAACAGTCAGGGGTGCCGGGACGATTTCATCTCGGCCTCGGTCTCGATCACCTTCCCGTCGCGGAGGAGCTTCATCTTGACGCGATCGCCGGGCGACTTCTGGCCGACGGCGTAGGTGAGGTCGAACGGCTCACGCATCTCTTCCCCGTCGAAGGAGACGACGATGTCGCCCTGTTGGATCCCGGCCGCCTCCGCGGTGGAGTTCGGGGAAACATCGGTAATGCGCACCCCGGATTGAAACGGCTCGATCATGACCCCCAATCGAACTTTTTTCGTTTCGACCTCTTTATAGCCGACCCCCCAGATGAAATCGGCCAGATGCAACGGGAAATCGGGGAGCTTGAGCTCCACCTGGAAGCGCTTCGCCTCCGGGACCTCTTGCGTGTTCGGGATGACGATCTGGTACGGCTCCGGCAGGCGCCGGAAAGCCCGCCGCGGGATGCCGAAGCCGTAGCCGACGTGGAAGCCCCCCGCAAAGACGACCATCTTCTTATCGGCCCCTTCGGGAGAGGTGAGATACCGGGCGATGCTCTCCGCCATCGTCTCATCCCAGAGGAGCATCGTGTCGTAGAAAGAGGAGAACCCCCCGCCGTCCTGCCGGCCCATCGGACCATGTCCTTTGAAAATCGCCTGCAACGCCTGGCGGTGATACCGATCGCTCCGATCGATCTCGGGAAGCGCTTTTTGCTCTTCGGAAGAGAGGGCATCGATCCCCTTCATTCCAACTTTGGCCTCCCACTCCTGGGGAGCGTTCAAGGCAACAAGCGGGATCTTGTTCTCTTTGATGAAGTTGAGCAGCTCCTGATAATAGCCCATCTCCATCCCCCAATTCTCAATCCAGAGCTTGCGGAAGTCTTTGTCGCTGAGGTTCCCCTCCAGCCACCGGTCGAGCTGGGGCTGGGCGGGCCGCCGGAACATCTCCATCCCGACCGCCACCTTTCCCGGAAATTTTTCGTTCAGCGCCTTTAGAATTTCCAGCTGCACCCGATGGTCTTCGAGGTTGTCGTGAACCTCCCCGACGTAAATGATCCGCGCCGGCGTCAGAAAATCGATCAGCCGCTCCTTCGAGACAGCGACGCCGGTGGGAACATGGACGATCTTTCCCTCCTCGATCTCGTCGAGGTGGATATAAGGAGACTCCGCGGCGAGAGACTCCTCCGCGGGGGGGGTTGTCGGGGCGTCGGCGACGGGGGTTGGAGCGGGTCGCGTCGAATGGGGGTTTGAAGCGTCCTTCGGTTGTTCCTGGGAACGGGTCGGCCCGGCGCAGCCGAGCGCGAGAAATAAGAAGACCGCCGTTAATGAGAAAAGATAAAAATGTCGGAAGGTTCGCATGGAATCATTCTACAGACATGGGGAGGGAAGTGTCAAACGGAGAAATGGCCCCTTGCGGAAAGGGGTGAACCCTTTTTGACACGAACCTACAAAATCATTATAGTATTCTATCGCCAACCCATGGGTCCATCGTGTCCGATCACCCTTCTTACCATGAAGCGCTTCCGAAAGGAATCGAGGTCCTCCGCTGGCCGCACAAGCACTCGCTGCCGGAGCCGGAGGTGATCGCCTTTTTCGAAAGCCGCAACCTCACCCCCAGCCGATGGTCGAACGGGCCGGGGGAGGTCTACTCCGTCCACACGCACAACTATCAAAAGACCCTCTTCTGCGTAAAGGGAAGCATTACTTTCTCGCTTCCCGATCTTAAAAAAGAGGTCGCGCTCCGCCCCGGCGACCGCCTGACCCTTCCCCCCGGCACCCGCCACGGAGCGATCGTCGGACCGGACGGGGTCACCTGTATTGAGGCGGGGGATTGAGATGAATCTTTATACCGATATCGATTCGCCGCTCGGGTCGATTTTGCTGGTCTCGGACGGCGCTGCACTGACCGGCTTCTATTTCATCGGCCAGAAGTATGCTCCGGACGCGGAGCCTTGGAAACGGGATCCGAAACTTCAGCTGTTTCGCAATGCCGAGGCCCAGATCGCCGCGTACACATCGGGAAGACTGCAAACGTTTGATCTGCCGATCCGGTTCAAAGGAACCCCCTTTCAACTCCAGGTCTGGCAGGCGATCGCGGCGATTCCGTTCGGCGCGACGCTCAGCTACTCGGCGCTGGCAGCGCGGATCGGCGCGCCGTCGAGCATGCGCGCCGTCGGCTCGGCGACGGGACGCAATCCGATTTCGCTGATCGTCCCCTGTCATCGGGTCGTCGGCCGCGACGGGGCCCTCACCGGATACGCCGGCGGCCTCGATCGGAAACGGGCATTGCTGAACTTCGAATCCAAAAACAAAAAAGGGGAGAAGATCCAATTGAATCTTCTCCCCTTGAAAACTGGTGGAGGCGGCGGGAATTGAACCCGCGTCCGAAGATATTCAGAAAAAGAACACTACATGCTTAGTCTCTAATTTGGAATTCGCGTCCAAGGTCGCCCAGAGACAGGCTCCCTCTTCCGCTAGCCTCGAAAGATCTCACCCAACTCCCCAAGGCGAAGAGTCAGGCCAGCCTGCTATCTGGCATCTTCCCCCCGCACAGGCGACGGAAAGTCGATGTCACTGCGTTTAGGCAGCGAGAGCTAATTGTTCATTAGCAATTATGTTTTTCCCATTTGTTTAACGAGCCCAATGGGACCTCGGCATGCGTTCCTTAACCTCTTTATCCCCGTCGAATCCGATCGCCCCCTGTCTATTTTTATGTGGGGCCCGTCCGGCGAACCCTAAAAAGAGGGTCCTCCGATGCCCCACACCCGTGGCTCGGACAGGCAAAGCCTGATCCTCGCCTTATTCTTTTTCCGGCTCGGAGATCTATAATCCCCTCACGCTCGCGGAGCCAGTCGCTCGCTTGATCCAGAGATTGTCTTTTCGCGGGCCTCACGCCCCTCACTCAATCTCTAAAACTTGTCTTGTCTCTTTCCCCGAACGGCCTTTTCGATCTCGCGCTGGGCCGACTTCTTTGATTCGGTCTCGCGCTTGTCGTACAGCTTCTTTCCGACCGCCAACCCGATCTCTACTTTGGCCCAACCCCGTTTAAAATAGATCTTCAGCGGCACCAGCGTGTATCCCTTCTGCTGGGCCTTCCCGAGGAGCCGTTCGATTTCTCGCCTTTGAAGGAGAAGCTTTCGCGTCCGCGTCGGGTCGTGGTTGGAAATGTTGCCGTGGCTGTAGGGACTGATGTGGCAATTATATAGCAAGACCTCTCCATTTTCAACCCGGGCGAAGCTGTCTTTCAGGTTGATCCGTCCCTCGCGAAGCGATTTGACCTCGGTCCCGGCGAGGACGATTCCCGCCTCCAGCGTCTCCTCGATAAAATAATCGTGGAAGGCCTTCCGGTTGCTGACCACCAATGAATCGTTCTCTTTTTCAACCGCCATGATCTATTCCGCTCGAACGGGCCCGCGGGCCGATCCTTTCACGTTGACTTCACCTGGGCGCTATTATAACATCGATCCCATGTCGAAGGGATTCTCTCCAACATCGATTTCGCCGATCCTCAAGGGAATCATCAAAGATTTCGGTCTGGAGAAGGGGATTTCCGGCGCATTGTTGCAGATCCGCTGGAGAGAGATCGTCGGCCCCCAGATCGCCTCCCATACCTATCCCGCCGAGATCCGCTTCGACACCCTTCATCTCACGGTCGACAGCGCCGTCTGGATGCATCAGCTCTCTTTCTTAAAGAAAGAGATCATCGAGAAATGCAACCGGCTCTTGGGGAAAGAGTCCATCCGGAAGATTCAGCTCCGGACCGGCCCGCTTCCGCCCCCCCTCGAATCGCCCGCGGAGACCCCGGTACCGGTAGGGGAATGCACGGCCGAAGAGGCCGCCTTCATCGAAAAGCAGATCGCATCGATCCCGGATACGGAGTTGAAGGAGTCGGTCCGCCGCGCGCTTCGGCGGCATCTTCTCCATCGGCAAGGCGAAATTAAGGAGTCGGCGCCGGGGAGCTCGCCGGATCAGGCGCAGCGCTGACCGGCTCCGCCGCGGCGGTTCCGGCATTTTTCGGCAGCCCCTTCTCGAGCCGCCGGATCTTCGCTTCGAGAAGCTCCTTGTTCGGATAGCGCCCTTCCAGCTGGCGATAAAGCTGAAGGGCCTCTTCGGCCCGGTTTCCCTCTTCCAAACAGTTCGCCGTCCGGAATTGCGCGAACGGGCTCATCTCGCTGTCGGAATAGTCGGCGATAAGACGCCGATAAAATCCGACCGCCTCTTTGCATCTCCCCTCGATAAAGTAGCTGCTTCCCTGGCGATAGAGCGCCGCCGGCGCCCAACGGCTTTTCGGATCGCGCTTGATCAGAAGATCCCATTCGGTCCGGGCCTGCTCGACATTTCCCTGCGCGAAATAGAGCTCGCCGATCTTGAACTGGCTCTCCAAAATCTGATCGGAGTCGTCGCTGAGCTCCATCACCTTCTCGTGCTCGGAGATCGCCTCACGGAGTTTGCCATATTTCTTTTCATAGACTTCGGCGAGGTAGCGGCGGGCGGAGAGGGCATGCGCATTTTTCGGGGTGGCGGCGGTGAGGCGGACCGTCTTCTGGAATGCATCGACCGCCTTCTGCGGATCGTTTAGATAGAGGTGATAGAGGACGCCGCTCCAGAAGACGGCCTCCGGAATGAATTTGCTTCGGGGGTATTCCTCCGAGATCTTTTCATATTCCCGGACCGCGCCGAGATAATCATCGGCCCGCCATTTCTGCTCGGCCGATTCAAGATACCGCTTGGGAACCCGCTCGGCGCTCGACCAGACGCTCCAGACGGTCAAAATGAGGGCGGCGAGAACGACCCCTCCCCAGGAGAGGGCTTTGGCCTTCCATCTCACGCGTCATCCCCGGCATCCGCCGATTCTTCGCGTTCTCCCTTCTCCGCCAGGCGGGCCACGCCGCAGACCCGCTCTTCCCCTTCGAGATCGATCAGGCGGACCCCCTGTGTGTTTCGGCCGATCACCCGGATGTCTCCCGCCCTAAGACGAAGAATCTTTCCGATCGTCGTGACGAGCATGACCTCTTCTTCGTCTTTCACCTGCAGGGCGGCGATGACGCAGCCGTTGCGGGGACTGGTCTGGATGGTGATGATGCCGTGGCCGCCGCGCCCCTGCGTCCGATACTCCGAGAGCTCCGTCCGCTTGCCGTAGCCCTTTTCCGTAATGGTCATGATGCTCGCCTGGGCGTTCGGAGCGAGGACCTCGGCGCTGATCACCTCGTCTCCTTCCTCGAGACGAATCCCCCAAACGCCGGTCGCCACCCGGCCGACGGCGCGCGCCTCCTCCTCGTGAAAGCGGATCGAGAGTCCATGTTTGGTCCCGAGCAGGATCTCGTGATTTCCGGAGGTCAGGCGGGCCGCCATGAGCCGATCCCCCTCCTCCAGATTGATCGCCCGGATTCCTCCGGCGCGGGGATTGCTGTAGGCGGAGAGGGCCGTCTTCTTGATCAATCCCTTTTGGGTCGCCATGACGACGAACTTCCCCTCCTGGAATTGATCGACCGAGAGGATCGCGGTGATCTGCTCCGTCTGCGCGATCTGCAACAGGTTGACGATCGCCTTTCCCTTCGTCGCGCGGCCCGCTTCGGGGATTTGGTGGACCTTCAGCCAGTAGACCCGGCCGGCGTCGGTGAAGAAGAGGAGGTAGTCATGCGTCGAGGCGGCGAAGAGATGTTCGACGAAGTCCTCTTCTTTCAGGCCGGCGCCGATTTTTCCCTTCCCGCCGCGCCGCTGGCTTCGGTAGACCGAGGAGGGGGTCCGCTTGATGTAACCGGTGTGGGTGACGGTGATGACCATCTCCTCCGGCGCGATCAGATCTTCGATGTGAATTTCGCCCGCCTCGGGGAGGATCTCGGTCCGCCGGTCGTCGGCATACTTCTCTCGAATCTCAGTCAGCTCATCCTGAATCGCTTTTCGGATGAGGGCGTCGCTCGCCAAGAGCGCTTTGAGCTGCTCGATCTTCTGGAGGACCTCCCGATATTCCGCGATGAGTTTGTCCCGCTCCAGCCCGGTCAGCCGCTGCAGCCGCATGTCGAGGATCGCTTGCGCCTGGAGCTCGGAGAGGCCGAACCGCCGCATCAGGCCGGTCTTCGCTTCGTCCGGAGAAGGGGAGCTGCGGATTAGGGCGATCACTTCATCCAGGTGGTCGAGGGCAATCTTGAGCCCTTCCAAAATGTGGGCGCGCGCCTCCGCCTCCCGCAATTCGAAACGGGTTCGGCGAATAATCACTTCCCGGCGGAAGTCGAGGAAGTACTGGAGCATCTGCTTGAGGTTCAATACCTGCGGCTGGTTGTTGACCAGCGACAACATGATGACGCCGAAAGAGGACTGCATCTGCGTGTGCTTGTAGAGCTGGTTGAGGATAATTGAAGCGATCTCGCCCCGCTTCAATTCGATGACGATCCGCATCCCGTCGCGGTCCGACTCGTCGCGCAGGTCGGAGATCCCTTCGATTTTTCGATCGCGGATCAGCTCGGCGATCTTCTCGATCAGCCGCGCCTTGTTGACCTGGTAGGGGAGCTCGGTGACGACGATCGTCTCTTTTTCCGTCTTCTCGCTCACCTCGATGACGGCGCGGGCGCGAAGCTGGATGGAGCCGCGGCCGGTCTGGTAGGCGTCTTGAATCCCCTTGGTTCCATAGATGAAGCCGGCGGTCGGAAAGTCGGGTCCTTTAATCGTCTGCATCAGCGTTTCGACCGTGAGGGCCGGATCGTTGAGGAGCTGGATCAGCCCGTCGATCAACTCGCCGAGATTGTGCGGCGGAATGTTGGTGGCCATTCCGACGGCAATGCCCGAAGAGCCGTTCATCAGAAGCTGGGGAATCCGGGTCGGGAGGACGGTCGGCTCCACGACCGACTCGTCGAAGTTCGGGACGAAGTCGACCGTTTCCATGTCGATGTCGGCGAGCATCTCCTCGGCGAGCTTGGTGAGACGCGCCTCGGTGTAGCGGTAGGCCGCCGGGGGGTCGCCGTCGATCGAGCCGAAATTCCCCTGGCCGTCGACCAGGAGGTAGCGCATGTTGAATTCTTGGGCCATCCGGACCATCGCGTCGTAGACCGCCGCATCGCCGTGAGGATGATATTTCTTGATCACCTCGCCGACGACACCGGCCGACTTCGAATAACGACGATTGGAGAGGAGCCCTTCGCGGAACATCGCGTAGAGGATCCGCCGGTGGACCGGCTTGAGACCGTCCCGGACGTCGGGAAGGGCGCGGCCGACGATCACGCTCATGGCGTAATTGATGTATGCCGACTTCATCTCGGTCTCGAGATTGACGGTGTTTCTCTGTTCGTCTACTGGCATTGCAACTCCTAAAAACTGGGGGCCGGAGGCCGGGGGTCAGGTGTTGGGGAAGAGCAAAAACGAAAACAGAAAAGTTTCGGTCAATTCGACCGTGAAAACCCCCTTACCTCTCGTTCACTATTTCCCTGATACCCGGCCCCCGACACCCGCATTTAAATATCGAGGTTCTTTACTTCGGACGCGTGCTGCTGGATGAAATTCCGGCGCGGTTCGACTTCATCGCCCATAAGAACCGAGAAAACCCGCTCCGCTTCGACCGTGTCTTCAAGCTGGACCTGCAGGAGGGTGCGGCTTTCCGGGTTCATCGTCGTCTCCCAGAGCTGGTCGGGGTTCATCTCCCCCAAACCCTTATAGCGCTGGATGGAGAGCCCTTTCTTCCCCCGCTCCAGGACATGCTGGATGATGCCCGCGGCGGTCGGATACTCCTTCTCCCCGTCGGAATCAGTCACCCGGTAGGGAGGCTTTCCAAGCCCCAAACGCAACGGGGAGAGATTCTTCAGCTCCCGGAACTCGGGCGATCCGATGAGCGCCTCGTCGATTTTGATCAAATGGGGGGCGCCGTTCTTCTGGATCTGGATCTCGACCCGGTGCGACACATGCTCTTCATCCTGACCGATCGAGGAGGTGATGACGTAGGTCGGATAATACTTGGTCCAGTATCCCTTGGCGGTTTCAAGCAGGGCGTCGAGGCGCTTGCGGTCCCGAAGAAGTTCCGGTTGGAGCTCCTCATGCTGCGTCAAAGCGCGGACAACCTCGGCGTCGATCTGCTTGCGCGCGAAGTGATCGATAATCGCTTCGTAAGAGGCAAGCTTCTTGAGCAGCCCCTTCACCTTCGCCCCGGAGGCCCACTCCTTCGATCCTTCTTGATAGATCTGGACCTCATCGCCCGCCATTCCGATCAAATATTCGCGGAGCGCCGCTTCGTCCTTCAGGTAACGCTCGGTCTTCCCCCGCTTCACCTTGAAAAGCGGCGGCTGAGCGATGTAGATGTAGCCCTTCTCGATCATCTGGGCCATCTGGCGATAGAAGAAGGTCAGGAGGAGGGTTCGGATGTGCGCCCCGTCGACGTCGGCGTCGGTCATGATGATGACCCGGTGATAACGGGCCTTGGCGATATCGAAATCGTCGATGCCGATGCCGGTCCCCAAAGCGGTGATCAGCAGCCGGATCTCCTCGGAGGAGATCATTTTGTCGAACCGCGCCCGTTCGACGTTGAGGATCTTTCCCTTCAATGGAAGGATCGCCTGGAAACGGCGATCGCGCCCCTGTTTGGCCGAGCCGCCCGCCGAGTCTCCCTCCACCAGATAGATCTCGCTGAGGGCCGGATCTTTCTGGGAGCAGTCGGCGAGTTTTCCCGGAAGGGAGCCGCCGTCGAGCGCGTTTTTTCTCCGGATCAGCTCTTTCGCTTTGCGCGCCGCCTCGCGGGCCCGCGCGGCGTTCAGCGCTTTGTCGATGATCTTTTTTGCGACAGGCGGGTTCTCTTCAAAGTATTCACCGAGCGCCTCGTTGACCGCCCCTTCGACGATCCCCTTCACCTCGGAGTTCCCGAGCTTCGTCTTCGTCTGTCCCTCGAACTGCGGGTTCGGCAGCTTCACCGAGATGACGGCGGTCAATCCCTCCCGGACATCATCGCCGCTGACGGTCTCTCCGTTCTTCAACTGATTGTTTGCCGAGCCGTAGCTGTTCACCGTTCGAGTCAACGCCGATTTGAAGCCGACCAGATGGGTTCCCCCCTCCTTCGTGTTGATGTTGTTAGCAAAAGAAAAGAGGTTTTCCGAATAGCTGTCGTTGTACTGGACCGCCAGCTCGAGCATGATCCCATTCTTCTCCTTCTCGACGAAGATTGGCTTATGCAGCGGGGTCTTGCTTTCGTTGAGCATCTCGACGAACGAGAGGATTCCCCCCTTGTAGCAGAACTCCTGTTTCTTCTCGGTCCGCTCGTCTTCCAGCGAGATCAGCAGTCCTTTGTTGAGAAAGGCGAGTTCTCGAAGGCGCGTCGTCAAAACATCATAGGAGTACTCTGTCTGCTCGAAGATCTGCCCGTCGGGCTTGAAGGTGATTTGCGTCCCGCGTTTTTTGGTCTTGCCGATGGTCTTCAAAGCGGCTTGGGGCTTTCCCCGCTCGTAGCGCTGCTGGAAGACCGAGCCGTTCTGCTTGATCTCCAGCTCCAGCCATTCCGAGAGTGCGTTCACGACCGAGACGCCGACGCCATGCAATCCGCCGGAGACCTTATAGGTCTCGTTGTCGAACTTGCTCCCCGCGTGCAGGACGGTGAGGGCCACTTCGGCGGCGGAGACCTTTTTGTCCGGATGGATGTTGGTCGGAATCCCGCGGCCGTTGTCGATCACGGTGACCGAATTGTCGATGTGGATGATCACTTCGATCTCGGTGCAGTAGCCGGCCATCGCCTCGTCGACCGAGTTGTCGACGACTTCATAGACCAGGTGGTGGAGGCCGTCGGGCCCGGTGCTTCCGATGTACATCGCCGGACGCTTCCGAACCGCTTCGAGGCCCTCGAGGATTTTGATCTTTCCCGCATCATATTGTGATTGCTTAATTTCTTCTGCCATACTCTCTTTCTATTCCTTACAAACCTGTTTTATCTGGATCCGTCCGGAGTGGACGATTACACGCGCATCGGCATCACCACCGCCAGAAATCCTTTTCCTTCCTCTTTGATCAGGCAAGGAGAGAGAGCATCTTTAAATTCCAGCGTCGCTTCTTCCCCTTCCAGCACCGACAACGCATCCAGGAGGTAGCGCGCATTGAAACCGGTGCTGAAGCCCTCCCCCGCGAAAGAGGCGGAGACCTCTTCATTCGCCTCTCCCATCTCCGGGTTGTTGGAGTTAAGCAGAATCCGGCCGCTCTCGAGCGTAAATTTCACCGCATTGGTCTTCTCCCGGGCGAGAAGGGAGACGCGGCGGAGACCCCCTTCGAGCTCCTCCCGATTGACCGAGACCCTTTTATCATTTCCGTTCGGGATGACCTGCCGATAATTCGGGTAGTTCCCTTCCATGAGACGGGAGGTCAGGATGAACGATCCGCGCCGAAAGACCAGCTGATTTTTCCCGATCGCCAGCTCCGGCGCCCCTTCGTCTCCCCCTTCATCGAGCGCCTTCTTGATCTCCAAGATCGCTTTTTTCGGGACGATAATGTTCTGCTCCGAGAGAGACCCGGCATCAGCGGTGATTGGAACCTCGGCCAGTGAGAGGCGATGTCCATCGGTGGCGACAAAGCGGATCAGCTTTTTCTTCCCGTCCGCCTCTTGTAGCTGAACCAAGACACCGTTGAGGATATACCGGGCGTCGTTCTCCCCGGAGGCATACAAGGTCCGCCGAATCAGATCGGATAAGGCGGCCGCATCGATCGGGAGCTTGCTCTCCGCGTCCGAGGAGGGTGGGGTCGGAAACTCCTCCGGGGGGAGTCCCACGATTCTGAAATGGCTCTTTCCCGATTGAATGACAACCCAGTTGTTCGCCTCGCCGGTAATTTCCACTTTTCCTTCCGGAAATTCTCGGATGATCTCATAGAGCTTTCGCGCCGAGAAAGTGAGGCGGCCCGGCTCCAGGATTTCCGCCGGGTAAGCTCCCTGGATGCCAATCTCCAGATCGGTCGCGAAGAGGGCGATCTTCTCCCGCTGCGCTTCCATGAGGATATGAGAGAGGATCGGCATCGTATTGCGTTTTTCGACCACCCCTTGCACGCGTTGGATCCCGGTGAGCAGCTCCTTCCGCTCGATCTTGATCTTCATTCTCAATCCTCCTTCAAGTTTTGGGTCAAGCTGTCGAGTGTGGTTTTCAAACTGAAGTCTTCTCCCATCCCTTTTTCAATCTGTTTGCAGGCATGGATCACGGTGGAATGGTCCTTCCCCCCAAAGTGCTTCCCGATCTCCGGGAAAGAGAGGCTGGTCAGCTCCCGGCAGAGGAACATGCAGATCTGCCGCGGAATGACCAGATTTTTGGTCCGCTTCTTCGATTTGAGCTCGACCAGTTTGATCTGGAACCGCTCCGCGACGGCCCGCTGGATATCCTCGATGGTGACGACCCTTTTCTTCTCCTGGATGGTGTCGCGCAGGACACGCTTGGCCATCTCGACGGTGATCTCCTGCCCCGTCAGCGAACTGAACGCGCCGAGCCGAATCAACGCCCCCTCCAATTCTCGAACGTTTGTTTTGATATGGGTCGCAAGGAGGAGCGCCACATCATTCGGCAGCGGAATTCCCTCCCCCTCCGCCTTCCGCCGAAGAATGACGATCTTCGTCTCCAGATCGGGGGGCTGGATATCGGCGATCAACCCCATTTCAAATCGGGAGCGGAGACGCTCTTCGATGTCGGACATCTCTTTGGCCGAGCGATCGCTTGAAATGACCACCTGTTTATTTGCCTCGTAGAGCGTGTTGAACGTGTGGAAGAACTCTTCCTGGGTCCGCTCCTTGCCGGAGATAAACTGGATGTCGTCGATCAAAAGAGCGTCGACATTCCGGTACTTGTTTCGAAACTCGATCATCTTGTCATATCGGATGGAGTTAATCACATCGTTCGTAAACTGTTCCGAGGAAAGATAGGCGATACGGAGAAGAGGGTCGCGCGTGGAGATGAAATTACCGATGGCGCTCAGAAGATGGGTCTTGCCCAATCCGACCCCGCCGTAGAGAAAGAGCGGATTGTACGAGGTGCCCGGCCGTTCCGCGACTTTTCGGGAAGCGGCATGGGCAAACTGATTGCTTGATCCTACCACGAACGAATCGAAGGTGTAGCGCGGGTTGAGGTTTCCTTTTCGTCTCTCGCGCTCAGGCGATCCGGCAGCCTCTCCCTTCTCATCGACTACGAAATGAATACGTAGCCCTTCCTCCGATAATTCCCTTTCCAGTGCCTCCTGCATCTGCGGGTAGTAATGTTCTTTAATCCACTCCCCGAAGAATCGATTCGGCACAGCAACATGGACATCCTTTCCGGAAATGGAAACCAAGGAGGTCGGTTTCAGCCATGTCTCAAAGCTCTGCCTGTTAATATTAGGCTCCAGCTGAACAAGGAGTTGCTTCCAGATCTGGTCCAACTGCATCCGACTTTCCTGGAGTTACACACAATCTTATCAACAGTTGTTAATAGTTTTATTTCTTAGGTATATCAGTGTTTTAGAGATTACCCTGTGAAGAACTCAACCGCTGAGGAACAGATTCCGACAAAAATGCTGTTCTAATATACCAAATCGCCTAAAATGAATCAAGTGATTAATCGGGTGAATCGGCTATCCACACGGCTATCCCCGGCATTTCTTCCTTTAATAAAAGGACCTTGCCATCTTATCAAGAAGTCCCCTCCCCTTACTATTACTTCTATCTTTTTTTTAGCTCTAAAAATTCAAAACGAGTTTAGTCTTGACAATAACGCTAAAATTTAGGAAAATATACATTTTCATATTCACAACGTAAGGAGAAACTATGTCGGTTACCTACCGCCAACCGAGCAAACTGAGAAGAAGTCGCACACATGGTTTTTTGAAGAGGATGTCTACTCCCAATGGTAGAAGGGTTATTAAGAACCGCCGCGCTAAAGGACGGAAGCGCCTCACAAACGCCTAGCGTCAAGCTAAAGCGGTTGACTCGAAAAGAAGAGGTTCAAAGGGTTTTCTCAGAGGGAAGAAAGTTTGTCTCTCCCTCCTTTGTTATTTTTTCTTTGAAGTATCCGTTTCCGGATCTGCTCTATGCCATTCACATTCGTAAGAAGCTTGGATCGGCGGTAGAGCGCAATCGTATCAAACGAGTCTATCGCGAGGCCCTCCGGCGCCAACAGATTTCACTCCGCGGTCACAAATTAGTTGTGATTCCAAGGGTCGGATCAAAACTCCTTACTTTAAATCAGGTGTCCGATCAAATCAAAGCTCTTTTTCCGAAACCCCCAGAATAAATGGCCTTAATCTATATTTTCATTGTTCGTTTCTATCAAGGCATTATATCCCCTTTGCTTCCACCTGCGTGTCGGTTTTACCCGACCTGTTCGTCCTATTCCATTGAGGCGGTCAAGCGTCATGGTTTTTTTCGTGGGATGATTATGACGATTAAACGCCTTATTCGCTGTCACCCATTCTGCTCGGGCGGCTACGATCCGGTAAATTAAGTTTTCTTTATTTAGAGGAACCCAGACAAGTGATGGAAAAACGTCTTATTGTGTTTTTAATTTTATCCTTAGCGATCATTTTTGCATACCCATTTTTCATGGAACAGATGATCGGCCCCACTCCGCAAGCTCCTGAAGTGACGCAAGCGCCAATGGAAACGACACCGAAAAGCGCGCCCTCTTCCTCGACGCAGGAAGGTGCTTCGGTTGGAGAACCTGTTGTAGAGGAAAAAGATGCGAAAGAGAAGATAATAGAGAGCGATCTCTACCGTATCGTCCTGTCGAACATCGGGGGGACCGTCAAAGAATGGCAGCTTAAAAAGTACACCGAGAAAACAGAGGCGGGAGGAGCGGCTCCGATCGAGCTCCTTCAGGAGGATGTGAAAACCTTGCCCTTGACCGTTTTCACTGAAGAAGAACCGAATGGATCGAAGCAGCTATACAGCCTCGATGAGAAGACCGTTCAACTCAGCCCGGAGAATCCGATGGAGGTGGTGACCCTCACCGCCGTCGGCCCGGACGGTCGGAAGATAACGAAAGAGTTGACCTTCCACAACGATCACTACTTGGTCGACACCCGAATTGCGACAGAAGGCTATACAGAGGGCTACAAGATCTCACTCGGCACGAACTTCGGCATTAATAACTGGGCGGTGGAGTTCGGCGGGAGCATCGGCGCGGCGACATTCGTCAATAATGAAATGATCAAGAATGCGGAGTCGGATATAAGCGGAGCAGTGGCTCACGAAGGGGAGGTTTTATGGACAGCGCTACAGGATAAATACTTTATCAGCGCCCTGATTCCAAAGGAAGTCGGTCAAATGAACACAGTCACGGTGGAAAAAGAGGGAGCGCAGCAAATTCGGGTCGACTTGAAGATTCCGGCGGAGCAGGCCGGTCAAAAACAGCTGGGGCTCTATGCCGGTCCGAAAGAATACGATCGACTGGCACAGATCGGCGCCGGTCTTCAAGAAAGCATCGACTTCGGCTGGTTTATCATGGGAAGCTGGGCCCCCGTTCGTTTTGTAGCAAAGCCGATCTATTTTATCCTTCGATTCTTCTACCAATTCACCCACAATTACGGGGTCGCCATCATTCTTGTTACCGTCCTCGTGAAGGTCCTCTTCTTCCCGATTACCCGAAAGAGCCTTGCGTCGATGAAAGATATGGCGGCGATCCAGCCAAAGGTGGCAGCCCTTCGAAAGAAGTATGCGGGCGATCGTGAAAAGATGAATCGGGAGCTGATGAACCTTTACAAAGAGCACCAGATCAACCCCTTCGGCGGCTGTCTGCCGATGCTGGCGCAAATACCCGTTTTTATCTCCTTATTTAATGTTCTTTACACGACGATCGACCTGCGGCAGGCGCCGTTCATGTTCTGGATTCAAGACCTTTCCGATAAAGACCCTTTTTACGTATTGCCTGTGATTATGGGGATCAGCATGTTTTTCCAGCAATGGACGCAGCCGACAACAATGGACCCGATGCAGGCAAAAATCATGCTCTTCCTCCCTGTGATTTACACCTTCTTCTTTCTCAATTTCCCATCGGGCTTGGTCCTCTATTGGCTCGTCAACAACATCCTGACGATCGGACAGCAATACCTCATGAACCGGGAAGGGCTGGCGATTCCCAAGGCGGGAACGACGTAACAGGAAGACGAAATGCGACGGCAAGCGGGGCAGGACGATACCATCTGCGCTATTTCGACCGCGATCGGATTGGCGGGCATCGGTGTCGTGCGGGTGAGCGGCGCCAAAGCATTCCAAGTCGTCCAGTCTCTTTTCAAGGGTTCCGGCGAGCTCGCGAAAGTTCAAAGCCACACCGCGCACTACGGTCACGTCATCGATCCAAACAGTCTGGAAATTGTCGACGAAGCCCTCTTCTTGGTCATGAAAGCCCCGCGGACCTATACCGGCGAAGATGTTGTCGAAATCCAGACCCACGGCAGTCCGCTCATCCTTGAAAAAATCCTCTCCCTTCTTGTGATGCAGGGTGCAAGGCTGGCCGCCCCTGGAGAATTTACGCGCAGGGCTTTCTTATTAGGTAGAATAGACCTTGTCCAAGCGGAAGCGGTGATGGAGGTGATCACTGCGGAGAATTGGGACCATCATGGATGGGCGCTCAAACAGTTAAAAGGGAGTTTATCCCGTCAAGTTGAGTTCTTACGAGAACATTTGCTCCAGATTCTCGCTCATATTGAGGCTTCGATTGATTTTTCGGAAGAGGGAATCCACTTCTGGACCGATTCTGAAATGGGCAAGGAGATCGGGTCTGTTTCAGAAGAAGTGGAGCGCCTCCTGGCAGGGTATGCAGAGGGACGGAAAATCCGGGAGGGATTTACCGCCGTCATCATCGGGCGGCCCAACGTCGGGAAATCGAGCCTGATGAATCTTCTCCTGGAAGAAGACCGGGCGATTGTGACCCCCCTCCCCGGCACGACAAGGGATATTCTTCAGGAGACCGTTCACATCGAAGGCCTTCCTCTTCGAATCACCGATACCGCCGGCTACCGAGCGACAGAGGATCCGATCGAAGCAGAGGGGGTGCGCCGCGGAGAAGAAGCCTTGGAGAAGGCCGATCTGATTCTCTGGATGCTCGATTCGAGCGAACCGCTCCAAATTGAAGACGATGTCTTAGCGCGACGTCTGAAAGGGAAGCGAAAAATCATTCTCCTGAACAAATCCGATTTGCCTGAGTGTCTCGATCACTCTCGGATAAGAACGGAGCATCCGCAGGAGGTGATCCTCCCGTTTTCGACGGTGACCGGTTCCGGGCTCGGCGATTTAAAACGAGAGATCAAGCAGCTTCTTCGGAAACAACCTGAGAAAGAGCAACCGCTGGTCGCCCTCCTTCGGCATCGCACCGCCCTGGAGGCGGCGTCCAAGAGTCTTCATCGTGCCATAAAAGCGGTCGAAGAGAACGCTTCATGGGAGTTTCTTGCTGCAGACCTGAGGGAAGGAGCCGATTCCTTGGGAGAGATTATCGGCGAAACGACAACCGATGAGATTCTCGATCAGATCTTCAACAACTTTTGTATCGGCAAGTAAAAAGTGTTCCACGTGGAACATGAATCGGAGAGGGGATGAACAAAGCGGCATATGATGTCATCGTTGTCGGCGCAGGCCATGCTGGCTGCGAAGCGGCCCTTGCTGCCGCTCGAATGGGGGCAAAGACCCTTCTCTTTACGCTGAAGCTCGACAATATCGGCCAAATGTCGTGTAATCCCGCCATCGGCGGTATTGCAAAAGGTCATCTTGTCCGGGAGATCGATGCTTTGGGGGGAGAGATGGGCCGGGTCATCGATCAGGCCGGCATTCAATTTAGAATGCTCAATATGCGAAAGGGGCCTGCGGTCCGCGCCCTCCGGGCGCAAGCAGATCGGGACGTCTACCGGTCCGTGATGACCGATGTTCTCCTCAAACAGCCCAATCTGACGGTGATTGAAGGGATGGTCGACGAGGTTCTGGTAGAAAACGGCCGTGCGGTGGGGGTTGCGCTTCAAGACGGGACCCGATTTCATAGCGGCGCGGTCATTTTAACGACAGGGACCTTTCTTCGAGGATTGATCCATATCGGCCTGCGCCGATTTTCAGCGGGACGGATCGGTGAAGCACCGGCCGAAAAAGCCTCGCAGAGCCTGATCAATCTCGGCTTCACCTTAGGAAGGTTGAAGACCGGAACCCCTCCCAGGCTCGACGGAAACACCATTGATTATGCTCAGCTTCAGCCGCAATATGGAGATCAGCCCCCCCTTCCGTTTTCATATTCCACCGACCGGCTGGAGATCAACCAGCTTCCCTGCCATCTCACCTATACCGGGGAGAAGACGCACGACGTCATCCGAGCCCACCTGACCGAATCGCCTCTTTACTCCGGGGTGATTACCGGGATCGGACCGCGTTACTGTCCCTCCATCGAAGATAAGATCGTGAAGTTCTCCGACCATCCGCGCCACCAAGTATTTCTGGAGCCGGAAGGGAGAAATACGAATGTCATCTACCCTAACGGCGTTTCAACCAGCCTCCCGGAAGAGGTTCAACTGGAATTTGTTAGAACCATTCCGGGTCTTGAGAACGTAAAAATGCTCCGACCCGGTTATGCGATCGAATATGATTATGTTCCGCCGATTCAGCTTCATCCAACTTTGGAGACGAAGCCTGTCGCCGGGCTCTATCACGCCGGGCAGATCAACGGGACCTCCGGGTATGAAGAAGCAGCCGCACAAGGAATCATGGCGGGGATCAATGCCGTTCTGAAACTGCGGGATCAGCCCCCGCTGATCCTCGACCGATCCGACGCGTATATCGGTGTTTTAATTGATGATTTGGTCACACTGGGGACCGAGGAACCGTACCGGATGTTCACCTCTCGTGCAGAGTATCGCCTTTTACTCCGGCACGATAATGCAGACTTACGCTTAATGGAAAACGGATATCATATTGGCCTTCTTCCCGAGCGGCAATATCAGGCCTACCTTTCGAAGCGGGAGCGGATCGGACGGGAAAGGGCCTGGCTTGAATCGACATCGATCCGGACGATTCCCCGTTCCGCCGAGATCTTGGCGAATGCCGGCATTCAGGGGATTCTTCCCTCAATGAACCTCGCGCAACTGATGAAGCGGCCGGAGATCGACTACAACAGCCTCGTCTCCTGGTTCAACCTGGAGAATCAAACCGATCCCTCGATCGCAGACGAGATCGAGATCCAGATCAAATATGACGGGTATATTCAACGGGAACTTGCCCACGTCGCCCGGTTCAAGCAGATGGAGGGAAAGCGAATTCCGGAGACATTTAGCTATGATGCGGTCATCGGCCTCTCAAGAGAAGTCCTTGAGAAGTTGAAAAAGATCCAACCCCGCTCTCTCGGCCAGGCCTCTCGAATCTCCGGCGTCACGCCGGCGGCGATCTCGATTCTGATGCTGGCGCTCGAACGTCGAAGGCGAAAAGAGCTCTCCGGTCGGCACGATGGGGACGAACCGATTACCCCGAATGTGATGGAGAGCGGACACTGAATGAAGAGCAGAGAAACCTTCTCGTCCGCGGCGCCGGGGAGCTTGGAATCGTACTTTCGTCGGAACAGGTCGACCGTCTTCTCCTTTACCTCTCTGAGCTGATCCGCTGGAACCGTTCGATCAATCTCACCGGTCTTCGAAGCGACCGGGAGATCCTCATCAAACACTTTTTGGATTCGCTCACCCCGCTGACCCTGCTGCAGCCGAGGAAGGGGGAGCGCTGGATTGATGTGGGGACCGGCGCCGGTTTTCCGGGCCTGGTCCTGAAGATTGCGCGCCCCGAGCTGGAGATGACCCTCCTGGAAGCGACCGGAAAGAAGGCCGCCTTCCTCCACCATTTCATCGGCCTGCTCCGGTTGGAAGGGATTTCCGTCCTTCAGGATCGTCTAGAGCATCTGCACGGGCCGAGGTGGGAGGAGCAGTACGATCTCCTGCTGACGCGCGCGGTTTCTCCCGCCGTCATCCTCCAAAACGGGGTCGGATTGGTCCAGAGTGAAGGAAGAATCCTTTTCTTCCAGGGACCGCCCGATGCGTCGCGGTGGGAGAAAGCGTTGAAGGGAAATCGGCGGCTGGTTTTGGAGGGGATCCACCCGGTTTCGCTCCCTTTCACGGACGAACCCCGGTCGCTGGTCCTCCTCAAAGTGGTCTGATGGTTTATCGACTAATGCTTTTTTTCCAAAACGGAATATGCTAGGATAGCGCATTTCGGCAAGCGCTAGGTCAAGAATTGATGGGAAAAGTCATCGCAATCGCCAATCAGAAGGGGGGGGTCGGAAAGACGACCACGTCGATCAATCTTGCCGCGTCACTCGCGGTCGCCGAAAAGAAGGTGTTGTTGATCGACCTCGATCCCCAGGGAAACGCCACCAGCGGCATCGGGATCTCCCGAGAGGGATTGTCCGGAAGCGTGTACGATCTTCTGATCGGCCGCAAGGGGCTCTCGGAGTTGGTCGTTCCGCTTGAAGTCCCCTGGTTGAGCGTCGTTCCGGCGCATATCGATCTGGTCGGCGCCGAGATCGAACTCGTCGGCATGGACGGCCGGGAGCAGGTCCTGAAAGATCGGCTGAAGGGATCCATCGAACACTACGACTTTATCCTGATCGATTGTCCCCCCTCGCTCGGGCTGCTGACGCTCAACGCGTTGACCGCCGCCGACTCTCTCCTCATCCCGATGCAGTGCGAATATTACGCCATGGAGGGATTGGCGCAGCTGATGAACACCTTCGAGCTGGTCCGCCGATCGCTCAACCCGTCCCTCCAAGTGGAAGGGGTTTTGTTGACGATGTTCGACGGCCGGAACAATCTCAACAACCAGGTTCAGGCGGAGATTCGATCGCATTTCGGAGACCGGGTGTTCCAGAGCACCATCCCGCGCAACATCACCCTCGCCGAGGCGCCGAGCCACGGCAAGCCGGCGGTTTTTTACGATGCGGTCTCGAAGGGGGCGCAGGCCTACCTCGCCCTCGCCAAGGAGGTCTTGGAGCATGCAGCAGCGTAAGGCGTTAGGAAAAGGTCTTGGACTGACCGCCCTGGTCCCGCCGGTGGAGCCGCCGAAGGGAGATATTCGGGAGATCGAGATCGGGAAGATCATCCCGAACCGATACCAGCCGCGGCAGTATTTCGATCCGGAAGCGCTCGCCGCGCTCGCCGCCTCGCTCAAGAGCCACGGGCTGATCCAGCCGATCACCGTCCGGAAGGAAGAAAACGGGCGGTTCGAGCTGATCGCGGGGGAGCGCCGATGGCGCGCGGCGCAACTCGCCGGCTTGGCGGCCATCCCGGCGATCGTGAAGCCGGTCCAGGATCAGGAACTGATGGAGTGGGCGCTCCTCGAAAACGTCCAACGGGAAGATCTCAACCCGATCGAGAAGGCGCAAGCCTATCAACGGCTGATCTCCGAATTCTCCCTGACGCAGGAGGCGATCGCCGCCCGGATGGGGATCGACCGGTCGAGCGTGGCGAATTTCCTCCGTCTGCTCCTCCTCCCCGAGTCGTTGTGGGGATCGATTGCCGACGGCGTCTTGACAATGGGACATGCCAAGGCGCTTCTTTCTTTGGAGCGGAAAGAAGACCAGCTTCGCATCGCCGGGGAGATCAAGGCGAAGGGGTGGTCGGTCCGTCAGGTCGAAGCGTTGGTTCAAAAGATGAAACGAGAGGCGCGCCCGGAGCCGCCGAAGGCCCCGCGGAGCGCCGCGCCGGAAACGGCGGAATTGGAGAGCCGTCTCCGCCTCGCGCTGGGGACAAAGGTTCGTCTGGTGCAGCAGGGAAAAGGGGGGGAGATCCGGATCGAGTATTACTCCTTTGAAGATCTCGACCGGATTCTCGAGAAGCTGACCGGCACGAATTAAGATGAATAACCGTGAGGAGATCACGATTCGGGATCTCCTCCAGGCCATGTAGGGGGGATCATGTTGCGAAGGGATGAAAAGGAAAAGGGAGCCCAGTCGGATGAGATCATTGCGTTCCTGGGAAAGGGGACTGAATTTAAGGGGATCATCACCTACAGCGGCACCGTCCGGATCGACGGCAAGGTCGAGGGGGAAATCGTCACCCAAGGCAAGCTGGTCGTCGGCGAGACGGCGGTGATCAATGCGGAGATCTCCGCCGGCACGGTGATCTGCGGCGGAAAAATCTCCGGAAATATCCGGGCCTCGGAGCGGATCCATCTCCTCTCCAAGGCGGTGATGACCGGCTCCGTGAACACCCCCAATCTGATCATCGAAGAGGGGGTCAGCTTCAACGGCAAGTGCCAGATGGGGCAGGAAGAGGCCTCACAGGCTGAGATCCGGCCGCTGCAAGCGGTCGGGCACGATTCGAACGGGAGTTAGGTTGAACGGCACGCAAAAGGGAAGACGGGTCGTGGTCGGGATGAGCGGCGGGATCGACTCCGCCGTCACCGCCGCCCTGCTGAAAGAGGCCGGCTATGACGTCATCGGCGTCACCCTGACCCTCTGGAAGGATGAGGGGGAAGACGAAAAGCGCTGGCAGGACCGCTCCTGCTGCAAAGTGGGGCTGGCCCGCCATGTGGCGAAGCTTCTCTCGATCCCGCATCACGTCCTCGACATCCAAGAAGAATTCCGCTCTGAAATCATCGACGATTTCTGCGACGCCTATCTCGTCGGCCAGACCCCCAACCCCTGCGTCCGCTGCAACGAGCGGATGAAATTCGGCCGTCTTCTCACGGTGGCGTGCGACCTGGGGGCCGATCTTCTCGCCACCGGCCATTATGCCCGGATTCGGCATCGACCCGAACGGGGCCGCTATTCCTTGCTGAAGGGGGCCGATCTTCAGAAGGATCAGAGCTACTTCCTCTATCGTCTCAATCAGGAACAACTTGCTGCAACCCTTTTCCCCCTGGGAGAAATGCACAAGGAAGCGGTCTGTAAGAAGGCGGCGGCGCTGGGCCTTCCGTATGAAGAGGTCTTGGAGAGCCAGGAGGTCTGCTTCGTCACGCAGAAAGATTATCGGGCGTTTCTCTCGGAGCATCGCCCCGAATCGCAGGCCCCCGGAAAGATCGTCACCGAGTCGGGGGAGGTGGTCGGAGAACATGCCGGCGTCGCCTTCTACACGATCGGCCAGCGCCGGGGTCTCGGCGTCGCAGCGGGGGAGCGGATTTATGTCACGCAGCTCAATCCGGCGCGGCGCGAAGTGGTGGTCGGGTCGGAGGAGTCGCTTTTGAAGAAAGAGGTGTTTGCCGATCGTCTTGTCTGGGGAGGGGAGGGTTGTCCGGAAGCCCCCCTCCGGGTTCAGGCGAAGATCCGCTATCGGTCTCCGGCCGGGGAGGCGACGCTGGTTCCGTTTTCAGAGGGCCGGGTCCGGATCCTTTTTGATGAGCCGCAGCGCGGGGTCACCCCGGGGCAATCGGTCGTCTTCTATCGGGGGGAGGAAGTGATCGGCGGCGGGATGATCCTGGAGGCGGGGCCGGAATCGTGATGATCCGCTCGCGCCGGGTCGCGACATCGGCCTCGGCGGCGAGAGAGATAAAACAGGAAGATAAAACCACAGCGGCCCTGCTCATCAGATCGTGAGCAGGGCCGCTGTGTCATCAGCACAGTTATCGGACGGCCATGGCCTCCGATTTCATCAGCTCCGCCTCGTAATGCTCCTGAGAGCTATGGCTGGTCATTTTGCAGCTTCCATTAAATTGAGCGCCATCCTCAATGAGGAGCGACGGGGTGATCAGGTCTCCGGTGAAGATGGAGGTCCGAAGCAGCTGGATCTTCTGGTGCGCGACGATCCTTCCGGTCACCTTTCCACCGACCACCACGGTGTCTCCCTCCACGTCGGAGGTGATCACGGCGCCGTCTCCAAAAATAATGCTTCCCTTCACCGTAATTTTCCCTTCGACTTTTCCGTCGATCCGTCCCGAGCCCTCAAAGTTGACGTTCCCTTTGATCTCGACGTTCTTCCCCATATAAATGATGATATCTTCAACCGCCCGCTTGCCGTTTTCTTCCTTCCCGTTTCCGAACACCGATCCCATATCCCCTCCTGCGCTTGATGATGAACCGTACTTCGGAAAGTATAACCGATGATCGGGATTTGTCTAGGGCGGCGAGAGGTATTTCGCGGCGCCGGTCTTCGAAATGTTGAGATCAGGGCTCGGAGAGGGTGACCTCCCAGCGGACGGTTCCGGTATTCCCCGCGATATCGGTCGCGGAGAGAACCAGAGTGTTCGCGCCGGGAGAGAGCACCACCGGAAATGTAAACGCGCCCTCTTTCACCGGAACGGGATTTCCGTCGAGGGTGACGGAGCGAAGCGGGCCGGCATCGGTGACGGTTCCCGAGAGAATAATCACCGAAGTGGAAATCGGCGCGCCGGCCGGAGGAGCGTCGATCGTGATCTTCGGAGGACGGGTATCGAGGATCACTTTTCGTGAAAGGGTTTTGACGTTGCCGGCCGCGTCGGTCGCGGTAAGCTGGAGGGTATTCTCCCCTTCTTTCAGCGCAACAATCGTTTTGAACCGACCCTCCTTCAGCGGAACGGAGACGTCGTCGACCCTGACCGAAACGGCCGAGCCCCCCCGGTCCGACGCGGTCCCCGTCAAGGGAAGGGTCGGCTCGTCGGTGTAACGGCCTCCGGCGGGATGCACGAGCGAAAGGTCGGGCGGCACCGTATCCCGGATCACCGTCAGGCTTGCTGAAACATGATTGCCGGCGAGGTCGCTTGCCATGAAATCAAACCGATTTTCTCCTTCAACGTTTAAAGGGAAAACGGTGGCGAAGTCGCCTGTCACGGTCGGTACGATCCGGATTCCATTGATCATGACCCAAGAGATCGAAGAGGTCGGATCGGCCACCCGCCCGACCAGGTCGACCGTTTTGGATGCGATCAGCTGGCCCTCTCTCGGGGAAGTAATCTTCATTTCAGGCAATGTCGGGTCGAGTAGGATCGTTCGATGCGCTTCAGTGTTGTTTCCCGCCGCATCGGTCGCCGAGAAGCGGAGGGTGTTCTCGCCGGTCTGAAGCGGGATCTCCGCTGAAAATCGGTTTCCCTGAAGGGCAACGGGCCGACCGTTGAGGGAGAAGGCCGTGATCGGCCCGGCATCGAGTATTTTCCCCGTCACGACGGACGGGCTGCTGGCAACGCTCGAGCCGGGAACGGGTTGCACCACCTCGACGACCGGCGGCGCCGTGTCCCTGACCACGGAAAAGCGGGGGTAGACGGTCTGATGGCCCGTCTCGTCGACGGCCATGATTTCGATCGGGTTCTCCCCCTCTACCGGCAGGGGGACTTCCACGGAAAAGCGGTCTCCCTGTTCGGGGGCGAACGGAATGGCCGCTCCATTGATTTGGAGCGAGACCACCCCGGTTGCAAGATCCCGCACCCTCCCGGAGAGGGTGACCGTCGGCTGCCGGCTAAACGATCCCGGCGCGGGGGCCATCTCGCTGAATTCGGGACCGACGGTATCCCGAACCAGGTTGATCTCCTTGACGGCGACATTTCCCGCTTCGTCGACCGCTTCGATCTTTAAGGAATTCAGCCCCTCGTTGAGGAGCGGAAAAGGAGCCGTAAATTCCCCCCCGGTCTGGAGGGGGATTTCGATTTCGTTCACCCGGAGGGAGCGGACCGACGTCGTTGCATCGACCGCTTTGCCGATCAGGCGGGCCGCCGTCGCTTTGATGGGCCGGTCCCCCTCGGCGGCGGCGACGGTCAGCTCCGGCGGGAGGGTATCGATGGTAAACCGGCGGGTCAGCTCGGTTTTATTCCCGGCCCGGTCTTCGATCGAGGCGATCAGAAGATATTCCCGATCGGCCATCGCAAAGGTCTTTGTCGCCTGGCCCTCCTGCGGTCTGAAGACCGGCGAGAGATCGACCCGGTTCAGGACGACCGTCAAGCGGTCGGGCCGAACCTGCGAGAGGGAATCGCTGAAGGAAAAGGTCAGGGGGACCGCTTTCGTGGCGAGCGCGGCTTCCTCCGGAACGGAATCCAAAGAAAGAATCGGCGGGGTTTTGTCGATCCAGATCGAGGCCGCGATCCTCGTCTCGTTCCCGGCGCGATCGACGGCGATCCCTTGCGCCGGCTGATTCTCCCCCTCGGCGGTGATCGGCATCGGCGGGGTTGTCGAGGCGAGTCCGGAGAGGAGATCCGTGGCCTCGAAACTGACGGTCACGTCGGTTCGATGCCAGCCGAATTCGTTCGGCGGCGGAGAGAGATGCGCCTTGATCTGCGGCGGTGTCCCGTCGATCTGAACGGTCCGCTGCTGCACCGCCTCCTGATTCCCGGCGCGGTCGATTGCATAATAGAGGAGATCGAACTTTCCCTCCTGCGGAAGCGGGGCCGAGAGGGTGCGCCGCTCGGAGAAGAGAAGATCGGCGTCGGGCCGGATGACGACCTCCGGATGGGAGTCGATCCGATATCGAAGCTCGGTCAGCCCCGCGCCCCCCTCCGGGTCGGATGCTTCGAGGCGGGAGGCCGGATACCAGTCTGATCCGCCGGGGGGGTCCGACGGCAGAAGACGGGTCTCGGGGGGGGTGGCATCGAGCTGGAAGGTCGCCCTCGCCTCGGCGCGGTTTTCCGCAAAATCGGCGATCGATGCCACGAAGGTATACGCATCGTCCGGGAGACGATCGGGGGTATAGGTCCCCTCCGTCTCCCCCAGCTCAAACAGAGACGCAATATCTTTTCCATTCAGAACAGCCCGAAGGCTCTTGCGATCGACGCCGGCGGTAGCGTCTTCATATTTGAGGATAAACGTCGGCCGGGGATCATTGATGAGAAGCCGCGTCTTCGGCGCGAGGATCGACAGCTGCGGCGTGATCCGATCGGTTCCTTCGATGCGCAGCGTCATCTCCCCCCCCGGTCTCCCCTTGAGCTTCACCTGGAGGATATTCTTTTCTTTGAGGGTGATCGGTTTTTTAAAGGAGGTTTCTCTTTGGCTAAACCGAGAGGAGCCGACGATCTGGACCCCGTTCAGCAAAATCTCGGAGGCGCCGACCTTTTCATTCGGGGCATCTTTCAGTCCATTGCTTGAGATCTTCAGCAGGTAGGACGCTTCCGGATCGATCACGGTAAATTCGCTCTCAACCAGGATCGGCTCCCCTTCCCCGCGAGAAAAGGTCTTTTCGAACGCGGTAAACGTCCCTGCCCCTTCAGAGGGGGCCGGCTGGAAAAGAAGCCAGAAAAGAAGAACGGGGAACAAAAGAGAGATCGGTGCGGGAAAGGAAGCAATGAGGAATCGGCGTTTCGAAGCGGGAAAGCCTCTCTCCCTGGTATCGGGGGATTCGGCCTCTGTCATTCCAGAAGCCCTTTCACCTTATAAAACATAGAGATATCCTTCAATCACAGAAACGAGCTAAAAGGCTATCATAGCCTTTCTCTAAGGTCAATTGAAAAGGCCGCCGTAGAGGATTCGATAGGTTCGATCAGATCGATCAGCGGGGTTTCTTCTGAAAGGCGGGCCACTGTGACGGCGTTCCGAAGAGGAGACGAAAAAGGGTGTGGACCCGGCCGGTGTGGGCGCGATAATCGCGCATCAATTGATCTTGCGCAAACGTGGTCGCTTCATCCCGGTAGCCGAGCCGAAGGGCGCAGGCCCGGACCCCCTTTGGATCGATCGGCAGAAGGTGGGTTTGCGAATCGTTCACAACCTGAAGCTTGTTCTCCGCGTTCCTCAAGAAAAGATAAGCCTCTTTGAGAGAACGGGAGTCCTCTTTGGAAAGAAACTTGGATCGCGATAACTTCTCGATCGCCTTCAGGGTGTTTCGCTCCCGGATCGCGGGGTGTTTCGCGCCGAAGTAAATCTGCAATGCCTGTACGATAAATTCGATCTCGCGAATCCCTCCCCGGCCGAGCTTGACGTGGTTTTCGGTCTGTTTCGAGAGGTCGATCTTCTCATCGATCCGCGCTTTCAACGCGCCGACCTCCTGCAATCCGGGGAGGCCGAACGGTTTGCCGTAGAGAAAGGGGATCACCCTTTTCAGAAATTCCCGGCCCAGGGAACGATCCCCCCCCGCCGGCCAGGCCTTCAGCAGGGAGAGCCGCTCCCAGGTCTCCCCGCGGGTGGCGTAGTAGCGCCGGTAGCCCTGGAGCGGCTGGACGATCAGCCCCTTTTCCCCTTCGGGGCGAAGCCGTAGATCGACGCGATAGACGTAGCCCTGGCCGGTCGCCGTGTTCAACGCCGCCGTGATCTGCTGGGCGAGCCGCCGGAAATAGTCGGCGTTCGCGATCCGGCTTGCCGCCTCTCCTCGAACGCCGGAGGTCCGGCCGGTTCGGGTCGCGTAAAGATAGAGAAGATCGACGTCGGAGCTGAAGTTGAGCTCGCCGCCGCCCAGTTTTCCCATGGCGATGATGGTGAATCCGGTCCGCACCCGCCTCCCCGAGCGGTCCCGGTAGGAAGGAATCCCATACCGCTCGCGCAAGCCCCGGTCGCAAATCTCATACGCCTTCTGGATCAGAACCTCGGCCAGCTCGGAAAGCTCCGTCAGAGTCTCCTCTACGGAAGCCTCCCGCAAGAGATCGCGCACGCCGATCCGGAGGATCTCCTTTCGTTTGAAGGCGCGAAGGAGATCGAGCCGATCTTCCTTTGTTTTAAGGAGCCGCAGCGCCTGCGAGAAGTCCCGCGCGATCTCCCGCCGGCTCCGGTGCCCCTTCAGCACCGCCGGGTCGAAAACCCAATAAAAATATTCCGGATTCCGAATCAAAATTTCGGCCAGAAACGCGCTTCCGCCAAAAATCGTGGCGGCTCTCGATACGGTGGCGGGATCGTCCCGGAGATACGAAAAGAGTTGGGTCTTGCTGATGGCGGCCCGGGTAAACCGCTCGAAGTCGTTCAGCCCCCGATCGGGCTCGGCTGTTTGACCCAGGGGGCTTAAGAAATCCTCCAGAATTTCGGCGAAGAACTGTCGGACCCGCGGCTCCTCGGCGATCAATTGAAGGTTCGTATCGGCCCGCTTGATCTCTTCGAAACCATAAGGGCTGAGCAGAGAAGCGACCTCCTCGCCGCTCAGCTGAGGGGCGAGGAGGAGGTCCTTCAACTGCAACGGCGGTTTCGTAGAGGGGGAAGGTTCCTTCCGACGCGGATCTTTTGACTCATTTTTTGGTTCGAGAGGCGGCACCGTATCTCAACAAATGAAAGAATGCTAAAAATGAGCCCCCGCCCCCGATTACTCTATCAATAAAATGCGACGGCTTTTTTGCGGTTGGCTCCAGTGTTGGCTGGTACGTTTATCGGTAAATATCTCGACGATGCCCAACGTGCATAATCGTAATCAAACGGCTCGCGTCATTGATTTCATAAACCACACGATAAGAGCCTACTCGGATTCTCCACCCGGATCGACTGGCCAACTTCTTCGATCCATTCGGACGAGGGTTCTCCGCCAGCTTTCGGATCTCATCTCGTACCCGAGTGTAGGAATTCTGCGGCAGATCCGACAGTTCCTTCAACGCGCGCCGTAAAATGGTGATCGTATAGGTCACTTTCGGTCACGCTCAATTTCATCGACCGCCTGCTCGAACGGAATGGCTTGGTCGTTTGCCGCCTTGGCTGCATCGTACGCGCGAATCTCTTCTAGCTCTTCCGCCTCCTCAATTAATTTTTCATACTCCTCGATCGTTAATATGACCGCTGTCTTCTTCCCGTTATCGTCAATGACGAATTGATGTTTTTGAACTGCCATTTTGATTCACCTTTCTCTATGGAATTTTGTTGCAGCTAATGTTAAATTGAGCTGTCCGCCCACCGAGCCTCCCCAAATTGCTACGACTTTACGCGGTGGGCTCCAGTGAGCTGGGCAGCAGGAGCACCATATTAAGATATTGCATGACCTGGCCCCAATCGCCTATATTTTTTATATTATCCCTTCCCGATCATTTATGAGACCCCTCAATAATCTGGGAGCGACATAACCTAAACTTTGCCATTTCCTTCGCTGAATCTCTGCGCCCAGGGAACTTTTTAACACACACTTCGATTACCCTTGCCTCTCGTCTTACAAATTCGGATATGGACAATCCATACATGATAGCCTCGGTGCAATTGTAATATTCCCTGGGGCGGATTGGGGTTGTCTGTCAAAGTTTCCTTTATCAGCTTGAGTTTTTGTTCCAGAAATGTCGCATGCATTCTCTCAGGGTAATCGGTGGATTTCATGAGGTTTGCCAGGTCAATATTAGCTTCAAACATGCTTCGCAAAAGAAGGGGGAGTCCAACGAGAGTGTTCTTTTCGAGCAGTACGCTACACCCGCTGGCTAATTCAAGCAGACGCGAATAGAGACAGACTGAGTAAAGCTGTTGGGGGTTTCTACGGTCGAAGCGGAGACAACCGAGAAAATGCATTGCCAGTCCAAGAACCGATGAAAGGGTGTCTTGGCACTGCTCGGTAAGTTGATTTCTATCGATCATATCGTCCGCTCTCCTCTTCCCAGGATCTCACTGAGCCGAATTATACATCCCCTTTGCTTCCGCTGCAATTTGTTTTGCAGAGCCGATTTGATGGGGCGTCCCCGATTCTGTATAATGAACCCGGTTGAGGTTGAGCGCGAGGCAATTGGGCTTCAAAGAATTAGAAAAAAAACTACAGGCGCTTTCCGCGCCGAGAGAGACGGTTCAAGACTTTCTCTCCCGGATGGATCGGGATTATTTCTCCCTCTACTCCGCCGCGGAGATCGCCGATCATATCGGGATGGCCTCCCGTCTTGACCGCGATCGTCCCGCCGCCTTGAAAATCGTCTCCAAAGGGGAGCGCGCCTTTGAGATCACAGTGGTCGCCTTCGACTACTTCTCGGAGTTCTCGATCCTCTGCGGCCTCTTGGCCTCGTTCGGCTTCGATATTCAGGCGGGGAACGTCCACACCTCTTCGGATGAAGAGGCCGCGCCGGCGCGGGGCCCGCTTGCGCGCCCGAAGCGGCCGGCCCCTCGAACGATCGTCGATGTTTTTCAGGCCTCCCTGATTCCGGGAGAGGAGTTCGATGCCGGCCGGCGGCAGCGGCTCGAAGAGGCGCTCCTCTTGCTCGTCCGTCTTCTCGACCAAGACAAGTTCAACGAGGCGAGGGATCAGGTCAATCGGCACCTGATCGCTTATCTCTCCAAGGCGAAGGTTCCGGAGGGGGGGCTTCTTTCGCCGCTGAAGGTCCGGTTCGACAATCGGAGTTCGGCACGGTGGACGATTCTCGATATCCACGGCAAGGATACCCCCGGCTTTCTCTACGCCTTCTCCAACGCCCTCTCGCTGCGCGGCATTTATATTCACAAGGTCCAGATCAAAAATGCCGGGGCCGAGATCCAAGACCGGTTCTACATCTCCGACCGACGAGGACGAAAGATCGCCGGGGAGCGGGAGAAAAAAGCGCTTCGGATCTCGGCCGCCCTCATCAAGCAGTTCACTCATTTCCTGGTCCGCTCCCCCGATCCGACGAAGGCGATCGCCCACTTCGATCAACTGCTCGACAAAATCATCGAGGAAGAAAAATCAAGTTCACTCATCTCTTTTCTGAAGAAGCGGGAGACACTCCACCTCTTGGCGCGCCTCTTCGGGACCTCGGATTATCTGTGGGAAGATTTTCTTCGGATTCAGTTCGAAAACCTTCTTCCTCTGCTCGATCAATACAAGGGGAAAAAACTCCGGATCGGGAAAGAGGCGCTTCGCCGGGGCCTGCGCCGGGAGCTTCGGAAAGGAACCGGACTGGAAGAGCAAAAACGGATCTTGAATGAATACAAAGACCGGGAGCTTTTCCGGATCGACATCAAACATCTCCTCGAACCCTCCCTGACGTTGACCGATTTCTCTCAGGCGCTGACCGATCTCGCGGAGGTGGTCATTGAAGAGACCGATCTTCTCTGCCGGGCCGATCTGGTGAAGCGATACGGCGCGCCCCGCCTTGAAAACCGACGCCCCTCTTCCTTCGCCATCTGCGGACTGGGAAAACTCGGCGGGGCCGAGCTGGGGTATGCCTCCGATATCGAGCTCCTCTTTGTCTACGAAGGACCGGGCCAGACCGACGGCCGGGAGCCGATCGATAACAGATTCTTCTTTGAGAAGCTGGCGCAGCAGATCACCCATTTCATCACGGCGAAGCAGGAGGGGATCTTTCATATCGATACGCGGCTGCGGCCGCATGGAAACGCGGGGGTTCTGGCGAACCCGCTCTCTCAGCTCGCCGCCTATTACGCGCCGGCCGGCGAGGCCGCCCCCTTCGAGCGCCAGGCGCTGATCAAGCTGAGGTGGATCGCCGGCGATGAGACATTGGGCAGGAAGGTAGAGGCCCACCGCGACCGGTTTGTCTACGGCGGGGCGCCGTGGGATTTAAAGACCGCGCTGGCGTTAAGAGAGCGTCAGCGGAACGAGCTGGTTCCGAAGGGGAAGGTCAATGTGAAATACAGCGCCGGAGGCCTCCTCGACATCGAATATGCGGTCCAGTATCTTCAGATCATGCACGGCGCCCGCCATCCGGCGCTGCGAACCCCGCATACCCTCGCGGCGCTCGAGCAGCTCCGCCGGCTGAAGATCCTCCCGAAAGAGATCTGGATCGATTTTCAGGCCGGTTATCTTTTTCTGAGAAGCCTCATCGACGCGCTCCGGATCGTCCGGGGCCACGCGAAAGATCTGATCCTTCCCGACGTTCGGACGGAGGAGTTTACCTTTCTTGCGCGGAGAATGGGATACGGGCAGCGCGATTGGGAGCGGGGGAGAAAAGAGCTCGAAGAGGAGATTCAACACCACATGCGCCGGGTCCGGGACGACTTCATCCGGCTGTTCGAAGGGAAATAGCATCGGCGGATTCGCAGGCCTGCTTGACAATGCCCCCTCGCCTCCCCTAGGCTGGATATCACACCCTAGGAGGGCCTTGCGCATGATCTCTTTCGGAAAGGCGTTCTCTTTCTTGCTCTTCGGTCTTTGGCTCGTCTTCCCCGCCTCCTGCAATTCGTCTTCTTCTAAAAGTACCTCGTCTACGATCGGCGGGGGGACCTCCGGCGCGCCGGCGATTCGGCTCGAATCGGTTGCCACCGGGCTGGACGACCCGATCGGGCTTTTCAACGCGGGGGACGGGAGCGGTCGGCTCTTCGTGATTGAACAGGGGGGGACGATTCGGATCTTGCAAAACGGAGCGGTCGGCGAAACACCCTTCCTTGATATCCAAGACCGGGTCAGCGCCGGGGGGGAAAGGGGACTCCTCGGGTTGGCCTTTCACCCCAAGTTTGAAGAGAACCGCCGCTTCTTCGTCAACTACACCTCCGACGCCGGGGGACTCCACACCGTCATTTCCGAATTTACGGTCGATCCGGCCACCGGCCGGGCCGATCCGGCGAACGAGCGGATTCTCCTCACGATCCCCCAGCCCTTTTCCAACCACAACGGAGGGACGATCCTCTTCGGGCCCGACGGCTTTCTCTATATCGGGATGGGGGACGGCGGAGCGGGAAACGATCCGCAGAACAATGCCCAAAGTCTCGGCACCCCCCTCGGCAAAATGCTCCGGATCGATGTCGATCAGAAGGCGGGCGGAAAAGAATACGCCGTCCCCGCCGACAATCCCTTTGTCAGCACGCCGGGGGCCGCTCCCGAAATCTGGGCTTACGGTCTCCGGAATCCTTGGCGCTTCTCGTTTGACCGCCAGGCCGGCCTCCTCTACGCAGGCGATGTCGGCCAGAACGCGCGGGAGGAGATCGACGTGATCCGAAAAGGGGGGAACTACGGCTGGAGGGTGATGGAGGGGATGATCTGCACGCCGGGGGTGAGCCCCGATTGCGATAAAAGCCAATATCTCCTCCCGATCCTCGATTATCCCCGCTCGGAAGGGACGACGGTCATCGGCGGATATGTCTACCGGGGAAGCGCGATCCCGAACCTGCCGGGAGCGTATCTCTACGCCGATTTCGGAAGCGGCCGGCTCTGGATGCTCCGGTACGATGGGAAAGCGGTTTCCGACCAGCGGCTGCTCCTGGAGACCGGAAAGAACATCAGCTCCTTTGGGGAAGACGAGCAGGGGGAGCTCTACATCACCGCCTACGATGGGGAGATCTTCAAAATCGTTTCCGGACAGGCGACTTAGATCAGATCGGCGGATGGATCGAGCGGGCCTCGGCGAGGGTGGAGACGAAAATCTTCCCGTCGCCCGGATTTCCGGTGCGCGCCGAGATCTTGATGGTATCGACGACCCGATCGACCTCCCCCTCTTCCACCACCAGCATCAGCCAGACCTTGGGAAGCTCTTCGTAGCGGACGGGGCCGACCTGAATCCCGCGCTGGCGTCCCCGGCCGAAGACCGCCTGCCGCGTCAGCGAGATGAAGCCTGCCTTCTCCAGCCCGGCGATCACCTCCCCTTCCTTCTCCGGACGGACCATCGCTTGGACCATCTTCATCGAAAGGCTCCTTCTTTTTTCATCGCGCTTCGATCAAATCAGGAATCATCGTGATCGCATCCGACAATTCGGGCGCCAGCGGGCCGATCTCTTTTTCGAGAAGTGATGCGACCTGGTCGGCGCCGAGCCGCAGGACGGTCTCCTGAAACGATTCGCCCGGAAGACGATCGGTCGCGACGATTCCGAGCAGCGCGTCGACGGTCGGCACGACCATCTCTTCGGTAATCCCTTTTCGGACCATCGCCCCCAAGCGAATTCCCCCCTCGACCTGACCGCCGAGGAAGAGCTGGTAGGAAAACCGCCGCAGCTCGCCGACCGGCGTCATCGTTCCGGCGAGGCCGATGTCGGCGACCTGATGTTTGGCGCAGCTGTTGGGACAGCCGGAGAGGTGAATCGAGATCGACTGAAAGAGGGCCGCCTTCTCCGGCGCTTCCGGACGGAAGCGCAATAGATCGCGCGCCGCCCCCTGCGAATTGGTCACGGCGAGGGTGCAGAACTCGGTGCCGGGACAAGCGAGCAGCGCGGGGCCGCTCTCTTTTCCCTTGAGCGACAGGCCGGCCGCCTTCAACGCCTGAACGGCCCGGCCGGTCTTCCGGACCGGAATCCAGTGGAGGGCGAGATTTTGGTCTTTCGTAAAGTGGACGATCCCGTTGCCATGCCGCCGCGCGATTCGGCCGACGGCCCGAAGCTGCTCCGCGCGCAGCTCCCCCAGCGGAACGGCGACGGTCAGGCGGACGTAACCCGGCTGCCGCTGCGGAAGAATGCCGGGGGTGTTCGGGATCGAGACCGGATTCAGCCGGTTCCCGATTCGCTTCCAGAGCGGCGGCCGCGGTCCCGGGTCGGCCAAAGAAGGGAGGGGGATCTCGCGGTTCTCGGGAAGATTCTGTTTTTCGAGGAAGACCTTCTCGAACATCTCGACGAATTTCTCCCGGCCCCATTGCTCGATCAGATATTTCAACCGCGACTTCGCTTTGTTCCGGTTGCCGAATTTGGTGTGAATGGCGAAGATCGCCTGACAGGCGGCCAGCGCGTCCGGCGGGGAGAGAAACTCCTTCAGCTTGAATCCGAGCATCGGATGGGCCCCCAAGCTTCCTCCGACCCAGAGCTCGAAACCGAGTTTTTTGTCTGACGTGTCAGACAGGTCCGACGGGTCGGACAAAGTTCTTTCGCGTTCGACCGCCACGAACCCAATGTCGTTGATCGCGGCATCGGAGGCGCACGCCCGGCATCCGGCAAAATAGACATTCAGGCGGTTCGGCATCGTCGGGTTGATCAGATCCGACCGCTTCACGAAATAATCGGTGATCCGCTGGGCCCAGGGCTGAACATCGAAGAGCCCTTCGGACGCCACCCCCCCGTGCGGGCAGGCCATGATGTTCCGCAAGGTGTGGCCGCAAGCCGAGCGGGTCGAAAGACCGATCGCCTCCAGCCTCTCGAAGATCTCCAGCGAATCTTCCACGCGGATCCAATGCAGCTCCATGCTCTGGCGGACGGTGAGGTGTCCCCACCCCCGGCCGTGGACCTCGGCAAGGTCGGCCAGTCCCATCAGCTGCGTATGTGTGACCGCTCCTCCCGGGATGCGGATCCGGAGCATGAAGTAGCCGGGGTGTTTCTGGCTGCAGATGCCGTAGGTCTTGAGACGATAATAATCCTCCGGAACCAACGCGCGGGTCCCCTCCTCACGCAGCCGGTCAAAATCGATTCCCAACCCTTCCTGTTTGATCTTCTCCAGGTCGAGCGTCTTGAGCGCCCCCGGTCCTGTTTTTGTGGGGGACCTCTCCGCAACGATCGCCGTTGCAGGCCCCTTGGCCGGCGTCTTTGTCGCTTCGCCGAGAAGATCTTCCACCAATTGACTGCAACTTCCGCAGCCGGTCGTCGCCTGTGTGAAGGCGGCCACCTCGTCACGTGTCTTCAGCCCCTTCTCCCGGATGGCGGCGAGGATCATCCCTTTCGTGACGCTGTTGCAGTTGCAGACCAGGTCGGCCTCCCGCAGCGCGGCCGCGCCGCTTGCGGCCCCCGCTCCCCCTTCGACCGAGACATTTCCGAGGAGCGACGATTTAATCTCGCCGATCTCTTCCCCCTTCTGGATCAGGTTAAAAAGCCGGGGGCCGTCTTTGTTGTCGCCGAGGAGGATCATCCCGGACAGACGGTTCTGGCGGATCACACATTTTTTGTAGATCGCCTTCTCGGTATCGATGAAGACCAGCTCTTCCGCCCCCCGTCCGCCGAGAAAATCGCCGGCGGAGGTGAGATGAATGCCGGCGACCTTCAGTGTCGTCGCGCAGAGGGTTCCGGGGTAGCGACGTTGATTCTTCCCGACCAGGACATCGGCCAACACCTCCGCTTGCTCCTTCAGCGGCGCGATCAGGCCGTAGGTTTTGTCGCGATGCTCGATGACATCCCCGACGGCGAAGATCCCTGGGAGGCTCGTCGCCATCCGATCGTCGACCAGAATGCCTCGATTCGTCCTCAATCCGATCTGTTGGGCGAGGGTCAGGTTGGGCCGGATCCCGGTGCAGATCAGCGCCATTCCCGCGGGGAGTTCCTCGCCGGTCGTCAGGCGAACGCCGGTCACCCGCTCCTCTCCCAGGATTGCCTCCGCCGTGGTCTTGAGCAAGATCCGGATCCCCATCCGTTCCAGCTCCCGTTTCAGAAGCGAGGCGCCGGGGGGATCGAGCTGCTGCTCCATCAGCCGGTCGGCGAGGTGGGCGACGGTGACTGATACACCGTAATTGATCAGCCCCCGCGCCGCCTCCAGACCAAGCAGCCCCCCGCCGACCACCACGGCGCGCCGGCTCGATCGGGCCGCCGCGACGATCCGCTCCGTCTCCTCCAGGGTTCGAAAGAGAAAGACCCCTTTCTTCTCGCTCCCCGGAATCGGCGGGATGAAAGGGACCCCGCCGACGGCGAGGACAAGGGCATCGTAAGGGGCGGCGCCGCCGTCGGCATTCGTCACATACTTGGAAACCGGATCGATGCCGGTGATCGCCAGACCGAGCTTTGCATCGATTCCCCGCTCGGCATACCAGGTGCGCGGCCGGGTGAAGATCCGCTCCGCCTCGGTTTTCCCGGCCAGAAGATCGGAGAGGAGAATCCGATTGTAGTGGGTCTGCGGCTCATCGCCGAAGAGGGTGATCGAGAGGGGGGCGCCGGTTTTCAATAGGGCTTCCACCACGGCGATCCCCGCCATCCCGTTGCCGATCACCACCACCCGCATTTTGGATTGATTCGTCATCGATCCTTCACTCCGACACCGACTCCGTCTCTTTTGTCCCTGTCCGGATGGTGTAGCTCTCCGAGACCTCCTGGACGAAGATCTTCCCGTCGCCCGGGTGCCCCGTCCCGGCCCCCTGCTCGATGGCGGCGATCGCCCGGGGATACTCCTCCTCGCCGACGATGAGCAGGAGCATCGACTTGGAGAGGATGTCGTAATGAACCGGCCCCACCTGGATCCCGCGTTGCTTCCCGCGCCCGAGCACCGGCATCTTCGTGACGGCAAAAAGTCCGGCCGCCTCCAGACGGCCCAGGACCGCCTCTTCCCGCTCGGGGCGGATGATCGCGCGAATCAGCTTCATTTTCTTTCACCCTCCATCAGATCGCCTCTTCCCCCCGCTCGTCGGTGCTGATCCGGACGGCGTCGTCGATGTCGACGATGAAGATCTTGCCGTCGCCGTAGGCCCCCTTTCCGGTCCGGTTCGCTTTCATTAAGGCGGCGATCACCGCCGGAACGCGGCCGGCGTCGATCATGATCGAGAAATATTGTTTCGGCATAAACTTGATTGCGACCGGCTCCCCTTTTTCCGACTGAAATCGAAGCCCCCGCTGGCGGCTCCGGCCGAGGACCGTCGTGGTCGTATACCCGTAGATGCCGGCCGCTTCCAGCGCCTGGCGGGTCGCCAGCTGCTTGCCGGGGCGAACGAAGGCGATCACCTCTTTTAATGTCGCCTGCCGCGGCGGCTGTTTCTTTTTGAGGACCGAATCGACCCGGCCGTGCACCGGCGGTTCCGGAGGCGAGATCGCGGCCGGGGGGGTGGAGAGTGGCGCGATCTCGCTCCGTACCGGAGGGGGATCTCCGGATTTACCCGCCGGGGGGACAATTTGATATTGGCCCCGCCATTTTTCGTTCAGCTGGCCGGTCGGGCTCTGGGCAAGCAGCCGCTTGATCCCGACCGGGTCGTGCCGGAAGGCATGGATCGAATGGACCCATTTGACGCTTTTATACCCCTGGAGAAAGGGGACGACCAATCGGAGCGGCCCGCCGTGGACCTCGGGGAGGGGCGACCCGTTTAATCCATATGCCAGCAGAACGCGCGGATCGCGGGCTTCATCGCGCGAGAGCCCTTCGAAGAAGACCCGGTCGCGCGAGTAAAAAGCGAAGTAGCCGTCGGGGTGGGTGTCGATCTTGAAGGAGTCGAGCAGATCGACAAGGCGGATTCCCTCCCACTCGACCTCCTCGACCCAGTTGAAGATCTGGCAGATGAACGGCACCTTCAGCTTCACGCGGGGAAGCTCGTGCAGCATCGGCCAGGAAATCAAACGCGGATGTTGTTCCAGGCCGGCGAGGTCGAGCGTTACCTCTTCCAGCGCGAGGGAGGGGGGGATCGGATAGAGGGAGAGGATCGGAAGCGGCATTGCATCAAAATCGATCCGGAAAAACTTGTCGGCAAATTTCGGTGGAAGGATTCCTTCCCGCATGGAAACCCCTTTAAAAACGGAAAGGCGCCTGGAGAGATTCATCCAGGCGCCCTTGCCCGCAGACGTCGTTATCGTTGACCGAATATAGAGCAACAACCATGCCGGGGGGAGGGACCGGTCGGATCGGTTGATTTTTCGTGTGATTTAGGTCGGCCTGGGAATCGAATGGAAAGAAGCGGCGGTCGGCCGGCCGACATTTTTGTATCGCTTCCGACGAGAAGGGCCGGTCGGTCTACTTCAATGATTGGATCTGCTGGCGCAACTGCTTGGCGCGGAAGGAGGCCTTGCGGGAGGCGTCGAGGGCGGGATCTGTTTTCTCCGCCTCCCCCAGCCGGACCGCTTCTTTCGCCTTGTTCAGGGTCGCATTGATCGAGGTGAGGAGCGTTTCTTTTTTTTCTTTGATCTTCGGAGAGGGGCTCGACTCCACCTCCTGGATCAACGCTTCGCTCCGCCGGATCATCTCCTGGCCGTAACTGACGATCTCATGGTGGTGCCCTTCGCTGCCGTGGGTGATCATATCGAGAGAGAGGCGATAAATCTCGTTGGTGAGCTGGCGGACCGATCGAAGCGATTCCTCCTCGGCCCGCGCGGGGGCGTCGATCAGAAGCAAGATCAATACAATGGGGATTAGAAGGCGGCTTTGCATTTCTCTCCTGAATGTTGTAAATAGATAACACAAAAAAAGAAGGAGGGTCAAGATTCTGTACCGGATGATCAAGAAAAGTCTATTCTTTTACACGGCTTTGGCCGGTTTTCTCCTCCCGATTTTCGCCGGGACGGTCGCGGCGGCGGAGGGGGGGTGGTCGGTTCAGCAAGGGGAGGTGACGTCGAACGGGCTTTGGGCGGTCCATTTCGTCTCGGCGAGCGAGGGATGGGCCGGGGGGGGAGATGGAACGATCCTCCACACCGCCGACGGCGGCGCGAGCTGGCGGGCGCAATACAAAGAGAAAGGGGAGCGGTTCTTCTCGCTTCATTTTGCCGATCGGCGCCACGGCTGGGCGATCAGCTGGACCGGCAAGATCCTCCATACGGCCGACGGCGGCCGAAGCTGGGAGGAGCAGCGGAATCCGGAGCGGGTCTGGCTCTGGGATGTTTACTTTACCGATCGATCAAACGGCTGGATCGTCGGCGACAAAGGGGTGATTCTCCGTACCGCGGACGGCGGCCGGCGTTGGGAGGTTCAAAAAAGCGGGCAGACCGGTCCGGTTCTGGAGGTCTTCTTCATCGATCCGCAGCAGGGATGGGCCTCCGGGTGGAACGGGATGATCCTCCACACTCAGGACGGCGGAAATCAATGGACGGCGCAGAAGAGCGGGACGACCGCCGCGCTGGAGGCGATCTTCTTCATCGACCCGCTCCGGGGCTGGGCGGTCGGCCGACAGGGGACGATCCTCGGGACGACCGACGGGGGAAAGCGTTGGGAGCCGCAGCAAAGCGGCACGGAGCATCTTCTCATCGGCGTGCAATTCGCTTCTCCCCAGATCGGCTGGGCCGCCGGCGGATCCGGAACGATGCTGAAAACGGAAAACGGCGGGGCGACCTGGGAGAAGGTCGATGCCGCGGTGAACAAAACGTTCGAAGGGCTCTCGTTCGGCGACGACCGCCACGGCTGGGCGGTCGGATGGGGGGGGGTGATCGTCCACACCCGCGACGGCGGCAAACGCTGGGAGACGCAGAACAACGGCTTCACCGACCGGTTCTTTCGGGTCCACTTTGTTGATGAGCGGCACGGTTGGATCGCCGGGGAGACCGGCACCATCCTCCACAGCAACGACGGCGGCCGGAGCTGGAGGTATCAAGACAGCGGAACGGAAGAGTGGGTCTTGTCGGTTCATTTTACCTCGCCGCGGGAGGGGTGGGCGGTCGGCGGCAAGGGGCTTCTCCTCCACACGATCGACGGGGGAAAACGTTGGGAGCGCCGGCAGAAGCTGACCGAGGCGAGCCTGGAAGGGGTTTTCTTCCTGACCCCCAAGATCGGATGGGTGGTCGGCGAGACGGGGTTGATCTTCAAAACAGTCGACGGCGGCAACCGATGGGATTTTCAGCTCAGCGATACCACCGCCGGTCTCTCCGACATCGTTTTCCTCAACGAGCGGAAAGGATGGATCGTCGGCACCGGGGGGACCCTGCTTCAGACGGAAGACGGCGGCGCGACATGGACCCCGTTCCGGCTTCCGACGAAGGCAACCTTCACCCGAATCCTCTTTCGTCCGCCGAACCGGGGATGGGTGGTCGGGTCGGAGGGGACCCTCTTGATGACCGAGGACGGCGGAAAAAGCTGGGGGCCGATCGACACCGGAACGAAGATGCCGCTTTGGGACCTCTCGATGCAGGGGCCGGAGGGATGGATGGTCGGCGATCTCGGAATGATCCTCTATACAAAGGACGGCGGAAAATCGTGGGCGGAGCGCGACAGCGGGGTGACGCAGCGGCTGAACAGCATCTACTTTACCTCTCCCGCCCGGGGGTGGGCCGTCGGCAAGGGGGGGCTGATTCTCCAATACGGCGGTCCGGCGACCCCGCCGGTGCAACAGGCGCCCGCCCAAGCCCCCTCCCGGACGAGCGATCGAACTTCCGAACGGTCGATACCGAGTAAGCGACCCCACTAATCGAGGATGGCATGGACCCGGCTCCCGATCGCCGCTCCGAATGGTTCGTTCCGAAATCCGGTCCGCTGAAGCTCCGGATCTGGATCGGCCTCCTCTTTCTCCCCTATACCGGAATGGTCCTCGCCTTCACCGTGATCGGCGGGATGTTGGCCGAAACCATTTTCTGGGAGCGGGTCGGGGCGGCTGTCCTGATCTACTTCCTCGGCCTCGGGATCGCGGCGCATGCCCTCGATGCGATCGGCGGCAAAGGACCCAAGCCGTGGGGGGCGCATTTTTCCAAGCGACAGCTCTGGACCCTCGCGATCGGCGCCTTGGTCCCGGCGTACGCCCTCGGCTTCTACTATATCCTCTTCAAGACCCCCCAACTGGCGGTGATCGCCCTTCTGGAGGGGTTTTTCCTCTTCGCCTACAATCTGGAGCTCTTTGACGGAAAATTTCACACCGACGGCTGGTTCGCCTTTTCCTGGGGGGTCTTGCCGGTTCTCGCCGGTTACGTCGTTCAGACCAACCAGCTCTCCCCTCCCGCCCTGATCGTGGCCGGCGCGATGGGGCTCTTGAGCCTGGTGGAGATCAACGCCTCCCGCCCTTACAAAGAGCTCAAGCGATCGGGCCGCCTCGATCCTGCCAATCATCAGGTCCGCTACGAAGCGATCCTTAAATGTGTGAGCTTGGGGGTGATGCTGCTGGCCGCCGGGATGGTGACCTGGCGGCTGGCGGGGTGAGGCCGGCTGCGGGGCCTTCGAGATTAGTGACCGCTCAGACGGCTCGGCGCCCGACGCGGCGTGGCGTTGAGCGACTCCGAGCCGACCGCCCTGGAAGCGCGGTCGGTCGCGACGTCTACCTTGTCATCGGCATTGAGTTTCTGAAAGTTGAAGATGAAGAGATCGGACCAGTCGCCGAACTTCCCTCGCCGAATCTTATGGTAAGCGTTCTCCCCGTCTCCAAAAGAGAGATCCTGCCCATCGGCCGACATCGCTACAAGAAGGTGTCGTCTATTTCTAATACGTCGAGCCAGTTGTCCGCTGTAGCAGGTGTCGACCGCCACGCCGATATGGTCGGCTTGAATGGCGTTGATCCACTTCCCGAGCTGCTCGAACGAAATGAACTCGCTTGGGTTACTGTCTTCATCGGCCAACACAACGCGACCGTTGCGACGGAACTCCTCCGCCGCATTGCCGTGACCGTGAATGTAGACAAACACTTCATCATGACCCTCGGCCCGGACGCGATCAAAAAACGCTTTGACGTTTGCAAGCGTGTTGAGAGCATCGAGAACAACGCTGCCGTCCACCACTTCCAAGTCGCCGTCTCGGAGCTTTTTCCCGTCGGCACGCGCGTTGGCGCCGCGCCGGTTCAGCAGCGACTCTTTGACGTTTCTCTCGACCGGTCCCCGATCGAAGAAAGGAGAGAGGTAGGTGATTTCGTCATGACCAAAGAAAAAACTGGCGGTCAGACGGAGGTACATCAGGTCCGTATGCTGGGTGATAATATTTTCGCTGAAGACGACGGCGCTCCCTTTGGTCGCGGCAATCGCGCGGCCGCCGCAATGGAGCACGAGCGCGGCCCGCTTTTCGAGGCCGATCTCTTCGGGGGTGTCCGGCGGAAATTCTTCGTCCGGAATCGGGCCGCCGTACGGCGGCTCTTTTCGTTTACGCCGCTTCGAAAGCTTTTTCATTGTTTTCTCCTCGGTCAGGCGTGTTCCGTTTATGCCTAATTGCCGCCGTCGGTGAGGGAAAAGCGGTCGCTCAGTTGGGGGAAGGCGTTTCGGTATTGAGCCATATTTTGCCTCCCGCGGCGGCTTGCTGTTGTCGTGATCGGGAGGAGTGGTTGAAATCTTTAAAGGGCGGTCATTTCTCTTCGCGCGGCGGCGATCTCTTCGGCGATCTTCTCGGCCCTGCTCGCCGCTTCGGCGGGGTCTTTTGCGGCGGAAATCGGTCTGCCGACCACAATATAATCCGCTCCATTTCTAATCGCATTTCCCGGAGTCATGATTCTTTTTTGATCGTCTTTCTTGATCTCGGCCCATACAGGGCGGATGCCCGGCGTGACAACGATGAAATCCCGGCCCAGTTTCTCTTTGACCGCTCCGGCTTCATGTCCGGAGCAAACGACCCCGTCGCAACCGGCCGTTTTCGCGATTTGAGCCAACTCCAATACCCTTTGGAGCGGTGTGATCTTCGAATTTTCCTGGTTGACGCTCGTCAACACCGTCACGCCGAGGATCTTCGTTCCTTTTGTCTTGAATTTTTTGACGGCCTCTCCCACAAGGGCCTCGCCTTCGTACGTGTGGACGGTGATAAACTCAACCCCTCTTGTTTTAGACGTGATGACGGAAGCCATGCCGCCGACCTGTTGCGGGATATCTTCGACCGACCGGCTCGAATATTTAATATCCAAAAAAAACTTGGCGGAGACCCCTTCGATCCCTTCTATTTTGGCCAAGACATTCAGGCCCTCGCTTAAAAGCAGCGTCCACCCGATCTTAAATAAACCGACCTTATCTTTTAAGGCTTCTATGAAGGGGCGCGCTTCTTCGAACGAGGGGTAGTCCAGCGCGAAAATAATTCTTTGGTGGGGCAGGAGGGTGCTCTCTTTCAACCTAAACTCGCATAAGCCGGATTCAGTTTTAGGGCCATATTATATAGACGCGTTCGATCAAGTCAATATGTATTTAGAGGATGCGCAGAGGGATCGCTCGAGTTTTTAGAGAGGCTCTGGCGGCGAGAAAGAGAGTGCAACAATTTTCTTTTACGCGTGATCCTCTATCGTTCTTCTGCAATATTGAGGCTCGGAACCGGTGAGGGGTCCGCTTTTTCGGAGTTCCGCCAAAGCCATCCGCAGGCGGTGACCACCATTAGGTCGAGGACGATGTAGAGAACAGTAACCCCCGCGGGCGGGTTCGCCGAGCTGATGGAAAGATACGGCACCTCCGGCAGCCAATACCAGTTGCCGATCGCCGTGCCGACCCACTCCAGCAGGATCGTGTAGACGGCGCAGGAGGAGAGAAGAAGGGGGTTCTCCGATTTCAGGAAGAGGACGAACGCCACCCCCCACCAGAGCAGCCCCCACGTGTCGTTCAAGAAGAGAAAGCTGGAGGCGGCGTAAACCGTTCCCAAAATGAGGACGGTCCGGGTGATGGCGGCGGCATGTTTTTGGAGGCTTCGCTCGCGGGCAGTCACCACCGCCAACGCGTAGAAGACGGCATGGCCGGGCGGGACGTAGAGCGGGATGAGGGTGTGTTTGTAATCGTAGAGGCCCCACCCGATCGACAGGACCACTTCACCGGTCGTGGCGATCGCGATGGTGGTGAGGATCTGGCGCGGATCGAGCTCGGCAATTCGCACGAAGAACCAGAGAAAGATCGCCGTCGCCAGACCCAGGCCGACTTGCGCGACCACGCCGGGTCGTTCGAGCAGGAGCACCGCCGTCATGAAGGCGAGGGCGGTTGAGACGAGAAGGAGCCAGCGAGATTTCATGGGTGGGTTCATGACCTCAAAAGGAAAGGACTTTATGTCATCTAAACTGAACGCCGGCGCGCGTTAATCTAAGACCAGAAAAGCGCTCTTTACGTCTTGCTCGAACCAAAGCAGATCCGCATGATGCGCCCGCAAAATCGCTTCGATGTCCGATGTCGAACAGTTCCCGCGCCGCACCCAAATCACTTTCGGAGGAGAGCCGAAGAGAAAACTTCGCTGATGAAAATCGGCATCTTTCGAGACGATGGACAGGCCGTGGCGGGCGGCATACTCCCAGACGACTTCGTCCAAGACATTGTGCAAACCAACATCCCGAACGTGAACGGAATCAGGGTAAAGATCGATAAGCGCCTTTACCAATCGGGGGGAAAGGTTCTGATCGAAGAGAAGCTTCACTTTGTCTGGATCGAGACTAGCCTGCGCTCCCGGTCTGCGGCAAACGCAAGGGAGGCCCGAATATCCTCACGTGTAAGATCGGGAAAGTCTCTGAGAATCTCATCTTCCGACATACCGGAAGCAAGATAGTCGAGCACGTCAGAGACGGTGATACGCAATCCACGGATGCACGGTTTTCCGCCGCGCTTGCCAGGCTCTATTGTAATGATGTGTTGGTAATCCATGCTTTCAGCCTAGCCGTTCTTCCTCAGAAAATCAAGATAGACTTTATCGAAGAAATAAGCCCCCCAATGAGTAGAAGCACGGCATGGCCCGGCGGGATGAGGGTGTGTTTGTAGTCGAATAAAGAGGAACAGACACCATTAATTGATTTCACAGCACCTTAAAAATGGTCCCTCTTTTATGTTCTTTTACAATCGACTTTAAAATCCATGAATCGATATAAGTCAACAAAATAAATCTGTCCCCTTTTTATAATATCAGGCAGTCCCTCGGCACTGCGGTTTGATCCTTCTCTTTCGTCAATGCCAAGGGACTGCACTCTTCACCCAATCAAAGCGTCATTTCAAGCGTAAAGCTCCGGATCTTCCCGGTGTCGACGCGGGCCTTGTCCTCCACAATAAGCGTCCAGGTTCCCTTCGGGCTCTTCCCTTTCAGCGCAACGAGGCCGGGCGCATTGATCTCGTCATAGGTCTTCTTGAGATTGTCGGTCGCGCCCCCCTCCCGGTTGTGAAGGCGGATGGCGGAGACGCCGGTCGCCGTCGGCGGTTTGATGCTGACGATCAGATCGCCGATGTAGGTGTGCTCGATGTCGACCGTCACTTTGATCTTTTTCAAAGAGCCGGTGTCGGCGACCGGCAGGTCGAGCCGGGCGGTCTGCAGATCCCGGATCGGGACGTCGCGCACCACCGTCCGGATGGCGACCGTGTCGGGCTGCGCCGGCACCGCCAGCTCCACCGCCTTTTTGGCGTTGACCCGCCCGTAGCCGTAGAGGTGGCTGTGGCCGTTCGCATCGTACTTCCCGCCGGAAGTGTCGATCCGATCGCACGAGCGCTTGATCACATCCTTCACCTCGTCCCAGCGGAGGTTCGGGTTGCGCGCGAGGATCAGCGCGGCCACGCCGGCGACCCCGGGACAGGAGCTGGAGGTCCCTCCGAATTCGTCGGTATAGTGGCCCGCGGCGTCGCCGAGGCTGGCGCTTCCGAAGTTGTAGCCGAGCGGTCCGGAGCGGTCGGTCGTCCAGATGCCGGGGGTGAGCGACGGGAAGACATTGCTGCTCGGAAAGGCGCACCAGACGGCGGGACCGAAATCGCTATACGGCGCTTTCTTCCCCTTGTCGTTGCAGGCGGCGACGGCGATGACTTTCTCGTAGCTGGCATAGCCGTCGTTGTTGACGCTCTCGTTGCCGTTGCCGGCGGCGAAGCAGATGACGCACCCCTTTCCGTTTCGGCCGTTCTTAATTGCGAAATCCATCGCCAGGCGGGTGCTGTCGGGAAGCGGCACGACCTGATGGTGGCGCGGATCGTTCGGATTGGTGAAATCGCCGTCGGGCGGCCCCCAGCTGCACGAGATCACGTCGGCGCCGTTCTGCGCCGCCCAGACGAAGGCGTCGGCCTCCGCCTGCGAGCCGAGATTGGAGGCGAAGCGGATCGGCATCAACCGCGCCCGCGGCGCGACCCCCGAGGCGCCGAAATTCCCGTCTGCGCACGCCACCCCGGCGCAGGCGGTCCCGTGATTGTCGCCGTTGCCGGGCCGCGGGTCGTTCGTCTTTCGGGTCACGTCGCGGGGGGCGACGATCTTGGCCGAGGAGCGGAACTCCTGATGATCGAGATCGACCCCGTCGTCGATGACCGCGATGATCGCTCCGGTCCCGTCGCTCAACGGCCAGGCCGCTTCGACATTGGCGTGCTGATCGATGGTTTGGCCGCCGACGCTCGTCTTCTTCAAATGCCATTGCTGCGGGAAGGCGGCGCGCTGGCGCGCCTCGCGAATCAGCTCGGGATGGCAGAATTGAACGGCCGGCTCTTTCAACAGCGCCTCGGCGATGTCGAAGATCTTGAGCCCGGTCCCTTCGGGGGCGGCGACGAAATAGGCGTTGCGGGCATATTCGAGGACCCGCTTGATCTCCAGGCGGTGTTTTTTAATGATCTTCCGGCAGGCGGTGGCGCTCTCGTCGCCGTCGAACTTGACGAAGAAGTTTTCGGTATAAATGACCGGCCGACCGCTCTTCGGATCGACGAGGACCCGGCCGGCGAATTCGACCTGGGGCTCGCGCTTCAGGACTTGGCGGGCGCGGTCGCGCAGGCTCTTGGCACGTCGCGTCGGCTTCGCGCGAAGAACATCGACCCCCGCCTCACGAAAGCGGGCCGCCAGGTCGAAGTTGCCGAGCAAGGCGCGGGCCTCCGGTGAAACAGGGGCCACCTCGAAGGGTCTTGCGGCGAGCACCGGGGCGCGGTTGGTCGTGCGAACCACGAGATGCTCGTTGCTGGTTGTGAGGGAGTAGCGTTTTCCGGTCTTGCCACCATATCGGAACGAGAACATCGATGGACCTCCTTGTCGTCTGAGTTGTCTTTTGATTGCGCGGCGCGTATCCTCTATACTAAACCGATCAGGCCTCCAAATTCAAAATAGGTGTTGGGCGTATTCTTCTTTGTTGCAGGTGTCGAGATGGCGTCGGAGAAAAATCCCCTTTCCAAATTCCCCCAAGAGGTTCGAAGCGGCATACAACCGTCCTCTCCGGTCTATACCCGCTTGCCCGACCGCTACGCCGTCCACGGCCCCCGGCCGCCTTCCAAAGACGCCCTCCTCTCGATGGGCGAAGGAGAAGACCGGATCGAGATATTCCGCGGGGAAGCGGAGCAGCAGAAAAACGCCCCCGGCCAAGTCGGGCCGGTCTACACGCTGCAGCCGGGCGGCACGCCCGCCGTCCCGTCGGGACGCGTCTTCATCCGCTTCAAAGAAGGGGTGCCGGTTGAAAGGCGCCTCCGGGAAATCGAGCAGGCCGGTTACGAGGTCGTGCAGCGCCTCGACTATGCGCCGCACGCGGCCTGGCTGCGGGCCCGTTCGGGAGAGATCGCCGACGCCTTGACCCGCATCCCCGCCCTGGAACAGATCGCCGATGTTGAAAATGTCGAGCCGCAAATGTTGATGCAACGAGCCAACCGCTAGATATTATCGAAATGCATTAGGGGGGGTCAATTAGAAAAGGATGTCCGCATAGAATGAAGGCTTATTGTTGCTTCTTTGCGGTGACGAGTGCCGATCCCTGCATTGTCAAAGATTCAACTTGAATCGCTTCGAACCCTTCCCGCCGCATCGCGGCGGTCAGCTCTTCAATCCATCGCGTTTTTCGGATGACGACCGGCAGTTCATACAAGGTCTCTTTCCACTCCGGCCAGCGCCAGCCGCCGATCGGGGGGAGGAGTTTGAAGTAGGCTTCGAAAGTCCATTGCAGGAATCGATTCGTCGGGTAGGTGAAGTCGTGGAAGACGAGGACGCCGCCGGGGGCGATCATTCGGGAGAGATTCGACATCAGAAGATCGAGGTCGGCGTATTTGGGAAGGTAGGAGGTCACGCAGGCGTCGAATCGGTCGTCGGAGACGAACGCTTCGGCGGGGCTGTGGACGAAGGTGACATCGGCGCGGTTCGCTTCGGCTTTTTTCCGGGCGATGTCGAGATAGCCCTCCGTCAGATCGACCCCGACGATCTGCGCATTTGGGAATTTTTGGGCGACGGCGAAGCTGAGAATGCCGGTGCCGCAGGCGAGATCGAGGATCTTTCGGGAGGAGGGAGGAATTTTGGAGATGATTTTTTTCTTCCAGAGCCGGTCGATCCGGAAGGTCGTATGATCGACCACCTGATCGTAACTCGCCCCGGTCTTCTCGAAGAACTGTTCCGCCCAGGCGCGCTTTTCTTCCAGGCTCGGCGTGGCCAATGGTTAGCCCTTTAAGAGATCTTCCACGGTATAGAGCGCTTCCACCTCAAAACCGAGACGCTCCAGATGCTCGCGTCCCCCCTCTTTCCGATCGACCAGCGCGATCACCTTCACCACGTCGCAGCCGGCCTCTTGAAGGATCCGGATCGTCCGCTCGGTCGCCCGCCCGCTGGTGAGGACGTCGTCGACCACGACCACCTTGGTCTCCCGGCCGACCCTTCCCTCGATGAAGCCCTGGGTCCCGTACCCTTTCGACTCTTTCCGGATGATGAAGGCCGAGATGGGGGCGCCGCTTTCGTAGCTGAGGACCGCGACGGCGGTGGCGATCGGATCGGCGCCGAGGGTCATCCCGCCGATGGCGTCGATCTCCAGATCGGCGATCCGGTCGAGAATCATCAGCCCGACCCAGGTCGCCCCTTCGGCGTCGAGCGTCACCTTCTTGCAATCGATATAGAAGTGACTCTTCCTTCCGGAGGAGAGGACGAACGTCGGCTCGGCGCTGTAGACGAAAGAATCCCGAAGTTTTTTAAGAAGTTGCTGCCGTAAGGCGGCCCGTTCACGATCATTCATTGTTTTCCATCATACAGACAAGCCGGCCTGAAAGCAACTTGCTTTTGGGATCGGAGGGGAATCTAAAGGAAGAAGGCGGGGATTCTCACAGAGGGGGGACAAAGGACCGTCCGAAAGCAAACGGCCGGAGAAGGACCGCTCCTTCCCGGCCGGTTGACCTCACGCCACCCTTCGGAATCGCTCTTCGCCGGTGCGTCCTTTTTCTTCCACGCCGACGCCATGTTTGTAGACCAGCTCTCCCCCCAGCCATCCCTGCAGGCCGATCAAGAGAACGCCGACCAGGTTCAAGATCACCACCCCCCAGGGCTGCTGATTCGCCGCGATGACTCCCCAATCGCGAAGGAGAAGGTTGGCGAAATAAAGAATCGCCAGGGTGACCCCGATTCCCATATGGTATGTCGCGATCTGGCGGGCCTCGGTCTTGGGAGGGAGGGTGAGGTAGTCGAGAAAACCGGGGATGGCGGCGGCGACATTCCCGATCAATCCCCCCAGCATCGTCCAGTAGGCCATTCGAAACCAAAAGGGATCGCCGATCGACAAATAAACCAGATCGAAGACAAACGAAATGATGTAAAGGCCGATCGGAAAGACGACCAGCATCGGGTGGATCGGATGGCCCATGATTTTTGCGCGAGCCGGCTGCATAAGCGCCTCCTGAACAAAAGGGTTACTCTTTATAACGTAGCATCTGCGGCAGCGAAGGTTCAATGACCCGAAGAGGGGATGCGGCTACTCCTTTGGGAGGATTCGCCCGATTTGACATCGTTCCGCCGCGGTGACAGAATAGCCGAAATGATTTCCTCTAAAAATGCTCTCTCCAACCGAAACCGCCGACTTCTCCTCCTGACCCCCCCCTTTACCCAGCTCAACACCCCCTACCCGGCGACCGCTTATCTGACCGGGTTTCTCCGGTCGAGGGGGTATCCCGTCTTTCAGGCCGACCTCGGCATCGAGACGATCCTCGCCCTCTTTTCCCGGCCGGGGCTGAGCCGTCTCTTCGAGGAGATCCGAGCGGTGGAAGATCCTCACCCCGCGGTTGTCCGGAGCCTTCTTTTGAAAGAGCGTTATCTCGATACGGTCGAGCCGGTGATCGCGTTTCTCCAGGGAAATCAGCCCTCGCTGGCGACGCAGATTTGCAAGCGGCGGTTTCTTCCGGAGGGGCCCCGGTTCGCCGCGCTGGAGGAAGATCAATGGGCATTCGGAAGCCTCGGAATCACCGACCGGGCGAAGCATCTCGCAAGCCTCTACCTCGACGATTTGGCCGATCTGATCCAGGGAACGGTGGCGCCCCACTTCGGCCTCAGCCGGTATGCAGAGCGGATCGCCACCTCGGCCGCCTCGTACGACCCGATTCACCAAGCGCTCAACGCGCCGCCGGGGCTGATCGATCAGATGCTGGAAGAGGTCCTACGACCCCATCTGGAAACGCATCGGCCCGCGCTGGTCGGGATCACGATCCCCTTTCCCGGAAATCTCTACGGCGCGCTTCGGGCGGCGGCCGCCGTCCGGAAATGGAATCCGCGGGTGAAGATCGCCCTCGGCGGCGGCTACGTGAACACCGAGCTGCGCGATCTGGCCGAGCCGCGCCTCTTCGACACGGTCGATTATGTCGCGCTCGACGCCGGCGAGCGTCCCCTCCTCTCTCTCCTGGAGTTTTTAGATCGCCGCCGGACGCCGGAGCGGCTCTGCCGGACGTTTCTTCGGATCGACGGGAAGGTCCGTTTTTTCAACGGCGCCCCGGAGGGGGATCTCCCCTTTGAGGAGATCGGCACCCCGACCTATGACGGCCTCCCGCTTCGGCGGTATATTTCGCTCGTCGAGATGCTCAACCCGATGCACCGCCTCTGGTCGGACGGACGCTGGAACAAGCTGACGGTGGCGCACGGCTGCTACTGGCGGAAGTGCTCTTTCTGCGATATCGGCCTCGACTACATCCGCCGCTACGAGCCGGCCCCGGCGACGCTGTTGGCCGATCGAATCGATGCCCTTCTAAAAGAAACCGGCGAGAGCGGGTTTCATTTTGTCGATGAGGCGGCGCCGCCGTCGCGCTTGGCCGATCTGGCGCTGGCGCTGCTCGATCGGGGACGGTCGATCTCCTGGTGGGGAAACATCCGGTTCGAAGAGGCCTTCACCCCCGATCTCTGTCGGCTGCTCGCCGCCTCCGGCTGCATCGCCGTGACCGGCGGGATGGAGGTTGCCTCCGACCGCCTCCTCGCCTTGATGGAAAAGGGGATCACCGTCGCCCAGGTGGCCCGCGTCGCCCATGCCTTCACCGAGGCCGGCATTTTGGTCCATGCCTATCTGATGTACGGTTTTCCGACCGAGACCCCCCAGGAGACGGTCGAGAGCCTGGAACGGGTGCGGCAGCTTTTTGCGGCGGGGGTCATTCAGTCGGCCTTCTGGCATCGCTTTACCGCCACGCGCCACAGCCCGGTGGGACTGAATCCGGACGCGTACGGCATCACGATCGCCGGACCGGCGCCCGGACCGTTCGCCAACAACGATCTGATCCATCTCGATCCGGCCGGGTGCGACCCCGCCCCCTTCGGTCCGGGGCTGGCGAAGGCGATCTACAATTATATGCACGGCGTCGGATTGGAGACCGGTGTCCGGCGCTGGTTCGACTTTCCCACACCGAAGCCGAAGGTTCCCGCCGATCTGATCGCGCAGGCGCTCGCCTCCCCTCCGTCCACCCGAGAAGATCTGGAGCGGCGGCTGGTTTGGCTCGGGGGGACACCGCTCCTCCGGCCGCTCCGGACACAGAAAAGGGCCGGGCAGGTTTCCCTGATCTTTCCCGGATGGGAAGAAGACGGGGAGATTCGGCTTGATCCGCCGGTTGCCGGATGGTGCCGCGATCTCCTCGATCAATCCCGGCCCCGCGGAAGAAAGGGAGCCCCCTTCATCCGGCTTTCGGAGGCGGGGGGGCGGTATCCCGCTTCGGCAGGCCAATCCTTCTCAAAATTTCTGCAAAGCCGTCCCTGGCGGACCCTCCGCGCCGCCGGGCTCCTTCTCATCTAAGATCATTTCTCCTTCTTCCGGATCATTGGCCCCACCTCTTTAGGGTGATTGTTCCGGCCGGTTTCTTTTCATACGATGAAGGGATGATCCGGAATTGCATGAGGAGAAGAGATGATGAAGGCGACGGAACTGCTTCAAGAAGATCACGAGAAGATGCGAAACCTGCTTGAGAGGCTCCGATCGGCGCGGGACAAAGAAGAGCTTCTCCTGAAGGTGGAGAAGGAAATCAGGATTCACGCTCAGTTGGAGGAAGCGCTTTTCTACCCGGCCGTCAGGGATGTGGACGGCGCCTGGGTCGATTCGGCGCTGGACGCGCACCAGCAGGTCGATGAATTGCTGGAGGATTTGATCGATGCCGTCGAAGAAGAAGAGGAATTTGAGCAGAAGCTGAACGAATTGGAAGAGCACCTCAATGCGCATATCGACGACGAAGAGGTCAGAATATTTCCCCAGATGGAAGAGCGGTTGGAAGAGCAACTGAACGAACTCGGCTCCCAAATCGGCCAAATGCGGAGCGATCTCGAAGAGGAGTGGAGGGAGGCGGCCTGAGCGGGAAAATGTGTTGTCGCCAGTCGCTTCTAGGGAAAAACCGCCTCGCTCTTTTGAATGAATCCTCCTCTCCAATCGGGTGATTGTTTTCCCCGTGCCCCTTTTCGTACGATGAGAACGGGCTTCAGAAATGAAAGGAGAGATCTTATGAAAGCAACGGAACTGCTCATCGAAGATCACAAAACCGTGAAAGACTTAATTCAGGAATTGAAATCCGCTAAAGACAAGGGAGATCTTCTCGTCAGGCTCGAGAATGAGATCCAATTGCATACCCAATCGGAGGAGCAGATTTTTTATCCTGCGATGAGGGAGTATGATAACGAACTCGTGGAGCACTCTATCGAGGAACACCAGCAGGTCGATCAAATATTGACCGATCTGGTCGGCCTGACCGGGAAAGATAAAAATTTCAAGAAGAAACTCTCCGAGCTGGAGAAGGCCCTCGATGATCATATCGAAGAAGAGGAGGGAACGCTCTTTCCCGAGGCGGAGGAAAATCTCGGGGATCAGCTGGATCGACTCGGGGAGCAGATTGAGAATTTAAAGAAAGATCTCAGCGCCGGCGGAAGAATGGCCGCTTAAATCGGCTGAGAAATCGATAAAACGGCCGAAATCGCGGCCGCGCGGTTCGGCCGTTTTTCATTTAACCGACGCGGAGGGGCCAGGCGGCATCGAACTCCCCCCCGTCGAAGCCGACGGTGACCCGCTTTCCGTCGGTGACGATCGGCCGCTTGATCAATCTTCCATTCGACGCCAGCATCCGGACGATCTCCCCCTCGGAGAGCTGCTTGACCTTTTCCTTCATCTTCATTTCCCGGTATACTACCCCGCTCCGGTTGAGAAAATCGGTGTACGGACGCCCGCTCTTTTTGACCAGGTCGGCCAACTCTTTCGCCGACGGAGGATCGGTGGTGAGATCGATCTCCTTCAAGAGATGTCCCTGCGCCGTGAGATGTTTTTTGGCCTTGATACAGGTGCTGCATTTGGCGTAGTGATAAAAGGTCAACATGCTTTCTCCTCCGATTCGGTATAATAACGTAATAAGAAAAGAGACTATAGCATAACATTCCGGCAAAGCAAAAGTGATTTGCTTGACAACCCTTTTGGATACGGGGTATTTTACCGTCATGCGTTGGGGACTCTTCACAATTCTTTTTTTCTTCATGCTGACCGGTTGCGCCGGGATGCAGGGAAACGATCGGCCTGACCTGGTGATCAGCGGCAAAGTCCCTCCCCGCCAACGGGTGGTGAAGACCGCCCATCATTTTCTGGGAACACCGTATCGCTTCGGCGGCGCGACCCCGGCGGAGGGGTTTGATTGCAGCGGGTATGTCGCCTATGTCTTCTCCCGGTCGGTCGGCCTGAGCCTTCCGCGCGTCACCGGCGCGCAAATTAAAAAAGGCCGGCCGGTCCCCGGCGGCCAGCTCCTGCCGGCCGATCTGGTCTTCTTCAGAATCAGCAGGTGGCAGCCGCTTCATGTCGGGATTTATATAGGAGGGAACAAATTCATTCATGCTCCCAGCCGAGGCGGAGAGGTGAGGGTGGAGCGCCTCGATCATCCCTTCTGGAAGCCGCGTTATCGGACGGCGCGCCGCCTCCTTCCCCCCTTTCCTGAAAAGGGGCAGGCGCGCCCGGCGACCTTTTCCTTCGTCGATGGAGTATTCAGTGGCCCCTGAAAAACAATATTGGTTGATGAAGTCGGAGCCGAACACCTACTCCATCGATGATTTGAAGCGCGATCGGACGACCTACTGGTCGGGGGTTCGGAATTATCAGGCGCGAAATTTCATGCGGGATCAGATGCGGGTCGGCGACGGCGTCTTCTTCTATCACAGCAATGTCGAACCGGTCGGCATCGCCGGAATCGCCGAAGTCATCAAGACCGGTTATCCCGATCATACCGCCTGGGATCCGAAAAACAAATATTACGACCCCCAAAGTCTGTCGAGTCAGCCGGTTTGGTTCATGGTCGATCTTCGATTTAAAAAAGCATGCCGGGAGGTGATTACCCTAAAAAGGTTGAAGGAAATCCCGGCGTTGAAATCGATGATGGTCCTTCGAAAAGGAAACCGGCTCTCCATTACACCGGTGACTCCCGAAGAGTGGGAGATCATCACGAGACTTCCCGAATGGTCTTAACAGCGAGAATGAAAGGGGATTTCCCTCCCGCGTCCTTCGGTATTTTTCGCCTTCGACGTGTTCCGACCTGCTTTTTTCTTAGATAACTTTACCTTTTTCCTTCCTCTCTAGAGCTTCTTTATTAAACCGAGAAGGGAGAATTTGGCTTCCCCACGTTTGGATTCATAGGGTATAATAAAGCTTGAAATCATCCTGTATAGGAATCAAACCTATGGCCCTGACAGACTTGGAAGCAAAAGAGATCACCACCCTCGGACCCGATCCGCACAAGAAAACCATCTTGGCGGTGGATGACGATGCATCGGTCCTGCAGTCGTTGGAGATCATCCTCCAAGACAAATATCAGCTGATCAAGAAAGAGAAAGCTGACGATGCCCTTCGCATTGTCCAGGAGAGAAGGGATCTCGATCTGATCATCCTCGATTATCGCCTGGGAGAGACCGACGGCGTGACCCTCTACCGAAGGATCCGTCAGATCGACCGGGTGGTCCCGATCCTCTTTACCAGCGCATACGGCACCAAAGAGCTGCTGACGCAGTTGTTGGATGTGCGCGCCAACGGCTTTATCGACAAGCCGTGGAATCTCGATCAACTGGAGCAAAAAATCGCCCGCCTCCTCAGCTCCGATCCCTTTGAGCGGGTGCACCGGAATCTGAAAATCGACTTCGATCACCTCTCGCTAAAAATGCGCCGTGCGGTGCAATATATCGATCGGCACTACAGCTCGCCGGAGCTTTCGCTGGAAGAGATCGGCCAGGCGGTGTCGCTTCATCCGAAATATCTTTCGGCCTCGTTTAAAAAAGAGTGCGGCGTCGGTTTTCACGATTATCTCACCGCCATCCGGATCGACCGCGCGATTCAGCTCCTCAAAGATCCGCATCGAACGATCAAAGAGATCAGCTGCGAGGTCGGCTTCTCGGAGCAAGGCTATTTCAGCAAAGTCTTCCTGAGCAAGATGGGGAAATCCCCCTCCGACTACCGCACGCAATTCCAATCCAAATAGATCGCCTTCCGGCTTGCCCTCGGCACCGGTCTGTCTTATAATGCCCTAAATGCGAAAACACGAGAGGCGGGAGGAGAAAAAGATTATTTAAATCTTTTTTCCGCCTCCCGCCTCACATTATCTTCCGATAGGAGATCTATGAGCCCATTGATCGAAGGACGCCTGCCGGGGCGGGTCCGGCCTGAGCTGTACCATCTTCGACTCACCGTTGTCCCCGAGGAGCGTCGGTTCGAGGGTGAGGTGACGATTGAGATTCAGGTGACGGAGCCGACCGATGCCGTCACCCTCCATGCCTTGGAGCTGGAGGTTTCTCAGGCGACGGGGGGAAGAAAGGAAGCCGCTCTTCCGGCCCGCGTCTCCGCCGATCCTCCTTCCGAAACGATCACCCTCCATTTCCCCGAAGCGATCCCGGCCGGACCGGCCGCGTTGCAGCTTCGGTTTTCGGGCAAACTGAACCGGCAGCTTCGCGGCCTCTATGAGGCGCAGGCCGGCGGCGAGACCTACGCCTTCACGCAGTTCGAGGCGACCGACGCCCGCCGGATGTTTCCCTCATTCGATGAGCCGGGGCTGAAGGCGCGGTTTCGCCTCACCGTCACGATTCCCGCACATCTGACCGCCCTCTCGAACATGCCGGTGGTTGATCAGAAGGCCGACGGAAAAACGAAGACGGTCGCCTTCGATGAAACGCCGGTCATGTCGACCTACCTCCTCGCCTTGGCGGTCGCGCGCCTGGAATCGAAGGAGATCGAGGTCGCCGGGACCCGCGTCGCCCTCTGGACGGTGCCGGGCCAGCTCCACCTCGGCGACTTTGCTCTGAAAGTGACCTCGGCGGTCCTCCCCCTCCTGAACGATTATTTCGACCTCCCCTACCCCTATCCCAAACTCGATCTCGTCAGCGTTCCCGACTTCGCCATGGGGGCGATGGAGAACTGGGGGGCGATCTTCTTCCGCGACTCCCGCCTCTTGCTCGATGAAACGCTCGCCTCCACCGGGACCCAGCGGGGGGTCGCCAATGTCATCACCCACGAAATCGTCCACCAATGGTTCGGCAACCTGGTGACGATGGCGTGGTGGGACGATCTCTGGCTGAATGAAGCGTTCGCCACCTGGCTGGCGGTGAAGATCGTCGATCAGTGGCGGCCGGAGTGGAACTCCTGGGTGGAGTTTCAGCAGGAGAAGCAGATTCCCCTCGGCGTCGACGGGTTGCAGAGCACCCGGCCGATTCAGGCGAAGGTGACCAGCGCGGCGCAAATTGAAGAGATGTTCGACGCGTTGACCTACGAGAAGGGAGCCGCCTGTCTTCGGATGATCGAGCAGTTCTTGGGAGAGGAGGCCTTCAGAAAAGGGATTCGCGACTATATGAAGGCGCACCAGTACAAAAACACCGCCTCGTCCGATCTTTGGACCGCCTTGGAAGCGGCCTCCGGCCAGCCGGTTTCGGCGATCGCCAAAGATTGGTTTACCCAACCGGGCTTCCCCCTTATTTCCCTGGAGGCCTCCGAGAGCCAGTTCCGGAATCTTACGGTCGAGCAGCGGCGGTTCTTCGCGGCCGGCCGCGCCGTCGGCGAGGCTTCCCCGCTCCTCTGGTCGGTCCCTTTTACGTTGAAATATGAAGATGACACCGGTCTTCAGACCCACCGGGTGCTTCTCAAGAACCGGGTCACCCCGGTCCCCCTTCCCGGAAATGGGGCGGTCCGCTGGGTCTACGGGAATGCCGAGGAGAGGGGCTTTTTCCGGACCGAATACAACCGTCCCCTCCGAGACGCCCTTCAGCCGATCGCGACGACGGCCCTCTCCGCCCCGGAGCGGATTGGGTTTTTGAATCATCTCTGGGCCCTGAGCGTCAGCGGCGATCTCTCGATCGTGACCTTCATGGAGATGCTCGTCCGGTTCAAGGGGGATGCAACCCGTGTTGTGGTCGAGGCGGCGGCGGGATACTTCGAGACCCTTTCGAATCAGCTGGTGATGCCGAAGGATCGGCCGAAGTTTCAGGCGCTCGTGAAGGAGTTCTTCGAGCCGGTCTGGAAGGAGGTCGGCTGGGACCCGGCGCCCGCCGAGGATGATGAGCGGCGGCTCACCCGCGCCGCCGCCCTCTGGGCGATGGGGGCGCTGGCGCAGGATGAAGAGATCCTCTCGGAGCTCCCCCGGCGGTGGACACGGTATCAGGCGAAGCCGACCTCGATCGATCCGACCTTGACCACCCCGCTTGTTCGCCTGACCGCCCGGACCGACGGCGGCTCCGGATTCGACCGCTTCGTCCAGAAATTCAAAACCGCCGCGACCCCCGAAGATCGCGACCGGTACCTCTTGGCGCTGGCCGATTTTGCCAAGCCCGATCTGGCCCGGAAGCTCTTGGAGTTTTCTCTTTCGGAAGAGGTCCGCTCGCAGGACGTCTGGAAGCCGGTTCGGTATCTGCTCGCCAACCCGACGGCGCAGGAGGAGGCGTGGAATTTCATCAAAGCCCGCTGGCAGCCGCTGCGCCAGAAGGGGGGGAGCGTCGGCGCCATGCGGATTATTCAGGGAACCCGCGCCTTGTGGCGTGACGCGTGGTACCAGGAGATCGAGGTTTTCTTCAACGACCCGGCCAACCGGGTCGCCGCCGCCGAACGGGCGCTGGCGCAGACGCTGGAATTCATGCAGATCGGCATCCGCTTCAAAGAGCGCCAGCTAATCCCCCTCTCCCGCTGGCTTCAGGAGCGTGGGAGCGGGACCAAGCCGCTGATCCGGCAGTTTTAATCGCTGAAAATCTTGCAGACCTCTTTTCAGCGGTGATTTTGTCTATGCCACTGTATGTGCTTTGAACAATGTCGTTGCTTCGCTTCAACTCAGAAGCGAAAGGCGGCTTCCCCTCGATGCACCAACACCCCTCCATCGGGCGATTCTTCGCTACTCCTTTTGGAAGAATTGCCAACCCCCGAATAAAATGTCTAAGCTGAGTTATAGATGGACTTTATTGCAGCGGTCGCTTTCGGCTGAGTTAGACCTTGTCTCTCCGCCGGAGCAATGAGAGGCCATTTCATAGACATACACATGGAGGAGATCATGATTCAAAATCAAAATCGTTACCTTAATCCGCTGAAGTGGATAGGAGGCTTCTTCTCTCTTTTCCTTTTGGCGGCATGCGCTACCGAGAATGTCCGGGTCGAAGAAGTTGCCGAGAAACCGGGAGATCGCATTGGAGAACAGGTAAAGATCCAGGGGGAGATTGAAGAGTCCTATGGAAATAGGGCGTTCACGATTGAAGATAATCAAGGGGAATCGCTTTTCGTGATTGCGGAGCATCCCCTTTCAGTGACGCAAGATCTGAAAGGAAAAAACGTGGAGGTGACCGGAACGGTCCGGCGATTCGACCGCAGCGAGATCGAGCGGGATCTTGAGACCGAACTCGATTCGGAGGTGACAGAAAACATTGAAGAAGGAGACCCGGTGATTGTCGCAAGAGAGGTGATCGGGGATGAAGAGGAATTCGAAGGAATGGGCGGAGGCCGCAATCTTGTCGACGAACCGGGTTTGGACAACGAGTTCATGGACCCAAAGAATGAACTCTTTGTGCCGAACACCGATGAAGAACCGAGTCGGTAGATCCGTTTGTAAATGACGTCTTATCCGCAGGCATCAATCAGTGCCCGCCGGCGGTTCGCCCTATAATATCGGACGCCGCCGGCGGGCAAATTTTTTCAGTGAGTTAACGATCTATCCCTGGCGTCCTGATCGGAGAGCCCTGTTTTTTACCGACGTATTTACACCTCGAACTCTCTCCGGTTCCCTCATTGTTTAAGGTGGCATTTTCCCTCAAAAAGGAGTAAAATAAACCAAAACTTTTTGAGAAAGGGCGCAATGAGTACAACGAAAAAATATCAGGTTGGAGAAGAGATCACTTCGGTTTGCACGAAGTGTAAGCTGCCCCTCGACCATACGATCGCTGCGATGGTGGGAGAGCGGGTTGCCAAGGTGCAGTGTAAAACGTGCGGCGGGCTCCATCGGTATGTCAATCCTGCGGCCGGAGAGTCCCCCGCCCGAAAGGCCGCAAAACAGACCAAGCTCGAGCATGCTTGGGAACAGTTGGTCCAGTCATCCTCTTCAAAAAAGAAGCAGCCGTATACCTTTGCCGGTCCCTTCAAGCAGAATGATTTAATCGATCATGCCCAGTTTGGCCTCGGGGTGGTGACCCAACGCCTTTCGTGGGACAAGATTCAGGTTACCTTTAAGGAAGGGGAAAAAATTCTCCTTTCAAAGCGAAAGGTGCAATAGAATCGCGAAAATTTGGAACGCGACTTGCCCCTTCCCGCTCTTGTTATCTCATTTCTAATCGCGTTTCTCGCCTGAAGATCTCCATCACCGTTTGTAATGTATCGGCTTCGTCGGCCGGCTTGTCCGGCCGATAACGCTTGACCCGCGCAAAACGGAGGGCCATCCCGGCCGGATAACGGGGCGACGCCTGTACATCGGAAAACGCAACCTCCACCACCAGTTCGGGCCGGAGATAAACCGTCCAAGCATCCCGTGCCGTCTCCATCGCGAGAAACTTCTCCGTCTGCCATTGAAGCATTTCATCAGTGAGCCCTTTGAAAGTCTTTCCGAGCATGATGAATTGTCCGCTCTCCGGATCCAGCGCCCCCAAGTGAAGATTGGAGAGCCATCCCGACCGGCGGCCGTTTCCCCACTCCGCCGCCAGGACCACCAAATCAAGGGTCTTGGCCCTCTTCAGCTTCAGCCAATACGATCCGCGCTGTCCGGCGGTGTAGGGGGCCGCAAGCCCCTTCGCCATCAATCCCTCATGACCCGCCTCCAGCGCTCGTCGCTGAAACCGTGCGACCTCCTCTCGATCGGCCGTGATGATTTGCGGAATCAGCGCGTCAGGCGGGATGATTTCAGAGAGGTTCTCGAATCGCTTCCGATAAGGAAGAGATAAAAGCGAGCGTCCTTCCCGGTAGAGACAATCGAAAAAGAAGGAGGTAAGCGGGATCTCCCGCCGCATCGCCTCGACATTCTTCATCCGGCCGAACCGCCGCATCGTCATCTGAAACGGCTGCGGCGTTCCGTCGGGCCGGAGCGCGATCGCCTCCCCCTCCAGAATGATCTCAGCCACCGGTAAGGCTCGGGTCCACGCCACAATTTCGGGCAGCCGTTCGGTGACCTCCTGAAGCTGCCGGGTGAAGATGCGGACCCTCTCCCCCCCCTTATGAACCTGAATGCGTGCTCCGTCGATTTTGAACTCGAAGCCTGCTTCGCCGAGCCGCTCCAGCGCCTCGGAAATTGTGTCGGCCGTCTGGGCGAGCATGGGGGAGACCGGCGAGAAGAGACAAAGCGAGAACCGCCTCAATCCGGCGCCCCCTTCTTCCAGGGCAACCCGTGCCACCTCACCGACGTTTCCGGAGAACATCATTGCTTGGCGGACCTCCCCCGTCGCAAGACCGGCCCCCTTCGCAATCGCCTCCAACACCAATCCCTCCAGCGCTCCCTGCCGTAGCTCACCCATGATCAACTGCGAGAGGAAACGCCGCACCTCCGGGTCACCCCGTTGAAAGAGTTGTCCCAACAGCGCCACTTTCCGTCCTGCCGAGCCGGATCCCTCCGCAGCGGCAATCTGTGCAAAGTGATCGTCCACATCCTGAAGCGAGAGAGATAAGAGAGATAGAGGAGATGCTTTTCCCTCCGAGAGGGCCGCTTGGATCATTCTCCAGCCGACCCCGATCTTCCCTTGGGGGAGGGTGCCGGTGAGGTAGAGTGCGCTGAGCGCCGTTTCGTGGTCGGCGGTCTGCTTTAAGAAATCGGCGATCAGGCGGATCTTCTCGTTTTTGCGCGCCGTTTCCCGAAGTCGCGCGGTCAGTTGGACCAGATGTTTGAGCTGCATCCGTCCATTATACAACGGGTGTCCTATTGAAAGAACGGATCGCCTACTCCTTTTGAGGAATTGTCCTTTTTTAATGAAATCTCTAGGCTAGTAATGATTGGGGAAGAAGGGGAGATCGGCATGGAAAAAGAACAAGCACCGGAGGGCGATTCCGAAAATAGCAAAGAGTGGATCGAATCGCTCCGCACGCTGGCGCACCGGCTGGCGGGAAAGGGCGATCTCGATCCGCTGTTGGATCGGATCGGCGAAGCCCGCGTCGTCCTTCTGGGGGAGGCCTCCCACGGAACCGCCGAGTATTATACGTGGCGGCACCTCATCAGCGAGCGGCTGATTACAGAAAAGGGGTTCTCTTTCATTGCGGTTGAGGGAGATTGGCCCGATTGCTACCGTGTGAACCGGTATGTGAAGGGGGCGACGAATTCGGGAGCGAGCGCGCGGGAGGTGCTCTCTGCGTTTGATCGTTGGCCGACCTGGATGTGGGCCAACCATGAGATCGTCGCCCTGACCGAATGGCTTCGCCGCTTTAACGAAACGATTCCGGAAGAGAAGCGGGTCGGGTTTTACGGCCTCGACGTGTACAGCCTTTGGGATTCGATGCATGCCGTGATCGGGTACCTGAATCGGATCGATCCGGCGGCGGCCCAGGTCGCCAGGCAGGCGTATCGCTGCTTCGAGCCGTATGGGGAAGACGTTCAGGAGTATGCCCGGGCGACCGCGTTTGTCCCCGCTTCGTGCGAAAACGAGGTGGTCCAGATCCTGACGATGCTGCGGCGGAAATTTCAGGAGTACCCGGACGACCGGGAGGGGGCGTTCAACGCCGAGCAGAACGCCCTGGTGGCGAAGAACGCTGAGCTTTATTACCGGACGATGGTGCGGGGCGGCGCCTCCTCCTGGAATATCCGCGATCACCACATGACCGACACCCTCGACCGGCTGATGCGGTTCCATGGACCCGACGCGAAGGGGATCGTCTGGGCGCACAATACCCATGTCGGCGACGCCAGCGCCACCGACATGGCCGACGAGGGGATGGTCAATGTCGGCCAGCTCGCGCGCGAGCGGTACGGGGAGGAGAAGGTGGTCCTTGTCGGCTTCGGCTCGTATCGCGGGAGCGTCGTCGCCGCGGTGGAGTGGGAGGCGCCGATGGAGATCATGCCGGTGCCGCCGGCGCGGGAGGAGAGCTGGGAGGAGCTCCTCCACCGGATCGCGGCCCGCGACCTGCTGATCCTATTTGAAAATCTCGACCGTCTCCCGAGGAAGGAGCAAATTTGGGAATGGCGCGACCATCGCGCCATCGGCGTCGTCTATCATCCGAATCGGGAGCGGTTCGGAAATTATGTTCCGACGGTCATGCCGTTTCGGTACGACGCGTTCCTCTACCTGGACGAGACCGAAGCGCTCCATCCGCTTCCTCTCAAACCGCGCGCCGAACGGGAGCCGCCGGAGACCTACCCGTGGGCCGCATAGCGAAAAGGATCCGAAGATCGATTGTCTTATCGGAAGGAACGATTTATGCCGAGACAAAAAGTTCTACTCGATGTAACACACGTCTATGACGAAGAGGGGGGAATTGAACAGGTCGGCGACATGCCGAACATCTATGACGATGAGGCGACGCCGTCCGGAGAGCCGCCCCCCTATTCCCCTTTCCTACCGGGATATGCGTTGGAGATCCCGAGGGAGATGAAGGCAGACGCGGCCTCGTTTGAGGAGTTTGCGCTCCGAGATGACGATGCCGCGCCGAACGGCAATGCCCGTCTAACCGACCGCATCCCGGAGAATCGGGAGTTTTTGCGGTTTCTCCTGGAGCGGGACGCCGAGATCTATACCGAGGGATTTGAGGTCGACTACCTGGAGACCGCTGAGACAATCGGGTTTGAACCGAAGGGACCCTGGAGCGGCTACCGATCGCGCAACCTCGCCTTTTTTCTAAAAGAGGAAGACGCCCGCGGATATGAAGAGGCGCTCCAGCGCTACCAAGCGCCGGAGCCGGAAACAGGAAAGGCTGCATAGCCGGATCGATTAAGAAAGCTTTGATTTACGCCGCCGGACCTTGATATGATTTTCTTCGAGGCGGGATCGATCATGTCGGCAGACGAGGAAGCTTATCTCGATGAACTCTTGGGCCGGACGCGTTGCGCGCGATGCGGTCAAATTTTGCGTGGAGAGGTCGAGTGCCCCTTCTGTAGCCTTTTTCCGGAACCGGTCCGAGCGCAGCGGACTCCCAAATGGGTTTATCTGACCGCCTGCTTCCTTACCTCCCCCGTAAGCCTCCCCTTCTTATACGCCACTCGCCGGTTGACCCCCAAAGAGAAACTCATGGCCGGTTCGGGTGCGTTCCTTTGGCCTTTTCTGTTTTGGATCCTGTAAAGAAATCTGAGTTACAAAAGTGAACAGGATGGGCGTTTCACTTATGAAACAACCCTTCTCTTTCGGAGCAGGATGTGTTTCATAAGATGTTGATATAATTAAATTTATAATAATGGCACCTCATTTGCTATATAAGAGGGCAGGTTAGATATTACGGTTCTCAAAGGAGGGCGCCATGTTTCAAGAATACATCGTTTATGGACTCGAGGGACTTGCCGGTTTCGCATTGATCAACATGCTTTTGCTTGGGATCTACACCGCTTTGCACCTACCCTGGGCCAATGATTTCAAGACAATTACGGTAGAATGGATCAATTTCGTCCGCCGAGGGGTGCCTGTCCCGGCCGATTCACCCAAGTTTGAAAAGAGGCTACCGGGTGAGGAGATGATTGCTCCCCTGAAATTTCTCCCAGAGGCGTCTACTTTTGAAACGGAAACATATGTAGGCTCGTCCTTTGTTCGGTCTTAAGGGGCAATCGCCCACCGACCGGGTCAGCCGACCCCCCTTGACCCCGCCCCGAGGTCTCCTCGCGGTCGGGGTTTTCTTTTTGGAAGATGCTGGATCATCCAAGCGTCTGATCCGTTGAACGGTTCTCTCTTATTCTCCTCGCATCAAGGAAAGGGGTTTATCGCCGGCCTCTTTTGAAGCGAACGCAAGCGGATCCATAGCCCGAGCTGCACAAGACGGCTGTAGAGACCCACCAGAAAAGCGAGTGAAAAAATGTCCGGGGGTTTTGGCGTCGAAAGATGGTATTGAACCTTTTCAAGGATTTCCTGCGGTGTGAAGGGTTTGATGATGTACTCTCTTACCCGCAGAGTAATCGCTTGTGTCTTGGAGGAGGTATCGCCTTTCGCGCTGAGGAAAAAAATAATCGTATCCCGCAATGCCGGATCGTCCCGAATGCGCCGGCAGACCTCGAATCCATCCATTTTCGGCAACATCAAATCCAAGAGAATCAAGGCGGGACGCTTCTCGGTGGCCATACGAAGGGCTTCTACCCCGTCTCTCGCAACTGAGACGGCATATCCCCCTTTTTTTAAGATCGCCGTGAGGATCGTAACCGCATCGGAATTGTCATCGACAATAAGGATCTTCTCTCCTGCCATCGCTTGTTCTCCCTTCACATTGCTGGTATCGATGTGATCTGATTATAGGCGGCCGCCATACAGGGATGCAATTCACCAAATCGGATTAATACCCGAAGGTCCGGTAGCGTTGGATCCGGTTCGCCAGCGTCCGGATAGTCCCTCGTCTCCCTCTTACTGGAAAAACTCCCATTTTTCTTAATCGCTATTTAACCAAACTTGTTTTAAACTGTCGTTTCCGACCCTGCGAATTCTTTCCCTCCTATCCGCGCGATCTGAGTGTTTTTCGCCCCTTTCTTTAGCATGGAGACCCCGCGATGAAAAATCGTCCAACCAAACTATCCGATAAGCGGTCCCAAGAAAAGCTTAAAGAAAAAAACAAAATATCAAAACGATCGACTCCGGATAAAATGGCGCGTTTGCTCCAGGAGCTGCAGGCCCACCACATTGAACTGGAGATGCAGAACGAGGCGCTTCTGGAAGCCCAGGCGATGCTGGAGGAGTCTCGAAATCGATATTCGGATCTTTATGACTTCGCTCCCCTCGGCTACTTTACATTCGACTGCAACGGTCTCATCCTCGGAGTCAATTTAACCGGCGCGGACCAGTTGGGAATGGAGCGGCAGCAGATCATTGAAAAACCTTTTACCCTTTACGTTGCGCAAGAAGATCAACCCCATTTCCACGCCCATCTCGCCGCGGTTTTCCACGGCGGCGGCCGACGGCACTGTGAAATAAAAATGAACGGGAGGAACACTTCGTATTACGTCCAGCTGGAAAGCCTTCTTGTCGAAGAGGAGAGGGGCGAACGCTGCCGGACGGCGATGACCGATATCACCCCTCGGAAGAGGGCCGAAGAAGAGACGAAAAAAATAAATGAGTTGCTGGAGAGCCGGATTCTCCAACGGACCATTGAGCTGAAAACCGCCAATCAGGTGCTTCAAAATGAAGTCATCGAGCGGAAGAAGGCCGAACAGGCGCTGGCGCGGCAGGCGAATCTCGACGCCTTGACGGGACTCTACAACCGCCGCTATTTTGATCTTCGCGCAGACGAAGAGATCGCGCGGGCCGATCGGAAGGGGAGTTGTCTCGCGATTCTCCTTTGCGATTTGGATCATTTTAAATCGATCAACGACACCCTCGGCCATCAGACCGGAGATCGGGTCTTAAAGTCGGTGGCGCAGAGCATTCAGGAGTGCATCCGAGAGATCGATCTGGTCTTTCGGTGGGGGGGAGATGAGATCGCCGTCCTCCTGATCGACACCTCTCGGGAGGGGGCCCTCATTACTGCGGAGCGGATTCGGAGCGCGGTGAAAAAACTAGGTGAAGAGGCGCAGCTTCCCCTCGATATCAGCGTCGGGGTGGCCTTTTACCCGGAACACGGCGTCACGATCGATGGGTTGATCAGCCTGGCGGACCGATCGCTCTATATCGCCAAACAAGGGGGCGATAAGATTCACATCGGGGCGGAGGAGTATCTCCTTGATGAGCGGAGTATCAAGGCGGTCTTTCAGCCGGTCGTCGATCTTCGCTCAGGCCGGTCGATCGGATACGAAGCGCTGACGCGGGATCCGCAAGGAAAGCTGACGGCCCCGGAGCTCTTTCAGCGATATCAGGCGATCGGTCAGCTCAACGAATTGAAGCGGCTCTGCTTCTCTTCCCAGCTGAACGAGGCGCAGCGGCTCGGCTTGCAGGGAGGGAGGCTCTTCCTGAACGTCGATTTCCATCTTTTGCATCAGATCGAATTAATGCAAAAACCGGAGGGAATCGATGTGATTTTGGAAATCTCGGAGATGGAGGCGCTGCATAGCCATCATGTCGAGAGTTACCTCGCGCTCGCCGAAAAATGGCGCGCGCAGGGGTTCCAACTCGCCATCGACGATTTCGGGGCGGGATTCGTCTCCTTCCCCTTCATCGCACAGTTGATTCCGGAGTACATCAAGATCGATCGCTCGACCCTGCTTCAGGCGGTCTCCTCCCTGAAATTCCGAAAGTTTTTAAAGGACCTGGTCTTCGCATTGCAAAATTATACGACCCAGGGGATTGTCGCGGAAGGGATCGAGACCGAACAAGAGCTGGCGGTCGTCCGGGAGATCGGGGTCGATCTCGGCCAGGGATTCCTGTTCGGCCGGCCGGAGCCGTTGATCCCCGCCTGAAAATTCAATTCGATCCGCCGAACAGGGGCTCCCTAACGCGGCGGTCCTCTTCTCCTTCCGGTCCGATCTGGAAAAACTCCCCATTTTCTTAATCGCTATTTGGGATAATTCGTTTTAAAGTATCGGCTTCAACCCCATGAAGCCTCTCGGCCTGATCACGTTCTCATCAAAATTGTATATCGGGATATACTGGGAAAGCTTTTGTCTCTTTAACCTGGAGATGACAATGAACAGGCGTCAAACCAAATTGCCCGCCCATGAAAAGTTAAACGGAAAAAACAAAATGCTGAAACGACTGGCTCAGGGAAAAATGGCGCGTCTGCTTGAAGAGTTAAAGACGCAACAGGCCAAACTGGAAATACAAAATGAGGAACTGCGGGAAACCCAGGCCAAGCTTGAAAAATTCGGCCACCGGTATTCGAATCTTTACCACGGCGCCCCGGTCGGCGATTTTATCTTCGATTGCGACGGCGCCATTCTGGAGGTCAATCCCGCCGGCGCGGAACAGATGGGGGGGGAGCGGCATCAAATCATTGATCAGCCCTTCACCCGCTATCTTTCTCAAGAAGACCAAATCCGCTTTCGCACCCATCTTGCGACGGTTTTTCAAGACGGCCGACGCCGTCGCTGTGAAATCAAAATAAAAAGAGGGGACCGCCTCTTCGATGCCCAGATGGAGAGTCTCTTGATCGAAGGGGAGCGGGGCACACGACACTGTCGGACGGTGATGATCGATATCACCTCACGAAAGAAAGCCGAGGAAGAGATCAAGAGATTGAATAAATCGCTGGAGAGTCAAATTCTGCTTCAAACGGCCGAGCTGAGAGCAACCAATCAAGCGCTTGAAAACGAGATCATCGAGCGGATGAGGACCGAACAAATGCTGGCACGGCAGGGGAATTTCGACACGGCGACCGGGCTTTACAGCCGCCGCTACTTTGATCTTCGCGCGGACGAAGAGATCGCGCGGGTCGACCGAAAGGGGGGGTGTTTTGCAATCCTCCTCTGCGATTTGAACTATTTTAAAGCGGTCACCCACACACTCGGCCATCAAACCGGGGACCGGGTTTTAAAACGGGTGGCTCGGAAAATCGTGGAGAGTACGCGAGAGAGCGATCTTGTCTTTCGCTGGAGGGGAGATCAAATCGCCGTCCTCCTGACGGAGACTTCCCGGGAAGGGGTCGTCCTTGCCGCGGAGCGGATTCGGAGAGCGGTGGCAAATGTCAGTGAAGAGACGCAGGTTCTCCTGCCTATCCACATCGGAGCGGCGCTCTATCCCGAGCACGGTTTTACGATTGATGCGTTGATCGACCTGGCGAACCGCTCCCTCTCCCTCGCCAAACAGGGGAGAGAAAAGATTCACATCGGCAATGGGAAACATCGACTCAATGAGCGGGATATCGGGATGGTTTTTCAGCCGGTGATCGATCTTCGCTCCAGCCGGCCGATCGGATACGAGGCGCTCACGCGGGATCCTTTGGGGAAGCTGACCGTGCCGCAGCTCTTTAAGCGTTACGAAGTGATCGGCCAACTCGGCGAGTTAAAGCGGCTCTGCTTCCGCTCCCAGCTCAATGAGGCGCAAAAGCCCGCCTTCCAGGGAGGACGGCTTTTTCTGAACGTCGATTTCCAGCTCCTCGATCAGATCGAATTGATCCGGAAGCCGGAAGGGATCGACGTGGTTTTGGAGATCTCGGAGGCGGAAGCATGCCGTCACCGGCATATCGAGCGGTATCTTACGCTCGTCGAAAAGTGGCGCGAACAGGGGTTCCAGGTCGCCATCGATGATTTCGGAGCGGGCGCGGGCTCTTTCCCCTTTGTCGGGAAGTTGATTCCGGATTATATCAAGATCGACCGCTCCACCCTGCTCCAGGCGGTCTCTTCTCCGAAGCTCCGCGATTTTTTAAACGATCTGGTTTTTATCTTGCGCAATTACACCACGCGGGGGATGATTGCGGAGGGGATTGAGACCGAACAGGAATTGACCCTCGTCCGGAAGATGGGAATCGATCTCGGCCAGGGGTTTTTATTCGGCCGCCCGGAGGCGCTGATGTCGGCCTGAAACGTTTAAGTCATTGTCCAGCCGCGAAGGGCTACTTGGTCCGGAGGACGATGAGCTTATCGGTCCCCGACTCCGCCCCCCAGACCTCGCCGGGTCGGCCGAGCATCTGCCGGACCGCGGCGCCGGGGCTCGGAATGGGGATCACTTCAAACGTCTCCTTTGCCGGATCGAATCGCATGAAGGCGTTCGCGCCGAAATCGCTCACCCAGACCTGATCTTTCTCATCGACGAAGATCGAATAAATTTTCGGACCCTCGCCGGGGGCGCGCCACTCCTTCCATTGATTTTTCGCCGGATCGTACATTCCCACCTTCCCGGCGTTCCATTCGCTGATCCAGAGCCGGCCGAGGGAGTCGGACCAGACCCGCCGCGCTCCCTGATCGGGCGTCGGCGGCACGATCACCGTCGCCTTCCCGGTTTTCGGATCGATCCGGGCCAGATAACTTCCCGCGAGCGAGACGTAGTAGACGCTGCCGTCGGGCGCGGTCGCAATGCCGTACGGTCCCCGTCCCTTCGGCGCGTCGAAAACTTCCATCCGCCCCGACGTCGGCTCAAGACGTCCGTAAACGCCGTTCTGGCCGGTGAACCAGAGGATCCCCTGGCGGTCGAACGTCGCGGTGTTGAGATTGGCGTTGCTTCTCTCCGGCGGGAGGGGAAAGGTCTTCACGGCGCGGGTGGCCGGATCGACCCGAACAATGGCATTCAGGCCGCTGTCGGTGATCCAGGGAGCGCCGTCGGGTCCCACGATCACCCCGTGGGGGCGCGACCCTTCGCCCAATGGGATGTGGGTCGTCTTTCCCGTGGCCGGATCGAGACGGCCTAACTCGCCGGAGCCCTGCGCCGTGTACCAGACGGCGCCGTCCGGCGCCGGGGCCACATCGTGCGGCCGCGACCCGCGCGGCACCGGGTACTCTTGAATAAGCGGGGCGGCTGCTGCAGGGGCGACGACGCCGGAAAGGACCAAGATCCAAACCAGAATATAGATTAATTCCCTCCTCATCTCTCGATTTTCCTTACTCAAGCGGAAGCGTGATCAAGCGCTTCTCGGACGAGAATCATCAAGCGCCCTTTTCATCACGGTACCACAAACGAAGCGGCTCCTCAACCGGTGCGCGCCGTCTCCCTTCTTGCGGCCTCGTTCAGCCACTCTATCAGCGGTCTTAATTGCTCCGGAGCGGCGGTCTCTGTGGTGCGGACGCGGTGTTGCTTGCCGTCGATCTCGACGGTAATGCTGTAGCGGAATTCGTCGGGCCGGGCCGGGCCGGGAATCTCCTCCGGAAGGCCGAAGAAGCCGGCGCGGTCGATCAAATCGCGAAGGCGCTTTTCTTCCTCTTCCGGGAGCGACTCCGAATCGATGACGGCGGCCGTCCGCATCCCGGCCAGCCCGCCGGAGCGCACGAAGCGGACCTGCACGTCGCGCTCCTTCCGGAAGAATTCTTCCCCTTCAGGGCCGAGGTTTTTTCCGCAGCCTTGAAGGGCGATCAGAAGGGAAAGGAGAAGAGCGGGGAAGAATGGTTGGATAGAGTTTTTCGGCCGATGATCCTCCATGTTCCTCGCGCCTCCGGTCTGCGGGGATTCAGGCTGCGGCCTTTTTCGCTTTTGCCTCGATATTAATCCCGACCTGGGACCAGCCGTTTTTCACCGCTTGCTGTTCCTTGCTCCCCGGACCGAAGAGCTCGCCGGCTACCTGGAAAGTATGATTCGCAGCGCTCTGAAACCCCGAGTTCCATCGAATTCGATCCCGCAGGGCGACATACCAGATCATCCCCGCTTTTTCCCAGGCGTGGCCGCCAAGCTCCGTTGCCACTCGGTAGAAGGCATGGTTCGGGATCCCGGAGTTAATGTGAACGCCGCCGTTGTCTTCCCAGAAGGCGAGCTTCTTGTAATCTTTCATGTGAGCCGGCTGCGGATCTTTTCCGAGGACGGGATCATCGTAGGCGCTCCCCGGCGCCTTCATCGACCGGATTGCGGCTGCATTCACGTTTGAGGTGAAGAGACCCTCTCCGATCAGCCAGTCGGCCCGGTCGGCGGTTTGGTTTTGGGTCCGCTGCTTGACCAGCGAGCCGAAGACATCGGACATCGACTCATTCAGCGCTCCCGATTGAAACCGGTAGGCGAGGTTCGCCTCAAATTGCGTCACGCCGTGGGTCAGCTCGTGCCCGATCACATCGATCGAGGAGGTAAATCGGTTCCAGAGGCGATCTTGCTCCGGCATGTCTTCGTCGCCGTCTCCGTAGACCATCTGCTGGCCGTTCCAGAAGGCGTTGTCGTAGCCTTTGAGGAAGTGGACGGTCGAGATCAGCCTCATTCCGCGGTCGTCGATTGAGTTTCGCTCGAAGATTTCGATGAAGAGATCGTAGGTCGCCCCCGCGCCGTCGTAGGCTTCATCGACGGCGGGATCGCCGGTCGGTAGGTCCCCCTCGTTTCGGACCAGCTTCCCGGGGAGCTCGTCTTCCTGCTGCGCGTCGTAAACCGATCTTCCCTTGGCGCCGATGAGGGGGGTCATCAAAAGCGGGGCGATCGGCGCGAGCGCTTGGCGATGTCCGCGGATCTGATCGGAAATGGATAACGCGCGCCAGGCCGACGCCTTCTGATTTGAGTTGCCTCGCTCCGCCACGTTCCGGAGGATGTGAGGTGGAATGATACAGTAAAGCGGGTTGCACCGATGGGTCATCGCAGTCCCTCCTTCTGTTTAGGTTTGATGGGGCCGCTCCGCGCCAGGACCTTCCTTTGCTTCTAAAGAAAGATTCCGGACGGAGGGGTGGGAAAAACGGCGGAATCGGCTCCCGCCGGTGGGTCGCTAAATAGAAAGTCTACGCTTTTAAAAGGATCAAAATCAAGAAGGGGAGATCTCTTCGGATGAGGTCTTTTTCGAGTGAGATGATTGGAGTATCTTACCGAATCCCGCCCCGCTCCTTCATCGAGGCCTCCCGCAGGCCGATTCCGTATTGGCCCTCCAGATCGATCTCGGTTCCATGGACCCGGCCGGCTCCGCGGGCGCAGCAAAGTTTGCGGGCGCGGACATCCTCCACCCATCGCGGATTCGCCGCCTCGGCGCGGCGGTTGGCGATGATCGTCATCCGGGCCACCTCGGTTTCCTCTTCATCCAAGTTGGGGTCGATCTTCTCGCAGTCGTGAAGGATCTGGGCGCGAACGATGTTGGAGATGCTGCCGTTCTGGACGACGATGTCGAACATCAACGCCACCGCCCGCTCCGACCAGAGCTTGTAGGACCTGCAGAGCTTTTGGGCCGACTGATAAATGGTCTCTGCGTGGGCCGCCTCGATCTCTTGAAATTCAGGCATCCGGCCCAACCCTTTGAGGAGCCCGCGCCACGGTTCGAAGATCGTGTGCCGGATCGGGTCCTGGACCGATCGCGCCCAGGCGATCTGCTCGGCCCGGTCGGCCTTGAGGAAGGTGACGAACAAAGGATAGTTGTTATGGAGGAGTTCGCGAAGTCGCTTCGGATGTTTCCGATTCATCTCCGCCAAGAGCGGCTGCAAGCTCCCCTGGCCGAGATTCCACTGAAGGACGCCGAAGCTGATCCCTTGCCCGTCGAAATCGCCCGAGAGGCCGGCGAAGCAGTCGGGGACGGGGGCGTTCGTTTCGAACGTTCCCGTCAAGGCCAAACAACGGTAGGCGAGCGATTTTTGAAGGATCGCCGGGGGCGGAATCTCCTCGGCGAACAGAAGCGTCCAGCTCTGTTGTCCGACGATGCCGTCGATTGTAAGCCGCTTGGCCTTTTGAAACAATTTGACCGCGCTCTCGGTCCCGCCGCCGAAGTCGCCGTCGACGGGGCCGCGATAATAACCGAGCTCTTTTAACCGCGCCTGAATCCGCTCGACCTCGGGACCTTTGGAACCGCGACGATAGAAAGGCATTCTGATTTACTCCTCACCTGGTTTTCTTATGTTTCCGCCAGCATCCTCACCAGATTCGGCATGCCGGCGCCTTGATGGTAGCGGTCTCTTTTCAGATCGGTGCAGTGCGACAGCAGGAACGCTTTGACCTGATCGGGCCGGCCGATGAACTCGCGGCGGGAGGAGAGAAAGGCGGCGACGATCCCGGAGACATGCGGGCAGGCCATGCTCGTCCCGCTCATCGGCACATAGTGGGTCGCCGGTCTTTTCGCGGCGAACCGGGCGTTGCAGGAGACGATCCGCTCGCCCGGCGCCACCAGATCGGGCTTCGCCCGGCCGTCGGCGGTCGGGCCGCGCGAGGAGAAATAAGAGATCCCGTAGAGGTGCGGCTGCTCCTTGTGGACCGATCCGACGGCGATCCCTTCGTCCAGATTGGCCGGATCGCCGATCGAGAGATCGAGGTTCAACTCCTGCTGCCCCGCGAAGGTCTCGATGATCAGCCGTCCCTCGTTCCCCGCCGCGATGCAGACGACCACCCCCATCCGCCAGAGCCGCCGCAGCTCCCGGCAAAGGGGGGAGAAGCCGGTGCCGTAGACGGTCGGATCGAACGGGCCGCCGAGGCTGAGGTTCACCCCGTGGATCACCAGACTGGGCGAGGCCTCGTTAATGCTGGCGATGTGGTCGAGGGCCTTGATTACCCACGAGTCGCTCCCCCGGCCGTCGTCGTCGAGGACTTTGTAGATGTGAAGCTTCGCCTCCGGCGCCATCCCACGGTAGAGGGCGTTCTCGCCGGTCCCGCTGCCTGCGATGATCCCGGCGACGTGAGTGCCGTGCCCGCTTCCGTCGCCGACGTCCCCGGTCTTCGGCATCCTTGGAGCGCCGATCCCGGTGCAGTCCCATTGGGCGGCGATGTTGTTGTAGGTTTTGAAGTGCGGATGGTCCGCGGCGATACCGGTGTCCAGCACCGCCCAGGTGATCCCGCGTCCGGTGGCGCCGTAGCCGAGCTGGGCGGTATAGGCCTGGACGACGTGGGTCGATTTGTCGAGCAGCGCCCGCTTCTCGCTGTTCTTCCAGATTCGGGCGATTTGGAGCTGCGGGTGCCGCACCGCCAGGGTGTCGATCTCGATGGAGGTCAATTCGGCCGCCACGAAACGCCTGAGCGGATCTATCTTCGCGGCGCGCTGACGGTCCGTCAGCCGCGTCAGCTCCTCGATCAGATTCTTTCGCTTCTCTTCGAGCGTTTTTCCGGTCATCTCCTCCTTCAATTCAATCAGGACGGGGAATCGCTCGGTCGGGTCGGCCATCTCGGCCGCGAGGTCGCGCGCCACGATGAAGGGCGAGAGCGGCTCGGCGAAGCTCGATCCTAAAATTTTCCTTACCGTCGTCTGGACATTTTTCGTGGCGAGATAGCCGGTCGCCGAGTGGGGATTGAAGCCGCTCAACCGAAGCGTGTCGCGGTTAATCACGATGTCGTCGTCGATTTTCCCGGTCGGGGCGAACTCGCCGGAGAGGGACTTGTCGAAGGCGACCGGATCGAGCAGGTCGGCGAAGTTGTCCCACTGCTTCACCGGCGCCGGAATCCGAACCGGTTTTCGAAGATTGTCTTGGACCTCGTCGATTCCGAGCGGCGAGCCGAGGGTGATGTAGTAGGGGGTCTGGGCGCCGCTGCCGGCGGTCAGCTCCCTCATGATGTCGTAGGAGATGACCGTTCCGAGGCTGTGGGCGATCACGAAGTACGGTCCCCCCTCCGGGTTCAAGAGAGACCGAAACCGTTCCTGAATCGCCTTGCGCTGCTCCTGATTGTAAAAATAGGCGGCGACATCTTCGATGAACTGCTTGGTGATCCACTCGGTCGCCGAGCGCCGGATCCAAGGGGGGAGGATCTTCGCCTGGACATCTTTCACATCCAGTGTCCCATCCTGCGCTCTGATCTGATCTTTCTTCGACTGATCGAGCATCCGCTTGGCGAGCTTCTGGGCGAACGCCTCCGCGTCTTTGCCATACGGCGCGAGCCGCTTGCTTTCGTCGATGATCTCCTCGTCGGAGCGGGGGCGGTAGCTCTCCGAAAGGATCATCGCCTTGGCCTCCGTCATCGTAGAGGGGAGCGGCTGCGGATAGCGGATGTCGGCCCAATACGCCATCCGGGTGCGCGATCCCATATCGACCCCGAAGAGGGCCATGTCCCACTGGCGCTTCAAGACCGCCGGGGCCGGTTTGTTCGCGATCCCATGGATGTAAATGATGCTGAGGTTCGATTGGTCTGCAGCGGCTTCTTTCGCCGTCACCCCTTTTTTCTTCGGTCTCTTCGCCATGCGAGCTCCCCTTGTCTGCGTGAGTGAGAACAGTTTTGATTCGCCTCTGTTTTTGCGGAATAGCGCCGGTCATCTCCCCTTCCGCGAGAGTTGAATCTCCTTGACCGTCTCTTGATCCGTCTCGACCACCTCCCGATAGAGGAGGGTGGTTCCTTGATACACCTCCAGCAGGTATCGGCCCCTCTCGATGTCGGGAAAACGGAATCCCCCCCGCTCGTCGGTGGTGGTGGCCTTCTCCGGCCGCCCCGCCGCTTTCGGCGGGATCAGCCGGACCGTCAGATCGGAAATCCCCTCCCGGCTTCTCTCCTCGACGACGCGGCCGTTGAAATCAGCGGCGAGCGCCGGGAGGGGGAGGGTGAGAATCAGCAGCGTCAGGAAAAAGCATCGGCTCATCTCGACCCCCTTTTTACTGAAATTCGGGAGGGACCGGCTCTACCCGGGCCGGCTCGAATTGCTCCTCCGCAGAAAGCAGAAGCTCTTTATCCGGCAGCTGGATCCTGCCGTCTTGCCGCCGTCTCAGGTCGGCCCGCTCTTCGAGGACGAGGTTCCCCGCCATGTAGAGGATTTTATACTCTCCCGGCGCGTTCTCCACCACCGGCACCTCCAGGCTGAAGCCGCGGCTCTCCAGGAGCGAGTCGGATCGGATCACGGCGTAGACCTGCACCGGGAAGGTGCTCGCCTTGACGTTGCCTTGAATCCGGATCTCCTCGGCGAACCCGGCCGACTTCACGATCGGGTAGATCAGCGGGACGAAGCCGAGGGCAAAGAGGACCAGCGCCGGGAGATTGGTCTTGAACTTCCCGATCGGGGTCTCGATCTCGGTCACCTGCTTCGATTCTTGATCGATATAGATCTTCTCTTTGTAGATCAGCCAGATCCCCCCGGCGACCATGATCAGGCCGGCCAGCGAGCTGAGATAATAGAGGGGGATAATCCTGGGGTCCATGATGCCTCTTTTCCTCTCGATCAACGAGCGGTATTTAAACCGCCCGGCAATATCAATGCAATCCTTCCGCGCTTCACCGCTTTCTTCCGGTGGGAAGATGATCCGGACCCCGTCGACAAGCGAGTAGATCACGATCGGATAGGGGAAAAGCAACTTTGGTGCCGATGTAATCAGAAATGAGCACCGCTCAAAACGACCGGAGGTCAGCGCTTCCTCTTTACCAAAGGTGGGGCTCTTCCGCCCCAGTGGGTGGGACAGAGAGGCGCCACTTTTAATTCATTTTCAATTGAAAAAAAACACCGGCGGGTAAGCGCTTTCCTTAACAATCATCCGATTATTCCAGGTGAGGATCGGTCCCGTTCGGTCTGTTGCGGGGAGCGGCCTGCCTTTTGCTAAATCTTCTCTCTTCGAGAGGGAACGATGCTGGACCGCGACTTGACACGGAAAGAGGAAGAGACCGCTCGACGACTCCTCAGCTACCTCCTCAGACATCCGGAGGCGAGGGATACCCTTGAAGGAATGACGCGGTGGTGGCTGTTGGAGGAGGAGATTCATGAGCGACTGGTGGAAATCTCACAAGGGCTCTCGTCGCTGGTTAAGCAGGGACTGATCCTGGAGGAGCATCGCGGCGCATCGCTCCCTCTCTATCGTTTGAATCCGGATAAGAAGGACGAGGTCAAGGCGCTCGTGGAGCGTCTTTTCCCCCTTCGAAGGGAGGTTTAGAGATGCCGATAAATATTACAAACCGATCCAAACAGTTGCTCGTTATCCCCCTCAACAGCGGCGCCACCCTCCATCTGGCCCCCGGAGAAGAGGCGGGGGGGATCGATCCGATCGAAACCAAAAACAATTCAACCCTTGAGAAAATGGCCCAGCGGGGATGGGTGTCGGTGGCCGAAACGGACGAAGCCCCCAAGGCGAAACGGGGAAGGGGTCGAGGATAGATCACTTGGCGCAATTCATTTGAATCGGGGATTCCCGCGGGCCGGGATTTCTCACAGGGAGGGATAGATGGAAAGACTGCATCCGGGTGTCTACATTGAGGAGGTCCCGAGCGGGGTTCGTCCGATCGAGGGGGTCAGCACCTCCACGGCGGCGTTTATCGGAAAGGCCGAGAAGGGACCGCTCGACCGGGCCTTGATGGTGACGAGCTTCATCGAGTTTCAGGCGACTTACGGCACATTTCAGAACGACAGCTACCTCGCCCACGCGGCGCTCCAATTCTTCAACAACGGAGGAAAGCGGCTCTACATCGTCCGGGTCGCGAACGGGGCGGTGGCCGCCGATGTGGCGATCGTCGATCGAAAGGGGACCCCCGCAAAGACCCTCACGATCTTTGCCAACAGCCCCGGCGCCTGGGGGAACGCGCTCGACATCGATGTCGCCGACGGCGCGCAGGATTCGGGGAACGAATTCAAGATCACCGTCAAGCTCAATGGAACCCCTCTTGAAATCCACGACAACCTCAGCATGAATCCCGACGCGACGAACTTCGTCGAAAATGTCGTGACGGCCAACTCCAAGCTGATTAAAGCGGTGGTCGATCCGGCCAACGACACGACCAACCGGGGAACCAGCGTCAGCGGCGCCTCCCCGGCGACCACCCTCCCCGCCGGCAACCGGAAGATGGTGGTGAACGTCAACGGCGACGGACCGCAGACGATCACCCTGGCCAATCCGCTCACCACCGGGGGGGAGATCGCCACCGCGATCGAGACTGCGGTTCGGGCGCTGGTCCCGCTCCGGGGATCGACGCCGACCGCCGCGTTCACCGCCTTCACCGCCGGGTTTGCGACAGGGGTCTACACCCTCACCTCCGGCGCCGGCGGAAAGCGCTCTTCGGTCCAGGTGACCAATGCCCCGTCGGAGAACGGGGCGACCCTTCTCAAGCTGGGGAGAAACAACGGCGGAGTCGAACAGGCCGGCGCCGCCGTTCTTCGCCCGGCCGTCGGAGCCAACTACCATGTCGGCGATGCCGCCGTGGCCGGCAACGTGATCAGCGCCACCCTCGGGAGCGACGGGATCACGCCGCAGGAGATCGACTATCAGAACGGCTTCGCCCTTCTCGACGTCCGGCGGGATGTGAACATCGTCGCCGTGCCGGGGATCGGCTCGAAGACGATGGTCGACTTCGGCGGCAACTATTGCCGCAACCGCCAAGACTGCTTCTTTGTGGGGGACATGGGGGCGGCCGACGATACCAAAGAGGAAGCGCAGGCCTTCGTGACCGGTCTCACCGTGAAGAGCTCGTATGCCGCGGTTTACTTTCCCTGGCTCAAAGCGATCGACCCGACCGGGGTCTCGCCGGAGCCGATTCTCCTCCCCCCTTCCGGCTATGTCGCCGGGATGTACGCGCGGATCGACTCCCGGCGCGGCGTCTGGAAGGCACCGGCGGGAACCGAGGCGAATATCGGCGGGGCCGTGGGGCTGACCAAAGAGATCACCGACGCCGAGCAGGACACGTTGAACCCGATCGGGGTGAATGTGATCCGGGTCTTTCCCGCGTCCGGCATCGTCATCTGGGGGGCGCGGACCGTCGCGACGCAGGCCGATCCGGAGTATCGCTACGTTCCGGTCCGGCGGACCGCCATCTTCATCGAGCAGAGCATCTACAACGGCATCCAGTGGGCGGTCTTCGAGCCGAACGACGAAGACCTCTGGGCGAGCCTGCGCCTGAACATCGGCGCCTTTATGATGACCCTCTTCCGGGCCGGCGCATTCCAGGGGGCGACCCCGTCGCAGGCCTTCTTCGTGAAGGCCGACAGCCAGACGACGACCCAGGCCGACATCGATGCCGGGGTGGTCAACGTGATGGTCGGCTTTGCGCCGCTGAAGCCGGCGGAGTTCGTGGTGATTAAGATCAGTCAGAAGGCCGGGGAGTCGGCGTAATCATCTGAAGGAGGAATACATTCATGGCCAAGTTCACGGTCAACACGCATCGGTTCGATCCGTATCGCAATTTTAAGTTCAAAGTCAAAGTGGATAATCAGTATGTCGCCGGCTTGAGCAAGTGCAGCTCGCTCAAGCGGACGACCGAAGTCACCCCTTGGCGGGAGGGGGGCGATCCCTCCACCAGCCGCCAGCTTCCCGGGAAGACAAAATACGAGGCGATTACATTGGAGGCCGGCGTCACCCACGACACCACCTTTGAGGATTGGGCCAATCTGGTCCACAACTTCCAGGGAGACGCGTCGGGGTCGCTGAAGAACTTCCGGAAGGACATCGCGATCGACGTCTTCAACGAGGCGGGCCAAAAGGTTTTCTCGTACAACGTTTTCCGTTGCTGGGTCTCGGATTACCAGGCCCTTCCCGACCTGGATGCCGGCGCCAACGCGGTCGCCATCCAAACGATCAAGCTCGAGAACGAAGGATGGGAGCGGGATAAGTCGGTGACCGAGCCGACCGAGAAGTAATCAAATCAGATGTCAGACCCGATTGAACGTCCTGAAGAAGGGCTCTTCCTTCTCCCCGGAGGATATCTCGATCGTGATGGAACGCTGCATCGGGAGGTGAAGCTTCGCCCCCTGACCGGTCGAGAGGAGGAGTGGATCGCCGATCCGGCGCGGGAGTGGACCGAGGCCGCGCTCGTGACGGCGCTGCTGCGCCGTTGCGTCGAGCGGATCGGCCCGGAGCGGCCGACCGAAGAGACGATCCGCTCGCTCACTGTCGGCGATCGCGACTATCTGATGTTACGGCTTCGGCAGATCACCTTCGGGAAGGGGGTGGAACTCACATTGGTCTGCCCCCGATCCGAATGCGCCAAGAAGATGGACATCGATCTGGCGCTCGACCAGATCCCGATCGAGCCGAAGCCGGTCGCACCCCGCTATGCGATCTTCCTCTCGGAAGAAGGTGGCCCGCCGCGGGAAGTTGTCTTCCGGATTCCGAATGGCGCGGACCAGGAAGCGGCGCGCGGGTGGTCCCATCTCAACGAGCGGGAACGGGTCAATCATCTCCTTGCCCGCTCCCTTCTGAAGATCGGCGAGGTCGATGCGGTCACCCTCGACGCTGTGTCGCGGCTGTTGGACGATACAGTGGAAGAGATCACGGCGGCGATGGAACGCGCCTCCCCTCTGGTGGATGCCGAAATGGAGGCGCGCTGCCCGGAGTGTGGCCATCTCTTCACACACCGGTTCGAGATTGTCCCATTCTTCTTGAATGAACTTCTTCGGGGGAGGACGCAGCTGGAGCGGGAGGTTCACCTGTTGGGATTCTACTATCATTGGCCGTTGCGGGAGATTCTGGGGATGACCCGGCGGAAACGGCATCGTTATCTTCGGCTTCTCACCGACGAGCTCGATCGGAGAGGCCGTCCCGCCGTGGAGGTCGGATGAACCCCTTCTTGAACCGGGTTTTGGCGCCGGGGTTGCGCCGGGTCGGATCGGGGCTTGCGTACCCTCGACAGGCGGCGCCTCCGATCGTCGCGCCTGCGAACATGGAATCGACTCTCGAAGAGAGCGTCGAAGGGGAGCCGGCCGCGCCGGGCGCTTCGCCTCCCTTTTGGGAGGATGCGGAGGGAGGGGAGCGTTTTGAAGTCGCGTCGATCGAGGAGAGAGCGTCCCTCCCGCCGTCCCCCTCGTCCCCACTGTCCGATCAATCGGACGAGACGCACGCAGGTGAACGGGCCGCTGCGCCGGAGCCCTTGTCCCCACAGCGGGAGCTGGAAAGGGGGCTGTTTTTAGAAGAGACGGCTCCGATTCGACCCGCTCCATTCGCTCTTCCTCCGATCACAGAGGAGCGGCCGAAGCCGATCATGGAGAGCCTCTCTTTTGAGCCGGTCGAATTTAACCGGGCCGTTCATCCGTCGCAACGGCGGTTTCAGCCGACCGGAGAAAAGCGGAGCGCGGGCGAGGGATCGGCCCAACCGGAACAAGGCCGCGCGGAGCAAGCTCGCGGTCCCGATCGGCCGGCAAGAGAGATCATCTGGGAGGTTGTTCCGGCAGACCGCAAGGATTCCGCTCCCAAGGAAAAGCTTCATCAAGCGTTCCTGTCGGGAAATCAACCATCCAAAGCGCGACCCGCTGACCCGGCGCACCCCTCTCCGGCGGAACGTACCGAGAAGGACGAAAGAACCGTCGATCTCTCTCCGAAGGCGCTGTTCATTCCGCCGCGTGGAGCGATCCTTCCGCGGCCCGCGGCCAGAGCGAAAGAGGAGAAGGGGGACTTGATCATCGAGCAGCTGGAAGTTCGGGTGGTGGCCGAGCCGGAGCGGAAACCGGAGCCTCCGAGAGCACGGCCGGAGGCGCCGAAGCGCTCGGGCGCCTGGGAGACGGCGGCCCGGTATTATCTCGGAAAGGTGTGAGACGACGATGAGCACCACCATCGGAAAAGTGACCGAGTCGTTGAAGAATCTTCTCGTCGGCGAGATGGTTCCGGCGACGAATGTGTCGCTGATCTCTCCCGGCGACACGAGCGGGCAGAACAAGCGGATCAATCTTTTTCTCTACCGGGTCATCGAGAACCCGCACCTGAACAATCGCGATTGGCAGCCGAAGCGGGGAACGACGAACCAGCTCGTCGCTCCACCGCTCGCCCTGAACCTTTTCTATTTGATGACCCCCTTTTCTCCCCTCGATCCGCAGACCGGCCTGGCCGATGCGCACGGACTGTTGGGGGAGGCGATGCGGGTCCTCTACGAAAATGCCATCATCCCTCAGACCTACCTCGAAACGGGCCTGCAGGAGGGGGAGGTGAAGGTGACCCTCCTTCCGCTCGATCTCGAGCAGCTCAGCAAGATCTGGACGGCGCTGAACAAAGATTTCCGTCTCTCGGTCGCTTACGAAGTCTCATATGTGGAGGTTCCGGCGGAGCAAGAGCGTCCGCTGCCGAAGCGGGTCACGCAAGTCGAACTCGATGTCCGCGCGCCCTTTAAGCAGCCGGTCCTTCAGGGGATGTCCCCTCTTTCCGGTCCGGTCGGGACGACCCTCCAGTTCACCGGGACTTTCCTGCGGGGATGGAAAGCGACGGTCCGCGTCGGCGGTCGGATCGCGGTGGAAGATCAGATGCTCTTCGAGGATCAACTGTTTGTGGCACCGGTCCCGGCGGGACTGACGCCGGGGGTCTATGAGGTCGAAGTGAACGTAGCGAACCTCTCCCGGCTGCGGGAGGTGTTTGAGGTGGTTCCATGAGAGCGACTAAGAGAGCGACCAAGGCCGCGTCGTTCCGCGACAGCCGGGAGTACCTCGCCGCCGAGCTCGACTGGCTCGATCGGGCGTTATCGCTCCTGCTTCACCTCTTCCATCGACGCGAGGCAAAAACGGAAGGGCAGGGGCTTTTTCTTTCGCAGAAGGAGGCCGAGCGGCTTCTCTCTCAAAACCCTCCGGCGGATGAACCCGACGCCGAAGCGCTCCGCGCCTCGCTCGATCGGTCGCGAAGAGAGATCGTCTCCAGAAGAAAGGCGAGTCTGGAAGAAGGGGTCTATCTTTCCCTCCCTCACCTCGCGCATCTTTTCCATCTCTCGCCGGTCGAGGAGACCGCCCTTCTTGTCTCCCTTGCGCCGGAGCTCGATCCGAAATATGCCAAGCTCTACGCCTATCTTCAGGACGATTTGACACGGAAGTTCCCCAGCGTCGATCTGATTCTGACGATCGCCCGGCTGCAAGGAGCGGTCGGCCCGCAGGGGCGTTTTTTCTTCTCCGCGCAGGCGCCGCTGCTTCGCTGGCACCTTCTCCACCCGGCCGGGGAGGCGGGGCTCCCGATTCCTCGGTTGAATCAAGGGCTCGTTCTTGACGAGCGGATCGTCGCCTTTCTCCTGGAGATCGCGCAGTTCGATGCAAAGGTCCTCCCCTATGTTCAGCCGCTTCGCCGGAAAGAGCGGGCCCTTCCGTCGCCCGCCGCGGAGGTGGTCTCCCAGCTGCAAGGGTTGATCACGTCACAGTTCCAGCAACAGAATGCCCCCCGGCGAAAAGTCCTCGCCTACTTCTACGGACCCGGCGCCCCCGATGGGCGGGGGATCGCCGAGCAGCTCTGCGAAACATTGAAGATCCATCTGATCGAGGTCGATCTGGCCGCGCTGCATCAGGCCGGGCTGGCCGGCGCCCTCCCCTTCGCCGAGGGGCTTCGACGGATCGTCCGCGAGGCGTTGCTGCAGCCGGCGGCGCTTTATCTCTCCGGCTTCGAGAAGTGGCGGGAGGAGGGAAAAGGGGATATCTCCGTGATGGAATCTCTTTTGCGGGAAGCTTCCTGGCTCACCTTCATCGAGGGGACGGAGCCGCGGGTGCCGGGGGCGATCTCTGAAGAGAGCCTTTTTCTCCCCTTCGCCCTCTCCCTCCCCGACGCTCACCGCCGGATCGAGGGGTGGAGAGGATTGATCGACCGGGCGCCGACGACGATCGGGAAAGAGGAGATCGAATCGCTCTCGCTCCGGTATCGGCTGACCCTGCGGGAGATGGAGGAGGCGATGTGCCTTGCCCGGGATCGGGCGACTCTCCGCTCCCCCGCGCAGGCGGAGGTGACGTGCGACGACCTTCTCTGGGCCTGCCGCGAGCGATCGCAGGTTCACTTCGGCGGCCTGGCGCGGTCGATGACCCCCCGCGCTTCCTGGGAAGATCTTGTCTTGCCCAACCCCCTCCTCCAGCAGCTTCGGGAGATCGTCTCCCAGGTCCGCCATCGACCGCAGGTTTTGCACGATTGGGGTTTTGAGAAGAAGCTCCTCCTCGGAAAGGGGATCTACATTCTCTTCATGGGGCCGAGCGGGACCGGAAAGACCCTGGCGGCCGAGGTCTTGGCGCAAATGTTGGGACGGGATCTTTTGAAGGTCGATCTCTCGGCGGTCGTCAGCAAATATATCGGCGAAACCGAGAAGAATCTCCAACGGATCTTCTCGGGGGCCGAGCGGTCGGACGCGATCCTCTTGTTCGACGAGGCCGACGCCCTTTTCGGAAAGCGCTCCGAGGTGAAGGATGCCCACGACCGCTATGCCAATATCGAGGTCAACTATCTTTTGCAGCGATTGGAGGAGTACGAGGGAATCGTCATCCTGGCGACCAACTTCGCGCAAAACATCGACGACGCCTTCTCCCGGCGAATCCAGATGAGCATCGAGTTCCCCTTTCCGAACGAAGCGTCGCGCCTGGAGATCTGGAAGAAGCATCTTCCGAAGGAGGCGCCGCTGGCGGAGGGGGTCGATCTCGAATATCTGGCGGGTCAATTCAAGATCGCCGGCGGGAATATCCGGAACATTGTTTTAAATGCGGCGTTCCTGGCGGCGGAGGCGGGGGGGCCGATTCAGATGGTGCATCTTCTTCAAGCGATTCGAAGGGAATATGAAAAGATGGGGAAACTCTTCTCCGAGTCGGAATTCACCCTTCCCCCGGCCCTTGCAACCGAGCGGGCCGTCCCCAAGAGGAGCGCCAGATGATCCGGATCAAACGAATCAAGATCACTTACGATCGCGTTCCGCTCGACCCGCGGCAGGCGGCGATGCTTTCCAAACAGGTCCTTTCCCAGGTTCAGAAGCAGCTTCAAGGGGCCCCCCCCGGGAGAATCGAGCGGCTCTCCCCGCCGGCGGTCCGAATTTCATCGGAGAGCGCCGGCAAACCGGAAATCGTCCGGCGAGCCGCGGGGGCGATCCGCGAAGAGGTCGCCCACCGGCTCAAAAGAAAATAGGAGAGAACGATGGCAAACGGATTTTCCAATCAACCGAAGGTCTTGAAGGGGGCCTTTGTCGATTCCAATCTGCTCGCCTTCCCGCCGCTGATCGTCCCTTTCCAGTTCAACCCGGAGACGATCACCCGGCGCAAGGGGATCAGTGTGACGGCCCCTCCTTCCCGACGGGGGAGAGAAGAGGAAGCCTCCGAAAGCGAGAGCCTCGGGGAGGCGCAGACGGTCCATACCAATCCGGAGAGCTTGTCGTTGGACATCCGACTCGACGCGACCGATGCCTTGGAAAAAGGCGATCCGATCGCCGGGGAATTCGGCGTGCTCCCGGCCCTTTCGGCGCTGGAGATGATGGTGATCCCCCGGTCGGAATCGGTTTTTGCGGGACTGTTGGGGCTCTCGGCCGATTTCGGTTTTGGAGACCGCCAGAGCCCGCCGGTCGTCATCTTCATCTGGGGCCGGCAGCGGATCAATGCCGTCCGGATCACCGATCTGAATATCCAGGAGACCGAGTACAATCCGAACCTCAACCCCGTCCGGGTGACGGTGGGGGTCAGCCTCCAGGTGATCGGCGGGCGGAACCCATTCAACATCTTCACGCAGGCGCAGCGGGAGCTGCTGGCGGCGCTGAATTTGGCGAACGCGCCCGATTTAGCGAAGTCGATCATTAATATTTGATGGGTTGTAGGAGGCGTATCGCAATACGCCCTTACCGGAATAGAGGGATGATCTATGATCTACAAAGGCTCGCGCTACACCCGGACAGAAGTCATCGCTCCCGAGAACGCCGAGGAGAAGACGCCGCGAGTGCTGGAGATCCGGGAGATTCCGAAAACCCCCGGCGTCTTCGAGCACATCGTCAGCGAGGGAGAACGGTTGGATCATCTGGCGCATCGGTTCTATACCGATCCGAAGAAGTATTGGCTGATCTTGGACGCAAATACGGATGAGTTAAATCCGTTTCATCTCCTCAAGCCGGGCCGGCGGATCCGTGTCCCGCAGAATCGGATTGTGTAATGGAAATCAAAGAAGTCGTCACCCTCTCGATTAACGGGGAAAAGCAGGACGATCTCATTCCCGATCTGATACGGATTGAGGTGGAAGAGGATGTCGACGCCGCCAGCGTCTTCCGGGTCGAGATCGCCCTCAACGTCGAGCGTGACGGAAGCTGGAGATACATCGACGAGAAGGAGCTCTTTCGGGTCTGGAACCGGGTTTCGATCGAGGCCGGCTATCCGGAGAGCGGCATCGAGACGCTGATCGACGGCTACATTACCCACATGAACGTAAACCTCTCCGGCGATCCGCAGGAGTCGACGCTGGAGATCTCCGGGATGGACGCGAGCGCCTTGATGGACCTGGAGGAGAAGCAGCTCGCCTGGCCGAACAAAAAAGACAGCGAGATCGCCCAGCAGATTTTCGGCGACTATGGATTGAGCTACGAGGTGGAGGACACGGTGGCCCGGCTGGAGGAGACGGTCTCAACCACCCTTCAAACCGAAAGCGACATCCGGTTTCTCCGGCGGCTGGCGGCGCGGAACGGGTTCGAATGCTTCGTCCAAGGGAGCAAGGGGTACTTCAGAAGCCCGACGCTCGAACTGCCGCCGCAGAAAATTCTGGCGATCCAGTTCGGCGAGGAGACGAACCTTGTGAATCTTCGCTTTCGCGTCGACGGCACCGCCCCGACCCATCTTGAAATCCGCCGAATCGATCCGTTCGAGAAGGAGGAGGCGCGGGAAGAGATGACGGAGAGCCCCCGGCGCAAGCTCGGCGAGACCGGCTTGGCTGATCTCCAGTCGGGGGCGCGCGCCGGGCGCCTCCTGCTGAAAAACCAGATCGCCGCGTCGTCTCAGGAGATGCGGGGGCGGTTGCGCGAAGGATACCGGGGGGGCGATCGGTTTGTTCATGTCGAGGGGGAGATCGACGCGCGGATCTACGGCGCGGTGTTGCGGCCGAAGCGGCTGGTGACGATCAAAGGGGCCGGCGAGCAGTTCAGCGGACTTTATTATGTGACCCGCGTCCGTCATGCGTTCACTCTCGACGGCTACACACAAAACTTCGAAGGGGGAAGGAACGGCGCGGGATTGACCGGCGACGAGGTTTTCGCCGCAGCGGCCCTCCCGATCGCGATCGCGCTCCCCGGCCTTGGCGGCGCCTCGGTCGAATCGGGCAACCGCGTTCTTCCGGCGCAACAAGAAGGATCGACGATCCCAGGAATTTGATTTTTGTAGGGGCGACCCGACGGGTCGCCCACATGAAGGGCGAGGCACCGCCTCGCCCCTACGATTGGAGACGACATGTCCGGACCTCAGCCCCCCAAAATCACCACCCTTCGCCGCCGTCCCGTCATCGATTACGTGACGAAGGATTATGAAGGATTCCGGCAGGGGATGCTCAATCAAATTCCCCTGCTGCTGCCGAATTGGACCGACCGGAGCGAGAGCGACTTCGGCGTCGCCCTGATCGAGCTTTACGCCTACGTCGCCGACATTCTCAGCTATTATCAAGACCGGATCGCGAACGAAGCGTATCTTCCGTCGGCGACCCAGCGGCGCTCGGTGGTGGAGCTGCTCCGTCTGATCGACTATCGGATCGATCCGGGGCTGGCGGCGTCAGTCTGGATCCATTTCGACTGCTCGGCGGACGTGACCGTCGGCGGGACGGCGCTCCCCTATCGGCTCAAGACCGCCGGGGTGCCGGGGGAGCCCGACCGGAACTTCGAGGTCACGCAGGAATTTTCCTTGAAGCAGTTGAACAGCGGGATCGATCTGGCGATCTCGGCGGTCGGCCTGACGGCCCTGGCGGCGGAGACCCAGTCGATCGATCTTCGGCGGACCGATCATGCGCTTGCCGAAGGGATGGCGCTCTATTTCGAAGAAAAACGTCAGCAGCCCGACGGTGCGTTTAAAATCCGGCGCTCGCCGATGCTCGAAATGATCAAAATCGAGCCGGCGGGGGCCGATGTCGATCGGATCACCTGGCTTCCCCCCCTTCCGGAGCCGTTCGATCCGGCGAAGACGACGCTGAAGGGGAACAACATCGTCGCCACGCACGGCGAGTCGGTCTTCGACGAGCCGCTCTTCATCGGCGACGGTGCCCCCGGACAACGGATGACCCTCTCGCGCAAACCGGTGACCCATTTGGTGAAGATGGGGCCGTTCACCCGGCGGCGGTCGCGGCCCGAGCTGGAGGTCCGCGTCGACGGCGTCCTCTGGGACGAGGTCGAGACCTTCTTTCAGAGCACGCCGTCCGATCTGCACTATGTCACCTTCATCGATGAGAACGACACCCTCACGATCACCTTCGGGACTGGCCAGCGGGGGAGCGTCGTTCCGGCCGGGGCGGAGGTGAAGGGGGTCTACCGGATCGGGCTGGGGAGCGAGGGGAGTGTCGGCTCCGACACCTTGACGGTCGCCCTCACCGCCATTCCCCAGATCACCCAGATCACCAACCCTTTCAACGCAGAGGGGGGGGCCGACCGGGAGACGACCGAAGAGGCGAAGATCTCCGGACCGGGATCGATCATCGCGCAGGAGCGGGCGGTCACGCTCCATGATTATGAGCTGCTGGCGAAAGCGTTTCCCGGCGTCGGAAAGGCGAAAGCACGGGTGGGGCTTCGCGGCGGCTATAAGGTGGTCCAGGTCTACATCGCGCCGGAGAATCCGACCGTGATCCCGCCCCCGTTCGCAAGCGGGGCGTTGAAGGAAGCGCTCAAGGGGCATCTTGAAGCGCGCCAGCCGGTCAACCGGATGGCGGGGGTCGATGTTCTCGATCCGACCTATGTGCCGGTCGATGTCGCGGTCGATGTTTATCTGAAGGCCGATGCGGGGCAGGAGCGGGTCCGGAAGGAGATCTTCAAGATCCTCCACGATCTGCTGAGTTTCGCCCGGCTGGCGTTCGGCCAGCCGATTCGGGTCGGAGAGGTCTTTGCGGCGCTCCATCCGGTCGAAGGGGTCGCCTATGTTCTCTTGAAGCGGCTGGCGCGAAGCGGCCTGCCGCCGGCGACCCACCATGAGGGGTGCGACTTCGCCGATGTCCCGATCGGGGAGAATGAATTGGCGTACGAAGGGCTTCTGACCGTGAACCTCTTTGGAGGCATTCGATGAGCGACCCGGTTCTCTCCCCCAGCGTCGATTTCCCGAAGCTTCTCTATCAACTCCTTCCGGGGATCTACCGCGACAAAGACGCCAAGGGAGAGCTGCGCCGTTTCCTGGAGATCGCCTCCCTCCCGCTCGACGAGCTGGAGGTGAGCGTGGCGCAGCTTTATGAAGATCTCTTCATCGACAACAGCCGCGAGCCGTTCATCGGTTTGATCGGGGCGCTGATCGGCGTGGAGATCGATCCGACCCTTCCGGAGCGGGCGCAGCGGACCGAGGTGGAGGAGGCCTTCGCCTTCTACCGGTCGAAGGGGCTGCACGATCCGATCGCCCTCTTCGCGGAGCGGGTGACGGCGTGGCGGACCGCCGTCATCGATTTTTCCCAAAAGGTCGCTCAAGTTCCGTTTGTTCCCGATCTCAACCCCGTGATCCCTTATCGGGACCAGCCGGTCGGGGAAGCGCCGCCGGGGAGCGGGAATTTTTTCTTCCGGGCCGATCAGCAGCGCCAGCCCCTCTTCGACCGGATCACCGGCCGGCCGATCACGCGGAACGCGCTCTTCGGGCAGGAGGCGGCGTATGCCGGGATCGAGGGGCGCTTTGCGATTAGAGACCGGGGCGCCGATCTCTTCCTTCCCGATTCGGTCCCCGCATTCACCGCGGTGGCCGCCGACCTGATCGACTTTGCCAATCCCAAAATGCCGAGCGGCATCGCCCTCACGATCCTGCCGAATCAGATTGCGATCGATCCGGAGCTGGGGCGATTCAAGATCGTCTCGCCGATTCCCTTGGCGGGAAACCTGAGGGTCGATTTTCAAGTGCTGGTTCCCGCTTCGGTCGCGGTCCAGACGTTCGATCTTCGCGATCCGAAACAGATCGCGCGGCTGAACCGGAGCGACGATGCGGCCCCCCACACCCTCGACATCCGCCGCCCGCGGCGGCCCACTGATCGGTTCGGCCGATACCACTTCGACAACTTGGGTTTCTTTTTTACCTTCGGACGGCGCATGCAGAATCAACGGCCGAATGTCTTGCCCCCCGATTCGGAGAGCGGGAACTTCACCTTCGACGGACGCCTTCTGGGGGTGGGGGACACCGCCGGGGCCGCGCTGCAATTGCAAGACGGGATCGACGGCGCGCCCCTCACCCGGCGGAAGCTGGAATCGGCGGCGGCAGAATATTGCGGGACGACCCGCGGGTTTACGATCCGGGTCGGCGGCGTCGATATTTGCAGCGCCGATTTCCAGCCGGCGGTCACGCTGCGCGCCGCCGACCTCTCCGATTTTTCCAATCCAATGACGCCCGCCGGTGCGCCGATGATCCTTGCCCCCGACCAGGTCGCAGTCGACCCGCAGTTGGGGCGGTTCAAGCTCGATTTGGCCGGGCTCGGAATCGCCGCCGAGCAGATCCGTGTCGATTACCTTTTGGCGCCGGTTCAGAACCATCGCGGCAGGGCGCCGGCGGCCCTCTCGGCGACGGCGCATGCGCTCTTCGGGTTCGATCCGCAGGGGAAAATGATCGTTCTGCGAGACGGGGAGGATGGAATGCCGATCTCGGTCAAGCGGCGGCTTGGGGCGGCCCTGGCCGATTTTCACGGCGCGGCGCGCGGGTGGAGGGTCTACCGGAACGGGATCGATGTGAGTGGAACGCTCGTCGCCGAGGAGAAGGATCTCGGCGATCCGGCCACCCCGGTGACGCCGGGCCGGCTGGCGGTCGATGTCGACCGGGGGCGGTTCAAATTCCCGGCGGGATTTTTTTCGCCGGCCGATCTGATCACCGTCGACTATAGCGACGAGGAGACGGAAGCAGAAGCGCAGCTGCTGACGAGCTTCCTGCAGCGCTCGCCGAAGCTGCTGCCGGCGGGGGTGGTCCCGGTCCCGATCGACACACGGGTCCCGAAGGTCGATCCGGCGGTGTTGGTTTCGTAGGGGCGATCCTTGTGATCGCCCTCTCTCTCGCCGGGAAAAACGCAAAATGCAGGGCGAATACAAGATTCGCCCCTACAGTTACAATTTGGAGAACGCATGACCCAATCGATTTCGCGCGACAGCTTCAACGAGCTTAAAAATTATCTGGGGGTCTACCTCCAGCAGGGGCGGGTGATCCTCGACGCCGACTGGAACGAGAACCAGGATATCTTCGTCTCGTTCCTCCGGCGGATGAGCCGCGAGGCGATCGGCGACGGGAGTCCCAATCGGGGGTTTGCCGTCGATCCGATCTTCCCCCTCCCGATGGAAACGCTGGTCGAGAAAGCGACCCCGCCGGGGGGAGGCAGTCCTAACCTGGAGCAGTGCGCCGGCGAGGTCTGCAGCGCGATCATGGTTGAAGCGATCCGGCTCATCTTCAGCATGATCTTCGGCCCGCTTCTTTTCTTCCTCAACTTTCCCGGCAAGAAGTTCGACGATATGGAGTCGCTCGAAGGTTTTATCCTCTCCTCCCCGCAGGGGACCCTGCGGATCGGAAAAGACGGCCCTTACGAGGGAAAGGGTTTCTTGAGGCTCTCCGGCCATGCCGGGACGGTCACGATCACCAAGACCTTCACCAATCTGAAAGACCTCTCGGCGGATGAAGTCCTCACCTTCCGTTACCGGTTGAACCAGCAGTCGGCCGGGACGATCAAGTTTTTCCTCGAAGACGACGACGGCAACCGGACCGTCTGGTTGACACAGAACAGCGGGGCGGCCAAAGAGGTCTGGGTGGCCGGGTTCGCCGCCCCCCTCGATGTCAGCTTCCACATCACCACCGATGATCTTCCCGACGCGGGGCGGAATCAAAGCTACAGCGGGGGGACGATCTTCAGCTTCGGCGGGGCGACCCCGATCACCTGGTCGGTTTCATCGGGGAGTCTGCCGGCGGGTTTGACCTTGGCGCCGTCGGGCAGCGGCGACAACTCAAAGAGCGCAAAAATCAGCGGCACCCCGACCACCGCCGGCAGCTCCACCTTTACCGTCCAGGCGGTCGACAATAACGGGGTGGTCGCGACGAAGGTTTTTACATTGCAAGTGCTCGATCCCGCGCCGGCCCAGCCCCCCATTCCGCCGATCAATCCGGCCGACCTGATCGCCGCGCTCGTCAAATTCGAGCTTCCGACCGGCACCCCGGCCGATCTGACGCAGATCCGGAAATACGGCTTCGAGGTCTACCAAGACGGGACGAACCCGTTGGTGTGGGATTTCGACGATCTTCGAATCGCCGGCGAAAATCTTCTGGAGACGATCGGGGTCAACAACTTCATTATCCGGGGCTCGGAGTTTTCCGAGTTCCTCGGGATCTTCTCCCTCTTCGGGATGTTCGGCGCGCTGAGCGAGGAAGAAGAGGAGGGGGGGGGCGGAGGAGGGGGCGGCGGAGAGGACGAAGGGCTGGCCAATCTTCTGGAGCTGATGAACACCCAGTTCGAGTTTACCCATCCCAGCATTGAAAACGCCGGACGGATGTATGTCGCCGGGTTTCCCTGCGTCCTGGTCAGGGACACCCTCTACTCCGAACAGGCCGATCCGAACGATCCGTCGCTGGCGTCTCCCCCCGCCGGGGAGGTTCGGAAGGACATGGTCTACCTCGACGTCTGGCAGGAGCCGGTAACCTATGTGGAAGATCCCGAGATCCGCGAGATCGCCCTGGGCGGCCCCGACACGACGACCCGCCTTCGCGTGAAATACCGGGTCCGGGTGAATCAGGGAGGGGGGCTTCCGGAGGGGCAGGGGATCGGGAAGGGGACCCTTGCGACGGAAGGGGTTTACACCGGCGAGGCGAACCGCCTTTATCGAATCGAGATCGATACGGCGGGCAACATCGGCACGGCGACCTTCCGCTGGTCGGACGACAATGCTTCGACGATCGGGCGGGTGATCGCGCCGATCCCGGCGGGATCGAAGGAGGTCGTCGTCGAAGATGCGTCGGCGTTTCATCCGGGCGAGCTGATCCTGATCTCGAAAGAGTTCGGAAGCGAGATGCACCAAATCCAATCGGTCTTCGGAAATGTGATCACGCTGAACGATCCGGTCGGCGGGCAGCTCTCGCTGCTGCCGGCGGCGTCGAAGGTGCTCAACTTCACCGGGTTCTCGATGGAAGACCGGCCGAAGATCGCGCGGTGGAACGCCTTTAAAGTTCCGATCCCCGCCGACCCAGCCGATTCGACGGTTTCCGCGGCGATCCCGTTGAACGACGGGGTGGCGATCCGGTTCGGCGGAAACCAGATGCGCCGGGGCGATGACTGGATCTTCAAGACCCGCTTCCTCGCCGGGGATGAGCCGTCGGGGATCAACCCGGAGACCCGGATCGAGCCGTTGAGCTTCGTGCTGCCGCACGGTGTCCGGCACTACTATGCGCCGCTCGCGATCTTGACCCGCGACGGCGATGCGCCCGAGCCGGACAAGATCCTCGATTTCCAAGACAAACGGCAGCGGGCGGGGAATGCCTCCACCGTCGATAAGCCGATCGCGGATCTTTCCGCCTTTACCGGGGAGGATACCGATCATTTCCTGGGAGGGATCGTCCTTCCTCCGGCCTCGAAGGGGAGCAAGTTTTTGGTCTTCTGGTCGGGGGAGCTCTTCCTTACCGGGGCGGTGCCGAACAACTCGCACCTGGAGATCCGGGCCGCTTTTTACAATGACGAGATGACCGATCCGACGACCGAACCGGACAAGGGGAAGATCCAGGACAAGACGATGAAGATCCCGCTCCGGCGGAAGCAGACCGGCGTGGAGATCCCGATCCAGATGCTCTTCGTCAACAGCGACGCCGGATTCCTCTTTGTGCCGAACAGCTTTGTCCCGACGTCGGTCCAGCTTTTCGCCCGGGTGGACCAGAACGGCTTCAGCGTGGAGCTGGTGAACATGCGTCTGACGGTGTTAGAGTTGAAGAAGAGTTTTTGAGTAAAATAAGCGCTCAGCAATCAGCTTAAACAGAAAATCCTTTGATTTAGCTGAATGCTGAAAGCTTCATTATGGAGGTTTTCAATGCCCGGACGTTACATCTTTACGAAAAAAGACCTGGAGCCGCTTCGGCCCTTTCTTGAGAACCCGGTCGGCCAGCAGCTGATCCAGGGGGCGGTGCCGATCAAAAAAATCACCGGACCGGCGCAGCATGTTGAATTGGCGGAGGTCGAGCTGCCGGTGACGGTGGAGAGCCGCGAGAACCCGGAGGGGGTGCCGTTGAGCGAGGTGTTGAAAGCGGTCCAGGAAAAGGTTCCGGGGGTGAAAGGGCTGGCGGTCCGGCAGGGGCGGGTCTCAATTACTTATGAGGGAGAACCTTCGCGGACCGACCGGACGAAGATCGAAAAGCTCCTCTCGAACCGGAAGGGCCTGGAGGATCTGAAACGGCCGGCCCCCGGTCCCGTCGTGAGGGGGCTAGCGGCGGAGGGCCCGGCGGCGCTGGAGCGGGTGTTGAAAAATGCCGACACTCCGGATGCCGAGTGGCTCCGGGCCTTTCGGGCCTACGCCGTCCAAAATCTCATCGGGACCAAGCGCGGCGAGAAAAAATAATGGCCCCTTATCTCGGCAATCTGAAGAGCAACGAGTTTCACGATCTGGCGAACCAGAAAGCGCAGTGCCAGATTTCGGAAATTTTGATGCAGAAGTCCTTCACCCCGGATACGGCGGGGCAGGCGGTCGCCGAGGGATTTGAGCCGTGCTTTTTCTGCATCGGGACGTTCGCCGATCTGGGGTTGTCCCCCTTGGGCGCGCCGATCACATCCCCTTCCGATCTGACCGGCCAAGACGAGGGGGCCGGCATGGTCTTGCTGGAGTGGACTTACGCCGACGACATCGAAGCGCAAAAAATCGCGTTTGACCTCTTCTCCAGCCCCGACCCGCTCGATCCCTTCCGGACGCTTCGCGCCGGGAATCTCAAAGTCACCTCGGCGTTGATCCCCGGCTTTGCAGAGGGGGGGCATTATTACTTCACGGTGATCGCCCGGCGGGGAGGCGCCTACAGTCTTCCCTCGAAAACGATTCCTCTTTTCGTTCAGCCGGTTCAGGCGCCGATCTTCACCTCCCCCGGAGGGGGCGGGCCGCCGTCAGTTCCGAGCGGGCTCGGCTTTCCGTTCCGGATCGATGGGACCGGCGGGGTCTACGCCCAGGGGGGCGATCCGCTGCTGCGGGGGAAGATCCTCCAACTGCTTCTGACGTCGCCGGGGGAGCGGGTGAACCTGCCGGAGTACGGAACCCGCTTGCGCGATCTGGTCTTCGATCCGAACAACGACATCCTGGCGGCGACGACCGAGTTCATGGTCAACCGGGCGCTCCAGCGCTATCTGGGGGACGAGCTTCAAGTCGATCAGGTCTCCGTTGCCGCAGAAAGCGAAGGAAGCACGCTGCAGGTCGAAATCATCTACGTCCGGAAAGCCGATCTGCGGATGGAACGGTTGCGGATCGGGCTGCCGATTCCATAGAATAGCGAGGAGAATAAAATGATTATTTTCCATTTGCCGTTTTCCATTTATCATTTTCCAATGGGAAGAGGTTAGCGATGGACGAAAGAATGGCCCGGTATGTCGAGCGGGCCGAAGGGAAATATTGGGGAAAGTATCGCGGGTTCGTTCAGGATAATAACGATCCGGAACAGCTCGGACGGCTGAAGGTGACCGTGCCGAGTCTTCTCGCGGACGCCGTGAGCGGCTGGGCCTGGCCCGCCGTCCCGTATGCCGGGGCGGGAATCGGCTTCTTTTTCATGCCGCAGGTCGGAGATCTGGTCTGGGTGGAGTTTATCGAAGGAGAGCTCGACCATCCGCTCTGGACCGGCTGCAGTTGGGGGAAGCCGGGGGGGCAGAGCGAACTCCCCGAGGAGGCGCTTCAATCGTACCCGCAGCAGCAGGTCATCAAGACGCCGTCGGGGAATGTGATCATCATCAACGACAGCTCGGGAAGCGAGTCGATCACGGTTCGAACGAAGGAGGGGACCGAGATTGTCATCGATCGAAGCGGCCAGAAGATCACGATCCAGGCCGATTCGGTGATCGCTCAGGGAGCGTCCGAGATGCCGGAGGAATTGGCGACAAAAACCTTCGTCCAGACGATATTCGATACCCACACCCATCCGAGCGGGGTCGGGCCGACCGGGCCGCCCGTGGTGCTTTCCACCACCAATCCGAAGTCGATCACGAAGGTGCTCAAGGCGGAATAGCCGATGCCGCTGAACAAGACCCTCCTCTCCAACCGCCTCAAGGATATCTTCGAAGGAAACGATCCGGCGCAACCGGGGGAGATCGTTTTTCCGCCCGACGAGACCGAAGCGGGGAAGAAGTGGGCCGAGGCTTACAAGAAATATGCGGAGGGGGCCCAGGCGGGAGCGACGACCCCGCTGCCCCCTTCGCTCACGGCGGCCCAAACCGCGCTCGCTGGCGCCTTGGCGGCCGGATTCACGGCGGCGAAGGGGGTGCCCCCTCCGGCGGCGGTCTCCGGATTGGCCTCTGCGATGGACCTTGCCTTCGTCGCCTTCTGGATGGCCCCGCCGATCGCCTTTGCAGCCCCGCCCCCTCCGGCGCCGCCGACGATGGCCGGCGTGGTCACCGTCGCCCCGCCGGGGGTCCTCTCCGCCGCTTTGATTGCGCTCTTTACATCGGGGGTGGCCGATAAGAAGACGGCGGCCCAGCAAGCCGATGCGATCGCGACCCTCTTGGACACCTGGACCAAAACGGTGATGGTCGTCAACACGCCGATCACCCCGCCGGGACCACCCCTGCCGCCGGCGCCGCTGACCTGAGGCCGTTTGCAGGGCGAACGACTTCTTCGCGCAGGCCGCTCGCCGAAGCGCGAGACCCCGGCGCGCGGATCACCGCACGGCGTCCCTGATTTCGCGTTCCATCTCGGGGGTCACCTCCGCGGCACGGGCGGGAAGGGCGGCCGTGCCCCGTTCGCCGTGGCGCCCGATATCGTCGATGAGCTGCTCCATTTCGGCGATTTCACGAACCTGCGACGAAATGATTTGGTCCGCCAGTTCCCGAACACGGGGGTCGCTGATGCGCGCCTTCCGGGCGTTGTTGATCGCGATGGAGTGATGGGGGATCATCGACTTCATGAAGGTGACGTCTTCGATCAAGACCTGTCTCCGGTTGACGGAGAGGAGGAGGACGCCGGCGAGGGCGGCCGCGGCGAGAACGGCGATTTTGGTTCCGATCCCTTCGTACATCGCCCACATGAAGCTCAACATCACGACCGTCATGACGCACCCCATCACCAATGATGCGATCAGCCGGTTCATACTGAACATTGCGTGGTCAAGGGAGTAGACAAGTTGGTACATCAAAAAGAACATGATGAAGGTCGAGGTCGCGATCATCGCCGCGAATCGGCCCCAGCTCATCCCCATCCTCTGTTTTTGCTGATCCATAGTCCCTCCGTCGTTCGGCGCCGCGCTTCGGAGAAGGTCGGGAGGCCCCGGAACTGTGGAGGCAGAGCCTTTACCGCGACGACGCGAAAACGGCGCGTATGTCCATCCGTGGCTATTGCAAAACGGGTGCCTTTAAAATCGGAATGGTGAAGGGGGACTCTTGCAGAGCGAGACGGTTTTTTGTTTCGCTGCCGCCCCGATCAGCGCAACCGGGGTAATTCCGGGGACACCATACTTAATTCGATGTCTTTTTCTTTACCCCTGGTCTTCGACGACGAAAGGATACGGTTTTAGGCTTGGAAATAAAACCCTTCGCCTTCAAGTGGGCGTCCCGTTCGCTCATGTGGGGCCAGAATCATCTGGGCATGATTCGGCATAAGGCGGTATGCCAGACTACCAACTTGAAACGAGAGCACCATTCGGCTATCCGTCGAATGTAAACTTGGTAATCCTCATCGTGAAAAAATGTCTGTTGCCGGCGGTTGCCGCGTTGAGTGATGTGTGGGGGATACCGGGCGCGATGACCCGTGCGATTCTAACCATGACGGCAGGGCAACCCTTCGCCTAAGAGGAGTCAATAATTAAGTATGGTGTCCCCGGAATCCGCCCGCATTTGACGCAGAACGTTTATTTCACAAGTAGAAGGAAAGGGTTGAGGCGGTTGAGCCAGAATAGGGGTTGGTCGAACCATCAGATCTGATTGGGAGCCGCTTCAACCCGCTTTAAAGGAATTCCATTTGATCCGCCCATGCCATGAGCCAGAAGGGGTTGGCCCGACCCAGCGCCTTGGGAACGGAGCCTGTAAACAATCTGAGTGGACACGGCATGGAACCGAATGATTTCTGGAACAGTCAAACAACTGTTTGGGCCTAAGAGAAGACTGTTTATGGTTTTAGGCTAGATCCGGATGGGTGACTGAAGCGGATCATTCTGAGAATGAGACGACTTCGAACCGACGAAGCCACGGACGCAGCGATCAAAGTGTGAATCCCGAATATGTATTGTTGGATACTCTGTTAACCTAAAATAGAGGAGGGATCTCTTTTTCACTCTTGACTTCGACTGTTAATGGGTGGCCCTTTTCTCTCTGCGGAATTACTGCTTCTTTTCTGTGTGCGGCAATGGGGGTAGCCCCAACTCTTTGAGAAATTCGTTATGGCGGCTGATGGCGGCGGCGATCTTCTGTTCCAGCTCAACCAAGCCTCGATTCACCGCTTGGAGATCGACCTCCTCCTCTGCTGTGGCTGTGCTGACGTAGCGCGAGATATTCAGGTTGTAGTCGTTCTTTTCAATCTCTTCCATTGCAACGCGGCGGGCGTAGCGGCTCTCTTCCTTCCGGTGCTGGTAGGTGTCGACAATCTTGTCGATGTGTTCCGGCAGCAGGCGATTCTGACGCTTGCCCTTCTCAAAATGTTCGCTGGCGTTGATGAACAATACATCATCCGGCTTTTTGCAGCGTTTGAGCACCAGAATACAACCGGGATGCCGGTGGAGAAAAAGAGATTGGCGGGCAAGCCAATCACGGTGTCGATATGGCCATCCTTGAGCAGTTTGGTCCGAATCCGTTCTTCCACGCCGCCCCGGAACAGCACACCGTGCGGCAAGATAATGGCCATCACACCATTGTCACTCAAAAAGTGGAAACCGTGTAACAAAAATGCGAAATCGGCGGCGGATTTCGGCGCAAGGCCGTAGTTCTTAAAGCGGAAGTCCTCGCCCAACGCGTCGTTCGGCTCCCAACGGTAGCTGAAAGGGGGATTAGCGACCACGGCATCGAATTGCACTTTTTTTGCTGGATTCATCTCGTTGAGGATATCCCAGTCGTTGAGCAGCGAGTCGCCGTGGTGAATCTCGAACTCAGTATCCTTCACCCCGTGCAGCAGCATGTTCATGCGTGCCAGGTTGTAAGTCGTGATATTTTTCTCCTGGCCGTAGATCTTGCCGATACCGTCCTTACCAAGTTGCTTGCGTACGTTGAGCAACAGCGAGCCGGAACCACAGGCGAAGTCATATACCTTGTTAAGTTTTTTCCTTCTCCCGGTGGCCGGTTCCTGGCTGTCCAGGGTAACGATTCGGGAAAGAATCGTTGAGATTTGCTGGGGAGTGTAGAACTCACCCGCTTTTCTACCCGACCCGGCGGCAAATTCGCCGATCAGGTATTCGTAGGCATCGCCGAGAATATCAGTTGTGGTGCTGAACTGGGCAATGCCGTCGCCGATCTTCTTTATAAATGGCGCAGAGTTTTTCGTTGCGCAGTTTGGCCGTCTTTCCCAGTTTTTCGGAGTGTAGCTTGATCTCGGAAAACAGACCCTGAAATGTGCTTTCAAAGGATTTCTCTTCGATATACTTAAAACCCTTCCACGGCGTGTCCAACAGGTCGTCATGCTGGGTGCGCGCCATTTCGTATATGCTGCTCCACAGATATGGCGGTTCGATCACATAGTGCACCTTAAGTCGCATCTGCTTCTCAAAAGCGGGGACATCTTCCACATTCGATTCGTACCAGATCGCCAGCGGCGCGCGCCGCTCGCCTTCTGCAGGCGCGGGATAGTCCCTTCCCAACTCCTTCCGCGCTGCCGATTCGTAATTGTCGGAGAGATATCGCAAAACAGGAACGACAACATATAGTCACGGAAATCGTCGGCATTCATTGCTCCGCGCAACTGATCGGCGATGTCCCAGAGGGTCTTTCCAAGTTGGTTGCGCTCTTCTTTTGTCATACTGCTGTCTCCTCCGGGTGTTGCGGGAACAGCTCGGGATTGAACCGATAGTTCGCCATAAAGTCGTTTAAGATTTTTGTAAAATACTGCTTATTCTCTTCCAGCATTTCGCGGGGCTCAAAGAGCGAATAATTGCCGTGGCTCAGGACGTTGATCATGCGTGCATACAGGAGGCCATCCTCATCGTTTTTGTCCTTCTTAATGCAAGCGGAAAAGTTCGGGAACCCATGGAATGAGGCTGTTTTTTCCAGAATGCTGCGCAACACATTGAAGTGGTAGGTAGAGAGCTGGCCGGACTCCACGGCCTCATGCAACTCCTTTAGCAACGCGACATGATGAAAGAAGGGTGTGTCCTTGGTATCGCAGAGCGTGATGGTTCCGTCCGGTTTACTATTCAGGAATAGAGGCTGAAGCGGGTTATCCCTTCGTCTTTCATTCAGCTCATTCCATACCACATTAAAAAATAGGGCATGGTGGGAGGAGACAACGGCTTTGATTTGCCCCTTGGCACCCTTCAACAGTTGCGCGAGATGGCAGACTACAGCGATTGCGTTGTTGTCATCCAGCGAGGAGATGGGGTCGTCGATATAGATATATTTGACCCAGCGATAGGCCTCTTGCTGATCCACGGCCAGTTGGGCGACGGCGAGAAAGAAACACCAGATAAAGATATTCTCTCGACGATCTGCTCCATGGCGCGGCGGGCGCTGATTTGTAGCGACTTCAGTTCGATCTGCACAAGTGGCAGGCCGTTGATCAGGAGAATGAGGTCGTAGCGTTGAAAACTGGTGTCAGTGTTGATTCGAAGCTGGTGGACGACCTCAAAGTCGTTTTTGCACCAGTCGCGGATATTGACCAGCATATATTCCAGTGGGGTGCCGTCTTTCAGAAACTTTCGCCCAAGGGCGATTCTCTTCGGGTCATAACGGGGGCGAGTATATCCGCGGATTCGTGAAAAATCAATCCGGGTTTCTCGAGGGACCAATCGGGGTGGGGGTTTGGCCGGCCGGGACCGTCCGGAAGGGAGCGCTACACCCGGCTCAGAAGATCGTGAAGCCGATCAATAAGGACCGGGCTAATTTGCTGGGGCGATCTTTGGAGAGGTCGGGGCTTTCAATCGTTGCCGGCGCCCTCTTGGCCCTTCGCGTGGAACGCTTCATGGAAGGTGACGGTCCCCTGCGGGATCTGTCCGTCGAAAGAGAGAGCGAAGAAAAACTCCGGCGGCACCCCCTCGTGCACGAGTCCCGGGGCGTTCTTGAACCCGAATTTTTTGTAGTATTCCGGATGCCCCACCAGACAGACCCCTCGCGCCTTGAGGCCTTTCAGCCGGGATAAACCTTCCTCGATCAACGCCTTGCCGATACCCTGCCGCTGGTGCTCCGGCAACACCGACACCGGTCCCAACCCGTACCAGTTCCTCGTCCCGTCCGAGAGGGTCACCGGCGAGAAGGCGATATGTCCGACGACCCGGCCGTCGACCTCCGCCACCAGCGAGACGGCGAGGGCCTGGGCGGCGCGGAGCGCCGCGACGATGAACTGCTCCGTGTGGCTGCTGATCTCCAGGGTCTTGAATGCGGAGACGGTCACCTCCCGGATCGCGTCGACATCCGCCGCTGTCTCGCCCCGGATCACGACCTTCGGATGCATTGATTTCTCCTTCCTTTCGAATCGTGCCTGAAGCGAGGGGGCCCGAAAGGACTCCTCGCAATGGAGGCTGACGAACGAGCGCGCCGGTGCGGCGCTCCGTCGGCGGGCGGACCGGCCGCGTGAACAATCGCCTTACGGCTCAAGCTCATACTGCGCATTCAGGACGCGTCCTTTCCAGACCAATTGTAGAACGCCGTCGTCGTACCAGCCAACTTCCCCATATTGGGGGATCCGCATGTCTGCTTGGACTTGATAGTCCCGAAAGTGGCCCTGCCATGGGACCTGCTTATATTCGCCGCCGAATCTGCCGAAACGACCGGCGCTGTAGATACCCGTCGCCTCTCCGACTTCGTTGAAACGAAATTCCAACGACACCGTCGTTCCCCTGTCTGTGAGCGTGGCCAGTGCCGAGTGATCGTCGATCGGACGCCACACCACCCCGGACTGGGGCAGGAGGGCGGTGGGAAACCAGACCGCCTCGGCCAGGTACCTGTGCAACGCGCCCGAATTCAATTCAGGTGCGCCTGCTTCCGAGGCGACAGCAAAGGCCGACAAGAAAGTGACGCGGCCCGAGCCGACACCGGCGATGTAGCTGTCCCGGACACGAATATGAGCGGCGAAAGGGATCTCGACCTTGGCGTTCCAAACGAAACCGGCGCCTGGCACCGCGAGTTGGCTTGCGGTGAAGGGGGACCAACTTTCGGCGGCTGGATCGGTTCTCAGCAGACCCGATTGCTGCAACGTCGCTGCTTTGATCAACCTCTGGCCGTTGGTCAGAACGTGCCGGAAAAAACGGGCAACCGGGGGCGGGAGTTCGGAGAAGGTGCCAAAATCGACGGTCCCGTTCGCCAGCCGGCCGGCGCTCTCGATGAGGGCTGCCGCCATCTGCTCGGCCTGGGCGGTTTCGCGGGCCCGTCCGATCAAGACCGCGATCGCAGCGCTGATGACGACGGCTCCGGTTGTGATGAGAATCCACTGGCCTATCATCGATTAACCTGCTCTCTGCGCGCCCGATGATCGAGGCGAGCCGACCTAAAATGAGACGCTTCCAACCGACGGTTAGACCGCGCCGCGCTGAATTCGAAGACCTGCAAGTAAATCCTTGACCTTCGCTTCAATCAAATCTCGCACCTCCCGAAACCGCTCCGGCGAAAACTCCTTCGGGTCGGGAATGTTCCAATCTTCGCGGCGCACGGCTCGCACGGAGGGACAGGCGTCCCCACATCCCATGCTTACAACGACGTCGTACTCCACGTCGGGAATGTCTGCGAGGGACTTCGATTCGTGGGTGTTCAGATCGTAGCCCAACTCGCGCATCGCCTCAACGGCCTTCGCGTTGATTTGGCCGGAAGGGTTCGAGCCCGCACTGTGCGCTTCGACGGTCGGACCGCCGTGGAGACGCGCGAAGGCCTGAGCCATTTGACTCCGATTGGCGTTCTCGATGCAGACAAACAGCACCCGGGTGGACGATGAGGGGGCGGTCAATGCGGATTCTCCCGAGCCGGGCGCGGCGGCGAAGGACCGCAGCCCGGTTTTTTCAAGCGACCGGGCCAGGTCTACAAATTGCGCATTCGATTTCGAAAGTCAACTACGCAGGCAGGCCCCTTTTCCTTTCTTCGCGTCACGTACGATCCGGCTAATGATTAACTTGCCATTTTGCCCTGATAATCCGATACCAGCCCGGGTATCAGGCATTTTTGCCAAAGGTCTATTCTCTTCGGGCACAACGGGGAATTATTTTCCCGGCGCCGGGAAAATTTAAATCAAACGTCTCGATGGGTCAGGGCAGGCTCCCTGGCGAAACCTTAGAAGAGCGAAGTGAACCGGCTTATCCGGTCTTGCCGAGACCTTTTAGAGAGATCAGAACAGAGAACGCGTTTCGGGTCCGGAGGTCCTGGTAGGTCAGCGTGACCGCCCAGCACCGGCTTTTGTATCGAATCCGCCGTCAGGCCGGGGAGCGAGGCGGTGACCGTGTCGGTTGTGGAGGAGGGCAATCTCCTCGGCAGATCTCTCGGGCTGGCGCAACCTTCGTCGTGAAAAGAAGATCACACCCGCTACCCAGAACTGAGCCCTCCATGCGATCGTATTCTTTTTTCGCCCATGCCCTGGGAAAAAAATCGACGGGGAGCGGGGCGCAGTGGGAGCCTAAATCACCTGGGCGTCGCCTTGCCCCGCATTGATGAACTGCTGTCGGATCAGGCCATGTTTTTCCATCAGCCGCCGGAAAGCCCTTCGATCTTTCCCCGCCTCTTTCGCGGCGCGGGAGATGTTTCCGCGGTGGGTCATCAACAGTTGGGAGAGATAGGATTTCTCAAAGGTGTCGATCGCCCGTCGTTTGAGCGTCCGGAAGGGATATCCCCGTCTGGGGGGATTTTCGGCGTGAGGAAGGTCGATCTCCTCGGCCTGGATCAGAGAGACCGGAGAGTGGACAATCGCACGCTGGATCACCGCTTCAAGCTCTCTGACATTGCCGGGCCATGCGTAGGAGGAGAGCTTCATCAGGGCCGCCGGTGAGAGGATTTTATAATCGCTTCGGAAGCGCCGGCAATATTTTTTTAAAAAGTACTTGGCGAGCAGCGGAATATCTTCTGACCGTTCTCGGAGCGGGGGCAAAGAGAGCGAGAGAATATACAGACGGAAGTAGAGGTCTTCACGGAACGTTCCCGCCTTGACCTTCTCGACCAGATTTGCATTGGTCGCCGCCACGATCCGGACATCGGCCTGGAGCGGCTGTCGTCCCCCCAACGGCCGATACTCCCCTTCCTGGAGAAAGCGGAGGATTTTGGCTTGAGCGGTCAGGCTCAACCCGTCGATTTCATCGAGGAACAAGGTGCCCGACTCCGCCTCTGCAATCAAGCCCCGCTGCGGGAGCGAGGCGTCGGTATAGGCTCCCTTGGTATGGCCGAAGAGCTCGTTTTCAAGGAGGGTTTCTGGAAGCGCGGAGCAATTCACCGGAATAAACGGGCCCCCCGCGCGGGCGCTCAGGTAGTGAATCGCGCGAGCGGCGAGCTCTTTTCCGGTTCCCGTCTCCCCGGAGAGGAGGACGGTCGCATCACATCGGGCCAGGAGGCTGATCTGGCGAAGCGCTTTTACAAACGGATCGCTCTCGCCGATGAGAGAACCCATGCCAAGATCGATCTTCAGCCGCTCGGCGGCGCTCCGGTCTTCGAACTGAAGCCATTTTTGTATGCGGGCGATCAAATCGCCCGGCTGAAAAGGGCAGAAGAGAAAATCGTCCGCGACCTGAAGGACTTGATTCAAGGGGGCAAGATTAATCAAGGGACCCTGGCAGGAGAGCCAGAGGACCGGCACAAAGTAGCCGAGCCGCCGAAAAGAGAAGACCGCTTCTGCAGCGATCTTTTCCGAGGAAGATTGAAGTAAGATCAGGTGCGGCGCCCGAATCGACAACGCCTCCGGTGAAGGGAGGGCCGATGCGCCGATCAGTTGAACCCGTTCCCCGGGGAGGTGCTCTGTGATGATTTGCTTCAGATTGGAGCAAGGGTCAGGATGTGCGCGGTTGTCTCTGAGATCAATCTGTAAAATGGTTTTTGTCATTCCCGGTCCACAGGGCCCGTCTTTATATACGATATACGCGGCATCGGTTTAGAGAAGAGAATTTTTGATGTTAGTGACTATAGATGATTTTGGGTGTTCGCGAGGATGAGCGTTGCGCTTAATCTGAATCAAACATCCATGCCGCTCGGGCATTCCCAGATCAAGTCCCGTCAGGGTTAGACGGGGATGGTATCACTCAGCCACCCTGTACACTAACCAATCCGCCGTCGACGAGTCAAGCAGAATCCGGCCCTACAAGATACTAAGTATATTTAGCGTATCTATTCCGGTACAGGAAAATTCGCCGAGACGATCGATCCATCTCCGGGTCTAGCTTACTAGAGAGCGGGATTAATTCTTCTTGAGAGAGGTTTCTTTCGAGGTGGTTGCGACTGGAGAGGGGGGGGCGTCCGGGGCGTCCATGGCGCAGCGAAAACCGATGGTCGCCTCTTTTCGGTACGGAGCGACGGCATAACGTTTGGTCGTCCGGACGTCGCTTCCGACATTGTCCCAAGAGCCTCCCCGCACCGCTTTGGCCATGCCGACCTCGGGCCCTTTCGGATGGGTGACCTGCCCGTCTTTGTAATAAAATTCATCATACCAATCGAAGACCCACTCGAGGGCGTTTCCGGACATATCGTAAAGGCCGAACGGGCTCCGGCCGGCCTCGAAGGTTCCGACCGGGGCGGTATAGGCAAAGCCGTCGTCTTCGCCGCGCGCATTCGCATAACCGTCGGCGTAATCTCCTCCCCAAGGCCAAGGGTGTTCTTCCTCGCCGCGGGCGGCATGTTCCCACTCGACCTCGGTAGGGAGTCGCTTTCCGTTCCAGGCGCAATAGGCGTCGGCATCAAACCAGGAGACGCCGACGGCGGGATGATTCGGTTGGAATAAGACGGAGACATCATCAAAAAAAACCATCACCTCCTGCCGGTGGCGGTTGGTTTTCTCGACGAATTGCTGATACTGGGCGTTGGTGACTTCATAAAGATCGATGAAGTAAGCGTTGATCGTCACCTCGCGCGCCGGCTTTTCATCGAACTCTCCCTCTATTTTGGCCCCTCTCCAGAGGGTCCCTCCCCGGATGAAGACCATCGGCGCGCCGTCTCTCCCGAGCTTGGCGATTCTCAAATGATTGAATCGGGCGGGGTCCGGGGCGGGCACGACGATCCGGGGGGCCTGTCGCGCGCGCGCGGCCTTGGCTTCGGAGCGGATCGTATTCATTCGGGAAATAGAGGCAAGGACCAACACGAGGAGGAGGATGCCCATCCCGATGAGAATACCGGCGACCTTCATCGCGCTTTTCCTTTTGAAGTGACATTAGGCGCTATCGAACAGTGAGGCTGAGAACTTTTATTACTTTAACATGCTCGACGCTTCCGATGCAATTTGATGCAGGGGTTCAATATGTTGAGCCGGTCCTCTCCTGGATGGATTTATTCTCCGTAGATGAGCTTTAAGACGCTCTCGCCAACCGTTTCGGAGAGCTCCTTTTGGAGGGCGGACAGCGCCTTCCGCTCCGCTTCTTTGGGGGTGAGATGGCCTTCTTTCCCTGACCGCTGAATGCGGCCGAACTCTTTCTGACCCTCCTTTTGGGTGAGTGTCAAATCGGCGGACCACCGAATATAGTGCCATTTCGGGTCTTTCAGATCGGCCTCTTCCAGTCCGACATTTCCCTTGATGAGCAGGTCGCCCTCGCCCCCTCCGATGAACCCTTTGTCGTGAAGTCCGGCGAGGATGGCATCGCGAACGGCTGTCGCTTGCGGACCGTCGATCTGGACATCCACTTTAAAGGAGCGGCTTAAAAGCGCCTTCAGTTGGTCATCGAGGGCGGCGGCGCTGACCTTGAGGCCCTCCCCCCGGCCGGTCGGCTGGATCACGCGAAGATCGGACTCGTAGATCTCGGTCTGCCGGGCGGCCCGCAGCGCTTTGTGGAGGGCCCGCGCCTGCTCAAGCGGGTCGGCCGATTTTTTCGCCCGCGCTTCCCATTCTCGCGCTTCCATTTCGGCGTCGAGCGATTTCCGGCGGAGCGCCGAAGCGCTCTTCGCCCGGTCCAACACCGCCAAGGCATAGTGGACTTTAGAGACGGAGTCGGTCCATCGCTCCGCGATCCGGACCTGCTCGAGCACCTTCTGCGTGGAGACCTCGGTCTGGTTTCGCAGGTCAATCGTCCGATCGATCTCGATCCGCTTTCCCTTTTCGGTCTGTCGGAAATCTTCCCGCTCGTGGGTGGCCGAGCGGATTTCGGCCCGGAAGATGCGGGCCAGCGCGGCATAGGCGCTCTCTTCCGCCCGTTGCCGGGTATCGCCGGAGCCGACGCCGATCAGGAAAGATGCCTCGGGATAATTTTCGCTGGGTCCGTCGACCCAGTCGGGTTTCTCGGCAGCGAGACCGATTGCCGTCATGTCGAAGAGAGGGAGTACCATACTGCCCAAGAGCAGAATAAACCGGGTGAAACGTTTCATAGGTCCTCCTCAATCGGCGTTACTGTAGGAGATGATCGATCAAAAACTGCGGCTTCCCTTTTTCAATCTTTAGAGGCGGAATCGGGCGCTCCTCAATCAGATGTCCCTGGTTCGAGTAGTAGGCGATCCGGACCTCCCATTCTCCCGGAGGAAGAGAAACGCGCGCCAGACGGATTTTGGCGGGGAGGGTCCGCCAACTCCGCTTGTCCGACTGCTCGGTGGCGAGCGAATAGACGTTGGTCAGAAAGTCGGTCAGGATCTCGGCCCCTTCCCCTCCCTTTTTCTTCGCCTGATGCTTCGCGGTCCGGGCCGCGGCATATTTGGCCGTCGCGCGCGCGATCGCCTTGGAAGAGATTCGGGCGATCCGGTCCTCAAGGTTCTTTTTTGCCAGGGCGGTGATATCCTCCATCACATCGGCGCTCTGTTTAAGGAGGGTCTCTCCTTGCCGGAAGGTCACCTCCACCGAGCCGACTTGGGAGGGGCGGGGGACAAATCGGGGAAGCGCCACCCGAACCAGGTAGAGGCCCCCCCCTCCATCGGGGACCGGCGCATCGATGAAGTAATCTTCCTTCACGGGCGACCGCCCCTCATAGGTGACTACGACAACCTCGCCTTCTTGATCCGAAGATTTTCGGGAAGCGCCCTCCACCGACTCGGGAAAAAGCCGCTGATACTCCTCCCGTTCTTCCGGCAGATGAAGGGTGTTTGTGATCCGGATCAGATCGAGCCCCAGCCGGGAAGGAACCGGCGTGTTGTAATTTTTTTTGTATGCTTGGAATGCTTCATAGGCCTTTCGATAAGAGATGAAGGCGTCATTGGACTCTCCCCGTGTTTCATAAAGAATTCCGGATAGGTAACGCGCGAAGGCGTCTTCCTTATAGACGTTTTTCTGCGTGTACCGATCGTTCAACAGGTTCAAGCGGGCATCGACCTGTCTTGCCTCCACCAGCGCGTCGTCCCATCGGCCGAGGGCGGCATAGTTGAGCGCCGAGAAGAGATGGATGAGGACGGTTTCGAAGTCTTCTCCTTCGTAAGGGAGAAGGTTATCGTTGGTCAGCATCGCGCCGGCATGGGTGGAGAGGCTTTGCGTGTAGAGCCGGTCGATCTCGGCAGTGGCCTGTTCAAAAAAACGGTTGCTCTCCTCGTAGCGCCCGGAGAGGTGGAGGAGAAAAGCCCGATCGAGATAATAAAGAAGACGATTGCGATCGCCGTAGTCGTTCTTGTTTTTCTCAACAACGGCATCGGCATCGGCATACCGATGAGAGCGAAGATGCTGCTCCACCAGTTGCTGGTGGCGGAGCGAAGGACCGCAGGCGGTCAAAAGCAAAAGTGAGAAGAGGGTCCCGAGCTTAAAGAATCGCGCCGTGAGCGTCCGGCATTTTGATGAAGATAGGGGGGAAGGATGCATGAGACATCAATCCCTAGAACTTGATCCGGCTTTTTTCGATGATTTTCTTGATTTTCTTCTGGCCGAGCCACACTTTTTTGTTGTTGGCCATATCGACCATCTCGAGATCGACCTGATAAAAAACCGCCTTGGTTCCGTCGGCTTCATCAAGGATGGTGTTGATCGTCCCGATCATCATATAATCGGCGCCGATCTCTTTCCCGGGGCCCTTCGCCGTTTCGTCCGACGAGTTCTGGGCCTGGTCGAGCCGTTCTGCCCGGATCTCCTCGCGCTCTCCCTGGCCGGCGACGAAGGAGACCCGTCCGGAGTTGGTCAGCTCCCGCTGCAGGTCTTTAACGAAGGTCTGGACATTGATGTGCTCGTGGCTGCGGTTCACCACCGTCCCGACGATGACGGTCGGCTCCGTTCCGCGCTTCTTCATAAAATTGTCGACCCAAGGACGGTTCAGCGAATCCTTCACCATCTCTTCGGCGACCAGGCGGGAGTCAGTGTCGTTCCAGCGGCCCGAAAGGTCTGTAACCGTATCGGTCTCGACGCGGGAAACGGTCCTTCCGCCGCAAGAGATCATCCCGGTGAGTGCCGTGGCTGTAAGGATTAAAAAGAGCGCTTTCTTGATCATGGTTCTTTCCTTTCTCAATGGGGGATTGCAGCACGATACCATCCGGATCGGAAAATGGATCGGCCCGAAGAGATTACCGATGTTTCTCTTCTTCCTTGTCGAGCGCCTCGAAGGCCTTCTCCGCATTTTCTCGGACGTAATCGCGGACCGCGGCATTCAGCTCTCGGGCCTGTTGGATGTTGTCCTTGAATTTATCGAGGTCCAGCCGCGCAAGGGAGTAGAGCGTTCCATCGGCGGGATCGGTCCAGTGATCGATAATGATCACGCCGGAGAGGGTCGTGGCCGAGAAGGTCTTGATCGTCTGCTCGATGTTCTGCTCCTCGCTGGTCTTCTTGAAATCGCCGGCCGTGGTGGAGGCGGCATAATCGCGCATCAGGGAGGCGGAGTAGGTTTCGAATACTTTTGCAACTTCCGCTCTGGCCCGGTTGTCGGCGGCCGTTTTTGCCAACGGCTTGTTCTTCACCCCCGTGACGGCGCCCACCCCATAGAAGGCCTTTTGATCGTTATCGAGAAAAGCGCCGTTTCCTTTTTGAACCCAGTCCGGTTCCTCATGCTTGGCCTTGTGACCGGCGCAACTCGCCAGCAACAAGATCGTGACCCCAGCAATGATCCCCTCGACAAAGAACCGCCGTTGCCTCATCGATTTCCCCTCCATCAATTTGGAAAACGGAATCAATATACCATCCTCCCATGAAATGTCAAATCACTAGTGAGAAAGAGGGGAGAGCGATGAAGCCGAACCTTGACGGAAAATAGCGTTTGACAAAAACAAACGAGTTGACTATAATACGACTTAGCCTATAGTGAATGTCGTTGGGACTTCTTTCCGACTCGGCTCTTCATCAGCATCTCCTCCTACAACATTATTCGTTGGCCGGTCCAAAACGAAAGATCCGTCTCAGGTGGTTCACAAATTTTCTTCCATATCTGCTCAGAGCATTTCATTAAAAAAAACCATAAAAGGAATGATGGCCATAAGCTAATTGCCTACTCGTCTTACGATCCCTTCCTCGTTCAATTCTTATAATTAATGATGATGCGATCTAAACATATATCGATGAAGGTCATATTCGGATAAATCCTATCTGACATGCTCGCCCTTTTTACACTTTTAAACCATTTAATCAATACCTGAATAGAAACTGACTGTAAGATTTAATATATCAAGGAGAAAAAGATGAATCTTGCCGAACTGAAAGAGAAAAGCATTGCGGACCTGACTGAGGTGGCCAGGGAGCTGAAGATCGAAGGCGCGAGCAACCTGAGAAAACAAGAGCTCATCTTTGCGATTCTGCAAGCCCAGTCCGAGAAAAATGGAACGATCTACGGCGAAGGGGTTCTGGAAACCCTTCCGGACGGCTTCGGATTTCTCCGGTCCCCCGATTACAATTACCTCCCCGGACCCGACGACATTTATGTCTCTCCCTCGCAGATCCGGCGATTCAATCTCCGAACAGGCGATATCGTCTCCGGCCAGATCCGGCCTCCCAAGGAGAGCGAGCGCTACTTTGCGTTGCTGAAGGTAGAAAAGATCAACTACGAAGAGCCGGAGGTCGCGCGGGATAAGATCCTCTTCGACAACCTCACCCCGCTTTATCCGTTGGAGCGGATTAAGCTGGAGTACAGCCAGGAAGATTACTCGACCCGGGTGATGGATTTGATCACCCCGATCGGAAAGGGACAGCGTGGATTAATCGTCGCCTCGCCCCGAACCGGTAAAACGATGCTGTTGCAGGCGATCGCAAAAGCGATCATGAAGAATCATCCGGAGATCATTCTGATTGTTCTTCTCATCGATGAACGCCCTGAAGAGGTCACCGATATGCAGCGCCAGGTGAAGGGGGAGGTCGTCAGCTCCACCTTCGATGAGCCGGCCCAGCGGCACGTCCAGGTGGCCGAGATGGTCCTGGAAAAAGCGAAACGTCTGGTCGAGCACAAGCGGGACGTCGTCATCCTGCTCGATTCGATCACCCGGTTGGCCCGCGCTTTCAACGCCGTGGTTCCGCCGAGCGGAAAGGTCCTCTCCGGCGGTTTGGATGCCAACGCCCTGCAACGGCCGAAGCGGTTCTTCGGATCGGCCCGAAACATCGAAAACGGCGGCAGTCTCACCATCATCGCCACCGCCCTGATCGATACCGGAAGCCGGATGGATGACGTCATCTTTGAAGAGTTCAAAGGAACGGGCAACATGGAGCTTCACCTCGACCGGAAATTGGCCGACCGCCGCATCTTCCCGTCGATCGACATGACCCTTTCCGGAACACGTAAAGAAGAGTTGCTGGTCGATAAAGAAGACCTCAACAAGATGTGGATTCTCCGGAAGGTCTTGAGCCCCCTTTCGACAATTGAGTCGATGGAATTTTTATTCGACAAGATCAGGGGGACCAAAACGAATAAAGAATTCTTGGAATCGATGAACAAGTAAAAAGGGCTTGAAAGTAAACGTGATTTAAGCTATAATCTCACGCTCGATCTATGCCCATTTATGAAATAAAAGGAGATTGCAATGAAACCAGCCATTCACCCCGAATATAAAGAGGTGGAGATCACCTGTGCGTGCGGGGCGGTGCTTAAATCGAAGTCGACCCGAGGCGAAATCCGCCTTGAGATTTGCGCCTCCTGCCATCCTTTCTTCACCGGGACCCAGAAAATCATCGATACCGAGGGCCGCGTCGAACGGTTCAAGAAGAAATACGCGAAGAAATAGCCCCCGACTTCCTCTTCCAGAGCCTGCCCGCCGGGCAGGTTTTTTATTTTCTCCTCTCTAAGTGGTCCAGGGTAAGCCTGGTATCTGAACTTAACCAAGCGGTACGGGAAAGAAATGGTTCTCTCTAAAGAAGATTTCTTGACAGACAAACTGGAAGGAATCTTTAAAAAATACGAAGTGCTCGGCGCTCAGCTGTCCGACCCGAAGGTGCTGGCGAATCCGAAGGAGCAGATTCGTCTCGCGAAAGAACGGTCTGAATACGTGGAGACGATCCAGCAATACGAGACCTACAAGTCGCTTCTCAAGGAGATCGCGGAAGCCGATGAGGTCCGGCGGGATCCGGCGGCGGAGGCGGAATTGCGCGAAATGGCGGAGTCGGAGTGGAATACGCTTCAGCAGAAGAAAGAGGCGCAGGAAGCCATTCTCAGAAGGCTCCTTATTCCGAAAAACCCCCTGGACGATCGGAATCTCTTTCTCGAGATCCGCGCCGGGACGGGAGGCAACGAAGCGGCCCTTTTCGCGTCGGACCTTCTCCGGATGTACATGAAATATGCCGAGAAGAAGGGCTGGAAGGTGGAGATGATGGACTCCAGCGAGACTGGAATCGGAGGCTTGAAAGAGGTCATCCTCTCGGTTGCGGGAAAGGGGGCCTATCGTCATTTCCAATACGAAAGCGGCGTTCATCGCGTTCAGCGGGTACCGGAGACGGAAGCGAGCGGGCGGATTCATACCTCCACCGTGACGGTCGCGGTCATCCCCGAAGCGGAAGAGGTCGATATTCATATCGACCAGAAAGACCTGAGGATCGATACCTTCTGCTCTTCCGGACCGGGCGGCCAGAGCGTCAATACGACCTATTCCGCCGTCCGGATCACCCATCTTCCGACCAACCTCGTCGTCTCCTGCCAGGATGAGCGATCCCAATTAAAAAACCGAACCAAGGCGATGCGGATCCTCCGATCCCGCCTGCTGGAAGTCGAGCGGGAGAAGCAAGAGGCGGAGATTGCAAAAAACAGGAAATCCCAGGTCGGGACCGGAGAGCGAAGCGAGAAAATTCGCACCTACAATTTCAAGGAAAACAGGGTGACCGATCATCGGATCAACCTCTCCCTCTACCAGCTCGATCAGGTTCTTCAGGGAGAGCTGGACTCCCTTGTTCAGCCTCTCATCGCCGATGATGAGGCAAAGCAATTGGCCGAATCGTAATTCTTCCTGAATGGGATTGGAGACGAGCAACCCCGCTTCCTCCTGAATGAAGATGCCGATCACCATGACAAAAGAAAAAACGGTCTCCGAACTTCTCGGCCAAGGAACCGCTTTCCTCGAAGCGCAAGGAATCGCCCTGCCCCGGCGGGAGGCCGAACTGCTCCTCTGCGCACTTCTCTCCTGCCGTAGAATCGATCTATATTTAGAACCTGCGCGGCCGATCGAGACCGATCAAGAGGGCCTCTTTCAATCATATTTAACGCGGCGCGCCCGGCGCGAGCCGATCCAATACATTACCGGTCAGGTCGATTTCTGCGGGCTCTCCATTTCGGTCCGCCCCGGGGTTTTTATTCCTCGGCCCGAGACCGAGCTGATCGTCGAGCGGGCGCGCACGATCTCGCCTGCTCCCTGTCGTATTCTCGATCTTTGCACCGGGAGCGGGGCGCTGGCGATTGCGCTGGCAAAAGAATTTCCCCACTCTCACGTTGTTGCCGCCGACATCGATGAAAGGCCCCTTGAGACGGCACGCGTAAATGCGGAGCGCCACGGCTGCCTTCCGCAGCTTTATTTCGTGCGGGGAGATCTCTTCGCGCCGCTTCAAGCGGGAGCGGATCGGTTTGATCTCATCGTTTGCAATCCCCCTTATATCCCAGAGCGAGATCGACCCACCCTTCAACCGGAGGTGCGCGATTTCGAGCCGGCGCAGGCCCTCTTCGCGCCGGAGGAGGGAACCGCCTTTTATCGGCGTATTCTGAGGAAAGCCCCTTCTTTTCTCACGCAAGAAGGATCTCTCCTCTTTGAGCTCGGGGCGGGGCAGGCGGCCTGGTTCCAAGCCTATGCCGCGCAGGAGACGATGTTCAGCGCAACCTTTCTCCAAGATCCGGCCGGGATCGATCGGATCGCTGTCTGCCGGAGACGAGGCGCCGATGGATAAGATCGTCATCCAGGGGGGGGCTCCTCTCATCGGCGAGATTGAGGTCAGCGGGGCGAAAAACGCGGCGCTCCCCATCTTAGCGGCGACCCTTCTCTCTTCCGAACCGCAAACCCTGCTCGGTATTCCGAAGTTGATGGATGTCGCCACGACCAAGAAGCTGCTACAGCGAATGGGAGCGGAGATCAGCGAGCAGGAGGGGGTCCATTCGGTTCAGGTCAAGACGATCAAGAGTTGCGAGGCCCCTTATGATCTCGTCAAGACGATGCGGGCCTCCATTCTGGTCTTGGGGCCGCTGGTGGCCCGCTGCGGCGAGGCCCATGTCTCTCTTCCCGGCGGCTGCGCCATCGGCGCGCGCCCCATTCAGCTCCACCTCACCGCGCTGGAGAAGATGGGGGCCGAGATCAAGATCGAGCATGGGATGATCCATGCCAAGGCGGGCAAACTAAAGGGGGCCAAGATCTATTTTGATCTCCCGACCGTGACCGGAACGGAAAATTTGATGATGGCCGCGACCCTGGCGGAGGGGACGACGACGTTGGAGAATGCCGCCTGCGAGCCGGAGATCACCGATCTTGCGCAGTTTCTCAACGCCTGCGGCGCGCGGATCGAGGGGGCGGGGACCGACCGAATCACCATCCAAGGGGTTGCCGCGCTGAAGCGTGCCTCTTACCGGGTGATGCCCGATCGGATCGAGGCGGGGACCTTCATGATCGCCGCGGCGATCACAAAAGGGGACCTGGTGATCCGCCACGGCCGCGCGGAACATCTGGCCAGCGTCATCGAGAAGCTCCGGGCGGCGGGGGCGACCGTGACGGAGGAGAAAGATCTCCTTCGGGTCAAAGGGGGCGCCGTCCATGCGGTCGATGTGAAGACCCTCCCCTATCCCGGATTTCCGACCGACATGCAGGCGCAGATGATGGCGCTGATGTCGATTTCGGACGGCCTCTCCGTCGTCACCGAAACGATCTTCGAGAACCGCTTCAACCATGTCGCCGAGCTTCGCCGGATGGGGGCGGAGATTCGGCTGGAGGGAAATCACGCTGTGATCAAAGGGGTGCAGAAGCTGTCGGGGGCGCCGGTGATGGCGTCGGATCTTCGGGCGAGCGCCTCGTTGATCTTGGCCGGCCTGGTAGCGCAAGGAGAGACCGAGGTGCTCCGGATTTATCATCTCGATCGGGGATACGAGCGGATCGAGGAGAAGCTCTCGAAAGTCGGGGCTTCGATCCGCCGGGTGAAAGGAGCGGCCTAGATGGAGAAGCCGACCCTCACGATCGCACTGTCAAAGGGGAGACTCCTTGGGCTGACGATCCCCTTTCTCGGCCAACTCGGGATTGTTCCGGCGGAACTGACCGAAGAGAGCCGCCGTCTCACCTTCGACGTCCCGGAGAAGAAGATCAAAATCATCCTCGTCCGGGCGACCGATGTTCCGACCTATGTCGAATACGGCGCCGCCGACGTCGGGATCGTCGGAAAAGATCTTTTGCTGGAGCAGATGCGGGACGTTTATGAGCCGGTCGATTTAGGATACGGCTTCTGCCGGATCGTTCTGGCGGGTCCGAGCGGCAATGGGAACGGGGAGCGGCCGAACGGGCACTCCAAGCTGCGCGTCGCAACGAAGTATCCGAACATCACCGAGCGCTATTTCCTGGAGAAGGGAATCCCGATCGAGATCATCAAGCTCTACGGCTCGATCGAGCTGGCGCCGCTAGTCGGATTGGCCGATCAGATCGTCGATCTCACCTCCAGCGGGGAAACGCTCCGGACGCATCATCTCGGCGTGGTCGATGAGATCGCCCAATGCACCGCCCGGCTGATCGTCAATCGCGCCAGCCTGAAGATCAAATATCCGGCCGTGCAGAAGTTGATGGAGGCGGTGAAGAAGGAATTAAAAAAGAGCGGCAGTCGGGAATCGAAGGTCAAGGTTCACCGGTAGAAAAAGGGATACGAGGTCGAACAATGATGAAGACGGTTCATGTCGAAGATCGGCGGTTTAAGGCGGTTTATCGGAAGGTGCTCCATCGATTGGATGTCGGGGACCGGACAATCGAAAAGACCGTTCGAAAGATCCTCGATGACGTTCGGGAAAAAGGAGATAAGGCGGTTCTGCGTTATACAGAAAAATTCGATCGGCTGAAACTCACCCCGGACCAGATGCGGGTCGATGCAGATCAGACTCGGCGGGCCTATGAGAAGGCCGATCCCGCCGTCGTGGAGAGCCTCCAATATGCCGCCGACCGGATTACCGCTTTCCATGAAAAACAGAAGAAAGAAGGGTTTACCGTTCAGAACGACGGGATCTATCTTGCCCAGCGGGTCCATCCGATCGAGCGGGTCGGACTGTATGTCCCCGGCGGGAAGGCGGCCTATCCCTCTTCTGTTTTGATGAACGCCATCCCCGCCCGGGTCGCGGGGGTTCCTCGCCTGGTGATCGTCTCCCCCTCTCCGGACGGGGTGCTCAATCCCTACATGCTCATCGCCGCCGATATTGCCGGCGTAACGGAGATCTACCGGATCGGCGGGGTGCAGGCGGTCGGCGCCTTGGCGTATGGGACCGAGACGATTCCCAAGGTCGATAAAATCGTCGGGCCGGGGAATCAATACGTCGCCGCCGCCAAGCGGTTGGTGTACGGTTTGGTCGATATCGATATGATCGCCGGCCCCAGCGAGTTGCTGATCATCGCCGACGACCGGGCCAACCCGACCTATGTCGCCTCGGATCTTCTCTCGCAAGCGGAGCATGATGAGGAGGCGGTGGTAATCTTCCTGGCGACTTCCAAATCGCTCGTCGAGAAGGTGGAGCGGGAGATGAAGGCGCAGCTCGCCCGGCTTCCCCGGAAGAAGATCGCCACGACCTCGCTGCGGCATCATGGCGTCACCTTCATCGTTCCCGATTTAAAGCAAGCGATCGCGATGTCGAACGAGATCGCCCCGGAGCATCTCTCCCTCTTCGTGGCCGAGCCGTTCGCCTACCTCGACGGCATCGTCCATGCCGGCTCGGTCTTTCTCGGCGAGCAGACGCCGCAGGCGCTCGGCGATTATATCGCGGGGCCGAACCACGTTCTCCCGACCGGCGGGACGGCGCGGTTCTTCTCGCCGCTCTGCGTCGATGACTTCGTGAAGCGCAGCAGCGTGATTTCGTACAGCCGGGAAGCGCTGGAGAAAAGCGGCCAACACCTCGTCCGGATCGCGGAGGTGGAAGGATTGGAGGCGCACGCCAACATGGTCCGAATTCGGGTGAACAATAATGCGTAACGGCGCCGTGACACGGGAGACAAAAGAGACGCAAATCACCATCCAGATCGACCTGGACGGGGCTGGGAAGTATCAGGTCGAGACCCCCTTCCCGTTTCTGAATCACATGCTCTCCGCTTTTGCGAAGCATGGCTACTTCGATCTGACGGTGAAGGCGAAGGGAGATGTCGAGATCGACGATCACCACACCGTCGAAGATATCGGGATCGTTCTCGGCGAGACGCTCGCCAAGGCCTGGGGGGAGAAGCGGGGAATCCGGCGGTTCGGCCATGCGTCGATTCCGCTCGATGAGGCGCTGGCCGAGGTGACGGTCGATCTTTCGGGCCGTCCCTATCTCGTCTACCAGGTGAAAATGCCGAAAAAGAAGATCAAGGAGTTCGATACCGATTTGGTGGAGCATTTCTTCCGCGCCGTCGTCGATCAATGCAAGATCAACCTCCACATCAACCTTCACTATGGAAAAGATCCGCACCACATCCTGGAGGCGATCTTCAAAGGCTTCGGCCGGGCGCTCGATGAAGCGACGCAGATCGATCCCCGGTTGAAGGGGGTCGCTTCGACGAAGGGAAAGCTCTAATATTCTCACGTATGAAAATCGTCATTGTCGATTATGGGTCGGGGAATCTTCGGAGCGTTCAGAAGGGGTTTGAGCGGGCGGGGTATGCCGCCGTGGTTACTTCAGATCCGAAGGCGGTCTCGGACGCAACCCATCTGGTGGTGCCGGGGGTGGGGGCCTTTCCGGAGTGCATGAAGAACCTCGACACGCTTCGTCTTCTCAAACCGATCACCGAATCGATCCGGGCGGGAAAACCGTACCTTGGCATCTGCCTGGGACTTCAGATTCTCTTTACGGAGGGGATGGAGTTCGGGTCCCATCCGGGGCTCGATCTGGTACCGGGGCAGGTGGTCCGATTCCCGGAGGGAGATTTGAAAGTTCCCCACATGGGATGGAATCAGATCCGGATCGAAAAGAAGAGCCCCGTTTTGGAGGGAATTCCGGACGGCGCCTATTTCTATTTCGTCCACTCCTACTACGGGGCTCCGAAAAAAAATAATTGGGTGGCGACGACCACCGACTACGGCGTCCGTTTTCCCTCGGCGATCGCGCACGAGAACGTATTCGCCTGCCAGTTCCATCCGGAGAAGAGCCAACGGATGGGGCTTCAGATGCTTGCCAATTTCGCAAAATTGAATTAGGGAGGGAAGATGATTGTAATCCCTGCGATCGATATCAAAGGCGGACGCTGCGTCCGGCTGATACAAGGGGCGATGGATTCCGAGACGGTCTTCTCCGAAGATCCGGTCGCCATGGCGCAACAGTGGGAGTCCCAGGGGGCCGAGCGGCTTCATCTGGTCGATCTCGACGGCGCGGTCAGCGGCGCAACGGTCCATTATGACTTGATCGAGCGGATCATCAAAGCGGTGAAGATTCCGGTTCAGGTCGGCGGCGGGATTCGCAGCCTCAATCGGATCGAGCATTATCTCTCGGCCGGGGCGGCGGCCGTGATCCTGGGGACGGCGGCGCTGCAGAACGAACCGCTGGTGAAAGAGGCGACGCGGAAATTTCCGCGTCGGATCATCGCCGGGATCGATTCAAAAAAGGGGCGGGTCGCCGTCCGCGGCTGGACGGAGGTCCATCCGGAGGAGGCGGCGACGCTGGCGGTTCGGATGGAGGAGGCGGGGGTCGCGGCGCTGATCCTGACCGATATCGAAAAAGACGGGATGCTCGCCGGTCCCAACATCGGGCTTTTCCGGGAGATCGGCATGCAGGTGGAGATCCCGATCATTGCATCGGGGGGGGTCACCACCCTACCGCAGATTCAGCAGCTCGCCGAGATCCCGGGGGTCGAGGGGGCGATCGTCGGAAAGGCCCTCTACACCGGGGCCCTCTCGCTTCCGAAAGCCTTGGCGGCGCTCCGGGGAGAAGAAGCCTGATGCTCGCGAAGCGGATCATTCCGTGCCTCGACGTAAAGGGGGGGCGGGTCGTCAAAGGGGTGAGCTTCGTCAATCTCAAAGACGCCGGCGATCCGGTGGAGATCGCCAAGCTCTACGAGGCGCAGGGGGCCGATGAGCTCTGCTTTCTCGACATCACCGCCTCTTCCGATGAGCGGGAGATTCTGCTCGATATCGTCCGGCGAACCGCCGAGGAGGTCTCGATGCCGCTGACGGTCGGCGGCGGGGTCCGGACCCTCGAAGATGTCCGGACGCTTCTCGCCGCGGGGGCCGATAAGGTCTCGATCAACACCGCCGCCGTGCAGAACCCGGCGTTCGTCCGGGAGGCGGCGCTTCAGTTCGGCAGCTCCACGATTGTCGTCGCCATCGATGCGAAGCGCAGGGATGAAAACGGCTGGGAACTGTTCACCCACGGCGGACGGAAGGCGACCGGAATCGACGCCGTCGAGTGGGCCAAGCGGATGGAGACGGCCGGCTGCGGGGAGATCCTCCTCACCAGCATGGACCGGGACGGAACGACGCAGGGATACGATCTGGCGCTGACCCGCGCGGTGGCCGAAGCGGTTCATGTTCCGATCATCGCCTCCGGGGGGGTGGGGACTTTGGATCACCTCTATGAAGGGATCGCCGTCGGAAAAGCCGACGCCGTGCTGGCGGCCTCGATCTTTCACTATCAGACCTATTCCGTTCCGCAGGCGAAAGCCTATCTCTCGAAGAAGGGGGTGCCGGTCCGGCTCGTATGAAAAAGAAAGCCGATCCGCTTAAATTCTCGCGCGGTCTCATCCCCGCCGTCATCGTCGATCATCGGAAGAAAGATGTTTTGATGGTCGCCTACATGAGCCCCGCCTCGCTTCAGAAAACGCTCCAAACGGGGGAGACCCACTTCTGGAGCCGCTCCCGAAAAAAATTGTGGCGAAAAGGGGAAACTTCGGGCCATGTCCAGAGGGTGAAGGCCATTTACACCGATTGTGATCAAGACACCCTCTTGATCGAAGTCGAACAGGTCGGTGTCGCCTGCCACACCGGGAGCCGCTCCTGCTTTTTTGAGAAGATCACCCCCAACGGCGCAAAGCCGACTGCTCCATCGAAACCGGACCTTCCTGTTTTCGAGGCGCTTTATCAGACGATCTCGGATCGGAAACGGCGCCCCTCTCCGAAGTCATACACCACCACCCTTTTCGAGGGGGGAATCGATCGGATCTTGAAGAAGGTGGGGGAGGAGGCGGGCGAGTTTATGATCAGCGCGAAGAATCGAGACAAAAAAGCGGTGGTCCACGAAACGGCCGATCTCCTTTATCATCTCTGGGTCGCGCTGAACCATCATCAGATCCCGCTCAAAGCCATTGAAGCGGAGCTTCGCCGGCGATCGTCTCAATCGGGGTTGGCCGAAAAAAAATCAAGGACTCAAGTGAGGAAAAAACCATAGCGAGGAGTCATGATGTCGAAGCAACCGGTTTCTGCGGGGGGCGATTGCCTCTTCTGCAAGATTGCAGAGAAAAAGATCCCAAGTAAACTGGTCTATGAAGATGAAAAGATGGTCGCCTTCGAAGATATCAATCCGCAGGCCCCGGTCCATCTTCTGCTCATTCCCCGGAAACATCTCTCCGGGTTGCTCGATCTGACGCCGGACGATCGCGAAGCGATCAGCCATCTCTTTCTGACCCTCCCGAAGCTGGCGCGAGAAAAGGGAATTGCCGAGCGAGGTTTCCGTACGGTGGTCAATTCAGGGCGGGATGCCGGCCAAACCGTTTTTCACCTCCATATTCATTTACTTGGGGGGCGTTCCCTGCAGTGGCCTCCCGGATAATGTATCGGGTGGAAAAAGGAAATAAAAACAATTAGTTGACAAGCAACAACCGGTTTGCTATAGTTAAAATTTACTGTACCGATCATTCTGGCAATCTCGTCCATTGATAATGAGGTTCCTCCCCCCATCATGGCGCTGCAGCAAAGACTCGTTGATGAAATGAAAGAGGCGATGCGGACCGGCGACACCGACCGGGTTTCCGTCATCCGTCTGCTCCGCTCGGCCATCAAAAATAAAGAGATCGACAAGGGCAAAGGGCAGCAGCTGACCGACGAGGAGATCCTTCAGGTGATCAGCTCCGCCGTGAAGCAGCGGAAGGAGTCGATCGAGCAGTTCGAAAAAGGGGGACGTCGGGACCTCGTCGATAAAGAAACAAAAGAGCTCGCCATTCTCCAATCCTTTCTTCCTCAGCAGATTTCCGACGAGGATCTCCGGATCAAGATCAAAGAGGCGATTGCCCAGTCCGGGGCGGCCGACGTAAAGGATATGGGGAAAGTGATGAAGCTCCTCGTCCCGCAGCTTGTGGGACGGGCGGAAGGAAGCAAGGTCAGCCAGATGGTCCGAGAATGCCTTGGGCAGAAATAAACCGAAGGTAAGCCGCGATTTCTAAGCTTTGATCTTAATCGTCAGGGAAGGTCTCTCTCTTTGAATGGAAGAAGGGTTTCCGATCAACTCGTCGAAACCATTCGGGACAGAAGCGATCTTGTCTCCGTTGTCTCCGAATACCTCACCCTCAAGAAGGCGGGACAGAATTTCACCGGTCTCTGTCCTTTCCACGCCGAAAAAACGCCCTCCTTCAGCGTCAACCCCTCGAAGCAGTTCTTTCACTGTTTCGGCTGCGGGGTCGGGGGAGATGTTTTTCAATTCGTGATGAAGGTCGAAGGGGTTGCGTTTCCCGAAGCGCTCCGAAGGCTGGCCGGCAAGGCGGGGGTGGCGCTTCCCGAGGCGGGACCGGATGAGCGAGAAAGTCCGGCCCGGCGTGAAGCGGCGCAAATTTATGAACTGAACGAAGCGGCGGCCGCCTATTTTCACCGGAATCTGATCGAACGGCCCGAAGGGGCTTTTTGCAGAGATTATTTGAAGGGAAGGGGGATCACGGCCGAAACGATCAAAGCCTTCTCCGTCGGATTTGCGCTGCCGCGGCGGGATGATCTTCTCAAACAGCTCGGCAAGCAGTTTTCCCGTTCTCTTTTGGAAAAGGCCGGATTGACCTCCAGGAGGGAGGGGGCGCAGGGAGAAGAAGGACTTTTCGATCGATTTCGAAATCGTGTTCTCTTCCCCATCCGGAACCTGCAAGGGCGGGTGGTCGGGTTCGGCGGGCGGGTTCTCGACGACACGCAGCCGAAATATCTCAATACCCCCGAAACCCCCGTCTTCACCAAAGGGAAACACCTGTTCGCCTTGGATCGGGCCAAAGGGGCCGGCATCAACGCTCTGATTATCGTCGAGGGTTATTTCGACGTGATTGCCGCCCACCAGGCCGGAATTCCCAATGCCGTCGGGACGATGGGGACCGCCCTGACACAGGACCATCTGCGGCTCATTCGGAGAATTTCGGAAAAGGTCCTTCTGATTTTCGATCCGGATGAGGCGGGCGCCCGGGCGGCGCTTCGGACGGCCCCCCTTCTGATCGAAGAGGGGATCTCGGCCAAGGTGATCTCTCTCCCTTCCGGGGAAGACCCCGATCTGTTTATTCGAAAGGAGGGGAAGGCCGGGTTTCTCAAGAAACTGGAGGAGGGAAAAACGCCGATCGATTTCGCCATTTTTAAGATGACGGAGGCTTCCGCTCTCAAGTCTGTTGATGATAAAATAAAAGTAACCGAAGAAATCTTCCCCCTCATCGAGAGATTAAAGAACAAGGTCGAACAAAGCCACTACCTCAAGCGGCTGTCCGATGTACTTCGGATTGAAGAGCGGGACCTTAGGGCCGAATTTTCCTCCCGGACCCGGAAGAATAAAAAAGAGGTTTCTCCGAGCCGGCCGGCGCCGGTTGCGGAGTCGAAGCTTCCTCACGATGAGGAAACGATTGCCTCGCTCCTCCTTCAGAGTCAAATCGACCCTTCGGCGCTTGCCGATCAGCTCGATCTGGAAGATTTTACAGACCCGCAGATTCGGGGGATACTCTCTCATTTTTGGAATCGGGAGGAGGGCCGGTGGTTTTCGCCGAACCGCTTGAACGAGATCGAAGCGCCCCTCCTCACATTGTACAGCCGTCTGTCCGTTCGTGAAAACCGTTATGAGAATGTGCAGCAAACGGCGCGCGACTATATTCTCTCCCTCCGGGCGAAGCGGCTCCGAAGGGAGAGCAGCGAGATTGAAAGTAAGATCAAATTGGCAGAGCGGGGAGGAGATTTCTCTTTGATGAAGTCTCTTCAGCAGCACTTTCTAAAACTTCGGAAAGAGCTCAGCCATTTGACCTTGTCGCATTAAAAATTGGTTGGTCCCTTTAGAAATCTATTGGAGGCTCCATGTCCAAAGAAGAAAAGATGGAAGAAGTCAAACAGCTGATCTCTTTAGGCAAAGAGAAAGGCTTCCTCACGTATGAGGAATTGAACAACGCCCTTCCGGCCGATGTTCTCTCTTCCGATCAGCTCGACCATATCATGATGATGTTCGGCGAGATGGATATCGAAGTGATCGACCCCGAGGAGGCCGGCCGGTTCCAGCGGATGGCGGTCGAATCGGACGAAGAGGTCGAAGATGTCGAGGAGATCGAGGAGGTCGACGAAGAGGTCGTCGGCGAGGAGAGGGAAAAGGAGATCGATTTGACCCCCGGCGCGGTCAGCCGGACCGACGATCCGGTCCGCCTTTATCTCCGCGAGATCGGCTCGGTGCCGCTTCTTTCCAGGGAGGGGGAGATCGAGATCGCGAAGCGGATCGAGGAGGGGAAGAAAGAGATCTCCAACATCGTCTTCGGGCTTCCGATCGCCATCCAAAAGGTGTTGACGTTCGGAGAAGAGCTCAAGACCGATCAGATTCCGATCGGCGATGTCGTCTCCATGCCGGAGGAAGAATTTGAGGTTGTGGAGCAGGACGAAAAAGAGCTTAAAACCAAAACGCTCGAATTGATGAATCAGCTCAAGAATCGCCAGCGCGATTACATCCGGTTGGTGGAGCGGACGAAACGCTCCGCCCGGAGCGAAAAGGCGAAGAAGCTCGCCCAGGAGACCCTCAAAGAGGGGCGCGGAAAGGTGATCGAAAAGATCGAGGCGATGAACCTGCATCCTCGCGTGATCGAGGGGCTGATCGAAGAGCTTCGCTCCCTGGCCGATAAGATCATCCATGCGGAACGGGAGGTGACCCTTTGCAAGCGGAAGATGGGGGTCGCGAGCGAGGAGCTGAACGCCCTCTTCAAAAAAGCGAAGCAGGGGCGAAGAGAGATGCGGGCCGTCGAGAAAAAGGTCAATCTTTCGGAGGAGCAGATCCTGGAGATCGAAAAGATCTATCGGAACGCCCGAAAGCGGGTCCGCGAGGTAGAGGAAGCGGCGTTGGTCACCGCCGAGGAGCTGAAAGATTCGATCCGCCAGCTCTCTCAAGCGGAGCAGAAGATGAAGCTCGCGAAGAGCGAGCTGGTGGAAGCCAACCTCCGCCTGGTCGTCAGCATCGCGAAAAAATATACCAACCGCGGCCTCCAGTTCCTCGATCTGATTCAGGAAGGAAACATCGGCCTGATGAAGGCGGTCGATAAATTCGAGTACAAGCGGGGCTATAAATTCTCGACCTATGCCACCTGGTGGATCCGGCAGGCGATCACACGGGCCATCGCCGACCAGGCGCGGACCATCCGCATTCCGGTCCATATGATCGAGACGATCAACAAGTTGATCCGGACCTCCCGGCAGCTGGTGCAGGAGCTCGGAAGGGAGCCCTCTCCGGAAGAGATCGCGGAGAAGATGGACCTCCCCCTCGAGAAGGTGAGAAAAATCCTCAAGATCGCCAAGGAGCCGATCTCCCTGGAAACGCCGATCGGAGAAGAAGAAGATTCCCATCTGGGCGATTTTATCGAGGACAAGAAAGTCATCTCCCCGCTCGATGCGGCGATCCGGTACGATCTGCAGCGGCAGATCAACAGCGTCCTTCAGACGTTGACCCCCCGGGAGGAGAAGGTCTTGAGAAAACGCTTCGGAATCGGCGAGTCGACCGACCACACCTTGGAAGAGGTCGGCCAGGATTTCGAGGTCACGCGAGAGAGAATCCGGCAGATCGAAGCGAAGGCGCTGCGCAAGCTCCGCCATCCGAGCCGAAGCAAACGGCTGAAGAGTTTCGTCGAAAGCCTGTGAGTGAACGTTCATCGGTATTCGTTACTCGGATATCTCTTTCTTCACGTTTAACGATGAACGTATCACGAGTAACGAAACCGGGCCCATAGCTCAGCGGTTAGAGCCGCCGGCTCATAACCGGTTGGTCCCAGGTTCGAATCCTGGTGGGCCCACCATATCCGGAGTTCCTGCTCTGGGAGAAAGGTCGTTGGGAGAGATCGTGAAAGAGCCGCTTGCACTGTTGATGGGGCTTCAAGAGTTGGACCGCCAGTTGAACCAGTACCACGAAGAGGAGAAGATGCTCCCGGAGCGGCTCCAGATCGCCCAGCAGCCGTTGGAGCAGGCGAAGGAGACGCTGGCCAAATTAAAAAGCGCGCTCGATCAGGCGACGAAGGAGCGGAAAGAGAAAGAGCAGGCCCTCCAGTCGGCGGAGGAGAAGATCACCAAGCTCAAGGGACGGCTCACCGAGCTGAAGACCAATAAAGAATATCAGACCCATCTGCACGAGATTGAATCGGCCAATGCGGAGAAGGGAAAGATCGAGGAAGAGCTTCTGGTCGCGATGGACCGGGCCGACGCCGTGAAAAAAGAGGCGGCGGCGCAGGAAAAGGTGGTGGCCGAGGAGGAGAAGAAGTTCCGCGCCGAAAAAGAGGGGTTGGAAAATGCGCTCAAGAGCAAGTCGGAGTCGATGAAGGGGCTTGAGCAAGAGCGGACCGCCCTGAGCGAGAAGGTCGGAAAGAATCTCCTTCAGGAATACAAGCGGCTGGCCGCGACGAAAAGAGGGCTGGCCGTGGTGGCCCTGAAAGGAAACATCTGCAGCGGTTGTCATTTCAGCCTCCCCCCCCAATTGGTGGCCGAGGTGAGGAAAGGGGAGAAAGTCCTCGCCTGCACCTACTGCCATCGCATTTTGTTCCCTGCACCGACCTAACCCATGGCGAAATTATCGATCTACACCGACGGCGCCTCCCGCAACAATCCGGGGGAGGCGAGCATCGGCGTGGTGATTAAAAATGAGCGGGCCGAGACGATTGAAACACTCTCGGAATATCTCGGCATCGCCACGAACAATGTGGCGGAGTATACGGCGCTGATTCGCGCGTTGGAGGAGGCCCGGAAGCATCGGCCGCAGGAGATCGACTTCTACCTCGATTCCCAATTGGTCGTCCGCCAGATGACGGGAGAATACAAGGTGAAACATCCGGGGATCATTCCGCTGGTCCAGAAAGCGCAGCAGCTGCGCCGGCAGTGGCCGGAGGGGGCGGTCCGGTTCCATTATATCCCGAGGAGGGAGAACAGCGAGGCCGATGCCCTGGCCAACGAGGCTATCGACAAGAATACGAAAAGAGTGTAAGATCGGTTGGCGAAGTGGCTCAGATGATCGCTCTCGGCAGGATCTCACGATCCTGGCGCGGGGGAGGAAAGTCCGAGCTCCAAAGGGCAGGGTGGTCGCTAACGGCGACTGGGGGCGACCCTAAGGAAAGTGCCACAGAAAATAAACCGCCTGGCATCCTACGGATGCCCGGTAAGGGTGAAACGGCGAGGTAAGAGCTCACCGCTTCGATGGCGACATCGAAGGCATGGTAAACCCCACCCGGAGCAAGACCAAATAGGAGAGCACGAGGGAGGCGAAAGCCTTCTTCTAAGGGCGGCCCGCCCGAGCTCTCGGGTAAGGTCGCTAGAACCGGCTGGCAACAGACGGTCCAGAGAAATGATCATCACCCCGACTTCCGGGGTCCCCAAAAAGCCTGCTTTTTGGGGTGTCCTGTCGGGGAACAGAACTCGGCTTATGAGCAACTTCGACTTGAACAGGGGGAGGTGAAAGCCTCCCCCTTTCTTTATTCGATTAGCAGGTTGTTGGAAAGTATTTGTATTTTGTTAAGCCGTCATTCCCGCGAAAGCGGGAATCCAGAATTTATTAATTTCAAAAGAACTGGATTCCCGATTAAACATTCGGGAATGACGGATCAAGCATTTCCAACACCTTGGTAGGTATTCAATGAAACAAGATTCCCTCGTTGAGAAATATCGCCCCCTCAAGCAGATCGTCCCTTCCTCCCTCTGTCTCACCTGCGACGTCTGCTGCCGCTTTCCGGAGGAGACGAGCTTTCTCGCCCCCTTCTTCACGCAAGATGAAATCGCGCGGCTGGGGCCCGAGCAGGCGCGGTTTTTTTACTCCCCCGCGGCCGGCTCCAAAATCAAGCTTCAGCACCACGGCGAGGGGTGCATCTGTCCTTACTTCGATCCTCAGACTCAATATTGCAAAATTTACGGCGAGCGGCCGCTCGATTGCCGGATCTATCCTTTTGCCATCTTACGCGATCCGGAAGGGGGGGTGGTCTTGGGAATCGACACCAAATGTCCCTTCATCCAGATGCATGCGGCCGATCCCGAAATGAAGGTCGATGCCGAGGAGGTGGCGGCCTTTCTGGAGTCGGCGTCGATCCTACCGATCCTTGCGACCCATCCGGCGCTGATCGGCCCCTATCAGGACGATGTCATCATCGTCCGGCCGCTTGAACGGATCACCGAGGCGGTCGGCCGAGATCACTCTTCCATCCAACCATGATCGACCTGAAGCCGCTTCAACGCGACACCCGGCCCCTTTTTGAAAACTATCTCGAACAGACCGGCGCCCCCCTTTCGGCCTACGCTTTTCCGGCCCACTTCCTCTGGCGGGATCACTTTTCGTTTCAATGGGCCGTTCATCGGGACCACTTTCTCCTCTTCGCCGAATACGACCGCTGTCTCTACATGCCGCTGCCGCCGCTCGGCCCCCCCGATCGGACGGTGATCCTCGACTGTTTCGACCGGATGGACCGGAAGAATCCCGACCGGGCGATCTCCCGGATCGAAAATATCGCCGAGACCGAGATCGGTTTTTATCAGGCGTGCGACCTTACGACCGAATGGAAAGCGCCGGAGTATCTCTACCGGCGCGCCGCGCTGGCCGCGCTGAAGGGGGATCGATACAAGGCGAAGCGGGCCGCCTGTAATGCTTTCGAGAAGCATCACCCGATCGGCCGCGCCTATCGTTCTTCCGATGAAGCGGCGGCGCGGGGGCTTTTGGAAAGATGGGTCGAAGATCGAATCGCGCGGCATCCCGATCCGATCTATCGCCGGATGATCCAAGATTCGGAATCGGTTCACCGGCATGCTCTCTCGGAGGCGGAGGTCCTCGGTCTGACCGGCTGGGTCGTCGAAGTGTCGGGCGCGTTGGCCGGGTATACCTTCGGCTTCCCGCAAGACCGCGAGACCTTCTGTATTCTCTTAGAAGTCGCCGATCTGAAATGGAAGGGGGCCGCCGCCTATCTCTTCCGTTCCTTCTGCCAAAGCCTGACCGCATTTCAATGGATCAATGCGATGGATGATTCGGGGATTCCTTCTCTTCGTCAAACGAAGGAATCGTATCGGCCCGAGCGAAAAATCGGCTGCGCCCTGGCCAGGCGTTGATTCGGGGGAGAGGGATGTCCCTTCACTGGTTGGGCCGGGATGGAACGCTGCTGATCGCCGCGCGGATGCTCCGCGCCTTCGCGTACGGCTTCGTCAGTTTTGTCCTGGCGATTTATTTAAAGCAGCGCGGCCTCTCCGAGATCGCGATCGGCGCGGTGATGACCCTCAGCATTCTGGGGGGGACCGTTTTTACGGTCCTGACCGCCCTCTATGCCGACCGGCTCGGGCGCCGGCGGATCTTGATTCTCTTCAGCCTGCTGATGGCGGCCTCCGGGCTCCTCTTTGCTTTTTCGGACCGGCCGCTCTTTTTCCTCATCGCCGCCTTTATCGGCGCGATCAATGCCACCGGCTATGAGATCGGGCCGTTTCTTTCGATCGAGCAGGCGGTCCTGGCGCAGGTCGGGCCGGAGGGAAAGCGGAATCAGCTCTTCGCCTTTTATAACATGGCGGGGCTGCTCGCCACCGCCACCGGCACGCTGGTCGGGGGGCTCCCCGGATGGCTGGAGCGGGCCGGGCTCTCTTCCGTCGCGAGTTTTCAGCCGCTCTTTCTTCTCTATACGTTTCTCGGATTGGTTTCGGCCTGGATGGCGTGGAGGCTGACCGGGCAGGTGGAGGGGGAGACGGCGCCCCTTTCGCCGCAGCGCCTCAGCCCCACCTCGCGCAAGCGGGTCACGCGCTTGTCGCTTCTCTTTTCTCTCGATGCCTTCGCCGGCGGCTTCGTCCTTCAGAGCCTGGTGGCCTACTGGTTTTATACCCGGTTCAATGTTTCGCTGCAGACCCTCTCGACCCTCTTCTTTGTCGCCGGGATTTTGACGTCGCTCTCGTTCCTGGTCGCGGCGCGCCTGGCCGACCGGATCGGTCTGCTGGAGACGATGGTCTCGACCCATCTTCTCTCGCATCTCCTCCTCATTTTGGTGCCGCTGTCGCCCACCTTTGAAATTGCGGTCGGGTTTTATCTGGCGCGGATGGCCCTCTCCCAGATGGATGTCCCGACCCGGCAAGCCTATACGGTCGCCCTGGTGGCCCCTTCGGAGCGGACGGCGGCGGCCTCCATCACGCTCCTTTCGCGAAGCCTCACCCAGGCGGTTGCTCCCTCCGTCACCGGCGTGCTGATTCAATCGGTGTCGGCGGCGGCGCCGTTCTTCCTGGCGGCCGGGTTGAAGGGGGTGTACGATCTGCTTCTTTATTTTCAGTTTCGGAAGGAAAGTGTTGTGATCGATCCGGCGACGCGGGAATAAGAGCGTTGGAATGGGGCGTTGCCCCAAGCCCCCCCAGCTGCGAGAATCAATTGCAAGATCAAAGTCGTGGGGCTCCTCGCCCCACCCCCCGCCAAGGGGGTTGCGTGCCCAACCCCCTTTGGATTCCCAGGGCAGCGGGGGCTACCGCCCCCCAGCACCCCCCACGGTCACAACTCGCACAACGCACGGAAGAGCACCGTGGATTGTGCTTCAAACAATGGTGACCTGATTTGGTAGATAAAACGTCTGGACAGAAGAACGCAGGAGAATGGGGGCACAGAACGCCCATGACGCGCACGCTCTTCGCTCTTGGGTTTTGATTTAATTCATAGAATTCGGGGTGATGTTCTGTGGGCCTCTGCGCCCGCAGCGCAAGGGACCCACTGGGGGATGGGTGGAGCGAGGACGCAGAGGCCCACTACAAATCAAATCGTTCCACCTACCCTATTAGGTCAGCTGTCTGAAGCACCATCCACGATGCCCCTCCGTGGGGGTGCGAGTTCTGACCGTAGCCGGGGGGAGCTGGGGGGGTACTTTCCCCCCGGCTGCCCTGGGAATCCGAAGGGGGGTGGGCACGCACCCCCCGCGGTGGGGTTTGGGGCGAAGAGCCCCATTCCAAATTCCGCAATTGATTGACTCTCTCCCCCGAATTTGTTATAAGAATGCGGGGATCGGAGACCTCCTCCGATCCCTCCCGTCTAAAAAGCCGAAGTGGTGGAATTGGTAGACACGCTAGGTTCAGGGTCTAGTGGGGGTGACCCCGTGGGGGTTCGAGTCCCCCCTTCGGCACCAGGTTTTTTATAAATAAGATCAACACTTAACTTAGACAAAAAATTCTCCAAATTTTCTGTCCCCAAGCAAAAACTCACTCGTTTTAAATTAGTCGATAGTCCTAACCCTTCAACTCGATCGATCACTATATTGTAAGTAACTCGGAATTGATCTTAAGAAGGTTTCTTCTTATAGGAAGGACGAGACGTGGCAGAATGCCCGATTTGTGGAAAATTAAATGTACCATCAAAATCAGTCGGTACAAAAGATGTGAACGAATATGACTGTCACGTCTGCGGTGACTACTCTATTAGTAGGCAATCTTCTATAAACCTCAAATCGTTAACAGCGGTCGATAAAGCTAAAATCTCTGCCTTTACAAGGGAAAGATCTCTTGAGAAAAAACCGAGAATTACAATCGTGAGTAATAGAGAGATTGCTCAGGTTTCAGCCGAACCCGCCATCAGTGCTGATGAGATAATTTCCCTTTTTCCAAGAACTGTTTCGGAGCGATTAGAGAGAGCTCTTAAAAATTTATATCTTAATTCTTCAGGGATACCTGGTCATTTGGACTACATCAATCAAAATGACGACTATCCAATTCTTTTTGCGGAGAGTAGAGAGGCATATAATTTTATTCTCATGGCGCTTGTTGATGCCGAGTGGATCGAATGTAAAAATACTCCTGTGGGTATTTCTTCGGTAACAATATCGGTTCATGGTTGGAACAAACTGGCTGAAATGGAAAGTCGGAGAATTGGTAAAAATTCGGAACAAGCGTTCGTTGCTATGTGGTTTAATACGAACCTCAATGATTCTTATAGCCATGGGTTCAAGAAAGCGATTGAAGTTTGTGGTTACGAGGTTGTGCGAGTTGATGTGAAAGAACACAACGAAAAAATAGATGATAGAATTATTTCTGAAATTCGAAAAAGCCGTTTTCTAGTTGCGGACTTTACCGGTCACCGTGGAGGAGTCTATTTTGAAGCGGGATTTGCGCTTGGTCTCGGCCTCCCTGTTATCTGGACCTGTAGACAAGATCATAAAGACGACCTCCACTTTGATACAAGACAATTCAACCATATATTATGGGAGGATTCCTCGGATCTGTTTGAGCGTCTCCGTCGAAGAATCGAAGCGACTATATTTTGACTCTTATCAATAGATCGAAAAGAAATCAGCAGTTCGAATCCGCTCGCCGCTTCCATTTGCTCTAAAATACTAAATATCGCCCCAAACAAATTCGCAATCGCCGTCGCCACCCGCTGAAGGAACCGGCTTCACCGGCGGGTTCTGCGCCTTCTCCTCGATCTCACGCGCCGCCTCTTTCGCCTTGCGCTCCCCCGAGCCGTCCTGCCGCGTTCTCCCCGGGAGCAGGACCCGTTTGAGAACATCGGGCAATCCGGAGCGCTCGCGCCCAGATCGTTGGCGCCGAGCCCGCCGCAATCCATAACAGATAGGAATAATATTGTTTTTTATCTTCCGCAATGGCATATTATGGGCTTCTGTAAAGCCCATTAATGGTGCTTTTTTAATCCTGTCCATCGCTTCTTTTGCGAGGCATGACAGTAATCGAAAAACGAGCGGAATGGTTTTTTACGTTGAAACGATGGTTTTCCAAAGGCAAGACGGTGCATTTCTCAGGTAAGTTGAAAACAATTTTTTCGATCCTTCTCTTTTTAATGCTGCCCAATCCAGCGCTGGCCGAGGAGAAAGATTTGGCTCATCTACGTGAGCGTCTCGCCATCTCTTTTCTCGAGCCGGAACCCCATTTAGAACTTGCCAAGTATTTCTCTGATCATGATGAAAAGCTTACTGCCTTATATATTTTAGAAGATGCAAGACGCCGATTCGGAAATGCACAGTTCGATCCTGTCTTCCGACGCATTTTTCCCATGCAAGGGGCACCTGAGGATTCTCCTCAAGCGGAGGAGCGCCTGCTGCGAGTACACAAAGAGGATCCCTCTGCAGTTGAGACGATCAAAGATCTTGTGAAGCTATATGCCTCCCGCAAAGATTGGCAAAAGGCCAAGAAATATTTGCAGAAAGCGATTGAGCTTCGACCGGATGACTTCAGTCAAATCAGTACGCTTGCCGTGATATATCAACAGGAAGGGGATCTGCAGAATTCTGAGACGGTAATGCGGGAGTTTGCAGAGAAGTACCCAAAATCACAGGCTGCTTATCAAGCAAGGATAAGCAAATTAATTGAGAAGGAGCCGTCCGCTGCAAAGCAACTGCTTGAGGAGGCCCTGGAGGCCTTTCCCTCCGAGGGGCTATTTCATTTTCAACTCGCTTTGCTAATACAGTTTTTGGAAAAAGAGAAAGGCGTTGAGGAAGCCGAGCGGCACTTACTGCAGGCGGCGGCGTTTGCCCCCCATGTAGACCAGATCCAAGGCGGGATAGGCCGTTTCTATATGAAGGTCAAGGGAGATAAAGTAAACGCCCTTAAATATTACCTGAACGCCTATTTTCTTTCTCCCCATTTCTACGACGGAGAATTTGCCGAGTCTCGTATTCTGAAACTAAATTGGGAACTCTCAGAGGCGGAGTTTCAGAGGCTGCTTCGAGAGAAGGTCGGCCTTGAAGAGATTTTAAAACGTGAGAATTCGGTTATTGTGGGACTTGCCACCGAAAAGCTCTCAGATTCATTGGAGCAAAAGTATGTTAATCCACTGCTCTCACTAATGGCGCACGATAATCCAAACATTCGGTGGGCCGCGACCGAGGCGCTACGCAAACATGTCGATCGCACTTTTGATCCTCAATTAAAAGAGCTGTTGATTGATCCGGATCTGAGAAAGAGAGGCCTGAGTTTTTATATTGCGGTACACCTGTGGGGGTCAGAGGGAGTTGCACAGGTTAAGGAGTTCTTGAACGAGTCGGCCCAGTTGCTGCGCTATGATGCACTCTTCGCCCTAATGCTCTATGGTGGTAAGGCCGGCCGCGAGGTCCTTATGGAGCACCGCACAAAAGAGACTCATCCATTCTTGAAGAAGGTCTTAGAGGCGGTGGAATAAATGTAAATCTCGCGACGAAAATCAGGTCTTGCAATAACAGATCTTGGCTTAGCCCGACAAGAAACGGCTTTATTTTTGATCACCTTCCTATAAGCCCCCCTCACCCAAAAATCGCCCCAAACAAATTCGCAATAGCCGTCGCCACGCGCTGAAGGAACCCCGGCTTCACCGGCGGGTTCTGCGCCTTCTCCTCGATCTCACGTGCCGCCTCTTTCGCCTTGCGCTCCCCCGAGCCGTCCTGCCGTTCGATCAAAACAAGACCCGCGATGAAAACCTTTTCAAGGGCGCCTGAACGATGGTATTCTTTTACATACTTTAGGAATAATGTCATGTCCAGAATCACCCATCCTCATATCACAGGCGACCCTGCCATTTGCGGAGGAAGCGCGATCATTGCCGGGACCCGCTTTCCGGTCCGCTCCGTGGTGATCTATATTCTTCAACACGGACTCACGCCGGAAGAGCTGGTCGCCGATTTCCCCCATCTGACGCTGGCGCAAATCCACGACGCGCTGGCCTATTACTACGATAACCGCGAAGAAATAGACAGGGACATTGCTGAGAACATGGAAGAGGCAGTGCGCCGGCCGCCTTCTCAATAAGAAGAAATAATCTCGATCAAGCTCTATCTGGATGAGGATGTTGATCCTCTTCTGGCGCAGGTGCTGCGCGATCGAGGAGTCGATTGCCTCTCGACCCATGACCGAAAAGGGAACAGATTTATTTTTCGATAAAGGTATCTATTTCTCAAACAGTCTTAGATACTTCGTAAACTGGAAGAGACGGTTCCGCTTAAACCCGGTGACCTCTTTAAGGATGTCGATCTCCTCGAATTGTTTGACGAGCGTGCTGGCCGATGGGGGAGTAATGTTTAATCGTTCCGCGATCTGTTTCGTATTTAGGATCGGTTGAGAATAGAGCTGCTTCAGAAGTTCTTGGCCCACCTTTGCTCGCTTTCCGAGCGACATAATTTTCTGCTCAGAGTCGTGTCGCAGGGCAATAATTTTTTCAAACGTTGATTTCCCGTTTTTTGCTGTCTCTGCGACCCCGACCAAAAAGAATTTAATCCAATGTTCTAAATTGTCGGATGTTCGGACGACAGTCAACGCGTCATAATACGCGCCCTTATTTCTCTCGAAGAAATCCGACAAGTAGAGTGTCGGCTTTTGCAATATTCCCATCGAAACAAGATAAAGCGTAATGAGCAGCCGGCCGATACGCCCATTCCCGTCTAGAAAAGGGTGGATGGTCTCAAATTGATAATGGCTGATCGCGATCTTAATCAAATGGGGAATCTCAATATTTTTGTTATACCAGAACTTTTCTAAATCACTAAGAAGCTCGGGAACCTCATTGGGATGCGGCGGAATAAATACGGCATCCTTGAGACTCGCGCCCCCGATCCAGTTTTGGCTGGTGCGAATTTCTCCAGGGTTTTTGTGTGCGCCACGAACACCTGTCAGAAGAATTTTGTGTGTCTCTTTAAGCAGCCGGATAGAGAGTGGAATCTTCTCTATGTTCGCAATGGCGAAATCCATCGCTTTTATGTAATTTCGTACTTCAGCCCAATCATTCTTTCGTTCCGGATTGACCTCTTCTTCAGGCAGTAATGCCTCATCCATACCCGTCTTCGTTCCCTCGATACGGCTAGAGGTTGTCGCCTCTTTGAAGAGGTGCATACGGATGAAGAAGTCTACATCGGGTACGAGTAGCGAGTAAGCATTCAATTCGCCTAAAAATCTCGTTGCTTCCTCCAGTAACACATCGATCTTAGGGTCTTGCCATTTGAATGTGATATTCATGTTGGAAGGGGTAAAACTCTTGTACTCGTATTGTTGCCGGTAGACTCCGGCCTTGAAATTTGGGTTTTTCATCGGCGATCAACTTTAAATAGATTTTTTTATGTTTAAAGTTTAGTGATTAACTTTAAATAAGTCAAATTATAATTAAAGTTAACTGAGGGAGAAGAGTGGCGTTTTATAGGAGAGATTCTAAGTAATCTTAGATACTTGGAAATTTACATGAAAGATCGATCATACGCGCCTTACAAGACTGATCATTATTATTGTGCTAATTTATTAACAGAATGTAAGGGGGACTTAAAAGGCTCCCTCACCCAAAGATCGCCCCAAACAAATTCGCAATCGCCGTCGCCACCCGCTGAAGGAACCCCGGCTTCACCGGCGGGTTCTGCGCCTTCTCTTCGATCTCGCGCGCCGCCTCTTTCGCCTTGCGCTCCCCCGAGCCGTCCTGCCGTTCGATCTCCTCGCCCACCCCCTCCAGCGCCTTCGTCGACGACTCGAACATCTCGCGCGTCCACAACATATTATCGACAACCCGCCGCTCTTTTTCCGGGAGCGGAATCCCCTTGAGCACGTCGGGCAAGCCGGAGCGTTCCTGCGCCCAAACCGTCGGGCCGGGGCCGCCGCTGCCGGTCAATGTCATCAATCGATTCGAGACATCGAGGACCGGGCCGAGCCGCTCTGCAGACGCCGGATCGATCTTCCCCGCGGCGGCGCCGAAGGAGCGCACGGCGCTCATCGCCTCGCAGTCGGGGAGCAGGGGGAGTCCGTCGATCAGCGTCCGAAGAAGCGACTGCCCTTCGCCCCGCAGCGCCGCAATATCTTTTTGGGGAACGGCCTTGATCCGCCCTGCCTGTTCGGCAAGCCGGGTCGCAAATTTCCGCGTCGATGCAATCCATTCATCGGTGAGGCTCATCGGCATCCTCCTCTGATTCAATGTTTAAAAGCATGAATAGGCGGGGATCAATGAAGGTCTAACAAGTAACGATTCGCTTCGGATCATAACGAATTAAATCAAAAAGGGATAGCGGAATTCCGGGAACGCTCACATTAAGACTTTAGAAAATCTACCGCGTAGGATTCCATGCCGCTCGGATGATTCGAGGCGTGCTTTGCAACGGCATTGGCGATGATGCTAAAACGGTCTCCGGGAAAAGAATACGGAACAACCAGCAATCCAGAATGCCGCCGATGCTCGTTGAAGAATTGAACCGTCAGAGCAATAAAGTCGTCTCTGTTTCGGGTGACAAGGCATCGGCCGTTCTCAGCCGCATATTCCAATTGCTCCCGATCGGATATCTGGATCATTCCGATGTCATGCGCACTGATTGTGTCGACCCCCTTCTTTCTGAGTATCTCAGCAATCTTTGGACTGAGGTCTTCATCGAGGTAATATTTCATTATTTGCCGGCAGGCAAGAAAGGATATTTCTTTTGAACACGTTCCGGCGTCCAGCTTTCATTCGCTGAAATCAGACGGTCGATCTCTTCCGGATAGGCTGTGTAATAACCCAGGACAGACTGAATCTGCTGCTCGGTCAACCAGTGATAGGCTTGGCGGAGCCGTTGCAGGCTCTCACCCACACTCTGATAAGCGGCGATTACCTCCCATACTTCGATGCCTGTGCCGGCCACCCTCGCCCGCCGGCCCTTGACCCCTTCTGTGAAGATAATTCCCGGACAGCGATGGGTTTTTACGGCTTCTTCCAACAACTCATTGGCGACACTGGAAAAGTCCTTTTGGCGCTCCTCGGCGATCTGCTCGATTTCCTTTAAAACTTCCTTTGGAATCCTCAAGCTTTTCTGTATACTCGCCATCATAGACCTCCTTGTATGCTTTCAGCCTACAATAGAATACAGTGTATGTCAATTTCCCGGATGATCAGTGCAAGAGATCACATAAAATATGATTTTCCGGTCAGGTTCCCCTGAGATCCGACTCTTTTGCTTCTTTAGGGAAGCGGGTGGGGGATAATCCAATCGGGTGATTGATCCGCCAAATTTCTTTATCGTACGATGGAAGTATTCAGCACAACCTGATCATCCGCATGATTGATAAGGAGAGTAAACGATGATGAAGCAGATCGGAATGGGACTTCTGGCCGGCGTCGCCGGGACGGCGGCGTTGACCGCCGTTGTGCAGTTGGAAAAGAGGGCGTTGCCCTGGGGGCAAAAACACAATGCCCTCTTTCCGCACAAGGTGGTGAAGAAAGCCGAAAACTTTTTCGGGATTCAGGGGCGGCTGAGCGGGAACGCGGAGACGGCCGCCATTCAAGGATCGAACTTCGCGTATGGGACCCTCATGGGAGCGCTTTACGGCTGGTCGGCCCCCAAGTTGAATGTCTCTCCCTGGGTTTCGGGGCCGCTCTTCGGGTTGGCCCTCTGGGCGATCGGGCTTTCGGGATGGGTTCCCGGAATCGGGGCGGAGCGTCCTCCCTGGAAAAAAGCGCCGATGCAGGCGGCCATGCCGATTCTCTCGCATCTGGCCTTTGGGTTGGCGGCTGCGGCGGTGCTTCAAAGCTACGAAAAAAAGCAGGGATTCTTCAAGAAAAGACGGCTCCTCTCCGTGTAACCTTCTCCCTCTTGCCTTGAGACAACGATCGGAAAGCGGATCCCTCTCCTCCTGATTTTCGGGTATACTTTGAAGGAATTGAACAGAAGGAGGAGGAGATCATGGAACGGATACTGACTGCAATTCTTTCAACGATTTTACCCGGGGCCGGCCAACTGCTTCAACACCGATGGGTCAAGGGGGCCGTGTTCCTGGTAATCGCAATGGTGATCAGCGGGGTCGTCCGGCGTCAGGCGATGGGAGAGGGAAATATTTCCCTTTCTTTGCAGATGATCCTCGTGGCGATGGCGGTTTGGAGCGCCGTCGACGCGTATATGCTGGCGCCGACGAAGAAATAGAGCGGTAAACACTGAATGGGGCTTCGCCCCAAGCCCCACCGTGGGGTGTGGGGCGAGCAGCCCCGCTACAGTAATTTTCCTTGATTCCCTTTATATTTCAGATTAAACTCAACCCCGAATTGATCCGGTCCATCGGGGACCGTAACTGCACTGGAGAATCGATGCGACTGCTTGTCGTTCTTTTTACAATTTTAACGTTGGCCTTGGTCTCTCCGCTCGGAGCTGCCGGCGATGCAAAAAAGGAGAATGTGGTGAAGACGGCCTCTGGTTTAGAATACGTTGATCTGGTAGAGGGAAAAGGGGCCAGCCCCACAAAGGGACAGACGGTGATCGTCCACTACACCGGCTGGCTGACCGATGGGAAAAAATTCGACAGCTCGGTCGACCGAAATGAGCCGTTCGCCTTTCAAATCGGCGTCGGGCAGGTGATTCGAGGATGGGACGAAGGGGTCTCCACGATGAAAGTCGGCGGAAAGCGGAAATTGACCATCCCGCCCGATCTCGGCTACGGCAAGCGGGGCGCCGGCGGGGTCATCCCCCCGAATGCGACCCTCGTCTTTGACGTGGAGCTGCTCGACATCAAATAACGTCGTTGTTGTTTCCGGCCGCTCAAGGGGATCGCCGCCTTGAGCGGCCGATTTTTATTGCCACCGCGTCGCCCGGGCGAAGGGTTCCCCCTTTCTTGACGACGCCGACAATGCCGCGTTTCCCCATCACTTCATAAAGAACGCGCTTGTGCCAGACGTTTAGATTGGCGCACGGCTCGTTCTGCTCGGTCACCTCCACAACGACCCCGCTTTCAAAAGAGAGCTGATCTCCCTCGGAGAGATTCGAGAGGTCTCCGATTCCCTCCACGAGAATATTCTCTCCGAAGCCTCCGTGCGGAATGGCGATCCCGAACCGGCGCTGGAGATCATCGATCACCTCTTTGGCCACGACGCTGATTTGGCGGTCATTTCGCTTTACCAGACCGGTCCGGCGGCTCCGCCTCTTCGGACCGGCATGAGCGTCCCCCTCCACGCCGTATCGGCCGATGAGGATCCGATCCTCCGGTTGTTTGAGAAGTCCCGCGGTCGGGCTTCGGCAGACGGCGACGACCCGTCCGGTTTCTTTTTTCTGTTTTTTCATCAATCGTAAGGCGTTGCGTAAGGCATTGGCGTAAGGCGTTGGGGCGAGGCGGCGTCCCGCCCCACCCCGTTTTCTTTTTCAGGCCGCTTCCTGTTGCCCCAGTAATGATTCGCTTTCTTGAGGAGGGTGGTAAGGGATCGTGATGGTAAATACGGGGTGTCCCCTCGGCCGCCGATTCATCTCAATCTTGCCGCCGATTTGATCGAGCAACTCCTTCGCCACGGCGACACCGAGGCCGGTGCTCTCTCCCTGCCGCTGCGCCGCGACGCGGAAAAAATCTTCAAACACATCGGAGAGGGGTTCCAATTGTTTCCCGCTTCCGGTCAAGGTGACCGCGACGCTCCTTTGCTCCGTCAGATCTCTCACGCTGATTGTTAATGTCGCATGATGAATAAACTTGATGAGATTGCTTGCGAGGTTAAAAAAGATCCTCCGGAGCCGGATCGGGTCGCTCACGATGTTCGGCGGCGCCGTTCCATCCTTCCACTTCAGACGGACCCGCCTCTGGCGAAGGAGAGGACGGATCGAGGCAAAAAGGCTCTCTAAAAGCTGGGGGAGGGAGACCTCCGTTGTCAGAACCGGCATCGGGCGGCTTTGTGCTCCGGAGAGATCGAGCAGACGGTCGACCAGTTTCGACAGCGACCGGGTGTAAGCGACGATCCGCTGGGCCACGTCGCGCTGGGCCGGGGTGACCTTTCCGAACTTTTCATCCTGGAGGAGCTGGCCGTAGCCGAGGATGATGTTGAGCGGCGTTCGAATTTCGTGGGAGAGGTCGGTCAGGAGGTGGTTTTTGTATTGATTTGCCTGCTCAAGCTCGAGATGTTGCGCCGCGAGGTCGAGGTGGGATTGGTCCAAAAGGGACATGATTCGCTCCCGCTCCCGAACGTCCATCTGAAGCCGTTCCCGTTCCTCTTCCAGCTCAGCGAGGGTCTCTTCCAGCTGGGTTTGAATCGCAACCTCTTGGGCCAGATCGGTTATCGAGATCATCCAGCCGGCGGTCGTTCCTGTTGAATCCCGGATCGGCCAGAGCGTTGCATTCCAGAAATGATCGCAATGACCCGGCTCACCGGGGAGAGAGGGGGTCAGATCGTTCAATTCGACCGCCTCTCCGGCGGAGGCGGCCTGATGGAGGCCTTGCTCTATCCGATCTTTCGTTTCAGGAAAAAATTCGTAAAGGGATCGGCCGACCAACTCCTTCGGCTCTTTCCCGAAGAGATCGGCATAAGCAGGGGTGACAAAGCGATAGGTTTGTTTTAAATCGATCCATGCGCTGCTGACGGGGAGATGTAAAAATAGATCGGATAAAATTTCATCTTTCAACGCCATCTTTTCTTTCACTCCTTTCATTCTTATCATCGTACCGCCCGACTTGAGCGAAAGCAACCCCTTACTGTTCGGAGTAGGTAGTGAACGGGTCATTCTCTTCCGTATAACTTGACATCCATTTTCACCTTTGAAATAATCATCACCAATTCGATTATTCGTAGATCGATCATTTGGACGTTTCGAAAAATGCGAAGACTTTTCGTTCTGTTTCTGATAGGATGGCTCGCCGTTGAAGCCCCTCCGGCCGGTTGGCTGGGGTTGACGGTTCAGGAGTTGACCCCCCAGATCGCGATGCGGCTCGGTCTCCGGGTTCGGGAGGGGGTTTTTGTGGCGGCGGTTCAGTCGGGGAGCCCCGCCGACCGTGGGGGAATTCGGGCGGGCGACGTCCTTCTCTCCCTCGACGGAAAAAAGATCGCAACTCCCGAGGCGCTTCGCCAGGAAGTTTCAAAGATCTCCCCGGGGACATCGATTGCGGTGACCCTCTACCGCGATCAACGAGAGAGAACGGTTCAGATCTCGGTCGGCGCTCCGCCGAGGGAAGCGGTTTGAAGTGAGCACTCAGCAGGAAAAAGGACAACAAAAGGAGATGCTCCGTTTGGTCACGGCGCTCCGCGAGCTCCTTCCCGATCTTCTTTTGACGTTCGGGGCGGTCGAACGGCTCCATCCTCCGCCCGATCTGCTGGCGCGCATCGCGGCCCTTCGGACGAAGCTCGAAGGGGTTGCCGAGGAGGCCCGGCGGCTCGAAGAGGCGGCCGACTGCATGCCGGCCGCGGAGAGAGGACGGCAGCAGCGCTTGTGATTGCCGAGGAGCCGGTTCATCCTTGATCAAACGAAAAAACACGAAGGCGGCGCTGGCGAAAGACGTCCAGCAGACCAACCGATGGGGCTGCGGCTGCGTTGTCCTTTTTCTCGTCGGAATCGTCGTGGCGATGATCGTCGCCGGCTACCTCCAAACCCAACCGTAGTCCCATCCGGGATCTCGACGGGGCGGCGGCTTCGCGGGGCGATCAGGAGCGTGATCGTTGGGGAAAAGACCCTTCATCGCGATCACCGTTTCCTTCATCACCGGCCTGGCGCTCGGAGAGCTCTTCTCGTATTTCCCGCTCACCCTGATCTTTTTTCTTTTCTGCTTTCTGTTATTCGACCGGCGATTCAGGCAGGGAGCGCTTCTCCCCGTTGCGCTCCTCTTCTGCGCCGGCGCCGGATTGCTTCTCCAGCAACTCGTCTCGACCCCCTTTCGCCCGGGAGACCTGAGGCGGTATATCGACCAGGGGGAGATCGATCTTGTGGCCCGGATCGATCGGCCCCCGCAGCATTTCGCGAAACAGGTCCTTCTTCAGATGGAGGGGATCGAGATCCATGGCGATTCCATCCAACCGGTCCACGGCTCCTTTCGGCTCACGATTTATCATCCCGATGCCCCCTTCGAATACGGTGATCGCCTCCGGATGCGGATCCGCCTGCGCCGTCCCCAACAATTCGGCACGCCGGGGGCGTTCCCCTACGCCGACTACCGGGAGCGGGAAGGTTGGAGCGGGTCGGCGGGCCTTTCCGATCTCGGCCGGATTCAAAAAATCGGAGAGGAGGGAAATCCGCTCCTCAAGTCGATCTACCGGGGGCGCGAGCGGATTCGGCGGAAGATCCTCGCCTCGCTGGAAGGGGCGCCGGCGGCCCTCCTGCTGGCACTGATCATCGGCGAAACCGGTTATTTGACCGATCCGATCCGGGAGCGCTTCTCGGCCTCGGGGACCACCCACATTCTCTCCATTTCCGGCTCGCATCTGGCGCTGGTTTCGGTTTTGATTTTCGGCGCCGCGCGGTGGCTTCTCCTTCATCTTCCCGCCCCCCTTTTGCTTCGGCTCTCTCTCTGGAAGATCCCCTCCCAGTGGGCCGCCCTGGCGACGGCGGTGCCGGTCGCCTTCTACGCCCTCTTGGCCGGGGGAGAGGTCGCGACGATCCGCTCGCTGGCGATGATTTCGGTTTACCTTTTCTCGATCTGGATCGGCCGAAGCGGCGAGGTGAAAACGACCCTCTCCCTGGCGGCGCTTCTGATCATCGGCTTTCATCCGCAAGCCGTTTTCAACCTCTCGTTCCAGCTCTCTTTCCTTTCGGTCCTGATGATCGCGTTGACCTTTTCCTGGTGGAAGGGGGCTTTCCCGGCCGCCCCGGCGGAAGAGGAACGGTCGCGCTATCGGACTTATCTGATCGAGCCGGGGCGGCTGATGCTCCTCTCGACCCTGGGGGCGACATTGGGAACCGCGCCGCTGACCCTTTTCTATTTCCATCAATTCAGCTGGATCGGACTGTTTGCCAATCTTCTTCTGATCCCCCTCGCCGGTTGGATCATCGTTCCCTTGGGTCTTCTCTCCGCCCTCCTCTCCCTTTTAGGAGGAGAGGGCTTTCCCTTGGCCGGAGGGCATCAACTCCTCGGATCGTTTTATGATCGCCTCACCGGATTTTTTGCCGAGTTCCCGGGCGCCGATTTCCACGCCGCCGCGCCTCCGCTCTGGATCATCGTCCTTTTTTACGGGGTGACGATCTGGATGCTCGTCCGCGGGGTCTCCTGGAAATGGATGGCGCCGTCCGTCGCCGCTTTCTTCATATTTTTTCTCGGGGCGGGGAGCGTTCGATTTCCTCCGGAGCGGCTGCGGGTCAGCTTCATCGACGTGGCCCAGGGGGATGCGACCCTGATTGAATTCCCCCGCGGGAAGACGATGTTAGTCGACGGGGGGGCAGGGGGCGGGTTCGACGTCGGAAGGATCGCCGTCGCCCCCTACCTTTGGGAGCGGGGAATTCGAACGATCGACTATCTGGTCGGGACCCACCCGCAGATGGATCATATCGGCGGGCTTTCCTACATCGTTCGAAAATTCGATGTCAAAGAGACCTGGACCAACGGCCGGCCGCGCGATCTTCCGTTCTATCAGGCCTTCTCCGAGGCGCTTGAAGCGAAGGGGCTTCGACCGAAGGTGATCTCCTCCGAAGCGCCGCCGATGGAGATCGACGGCTGCCGGCTTTTCTTCCTCAATCCTCCCGCAATCAATCCCCTTGAGGAAGAGGCGCTCAATGATCAGTCGATCGTTCTCCGGCTCGTTTGTCCCGATCTGGGCGAAAAGGGATTCTCTCTTCTCCTCACCGGGGATATCGAACGGGGCGGGGAGCGACGCCTGCTGGAAAGCGGGACAGATCTGAAGAGCACCGTCCTGAAAGTTCCTCACCATGGAAGCATCAGCTCCTTGGATCTTTTGTTTCTCTCCGCCGTCTCGCCCGAAGCGGCGCTCTTTTCGGTCGGCCGAAACAATCCATACCGGCATCCGCATCCCGATGTGCTTGCCGCCTACCAGGCCCTTCCCGCCGAGATTTATCGGACCGATCGAGACGGCGCCGTCGTGATCGAGACCGACTCGTCGGGATGGCGATTGAAGCGTTATCGAGAGAGCCGGATACAAAAAATCCGCTGGCGTTCTTCCCTTCCGACTCAAGAGTGGGAGAATTTAAAAAGGGCGTTCTCGCGGTTCTAGGAGAGACGCGCCGATCCGCGCGCGCGAAGACGACGCATTTGACAATTTACTATTTTATTATAAACTTGGTTAGGTAAACGGCTTATCCTGTTTTGGGATAGCCATCCGAACGCAATAGAAAGATTGTGAAAAGGGGTCCAGCATGGATAATGAGGATACGATTCATCCCGAGTCATCTCCGGTGACCGATCCTCGAAAGTGCCTTCCCTGCCTGGTCGTCATTTCGGGCAAAACACTTGGGAAGAAATATATGCTGGACCAGAAACAGATCCTGGTCGGCCGGGGGGATCAGGTCCAGATCTCGATCGATGAGAAGACCGTCTCGCGAAATCACGCCGAGTTTTATCGGAAGAATAATCAAACGATGGTCAAGGATCTCCACAGCAAGAACGGAATTTACGTCAATGATATCAAAGTCATCGGCTCCGCGTTGAAGGACGGCGATCTCATCCGGATCGGAACCACCGTCTTCAAATTCGTCGGCGGAGGGAATCTCGAAGGGCAGTATTATCAGGCGTAATCAGATACAAAGACCATCCGTCCCAAGTTTACCAACCGCTTATTTCCCCCTCTCGTGGTTCCATAAGACACTTCCAGTTTCTTCTTTTCCCTGACGATTTGACAAGATTGGCGATTGTACGGGGTTTCTATCTTTGACCCGCCGTCCTCTTCTCCGCGCGCAGACAAGATAGGGATGCTGGGCTATACTTTGAAAGAATATGAAGAAACTTACCCTTTTGATCTTCTTAATTTATTTGACCGGCTGTAACGACGGCAGCGGCCAAAAGGATTGGATATTTCCTTCTCCGACCCCTTTTTCTCCGTTCATTCAACTGAGCGCGGCGGAGCTGGCCTTCACCGGCGTCGGCTGCGGATCGAATCCGGCCGGCCAGACGTTTGAGATTACCAATGCCGGAAAGGGAACATTCACCTGGTCGACTTCCAATGTTCCTTCCTGGTTGATGCTGACCCCTTCCGGCGGGACGGCTCCCACGACGGTGACGGCGCAGATCGACACGACCGGTCTTTCTTGCGGCGAGGACTATTCGCAAACGGTTCATTTTGAAGCCCCTGACGCCGGCAACACACCGGTCTCTTTGACGGTGACCGTGACGATCCCGGCGCCGACGACACCGCCTCCGGCGATTATCACGGACACACCGAAGGTGACTTTCACCGCCTCTTCCTGCGGCGGGATCGCGACCAGCGGATCGCCGTCATTTACGATCACCAGCGACGGAAACGTCGGCTTCAATTGGAATGCAACGGCCAGTCAGCCCTGGATTCAGTTCGCCCCGACGAACGGGACCGACGGCGCGACGATCACCGTGGCGGATATTGACACCGCCACCCTCCCTTGCGGAGCGACCTCCTCCGGAACGATCACCCTCAGCTCGACGGCGACAGGCGTTTCTCCGCAGAGCGTCACCGTGGAAGTCGTCGTTCCGCCCCGTCCGGCGATCATCACAGATAAACTGAAAGTGACTTTCACCGCTTCTTCCTGCGGCGGGGTCGCAACCAGCGGATCGCCTTCGTTTATGATCACCAGCGACGGAAACGGCGGCTTCAATTGGAGCGGCGCGGGGAACGCCGCTTGGATTCAATTTGCTCCCACAAACGGGACCGACGGAGCGACGGTGACGGTGGCGAATGTCGACACGGCCGATCTTCCCTGCGGAGCGACCTCTTCGGGAACGATCACCCTCACCTCGGCGGAGGCGGGAAATTCTCCCCAGAACGTCACGGTGGAAGTGGTGGTCCCTTCGGCGGCGAATATCACGCCGAGTCCCTCTGCCCTCGGTTTCTTTGCGACCGCTTGCAAGGGGAGTCCCGACCCGCAACCATTTACCATTCAGAACAACGGCGGAAGCTCCCTCGGTTGGAGCGCGGCGGTGACCTATGCGGGGGCGGAGACAGGATGGGTCTCCCTCGATATCACCAGCGGGACGGTGGCGGCCGGCGCCACCTCGACCGATATCACCGTGACAGTGGATGCATCGACGTTGACCTGCGGACAGGCCCGTTCGGCCACCCTCACGCTGACGGCGACCTCCGGCGGAAGCACGCTCTCTCCGGTGCAGTCGAAGACGATCGAAGTCGGCCTGAGCAATCCGGTCGCATGGAAGCATCAAAATCCGAAGCCGACCAGCTATCCGATCAACGATGTGACCTTCTCTGAAGAAGGGGTGGCCTGGGCGGTCGCCGATAGCGGAACGATTCTCCGCTCCCCTCCCGATTCCCCCGATTATGGGAACAATTGGATTCCGGTGGTCAGCGGCACGGGGGAAGATCTTCGCGCGATTCGATTCGTCAATTCGTTGGAAGGATGGATCGTCGGCGACGGCGGCACCATCCTTCACAGCAGCGACGGCGGGGCGACTTGGGAGGCGGAGAGCAGTTCGACCACCCAACCGCTTCAGTCGGTTTATTTTCTCGACGCGTCTCATGGATGGGCGGTGGGAGACGCGGGGACCATTCTCTATCGGGATGGAGGGGGATCTTGGGCGCCGATCGCTTCCGGAAGGACAGACCAATTGACCCATGTCTTCATGAACGATGCAACGCACGGGTGGATTACCACGAACAATGCGAACGATTCGATCTTATGGACGGACGATAACTGGGCCGGTATCATCCCGCAGGACCGGAAGTCCGCCAGACAACTCTACTCTCTCTTTTTTCTGCCCAAAGATCCGAACTCCCCTTTTCCCGATCGGTTGGAAGGATGGGCGGTCGGCGCCCCCGATGTGGGCGGAGAGGGATCGATTCTTCACATCTATTCGGATACTGGTTCGGAACCCTGGACAACGGAGATGGTCGCCAGCGGCACCCCCTCGACCCTTCTGGATGTGTTCATGTCTACTCCCAGTCTCGGTTGGGCCGTCGGGGGGGATGATAACACGGGGGCGGGAACCATTCTCCAATGGAATGGAGCGGCCTGGCTCCCTGTCACCTTTAACGCCGGTGATCCGTCGCTTCCTTCCGCCAAATATTTTAGGGGGGTTGCTTCCAATAATGGAAACGGGGTTGCCGCCGGTCTCTCCGGGATGGTCTTTACCAGTTTCAACGGGACGGAGTGGGATAATGTCTCCGGACCCTCCATGAATCATTTAAAGTCTGTTGGTTTCGCTCTGGACGGGGTCAACGGTTGGGCGGTGGGTGACGCCGGGACCGTTTTGACGACATCGAATGGAGGGACCAGCTGGGTCAAAGAGTCGGGGGTCGCCGGCGACTTTAACGGTGTCTCCGTCGTTAGCGCGACCGACGTATGGGCCGTCACCAATACCCGGGGAGTTTATCATTACAGCAGCGGCGCCTGGGGACTGGATACAACCTTGGCGGGGTCCGGGAATCTTAAAGGAGTCTACTTCGCCAATGCCACGAACGGCTGGGCGGTCGGCAGGGTCACCAATGCCGGGACGACGAGGCAGGTTTATTATTACAACGGAGCAACCTGGTCGCCGCAAGCAAGTGCCTGTATTCCCGCGGCGGCGACGATGAACGGCGTTTACTTCCTCGATGCCGGCAGCGGCTGGATGGTCGGAACCAGTGGATGGACCGCCCGCACCACCGATGGGGGAGCGAGCTGGGCCTGCACGCAAACCGTCAGCACCACCTGGAATGGGGTTTATTTTGTGAGTGCATCGACCGGCTGGGCGGTCGGGAGCTCGGGGAGAATTTATAAGACGACCAACGGGGGTGTCACCTGGGCGGCGCAGGCGTCATCAACCACTTCGACACTCTTTGATGTTCATTTCTCCGATGCGAACAATGGATGGGTGGTCGGCGCGGCGGGGATGGTTTTGTATACACAGAACGGCGGAACAAACTGGACGCGGCAATCACCGGCCGGAACGAATCAAAACCTGAATGGGGTCTACTTCACACCGGGGGGATTGGAAGGCTGGGCGGTCGGAAATAACGGGGTTCTCCTTCACACCGATTCAGGCGGGGTGAACTGAGTTTTAGTATTTGCGCTCGCCCAGCGGCACCCGCGTGATCGTCACCGGGCGATAATCGAGCCGGGGGCCGGCCTCTGATCGATAAGCCAGCGTATGTTTCAGCCAGTTCACATCGTCCCGTTTGGGGAAGTCGGGGCGGGAATGCGCGCCGCGCGATTCTTCCCGAACGGCCGCTCCTTCGGCAATGCACTCCGCCAGATCCATAATCGAGAAAATCTGCAGCGCATCGATCAATTCGAGATTGAAGGTTTTTCCCCGGTCGTGGAGGGCGATCTTTTCCAGCCTCGGCCGGATCTCCGCCAGCTTCCGTTTCCCCTCCTCCATCCGCTCGCGTGTTCTTAGAATGCCGAAATGGTCTGCCATGACCTTTCCGATCTCTTCCCGGAGCAACCCCGCCCGCTCCCCCTCTTTCCGGGAGAGGATCGCTCCGATCCGCTCACGCTCCTGCTGAAGCACCCGGCCTGAAGAGGGCGCCGGTTGCGTCTGCTCCGCGTATTCGGCGGCGCGGGTCCCGGCCCGCCGGCCGTAGACGATCGTCTCCATCAGCGCATTTCCGCCGAGCCGGTTGGCGCCATGGACCGAGACGGAGGCGCACTCCCCGGCGGCAAAGAGACCCCGAATCGGTGTTGCGCCGTGGATGTCGGTCAAGATCCCTCCCATCGAGTAGTGAACCCCGGGGGTGACCGGAATGGGGGCTTCGACCGGATCGACCCCGACATAGGTGATCGAGAGCTCCCAGATCTGCGGGAGCTTCTCCATGATCTTCGCCTTGCCGAGATGCCGCAGATCGAGCATCACGCAGCCGTCGACGCCGCGACCTTCCAGGATTTCCTGGTACTCGGCGCGGGAGACGACGTCCCGGCTCGCCAGCTCCATCATCTTCGGCGCATACTTTTCCATGAACCGTTCGCCGCGGGCGTTGAAGAGATAGCCTCCCTCGCCGCGCGCCCCTTCGGTGATCAGAATGCCGGTCTCTTTCAACGTCGTCGGATGGAACTGAACGAATTCCATATCCTGCAGGGGGACCCCGGCGCGATAAGCGAGCGCCATGCCGTCGCCGGTGTTGATCAGCCCGTTGGTGGAGATCAGATAGACCCGCCCATATCCTCCGGTCGCGAGGACCACCGCCTTGGCGCGAATCTCGGTCAACTCGCCGTTGAAGATGTTCAGCGCGACGACGCCGCGGCAGACCCCCTCCTCCACGATGAGCGAGGTGACATACCACTCTTCATAAACGTGCGCGGCCCGTTTGACGAGCTGTTCATAAAGAAGGTGGACCAGGGCATGTCCGGTCCGGTCGGCGACGTAGCAGGTGCGGGGAAAGCCGAGGCCGCCGAAGTTCCGCTGATCGATCCGCCCCTGCGGATCGCGCGAGAAGAGGGCCCCCATCCGCTCCAGCTCCATGATGTCGCCCGGCGCTTCGCGGCAGAGGATCTCGATGGCGTCTTGATCGCCGAGCCAGTCGCTCCCTTTCACCGTGTCGTACATGTGCGATTCCCAAGAATCCTCCGGACGGATCGCCGCGTTGATCCCCCCCTCCGCCGCCACCGAGTGGCTCCGGACCGGATGGACCTTCGAAATCACACCGACATTCAGATGGGTGGGAACGGCGATCGCCGCCCGCATCCCCGCGAGGCCGGCGCCGACGATGAGAACATCATGCTCCAATGGCATTGCTTTCTCCTAAAGACGATTGCCTCTCTGCCATACAGTTTACTTCTTTTGGTAATTCACATCGAGCCGTTTCGCCGCTTGGACCTCGTCCATTCTGCCGACCGGACGGGTATGCGGCGCGCCGGTCAAGCGCGAAGGATCGTCGTCGATCTCTTTTCGGATCGACTTCATCGCTTCCGCGAAGGCATCCAGGACCTCGCGCGGCTCGCTCTCCGGGGTCTCGATCATCAAGGCCTCCTCGATGACGAGCGGGAAGTTCACGGTCGGCGGGTAGAAGCCGTAATCGATCAGCCGTTTGGCGATATCCCAGGCATGGACTCCTTTCTCCCGAAACTTCTTGGCCGAGAGGACGAACTCGTGCATGCAGGGACGGTTGAACGGAACCGGATACGATCCTTCCAGCTGCTTTCGAAGATAGTTGGCGTTGATGATGGCGTTTCGGCTAATTGCAGAGAGACCCGAGGCGCCGAGCCGGCTGATGTAGGTGTAGGCGCGGACCAAGATGCCGAAGTTGCCGTGAAAACCATGAATCCGCCCGATCGATTGGGGGCGACGTTCATCGAGAAAATATTCTTCCCCCTTCTTTTCAATCGTGGGCGAAGGAAGATAGGGGACCAACCGCTCCGCGACGCCGACCGGCCCGGCTCCCGGCCCGCCCCCCCCGTGGGGAGTGGAGAAGGTCTTGTGGAGGTTGAAGTGGACGATATCGAACCCCATGTCGCCGGGACGGGTCAGCCCTAGAAGGGCGTTGAGATTGGCGCCGTCGAGATACATCAAGGCCCCCGCGTCGTGGACGATCCGGACGATCTTCTCGATCTCCCGCTCGAAGAGGCCGAGCGTATTCGGATTGGTCAGCATGAAGGCGGCGGTCTCTTCGTCGACCACCTTGGCAAGATCGTCCACGTCGATCAGCCCGTCGGCGTTGGAATGAACCGTCTGGATCGTGTGGCCGGCGAGGGCGGCGCTGGCCGGATTGGTCCCGTGCGCCGAATCGGGAATGATCACTTTCTTTCGCTGCCGTCCCTGTTGCTGATGATAGGCCCGGGTGATCAACATGCCGACCAACTCTCCCTGCGCCCCCGCCACCGGCTGGAGCGACACCCGCGCCATCCCGGCGATCTCCGCGAGGATTTTTTCAAGATGATACAGCAGCTGCAGCGCGCCTTGAACGGTTTCAATCGGCTGAAGGGGATGAATCTGCGCAAAGCCGGGGAAGCGGGCGACATCTTCGTTGATCTTGGGATTGTACTTCATCGTGCAGGAGCCGAGCGGGTAGAAGCCGGTGTCGACGCCGTAGTTTTCATGCGAGAGGCGGGTGTAGTGGCGCATCAGCTCGTTTTCGCTCACCTCCGGCAGCGGCAGCGGGATCTGCCGCTGAAATTTTTTCGGCAAGACCTGGTCGATCGAAAACCCCTGAAGCGCCTCGGTCGGGAAAGTGGCTCCCCGCCGTCCCGCGACACTTTTTTCGAAAATTAATTTCTCTGGCACCTATTCCTCCTTCATTATCTTTTAAATCCAGCCCCGTTTCTTCGCTCGTCTGTATGACAATTCCAATGCCACGATGCTTTTGGCGTCGCGGATCGTCTGGTCTTCAATCCGATTCATCGCCTCTTCAAACGGCATCTCGATCACCTGAAGCACTTCATCTTCCCCCAGCTGCTGGCCGCTGAAGACGAGCCCCGTTCCGAGGAAGAGATGAATCTGCTCGTCGCAGAAGCCGGGAGCGGTGAAGATCGTCGTCAGCTTCTCCAGCTTGCCGACTTTGTAGCCGACCTCCTCTTCGACCTCCCGCTCCGCGCACAACTCGGGGGCCTCTCCCGGCGAGAGTTTCCCGGCCGGGACTTCGTAGATAAACCCTCCGGCGGCATGGCGGTATTGGTAGATCAGAACGACTTTGCCGTCCTCTTTCAGCGGCACGACCGCCGAGGCCCCCGGATGCCGGACGACCTCCAGATCGAAGGTCTTTCCGTTCGGCAAGGCGGCCGACTCGACGAAGAGATGGACAATTTTTCCGTGATAAATTTCGCGCGTCATCGTCCGATTTTCCGCCTCATGATTTCGCTTCTACGAGATCGAGCTCGGCAAGATCGATCACGGCGGCCGCCAGAGACCGCGCGACCCGGGTGATAAAAGTCATATCGAGCGTTTTTAATTGATCGCTCTTCTTGTGGTAATTCGGATTCCGGAAATCGGCGGTATCGGTCAGCATCACCGCGCGGTAGCCGCGGTCCCAGAACGGCACATGGTCCGAGCGCCGGGAGTCGGGAAGGGCTTCTCCTTTGCCGGGGACCAGCAGGCTGACGCAGGGAAGCTCGGGGCAGTAGGTCGCGACGGCCGCTTCATACGCCTTCTGAATCGGCTCCGCGGCGGCATTGCCGACCAGGCCGATGAAATCGCCTTGGCTCGGCAGCTTCATCGGCAGGCCGGCCGGCGCCGTCTGCGAGCCGGGACGCGCATCGGTGTAGCCGACGCATTCCAGAATAATCGCCCCCCAGAGCGGGACTTTGTTCCGGCGGACCTGCCGCGCGTAGTGATCGCTTCCCAAAAAGCCCTCTTCCTCCAAGGAGAAGGCGACGAATTGCGGCGTCAGCTTCCCGCGCAACGGCGCGAGAATCCGGGCCACTTCCAACATCACCGCCAAGCCGCTGGCGTTGTCATCGGCGCCGGGAGACTCCGCAACCGTATCGTAATGGGCGCCGATCACCAGGATCTTCTTCCCGGACCGGCCCCCGCTTTCCCGTCCGATTAAATTGACGAACCGCTCGTTGTGCTCCCCCTCGATCGCTTCTTCGAGAAGGTCGAGGCCGAACGATTTCATCTGTCCCGCGATATAGGCTCCGCCGGCCCGCAGCCCTTCCGGGGCGGTCACCGGGTGCCGGACGCCGACCAACGATTCGAGATGGCCGAGGAGCCGTTCCTCGCTGATCTGAGCGATGTGGGAGGCGATGAATGCCTTCCGATCTGCAGGGACAGGGGTGCGCTCCAACATCGTTATCACACGTTAAAAGATTTAAACTGCGCGACCAGACGCTCAATATCTTCCGGATGGTGTTTTTCCGTGGCGCAGATCAAGAGATGATTTTTCAGCTCGCGATAATAGGCGCCGAGGTCGATTCCTGCCAGAATGCCGGCGCGGCGCGCCTTCTTGAGAAGACGGGAGGCCGGGACCGGAAGCTGGACGACAAACTCCTTGAAGAAAGGGGCGGTGAAGGGAGCGCTGAATCCAGGAATCGCGACGATCTTCTCTTGCGCCGCGTGCGATTTGGCGAGACAGAGCATCGCCACATCACGAAGCCCTTCCTTCCCGACAGTGGCGAGATAAACCGCCGCCGCCAGCGCATTGAGCGCCTGATTGGTGCAGATATTCGAGGTGGCCCGCTCCCGGCGGATATGCTGCTCGCGGGTCTGGAGGGTGAGGCAGAAGCCGGGCCGCCCCTGTCCGTCGGTGGTGGCGCCGACCACCCGCCCCGGCATCTGGCGGATGAAATCGCGCCGGGTGGCGAAGAAGCCGACGTACGGCCCGCCGTAGCTGACGGCATTCCCGAGCGACTGTCCCTCGCCGACGGCGATATCGGCGTTGAATTCACCGGGGGTCTTCAGAATGCCGAGGGAGATCGGATCGACCGTCATCACCAGAAGCGCTCCGCGCGCATGGGCGAGCCGTTCGATCTCTTCGACCTCTTCCAACTGTCCGAAGAAATTCGGGTGTTGAATCAGAACGGCGGCGGTCTGATCGTCGATCAGCTCGCCGAGCCGTTCGATCGATGTCGATCCGGCGTGAAAGGGGGCTTCCTTGATCCGGGCCGCCGGGAGGCCGGAGAGGTAGGTCTTCACGACCTGCCGATAGTGGGGATGAACGGTCCGAGCGAGGATGACCTTGCTCCGCTTGGTGACCCGCATCGCCATCAAGGCCCCTTCGGCCAGCGCCGAAGCGCCGTCATACACCGACGCGTTCGAGACCTCCATCCCGGTCAGCTGGCAGATCATCGTCTGGTATTCATAGATCGTTTGGAGAAGTCCTTGGCTCATTTCCGCCTGATAGGGGGTGTAAGAAGTGTAGAACTCCGATTTGGAGAGGACATGCCCCACGGTGCTCGGAACGAAGTGGTCATAACTCCCCCCGCCGAGAAAAGAGAGGGCGGTGTTGGTGTCGAGATTTTTTCGGCTGATCTCCCAGAGCTCCCGCCGCAGCTCCATCTGCGAGAGGGGAGGGGGAAGATTCAGGGGCCGGTTCAGCCGCAGGCCGGCGGGAATCTCCAAGAGTTGATCGAAGGAGGAGACGCCGATCGCCTCCAGCATCGCCGTTTCTTCCGCCGCCGTTTTGGGAATGTATTCCATGAAACCTCCGTCCGTCTTTTATTTCTTCTTTTTATAAAAAGGCCGTTTGACAATGATCGCCGGGGTGGCGTTTCCGCGGATGTCGATCAGGACCTCGCTCCCGATCTCGCTGTAGCGGGGATCGACATAACCCATGCCGATTCCCTTTCGCAGCGAGGGGGAGAAATTCCCCGAGGCGACTTTGCCGATGATCTTCTGGTCGGAATAGATCGTATGGCCCTCCCGGGGAACCCCCCCGGTGAGAAGCTCAAAGCCGATGAGCTTCCGTTGGGACCCCTTCTCCCGCTGCCGGACCAAGGCCTCTTTTCCGATAAAATCTTTCTCAAAATCGATGAAGCGCTCCAGATCGGCCTCGATCGGGGTCGTCTTCTCGTCCATGTCGTGGCCGTAGAGAGGATAGCCCATCTCCAGCCGCAAGGTATCCCGCGCGCCGAGCCCGACCGGTTTGATCCGCTCCGCTTTCCCGGCCTCCAGCAGGGCATTCCAGACCGTTTCGGCCGCTTCCGCCGGAATAACCAGCTCATATCCCTTTTCCCCGGTGTAGCCGGTTCGGGCGATGATTCCTTTGGCGCCGCGCGCCGGGACCAGCTCGGTTTCAATGAAGTTTCGAAGGGCGATCTCGGTTTTACCGAAGGGAATGATCTGAACCAGCACTTCCCACGACTTAGGGCCCTGTAAGGCCAGCAGCGCCGTCTCTCCGCTGACATCCTTCAGATCGACCCCGGGGGGAAGATGGCTCGTCATCCACTTGAAATCTTTGTCGAGATTGGCCGCATTGACGATCACAAAAAACTTATCGACCCCCCGCTTATAAAGGTAGATGTCGTCGAGGATGCCGCCGGTCTTGTTCAAGAGCATCGAATATTGGGCGCTTCCCCGCTGCATTTTGTGGACGGGGCCGGGGGTCAGCCGTTCCAGATAGGCCTCCGCTCCCTTCCCGGAGAGCTCGAAGCGCCCCATGTGGCTGATGTCGAAGAGCCCCGCCGCCGTCCGAACCGACTGATGCTCATCCGTGACGCCGGAATAAGAAAGGGGCATCTGCCATCCGGCGAAGGGAACGATCTTCGCGCCTAACTTTACATGTCTCTCATAGAGAGGAGTTCTCTTCATCATCCACCTCGAACGGTTCGGTTGTGTGTGGCGCTCTTAGAGGGAAGATCCCGATCCCAAGTAGGCGGACTGAACCCGCGGGTTCTGCAAGAGCTGCGACGCCGGATCGGATAAGACGATCCGGCCGGTCTCCATCACATAGCCGCGGTCGGCCAATGTCAGCGCCGCGTGCGCGTTCTGCTCTACCAGAAGGATCGTCTTCCCCTGCCGACGAATCTCCCTAATCATCTCAAAAATCTTCTCGGCCATCAAGGGGGAGAGGCCGAGAGAGGGCTCATCCAGAAGGAGGAGTTTGGGCCGCGACATCAGCGCCCGGCCGATCGCCAGCATCTGCTGCTCCCCCCCGCTGAGGGTCCCTCCCCGCTGAAATCGACGCTCTTTTAAAATCGGAAAGAAGGTGAAGATCTGCTCGAGATCTTCCTCGGCCCGCTTCGGGCCGGTTTGGAGGTAGCCCCCCATCTCCAGGTTTTCTAAGACCGAAAGCCTTGGAAAAATCCGCCGCCCTTCCGGGACATGACAGATTCCCTTCTCAACAATCCGGTGCGGCGGAAGACCCAAGATCTCCTCCCCGCAAAAAAGAATGCTTCCGGAGCGGTTCGGAAGGATTCCCGAGATCGTCATCAGGGTGGTCGTCTTCCCGGCGCCGTTCGCGCCGATGAGCGCCACGACCTCGCCCGATGCGACCTCCAGGGAGATCCCATTCAAAACCGTCACCGCGCCGTAGGAAGCGCGCAGATCATTTATTGCGAGCATTTTAAAAAAGGAGCGCGGGGTCAGGGAAGTTTCGACTGCTCCTCACCTCCCGTCTCCGCCTTCCCGAGGTAGGCCTCGATGACCTTGGTATTGCCTTGAATCTCCTGCGCCGTTCCTTCGGCAATTTTCACCCCATGGTCGAGGACGAAGATCCGGTCGGAGATCTTCATCACCATTTTCATGTTGTGCTCAATCAGAAACGGGGTAATTCCCTGATCGCGGATCCGGCCGATCAGGACCATGAGCGCCTCGGTCTCGCGGGGGTTCATTCCGGCCGCCGGCTCGTCCAAGAGGATCAGGCCCGGCTCCGACGCCAGCGCCCGGGCGATCTCGAGGCGCCGCTGGTCGCCGTAACAGAGATGGCGCGCCGTGAGGTCGTGCCGGTCGGCCAGGCCGACAAATTCCAACGATTGAAGCCCCTCCTCGCGGAGCCGCCGTTCTTTCCCTCGAAAGTGCCGGCTCTGCAAAAGCGCGCCGATAAAAGTGCCGATCAGCGGGGGAGCGCTTCGCGGATACCGGCCGACCATGACATTTTCGAGAACCGTCATCTCCGAAAAAAGCCGGATGTTCTGAAAGGTCCGCGCCACCCCGCGACGGGTGATCTCGTGCGGCGGGAGAGAACCGATCGGCTCCCCTCGAAACCGAATCAGGCCGGCGGTCGGCGGGATCAGGCCGGTAATACAGTTGAAAAAGGTCGTTTTCCCCGCGCCGTTCGGCCCGATGAGGCTGGTCACCTTCCCCGCTTCGATCGAGAGCGCAACCCCTTCGAGCGCCTTCAGCCCGTCGAAGGTTTTGGTCAGCCCCTCTATTTCCAAAAAAGCCTGTTGAGACATGATTCCCGCTCTTTTGGATAACACATTTGAGGGAGGAAGTCAAAACGCGAGCACCTTATCACAGCGGCCGATGAAGGGTCAAGAAGAAGAACATTTTCCGAGTCGAATTCGGGCGACACAGTGGAGACAAAAAAAACAGATTTGTTCATTTCGCGACAAAATCGTTCGGCCCGGTTACTTTTCGGGATTGCATTTTTGATGTCCTATTTCTATCCCCGCTGTCAAATAAATGACGCGCGGTTGTAGGGCGTTCGAGTTCTTTTGTGAAAGTAAGCGCGCTTACAGATCCAATCGGTATAGCAATTGCACCAAGAGAATCATGTACGACGAGCGGTCGATTACGAAGAGGTAATCTCCGTGCAGGCAAGGTGCCTCATCCCGGCGTGGTTCGCGCGGGTGATGCACTTTTTTTTTGCCCAAAATGAAAGACCACCGACCCAACCGATCACCACAACCGACACATGGAGGAAAAAAACCAAATGATACGATATCGCCTTGGGCGCATCTTCGTTTTCCTGGGACTTCTCGGAATTCTTCTCTCCTCATTGGCAACAGGGCCTTCGACGGCCCACGCGGGGGGAACGATCAAAATCGACGACGTGCGCTCCGTCAGTGTCGGGATGGGGCTGCGGACCAGCTTCAACATGATCGAAGATGCCGCCCCGAGCGGAGAGGATTGGTCCAAAGACTTTGCGCTTGATAATATCCGCCTCTACATGAGTGGACAGCTCCATGAATTAATCACCTTTGAGTTCAATACCGAACGCGAGCAGACGTCCGCCACAACGGAGAGCATTCGTGTCCTGGATGCGGTCGTGAAGTTTGGTTTTAACGATTACTTCAATATTTGGTTCGGCCGTTTTCTTCCTCCCAGCGACCGCTCGAATCTGGACGGCCCCTACTATCTGAACGCCTGGGATTTCCCCTTCGTTCAGATGTATCCGGCGATCTTCGCCGGGCGGGATGACGGCGCGGCGATCTGGGGGATGATCGGCGGAGGAAAATTTAAGTACCAGGTCGGCGCCTTCGACGGGACGACAGGCGGACCGAATGAGAAAGACAACCTCCTTTACGCGGGGCGGCTCACCCTCAATCTGTGGGATCCGGAGGCGGGGTACTACAACAGCAGCACCTATTACGGATCGATGAACGTTCTCGCAATCGGCCTGGCGGCAATGACCCAAAAAGACGCCGTCGGAACGGCGGGGGCTTCCGGCGATTTTACCGGCTGGAACGTCGATCTCCTCGTTGAGCGGAATCTCGGTTCGGCAGGGGTCGCGACCTTGGAAGGGGCCTATTATGACTACGATAACGAAGGGCTTGCCACGGAAGGGGACGGCTACTTCGCGCTGATCAGCTATCTCCTTCCCGGCAAGGTCGGCGGGGAGACGCTTCAGGGACAGCTCCAGCCGATGGTCCGGTATCAGCGGTTCGAGAATGAAGGTCCGGCCACCGGCGATCACAGCCGACTCGATGTGGCATTGAGCTATATCATCGATGGACACAACGCTCGGATCACCCTCACCTATTCTCAGGATGATCCGGCTGCCGCGGGCGCCCCCGATTTTGACATGATCAAACTGGGCCTTCAGTTCCAGATCTAACGGGCATCCTCTCATAGGGGCAGACACACGGGTCTGCCCCTACAAATACGGATGGGACGGCAGGTGCACGGGATTCTAAACATCACCTTTGAACAAAAGAGAAATCGAACGGTGGCGCGGGAGATCCGCCAGCAGGCGCCGCTTCGGGTGATCCGGCCGTTCTACCCCGAGGGGGAGGGGACGGCCCATCTTTATCTTCTCAACGCCACGGCGGGAATTCTGGAGGGGGACCAACTCGAGATCTCCCTCCGTCTGGAGAAGGGGACCCACGCCGTCGTGACGACGCCGGCGGCGACGCGGGTCCATCCGACGCCGTCGGGGGAGGCCCGCCAGCGGACCACCCTCTCCGTCGGTCCCGGCGCCACCCTGGAATATCTGGCCGAGCCGGTTCTCCCCTATGCCGGAGCGGCTTTTCATCAAGAGACCGATATTTTTCTGGAGGAGCAGGCCATCCTTTTTTACGCCGACCTCCTCGGCCCCGGAAGGCTTGCCCGGGGGGAATCGTTTGCCTACCGGCTTTATGAGAATCAATTGCGGATCGTCGATCCGGAAGGGGTTCTGGTTCAAGAGCGATTTCGGCTGGCCCCCTCCGAACGCCCGTTGGAGGAGATCGGGGTGATGGAGGGCTTCAGTCATCTCGGCACCCTTTATCTCTTCTGCCCGGAGTCGGCCCGGATGAGGCTTCTTACGGCTTTCCGATCGGTCGAACGGGCCGATCTTTTCTGGGGGGCCACGCTCCTATCCCGTCGGGGTCTGGCGGTCCGGGCGCTGGCCCACGACACCCCGGCCCTTCACGGTTTTTTTTTAACCTCTGGGACCTTTTTCGAAAGGAGGTGTTGGGGAGATCCCTCCCCCCCATTCGAAAATATTGACCATTCTTAAGCGAATCGATCGACACATGTGATTGATGGGGGCATCGTTTGTCGCCCTGAAGTAAGTCAAGGGAAGATCACTATCAGAAGGAGAGGAGAGATGGTGGGAGAAAAAAAATCAACGGAAGGGGTCAAAACAAAACGGCGTTATCTGAAGCCGACATTATTCGGTCTTCTGGTTCTCTTGGCGGTGGGGGTCGTCGGGACCTTCGCTGCAAGGGAGGTCGCAAATGCGGCGGGGGAGGAGAAACCACCCATCAAGATCGGCATCCTCCATTCGCTCAGCGGAACGATGGCGATCAGCGAGCAGTCGATCAAAGACATCATGATGATGGGAATCGAGGAGATCAACGCCAAGGGGGGGGTGCTCGGCCGGAAGATCGAGCCGATCGTGGAAGATCCCGCCTCCAACTGGGACCTCTTCGCCGAGAAGGCGAAGAAGCTTCTGGTTCAGGACAAAGTTCCGGTGATCTTCGGCTGCTGGACGTCGGTCAGCCGGAAGTCGGTGCTCCCGGTGGTCGAGAAGAACAACGGCCTTCTCTTCTATCCGGTGCAGTATGAGGGGGAAGAGTGCTCCCGGAACATCATCTACACCGGCGCGTCGGTCAACCAGCAGGCCGTTCCCGCCGTGGAATATTTCCTGAGCAAAGAAGGGGGGGAGAAGAAAAAATTCTACCTGCTCGGCACCGACTACGTTTATCCGCGGACCACGAACAAGATCCTCCGGGCGATGCTCCTGAAGAAAGGAATCGCCGAGAAGGACATCATGGAAGAGTACACCCCGTTCCATCACCAGGACTATCAAACGATCGTCGCCAAGATCAAACGGTTCTGCGCCGGCGGGAAAGCGGCGGTGATCAACACCGTCAACGGCGACTCCAACGTTCCCCTCTTCAAAGAGCTGGCGAACACTGGGGTGAAAGCGGACGAGTGTCCGGTGATGTCGTTCAGCGTGGCGGAAGATGAGCTGCGCGGCCTCGACACCAAGCCGTTGGTCGGCCACCTGGCGGCGTGGAACTATTTCCAATCGGTCAGCACCCCGGAGAACAAGGAGCTGGTCAAGAAGTTCAAGGCATTCGCCAAAAAGAACAACCTCCCCGGCGGGGCGAGCCGTGTGGTGGATGATCCGATGTTCTGGGGGTATAACGGCCTCTATCTTTGGAAGGCGGCGGTCGAAAAGGCGGGGAGCACCGATGTCGATGCGGTGCTGAAGGCCTATCCCGGACTGGAGGTCCAAACGGCGGCGGGAAAAATCGTGGCCGATACGCGGAACCATCACACCGCGAAGCCGGTTTATATCGGCCGGATCTTGGCCAACGGTCAATTCGAGATCATCTGGCAGTCGAAAGGGCTCGTGACGCCGGAGCCGTGGAGCGAGTACACCTATCCCGATCGCCAATGTGATTGGAGCAAGGGGGGCAAGGGGTCGTTCGACATGAAGGGGGGCCAGAAGGTCTTCCTCGATCCGTCGGCGATGCCGATCGAGCCGATGTAGTTTAAAGCAGGTGTCGGGGGCCGGGGGGCGGAAACGTCTCCCGGCCCCGTGTGGTATGGCGAAAAGATGAAATTACAAATAGTCGTTCTGGTCTTCATTTTTCTTTTTGGGCCGCTTCAGTCCGCTTGGTCGGAGGGGTCCCTTCCCGCCGGTGGAGATAAGGGGCTGCTCCTCCAGCAGATCGCCGGGGATGATCCGGAGGTTCAGGCGGGGACGCTGAAGGAATTGGCCGAGGAGGGAGATCCGGCGAGTCTTCCCCTCCTCACGGCGCTGCATGAGGGGAGTCTTTACCGGTGGACGACCGACGGAGCGGTCCGGGTTGTCCGCGTTGAAATGGTCGCCTCGCCCGACGGCGAGAAGAAAGGTCTCCTGGTCGATCCGTTGACCGGGGAGCGGATCGGCGAAGGGGATGGAACCGACGAGGGATTCGAGATGATCTCGGTCGGATCGAGTGAAGGGCGGCGGTGGGTCTCGGCGGCGCTCGACCGGATCAAACTTTCCGATCCTTCCCCGGAGGCGCGCCGCTCGGCGGCGACCAAAATCGGGAACGGGGGGGATCTCTCCAATCTTCTCCCGCTGACCCGGGCCTTGTCCCGGGAAACCGATCGTTGGGCGCGGCATGCGATGGAAGAGGCGGTTGGACAAATTCAGCTCGCAGATCCCGATCCGGCGGTCCGTCGCGCGGCGGCGGAGCGGTTGGGGACGATCCACAGCCAGCAGGGGCTTCCCCGATTGAAGGCCCTCTTTTCCGAGGAGCCGGCCGAAACCGACCCTGCCGTCCGATCGGCGCTCCGGACGGCGATCGGACGAATCGAGGACTACCAGGCCCGGGAGCAGTTTGTCGGGACCCTTTTCAGCGGGATCAGCCTCGGATCGATCCTGTTGTTGATGGGGCTCGGCCTGGCGATCACCTTCGGGTTGATGGGGGTGATCAACATGGCCCACGGCGAGATGATGATGATGGGGGCCTATACAACCTTCGTCCTGCAGGAGATTTTCAGAACGCGCTTTCCGGCGGGGTATCACGATCTCTATTTTATCGCGGCGCTCCCGCTCTCTTTTCTTGTGGCCGCCGTGGTCGGGTGGCTTTTGGAGAAGGGGGTGATTCGGTTTCTCTACGGAAAGCCGCTCGAGACGCTGCTGGCGACCTGGGGGATCAGCATGATTCTGCAGCAGGCGGCGCGGTGGTATTTCGGCGATCTGACGAGTGTGAACGCGCCGACCTGGATCCGCGGCGGCGTTCAGGCGACGGTCGGTCTGGTTTTACCTTACAATCGCATTTTCATTATCGCCTTAAGCATCGTGGGATTGGTGGGGGTTTCTCTTCTCCTCTCGCGGACCCGCTGGGGGCTGAAGATCCGGGCGGTCACGCAAAACCGCGACATGAGCGCGTGCCTGGGGATCTCGACCCGCCGTGTCGATGGATGGACCTTTGCTTTGGGAGCGGGCCTGGCGGGGCTGGCGGGATGCGCCTTGAGTCTGGTGGGGAATGTCGATCCGGAGATGGGGAAAACCTATATCGTCGATTCGTTTATGGTGGTCGTGGTCGGCGGGGTCGGCAAGCTGGCCGGGACGGTCGTCTCGGCGTTTGGGATCGGAATGCTGAATAAGATCTTGGAGCCGATGATCGGCGGGACCGGCGGGGCGATCTACGCCAAAATTTTTATCCTCGCGGCGATCATCCTCTTCCTTCAGCGAAAGCCCTCCGGTCTCTTCCCGGCCAAAGGCCGCGCGGCGGAGTCGGCATAATGTCGGTCGATTCGAAGAAGGGGAACTTCGGGCTGATTGCAACGGCGCTTGTTCTGGGGGTGATCCTTCCGATCCTCAACATGCTTCCGGCCGGCGCCGCGCTCCATCTTCCCGACTTTTATCTAACCCTTCTTGGGAAATATCTCTCGCTGGCGATCTTGGCGATCGGCATGGATCTGCTCTGGGGTTATGCCGGGATCTTAAGTCTCTGCCAGGGGGTTTTCTTCGGCCTCGGCGGATATGCCATCGGGATGTATCTGATGCTGGAGATCGGGTCGGAGCAGAGTAAATACGGCGAGGCGATCCCCGATTTCATGGTCTGGAACCAGGTGGCGGAGCTCCCCTGGTTCTGGAAGCCGTTCGAGCACTTCGGATTGGCGGCGCTGGGGGTGATCCTGATCCCGGCCCTCTTCGGGGGGATCTTCGGCTATCTCACCTTCCGCAGCCGGATCAAAGGGGTCTATGTCTCCATCCTGACGCAGGCGCTTGCTTTCGCCGCCTGGCTCCTCTTCAATCGAAACGAAATGAACCTCGGCGGAACGAACGGCCTCACCGATTTCAAGACCCTCCTCGGGTTTTCCCTCCACGATCCGGCGACGCAGCGGGGACTCTACATCGCAACGGTCGTTTTCCTCATCGGGGCCTATCTTCTCTGCCGGTCGATCGTTTCCTCCAAGTTGGGGAAGGTCCTTCGTGCGATCCGGGACAACGAGCGCCGCCTCCATTTTTGCGGCTTCTCCACGACCGGATTCAAAGTTTTCGTCTTTTCCGTCTCGGCCGTTTTGGCGGGGGTGGCCGGCGCCTTGTATGTGCCGCAAGTGGGGATCATCACCCCCAGCCAGATGGGGGTTCTCCCGTCGCTGGAGGTGGTCGTCTGGGTCGCGCTCGGCGGCCGCGGGACGTTGATCGGCGCGGCCCTCGGCGCCGTCGTCGTCAACGGTCTGCGGACCTATCTGACGACCAAGGTCCCGCAGCTCTGGCCCTTTCTCCTTGGCGGGCTTTTTGTCGCAGGGGTCCTCTTTTTTCCGAACGGACTGGTCGGATTGCCGGCTCAGATCCAACAGTGGGTAAAACGAAGGTTCGGAAGAGTGAAATCTGCAAGCGGGATGGGGGAGGGGCTTCCCTCGAACGGTCAGCCAAAAGAAATTGATGGAAGCAGGAAAGATGTTCAGGTCGATGTCGCAGTCATTGAGGAAAAAGCAACGGCTCCTCCGAGGGAGACGATCATCTATCTGGAGGCGGTGACGGTCAGCTTCGAGGGCTTTTTGGCGCTGCGCGACTTGAATTTTTTTATGGAGCGGGGAGAGCTCCGGTTCGTCATCGGGCCGAACGGGGCCGGGAAGACGACCCTGCTGGACGTGATCTCCGGGAAGGTCAAGCCGGCGAAGGGCCGGGTCATCTTCGAAGCGGGGACCGATCTTCTCCCGTTGAGAGAGCACCAGATCGCCAACCGGGGGATCGGCCGAAAATTTCAGACCCCGACCGCTTTTCCGCACCATACCGTTTTCGATAATCTCGCCCTCGCGCTGCGGGGGAAGAAGGGGGTGATCCCGTCTCTCTTCGGCCGGCGGGGACGGGAGGAGCGGGAGCGGATCGAGGCGATCCTCCACTGGATCGGGCTGGCGGAGCATGCCGAGCGGTTCGCCGGAACCCTCGCCCACGGCCAGCGGCAGTGGCTGGAGATCGGGATGGTGATGGCGCAGGAGCCGAAGCTTCTTTTGATCGACGAGCCGGTGGCGGGGATGACCGGAAAAGAGCGGGAGGAGACCGGCCTGCTTTTAGAGGGAATTGCCCGGGAGCATTCGGTGTTGGTGATCGAACATGACATGGAGTTCGTCCGCCATTTCGCCAAAAGGGTGACCGTCCTCCATGAGGGGACGGTTCTTTGCGAGGGGCCGATGTTGCAGGTTCAGAACGACCCGCGGGTGGTCGAGGTTTATCTCGGACGGGAGCAGGAGGCCCATGCTTGAGGTGCAGGGGATCAACGTCTCTTACGGAGACAGCCAGGTGCTTCGGGGGGTTCATCTGAGCATCCCGGCGGGGAAGGTTGTCTGTCTGATGGGTCGGAATGGAGTGGGGAAGACGACCTTGATGAAAACCATCATCGGCCTCCTCGCCCCCAAGGGGGGAGGAATCACGCTGGCCGGGGAGGAGATCACGAAGGCGCCCCCCTACTTGCGCGCCCGGCGCGGAATCGGCTATGTTCCCCAGGGCCGGGAGATCATTCCGAGCCTGACGGTCGAAGAAAATCTCCTGATCGGTCTGGAGGCGTCGGGCGGGAGAACGATCCCGGCGGAGGTTTTCGACCTCTTCCCCGTTCTGAAGACGATGCTCGGCCGGCGCGGCGGCGATCTCAGCGGCGGGCAGCAGCAGCAACTCGCCATCGGCCGGGCGCTCGTCTCCGGTCCGCGGCTGCTTCTTTTAGACGAGCCGACCGAGGGAATCCAGCCGTCGATCATCAAGGAGATCGTGGCGGTGATCCGCCGGATCAAGGGGGAGGGAAAGATGGCGATTCTCCTGGTGGAGCAGTACCTTTCATTGGTCCGGGAGATTGCCGATTCGTTCTACGTGATGGAGAAGGGGGCGATTGCGGCGGAAGGGCCGGTTGAGAAATTGACCGACGAGGTGGTCCGCCGGCATCTGACGGTGTGATGTTTCGGATGGGTAGGGGCGTATTGCAATACGCCCCTACAGAGGAGATTAAATGCATCTGACACCCCGGGAGCAGGAGAAGCTCCTGATCTATCTGGCGGCCCAATTGGCGAAGGAGCGGAAGGGACGCGGCCTCAAGCTCAATTATCCGGAGGCGGTGGCGCTCATCACCTCGGCGGTGATGGAGGGGATTCGCGACGGGAAACGGGTTTCGGAGCTGATGGAGATGGGGCGGAAGATCCTCTCGCGGGACGACGTCATGGAAGGGGTGCCGGAGATGATCAAGGAGATCCAGGTGGAGGGGACCTTCCCCGACGGAACCAAGCTGGTGACGATCCACGATCCGATCACGTGAAATAGGATGATGCAGGGTGTCGTCCTCTGTATGGTAGAGACGTCCCGCCGGGAAGTCTCTACAGAGGCCTAATGAGGAAAACATAATGATTCCAGGAGAATATTTCATCGCCGACGGCGAGATCGAGGCGAACGCCGGCCGGCGGACCATTGAGATGACCGTCACGAATACCGGCGACCGGCCGGTTCAGGTCGGCTCTCATTTTCATTTCTTCGAAGTGAACCGATCGCTTTCCTTCGATCGGGAGGCCACATTCGGGATGCGGCTGAATATCCCCTCGGGCGGCGCGGTCCGGTTCGAGCCGGGAGAGAAGAAGCGGATTGTTCTTGTGGCGCTCGGCGGGAGCCGGATTGTCCGAGGATTAAACGGCCTGACCGAAGGCCCGGCGGGATCGGCGCAGAAGAGCGCGGCGTTGATGCGGCTTCGGGAAAAGGGATTTCAGGAGGGAAACTCATGAGTCTGAAGATCCCGCGGCGGGTCTATGCCGAAATGTTCGGACCGACGACCGGCGACCGGGTCCGCCTGGCCGACACCGACTTGATCATCCGGATCGAACGGGACCTGACCGTTTATGGGGACGAATGCAAGTTCGGCGGGGGGAAAGTTCTCCGCGACGGGATGGGGCAGTCGGTCGGGGCGACGTCGGAACAAGGGGCGCTCGATTTGATTATCACGAATGCGTTGATCCTCGATTACTGGGGGATCGTGAAGGCCGATATCGGGATCAAGGGAGGCCGGATCGTCGGAATTGGAAAAGGGGGGAATCCGGAGATCATGGACGGCGTGACCGCCGGGATGGTGGTCGGCGCCGCCACCGAAGTGATCGCCGGCGAGGGGATGATTGTCACCGCCGGCGGGATCGACTCCCATATCCACTTCATTTGCCCGCAGCAGATCGATGAAGCCATCACCTCCGGGATTACGACAATGATCGGCGGCGGGACGGGACCGGCCACCGGGACGAACGCGACCACCTGCACCCCGGGGCCGTGGAATCTCGCCCGGATGCTCCAGGCGGCCGACGGCTTTCCGATCAACCTTGGTTTTCTCGGAAAGGGGAACGCGTCGTCGACGGCGCCGCTGGAGGAGCAGATCCTCGGCGGAGCGATCGGGTTGAAGCTGCATGAAGATTGGGGTACCACCCCGCGCGCCATCGACACCGCGCTCACAGTCGCCGATCGGTTCGATGTCCAGGTGGCGATTCATACCGATACCTTGAACGAGGCCGGTTTCGTCGAGGCGACGATCGAGGCGATCGCCGGGAGGACGATCCATGCCTATCACACCGAAGGAGCCGGCGGCGGACATGCCCCCGATATTATCCGCCTCTGCGGGGAGGCGAACATCCTGCCGGGATCAACCAATCCAACCCGGCCGTTCACGGTCAACACGATCGACGAACATCTCGACATGCTGATGGTCTGCCATCACCTCGATCCTTCGCTCCCGGAAGATGTCGCCTTTGCCGACTCCCGGATTCGCCCCGAGACGATCATGGCGGAGGATATTCTTCACGATCTCGGCGCCTTTTCGATCATGGCCTCCGACTCCCAGGCGATGGGGCGGGTGGGGGAGGTGATCCTCCGGACCTGGCAGACGGCGAGCAAGATGAAGGGACAGCGCGGCCCGCTGCCGGAAGAGGGGGAAGGAAGCGACAACCTCCGGGCGCGGCGGTACATCGCCAAATACACGATCAATCCGGCGATCGCGCATGGGATCGCCGACGAGGTCGGATCGCTCGAAGTGGGAAAGCTGGCCGATCTGGTCCTCTGGCGGCCGGCGTTTTTCGGGGTGAAGCCGGAGCGGGTGGTGAAGGGGGGTATGATTCTCCGGGCGGCGATGGGCGATCCGAACGCCTCGATCCCGACCCCGCAGCCGGTCCTCTACCGTCCGATGTTCGGCGCCTTCGGGGGCGCTCCCTATGAAAACAGCATCACCTTTCTCTCCAAGGCGGCGGCGGAGACCGGCCTCGCGGCGAGCCTGGAGCTGAGGAAAAGAACTGTTGCGGTGCAGGGTTGCCGGCGGATCGGGAAACGGGAGATGTGGCTGAACGATGCGCTCCCGCGGATCGAGGTGAACCCGGAGACCTACGAGGTCAGGGCCGACGGGGTTCTACTGCGCTGCGAGCCGGCACAGAAGCTGCCGATGGCGCAGCGGTATTTTTTGTTTTAAACGGTGTAGGGGCGTATTGCAATACGCCCCTACATGCATGGACCGGAAATGAATCTTTCTCCAAAAGATCTCCTCGGCCTTCTTCAATGGTGCGACTCCCTCTTCCCGGCGGGGGGGTATGCCCACTCCTTCGGTCTGGAAGAAGCGGTCCGGGAGGGGAGGGTGCGGGACGGCGAAGGGCTCTTTCGGTCGATTCGGGCAAAGTTGATCTACTCGGTTTTTCCAGGGGAGTGCGTCCTCATCAGGAAAGCGAATGCGGCAGCCGTGCAGGCGGATTTGAAGACGCTCTCCGCTTTGGATGAAGAGGGAATGGCGATGCGGCTGCCGATGGAATTCCGGGAGGGAAGCCGGGCCATCGGGCGGCGCTGGATTCAGATGACGGCCGATCTTTATCCCTCTTCGTGGACGAGAGGATGTCTGGAAGCATTGAAGGAGGGACAGCTTCGGGGCGATCCGGCCGTGGCTTTTGCGCTGGCGGGCGTGGCCGCCGAGCGGCCGATGGTTCCGACCCTGATCGGATATCTCTATGGGATGGCGTCAGGGCAGGTCTCGGCGGGGCTGCGGCTGTTGCCGATCGGCCAGGGGGAGGGGCAGCGGATCCTCGCCCGGCTCTGGAAGGAGATTTGCGAGGGGGGAGCGCTGGAGCACGTTCTCTCGGAACGGGAGGTGGCCCCGGCTTCATTCCAGCCGGCGTTGGAGATTCGCAGCATGCGGCATGAAATGGCCGAGATGCGGTTGTTTCAGTCGTAGGGTGTGGGGTATGGCGCACCTGGTGAGAAGATCTGTAACGAACACGGTTATTCGGCGCCGGCCCCACATATAAATTGGAGGGAAGGGGATGGGAGGATTTCATGATCATGAGCCAGTCGCTCCGACGCCGCGGCAGCTCCGCCTGCCGGTCCGTATCGGGATCGGCGGTCCGGTCGGTTCCGGGAAAACCGCCCTCACTGAAAGGCTCTGCATGCGGCTGCGGGATCGGTATCATCTGGCGGTCGTGACCAACGACATCTACACCCGCGAGGATGCCGAGTTTCTGATCCGGGCGGGGGCTTTGGAAAAAGAGCGGATCATCGGCGTCGAGACCGGCGGCTGTCCCCACACGGCGATCCGGGAGGATGCTTCCGGAAACCTCCATGCCATCGATCAGCTGGTCCATCGGTTTCCCGATTTGGAATTAATCTTCGTCGAGAGCGGCGGGGATAATCTGGCCGCCACCTTCAGCCCGGAGCTGGTCGATCGGGCGATTTATGTGATCGACGTGTCCGCGGGGGACAAGATTCCGCGCAAAGGAGGTCCCGGAATTACCCGGTCCGATCTGCTCGTCATCAACAAAATCGATCTCGCCCCATACGTCGGGGCCGACCTCGGCGTCATGGACCGGGATACGAAAAGAATGCGCGCCGATCGTCCCTACATCTTCACCAATCTCAAAAGGCTGGAAGGCCTGGATGAGGTCTGCAGGTGGGTCGAAGAAATTCTTGCCGAGGCGCTATCGGTAGAGAAGAAAGCGGTTTTTCCTCGTCCATAAATAGAGAAGAGGGGGCGCCTTTCGGCGTCCCCTCTTCGCGCGGGCACAGGAGGGGTGTATCATCCCACGACGTTGCCCGACGCCGTGGATCCCCCCGCCCTGGCGGGCGGGGTACTCCTTTGAATCTACTCCACTAAAATCCCTTCCGAGTACTTCACGCCGTCGGTCTCCGGCACATCTCCCATGTTGTGATCGACCAATACGGGAACCGAGTTGAGGTCGATGCTGTCGGCAACGCTGATGTCGAGATCGCCTGGATCATTCTCCAGGACGGCCAAGAACTGGCTGACCTCCAGCGGTTTCACCAGGTAGCCCTTGGTCTGATCATCGGCATCGGTGACCTGGGTGCCGGCCGGGATGTTAATGATCTTATTGGAGATATCCTCCGTCATCACGTGACCGTTCTTGAAGAGCTCGTGGAAGAGATCCGGCAAGCCGTGCATCCAGCCGTCATACTGAAGCGCGAGAGACTTTTCCTCTCCCGCATTGTTGGTCAACGTCACCGGCAGGAGGCGAACCGGGTCGCTCAGCAGGACGTAGTTGTTGCTGGCATCTTTGAGGTATTGCTGACTTCCCCACATGTCTCCCTCTCTTGGGTAGTCCCAGTTAAACTGGTTGGTTGTCTGGTTGCCGTTGACATAAGCGACCAGTCCCCACTGCCCATTCGTGACCACTTGCCCCACCTGAGGAGCGGGGTTCGAGGATTGATCCGTCTGGCCGATCGTTTTGTAGACCAGCTTCATGAAATTGGCGCTGTTCGGATCGGTAACGAATTCAAACGTCGATTCGGTGTCCGGCGACCAAGACGACTTGAAGACGGTGCCGGTTGGGACAAAGGTCGAAGCGTTTACCGGATTTGCCGTGCTCTGAATCTCGATCTTCACCTCGTAACCGGTGCTGGTCCGCTTGACGATATAATTGGCCCCCCGGCTGTTGATGTAGAACTCCCGGTCGAGCGGCATGGTGTAAGGCTTGTCGCCCGTCTCGCTAGGGGCGAACTCGGGTGTCCAGGTCTCGGTATCGAAACCGGTTAACGTTTTCTCAACCCAGCCGGTTCCGTTGTACATGATGTAGATCGACCCGCCGATGTTGACCCAGAGAAATTCATTGTCGCTCGGCGTATAAAGAGTCGAGGTCGCGGTGGTCCTTCCAGTGGAAGAATCGAACGTGCCGACGTAGAAACCGGCGCCGCTCGGCCCGTCCGCCAGATAGACGTAGTTGGTCGGTGGGTTATTTTGATCACAACCGTTGCATTGATTGATATTCACGAACTTTCTATTGTCGTTCTCGCCGACAATCAGTGAATCGAACGCCGTGAATTTGCTGGCGCAATTCTGCTGGAAAAACCCGGTATCTGGGTCGAAGGTATGGGTGCATTCATACCAACCCGCCCCGTCCGGCCCCGATGCGAGATATCGGAGCTCGAAATTCGAATTGACCCAGGTTTCGACCGGGATTCCCTTGACGTCATTGACATTGGCCGCGACCGCCGTCCGCTTCGTTAGGGTTCCAACGAATGGGGCCGAGACGGTGTAGGTCTCCGCATTCTGCTGCGGTCCTCTGTCTTGACGGGTGACCGTCGTCCCCTGAGGGATCGTTCCACCGTCGGACCAGAGCGAATGACGACCCTGCCAGGCGCCATAGTAGGCGAACCGGTGGCGGCCCTCGCCGTCGGTGTAGTCCACGGGGAAGCCGAATGACTTGGTCTTCATAATATCCTGGCCGGTTGTGCTGTCGAACAGACCGTAACGATGGGTCATGTCGTTGACGGAAGTCCGGTCTTTATATTGAACGGCGCCCTCTGCTTTTTGAAGGGCCAAGTGGTTCGCGTTGTAGGCATATTTTGCGACCACCGGGGCCGGGTTGCAGTCGGGCTGATGGCAGCTCTCCCAATCGGGGAACATCACCTTGCCATAACCATCCGTCTCAGACCGATTCATAATCGCCTTCATTTCATGGGGAGGCGCATCGGTCGATTCGGTCTGGCGCTCGTTGATGCGAATGACGGAGCGGCCGTTTGCATCGACACCGGCATCCGCCGCAAAGAAGGAGTCGGGTGAATCGCCAAATTTGACATTGAGCTTCCAAACGCCGTAGTCGCTATAGGAGCCATCTTCCTTGCGTGTCGCCGATTGGTATATTTTAAACTCGGCTTTAATGAGACGGTTGATGTCGGCCTCGTCGATCCAAACCCGGACGCGATTGACGTCCTGGCCGTCCTCCTCAATCATCGCCGAATCGACGACCCACGGCTCCAGACTCTTGGTCTGGACGCCGTTCTGCTCGTCCTGGAAGGAGACCATCGCTTTGTACGGTCCCTGATTGACGTTGGCCTCGTCGGCGTAGTTCGTCTGAGCCAGCGCTGCGAGGACCTCTTCGATGATATCGAACTGCTCCAGCGTGTGCTCGTTCACATATTTGCGGGTGACGGCCTTGCTGTAATCTGTGTTCGGGTCGGTCGCCGCCTGCTTCAACGCGGAGAGCTTTGATTTCAACCCCGGCTTGGTGACCCCTCCGACGCTTCCGGAAAGATTGGTCGGCACCGCCGAGATTTCGGTCGGCACCTCGAAGCCGGCCGACTGAGAGCCACCACCACCCGATGAACTGCTTCCTCCTCCGCCTCCGCAGGCAGCCAGACTGAGGCTTAAGATCAACGAAGCCGAAGCCACTGCAAGTAACCTATTCATTTGTTGCCTCCTGTTTGTGTTTCGATGTGTTCTCTCGGACGACCTAGAAATGGGCAGCCTCTCGTTTGCATCCTTGCAAAATAAAAAAGCCCATTTCCAAACTCTAGAAATGGGCTGCGCATATAAATAAGGATAGAGCGATTCTTATTTATCCAGGGCAGCCCAACTAGCATGCCGGCGACTCCTTTCGCCCGGCGAAGCCTTGAAGCTTTGCGCCCCAACCTTTCGGTTGGTTTGCCTTTATCTTGGATTCAGACTTTGTTCGTGGTAAAAGATACCAAAAAGTAATATTTTGTCAAGGGCGGAAGAGGAAAAAAGAGACCTTTGACAAAGATTGTTCAATGCCGTAGTCTCAACGGATGCAGAAACGGTTTGTATCCTTCTCCCTTTTTGTTATTTTTCTCCTCCAGGCGTTCTTCGGCTGCTCGCCGGCCCGGTTTCTTTCCAAACCGGAATGGCGCCTGCAAGGAATTCGGATCGACCGGATCGATCTTTCGGGGGCCTCGGTGGGTCTGGCTCTACGCATTACCAATCCGAACCCCGTCGGCGTGACCGTCCGGCATCTGACGTATCAATTTTATTTACATGAAGTGAAAATTGCGGAGGGAGAGATGACAGCCCCCTTCGAGCTGCCGAGGCACGAATCGATCGATGTTGTCCTGCCGGTGCAGATGAGCTTCAAAGAGGCGCGCGAGCTGGCGCCGCTATTGAGACAAAAAACGGAGGAGATCGACTATCGATTAGAGGGGGAGATCACCTTGCAGGCAATGGGGACGGAGAAGCGTTTTCAGCTTCATCATGCTGGAAAGAGGTAATCTGGAGGGGGTCACTCTTTACGGGCCTTGGGCGGGGTGGAGATTTCCTTGAGGAGGAGTTCTCCGTAGCGGTGGATCTGCCACTCCCGAAGGGATGCGACTTCCCGGAGCGCCTCGATCGATTTCGGCGTCCGCTTGGCGATATCGCGCAGCACGCCGCTGGTGACCACCATCGCCGGCTCCACCCCTTCTTGCTCCGCCTGTTTGTTTCGCCACTCTTTCAAGCGGGTCAACAATCGTTCTTGTTCAGGAGTAAGCGGGGCGCTGCCGTTTCGCTCGACTTTCGGGAGCGGATCGGTCGTTGTCAGTCCCTTTGCCACGGCATTCAGCCAGAGGGCCGGATTTCGAAAGACCGGCGCCGTTTCCCTGGGGAAAAGCCGCTTCAAATCCTCCTCTGATCGGGGCGATTCTTTGGCCATCTTAATGAGATCATCATTAGAGATGATTTTAAACGGCGGGCGGTTTCTCTTTTTCGCCAGATGGTTGCGCACTACGGCGAGCTCCCGTAAAACTTTTTGAGAAGCGGCGGGGAGGACGCGCGCCCCTTTGATGCGCAGGTAATCATCCGGCTCGAAGGTTTTCCCGCTCCAGGTGATCGCTTCCAGCAGCCGGCATTCCTCTTCGATTTGGTCCATCCTTCCTTTTTCCGCGATTTCCTTTTTCAGAAGCTCGTAGAGCGGAACCAAGTAGGCGGTGTCTTGGGCGGCGTAATCCAATTGATCCTTCGGAAGGGGACGGATCGACCAGTTCGATTTTTGATGGGTCTTCGAAAGGTTTAATTGGAAATAACGCGCAATCAGATTCTGAAGGGAGAATTCTCGAACCCCCAACGCGCGCGCCGCCAAGGCGGTGTCGAAGATCGGGCCGATGTTGAACCCGAAGTCGCGCTTCAACGACACCAGATCATAATCGGCGCCGTGAAAAATTTTTAAGATCGATCGCTCTTCGAGAAGCGCGCCGAGCGGTTCCACTGTTTCAAGAAGGAGCGGATCGAAGATGAAGTGCCGCTCCGCTCCGGAGATCTGAATCAGACTGACCCTCTCCTGATAGCTGTAGAGGGAGTCCCCTTCCGTGTCGACGCCGATGATAGGGGCGCCGCGCAAGGCATCGACCGCCTCGCTGAAGGCGTCCGGTGTCGTGATGTAGTCGTAATGAAAATCCATTTCAGTCTGACAGTCCAGTCTGGTTATGCCTCTTTTAAGAGTTGTTGCAACGCTTCTTGGAATTCGCGGCGCTCGAAGAAGCCGCCGCTAAAATGATGCAGGACCAGCTCCCCCTTTTTATTCAATAGAAAGAGGGTGGGGGTGAACTGCGCTCCGAATCGGGTGGAGACCCGATCGTTCGAATCGTAGAGGACGGGAAAATTGAAAACATCGGGGTGTGATTTTACATAGCCCCGGATGTTCGCCTCCGAATCTTTAAACCCGATGGCGATCACCTGAAACGGTTTCCCCTTCATCTTTTCTTTGAGGTCGCGAACCTTCGGTAGTTCGTGTTTGCACGTACCGCACCAGGAGGCCCAGAAGATGAGCAGGGTCGGCTTATCGAGCAGGTCTTTGTCGGTGTATTTTTCCCCGTCGAGGGAAAGAAGCTCGAACGGCGGGACTTTGGGGCCGCCGGCATCCGCGTGGACCCCTCCCAACAAGAAAAGGGAGAAGAGAAGCACCATCACGAAGGAAAGGCTCTTTCTCATCTGATTTCCTCCTTTATTTCGGTCTTACTCGTTTTTATCACAGCCCCCGCCCTTTCGCAAGCTGCCTTACGTAGATCTAATGACGCTTTCCGAGGAGACCCTGAGGACGGAAGATCATCATGACCACCAGCGCCGCGCCGAAAATCAGCATCCGATAACTCGTCAGGCCCCGGAGAAGCTCCGGCAAGACGGTCAGGAGGAAAGCGCCGAGGATCGCGCCGGGAAGACTCCCCATCCCCCCCAATACGACCATCGAGAGGACCCGGACCGATTCGAGAAAGGTAAAGCTCTCCGGCGAGACAAACGTATACTTGGCCGCAAAGAAGACCCCCGCCACCCCGGCGATCCCGGCCCCCAATGCGAAGGCGAGGATTTTCATCTGGGTGGTGTTGATTCCCATCGCTGCCGCGGCGAGCTCATCTTCACGGATCGCGATCCAGGCCCGGCCGATTTGAGAATGGGTCAATCGGTAGATGGCCAGGACCGTGACGAGGAGGAGCGCGAGAACGAGGTAATAAAAATGGATCGGCTGACGGAGGACGAATCCGGGCAGCTCCGGCCGCCCGATGCTCAAGATTCCATTTGGGCCGTTCGTGACCGAGTCCCAGTTATTGAAGACCAGATAGATGATCTGGACGAAGCCGAGGGTCACGATCGCCAGATAATCGCCCCGAAGGCGCAGCGTAATCGTCCCGAGGATCACGCCGAACGCGGCGGCGACCGCCCCGCCGAGCGGAAGACCGAGCCAGAAAGAGAGGCCGATGCCGGTGGAGAGGAGGGCATAAACATAGGCCCCGATCCCATAGAAGGCGGCGTAACCGAGATCGAGAAGACCGGCGTAACCGACCGTGATGTTCAGCCCGACCGCCAGCAATGCGTAGAGTCCCGCCAGGCTGAGGATGTCGATGTAGTAGTTGTTCAGAAAAAGAGGAAGGACGAGGAAGAGGGCACCCCCTCCGGCGAAGAGCGCCGCCCGATTCACCCGGGCGATCGTCTCTCCAATTTCCCTCACCCGCCTTCGAAAGAGGATCATCCCGGTATGGAGAGGCTCGCTCCTCCCCCAGATCATCATCCCCTGCCAGAAGATCCCGCCGGCCGCCAGGATCAAGGCGAGCTTCCCCGCCTCTTGCCACCCCATGAAGGGAAGGGTGAGCAGCCCCATCCAGAGGCCGATCAATAGCGAATTCTTTAACACGGAGATCGACAAATTATTCCTTTGATCACGCCCGTTCCGGGACCTTTTCGCCGAGCAGGCCCGAGGGACGGAAGATGAGGACGAAGATTAAAATCAAAAAGGCGAAGCCGTCTTTAAATTCGCTGGAGATGTAGGCGGCGCCGAGGCTTTCGACCAGTCCCAGCAGCAGCCCGCCGACCATGGCGCCCGGGATGTTTCCGATCCCGCCGAGGACCGCCGCGGTGAAGGCTTTGATGCCGGCGACGTAGCCGATAAAAAAATGGACCACCCCGTAATACATCGCCACCATCACCCCGGCGACGGCGGCGAGGATCGACCCGATCGCAAAGGTCACCATGATCACCCGGTCGATCGGGATGCCGCAGAGCGACGCCATCGTTTTATCCTGCGCCGTCGCCCGCATCGCCTTCCCTAGGCGGGTCTTTCGAATAAAGAAGTGCAGCGTTCCCATCAGAACGACCGAAGCGAGGAGGATGAAGAGCTGAATTCCGCTGATCGGAAGGCCCGCTTCGGCGATCGGACCGGTCGGAAGAATGTGGGGGAAAACCTTGTCGCCCGATCCCTGCGTCAACATCACATAATTTTGAAGAAAGATCGACATCCCGATCGCCGAGATCAGCGGCGCGAGCCGGTGAGCGTGCCGAAGCGGCCGGTAGGCGATCCGCTCCAACGTCATCCCATATCCGGCGCAGGTCGCCGCCGAGAGGAGAAAGGTCAGAATGAGCGAGAGGAAAAGATGCGATTCGGTCAGGCCGGCGACGGTGAAGAGGCCGAGGAAAATGATCCCGAGATAGGCGCCGATCATGTAGATCTCGCCGTGGGCGAAGTTGATCAGCCCCAAAATGCCGTAGACCATGGTGTAGCCGAGCGCCACCAGCGCATACACCGCGCCGAGGGTAAGGCCGTTGATCAATTGCTGTAAAAACATGCTAGGTCCTTGTCTCTTTCGGGGTGCTTTCGGCGATGGCGCTGCTACAGCCTCGGCCGAACGGCATCACCATCAGCTTCAAAAAAGTGCGGTCTTCCGGATTCGGGTACTCCTTCAAGCCGATGTTCAACCGCTCCTGCGGCGCCATCCGGTAGGTTCCGATCGACCGGTCCCAAAACGAGAAGATCGTCGAGTAATTCGAATTGGTCTCCGCCGGAACATCCGAGTGGTGGACCCGGTGCATATCGGGGGTGACGAAAACCCAACGCACCGCCGACTCCAACGGCTCCGGAATTTTGAGGTTGCTGTGTTGGAACTGCGCTGCGAGCAGCAGCGCTCCTTCGAAGATCACCACGGAGATCCACGCCGGCCCTAAAAGGGCGATCGCCCCCAACCGCAAAAGAATCGACACGCCGATCTCCGCCGGGTGAAACCGGGAGGCCGACGTGACATCGAGGTCCCGGTCGGTGTGGTGGACCCGGTGGAGCCGCCAGAAGAGCGGCACCCGATGATACGCCATGTGCCACAAATAGGTGACGAAGTCAAGGTAGAGCAGGGAAAGAAAAATATTCCAGCCGAGCCCCGCCGGAAAGAGATGGAGCAGCCCGATCCCGCGCGTCTCCAAAAACCGGGCGTAAGCGACGACCGCCCCGCCGAAGGCGATGCCGAGGAGGAGCGTGTTCCCCCCCGCGATCAGCAGATTCAGACCATAGTGGCGAAAAATCGGATCGACCCGTTTTCGAAAAGGGAAGAGGTTCTCGATCGCCATGAACAGAAAGAGACCGGCGAAGCCGGCCAGGCCGCGCAGACCGGTGGGGGTGAGAAGGATATCCATAATGTGCAGAGGGTCTCGCTTATGATAACTTATGCTATGTATAGATATAGAAAGGAATTCCACCGAGGGAAGGAAGATCGGGATGAATTTCCGATGGCCGGCGATTCTTTATCCCTGCGGCTTCCAGAACTCCTCGAACTTGCCGTTTTTGGTGATCCAGACGATGTAGGGGGACTTCTTGACGTCTCCCTTTTCGTCGAACTCGATGTGGCCGAGCGCCCCGTCATAGTTCACATTCCGCATGATCTCGGCGACCCGCTTCCCATCTTTGATCTTTCCCTCCTTCTCGGCTTCCGCGAGCGCAGTCAGAAGGATGTTTGCGGCGTCATAGGAGTAGATGGCGTAGGGGGCGAGCTCGTTTCCATATTTGGCCTTGTATTTTTCCAGAAATTCTTTCGCTTCCGGCATGTTTTCGGGATCGGGGGTGAAGGTGAGGTAAGTCCCTTCGGCCGCCGCCCCGGCGATCTCGATGAACTTCGGATCGATGACCCCGTCGCCGCTGAGCATCGGGGCGGTGAGGCCGACCTCTTTCGCCTGCTTGGCGAGCTGTCCCCCCTCCGGAAAGACCCCGCCGAAGAAAAAGAGCTCCGGATTCTTCCCTTTGATCGAGGTAAGGATGCCCCTGAAATCTTTGTCCCCCTGAGTGACCCCGTCAAAGGAGACGACCTCGGTCTCCGGATGGGCGGCAAGACTTTTTCGAAACTCTTCGGCCAGCCCCTGGCCGTAGGTCGTCTTGTCGTGAAGGATGGCCACTCTCTTTAACTTGAGTTGTCCTCCGGCGAAGTCGGCAGCCACCTTCCCCTGCTGATCGTCCCGGCCGCAGACGCGGAAGACGTTCCAAAATCCTTGATCGGTCAATCTCGGATTGGTTGAGGCGGGGGTGATCATCGGAACACCGGACGAATGGTAGACAGCCGAGGCGGGGATCGACGCACTCGAATTAAAATGTCCTACCATCCCGACGATGCCGGAATTCACCAGCTTGTTCGCCACCGAGACCGCCTGTTTTGGGTCGTGCTGATCGTCGCCGACTTCCAGGCGGAGCTTCTTCCCGTTGATCCCGCCGCGCGCATTCCACTCCTCCACCGCCAGGCGCGCCCCCCGCTCGACATCCCCCCCGAGCTTGCTCTGATCGCCGGTCATCGGGCCGGCGACGCCGATCACAATCTCGGACGGACCCTCGGCCCCCTTCTGGCAGCCGGCGAGGGCGCTCGCGAGGATTGCGATTAAAAGAAAAGCCGTTCGAACCATTTGAGAATTCCCCCTCGACATGATTGTGTCGGCTCCGTCCCTTCGATGAAGGCTTCTTCCTTCCCATCGAGACAGGTCTTTCCATTTTCATTCACCCGCTCGAAGACGATCCCGGCCGGCGGGGGGAAGTCGGTCGGCGATGTCGCCACGACCGCTTCCTTCATAAAGGCAGTCCAAATGGGCAATGCCGCCGCGGCCCCCGTCAACTCCACCGGGTCGTTCTGATCGAACCCCACCCAAACGACGGTGACCAGCTCCGGGGTATACCCGGCAAACCAGGCGTCCCGCTCATCGCTGGTGGTTCCGGTTTTCCCGGCGGCCGGACGATCGAAGCCGAGCCGCCGGACCCCTTGCCCGGTGCCCGACTCGATCACCCCTTTCATCAGATGGGTGACGAGAAAGGCCGCCTGCGGCGAGATCACTTCGAACGGCGGCATTTCCTCCGAGTCGGGGGAGTCGAGGCGGAGATTGGCCGGATCGATCACCCCTTCCACAAAGAGCGGGTCGCGCTTGATTCCTTGACTGGCCAACGTCGCGTAGGCGACCGCCATCTCCAGGGGCGAAACCTCGGAGGTTCCGAGCGCCAGCGAAGGAAGATCTTTCAAAGGGCTGATCACCCCCAACGCGCGGGCAACGTTGCTGATCTTTTCGATCCCGACCTCTTGCGACAGACGAACGGTCGCAGTGTTCAGCGACTGCTCGAGCGCGGCACGCAGCGTCACCGGCCCGAGATAGTTTCGATCGTAATTCTGCGGCGACCAGTCGCGGCCTCCCGCCTGCAGGGTGATCGGAGCATCCTCGACCAGGCTGATCGGCGTATACGGTCCTCTCCCGTTGGCCGCTTCTTCAAAGGCGGCCAGATAGACGAACGGCTTGAAGAGCGATCCCGGCTGGCGGCGCGCCTGCGTCACCCGGTTGAATTGGCTGGTGCCGTAGTCGCGTCCCCCGACCAGCGCCCGGACCTCTCCGGTTCTGGGGTCGATCGCCACCAAGGCCGCTTGAATCTGCCGATCCGGTTCGGCCCGCTTCAGGTGGGAGTATTGCCGCTCCAGCATCCGAAGCCCGTCGCGGAGCTTTTCCTCGGCGATCCGCTGCAGCTCGACATCGAGCGCGGTGAAGATCCGAAGCCCGCCCGAGTTGAGAAGATCGCCGGGGTAGGCCGCCGCCAGACGCTGGCGGACCTCATCGACGAAATAGGGGGCGGCGTTCAACCGCTCTTTCACCTTCCGGCCGGAAACGGTCTCTGCGCGGGCGTTGATGTATTGACGAAGGGTGATCTTCTCTCCCGCGAAGAGGGTTTCCAGGACCAGGTTGCGGCGCTGAATCGCCTTCTTCAGATTTTTCTGAGGAGAGAGGGTATTCGGAGAGCGGATCATCCCGGCCAGCAGCGCCGACTCTCCCATCGTCATCTCGCCCGGCGGCTTGCCGAAGTAGAACCAGGAGCCCTGGCCGATTCCGTAGATCCCCATGATTCCGTTTTGGCCGAGATAAATTTCGTTCAGGTAGGTCTCGAGGATCTCCTCTTTGCTATAGCGCCGCTCCAGGAGGAGCGCCATGATCGCCTCATTGACCTTTCGGTTCCAGGTCCGCTCGCTGTCGAGATAAAAATTCTTGACCAGCTGTTGCGTGAGGGTGCTCCCTCCCTGGACGATCCCGCCGGCGCGAAGATTGGCCCAAGCGGCGCGCAAGATGCCGCGCGGATCGATCCCTCTGTGCTCGTAGAAGCGGCGGTCTTCCATGGCGAGGATGGCATCGATCAGGATCGGCGGGGCCTCCGACAATCCGATCAGGCTCCGCTCCTCCCAGATCCCCTCATAAAATCCCCCGATCACCTCCGGCTCGATCGGTACCCGGTCGAGATCTTCCGCGAGTGAAAGATCGACGATCCGATCGATCTGCCTCCCGGTGGAAAAGGAAAGACTCACCGGAATGCCTTGCTGAAGACGGTCAGGGTAGGCGAAGTCGTGGAGAAAGATCTCCAGGCCGTCATGGGTCAGATAATACTCCCCCGACTTTCGGACCGGCCGCTTCACCGGATGATAATTCAATCGTTTGAGCCGGGAGACCACGTGACTCTTCTCAATATCGAGGCCGGGAGAGAGGACGAGCGGGGCCGAGTAGATCTTGGACGGGAGCTTCCACCGCTGGCCCTCGAACTTTGTGATCACCTGATAATCGAGGTAGGCGATATAAACTGCGGTGAAAGAAAGGAGCAGGAGGGAGAGTCCCAGGAAAATGCGGAGAGGTCGGCTTTTTCGTTTTTTCTTCATTAGAAGCATTTATACCATCTTTCCCTTGTAAATTCAATGGAAAAGGCTGTTTCCGTTGACAGCCGCGGTGAATCATGATAATCCTCGACCGAAGAATCTTGTAGGAACCCTCCATGACCGAGACGCAAAAAAAGGCGATCATCATCATCTTCGCCAAAGCTCCCGAACCGGGATTGGTGAAGAGCCGTCTTCAATCGATTCTTCATCCGGAAGAACGGGCCCGGCTGCAAGCCGCCATGATCCTCGACACCCTTGCCCTGACCGATTCTCTCCCGGTTCAACGGGCGTTGGCGGCGGCCCCGCCGGCCGATCACCCTTTCCTGGTCCGGTGTGGAGGGGAGCGGTCGATCCCGTTGATTCGTCAGGAAGGAGAAACCCTGGGAGATCGAATGAAGAACGCCTTCGATTGGGGGTTCGGTGAGGGGTTTCAGCGGGTGGTCCTCATCGGGTGTGATGCGCCGACCCTGCCGGCCGATCTGATCCGGCAGGCGGTCGATCGCCTCGAACAGTCGCCGCTCGTGATCGGGCCGAGTCTCGACGGCGGCTACTATCTGATCGGCGCGCGGCCGCCGCTCCCCGATCTCTTCAGCGGGATTCAATGGGGGAGCGATCGGGTCTTGATTTCGACCCTGCGAAGGATCAATGCCGAGAAGCGCGGCTGCGCGCTGCTTCCCTTCTGGTATGACATCGACCGGCCGGGCGATTTGATCTTTCTTAAAGAGACGCTCGCCCTCCACGAGCGGCAAGGAGCGCCGCTTCCGAAGGAGACGCACCAGTTCCTTCGCTCCCTTTCCTGGGAAGGCCGAGAAGAGAGATGAAGCCGATCGGACTCTATATCGATTTCCCTTTTTGTCTTTCCCGTTGCTCGTTCTGCGCCTTCAATATTCAGGGATACCGGGAGGGGTTTGCATCGCGGTATGCCGACGCCCTTCAAAAGGAGATCGCCGCATATGCCGACGCGCCGCTCTGGCGGGACCGTGTCGTCACCACTATTTATTTAGGAGGCGGGACGCCGAGTCTCTACTCCCCGGAGGTCCTCGCCGGTCTTGTGGCGCTCTGTCGGAAACGGTTTCCCGTCGCCCCCGATGCCGAGGTGACGTTGGAGGCGCATCCCGCCACGATCCATCCGGAAAATCTTGCGCTCCTTAGGGAAGGCGGAATCAATCGCCTCTCGATGGGGGTGCAGTCGTTCTCCGATGCGCATCTCGAAGCGCTCGGTCGGCGCCACACGGCGGAGGCCGCGCGCGCCGCCTTCCATGCCGCTCGCTCGGCCGGCTTTGCCAACATCGGGATCGATCTGATCTATGCGCTCCCTGATCAATCCTGTTCAGCCTGGGAGGCCACCCTCCAGGCGGCGATCGATCTTGCCCCGGAGCATCTTTCTTTGTATGGGCTTTCGATCGAGGAGGGAACCCTCTTTGATAAGAAAGCCCGCGCCGGGCTTCTCTCTCTTCCCACCGAGGGGGAGGCGATCATGCAGTATCAAACCGCGCAAGCGCGCCTGGGGGCCGCCGGTTACCGGCACTATGAAATTTCCAACTTCGCCCGGCCCGGCTACGAATGCCGCCACAATCTTCTCTACTGGGATCGGGGCGAGGTCCTCGGCGTCGGCCTCTCGGCCCACACCTACCTCGATCGGGAACACCGCGCGAACACCGACTCGCTCCAGGCCTATTTGGAGAAAATCGCGTCGGGGCATCTTCCGGTCGATCGCACCGAAAAGGTGAGCCCGGAGATGTTGCGGAAAGACCGGATCATCTTCGGGTTGAGAAAGACGGAAGGAATTCCACTCGAATTCCTGAAGGAAGACCCCTCCCTCCGAAAGACCACCGACCGACTCATCTTGGAGGGGCTTCTTTTGATCGATCAACAACAGGTCCGGCTGACCCCTAAGGGGCTGCTTTTGGCGGATGAGGTCGCCGTCGCTTTCCTCTGATCCCGATCATTCATGTGAGCCCTACCGCTGGAACGTCTCAAAGATTTTCGAGGCGAACGGAAACGCCGCGGGCCGGAGCACCAGATCGAGAATCGACCAAAGCGGTCGCAAGTCTTTCCGTATATTTCTATAGCGATCTTCCCCTTGGGTCAACCGGCAGAAGCGGGTCCAGCCGATGAGCCGGCTGAGAGGCCCGTTCGATCGGCGCCAGAGCAGATTGGCTGCAACGGCGGGAGCGAGGTGGAAGAGAGACCACATCTGGAAGGCGATCTGAAGCTCGGGGATCAACTCCCGCTCCACCTCCTGCCGGTAGCCTTCCAGATCGGAGACTTTCCCATCCAAGTGTGCGGCAAGATGTGTGGCCGCCGCCCGGCCGCTCCAGATCGCGCCGTAGATCCCCTCTCCGGTCAGCAGATCGACCAGGCCGGCGGCATCGCCGACCAGAAGGAGGTTGCCATGGATCAGCGGCGTATCGGGACGGCGGATCGGAAGGGGGGCGGCCCGGACTCCCCAGAGCGCCGCCGGGTCGAAGCCGTAACTGCGGACCGCCTCCTCGAACTTCCGGCGCAGGGCCGATCCGACCGACGGCAACCCCCCGATCCCGATGTTGAGATGATCCCCCTTCGGAAAGAGCCAGTGATATCCGCCGGGGACGGCGCCGAGATCGATCCCGACGCGGGTTTGCCACCGCTCCGGGAAGCGGCCGCTCGGGGTGACGTTTCCTTCCAGGGCGAGGATGCGCCAGCGCGGCACGGTCAGTCCGGCGCGCTTGGCGGTCTCCCCATTCGCGCCGTCGGCCGCCACCAAGGTCCGGCCCTCGAACGTTTCGCTGCCTGTTCGGACGATCACCCGGGATCGCTCCCGCTCGATCTCGCGGAGCGGGGTCCGCTCCCGTAGGGTCGCTCCGGCCTTGACCGCCTGTTCGACTAAGAAATGATCGAACCGGTTCCGCTGGACGAGATGAAAAAGCGGCTGCGCTGCATCGCGGGCAAAGCCGCCGCGGCGGGAGAACGTCAGGTCGAGCCCGCGAATCGAGCGTTCGACGACCGGGGCAAGATCAAACGGCAAAAGACGCGCGGCGCGCAGCGTGATCCCGCCGCCGCACGGTTTGTCGCGCGGGAAGGTCGCCTTATCGAGGAGCAGAACCGACATTCCCCGCGCCGCGCACTCCCGGGCCGCGGTGCTTCCTGCCGGACCTCCCCCCACCACAATCACATCATAACGCATCGCAAACCTGAGAGAAGGACGTCAACTACTTTCTCGTGTATCGGTGCTTCACCCCGATTGGAAAATAGTCCGGATCGCCGGACGGCTTCAACGTCACCTCCGGCCGTTGGCGCGCGGCGGGAACGTAGTGGGCGAACTCGCTGTTCAGCCGCAGCAGCTCCCGCTGAATTGATGCGGCGATCGCCTGCCGTTTCTCCTCATCGCCGGTGATCCCCGGCAGGAGCTCGACGGCCACACTGAAGCGCTTGTCCTTCGTTTCGGTCTCTTGCACCTGAAGGACGAACTTCCCGGTGACCCACTGTTTGATCGGCGCTTGCTCCAGGCCGACGGTGACATTCTCCGGGTAAATGTTCGCGCCGTAGTAGGAGACGGTGAAGTCGGCCCGGCCGAAGAGATAAACAAAGGGGAGGGGATAGACGCCGCGCAGGTCGGTCAATGAATCTCCGCCGTTTTCCTTCACGAACCGGAGCATTGTTTCGTAAGGAACGACGCCCCCTTTGTCGGCGATATGATAACGGATGAGCGGCACGCCGTTGTCGCCGGTGACGATCAAGGTCCCCTCCGGCGTGACCTCGAAGAAGCGGCTCAACGGATCGTATTGGACAAGCGTCGGGAGGCGGGATTCTCCGAACCGCTTCCGCGCTGCGGAAGGGTGGGTGGCGAAAAACCGTCGGAGGGTGATGGAAATCGGTGTCTCGTTCCCCATCACCCCGGCATCGGCGGTTCCGTAGAGGGAGGCGGTGTCATGGACCGGATCGCTCGATCCAACCCGCTCGCAGACCAGCGTTCGCCACTCTTCGCTGAAGACCTCGCCCGCGAAGACCATTCTGATCCGATACCGTTTCCAGTCGATCCCCTGCGCAATCCCATGATCGATTACCTCCTTGATAAACGGCGGATAACCGGCGAGGACCACCTGCTCGAAGTGCGGACCCAGGGTCTCGATCACTCGGAAGATCTCGCTCTTGTTGTTCCCCGGCGTGACGAGGGTGATCGGGTAACCCTTCTGGGCAAGATACCGGCAGCAGGCGGCGGTGTACATCCCGCCGACCCAGGTGCCGAGAGCAAAGCAGATCACCGCTAGCGTGGGGCGGCGGTCGGCTTGGAAAGCATCCCTGAAAATCTGCTCGAAACGAAAGGAGACGTCGAGCTCATGTCTCAGAGAGCGGGGCCAGAAGAGGGGGGTTCCGGTCGATCCGGAGGAGACGGCGATCATCTCGCAGTCGTGCAACTTTTCCCCGCGGCAGCGCTGCGGGAGCGGGTAGACGGTCATGTAATTTTGTTTCGTGAGAAGGGGGAGGGTTTGAAAGTCGGCAGACGTTTGAATCCGGCCCGGATCGATCTCTTCGCGTTTTAGGAAGTCGCGGTAGGCGGGAACCTCGGCGGCGACCGAGTGAAAGAGGGTGAGGGCGGCCTGCTCGGGCGATTCGGTCAGATGGCGTGCGAGTCTGGTTTCCAGGGGGGTTGAGAAAAAAGCATCCATCGTGCGGCTCCGCTCATCAGCAAATGTCAGGGTCAGACCATTATACTGAATCGGGGCGGAGCGATTCCACAATCAAAACGAAAATGGACGATTTCAGACAAGATGGATGATTCTGCGCGGTTCCGAAGCGTTCCGACGCTAACCCCTCGCTCTGGAACGACGGGACCGTGCCCTCATCTCGTGCGCCAAGATCACCGGGTCCTCGATCCGCCCGCAGCAGAGACACCGCGCGCCGACATAGTCCCAAGGACGCGATTCGATCGATGTAAATAAAAATTTCTCCGCCACCATCAGCCCGCCGCATTTTCTGCAATTCATTTTATCCCCCCTCGATGTTTGATTGTTGGTATGACGATCATAGGCTAAAGCAAGCAATGTGCCGTGACATGTTAGGAAGGAAAGAGTGAGAAAAAAGGCCGTTTGACGATCCGAAGGGATCAAAATCGGAATCGGTGGGACGGTTTCTCTTCCGGAATTCGGAAGTCTTCCGGAAGGAAGAATGTCTTTCCGCAAGAATATCCCTGCCCTGCTGTATGATTTCGATGCTTTGCTGTATCTCTCCTCGTTCCCTGAAAATCAGGCGGATCGGATCTGGTAAACTACTCGGAGAGGGAAGAACGGTTAAATGAAAAAGAGGGTCCGTCCAATCCAAAGGAGTGGATCTGGAGGGGAGAGGCTGGTTCGCGAAACGCTTGTTTTTCGGGGGAAGTTGGCATACAATAGCCGTTCTTTCCGGAGAGGTCGGTTTGAAATATTCAAATGAAAAGAAAAAGGTCGGGCTGGTCAGCCTCGGCTGCCCCAAGAATCAGGTCGATTCCGAGGTGATGCTCGGATCGCTCCTTCAGGCGGGGTATGAATTGACCGCCGAAGCGGGAGAGGCCGATATCGTGATCGTCAACACCTGCGGATTCATCGATCAGGCCAAAGAGGAGTCGATCGACACTCTCATCGAAATGGGAGAGCTGAAAAAGAGCGGCCGCTGCCAAGCGCTCATCGCTACCGGATGTCTGACGCAACGTTATTCGGGCGATCTCCTCGATCAGCTTCCGGAGATCGACGCCGTCGTCGGGACCGGCGACTTCCCGAAGATCGCCTCCCTCTGCGACGCGCTGCTGAATCCGAAGAGAACAGATAATCGCCCGAGCCTCACCGAGACGCCGACCTATCTCTATCAGCCGGAGACCCCGCGCCTGCGGCTCGGGCCGAAACACTGGGCCTATATCAAAGTGTCTGAGGGGTGTAACTACCGTTGCTCGTTCTGCAGCATTCCCTCTTTTCGGGGGGATCTTCAGAGCCGGACGATCGATTCGGTCGTCCGCGAGGCGCAGGCGCTGGCGGACGAAGGGGTGGTTGAGATCAACCTGATCGCCCAGAGCCTCACCAGCTTCGGTTGGGACCGCCGGAAAAAGGGGGAGCTGGTCACCCTTCTGAAAGCGTTGGTCCGGATCGACGGCCTTCGTTGGATCCGCCTCTTCTATACTTATCCGACCGATTTCACCGACGCGTTGATCGATCTGATCGCCGAGGAGGAGAAGATCTGCCGCTACATCGACCTCCCGCTTCAGCATATTGACGATACCATTCTCAAGAAGATGAACCGGAAGGGGAAGCGGCGCGACATCGAGCGGCTGATCGAGAAACTTCGAGACCGGATCCCCGGCGTCACCCTCCGAAGTACTTTCATTGTCGGTTTCCCGGGGGAGACGGAGAAAGAGTTCCGGGGCCTTTCGGAGTTCATCCGGGAGACCGAATTCGACCGGCTCGGCATCTTCACTTACTCGCTGGAGGAGGGGACCTCCGCCCATCCGCTCGGCGATCCGATTGCGGAAGGGGTCAAGATTAAGCGCCAGAAGGCGCTGTTGGAAATGCAACGGAAGATTTCTCGGCGCAAACACCGGAAGATAATCGGGTCCGTGCAGACGGTCCTGGTCGACGGGCTTTCGAAAGAAAGTGACCTTTTGATCGAAGGGCGACTGGAAGGACAGGCCCCCGACGTGGACGGCGTCGTCCTGATCAATGACCTAGGGGGAATGGTTGGAGGTAGGAACGGAAACCACGACACCGGAGGAGAGGTGGTGAACCCGGGCCGGTTTGTCTCTGTTCGAATCACCGCCGCGCACGATTACGATCTGGTCGGGGAGATCGCGGAGGGAAAAGACGATCTCGCCCCGCCTCAAAAAGAGGAGGCGCTCCTTCCGATGATTTCGCCGTCAATGCATCGGTGAGGGGGCCGTGACCGCCTCTCTCCTGATCTTTCTCTTCACCTATACCTTTATCGCCGTTCGGAACATCCCGGGCGTTCCGCTCGATATGCCGGCCGGCGCGCTGGTCGGCGCCGTCTTAATGGTGGCAACCGGCGTCCTCTCCCTCCAAGAAGCCTACATCGCCATCGACTGGAACACCCTCCTCCTCCTGCTGGGGATGATGCTCGTCGTCGCCTATCTTGCGATGGGTGGGCTCTTTCACTGGATCGCGTCATGTTTGGCCCGCCGCTCCCTCTCCCCCTTTCGCCTCCTGGTCTGGGTGGTCCTGCTGAGCGGATTTCTCTCCGCCATTTTCGTGAACGACACGATCTGTCTTCTTTTCACCCCGATTCTGCTCCCGCTCCTCCGGTCGCTTCGCTTGAACCCGATTCCTTATTTAATTGCGCTGGCGACGGCGTCGAACATCGGCGGCCAGATGTCGATCATGGGAAATCCGCAGAACATGTTCATCGGGAATCATTCGGAGATTTCATTCGCCCGATTCTTCCTTCTGCTCTCGCCGATCACCCTGATCGGGTTGGCCCTGAATGTGGCCGTGATCGCCTGGATCTATCGAAAGGAGCTGGCGTCTCCCGCTTCCCCGGTCGAGATCGGGCCGAACGACCTCCTGCCCGAGACCGATCGCCCCCTTTTAATCAAAAGCCTGGCGGTCGTGGCGGGGATGCTGGTCCTCTTCTTCGCCGAGCAGCCCTATCCGCTCGTTGCGATCGGGGGGGCGGCGGTCCTCTTTCTGATCGGCAATCGAAAACCGGAGCTCGCCTTCCGAAAGGTCGATTGGACGCTGCTGGTCTTCTTCGCCTCCCTCTTCGTGGTGATGCGGGGGTTGGAGCGCTCGGGATGGGTCCGGTTGGTGCTGGAGGGAAGCGCGCCGCTGCTTCAAGGAAGCCCGGCGCAGGTGGTGGCGGTGCTCAGCGGGGTGACGCTGGTTCTCTCGAATCTCGTCAGCAACGTTCCGGCGGTCGTCTTGCTGGAGCCGTTCGTGGAGGCGCTTCCCAACCCCGATCTGGGGTGGCTCACCCTGGCGATGAGCAGCACGCTTGCCGGGAATCTGACGCTGGTCGGCTCGGTCGCCAATCTGATCGTCGTCTCATTGGCGCGCCCGGAGGTGGAGATCTCCTTCTGGGAGTACTTCAAGGTCGGCGCGATCTTAACGCTGCTGACGATCGGCGTGGGGGTAGGGGTCCTCATCTTAGAGGCGAGGTTTTTGTAGCTTGTATCCGGCCGGCGATCGCCGGCCGGACTTTTTCCCCTCGGATCGGTCGGGTGATCAGGCCACCTCAAGCAGCTCGATCTCGAATGTCAACTCGCGTCCCGCCAAAGGATGATTGCCGTCCAATGTGACGCTCGAATCGGAGGCGTCGGTCACGGTGACGACGATCGATTGGCCGTCGGATTGGGGAATTTGATATTGCTGTCCCACCTGCGGATCGACCCCTTCGGGGAGGTTCTGTCGATCGACCACCAGGACCATCTCTTCATGGCGCGGGCCATAGGCATTTTCCGCCGGGATGACGACCTTCTTCGACTCTCCCGGATTCATTCCGACCACCGCTTCTTCAAAGCCGGGGATGACTTCTCCTTCGCCGATGGTGAAAGGGAGCGGTTCCCGTTCTTTGGAAGTGTCGAATACCGTCCCATCCTCGAATTTCCCGACGTAGTGAACTTTTACGGCATTCCCGCGTTTTGCTTGAGCCATGATTCTCTCCTTTCGGTAAATGGCAATGGGTGGCGTAATGATGAGGGGTCGCCCTTGTGAAAGAGATTGGATGTAGATCGCGTCTTCATCGATCCGATCGAGACGGGGAAAACATCCAGGGTGATTCTAATCATAAAACATCGCGCCCAATCATTGCAATCGGGAAACCATTTTTCGAGGTGTCGAGCCGCTGACCGCAGGAACGCGGCGCCGAAATCGAGATTCCCGCGGATAGATAAAAACAATGACCCGCGCTTGGGTGTTTTAACGGAAGGCTTTATTTCCATTGAAAATTGTTTCAAATTTGGTACAATTAATCCGTTTCGGATCTCCAATCCCATCTTAAGATATCCCGGATAGGAGAATTAAGACATGTCGGTTTCAGCCTACGAAAGACGCAAGTTCGTTCGCGTGGACGTCAACTTCGAAGCGCGGATTAATCGCAACATCCGCGCGGCGATCAAAAAGCTGAGTCTCGGCGGATGCCTTGTCGAGTGCAACAAGCCCCTGGGCGATGCCGACCCGCTCGAAGTGAGGTTCTCCGCCTTCGGCGAAACGTTTCACCTGCGCGGCCGGGTCATTCACGTGATCGGCGCCAACCAATACGGAATCCGATTCGAGTCCCACAACGACGATCAGCTCCTCCGCCTTGTCGATGCCATTAAAAAAATCCAGGACGCTTCCATCGCGAGACGTTCGACCCGTTTGAAGGTTCAGCAGGAGGCCCTTCTGGATAAAGAGCCGTCATTGCTGGTGGACTTGAGTGAAGGGGGCTGTTTTGTGCGGACGGCCCATCGCTTCAATCTCGGAGACATTATCGAGGTCCAGTTTTTATTGAATGATGAAGAGATTCATCTCGCCGGTCAAATTCGATGGACCGGCTCGGAGGGGGTCGGCGTCGAGTTCCTCTCTCCCGATCCCACCCAAATCGGCGACATCGCCCGCTTCCTGGTGAAGAAACATCCCCCCGCTTAACGGCCCCGCCGGAATTCTATCTTTCAGCGCATGGGTCGGCTCCCTCTTTACTTCTGCGCCAAACTTCGGGCGACATCGGCCAGGCCGTGAACCACCCGCGCCAGACGAACCTGATCGACCGTCTCCGGCCTGTCGGTGGGGAGATGGTAGTGCGGGTTTCGAAAGGGGACCGTGTCGGTGATCATCATCGCCGGGTAGCCCTCTTTCCAAAACGAGTCGTGATCGGACCAAAAGACGCCGGGGATCCAGGCGGGGGCGGCGACCCCCTCCGAGGGGAAGGGGGTTCTCCTTCGAAAGGCGGCGATGCTTTGTTTCACCAGTCGCCTGTACCGGATGTTTCCGACAAAGGCGATAAAGTCGCCGCGATCCGGATAAAAGAAGCTGAACGGGAAGGGATACCGCTGGCTGCCGGGCTCCGAGGCGTAATAACCGATCGACTCGATCGAAACCATCGCCGTGATTTTATCCCCCCGCCGTCTTGCTTCACGGGCGTAGACCCGGCTTCCCATCTGGCCGGTCAGAAAAATCGGCGGCTCCTCGTTGGTGAAGGCGACGAACCGAATGGTCCGGTCGAATCGTTTTCCCTTCAATAACGCGGCCAGCTCCAGGAGCGCCGCCACCCCGGTGGCATTGTCGTCCGCTCCCGGCGAGCCGAAGACGGAGTCGTAATGCGCGCCGAAAAGAACAACCTCTTCCGTCCCGTCTTGGCCCGGGAGGGTCGCCTCCAGATTCCGGAACGTTTGGCCGTTGTGAGTGTACTCCTGTGAGACGATTCCGTAACCGATTTGCCGAAGGGTCGATTCGATATAACTCGCCGCCGCTTCAAGCTGCGCCGGTTTCTGAAGGTTCCGCTCGCCGATCCGACCGGCGAGGAGGGAGAGGTGGGATTGAAGCCGCGCGCGGCTTGCTTCTTCCGCGGGGGTGAGGGGCGGGAGGGGTCCGCGGAAAGAGGCCGCGGGCATTCGGATCATGACACTCCAGAGGAGGAAAAATCCGATCAGCCCGACACCGAGCAGGGTCAGCGGCAAGATCGTTCCTGAATAAAGCCGAAGGGTCATTGGCGGTTTTCTCCCGGCGTCCTGTAGACAGATCCTCTGCACGGATGCGCCGTTGTTTTTGATTCTATCGGATCGGAGGCCCGGCCACAAGAAGAGGGGTGGAGAGTTGACGAGGGAGGATCGATTCGGTTACAAGGGGAGGGTCATGTCGGTAGGAAGACCGGGTCGGTTGCGTAGTCTAATCATATCAAAATGGAGAGGGAGGATGATGCGATGAATCGGAAGGGAAATCTGTTCGGATATATGCTCCTTTTAGCGATGATCTTCCTGGTGCCGGTTGTTTCCGCGTGGGGAGCGGAGACCCGGCTGACCTGGCACGGCCATGCGGCGTTTGAGATCGTGACCCCCGGCGGGGCGGTGGTGGTGATCGATCCCTGGCTGAAGAACCCGGTCAATCCGAATGCGAAGGAAGGCAAAGATCCGCTCGCCGGATTTGAAAAGGTCGATTACATTCTGCTCACCCACGGTCACTTCGACCACGTCGGCGATGCCGTTGCTTTGGCGAAGAAGACGGGGGCCCGGCTCGTTTCCAATTTCGAGCTTGGAAGCAACATGGCCAAGCTCCACGGGTTTCCAAAGGAGCAGATGGGATTCGATACGTTAATGAATATCGGGGGGGAGATTCAGATCGCGAAGGGGGAGGTGACCGTTCTGATGACGCCGGCCGTCCACTCCAGCGGCCTCGGCCATCCGAACGCGGGCGCGCAAGAGGCCGATATCGTCTACGCCGGCAACCCGGCGGGATTCCTTCTGGTGATCAAGAACGGCCCGACGATCTACCATACCGGCGACACCGCCTACTTCGGAGATATGGCGCTAATCGGCCAGCATGCCCCCGACGTCGCCCTGATCAACATCGGCGGCCACTTTGGAATGTCCCCGGCAATGGCGGCGAAGGCCGCCGCGACGGTCAAAGCGAAGTTGGCGATTCCGCATCACTTCGGAACCTTTCCTGTTCTGACCCAAGATCCGAAAGCCTTTGTTGATGCGCTTGGGAAGGAGAAAATTCCTGCCCTGGTGATGAAGCCGGGAGAGACGGTGGTTTTTGACGGAAAGAAACTCAAAAAATAAGCGTGTCCAACCGACCCTGAGTGCAGCGAAGCGGCTGCTTTTATCACCAGAAGGAGTGCTTCGCTGCACTCAGGAGAGCGGATCAGAAAATCTGCAAGATTCCAACCTGTTTACAAAGCGATGTCGACCAACTGATCCGTCTGGCCGATCGGGCTTTATACATTGCCAAAAAACGGGGCGATAAGATCCATATCGGTGAAGAAGAGTATTATCTGGATAACCAGGTGGTCCAGATCGCTTTTCAACCGATCATCGATACCCTGTCGGGGGAGACGCTGGCTCACGAAGCGCTGAGCCGCGACGCGCAGGGAAGAGTGAGTGTTTACGAGCTTTTCAAAAAATATGAGGCGATCGGTAAATTGAATGAGCTGAAGGAGATCTGCTTCAAAAAGCAGATCAAGGCGGCTCAGGCCATCGGGCTCAAGCGGGTCTTTGTCAACGCCGATTTCGCGCTCTTAGAGCGTCTCGACCCCGTGGCGACCTCCTCTCGTCTGGAGGTGATTTTGGAAATCTCGGAGAAGGAAGCGTTGCATGATTTGAAAAACCATTTGAAAGTCGCGCAAAAGTGGCGCGAGAAAGGGTTTCGATTCGCCATCGACGATTTTGGAGCCGGTTTTATCTCCCTGCCGTTCATCGCCAAGCTGGTCCCCGATTATATCAAGATCGACCGCCTTACCATTCTTCAGGCCGTTTCATCCGAGAAATTCAGGGAGTTTTTAAATTATCAGGTGTTGGCTTTGCGCAATTACGCGAAAAAGGGAATTATCGCTGAAGGGATCGAGACCCGGAAAGAGCTCGCGGTTGTAAAAAAGATGCGTGTCCATCTGATTCAGGGCTTCTTATTCGGAAAACCCGAAGTGATCGAACTTCCGGATGAAAAGAAAATGGAATAAGGACCGAAAACGGGTTCATTGTTAATCCGTCTACACGAATCGCGCCACCAGGAAGATCCCCACCATCGCGAAGCCCAACGCAAGCTTGGCGGCCGCGCCGAGCGCCAGCCCCAAGGAAGCGCCGATCCCGGCCCGCCCCGCCGCCGTAAGATCGCGCCGCGCGGTCAATTCGCCGATGACCGCCCCGACAAAAGGCCCCAGCAGAACCCCCGGTAAACCGAAGAACAACCCGGCGAGGGCGCCGATCGCCGCGCCCGCCGTCGCACGCCTGGAGGCGCCGAAGCGCTTTGCTCCGAACGCCGTTGCTGCGAAGTCGACCAGATAGGTCAGCACCGCCATCCCCCCCAGCGCCGCCAGCGTCCATCCCCCTACATAGACGAAATCTTCCGCCCAGGCCGCCAGGAGCAAGCCGACGAAAAGGAGCGGCGCGCCGGGAAGGGCGGGCAACACCAGCCCGGCGAGGCCGAGCACGATCAAAACGACGGCGAGAATCCAGAGAAGGGCGATCATAGGAAATGAAGACGGCCTCGTGACCGCGGATGGTTCGGGTGATTAAGCGGCTTCACTGTAAGCGGAAATGGCATTAATCAAGACTTCGTCCATGTAAAGATTGATGATGCGCGCCGCAGGATAATAGGCTTTCAGATCGACGTTCATCAAAGGATTGGCGCAGCGATCCGCCAAGAAGTCGAGCATCTTGGTTCTCAGCAGGGACACCTCCCGCGCAAGCTCCCGTCCGCGATAACCTTGTTGAAAGCGCAGGTAGACTTTGACGCGCCCTTCCAATGTGTTGGTGGGGGACGGTGTTTCATCGGCTCGAAGTAATTCGCAGATCTCTTCAATAATCGCAGGGACGTGGTCGCGTAATTCAAGACGCGACAGCGCGGCGTCCGAGTCGATCCGCACGTCGCTCCGCACGGCTTGTATCCACAATTCGGTGAGAGATTCGATGTTTGCTTCTACAAGGGCACTGAGCTTCTCATTCGCCATGGCTGATCTCCGGGCTCACGTTTACACAGGTTGTACACGCTCTCTTTCAAACACTCCTCGAACTCTTTCCCTTGTGTTTCTTTTACGAATTCAAGAAAGCCGTAGATGTTTCTGATCTCCTCGTCGTTGAATCCCATGGTCCTCAAAAGATCGTCGTTCGCGCGAAAGGACAACGGATAGGGAAGAATTCGAAATAGAAATTTCCCCGACGCTTGAAATTTGACAATGGCGTTATGGAGATCCTTCAGCATCATAAAAGACGAGATAAGGCATTCATAACTTTGTTGGCTGGCCCGAATCAGGAGATAGATAAAATCTTCGTTATAGTTTTTGATCAGTTGCTCGAAATCATCCTGTGTAAACATGCGTCACTCTTCCTTTTAATTATATTGTTCACAAAACGCCACGGGCAATGACCCATTGCCGCCCCCCACCTTGACAAGGTGAGAAAGAATAGGTGCACCGGTTGATACAGTCGCTTTACGAAGCGAATGGTGTACCTATTTGAAGTGCCAAGAGAAAGGGTTACCGAAAGCATAGCCAGGGCATTCTTCTCGGTTCAAGAAGGGAAAGTCATTCCGTTAAAACGCTTAGAAATCGACAAAAAGAGGGGGGAACCCGAAGGAAAATGGCGCCGTTTTATAAGGAGAGCCGCCCAGATGGAGGTGAGATGTATTGATCCCTGTGCCGTTCCGCCCCGCTTCCATCCGCGTAGCCTCCTGTTCGAAGGTCCTGCTACGAAGGCAATGCGCTTTTCATTTTCCAAGCTTGATCATCCGGCAGACGTTTACACAAATTGTAGACGCTTCCTTCTAAACATTCCTCAAACTCTTTCCCTTGTGTTTGCTTCACGAATTCAAGAAAGTGATAGATGTTTCTGATCTCTTCGCCGTCGAACCCCATGCTCTTGAGAAGATCGTCGTTGGCGCGAAAAGACAAAGGATAAGGGAGGGTTCGAAATTGGAAATCTCCCGAGGCCTGGAACTTGACGATTACGTGATAGAGATCCTTCAGCACCATAAACGAGGAGATGAGGCACTCATAACTCCGGTGGCTCGCCCGTATCAACAGGTAAAGATAGTCGTCATTGTAATGCTTGATCAGTTGCTCGAAATCCTCTTGTGTGAACATGCGGCGCTCTTTCCTGATCCGTGATCTGTTTAGGTGGTTGTTTCTATCCGGTGAGGTGGAAACGATGCTGCGCGCCTCGTCGCAATCAAAATGAAAAGGGGGCCATCTTCTCTTTAAGGATGATGTCGGCCCAACACCCTACCTTGAAGAAAAGGAGGACCCCTCATGCGTTACACTGATCTTGAGTATCATGAAAAAGTATAACGAAATTAATTGTTCTCAATCAAGCGGGAAAGTTCACAAAAATGAGGCCGGTCGGATGAAAATAATCTACGTCCGGTTAGGGGATCTTTTCCAGCTGCCGCAGCATTGTGGCGGCATCGAAATAGAGTCGGGCGAGGGAGATCTTGCCGTTTTTGAGTTTGAAGATTTCACAGAACGAGAGATCGATCGACTTGCCGGTCGGCGGGATCGATCCTTTGGGGCCGATGAGCGGGCCCGATTGATGGGTTCCTTTCCCGGTGAACTCGACGGTGACCCAATCGCCCGAGGCGATCAAATTCGTGATCTCGATCCGCGCATCCGAGAAGGCGGTGGTCCACATCTTTAAAAACGCTTTATACCCTTCCGGCCCCTCGTAGGTGGTCGCAAAGGGGATATTGGTCCATCGCACCTTTGGATCGACCAGGGTTGCCCCGTACCCGAAATCACGTTTATTGAAAGCGCTGTAATGTTCCCGAACGATGTTGGCATTCTCTTCCGTGGACATGCTCCCCTCCTCCATCATCGCGGGCCGATCGAATCAAATCCGTTAGATAGAATCGGACGTCACCGGCGCTCCGACCGGATGTCCATTGCCGTTCGTTCGCTCCTTCTCGTTCAAGTCGACCGAGATGAGGCGGGAGAGACCGGTCTCCTCCATCGTGACCCCGTAGAGGACATCGGCAATCTCCATCGTCCGCTTGTTGTGGGTGATGACGATAAATTGCGTCTGCTGCGACATGTCGTCGATCGCCTTGGTGAACCGGCGCGTGTTCTCTTCATCGAGCGGGGCGTCGATCTCATCGAGCAGACAGAAGGGGCTCGGATGGATCAGGAACGTTGCAAACAAGAGGGAGATCGCCGTCAGCGCCTTCTCCCCGCCGGAGAGAAGGGTGATGCTGCGCGGTTTCTTCCCCGGAGGCTGCGCCACCATCTCGATCCCCGATTCGAGCGGATGGGCCTCGTCCAGCAGGATCAACTCCGCCTTGCCGCCGCCGAAGAAGGAGACGAAGACCTGTTTGAATTTCTCATTCAGAAGGTGGAACGTATCGGTGAAGAGACTCTGCGTGGTTTTGTTGATCTTGGCGATCGCCTGCCGGAGACTCTCCATCGAAGTGGTTAAATCGGTCTCCTGCGATGTGAGAAACTGGTAGCGGGTCTCCAGCTCGCGGTACTCTTCGATGGCGCCGATGTTCACCGGTCCCATCTCATCGAGCGAATGCCGGAGCGTCGCCGCGCGATCTCGCGCCTGGTCCATCGTCCATTCTCCTTCTTCGGAAGAAGGGGGGGGAGGGGGAGTCGTCTCGGCGATCTCGATTTGATAATTCATGAAGATCGTCTCCCGGATCTTTTCCTGCGTCATCTGGGCTTCAATCTTACGAAGGGCGCGCTCCTGGAGTGATTTCTGCGTCTGGTCCAACTGCGAGCGAACCTGGTGGATCTCCTGCTCTATCCGTTGTAATTGTGCCAGAACGGCGGCGTGGACCTCGGTCTTCTCACGGATCTGGGCGACCTTTTCCTCCCGTTCGGACATGGCCTGCGAGATGGCCGTGGTTGTTTCAGCCTCTTCCGTTTCAGCCGCCCGCCACTTCTCCTTGAGCGAGGCGAGAAGACGCTCTTTCTCTTGGAATCGCTGCCCGAGCTCTTCCTGGGCCCGGCGGACCCGGTCCCGCTTCTCCAGGAGGTGACGATGCCGCTCTTTGAGGGAGGCCGTTTCCATCTTTAACCGGACAACCTCTTCTTTCATTCCCCCCAAGCTTTGCCGAAATGCCTCGACCTGCTCCTGCTGACGGACAATTTCCGCCTCTTTTTCTCCCTTGAGGCGCTGCGCTTCGGCGATCCGGTTCCGTTCTTCTTCTTCTTGCTGCAAGAGTTCCCGTTCTTCCTTCGTTCCTTCCTCTTGCTCGAAGAGGACGGTCTGAAGGGCGTTCTGGAGACGGTCGATCTCCGCCAGCGAGGTGCTGTGATCTTTCTGCTCATGCAATTGCTGCATCTCGAGCGATCGGATCTCCGCCGTCAGCGTTTCGATCTCCTGCCGCGTGGTCTGGAGGGTCCCCTGCGTCTCAGTGATTTCCCCTTCCAACCGGCGGATCTCTTCATGAAGATGGTCCATCTGGTCGGATAACGATTTGATCTCCCGCTTCTGTTCAAGAAGACCGGTCTCACCCCGTTCTCCCCCGGTCACCCCGCCGGAAGGATCCAAGACCTCGCCCTGCAGCGTGACCCAAACGGCCGGGGCCGATGCGCTTTCCCAGAGCCGAAGGGCGACGTCGAGGTCTCGAACCAGAACCACCTCTCCGAGGAGGGCGTTCGCCAGAGCGTCATACCCTTCCCGGCTGGTCACCAGATCGAGGGCGCGGCCGATGACTCCGTCTTGGCCCGCTTCAAGCGGGGGAGCGCCCTCCCTCCGAACGCGGGGCCGGCGGGGGAAGAACGTTCCCCGCCCCATCTGAGATTGCCGGAGGTGTTCGATTCCCTGCTTGATCTCGGCCGGTCCTTCCACGATAATGCCCCGCAGACGGCTCTCGAGCACCGCTTCGATCGCTTTTTCGTAGGGGGCCGGGACGTCGATAAAGTCGGCGACCATCCCGTGAGTTCCCTGGAGCTGGACCAGCAGGCTCTCCGTTCCCGAGCCGAGAAGCCCTCGGTAAAAACCTTCGCGGGAGGCGAGCTGAGCGGCCAGAGCGGCCCATTCTTCCTTCGCCTGGGAGAGCCGGGCCGACCGGGCTTTGAGGTCGGCCTCCGTTTCTTTCAAACGGGCGGCGGCGGCGGTCTGCGCGGCGCTCTTTTCCGAGAGACGCTGCCGTGTTTGCTCCAACGCTCCCTTCAACTGGCCGGCGGCCTCTTCGATCGTTTGTTTTTTCCCTTGGACCGCTTCGAGTTCCTGGGCGCCGCGCCCTTTACGTTTAAAGAGATCCTCTTTCCGCCGCTCGATGTGAAGGAGGTTATTGTTCGCCTGGGTGAGCCGCGAGGCAAGCTCGAAGAGAAAGACCTTCTCCTGCTCCAGGCGGGCGATCTCACGATTGAGCTCTTCTTCGCGCCGGCTCGACTCTTCCTGCCGCTCGGCGAGGAGCCGCTCCCGTTCCGGTTGCTCCCGTTCGATCTCTTCCCGCTCTTTCTCAAGAAGTTCTTCTTCCGCTTTCAGGCTCGCTTCGGCCTGGCGGATCTCTCCGATCTCCTGCTGGTTGCGCGCTTCGGTCTCGCTCCACTCTTTCCGCTGGGCGCGGATCGTCTCGATCCGCCCCTCCAGCCGTTGGATTTTTCCCTCGATCTCGAAGACCTGCGTCTTGATCTGCCCCAGCGCCTGCTCCTGCTCGGTCAAGGCGAGCTTGATTTCGGCCTGCTTCAAATCGAGTCCGGCGAGACGGTTCTCTTCCGAAGACGCCGTCTCCTGCAGCCCCCTCTCCTCCTGCTCCAGAAGCTCACGTGTCCCGCACCACTGATCCCACTCGGCGCGGGCGACCCACAGCTCCAGCGCGCGGAGCTCCTCCCGCAGTTTCTGGTATTTTTCCGCCTTTCGCGCCTGGCGGTCGAGGGAATTGATCTGCCGCTTGATCTCGCCGATGATATCCCGGACGCGCGTGAGGTTCTGTTCGGTCGCCTCCAGCTTGCGAAGCGCTTCCGCCTTCCGGAGGCGATACTTGGCGATTCCGGCCGCTTCTTCGACGAGCTCCCGCCGCTGCATCGGAGAGGCGGAGATCAGATCATCGACCTTCCCCTGCTCGATGATGGTATGGGCGCGGTATCCGGCCCCGGTATCGATCAAGAGGTCCCGGATATCTTTCAACCGGCAGGTCGTCTTGTTGATGAGATATTCGCTCTCGCCCGAGCGGAAGAGCCGCCGGCTGACGGTGATCTCGGCGTAAGGGGAGTAGGGAGGGGGGAGTTCATTGTCGATGTCGCCGAAGGTGAGAGACACCTCCGCCATCCCGAGCGCTTTGCGCTGCTCCGTTCCGTTGAAGATCACATCTTCCATCTTTTCGCCGCGGAGGTTTTTGGCGCTCTGCTCTCCCAGCACCCAGAGGATGGCATCGGCCAGATTGCTCTTCCCGCAGCCGTTCGGCCCGACGATGGCATTGATGCCGGGCTGGAAGGTGACCACGGTTTTGTCGAAGAACGATTTGAATCCGAAGACCTCTAATTTTTTAAGACGCATCTTTATATCCTCAAATATTCGATGGGTAAATTGGAGAGAAAAGGAGTTAAGCAAACCGGGGCGGGGAAGAAAATACCCGGCGTCGTGGGGGATCGATCCTGAATGTCGAATCGGTCCATCAAGATAAGCAGAGAGACCTCCAAACAACAAGAAATTTGTTTCTTCATAACACAGGTTTCGGTTAAAGTAAAGAAAATAGTCTATATCTAGGGGTCTCGATCAGAGAGAGTCCATCGGGTCGCGGTCGGGGTTGCAGCTTTTGCACAGAAGTGCTAAAGATTGCAATCGGCTATTGATCCGGCTGGGATATACTGAACCGAGGGAAGCATTCATTCGGTGATGGAGGATTGATGAGGCGGTCTATTCAGAATGTTGTTTTCGATCTTGGCGGGGTTCTTTTGGAGTGGAAGCCCGATCAAATCTTAGCGCGGCTTTATCCGGAGGCCCCGAAGACGCAGGCCCTCATCAAGAAGGAGGTCTTTCAACATCCCGATTGGCTTGCCCTGGATAAAGGGACCCTCGACGAGGAAGCGGCGATTCTGTTATTCCAGCGGCGAACGGGGCGGCCTCTCTCGGAGATGAAGAAACTGATGGACACTGTGAGAGAGACCCTCATCCCCATTCAGCCGACGTTCGCGCTTTTAGAAGAGCTGTCGAAGGAAGGGATGAATCTTTATTGTGTGTCGAACATGCAGGTGAATGTCTTCGCCTATCTTCAGAGGCGATATGATTTTTGGGGGAAGTTCAAGGGGCTGGTGATCTCGGCGCACATTCGAATGATCAAGCCGGACGCCGAGATTTTCCACCATCTCTTCTCCCGCTACGGGTTGGTTCCCGCTGCCTGTGTCTTCATCGACGACCACCCTCCCAATGTGGAGAGCGCACGACGGCTCGGAATGGAGTCGATTTTATTTCAGGGGGCCGACGACTGCCGGCGCCAGCTTCAACGCGTTCAAGGCCTCCTCCGGAACAAGAGGAACGACCCCTCTTCCTCATCGATCGATTTTCCTTCGCTGCCCCGCTGATATAACAATCTCGACGAATCGTCCCCGCTTTAAAACCCCCTAGAAAGAATATATTAACGAAACGCACTTCATCTGGTTTCCCCTGTTCTCGGTAGGATATTTCGTACCATCGAGATGAGAGATAGTCTGATTGCGGATTTTTAATTTCGCGGCATAAATAGAAGGATGAATAAATGTAAAGGCATCTTGCGGTGCTTGGCAGGGTCGAACGTCCTGGGGCTTTTCCTTTGGGATGTTCATGGAAATATCACCGAGGCCAACGATGCTTTCCTCAACATGGTCGGCTACACGCGGGAAGAGCTTCTCTCCGGGAGACTGCGATCGCGCGACATGACGCCGGAGGAATATAGGCGCCTTGATGAGAAAGGACTTCGAGATCTCGCGGAGACCGGCGTCTGCGCCCCTTTTGAGAAGGAGTATGTCCGTAAAGACGGCAGCCGTGTTCCGATTTTATTCGGAGCGATCATGCTGGAGGGCTCTCAACACAGCGGAATTAGTTTTGTTCTCGATTTGACCAATCGGGACAAGGTGCAGAAGGCGCTCAGCGAGAGCGAAGCGCAGCGGGAAGCGATTCTGGAGGCCTCATTCGATTGTATTATTACCATCGATCATGAGGGGAAGATCCTTGAGTTCAATCCGGCGGCCGAGAACACATTTGGTTATCGCCGCTCCGAAGTGATCGGGGAAGAGATGGCGGAACGGATCATCCCTCCTGCTTCTCGAGAGCGGCATTGGGCAGGCATCAGGCACGCTCTTGCGACCGGAGAAGGGAAGGTGCTGGGTCGGCGCATCGAGATCACGGCAATGCGGGCGGATGGAAGTGAATTTCCTGCGGAGTTGAAAATGACGAGGCTCTTTTTAAAAGGGCCTCCCGCCTTTACCGGCTTTATTCGGGACATCAGCGAACGCAAATGGATCGAGCAAGAGCGACACCGCCTCTCATTTCAGGAGCGCATCGCACGAACCGAGACGGAAGAGGCCCGTCGCCACATGGCCTTTCTGTCGGAGGCCGGCACGCTGCTTGCCTCATCACTCGACTATGAAACGACGCTCGCCGGTATTGCGCGCCTCGCCGTCCCTTATTTGGCCGATGGGTGCGTCATCGATATTTTGGAAGAGAATCAAACGTTGCGCCGTTTGGCCGTGGCAGCCGCCGATCCCGCCAAAGAGGCGCTCGGAAGGAAGCTGTTCCATCGCGATCCCTCCGACCTAAACGGACAGCACCCCATCCGACGGGCGCTGCAGATTGGAAAGTCGATCTTCCTTCCGGAGATCACCGACGAGATGCTGGTTTCCGTCGCATGGGATGACGAACACCTGAAAATTGCCCGATCGCTCGGGTTGAAATCGGCGATCCTCGCGCCGCTTCGGGTCGGGGAGCGTACACTCGGCGCGATCTCCTTCGTCTTGATCGATTCGGGCCGTCGGTATCGTACGGCGGATCTGGAGTTGGCGGAGAATTTAGCACGACAGGCCGGAGCGGCGCTGCAGAATGCCCGGCGCTGTCGGGGGTCTTGGAAGGAGATTCGGGCTCACAAACGGTCGAAGGACCGGCTTTGACGCGGACCTGCGGAAATTAAGGATATCCCGATATGAGCGCGATTCCGGATTTACAAATCACAGGCGAATCTATTTGCGTCAATCCCCTCGAAGGAGGGATATTCCCGCCGGGATGAATGAATAATAAAGAGGCGGGAATATCCGATGACCGGAACGGTTTTTAATATATTTTTATACTAAAAGTCGCGGTTTATATTTTCTTCGGTCTTCAAATACCATTTCAGGAAAGGGATGAGGGTGTCAGGATTGTTCGTTTTCATATACACATATTCCAGGTAAGCGCGGTGGACCTGGTGGATTGTCTCTTCGTTTTCTCCTGTTTTGGAACAGATATCCTCGATGAGATTCGAATATTTGATAAATAGCTCCGGAACCTCGCCAACAGCCGCTTCGGATATCCTGCCGTGCCCTAAAACCGTTTCGATAGTGAGGAACTCTTTTTTTGTTTGTTCCGCCTCAAGGTCCATAAGAGAGCTAAGCGCGCCATATTTCGTGAAAGGGCTCACCCCTTCCCTTGTAATCTCCTTTTCCATCAGGATATCTTGTATTACTTCTAGTAACGACGGGGGAAGCGCTTCGGGAGTATAAATGTGGAGAATACGCTCGATCCTTTGCTCCGAGATTAATGTCTTGTCGATGATAAACGCGATGAGTTCACCCCACTGATGATCGTCCATGTTTGTCCTCCGTCGCAAGGCGACACACCCGGCAAGATGAAAGACCCCGGAAACAATCACGATGGTGTCTTATAAAACATGAAGGTTCTCTCATTCTTCGCTCTCGGGGGGTTATTAAATTCATATATGGACTATACCATAAAAGTATAAAAAGTCAATATTTATGGTAAAAAAGTAAGATTATGATTCGGCTTTGGGATCAGCCGGTTGCGATGGGTTAGTGGAACGGGGAAGGGGGCCAAGACATGATGGAATAAGCGAACGATGTCTTCTCTGTAGAGAAGAGCCGCTTTTCTTGTTCTAATTACATTAGCATGTTTCGCGGGCGCTGAACGGCCCTATTTCGACCGCCGCTTCCGTTGGCGTGGTTTTTCCTCTTCCATCAAACCGAAATCAATCTGCCAATTCTCCAGATCGACCCGATCGACGCGGACTTGGATCGGGTCACCCAGCCGGAAGGTGCGCCGATGATGCTCGCCGATCAGCGCGTGCTGCTTCTCGTCGTAGATGTAATAATCGTCATGCAGATTGCTGACGTGAATCAATCCCTCGACAAAATAGCTGCCCAGTTCGACAAAGAGGCCGTAGGCGGCGACGCCGGAGATGAAGCCGCTGTAGATTGCGCCGACCTTGTCCGACATGAACTTGACCTTCTTCCGTTGAATCACCTCCCGCTCCGCCTCCATAGAGGCCCGCTCCCGCTCCGAGGTATGCTTGCCGATTTCAGGGAGGCGACGTCCCCATTCTTCCTGCTCGTCTTGCGACATCCGTTGATGGAGGGCCTTTTTTAAAAGACGGTGAACCACCAGATCGGGATAGCGCCGGATCGGCGAGGTGAAGTGGGTATATTCCTCCGAGGCGAGTCCGAAGTGCCCGTGGTTCTCGGCGGAGTACTTCGCCTGCTTCAGAGAACGAAGGAGAATTTGATTGATGAGGCGCTCCTCCGGGCGCCCTTTCACTACGTCCAAGACATCGGAGAGCGACTTGGGGCGGATTCTTTCCAGATCGCGAAGGAAGAGGCCGAAAGTCTTGAGCAGTTCATTGAATTCAAAAATCCGGGTCGGGGTCGGCGGATCATGAATCCGATAGAGAAAGGGGACCTCCAGGGCGGTCATATGTTCGGCGACCGTCTCATTGGCGGCGAGCATGAACTCTTCAATGATCTGATGCGCGACATTCCGCTCCTCTCGGATGATGTCGATCGTCTCCCCGGTGAGGCTGAGGACGATCGAAGGCTCGGGAAGATCGAAATCGAGGCTCCCCCGCTCCAGCCGGTTCTTTCGAAGCTGCATTGCGAGCCGCTCCATCAATTCGAATTGAGGAAGCAGCGCGGCATACCGCTCCCGCACCTTCTGGTCGCGGTCAACCAGGATCTGCCGTACGGCGGTATAGGTCATCCGCTCGTCGCTTCGAATCACGCTGTTATAGAGCTTGTAGCCGACCCGCCGGCCGTCGGCGTCGAAGGTCATCTCCGCCGTCATCGCCAGCCGGTCTTCTTTCGGATTGAGGCTGCAGATGCCGTTGGAGAGCTTCTCCGGAAACATCGGGATGACGGCGTCGGGGAAATAGACCGACGTTCCCCGCTCGTACGCCTCCCGGTCGAGCGCCGACCCTTGCGGAACATAATGGGAGACATCGGCAATGTGGACCCGGAGAAGATAACCCTTTCGGGTCTTCTCAATCGAGATGGCGTCGTCGAAATCGCGTGCCTTCTCTCCATCGATCGTCACGGTCGGAAGACCCCGGAGGTCTTCTCTCCCCCTGCGCATCTGGGCGGTGACCGACTCTTTGATCTTGTCGGCCTCCTGCATCGCTTCCTGCGGAAAATCGCGCGGGAGGCCGTACGACTCCACGACCATCATCGTATCGATCCGGGGATCATCCGCCTTCCCCAGCACCTTGACGATTTTCCCCTCCGGGTTTCGGGTTTTGGTCGGGTAGGAGAGAATCTCGGCGAGAACGATTTCTCCCGTTTCGGCCGAGAGGCTGTTTTCGGGGGTGACATAGAGATCGCTGGTGATTCGTTTGTCGGCGGGGATGACGAATCCGACCGTTCGTCCTTTTTCATACCGGCCGACAATCTGTTTGCGGGCCCGCTCCAAGACCCGAATGACCCTTCCTTCCCGCCGCCCGTCGGGCTTGGTTGCTTCGATCCGGGCGACGACGCGGTCACCGTGCATCGCCTCTTCCATTTTCTTGGCGGCGATGAAAATGTCGGGTTCTCCCTCCGTTTCGGGGATAACAAACCCGTATCCGTCGCGGTGCCCTTTTAGCCGGCCGATCACCAGGTTCATCTTCTGCGGCAGGCCGTAGCGGTTGCCGCGGGTCTTGATGATCTCCCCCTCCTGGATCATTTTACGGAGAAGTTTCTTGATCTCTCTTCGCGCATCCTTGGGAACTTTGAGAGCCCGCATCAGCTCCTTCAGGAGCATGGGGTGGTCGGATTTCTTCTCCAGTTCTCGAAGAACCGCTTCTTTTTCAATGCGCATGGTGATTCACTCCTGGGATGATTATACAGAAGCCCCGTCGAAGTTGGAAGTCCCCCCACGGGGCGATCCGGTTGTGTTTCGCAGGTCAATGATTGTGATATTTCTCACTCATCGAGCTTGCCCTAGAGGGGCTCCATTTTCTTGACAGGTCAAGGGGATGTGGTATCTTTGGCTCAGATTGACGCTTCCGTCAAGCCTTGGGAGAGCGTCGGCCCGAGAGAAAAGACACCGCCGCTTCGTATGCCTCCCCCAAAATAACTGCGGGGAAGGCATACATACGTGTTCAGATTCAGTTCCCGTCGCGAGGAGCAAGGAATGGCCAAGATCCTGGTCGTTGACGATAGCGCGTTTGAGGCCAAGCACTCCAAGGTTCTGCTCGAAAGAGAGGGCCATGAGGTCCTGATCGCCGAAAACGGGATGCAGGGCATGAAGTTGATCAAACTTGAGCGGCCCGATTTGATTCTCCTCGATTTGGTGCTTCCCGATATCTCCGGTCGAGAGGTCTGCCGGTGGGCAAAGTTGAATGTCGAGTCGCAATCGATCCCGATTATTATCTTGACTGCCCGGACCGAAGTCAAGGAGCGTGTGGCCGGACTGGAAGACGGGGCGAACGATTATGTCACCAAACCGTGCGATGATTCGGAGCTGAAGGCGCGGATCGACGCCGTTCTCCGCGAGAAGACCCTCCGTGATCAGCTTGAGAAGAAGAACACGGAGTATGAGGAGCTGATGCGGAAATTCGAGCGGATGGCGATTACCGATCCGGTGACCGGTCTTTTCAACCGAAGGCGGTTCGAGGAGATGCTGGCCCAGGAGTTCGAGCGCTACCGCCGCTATGGGACTCCATTTACCTGCCTCATGATCGATGTCGATCATTTCAAAAGAATCAATGACACTTACGGCCATGACGTCGGCGATCTGGTTTTAAAGGAGACGGCACAGACGATCCAGGCGCAGATCCGGGGGGTTGATACGGTTTCCCGGTATGGAGGGGATGAATTCGCGGTGCTTCTCTCCCAGCAGAAAGGAGAGGAGGCGGTGAAGGCGGCGGGGCGGATCCTCAGACATGTCAGGCAGCTTCGCTTCAAAGAGATGAAAAAGGGGGAAAAAATTACGTTGAGCATCGGAATCGCGGCGCTGCCAGACCCCGACTTGAAGGAGATGGATCAGATTATGCCATGCGCCGATTATGCCCTCTACAAAGCCAAAAAAAACGGAAGAGACTGTGCGGAATCGGCCACGGTCCATGAATCCAATCAAGATCCCCAGTAAGCTTCTTTCCGCTCCCTGATCGAATCGGGGGCTTCAATTCAACCCGATAAGTTGATACAATAAATATCGTTCACACGGAGGACCGTTATGAGACGCGTCGACTATATGCTGGGGGGAGAGGATTTCAAGAAGATGTCGGCTGCCCACTTCATGCAGACCGATGTTTATTATTACCCGAAGAATGCAACCGGAGACAAGCTCGCGACCGCAATCACGATGGGTGGATTCGGCAGTGTGCCGATTGTCGATAAAGGAAAGAGATTGGTCGGGATTATCAGCGAATTTGATCTGCTCAAGGCGATCACAAGCGGAAAAGAGCTGGAAAAGGTGACGGCGGAAGAGATTATGACGGTGAGCCCAATCTGTGTGACCGAAGAGACCCTATCGGAAGAGATCATTCAATTGCTTCAAGAGAAACATCTGATCCGGGTGCCGGTCGTCGATAAGAACGGCACCCTGGTGGGGGTGGTTGCAAGGAGGGATATCTTACAGGGCTATCTGAAATCGAAGGAGAGCCCGCCCCCCTGGTGGTTTTGACTTCACCTGAGGTCCATTCGCTTCCCCGCTTCGCTCCTCACGATCAATGAGTCGTGGTCCATCTGCGGCGGCTTCGGGATCTGCATCAGATCGAGAATGGTCGGCGCGATATCGGCGTGGATGCCGGGCCGAAGCCGGACCTTTTCCGGAGAGACCAGAATAAAGGGGACCGGCAGCGTCGTATGGGCGGTATGCGGCTCCCCCGTTTGGTAATCGATCATCTGCTCCAAGTTGCCGTGATCGGCGGTGATCAGAACCGCTCCCCCTGCCGCAAGGGTTTTGTCGACGATCCGTTCAAGGCATCGATCGATCACCTCGACCGCCTGCATCGCCGCTTTCAACACGCCGGAATGCCCCACCATATCGGGATTGGCGAAGTTCAACACAACCAGGTCGAACCGGCCGCGCTCGATCTGGCGGACTACCTCGTCGGTCACTTCATACGCGCTCATCTGCGGTTTCTGATCATAGGTCGCCACCTCTTTGGGAGAGGGGATTAAGATCCGCTCTTCTCCTTCGAACGGGACCTCTCGGCCGCCGTTGAAGAAATAGGTGACGTGCGCATATTTTTCGGTCTCGGCGATCCGAAGCTGGTGGAGCCCCCGCCGGCTGATCACCTCCGCCAGGATCTGGTCGAGCGAAACCGGCTCGAACGCCGCCGGTAGGGGGAGGGTTTCATCATAGCGGGTCATCGTGACGAATGCGGCGAGCTGCGTGAAAACCTCCCGCGGGAAACCGGTGAAATCTCTCTGCGTCATGGCGCGGGTCAGCTGCCGGGCGCGGTCGGCCCTGAAATTAAAGAAGAGGACGCTGTCCCCGTCTAGGACTTTTCCGACCGGCTTTCCCTCCTCAACGATGACAACCGGCTTCACGAATTCGTCGGTGATCTGCGCCGCGTAGCTCTTCTCTACAGCCACTCTTGCAGAGATCTCCTCGATTCCTTTCCCTTCGACGATCGCTCGATAGGCCTTCTCGGTTCGATCCCAGCGCTTATCTCGATCCATCGCATAATAGCGCCCGATCACTGTCGCGATCTTCCAGTCGGCGCCGGAGGGGCGCTTTTCCTCAAGGACCTGCTCGAGCTGATCGATATAACGAAGCGCACTCTGCGGGGGGGTGTCCCGCCCATCCAGGAAGGGATGAATCCGAACCGATCGGAGCTGTTTCTTCCGCGCCATTTCCAAAAGGGCAATCAGATGGTCGATGTGGCTGTGAACGCCGCCGTCCGAGAGAAGCCCCATCAGATGAAGGGTGTTGTTCCGCTCCTTGGCCGCATCGAGCCCCGCATTCAGGGCCGGGTTGTTGAAGAAGGTTCCCTCGGTGATCGCCTTATTGATCCGGGTAAAATCTTGATAGACGATCCGGCCCGCGCCGATGTTCAGATGCCCCACCTCCGAATTCCCCATCTGTTGATCGGGGAGCCCCACCGCCTCGCCGGAGGCCTCGATATAGGTGTTCGGATAATGCTCCAGGAGTGACCGGTAAAAAGGGGGATCGACCAGCGCGATGGCGTTTGCATCGGTCCGGGGATTGATTCCCCAGCCGTCCAGGATGATCAGGACGACAGGTTTCGGTCTCTGCGGCATTTAGATGATCTCCCGAGGGTGCGGGGTGGAATAGGGGGTTTCGGCGAGGGCTTTCTTATGGGCTTTGTCGACCAGGATCGGATTGGCCTGATAGGTATTCCACCGGCCGCACCGGCCGCATCGCCCCGACCATTCGATGGTGTGATAGTCGCATTGGGCACAGTAGTAGGGGACCAAGACCCGTTTCTTCAGCTTGAGACCTTTTTTGAACGCTTCCACGGCCGACTCGGGCTCTCCCCGCCGCATATAAATGTTTCCGAGGATCTTGTGTAGATCGGGGAAATATTCGACATGGGCGTCGATCTCCGCCAAGGTCTCGAAGGCGTCATCGATCATTTCAAGACGATAATAGAGCTTTCCGAGAAAAAATTTAAGAACGGTGTTGTGGCGGTCTTTATCGATCGCCTTCCGGTAGACCTGCAGGATTTTCTCCGGCTCCCCCATTTCGAGGTAGAGATCTTCCAGGCGATGGAGCAGGATGAGGTGGTTCGTCATTTCATAGGCTTTTTCCAGCAGGGCCGCCGCGAGTTCGGTCTTTCCTTCTTTCAAATGGACTTCGCCGATGCCGATGTAGGCCGGCAAGAATCCCTTTTCAAGTTTGATGGCCCCTTTGAAGTAGCGCCGGGCGATTTCTTTCTGGTCGCGTTGGAGGAAGAGCCGTCCGATCTCGTATTTGATCCCGAGGAAAATAACCCGCTCTTTTTGGTTTGCCTCGGAGGAGAGCGGCAGCTTGAGGATCTTCTCTTGGATCGGATGGGCCTCTTCCCAATGCTGAAGCCGAATGTAGAGGTCCCGAAGACGGGTGAGCGCCGCGACATTGGTTTCATCGAGGTGTAGAATTTCCTTCAAATGCTGAATCGCCTCCTCGAATCGCTGGGCTTCTTCGAGATCGCGCGAGAGGGCGAGGAGGACCTCGATGTTTTGCTCGTCGAGACTCCGCGCCTTCCGATGGAGCCGGATCGCCTCGTTGAAATTCTTCTCGATCCGCTGAATCTTTCCGAGCCGCAGGAGGGTGCTGACATGATTCGGGTTCAGCGCCAGCACCTTCTGGAAAAGGAGGGTGGCGTCGCGATACCGCTTTCCGAGAAAGGCGTTAACCGCCTCGGTATAATAGGTCTCGACCTGCGCTTCTTTCTTTTGCAGCCGGGTGTATTTCCAGTTGAGAAAAAGGTTTCTGGTTTCGCGGATGCCGGCGGAGAGGATGACCAGGAGGCCGCCGAAGGCGGTGGAGAAGAGAATCAGCGCGGTGACCGGCATTTCATAGGAGGTCTCGCGCGTGATGAAAAGGGTGACCTTTTCCGGATTCAGCTGGGCGAGATAACCGACAATTCCGATGAAGGCGAAGAAAATAAGGATTAAGAGAGGCATGGACTATCTGACCCTCCCTCGCTCTTTCTTTTTACTCGGAGGCTCTTCCATCTCTGAAGAAGGGAAAGGGAGTTGCGGGGCGTCTCCCCAGAGTCGGTCGAGATTGTAAAACTCCCTTGCTTCTTTTTTAAAGATATGAAGGATCACGTCGTTGTAATCGACGAGGACCCAAAGGCTCGCCCCACGGCCTTCGACCCCAAGGGGCTTCGATCCCTTTTTTGCAAGGGAGTCGTGAACCGCATCGACGATGGCCCGAATCTGAGGCTCCGATTCCGCAGAGCAGATGACAAAAAAGTCGGCGAGGGAGGTCAAGTCGCCGACTTGGTAAACGGTAATTTCCTCAGCGTGCTTCGACTGGGCGGCCGTCGCAATGAGAAGGGCCTTTGCCTTGGCATCCCAGGCCGGTTTCTTTACGCGGGCTTTCTTTGAATCCTTAGGAATCGTTATCCTCTTTCCTGATCTGATCGGTCCCGAAATGTCTCTGATGAAGCCCCATAGAGTTTGTTTTTTATTATATATGAGGCTACCGGTTCAGGCAAGAGATTTTTCGTCCCTCGGCCGGCCGCGAGCCTCTTTCTGATTTCGCTTGCCGAGATCGGGCTGGGGGAAATGGAGAGAAAGTGTATCGATGTCTCTGATGTTAAAGGAACAGTTACGATCCCCTCCTTCCGGCGGTCGAGTTCCAGGAGCGGGCTCGAATTACTCCTTTTGAGCTTTTGAAGCGGGCCGAGATCGGGCAATTGCGAAAATGGGTGGCCGGGACGGGTGACGACAATAAAGTCAGAGAGTGTGAAGAGGCGCTCGGGCTCCCTCCAGGTCGGGAGATCAACGAAGGCGTCCGTGCCGATGATGAAGAAAAGCCGGTCATGGGGGTGGAGACGTTTCAGCTCCGAGAGGGTTTCTACGGAATACGACTTGCCCGGTCGTTTTACCTCGATTTCGCAGAGCTCGAATTCGGGATGGCCTAATAGGGCCAACCGGGTCATTTCAAGGCGATGTTTTGCCGGAGGGATTCCTTCTTCCTCTTTGTGGGGTGGCGTTCCGGAAGGGATAAAAAGAATCCGATCAAGATGAAGTTTTTCACGGACGGCCCCGGCGATGTAGAGATGGCCGTTGTGGATCGGGTTGAAGGTGCCGCCTAGAAGGCCGATGCGCATAGTTCATAAGAGGACGTGAATCGTTCAACGTGAATCGTTATTCGTGCAATCCGTTTTTGCGTTTAACATTGAACGAATAGCGAATCACGATTACTTTCGAATTTGTCCATCCCCGAAGATGATGAATTTCATGCAGGTCAGCGCTTCGAGGCCCATCGGGCCGCGGGCATGGATGCGGCTGGTGGAGATCCCCATTTCAGCGCCGAGGCCGAGCTGATAACCGTCGTTCAAGCGGGTCGAGGCGTTGACGAAGACGGCGGAGGCATCGACCTCGTTCAAAAATCGCATGGCGTGCGCATAGTCTTGCGTGATGATCGCTTCCGAGTGCTGGGATCCATGGGTGGCGATATGCGCCATCGCCGATTCGATCGAGTCGACGACCTTGACCGAGAGAATTAAATCGAGATATTCGGTTTTCCAGTCGGTCTCACTGGCCGGAACGATTTTGGATCCGCCCCCTCCCTCCAGGAGTTTTATCGTCTCCGGACAGCCTCTGATCTCCACGCCGGCCTCTTGCAGTCGCTTTGCGATTTTGGGGAGGAACGACGCCGCGATTTTCCGATGGACTAAGAGGCTCTCCATCGCATTACAGGTGGCGGGGCGCTGGACTTTCGCATTCAGAGAGATCTCTTCAGCCATTTGAAGGTCGGCCGATTCGTCAACGAAGGTATGGCAGATTCCCTTGTCATGTTTCATCACGGGGATCTTGGCGTGTTCCACAACGGTGCGGATCAAACCTTCTCCGCCGCGGGGGATAATCAGGTCGATGAGGTCATCGAAGGTGAGGAGATCGAAGATCGCTTGGCGATCGGTTGTTTCCACCAGCGTGACGGCATGAGGGGGAAGTCCGGCCGCACGGCCTGCCTCGTCCAAATGGCGCGCAATGGCGATGTTGGAGTGAATCGCCTCCGATCCGCCCCGGAGAATCACACCGTTCCCCGACTTAATGCAGAGGCCTGCCGCATCGGCGGTGACGTTCGGACGCGACTCGTAGATGATGCCGATCACGCCAATCGGAACCCGCATCTGGCCGACCTGAATGCCGTTGGGCCGCCGCGTCATCTTGAGGACCTCGCCGACCGGATCGGGAAGGGCGGCCACTTCCCGCAGCCCGGCGGCCATTTCCGTTATTCGCTTCGGCGTGAGGGTCAGCCGTTCCAGAAGGGGTCCGGCGAGCCCTTTTTCTTTCCCCGCTTCGAGGTCTTTCATGTTTTCGGTCAGCAGAGAAGCGGTTTCGCGCTCCAGGCGCTCGGCCATGGCGAGAAGGGCGCGATTCTTCACTTCGGACGAGCACTTTGCCAGGCTTCGCGCCGCCGCTTTTGTCCGTTGCGCCTGTTTTCTGAGGGTTTCTTTAAGCCCCATTGAGGATCACCAAATTATCCCGATGAATCACCTCATCGGTAGACTTGTAACCGAGCTTTTTCTCGATCTGAGAAGAATGAATTCCTTTAATCAATATCATCTCAGACGCACTGTAGTTCGTCAAGCCTTTTGCAATCTCTTTCCCATCGGAAGCGAGGCATCGGATGGCGTCGCCGACCTCGAATTTTCCGGTAATCTCGCGGATGCCGGAGGCGAGGAGCGACTTCCCTTTTTTCAAGATCGCCTCCACCGCGCCGGCATCGAGAACGACCTCTCCTTTCACCTTCAGGGAGTGGGCGATCCAATGCTTCTTGGAGGTGAGGCGGACCGGTTTCGGTAGGAAGAGGGTCCCGATCGATTCTCCCTGAAAGGCCCGTTGCATCAACCCGGGAGCGGTTCCATTGACGATCAGGGTTGTCACACCGTAGGCGGCGACGCTTTTGGCCGCCTGGACCTTGGTCGCCATCCCGCCGGTGCCGCTGATCGCTCCAGGCTCGCCGGCGATCCGCTCGATCTCCGGCGTGATCTCCTCGATCAACGGGATCAAGACCGCCTCCGGGTTTTTTCTCGGATCGGCGGTGAAGAGGCCGTCGACATCGGAGAGAATCACCAACAAAGAAGCATCGACGAGATGAGTAATTTGCGCGGCGAGGTGATCGTTATCGCCCAGCTTGATCTCATCGACCGTGACGGTGTCGTTCTCATTGATGATCGGCAAAATGCCGTGTTCCAGAAGGGTCATCAGGGTGTTTCGGGCGTTGATGAAGCGTTTTCGATCGGCAATGTCTTCCCGGGTCAGGAGAACCTGGGCGACGTTGATCTGAAACTTCTCGAAATGTTTTTCATAGGCCCACATCAGCCGGCTCTGTCCGACGGCCGCGGCCCCCTGCTTGAGGGGGATCGTCTTCGGCCGGCGTGTCAGCCCCAGCTTCTCCATCCCGCAGAGGATGGCGCCGGAGGAGACCAAGAAGATCTCGTGTCCTTCGGACCGGAGGAGAGACACCTCTTCGGCAATCTCCGCCATCCGCTCTTCGCGAAGGCCCTTCTCGTGCGAGGCGATGATGCTGCTGCCGATTTTGATGACAATCCGTTTGTTTTTATGGAGGCGCTGTCGCGGCGAGGACATCCCGGTCTCCGAGTTAAGGAATGGATTCGCCGTCGGCGGCGGCCGGCGGGGCGGCTCTCGTTTTTCGGAGGAGCTCGACCTGATTCCCGAGCGTGCGAATGAGCGGTTTGATCCCTTTTCCGGTGGCGGCGGAGATTTCAAAGAAGGGGATTTTTTTCTGCTTGCAGTAGCGCCGCAGCCGCTCTTTTTTCTCCCCCTCGCCGGCGGCATCGATTTTGGTGGCCGCTACGATGAATGGCTTCTCGGCCAACGTTTGATGATACGAAGACAATTCTGCCCGGACCACTTCAAAATCGTGCAGCGGATCTTCCGTTCCCATCTCCGAGACGTCTACCAAATGGAGGAGAAGCAATGTCCGCTCGATGTGTTTTAGGAATTGAATCCCCAGCCCCTTCCCCTCATGAGCCCCTTCGATCAGTCCCGGAATGTCGGCGACGGTGAAGTGATATTCCTGGTTGCGCGTCCCGCCCCAGGTCACAACCCCCAGGTTCGGCTCCAATGTGGTGAACGGATAGTCGGCGATCTTCGGACGGGCGGCGGAGATAACGGAGATGAGGGTCGATTTTCCGGCGTTGGGAAGACCGACCAGGCCGACATCGGCGAGAAGCTTCAGCTCCAGCTGTAGCCAGCGTTCTTCTCCTTTTTGCCCCGGCTCCGCAATGCGGGGGGCTTGCCGGGTGGGGGATTTGAAATGGGAATTACCCCGTCCCCCGCGGCCTCCCCGGACGATCAACGCCCGCTGCCCCACCTCGGTCAGATCGGCAATCGGTTCATCGGTTTGCGCATCGCGAACCGTCGTTCCGACGGGAACGGGAATGATCAGGTCGGGGCTGTTTTTTCCGCTGCGGTTTTGCCCGCTTCCGTTTTCGGCCCGCTTGACCATATAGTGCTGCTGATAGCGAAGATCGATGAGGGTCGAGAGCTCAGGGGAGGCTTCTAGAAAAACGTCTCCCCCCTTCCCTCCGTCCCCCCCGTCGGGTCCGCCTCTCGGGACATACTTCTCGCGCCGGAAGCTGACGCACCCGTCTCCTCCGTCGCCGGCCTTGACGTAGATTTTGACCTGATCGATAAACACAGCGATTCCAATCAGAATGTGAGCGCCCCAAAGGGCGCTTTCTAAAATGAGGGAGAGGAGGGGTGGAAAGGAGCGTTACGAGGAGGGATAGATGCTGACCCGCTTTTTATCTCTTCCAACCCGCTCGAACGTAACGACGCCGGAAATCTTTGCGAAGAGTGTATCATCGCTTCCGATTCCGACATTCAAACCGGGATGGATACGGGTTCCCCTCTGCCGGACCAGAATATTTCCGGCCAAAACCTGCTCGCCACCGAACCGCTTGACTCCCAAGCGTTGGGCGTGGCTGTCGCGGCCATTTCGGGAGGAGCCGACCCCTTTTTTATGTGCCATTGCTCTAACTCCTGTTCAAAATATTTATTTTACGATTTCTAAAATCTTCAGACGGGTAAATGCCTGTCGGTGTCCCTGCGTTCTCCGATAGTTCTTTCGTCTCTTTTTCTTGAAGACGACCACCTTGCGATTCCGGCCCTGCTGGAGAATCTCGCCGACCACCTTGGCGGTTTTGATCTGCTCGGGATCGACGGTGACTCCCTGATCGTCCTGCAGGAGCAAAAGGGATCGAATCTCTACCTTGTCACCGACCTGACCGACACATTTTTCCACTTGAACGACATCACCGGTGGTCACCCGATACTGTTTTCCACCTGTTTCCATCACTGCGTGCATTTCCTATCTCCCTTTTTCTGGTCCTTCGAAAAAATTTATTAAACACGATTTCACCTTTTTTGTCAAGAAGTTTCCAGCAGATAGGCAGTATAGAGATATAGAAGGCCCATCACTCCAAGAAAGATCGGGGCGGGGAACAGAGTTTGAGCAACGAAATTCGAATGATCCGTTACAGTGAACCGTAACGATATGTAAGGGGTCGGCTATGGGAGGGCCGGGAAGATCAGCATTGACCGGATTACCTATTTCTCTAGTTCAATCTGAATAAGCCCATTCTGAACGGCGTAGCGGATCAGTTGTGCAAGATTCTGAAGGGCGAGCTTGTTCATTATATTCACGCGGTGTGTTTCGACCGTTTTAACGCTGATACCCAGTGTTTTGGCGACATCTTTATTTCTCAGGCCGCCTGAGATCAGGCGAACGATCTCCGCTTCCCGCTTCGTAAGGGGCCTCTTGTGGGGCGTCTGCTTCTTTATCCTCGTCTTCGCTTTTTCGACGGTTTCCGTCGTCTTTTCGTTTTCTTTGCCGCTGTGGTGAGACATTAAATAGGGCGTTCCCGTGATCTTGCTGTTTTTCTCTATCTCTTGACCCTGCGCAAACTTCGCGAGACTCTCCTGATGGTTTTTAACTCCATCCTTAATGTCATCTGATGACATCATCATTTGCCCTCTCGGTATGTTTGTTGTTCGTCGGCTCTGCCACTTCCTTCAAGTAAGGCGGCTTATCACGTTCCTGACCGGTTCCACATTCTTTCAAATCAAGACAAAAAGAAAAGGATCCAGGTTCTCATAAATCCTCTTGGTGTTTCCCCCTCAGCCCGTCTCATTGAGAAAGCTTCTGTTTTAATGATTTTCTTCTTAGTTTATTTCAATGTGCATTCTATCGGGCTCGTCTAAAAAGTCACCTGTCAGTTCTAACAGGTCGGCATATTCGTCATCTTCAGGTAGCCTTGCCTTGTATCACCGTCATTTCACCCTTTCACAAATGGAGGAAAAAATGGATTATCGGACGATTCAGTTTTATGAAGATGGATGTTGGATCAGATCGATTGAATCGGAAGAAGAGTATTTGCAGGCTTACCGGCTGCGGTATGAGATTTTTTGCGAGACTCTCGGCTGGGTTCCGGCCAATCCGACCGGATTGGAGATTGACCGGTACGATTCGTTTGCAACATTACTGGGGCTCTTCTCGGAAGAGAATACCCTTCTGGGAATGATCCGTCTCCTCCCTCCGAACCAACCTTTTATGTTGGAGACCGATTTTTCGGATTTGGTTGCTCCCGGATACCAGATCCGCAAAGAGATCGATACCGCCGAAATCTCCAGGCTCGCGATAACACCCTCCGCAAAAGAACAAGGACTCTCTTCCCGCTATCTGAACATCCTTCTCAAAGGTCTCTATCAGTGGACCCTCGTCAACAACGTCCGGTATTCCTATCTCGAAGTCGAGAAGCGTTTTTGGAGAATTCTTCAATTTCTGGGGTTTATTTCGACGCCGATCGGTCCGGTGAAATGTCTCCCTCCGGCGGGCGCGAACTCAATGGCCGCTATTCTGGATTGGGAGGCATTTCGATCCCACAACCGGAATCGCCAACCTGAATTTCTCGACTGGATGACTACGGTCCAATCAGCCCCTGCTGTAGCGCCAGGGCAATGGCGTGTCCACGGGTCGAAGCCTGAAGTTTTGAAAGAATATTTTGGACATGAAAATTCACTGTCCGTTCGCTGATATGTAAGATATGGGAGATTTCCCAGCTCGTTTTCCCTTCCTTCATCCAGTCCAGAACCTCCCGCTCGCGATGTGAGAGATCCGGATTTTGGGTGGAGGAGGGGGAAAGGGTTCGCATCAGCGCGACATGAAGGTGAGGCACAAGGTATTCGAGTATCGTGGCGTGACGGGTATGATCCGACATCGATTGGCCCGCGAAGGAGAAGATGCTCCCGACACTTCTTCGGTGACAGGCGACCCCGAGCGTAATCCCCTCCGATAGGCCGAATGTGTCCGCATCTCTAATAAATTTTAGCTCGCCTGGGGAGGTGGCTTGTCGATAGGTTTCCGACCAGATCTGAGTCTTAAATCGACCATAATGGGACTGAAGAATCGGATCGACTTCCGAATAATCCTCTTTCGTATAGAGGCGGATCCAGTCAAGGGGGTAACTGATGTTGACCATTTTCATGAAGCTTTGAAAACGGGTTTCGGCGTCGATCTTTCCAAGGCAAATGATCGTATGTGTAGAGGGAATGAGCGCTTCGACGCGGGAGAGGAGGGATTTAAATTCTTCTTCGGTATTGACGCTCAGGGAGGCATGAATCAACTCTAGAACGGTGACCAGTTCATGTTTAGTCAAATCGGAAGGGACGCGAGTCATCACTATCCACTCCCTTGCAGTTTTAAACACAAAGCTGGATTCTAGCGGAATAAATAAGGCTCTAAAAAGAAAATATAATGCCCGCTGGCAATATACAGAATTAAATTTGACCGGTCAAGCTAATAAATACAATCGATCCAATCTCCTCGGCGCGTCGGTCACCCTTGTCTGAAACCAGACAATTCCGTCGCGGCGAAGGTCCGATTGTCCATCGACCGACTTGATGAGAAGAGAGAGAAATAATATGTGAAATCAGTCCATTGTGTAATTCTGATGCCAAGTCCGCAAGCTTGGCATTCGATTTGCTCTTTAGACGTGCTGGATACAACGTTGTATTCCGAAAGCAGCGAAGGCGCTCTCTTCCATGATGAAGTGAAGTTTCTCTCATGGAGGCGGGCGTTTTTTTTGTTTAAGGAGGAATCAAGATGAAGCCGCACTACGCCACCGTGGGGGAGATCAAAAAGACGAATACATTATCGGCCCGGGAGGAGACGTCCGCATTCGATATCGCCCTGGCTCTCTTGGAGTCGGGCTTTCACGGAATGCCGATCGTCAATTCGAAAGACCAAGTGGTCGGAAAGGTAAGCGAGATCGATCTGATCAAAGCGCTGATGGAGGGGAAAGATCTCAAGGAAACAACGGCAGGCAAGGTAATGAAGATCTGCCCCGTTGTGATCGATGAGGCGACTCCCCTCGAAGAGGTGGCCCATTACATGATGCAGTTTCACCTTTTTCGGATCCCGGTGGTCGATGAAGAGAATCATCTTGTCGGAACGGTGACCCGGCACGATGTCCTGCGAGGATGGATGGGGGCATTAGGGTTGACACAAGAAGGTTTTTGGGGCTGACGCTGACCGATGAAAGGGGAAGAGATGCCAACATCATCAAATAAGAAGAACGAGATCACCCGACGGCATTTTCTCGGCGCCGCCGGACTTTCGGCGCTCGGGGTGCTTCTTTCGGGTCTCCCGCCCCTGACCGGCGGACTTTTCGCCGGAACCGGCGACACCCCGGAGACGGCCAAGCTGAAGGTCGGATTCATTCCTTTGACCGATTGCGCCTCGGTCGTCATGGCGTACGAGCTGGGACTTTATAAAAAATACGGCCTGGAGGTGATCGTCTCGAAGGAAGCTTCGTGGGCGGGGGTTCGGGACAAATTGACGATCGGCGAGCTTCAGGCGTCTCACATCCTCTATGGGATGCCGTATGCCTCCACCCTCGGGATCACCGGGGCCGAGGGGCAGAAAAAAGAGATGATCATCCCGATGGCGATCAATCACAACGGCCAGGCGATCACGTTGAGCGCCGATTTAAAGAAAAAAGGGGTGAACACGCTCGCCGATCTGAAGAAGCAGATCGACGCCGATAAGGGAAAGCGGACCTACACCTTTGCGATGACCTTCCCGCCCGGAACCCACGCGATGTGGATGCGCTACTGGCTCGCCGCGGGGGGGATCGACCCGGACAACGATATCAAGCTGATCACTATCCCCCCGCCCCAAATGGTCGCCAACATGCGGATCGGAAACATGGACGGCTTCTGCGTCGGGGAGCCGTGGAATGCGCGGGCGATCTTCGACGGCATCGGCTGGACCGCCATCACGACACAGCAGCTCTGGAAAAATCATCCCGAGAAGGTGCTGGGGATGACGAAGGAGTTTGCGGAGAAAAATCCGAAGACGGTCCAGGCGCTGCTGATGGCGATCATCGAGGCCTCTCAACACCTCGACAAGATGGAGAACCGTGCCAAGGTTGCGGAGATCATCAGCCGCAAGGAATATGTCAACGCGCCGACCGAGGTCTTCTTGGGGCGGATCCAGGGGAAGATCGACTACGGCGACGGGAAGACGGTCGACGATCCCGACTATATGAAGTTCTACCGCGACGGCGAGGTCACTTTCCCCTGCAAATCGCACGGCCTCTGGTTTCTGACGCAGCACCGCCGCTGGGGATTCATCGACAAGCCGATCGACTATAAGAAAGTGGTCGATCAGGTCAACCGGACCGATCTCTACCGGGAAGCGGCCAAAAAACTCGGCATCCCGGTTCCGAAGGAGGAGTACAAGAAGGAGACCCTTTTCGACGGGATCGAGTTCGACCCGGCCGACCCGGAGGGATATGTCCAAAAGTTTAAGATTCGGAGGAGTTGAGGATGGAGAAGGTGGAGATGGAGGTGGTGTTCCAAGCGACAGAAGAGGCGATCCGCGGGGCGGAGGAGAAACCGGCGCCGGGTCCGGAGATCACGGCGCGGAAGCGCCGGTTCCGTTTTCCGCGCCTCGATCGGCTGATCCTGCCGCTGCTTGTTTTCGCAATTGTGTTCGGAATTTGGGAGGCGATCAGCCGAACGGTCGCGCCGATGCTCCCCGGGCCGATCAAAACCTTCACGCACAGCTGGGATCTGATCCGCGACCCCTTCTTCGATCGCGGCCCCAACGATATGGGACTCGGCTGGCAGTTGCTCTACAGCTTAGGGCGGGTGGCGGTCGGGTTCGGCTTGGCCGCCGCGGTCGGTATCCCGGTCGGGTTCCTCGTCGGCGCGGTGCCGGCGTTTCACCGGGCCGTCAACCCCCTGATCCAGATTCTAAGGCCGGTTTCGCCCCTCGCCTGGCTTCCGATCGGACTGGCCACCTTCAAAGCGGCCAACCCGGCCGCCTTTTTCGTCATCTTCATCACCGCCATCTGGCCGATCGTCTTGAACACCGCTTTCGGGGTTCAGAAGATCCCGGCCGATTATATTTCGGTGGCGCGCATTCTGAAGCTCTCCCCCTGGCGGCGGTTCACGAAGATTCTCCTGCCGGCGACCCTTCCCTATACCTTTACCGGCCTTAAGATCTCGGTCGGGATCGCCTGGCTCGTGATTGTGGCGGCGGAAATGCTGACCGGCGGAATCGGGATCGGTTTCTTCGTCTGGGATGAGTGGAACAACCTCAGCCTGGAACACATTATCCTGGCGATCTTTGTCATCGGTATCGTCGGCCTGATCTTGGATAACGCCATGGGCTGGCTTGGAAGGAGGTTTGACTATGAAGTGCGATGAAGCAACCGGTCAGGATTTGATTAAACGGATCGAGACCAATTATCTCGAGATCAGCCGGATCGGCAAGACCTTCGAGGGGGCCAACGGCGTTTATCCCGCGGTTCAGGGAATCGACCTCAAGATCCGCAAGGGGGAGTTCGTGACCCTGATCGGCCACTCCGGCTGCGGAAAGAGCACCCTCTTGTCGATGGTGGCCGGCCTGATTACACCGAGCGAAGGGGTCATTGTCTTGGAGGGAAAGGAGATCGACGGGCCGGGACCCGACCGGGGGGTGGTTTTTCAGAGCCATGCCTTGCTTCCATGGCTGACTTGTGCCGAGAACATTGCCCTCGCCGTCGAGTCGGTTTTTCCCCGGATGAGCCGGAAGGAGCAAAAAGATCGGGTCGGCCATTTCCTTGACATGGTTGGCCTGACCGAGGCGGCGCAGAAGCGGCCGGCCGAGCTCTCGGGCGGAATGCGCCAGCGGGTCGGGATCGCCCGGGCCCTCGCCATCCGGCCGAAAGTGCTCCTCCTCGACGAGCCGTTCGGCGCGCTCGACGCGCTGACCCGGGGGCATCTTCAAGACGAGCTGCTCCGGATCTGGGAAAAATTCGGAACGACCGTCTTGATGGTGACGCACGATGTCGACGAGGCGCTGTTGCTCTCCGACCGGGTCGTCATGATGACCCGGGGGCCCGCCGCCACGATCGGCCGGATCGTGCCGATTCCTTTCCGCCGTCCCCGGTCGCGGATGGAGCTGGTCCGCCAGTCGGGCTATCAGCATTGGAAGGGAGAGATCCTTGAGTTTCTCTACGGCGAGGGGGACGCCAAGCGACGATTGGACGGAGGCGATTCTCATAAAAGCGATGCATTGGCGGAAGGCGCTGCGCTCGTTTCAAAGGCGGATAAATAAACGATACGAAAAACAATCAAAAGAAAGGGGGGATGTAATGAAAAAGGAGGAGCATTTCCATCTGCAAAACCCTCACAATCATGACCCGGCTCCGGCCGGACCTGAGGAGGCGCTCGATCGCGCCGTCGAGGGGGCCGTCGTCCGGGCGGTGCTCCGCCACACGCCGCTCAGCCGCCGGCGGTTCATCGGCATGCTCGGCCAGGGGACGATCGCCGCGCTGATCGCGCAATTTCTCCCGCTGGCGGCGGTGAAGGCGGCCGCCAAAGATAAGAGCGGTCCCTTGGAGAAGACGGCGTTGAAAATCGGCTTTGTGCCGATCACCTGCGCCACCCCGATTATCATGGCCGGGCCGATGGGGTTCTACAAACGTTACGGCCTCGATGTCGCGCTGCTCAAAACCGCCGGGTGGGCGGTGATGCGCGACAAGGCGATCGCCAAGGAGTACGAGGCGGAGCATATGTTGACCCCGATGCCGCTGGCGATCACTTTGGGGGCCGGCTCCCCCGCCGTCCCGTTCGTCATGCCGGCGGTGGAGAACATCAACGGCCAGGCGATTACCCTTCACATCAAACATAAAGATAAAAGAGACCCAAAGCAGTGGAAAGGATTTAAATTCGCCGTGCCGTTCGACTACTCGATGCACAACTTCCTCCTCCGCTACTATCTCGCGGAGCATGGCCTCGACCCGGACAAAGATGTGGAGATCCGGGTGCTGCCGCCGCCGGAGATGGTCGCCAACCTCCGGATCGAAAATCTCGACGGCTACCTCTCTCCCGACCCGTTCAACCAGCGGGCCGTTTTCGACAAGGTCGGATTTATTCATCTGCTGACCAAAGAGATCTGGGACGGGCATCCCTGCTGCGCCTTTGCGGCGAGCCGGGAGTTTGTAACCGCCAACCCGAACACCTTCGGCGCCCTGCTGAAAGCGATCGTCGATGCCACCCACTTTTCGTCGAAGCATGAAAACCGCAAAGAGATCGCCGCCGCCATCGCGCCGAAGGCGTATCTCAATCAGCCGCTGCCGGTGGTGGAGCAGGTGTTGACCGGAAAATATGACGACGGCCTCGGCAAGGAGCATCATGTTCCCGACCGGATCGACTTCAATCCCTTCCCCTGGCATTCGATGGGGGTCTGGATTCTGACCCAGATGAAGCGGTGGGGGTACATCAAAGGGGACATCGATTACAAAGCGGTGGCGGAGCGGGTCTATCTCGCCTCGGAGTGCGGCGAGAAGATGAAAGAGATCGGTTACCCTCCGCCGGGCAGCACCTACCAGAACCACACGATCATGAACAAAGTCTTCGATCCCGGAAAACCGGAAGAGTATATCAAGAGCTTCAGCATTAAGAGGATATAGGACCACATACAAAAGGAGAAAATGATGACGAAAGTCGAAGCCGCCGAGGCGGTCGTCTTGGCAAAAAGCGACAAAAAACTAACCTGGGAGCAAATCGCCGCGGAGGTCGGCATGTCACCCGTCTGGACCACGTCGGCCTGTTTGGGCCAGAACAGCATGCCGAAGGAGGTTGCGGACAAGCTCTGCAAGTTCCTGAACCTCGGCCCCGAAGTTTCCGCCGCGCTGCAGGCGTTTCCTTACAAGGGATCGGAGACGGTGGTGCCGACCGATCCCCTCATCTACCGCCTTTACGAAATCGTTCAGGTCTACGGACCGACGCTGAAGGAGCTGATCCATGAAAAGTTCGGCGACGGGATCATGAGCGCCATCGACTTTACCATGCATGTCGAAAAGGTGCCCGATCCGAAGGGAGATCGCGTCAAGCTGACGATGAACGGGAAGTTCCTTCCTTACAAGATGTGGTAGGTAGGGGTGACCCTGTCGTAACCCGTTTCGCTCACAATTAATTCAAAAAAAGGGTCGATCGACTCAACGGAGTGGTCTGTCGAGAGGTGGAATGTAAGCAACATCCGGAACTGTTTCAAAAGGTCAACAACAACAAACACAGGGGGGAATGGAACATATGAAATCAACTTGGAGGCGCGCTGTTTTTTTTCTGTCTGTTTATTTGCTGTTCTCGATTCCGGTTCATGCCGAAGAGGTGATGGAACTGCCTCCAATCAAAACCGCTGCCAAACAGATCACTATCGGCGGCCAGGGACGCATCCGGTACCAATCATTTCCCGCGCCGCCAAGGGAAGAGCTCGATTTTTTCACCAACTACCGCTTCCGGCTCAATGTCGATGTCGCCCTGACGGATGGGGTCTCTTTCTTCCTCCAGCCGCAAAAGGTCGGCGTTTTCGGGAATGGGGAGACGGGGGCCGGCACCGATGTTTCTCTCTCATCGGTGAACACGACCACCAATACCGCCACCGGGAACCTCACCTTGCATCAGGGTTATCTCGACTTTAAACAGATCGGGGGGATGCCGCTCAACCTCCGGCTCGGCCGCTTCGAATATATCGTCGGCGGGCATCGGTTGATTGGGAACTTCGACTGGAGCCAGCGGGGCCGCTCATTTGACGGAGGTCTTTTAAGCTACGCGATCCCGACCGCCGGAACCCTCTCCCTTTTTACTTTCCGGTTGACCGGCGAGACGGAGGCCGGCCCTTTACCGGCGGGAGATCGGGACCTCGACACCGATCTGCTGGGGGCTCACTTCAATACCGCCTTGATTCCGATGAGCCAGACCGAGCTGACCTTAATCAACGATCGGAAGCTGGCCGGGCTTCCCGACTCGAGCCGGTTCACCGCCGGAATCAAGATCGAGCAGACACCGAATCTTCCGCCGCTGGCGTTCGTCTCCCCACTCACCGGACCGATCTGGCGGGCGGAATATTACAAGCAGTGGGGGGACCGGACCGAGACACAGGAGATCGACGCCTTTCTGTATGCCCTCCGGCTCGGATACCGATTCGATCTTCCCTTCAAGCCGATGGTGATGGCCGGTTATGAAGTCCTCTCCGGAGACGACAGTCTGACCGACGACGATTATGGGGTCTTTGACACGCTGTATGCGACCAATCACATCTACTACGGCTACATGGATTACTTCCTCGCCATTCCGGCCGACACACAGGGCCGCGGATTAAAAGACGCCTTTGTCCGGCTCCACCTGAGCCTTCTGGACAAAGGAGGTCTTGCGATCGATCTTCACCAATTCTCCTTGGAAGAGGATTTTGCAGGCGAGGACGCCTTGGGAACGGAGATCGATCTCACCTTCTTCGCCCAGGTGAACAAGGTCACCTCCGTCCTGGTCGGCGTTTCCAAGTTCCTCGCGGATGAAGGGATGGAACTGCTCGGCCGGATCGCGGAAGGTGAAGATCCGACCTTTGCTTTTGCCATGGTCAATGTCCTCTTTTGAGGTCGGAAGAACCGTTCCGGAAGCTGTTTTAACAAGGGATTAACGTCGTTGTGATTTTCTTGTAATCAGAGACGGCTTTAATCATTGACTCTGAAGCGAGGAGAAGCAATGCAGATGACGGCCGTTTCTACATCCTGGGTCCACTTCATGCCGATGGTGGAGGTCCCGATCGGCTTCACCCCCGGCGAAACAAACCGGCTCGATCGATATCTGATTCGCGAGGTGCACTCGGTTCGGGGAGAGGCCCCGGCCGTTCTGCGGCGCGGAACCGGCATGGCCCGGGTTGAAAGCGAATCGCCGATTCAGTTCTCCGGCGGTTATCGAGAGCCTTCGGAGGGTTTTCCCCTCCGCGGCGTCGTTCAACACCTGCACTATACCAGCCGAAACGAGCAGACGGAGCTCAAAACGATCTCTCGCCCCGAGCTGGCTGCGTCTGTAGAAACCACGGCCGTCTTGATCCCCATCGGGAAATCGGCGGATTGGTGGGCGATGAGCCAGGATGAGCGGCAGATTCTTTTTAAGAAAACCGATCGGCATGAGGGACATCATGGGATCGGGCGGCGGTATGCAGACCGAATTTTTCGAAGGCTCTATCATACCCGGTATGTCGATCCGTCGACGCCCTATGATTTTCTCACCTATTTCGAGTTTCATGAATCGGATGCTCCCGAGTTCAGAAAGATGCTGGCGGAGTTGCGGGATGTAAAGAAGAATCCGGAGTGGCTCTATGTCGATTTCGAATATGAAGTCTGGATGACCAAACTTTCGTTATCCACAGATCCGGTCTAAATGAGGAGGGAAGAAGATGTCGTCTACCTTGGCAACGGTCCCGGTCCATTCAAATGTTCGGCTTTTCTCTCAATTGAGAAAGATGATCACCAATCATATCGACCTTCTCAATGCCTCATCGAGACTGGGGGTCACCCCCTCCACCCTCCGAAAAATCCTGGCAGGGGCCCCGATTTCACGATTCATTCAGAGGAAAATCGGCCGGGTCCTCGATGGGAGAGGGAGCGCGTTGCCGGGGAGTCCAAAGCGATCGAGGGTCGAACGGCTCCTGGAGGTCTACCATCTCTACCGGGAACATGGGACGCTTCAGCGGGTGGCGGACGAGATCGGCCTCAGCCGCGAGCGGGTGCGGCAGCTTCTCGTCAAAGGATCGGAGTGCGGGCTCTTCGAGTATAAGCCTTCGTGGGAGGTGGGAGTCTCGCGGGAGAAGATCCTCGAAGATTACCGCCGGGTTCTGACCCTCAAGGGGGTCGCGCAGGTGAACCAGATGTCGCTCTGCCGCCTTCATCGGCTTCTGAAGGTGCATGGGATTACCGAACCCGAGCTGGAGGAGATCTGGTTTAAAGAAAAGAAGGCGATTTGTATTGAACGATATCATAAAGTGGTCCTGGAAATGGGGCATCATCCGACCACCACCGAGATGCAGCGGATCTCATCGAACCGGTATCTCACGACGCAAATCCGGCGTCTCTGGGGAACGATCGAGACCTTTCGGAAAGAGCAAGGAATCCCCCCGCCGCCGAAACGTCTGTTTCACTTGAAGGTGCTCACGCATTCGTAAGTGGGCGGGGGATGGGAGAGGATCGGCCGGCCGCTACCGGGCCGAAGAGGGGACCGGCTTCCCCGCCGATTTGTGCCGGGCGACCGTTTGATAGGCTTCGATGAGGAGAAGGAGGGTGATCGCAATCAAGATCAGCGCCACGATCGGGATGGCCTCGATCTGGAATGGCCCCGCCGTCCACCCCTGGAGCCAAGGGGCGACGAATAACCCGAGAGACCAAAGGGTCATCGTGAGGACAAAAAGCATCGGGAGGAGGGCATAAAGGGGGTTTTTCCCGCTCTTGATCAGCCAGACCGAAATCCCCAAGAGGCTGAGGGCGGCCAAGAGCTGGTTGCTTGCCCCGAAGATCGGCCAGAACTTTAAATAGGCCGCTTCCTGCGTCGTCATCAAAAAGAAAAGGGGAAGGGCGAGGGTCGCCAGCGTCGCGCCGATCCGTCCGGCCGACCCTTCCCATCCGGTCAATTCCTGCAGGATATACCGTCCCAGCCGCGTCGCCACATCCAACGTGTCATAAACGAAGGTCGCGAAGGCGAGCAGGCCGAAGCTCATCGCGACCTCCATCGGAATCCCAAGAAGATTGGCAAATCGGGCCAGTCCCCCCGCGTAAATCTCCGTCGGTCCCTTCTTTAACGCCGCGTCGCCCGCCGGAAACATCATCACGGTCGCCAATGCGATCACGGCGACCAGTCCCTCCAACAGCATCCCGCCATACCCCACCGGTCCGGCATCCTCTTCTTTCGCCAGCTGCTTTGATGTCGTCCCGCTGCAGACCAAACCGTGAAAGCCGGAGCAGGCGCCGCACGCGACCGTAATGAAAAGGATCGGGAAGAGCGGCGCCCCTTTGGCATTATGGAAGCCGATGAAGGCCGGATATTCCGCGGTGTAGCCCCCGAAGAAAAGTCCGATCATGCCGACCCCCAAGGCGGCATAGAGGAAGTAGCCGCCGAGATACCCTCGCGGCTGGAGAAGGACCCAGAGGGGAAGGATCGAAGCGAAGAAGCAGTAGACGAGGATAATGACATCCCACCCCTTCGTCGGGTTTGAGAAAATCGACGCCGGAAGAGAGAGGGGAATCGCCTGGCCTCCCCAGATGATCAGGAGGAGCAGCGGCAGGGCCACCGCGGTCGCCCGGCCCAACGGCCATTGCCACCGGGTGAGGGCCAGCCCCAAGAAGATCGAAAGGAGAAGATATAAAAAAGACGAGCTGGCGACGCCGGCCCCATACTCGGCGGAGACAAATGTCGAGGCGGTCAGATCGGTGAAGGCGACGATGACATAGACTAAAGAGAGCCAGATGAAGAGGAGGAAGAGAAGATAGGCCCGCTGGCTCATATTTTCTTTGACGACCTCTGCGATGGAGCGGGCCTTATGGCGCAGGGAGGCGGTGAGATTGGCGAAATCGTGCATCGCGCCGATGAAGATATTGCCGAAGATAATCCAGAGGAGCGCCGGGAGCCAGCCGAACCAGAGGCCGGCCAGAATCGGTCCGACGATCGGACCGGCGGCGGCGATCGAAGAGAAATGTTGGGCGAGAAGGATGGGGAGGCGCGTTGGAACGTAATCGACCCCGTCATTGACGATACTGGCGGGGGTCGGCTGTCGGTTGTCGAGCTTAAATTCCTGTCTGAGGAAGCGGCCGTACAATCGGTAAGCGATCGAAAATAAAGCGATGACGATAAGAGCAATGGTCAGAATACTCATCGGCGCCATTATATCGGAGGCCCCGGGGCTTGTCAAAAAAAAGCCTTACGAGGCGACGTGTTGACGCCGAAAGCCGTCCGGGGATCATTTGACGCTCTTTCCTTTTTTTGTTATATAAGGAACGCCTCACGCCACTTTTCATTTATGGAGAAGAGATGTCATTCGTACCGGTTGCAAAGGCCAGTGAAATTCCGCCGGGATCGGCTATACTGGTAGAGATCAACAACCTCGAGATCGCCCTTTTTCGATTGGGCGATGAGTTTTACGCCACCTCGAACCTCTGCATCCATCAGGGGGGGCCGCTCGCGGAGGGGAGGATTGACGGGGAGCAGGTGATCTGTCCCTGGCATCACTGGCGTTTCAACATCAAGGATGGAACCTCCCCGCTCAGCCCAAAGCTGAAATTGAGGACCTTTCCGGTCAAAAGAGAGGAAGATCAAATCTTGATCGACCTTCCCTGACGCCGCCACATAAAGGATCGTGCATGAGTAAACGGTTTTTCACCCCGATTGGGATTCGCGGAGGGGGAATCCTCTTACTGCTCGCCTTTCTGCTCGGGGGGTGTTCTTCGTTTCGGGGCCGCTCCTCCATGCCGGGGGTCAGTCAGGAGGCGGCCCGGCAGGTTTATGAGATCCGCTTGGCGACGGAAAAATACCGGGACATCGAGAAAGCGCAGGCCGACGGCTATTTCCGGTTTACCGGATATATTCCGAACATGGGGTATCAATTTGCGAATCCGAAGCTCTTCTCCGGATTCAATCTCCGCCAGCCGCCGATTTTGATCTATGATGAACGGGATGGGCGTTATGAGTTGACCGGCGTGATCTTCATCGCCCCCATCGATAAGAGTCCCGGGAGTGTTCTTCCTTTCAAGGGGGCCGAATTCATGAAGCACCCGATGAAATGTCACTACCGGGACGGGACCAACCTGAATCTGGAGAAGGCGGAGCAATGTCCCCAGGAACACCCGCTGACCCAGTCGGCGCTTGTCTTCTGGCACCCCGATCTCTGGATGATGTCGGCCTGGGTCTGGTATCCCAACCCGAACGGCCTCTTCTCCCTCTACAATCCGCTGCTGAATTTCGCGAGATAATCGAATGATTGTTTTTCGTAGGGGCGTATTGCAATACGCCCCTACAATTTGTACCGCAATTTACGGCGTCAGGACCACCTTCCCGAAAAGATCCCGCGACTGCATCTTCTCCTGCGCTTCTCTTGCCTTGGAGAGGGGATAAACCGAATCGACAATCGGTTTCAGTTTCCACTCGCCGACGAGACGGGCGACCGTCTCCATCTCGGCCCGGGTTCCGGTTCGCGCCCCTAAAATCGAGAGGTCTTTCCAGAAGACGTGGCGGAGATCGAGCTCGGTCGTCGGCCCGGTCGTCGCGCCGCAGGTGACGAGGGTCCCGTTCTTCGCAAGGGAGACGATGCTTTTGCCGAAGGTGGCGGGGCCGACATGCTCGAAGACGACATCGACCCCTCGCCCCTGTGTCATCTTGAACACCTCCCGCGAGAAGTCGCGCTCCGCATAGTTGATCAAGAGATCGGCCCCCAGCTGGCGGGCCTGGTCGAGCTTCTTCCGGGTGCTGGCCGTCGCAATCACCCGCGCCCCGGCGAGCTTGCCGATCTGAACGGCGGCGCTCCCGACCCCGCTTCCCCCCGCGAGAACCAAGAGATCCTGTCCCGGCTTCAGGGCGGCGCGGGTGATCAACATGTGCCAGGCGGTGACAAAGGTGATCGGAAAGGCGGCGGCCTCTTCAAAAGAAATCCCATCCGGAATGGGGATGAGATTCGCCGCGGGCGCTTTCGCAAACTCGGCGTAGCCGCCGTCGGTTCCCGCCCCGAAGATCCGGTATTGATCGCAAAGATTGTCCCGTCCCGAGAGGCAGTAAGCGCAGCGAAAGCAGGAGAGGCCCGGCGCGATGACCACCCGCTGCCCGACGGAGATTCCCTCCACCCCGGGGCCGACCTCCGCCACAATCCCGGCGACATCGGAGCCGGGGATATGCGGAAGCTGGATCTTATACGCCGGAACGCCTTGGCGGATCCAGAGATCGAGATAATTCAAGGCGCAGGCCTTGACCTGCACGACCGCCTCCCCCGGTCCCGCCTTGGGTGTGGGGACCTCTTCATAAACCAGGGTATCGATCTCTCCGAATTGGTGGAAACGGACCGCTTTCATCGACAAACCTCCTTGGATCAAAACGGTTCCATCGGATTTTTCCCCTCCGCCAACAGGCGAAGTCTCTCGTCATGTCGGGCGATGAGATCCCAATTCGGCTCCGGTGCCATTTCATAACCGACGGCGAGAACCTGGAGCGAGTGGAGGGTCCGATAGACCTTCAACGACTCGGCCGGCCAGTCCGCTTTCTCATAGCCCGACAGAAACGGGGCGCGATCTTGAGGATAGAAGAAAAAAGCTTCTTCCAGATGAAGTAGATCGGCGGTGGCATCCCCCCACCAAGCCCATTCAAGATCGAACACCCCTGAGATCCGCGGCACGCCCGAATCGCTTTCCATAAAGAGAAGATTATCATAATGGAAGTCCCCATGGAGGAAGACCGGCTCAATACGCTCGGGAAGCGCTTGCAGCTCCTCGGTAAAACGGAGTGTCAGGGCTTCTTTCCAGGTCGGAGCGCCGCCGAGATCTTTCTCGCAGCGTGAGAGCGCTTGGTCGAACCGCTCCCGAAAATAGTCGCGCCAGGAGGCTTCTTTCGGAAAGACGCGCGGGTCATCGAGCCGATTGCCGAAGAAGGGGACCCGAATTCGATGGAATCGCCGCAGCAGCCGGCCGATCTCTTCCAAGAGGGCATTCCGTTTCGGTTTCGGAAGCGACTCGATCGCTTCACCCACGCCGCGCCCTTCCAGAAAAGGGATCAGCGCGTAGTCGAACGGCAGCAATTCTCTAGAACAGTCGGAGAGGTAATCGAGGGCGAGCGGGAGATCGGGGGCGACCTGGTGAAGCCAGCGGTAGTTTTTCGCCTCTCGGTTAATTTTATCGAGCTCCCGATCGTGGACATTGATCCGGCAGACCCATCGCCGGCCGTTCTCCATCAAAAAAAGAGAACTCTCATTGACCGCGCCCCCCATCGGCTCCGAGACCCAGACCGGCCGGCCGATCCGGTGCCGGCGGCAGATCTCCCGCGCCAGCGGAAGATCGATCCGGGGGGGCGCTTGGGGCGGGGTCATTTTGCCTCGTCGGGGAGATCGGACATGTCGAGCGACTTCCCATGGAGATGCGGGTCGGCATCGGCCGCCATGGCAAGGAAGAGGAGCGCTTTTGCGACCCGGGCCGGATCTTGGAGCCGGCTCGGATCTTCTTTGGGGTAGGCGGCGGCGCGCATCCTCGTCCGTGTGCCGCCGGGATTCAGCGTCACGACGCGGAGATTGAATGGAGCGACCTCCTCGGCGAGCGTCTGCATCATCCCTTCGAGCGCGAACTTCGAAACGGAGTAAGCCCCCCAGGTGGCCCGCCCGATTCTTCCGACGCTGGAGGTGACCGAGAGGATCGTTCCGGCCCGGCGCGGAATCATCGTCCGGACGACCGCCTGCGTGACATAGAAGGTTCCGTTGACATTGACCCGAATCACCTCTTCCCAGGCCTCGGGGGGATAGGTGGCGATCGGCTCGGAGGGGCCGAGGACCGAGGCGTTGTTGATCAGGAAATCGATCGCCCCCCAATCGGAAACGGTCTGGGCCACCATCCGCTGGACATCCCTGCGAACCGAAATATCGAGCCGGAAGGGCCGGACCAAGCCGCCGGCCTCTTCGATCACCTTCGCCGTTCCGAAGAGCTCCCCCTCGCTCCGGGCGCAGATCGCGATCTTGCACCCTTCGGCGGCGAATCGCTCCGCCGCCGCCCGCCCGATGCCGCGGCCTCCCCCGGTGATCAGGACGACCTTGTCTTTCAATTGCATATTGAACCTCCGGAAGTTAGGATAATGGAAACGACCGATCAATTCAATGGCAAACCCGGATCGGTCGCTCTGTTCATTGATTTGAACGCCGTTGCTGTGGTAGATTGCCCCAACGATTTAATTTTTTCGTGTAGAGACGTCCCGCCGGGACGTCTCTACAGAGAATGAATTTTCAATGGAAAGGAATTTCGATGGCGCAGATGAGTCCCGAAGAGATCATTGAGCAGCAACGGCAAGATTGGAGCCGGGTTGCCCCGGCGTGGGAGAAGTGGGATGCGCTGCTTCACCGAAACCTCTCCTTTCTCAATTACCGGCTTGTCGGCGATGCCCGGATTCGGCCGGGGCAGCGGGTGTTGGATCTCGGCTCCGGGACCGGCTATCCGGCGATTGTCGCCGCCGATGCGGCCGGGAACGAAGGAGAGGTGCTCGGCCTCGATCTCTCCGAGGAGATGCTCGACCGGGCCAAGCGGAAAGCATACGGCTTGGGACTCTTTCAGCTCGACTTCCGCGTCGCCGATGTGACGCACCTATCGGAAGCGGACCATTCCTTCGACGCGGTCATCAGTCGATTCTGCCTGATGTTCCTTCCCGACGTTGCGAAGGCGGTCGGCGAAATCGCGCGGGTGATGAAGCCGGGGGGTTATTTCGCGGCGGCGGTCTGGTCGGGGCCGGACCAAAACCCCTTCGTCAAAATTCCGGTCGATGTTCTCAAGCGGTTTATCGAGATCCCGCAACCTCCGCCCGATCAGCCGGGGATTTTCCGGTTGGCGAAACCGGGGGATCTCTCGGGGATGGCCGAGAAGGCGGGACTTCGTAAATTGACGGACGAAGAGATTCAAGCAGAATCGTTTTACGATTCGCCGGAGACCTATTGGACCAACCTCATCGATATGGCCGCCCCGCTCCAGCCGCTTTTTGCCAAGCTCTCGTCGAAAGATCGGGGAGAGGCGGAGCGTCAGATCAAAGAAGCGGTGGAGCCGTATCGAAGGGGAGAAGAAATCGCCCTGCCGATGGCGATCCGGATTGTCGTTGCGCGCAAGCCGTCTTAATCTTGCCGATGGAAAGAGATCACGCCGAAATGAAAACGCCGCTCCGATTCAGCGACAGCCGAGAGATCGATCCGAAAGCGGTCTTGGCGCTCTACCGTTATGCCGATTGGTCCAAAGATCGGACGCTGGAGGAGACGCAACAGGTTCTCTCACAGTCGAGTCTGGTCTTTTCCCTCTGGGAGGGGCCGCGCCTGGTCGCCTTTGGGCGGGTGTTGACCGATTTCATTTTTCGCGCGGCGGTCTATGACGTCATCGTCCACCCCGATGTGCAGAAACAGGGGGTCGGGCGCGCGCTGATCTATAAAATTCTGACCCATCCTTCTTTAAAGAAGGTTCCGGTCTTTTATCTGCTGACCAGGGACAAGCGCCCGTTCTATGAAAAACTCGGCTTTGTGACGACGGAAGAGGAAGGATACAGCTCGATGATCTTTGTTCGAAAGGAGACGAAGCCGTGACGTCTGCGCTCCGATCCCCCCGCGAGCGGCTCGGCGGCTATCTCCTCCTCCCCCGGCTGATCGACAAGGTCCGGCTGCACGCGCAGGGGACTCTTCCGCCGGAGTATGTCGGCAATCTTCTCAAGCCGACGGGATCGACCCTCGACAGCCGATTTCTCGCCTTCACCGGACTTGATGCGGAGAAATTAAGAGAGGCGATTCTAACGGCAAAGAATGACGACGCGGTTCTCGCCTGGGTCGAACGACACGCCATTTCCCACAACCCTTCGGAAAAGGAGGCCTGGGCCGAAGAGATTGCGACCTACCGCCCCACGCCGGAGATGGCGGAATATCGTAAGAAGATTTATCCGGAACTGGCGGGCAAGGTCGATCTGGCCTCGATCAGCGTCCTCGACATGATCGATCTGGATGAGGGGCGGATTCCGACGAGATGAAGCCGGTCTCGCAGCGCGCCGCTTCGCTCCTGCTGATGCTCGCCGCCTTTCTCTGGGGCGGCTCGGTGATCGCTCAAAAATGGGGGGTGACCCACTTTCCGCCGCTTCGTCTCGCCCTCCTGCGCGGGGTCGGGGCGACCCTCTGCCTCCTGCCGTTCTGGTGGGGGTCGAACGACCGGCGGCCGTTCAAACGGGGGGAGCTTCCGCTCCTCTTCTCTCTCGCCTTCCTGTCGATGATCGGAAATCAACTCGCGAACTACTACGGCCTTCGAACGATTCCCGCTTCGGAGGCGGGTATCATCATGGGCTCGACGCCGGTTTTGACCGCCCTTCTCTCGGCGCTTTTTTTCCGAGAGCCGCTGACCCGGCGACGGACGGCCGGATGCCTCCTCTCCTTCATCGGGATAGTCCTGGTCGTGGCGCGACCTCCTCAGGCGCAAGCGGTCGCTTCCTGGCGGGGAGATCTCTTTGTTTGCCTCGGTGTTCTCTCCTGGGTCTCCTACACCCTCTTGGCGCGATCCATTCTAAAGGAGCACTCTTCCCTCGCCCTCACCATGGCGACCTTTTCGATCGGCACGATGCTGATCGTTCCCCTGGCGATCTGGGAAACGGCGCCGCTGCAATCGGTCCCACCGTCGGCCTGGGGGGCGCTGACCTATCTGATCCTCTTTGCTTCCGTCATTGCCTTCTTTGCCTGGAACATCGGTCTTCAGGCGGTCGGCCCGACCCGGGCGTCGATCTTCAGCAACCTGATCCCGGTGACGGCATTGGTATTGGGCGTGGTTCTCCTTTCGGAAACGATCTCGATCAAACAATTGGCGGGGATGGGATTGATTTTGGTCAGCGTCTGGATGGTGAACCGGCGGGAAGGAGAAAGTTAAAAAAGAATCTGCGCCAGCTTCTCCCGATATTTTTCGGCCAAGGGGGAGCGGGGGCCGATCACCTCGAAGAGTTGGAGCATCGCCTTGCGGGCGCCGTCATCTTTGAAGCGGCGGTCTTTCCGGACGATTGCAAGGTAGGTTTCCAGCGCTTTCTCATATTCTCCGTCGGCGGCAAGCCGGTGGGCCAGATCGAATGCATGTTGCAGATTCTCCGGCTCGCGCGCCGCGCGGGCCTGTAACTCGGCCAGCGACGGGCCGCTCTTTTGGGAAAGGGCGAGGTCGAGTCGAATCTGCAGCCGACGGGTCTCTTCATGAAATTGAAGGGCGGCCGGAAGATGATTGAAGAAGAGGCGGGCTTCTTCAACCCGGCCCAGCGCCAGGAGGAGCCGGAGCTTTCCGAGCAGGGACGCGGCATGTTGCGGCTCGTGCTTGAGCGCCTCTTCGTAGAGACCGAGCGCTTCGCGCGGCTGTTTCTCTTCTAGAGGGCGCGCTTTCTGCGCGATGAGATCGGCCTCGGAGGGGACGAGGTTATCGACAAACTCCCGAATCTGCCTTTCCGGAAGAACGCCGACGAATTCATCGGCCATGTGGCCGTCCACAAAGGCTTTCACCGCCGGGATCCCCTGAATCCGATACCGGCCCGCGAGGCTCGGATTTTCATCGGTGTTCACCTTGACGAGTTGAACTTTCCCCTGATAGGCGTTCACCACCCGCTCCAGGATCGGGGCGAGCATCCGGCAGGGGCCGCACCACTCCGCCCAGAAATCGACCAGCACCGGCGTTGTCTTCGAAGCGGCGATGACCTTCTCTTCAAAATCGGCTTCGTTCGCTTCTTTCATCCAAATAGAATCCATCGCTACGCTCCCTTTTCTCGATACTCATTCTAGCACAGGATGAATCGTGCGGGGATGGGGCGGTTTTAAGGGGGGTTTTTATCGAAGGGGATCGGATCGACGGATCCAGCCCATAATGTCGGTGGCGACCTCTTCGACGGCGCGCCCGGTCACATCGATGATTCCCCACCGCGGATTCTGGCGATAGAGCTCGCGGCAGTAGCTGAGCTCCTGAATGATCGGCTCCATGTCGGCATAACCGGCGACCCGCCGGTTCAGCTTCATCAGTCGCGCCTCACGGATTTCCATGAGGCGCTGGGGTTCGATGATCAGGGCGACGACCTTGGCCGGATCGACCCGCTGCAGCTCTTTCGGGAGGGGAATATTCAAGATAATGGGAATATTTGCCACCTTGTAGCCGAACTGCGCAAGATAGATAGAGAGGGGCGTTTTCGCCGTTCGGGAAGGGCCGACCAGGACAATATCGGCCTGAACGATCCCCTGGATGCTCTGGCCGTCGTCGTGCTTCACCGTAAACTGCACCGCCTCCACGCGGCTGAAGTAGTCGGTATCGATCCGGTGAAGCCGTCCCGGTTCGGAGCGGGGCCGGCTATTGAGAAAATGGCTCATTGCGGTCAAAAGCGGCCCAAGGAGATCGACGGCGAGCAGCCCCGACTGGAGGGCCTCTTCGCGCATTTTGAGCCGAAGCGACTCGGAGACGAAGGTAAAGATGATCAGCCCCTGGCGCGACTTTGCTTCCTGAAGCACCTCTTGTATCTGGGTTTCCGAGCGGATGTAGTGGCGGCGGGCCAGGATGGTTTTATCTTGAGAAAACTGGGAAAGGGCGGCCTGGCAGATTTTTTCCGCAGTTTCTCCCGTGGCGTCGGAGACGACGAAGATGGGACGGACCTCGGCGGGACGTTCGGGCATGGCGACATGATAACCGATTTCTTTGAAAAAACCAATCTTGAAGATCGAAAACACCGGAGGCGTGAGGCGAAAATGCCTAAAATATTTTGAATTTACCCCTTACGCCATACCCCACACACTCCCGTGTTTCCATGTCTTTCGTTGATCTTTGGAGCCGATTTTGTTAAGCTGGCACACGGTGACTTCACCCCGTCTGTTTCGCCCCGGTGAGGAGATGCTCAGACGCGTCTGTCCGGTTCTATCGGGCGCCGGGAGCCCTCATTAGATACGCTCATACAGAATGAAAGAAAGGAATGCCGTTCAATGAAACAACTGTTAGAAATCCCGCAACGGATCAATCGCCTGGAAGAGCTTGCTTACAATCTTTGGTGGAGTTGGCATCCGGAGGCGCGGTCCCTTTTTGAGGCCCTCGATCGTCCCCTCTGGAAGCAGACCAATCACAACCCGGTGAAGGTGTTGCAAGGGTTGGCGAAGGAGCGATTCAAAGAGGTGGCCGAAGACCCGACCTTCCTTCGCCGTTATGACGCGGTGATTAAGGCGTTGGACACCGATCTCGGTTCTCGCCCGACCTGGTTTGGAGAGAGATTCCCCGATCTTTCTTCCGCTTCGATCGCCTACTTTTCGGCGGAGTTTGGACTGCATAACTCGCTGCCGATCTACTCCGGCGGGTTGGGCCTCTTGGCCGGAGACCACTGTAAGGAAGCGGGGGATCTCGGGATCCCTCTCATCGGCGTCGGCTTTCTATATCCCCAAGGTTATTTTCATCAGAAGATCCAGGCGGACGGATGGCAGGAGCCGATCTACCGACCGCTCGACCTCAACGCGGTGGCGATTCGGCCGGCCCAGTTCCCCTCCGGTCAGGCGCTCGTTGAAGTTCCTGTCGGTCCGCGAAGTATCTATATCAAAGTCTGGGAGGTTCGGGTCGGCCGTGTCCGGCTTTATTTGATGGATACCGATGTTCCGGAGAATGCCCCATGGGATCGGGAGCTTTCCGCCCGTCTTTACGGTGGGGACCAGGAGCTGCGGATCCGCCAGGAAATCGTCCTCGGCATCGGGGGGGTTCGCCTCTTGCGCGCCCTCGGCATCCATCCGACCGTCTGGCACTGCAACGAGGGACATACTTCGTTCCAGATGCTGGAGCGAATCCGCGAGGGGGTCGCCGCCGGAAAGCGCTTCGAGGAAGCGGCCGAGTCGGTCCGGAAGAGCAGCATCTTCACCACCCATACGCCGGTCCCCGCCGGACATGACGCCTTTCCCGCCGCGCTGATCGAAAAATACTTTTCAAATTATTGGCCGATGTTGGGGCTGGACCAGGCCCGCTTTTGGGAGTTGGGACGCCATCCGGAGCCGTGGGGGGAGGCGTTCAACATGACCGTTCTCGCCTTTCATCTCACAGAGGGGCGCAACGCCGTCAGCCAGCTCCATGGAGAGGTCTCGCGAAAGATGTGGCAGCATCTTTGGCCGAATACCGACGTCGAGAAGGTCCCGATCATTTCGATCACCAATGGAATCCATACGCCGACCTGGGTCGCGCCGGAGATGAACGAGCTCTATAAAAAGTATCTCTCCCCCGATTGGGTCCACCATCATGACGAGCCGACCCTCTGGCAGCGGGTGATGGATGTTCCGGACGACCTTCTCTGGGAGACGCGGCAACAGCTGAAGCGAAAGTTGCTCGGATTCATCCGGGAGCGGGCGCGGACCTCTTGGACGGAAGATCGCGCCGATCCGATTCAGCTTCTGGCGGCCGGCACCCTCCTTGATCCGGAGGCGCTGACGATCGGCTTTGCCAGACGCTTCACCGCGTATAAGCGGGCGACGCTCCTTTTTCAGAATCTGGAGCGGCTCAAGAAGATCTTGGGAAACCGATGGCGGCCGGTTCAAATCGTCTTTGCCGGCAAGGCCCATCCGGCCGATGAGGTCGGCAAGCGCTACATCCAGCAGATCTACACTCTCGCCAAAGATTCGGGGCTGGCCGGGCATATCGCTTTCGTCGAGAATTACGACATGCACGTCGCCCACTTTTTTATACAGGGGGTCGATATCTGGATGAATACTCCCCGGGCGCCCCTGGAGGCGAGCGGCACGAGCGGGATGAAGGCTTCCCTCAACGGCGTCCCCCAGCTGAGTATCTTCGATGGGTGGTGGCCGGAAGGGTACAACGGCTCGAATGGATGGACCTTTGGAGTGAAACCGGGACCCTCCCTTCAGAATCTTTCTCCCGAAATGCAAGATACGTCCGACGCGGAGGAGCTCTACTCGATCTTGGAGAACGAGGTGATCCCCCTCTACTACCGGCGGGACGCGGATGGTGTTCCGCGCGGTTGGATTCAGACGGTCAAAGAGGCGATTCGCACCGTGGCCCCTTTCTTCTGCGCCAGACGGATGGTCAAAGAGTACGCCGATAAACTTTATGCGCCGGCCGCGAGGCAATCGAAGGAGTAGCAATTCGATTTCAGGATGCGGAACCGGTAGAGACGTCCCGCCGGGACGTCTCTACTTCATTCTCCGTATTGACCCTGTGGGGTGTTCTTGGATCTGGAAGAAAAGTTAATTCGGAAAACGGTGGTTTATCAGGGAAAGTATATTCGGACCGAGGAGCAAATCGTCCGGCTTCCCGATGGGACGGAGGCGCTTCGGGAGATTGTCTCCCCGCCGGACGCGGTCGGTATTCTTCCGATCGATTCGGAAGGGAAGGTTTACCTGGTCCGACAATATCGGCCGGCGATCGGTCAGGTCACGCTGGAGATTCCCGCCGGGATCTTAGAGCCGGGGGAGAGTTCGTCCGAAACGGCGCGGCGGGAGTGCGAAGAAGAGGTGGGGATGCGGCCGGAGCGGCTTGATTTCCTCTTCGGCTATTACCATTCGGTCGGTTTTTCGACCGGCAAGATTGAAGTTTTTCTCGGCCGCGATCTTCGCCCCAATCCCCATGCGCATACCGACCCCGGCGAGTTCATCGAAGTGGTGCTCCTTCCATTTGCCGAAATCTATCAGCAGGGACTTTCAGGAAAGATCATCGACAGCAAGACGCTCTTGGCGCTTCTCTGGTATCGACAGACCGTTCTAAAAGCGGTTTAGAAGTTAAACCGACTGAAAAAGCTGGTCGAGGACGGCTTTGAATTCCTTTATCGTAAACGGTTTGTGAAGATGGAGATTGCCGGTCTCCTGAATGAATTCGGTCGTCGACTGGTTTGCGATATCGCCCGTTAAGAAAATGATCCGCTTTGCCATATCGGGAAAGTGGGCCTGAACCTTCTCATAGAATCCCTTCCCATCCATAAATGGCATCTTCATATCGAGGAAGATGGCATCATATCCTTTTTCCTTCAATTTCCCGGCAGCCTCGCGGCAATCGATCGCCTGATCGACCTGATAACCGATTTTGGAAAGAAGATGTGATACAAGGTCAAGGAGGAGTTGTTCGTCATCGACGACGAGAATTCGCTTCATCAACGGATCGATTCCTCAAAAGCCTCTTGATCGATTTTAACCAATCCTTTTTGAATGGCATACCGGATCAACTGGGCCACGTTTCGGAGGGCAAGTTTATTCATGATATTGGCCCGGTGGGTCTCTACGGTCTTGACTCGGATCCCGAGTTTTTCCGCGACCTCTCGATTCTTGAATCCTTCTGCGACCAAACGGATCACTTCTTGTTCTCGCTTGGTCAACGCCCTTGCTTCCGGCATTTCTCGTCCCTCCTGGTTGTTTATTGACAATGGTCGGCGTCCGACCCTTCGGATAACATCCCCCATTGATATAGCTAGTCAGAAATATAGAAGGGAAGGCTTGAAATGAGTATCGGATTCGGTCTGTTTATTTTGTGGGACGCCGACTGGTATGTTCGTAGGTGTTTGTCCTACAATGTCTACAGGTGTTGAGGGGGCTAGGGAGGTCAGCGCTATTCAACCAGCTTTTGTTGGATGGCGTAGTGGGTCATCTCCGCATTGTTTTTCATCTTCATCTTCTCGAGAATGCGGGTTCGATAAGTGCTGATGGTTTTTACGCTGAGTGAGAGCTCTTCGCCGATTTCTTTGACCGTTTTCCCGGAGGCGATGAGCCGGAGCACTTGAAATTCACGGTCGGAAAGCGCTTCGTGAAGCGGCCGCTCGGAAATAGACTCCAGGTTGAAGGCAAGCCGCTCCGCCAGATGCGGGCTGATATATTTCCCCCCTCGGGCGACTTTCCGGATCGCCTCGACGAGGTGATCCGGGGCGCTCTCCTTCGTCAAATAGCCGGACGCCCCCGCCCGGAGCACGCGGACGGCGTATTGATCTTCCGGGTGAATGGTCAGCATGAGAACCGGGAGCTTCGGCCGCTCGCTCTTCAACTGCTTCAAGATGTCGAGGCCTCCGCGGCCCGGCATCGAAATATCCAGAACGATCACGTCCCACTGATCGCTCCTCATCTTTTCGAGCAGTTCCTGACCGTTGTGCGCTTCCCCCGCGACCACCATATCGGAGGTTTCCGTGAGGATCTGTTTCAATCCTCTCCGGACGATTGCGTGATCGTCTGCAATGAGAATCTTGATCATACTTCCTTTCCAACGTCGGTCGGTTGCTGAAGCGGAATCCGCACGGTGATGGTGGTCCCTTTTCCGGGGACGCCGCCGATCTGTACGGTTCCTCCCCAGAGGAGCGCCCGCTCACGGATTCCCAAGAGTCCGAGCGACTTCGAATTCGTAATTTGGTTTTGCGTGATCCCTCTTCCGTTGTCTCTGACCTCCAAGGTCAAGACTTCCTCGGTTTTTTCCAGGAGAATGGCGACCTCATCGGCATTGGCATGCCGGACGATATTGGTGAGCGTCTCCTGGAAAATCCGAAAAACCGCGGTGGACCGGTCGGGGTCAAGCAGAATCTCCTCCGGCCGAACGGTGAACCGGCAGCGCATCCCCGTTCGGTTTTGAAATTCCGAAACCTGCCATTCAATGGCGGCGGTCAGCCCGAGGTCGTCCAATACGCCGGGTCTCAATTCCGTCGAGATCTTCCGGAGGGTCTGAACGGTCGTGTCGACCAGCTTTGCCATCGATTTCGTTCTGTCCCGCAGCAGCGCTTCTTTTTTCGGCAGCCGTTTTTTCAGCCATGATAGTTCCATTTTTAGAATTGTCAATAGCTGTCCCAGTTCGTCGTGAATTTCGCGCGAGATGCGGGTCCGCTCTTCCTCCACCATGGAGTGAAGCCGGCTGGAGAGGCTTCGGAGCTGCTCCTGGGATCGCCGCAGCTCCTTCTCGACGTTCCTTTGCTGATTTTCCAGGGCGATCTCCCTTTCTCTCCGGCGATAGCTATCGTATAGGACCCCCGTGGCGTGGGAGAGAATTTCTAAACCCGCTTGCTCCGTCCCGCTGTATCCGCCGGGGCGATTCGCAATGCCGATCATTCCGACCACCTCGTTTGCACGGACGATCGGAACGCCGAGGAAGTTGCGCATGGCGGGGTGTCCGGGAGGGATCCCTCCGGAGCGGGGATCGGCGGCGGCATCGTTGGAAATGACGACCTTCCCGCTTTCGATGACTTTTCCGAAGAGATTGTCGAAGCGGTAGAGTTCAAGATATTCCTGCTTTCCGTCCATCCGGAGGGCGTCTTTATAGAATGGACGGATCTGGATCGGTCCGACGTCAATTCCTTCGATGGCGAGAATCCGGAAGGCCGGCCCTTCCACGACCACGCCGATAAAGCCGTATTCGCTTTCCGTTTGGCGGAGGGCCGAGCGCAGAAGAAGCGAGCTGGTCTCGTTCCAGTCTCGGCTGTCGAGATAGGCGGTCATCGCGTCGGTGACCGCCGCCAGCTGGTCCGTCTTGATTCGGAGCGCTTCCTCCGCATGATTTCTCTCGGTGATGTCCATCATCGCCCCGATCATCCGGACCGGCGTCCCCGCCGCGTCCCGAACGATATAGCCGCGGTCGAGGAGGGTCGCATAACTTCCATCGCCTCGCCGGAAACGATACTCCCCCGACCAGAGCTGATCGCCGCCGGCGATTGCACTGTGAATCCCCGAGAGGACCCGCTCTTTATCTTCCGGATGAAGCCGGTTTGTCCAAGACTCGATCCCCGGCTCGATCTCCTCCGGTTTGTAGCCGAAGAGGGTTTGAAGGTTCTCATTCCACCAAAGCGTGTTCGTGATCAGATCCCAATCCCAGACGGCGTCGTTGGTGGCGCGTGTGGCGAGATGAAAACGCTCTTCGCTCTTCCGGAGCGCCTCCTCCGTTTTTTTGCGATCCGAAATATCGGCCACGACGGCGACAATTCCGGTCATCGTCGGCTCCGAGCCGGGGAGGGGGGCGACGGAGATGCTGATGTCGACCGACGATCCGTCCTTTCGGGAATGGCACGTCTCCAATCCGGTAAACCCTTTCCCTTCGCAGACCAGTTTTTGAAGAAGATCCAGCTCTTCCTCTTGATCCACGGGAAGGATCGGGAATCGCTGATTGAAAATTTCATACTCTCTCCAGCCGAAGAGCCGCTCCGCCGCGGGGTTCCACATCTTCACCTTTCCTTCCGAGTCGAGGGCGAAGATCGCCAAGGGAGAGGCATGAATCAAAGCGCGAAGTGTCTCATTCGTTTCACGCAAGGCCTGTTCGGCTTGGCGGCGCTCGGTAATATCTTCGGCCACCCCGGCCACGCGGTAGACCTTTCCCGATCCGTCTTTGATCGGAAAGCCCCGATCCCGAATCCAGCGAACGGAGCCGTCGGTCCGAATGATACGATATTCGGTGTCGGTCGGCTCTCCCCGGCCTTGTTGCTCCATGGCGTCGAGAACACGGACCCGGTCTTCGGGATAAACCGCATCCAGAAACGATTTCGGCTGATCATACAGGCTCTGACAGGCGCGTCCCCAGATCTGCTCGTAGGCGGGACTGATGTAGAGCAGTCGGAAAGGATCGCGCTCCACGATCCAGAAGATCTCATGGATGTTCTCCGCCAGCTGTCGGAACCGGCGCTCTGAATCTTGCAGCTCCCGTTCGGTTTTTCTCGATTCTGTGACATCCTCCGCCAAAACGAGCCGGGCCTCCTTTCCCCGGAAGAGGATCAGATTCCAAGTGATCTCGGCCTCAATGAGGCTTCCATCTTTTTTTCTGTGCGTCCAGACCCCGCCCATAACCGGGTCCGAAGATGTTTCCCGATGCGCAGCCTCTTGGAGATAGCCCAGTAGGAGAGGAATTTCTTCCGGCGGGCGGATGTCGCAAATCGTCATCCGAAGGAACGCTTCTCTCGAATAACCATAATGACGGATCGCCGCTTCGTTGACCGCCAAGAAAGTATGCGTTGAAGGGTCGACGACCCACATCGGGTGGGGATTTCGATCAAACAGGAGCCGGTACTGTTCCTCGCTTTGCCGGAGCGCTTCTTCCGCGCGGAGGCGCTCGGTCACATCGTTGGCCAGGACAAGTTTGGCCTTCCTTCCGGAGAAGGAGATCAGATCCGATGTGATCTCCACGTCGATTACCGTCCCGTCTTTTTTTCTATTTCGCCAGATCCCCCCCGGGCCGACACGGGTGCTGATCTGCGGAAGATTCTTAAGGAGGGTCGGAATATCTTCGGCGGGGCAGAGATCTGTGATCGTCATCGAGAGAAACTCCTCCCGATGATAGCCGTAGCGGGACACAGTCGCTTCGTTGACCGCCAGAAAAGCGAGCGTCTCCAGATCGAACACCCACATCGGGTACGGATTGTTCTCGAACAAAAGCCGATATTTTTCTTCGCTTTCCCGCAGCCGTTCGTCGGCCCGTTTGCGGTCGGTAATATCGACGACAAAACCGACCGTCTTCTCCCGGGAGGCTTCGAGGAAGGCGGCGCCGATCATCACAGGGATCCTGCTTCCGTCTTTGCGGATAAATTCTTTCTCAAACGGAGCGCAGACCCCGGTGGCGGCCATCTCATCGAGGCCTTTGACGTCCAGAAGGCGATATTCGGAGGGGGTCATCTCTTTCCAGCTGATTTCCCCCGAGCGAAGCTCCTCGCGGGTATATCCGACCATTTGAAGAAAAGCGTCATTGGCCTCCGTGATATTTCCGTTGACGTCCGAGAAAACAATGCCGATCATGTTGGAATCAATGACCCGCCGGAAGCGGCTTTCACTATTCCGCAGCGCTTCCTCCGCCCGCTTCTGCACCGTCATGTCGGCCAGAATGCCGACGATCCCTCGGATATGACCTTGCCCGTCCCGCAACGGTGCGGTGGATAAGCTGACATCGACCTGGGAGCCGTTCTTTCTTTGGCGGCTGACTTCGAGGTTGGAAAAAACTTTCCCTTGCAGAAGCGCCTGCACCAATCCTTTAAACTCATTCTCTTTCTCTTTGGGGACGATGGGGTTGAAGCGGCCGATGGCCTCTTCCGGACTCCATCCGAAAATCTGTCGGGCGGCGGGATTCCATGTTGTTACTTTTCCATTCAGATCGAGGGTGATGATGGCCAGGGGGGAGGCCTGGATGAGGGCTTGAAGGGTGTGGTTGGTCTCGCGCAGCGCTTCTTCCATCTGTTTCCGCTCGGTGATGTCGTCCACGACCGCGACAAAATACTTCGGCTTTCCCGAGGGGTCGTTGATTTGAGAGACCGTGATATCGCCCCAAACGATCCGGCCATCTTTGCGGATATAGCGTTTTTCAAACCGATGTTTATCAGTCTTTCCGGCCGCCAGCTCCTCTCTCACCCTCATGCTCGCCGCCAGGTCGTCCGGATGGGTCATCTCTTGGAAGGTCCGTCCCGTCAGCTCTTCCCGCGTATAGCCGAGGAAGGCGGCATAACTCTGATTCACCTGAATAAAACGTCCTTCCAGATCGACCACGCCGATTCCGGAAGGGGCCCGGTCGAAAATGGCACGGAATCTTTCCTCGCTCTCCCGAAGATCGACGGTCATGCTCTCCGCGAGGTCGATGGCGCGCCGGCGCGCGGTCGTCGTCGACCAGGTAATGTAAGAGAGCAACAGGGAGAACGTCGCCCCGCCGAAAAGAATGAGGAAAGGAAGGGTTTCTTCTATTTCCGATAGGAAGGAGGCATGGGTGGAAAAGTAGATGTGCCAATGGCGACCTGCGATATCCAAAGAGGCGATTTGTGTGTATCTGGGGGGATTGTTGCCGGTGTTGGCGCCCAGGATGTCATTGCTGTCGTAAAGCAGGCTCTCTTTCGTTAGGAGGGGAAGGGGATTGGTTGTCTTCTCCATTCCACCGTCGAAAATCTCAAACTGAAAGTCGAGCCTGGAATTGCCGCCGAGGACCTCCTGCATGAGATCCTTCATGTTGAACGCGGAGGCGACGAATCCGATCAGGGCGCGGCGTTTCTCCTCCACCGTGGTCTGAGGCAGCCCATTGCGGTAGACCGGGACCCGAATGGAAAATCCGACCTCCTCGGTCCCGACCAGGATAATCCGTCCGGTCGAGACGGGATGACCGGTATCGCGCGCTTGTTCGAGGGCTTGCCGTCGGACCGGCTCGCTTCCGATATCGAAGCCGAACTGTACCGGAATGGGTGAGAACGGCTCTGTAAATTCAATCGGGAAGTACTCGGGGCGATCTCCTTCGGGATGGATTGAAAAATCGGGATAACCTTTTGGACCGATGCTCGTATCGTTGCGCACCTGTCTTTCGAATGCAGCCCGTTCCGATTTAGGCACGTATCTGACAAAGATCAGATCGTAAATGCCGGGATAACGTTTTTGTAACTGGAGCGATTCGATATATCTTCTCCAGTCGGCCCGGGTGATGTTTTGGTTCACCGCAAAGAGACCGCGCACGGACAGGAGGATATCTGTATACGTCTGAATGCGTCCTTCAATCGCCCTGGATGCCCTTGCGACGCGTCTGTCAAAACGAGTATGTGCTTTATTCTCAATGTTTTGTTGAGTAAAGTGCCAGGCGATCCCGGTGAGGGTCAGGGTCACTGAGAGGACAACGAAAGCCGAAGGGGCTAGGAAAAGAGAATGGATGAATTTCTGCAGAGGGTGAATGGATGCTCCTGGTGTCCTCTTCTGAAGAGGGGCTGCCTTCAAGAGCGTGTGTACTCCTTATGTCAGAGATTTTCAACCTGATGGTCTCGGAATCCCCTCGTGGGAAGGGAGCGAAATGCTCTATGGTACCATCCTGAGCGGTAAAATCAAGTACATTTTGGTCAGTGTTCGGGGAGATGTGGGAAATGGCTGAGGGGAAAGACGGGAAGGGGAGGATCCGCCTGAAGACGCTGTTTCGTCGATGCGCGCCTTAATCGGCGAAGTGCTGCTTGATCATTTGGTAAGCCTCGACCACTTTTCGAAGCTCGGCTTCCGTGCTTCGATCCCCTCCGCGGGCATCGGGGTGATACTCCTTTGCGTAGCGGCGAAATGCGGCGGTCACTTCAGTCATGCCGGTTCCCTCCTCCACCCCCAGGATTTGGTAGGCCTGTGTCAGAGAGGAAATCTCTCCATGGGAAGCGGTTTCCGAGCCATTTTGGCTGAACTGGCTGAAAAAATCGGCGAGGTTGAACGGCCGCCGGCGTTTCCTTCGGGGCCGGTTATAGAGCTGGCTTTCCAACTCGTCGAGGCGATCTTCTACGTAGGAGACGCGTCCTGCGGTCCGGTCGAGGTCGGCGAGGGTCGTCGCCTCGTCCACCTGGTCTAAGATTTTTTGGAAGAGGATTTGATAGTCTTGGAGCCGTTCCTCCAGGGTGAAGAAGGAGTGACCCCGGGCATCGTCGTATCGGTCGACCGCGAAGGCGAGATCGATTTCGATCGTTTCATTCAACTCGACCAGACGGCGCTTGAGGCGGCCTTTTCGGTCTCCCAGTTTTTTAAGGAAATCTTCATCCATGGCATGCGATCATTTCGAGAAGATTACGCCTTGACGAAGCTGCAGCAATAATCGGTCAGACTGTGGACCTTCAGCTTAAATGTGGTTCGGGCGGGGACGGTAAACTGCGCTCCCCCTTTGATCCGCTTCCAGCCGTTCTCTCCCTCCAGAAACACTTCCAGATCGCCGGAGAGAATCTCCATGATTTCTTGATCGCCGATTTTAAATTCGAACTCCCCCGGCTGCATGATGCCGAGGGTCTTGCGGCTGCCGTCCGGAAAAAGGACTGTCCGGCTGGTGACCTTTCCGTCAAAGAAGACGTTCGCCGCTTTTTTTACCGTGACGTTTTTAAATTCGCTCATTTGTCCTCTATATCTTATGTGGGGCCGGCGCCGGAGGAACCCCATTGGTTTTAGATCTTTTCACCAGGTGCGCCATGCCCCATGCCCCATCCTACTTAAATTTTATCCGGGACCGGCGCTACGTACTTCCCGGTTGCCTTTAGGCTCTCATCAGGAGCGCTATGCTCTGGATTATGTGTCGGTCCGGAAGTATTTTGCCTCGGGGTGGTGGAAGACGAGGGCGGAGACCGACGCCTCCGGGTCCATCATGTCGCCGTCGGTCAGCTCCACGCCGATTTTGGCGGTGGCGTCGAGCAGCCGGAAGAGCTTTCGCTGGTCGGCGAGATTCGGACATGCGGGGTAGCCGAAGCTGACCCGGATGCCGCGATAGCGGTTCTTCAGGACGTCTTGAATCGTCATCTCCGGCGGGTCGGGAATTCCCCAGTCGTTTCGAATTTTTTGGTGCACCCACTCGGCGAAGCCTTCGGCCCCCTCGATCGCGATCGCTTGAAGCAGATGCGAGCGAAGATATTCCCCCGCCTCCTTCAGCTGCGTGGAGAGGGCGCGGACCCCTTTCCCCATCGTCACGACGAAAAGGGCGACCGAGTCGATCTCATTCGAGTCCACATCGCGGCAGTAGTCGGAAAGACAAAGCCGCTCCCCCGCCGGCTGCCGGGGGAAGGTAAAGGTTTCGAGCAGGCGGGCCGGATCGGCCGGATCGTAGATCAGCAGATCCTCTCCCCGCGCCCGGCAGGGAAGATAGCGGTAGACCCCCTGGGCGGTGAGGGTTCGCTTTGCGAGAATCTCCTCCTGCATCGCCACCACGGAGGCATGAAGCTTCTCCGCCCGCTCGTCGCGGTCGGCCAGGAGCCGTTCGAGATTTCCTTTCAACCCCAAGTGCTTTCCGTAGAGCATCGACGGGTTGATGTACGCGAAGATCTCCCGGAGCGGCCCCTCTTCGATTGCGTGAAAATCAAAATCAGGGGCCTTCGGCAGGGGGAGATCGCGCCGGACGTTCGATCGGGCGCGGACCTCCGACGCCGGCTGCGGCTTCTTCTCCATCCCCTCGGCGATCTTCACCATCGCGCTCCGCTCCGTCTCGGTCTTCTTCAGAAGCCCGGGGCGCTGGGTCTCATCGATCCATTGGTTCGCGAGATCAAGCCCGTTCATCGCATCCTTGGCGTAGAAGACCGGTCCCGGATATTCCGCGGCGATCTTCGTGTCGGTGAAGCGCTTGGTGAGGGCCGCTCCGCCGACCAGGATCGGTATGGTGACGCCGGCGGTCTTGAAGTCCTGGGCGGTGATCACCATCTGCTGGGCCGATTTCACCAGCAAGCCGGAGAGGCCGACCATATCGGGCCGCTCCTTCCGGATCGCCTCGATCAGCGTCTCCGGCGGGACCTTGATCCCGAGATTGACCACCTTGTAGCCGTTGTTGCTCAGGATGATCTCGACCAGATTCTTCCCGATGTCGTGGACATCCCCTTTCACCGTCGCAAGGAGGATCGTCCCGCGCGCAGCGGTATCGCTCTTTTCCATGAACTGCTCCAGGTGCCTTACCGCCGCCTTCATCGCTTCGGCCGACTGCAGCACCTCCGCCACGATCAGCTCGTTATTATTGAAGAGCCGTCCGACCTCATCCATGCCGGTCATCAGGGGGCCATTGATAATTTCAAGCGGCGTCGCTTCCTTCCGCTTCAGCTCCAAATCTTCAATAAGACCCTCTTTGGAGCCTTCGACGATGTAGCGGGCGAGCCGCCCATCGAGGGGAAGATCGGCGCGGGTTTTCTTGGCGATCCCCTTCTTGTCCTTGAAGTGGGCGGCGAAGGCGGCGACCGGGTCCGCTCCCCGCCAGAAGATTAAATCTTCGGCGAGACGGCGCTCCTCCTCCGGGATGGAGGGATAACGCTCCAGCTTCTCGGCGTTGACGATGGCATAGTCGAGCCCCGCTTTGACGGTATGATAGAGAAAAACGGAGTTGAGGATTTCGCGACCGGCGGTCGGAAGACCGAAGGAGACGTTGCTGACCCCCAGGATCGTTTTGGATTCCGGGAAGGTCTCCTTGATCAGCCGGATTCCTTCAATCGTCTCCGGGGCAGAGCCGATGTAGTTGGCGTCGCCGGTTCCGACCGGAAAGACGAGGGCGTCGAAGATCAGATCCCGCGGGGCCAGGCCGTATTTGTTCACGAGCAAGTCGTAGGAGCGTTTTGCGATCTCGATCTTCCGCTGGCGCGTGACCCCCATCCCCTGGACGGGGTCTTCATCGATGCAACCGACGACCACGGCGCCGCCGTATTTCTTCAAGAGCGGGACGACCAGCTCGAAGCGTTCCTCGCCGTCTTCCAGATTGATCGAGTTGACGATGCACTTTCCCTGACAGAGCTTGAGCGCCGCTTCGATCACCCGATGATCGGTCGAGTCGATCATGATCGGCGCTTTCACCTTCTTATTCAGGATCTGGAGAAAGGCCTCCAGGTCGGCCAATTCATTCCGGTCCGGATTGGCCATGCAGACGTCGATCACCTGTGCGCCGTTTCGGACCTGCGCCCGGCCGATCTCGGCCCCCTCTTCGATTTTCCCGTCGACGATCAGCTCTTTGAATTTCCGGCTTCCGATCACGTTGGTCCGCTCGCCGACGATCACCGGACGGTTCTCTTCCTCGATCAGAAGAAAGTCGATCCCGGACACGGCCGGTTTCAGCGCGCCCTTCGGGGTGCGCGGTTTTCTCCCTTCGACCATTTTTGAGATCGCCGTGATATGCGCCGGGGTGGTCCCGCAGCAGCCGCCGATCAGATTGATCCACCCCTCCTCGACGAACCGGGAAAGCTTGGCGGCGAGCGATTCGGGGGTTTCTTCGTACTTTCCTTCTTCATTCGGAAGGCCCGCGTTGGGGTAGACCGAGACGAGGCAGGTCGCCATGTTGGCGAGCGAGCGAATGTGGTCTGTCATAAACTCCGGACCGGTGGCGCAGTTCAGGCCGATCGAGAGAATCGGGAGATGCTCCAGCGAGGCATAAAGCGCCTCCACCCCCTGACCCGCGAGCATCGTTCCGGTCCGCTCGATGGTGGCCGAGATCATGATCGGGATCTCGATCCCCATCTCTTTCTGGGCCTGGAGGATGCCGATCGCGGCGGCTTTCAGATTGATGGTGTCCTGGGCCGTTTCCAACAAGAGAAGATCGACCCCGCCTTCGATTAATCCTTTGGTCTGAAGGGCAAAGGCCTCGACCAATTGATCGAAAGTGACCCCGCCGGTGACGGTGATCGCTTTGGTCGTCGGCCCCATCGAGGCGGCGACGAGCCGGGGCTTGGCAGGGGTGGAATATTTCTTTGCGGCAGCCTTCGCGACCTGCGCCCCCGCGCGGTTGATCTCCAAGACCTTGTCCTGAAGGCCATACTCCGCCAGAACGATTCCGGTGCCGCCGAAGGTGTTGGTCTCGACGATATCGGCTCCCGCGGCATAATAGGCCTCATGAATCGATTGGATGACGTCGGGGCGGGTGAGATTCAAGTTCTCATTGCATCCTTCCAGCTCCGGCCCTCCGAAATCGGCGGCGGTCAAATTTCTGGCCTGGATCATCGTCCCCATCGCCCCGTCCAGGACCAAGATTCGCTCGCGCAGCAGGGCTTTTATTTGATCGCTTCCCAAGTAAATAATCCCTCCGTGAAAAATGAATTTTAATTCTAACAGAAAGAGAGGTCCACCTCCATCTTTTTTTACGATTTTCTAGGCAAAAGCGGGGGGTGTTCCCTCGTTCTTCCGATTGACTCTCTCCCATCAACATGTTAGATTGAGCAAATATTTTTAGGGTTGAAATCGATCCAATGCTCGACGTCAAGCTGCTCAGAGAGAATCTTGCGGAGGTGAAAAAGCGGCTGGCCGATCGCCAGCTCGACATTTCCTTTGACGCCTGGGCGGAATCGGATCAGCGGCAGCGGGCGCTGAAGGCGCAGATCGAAGGCCTCAAGGCGAAAAAGAACCAGGCCAGCGAGGAGATCGCCCGCTCCAAGCGGGAAAAAAAGCCGATCGACCCGATCCTGCAAGAGATGAAAGAGGTGGCTCAGCAGATCGAGCAGCTCGAAGGGGAGCTGAAAAAGACCGAGGAAGAGATCGGCCCCTTTTTGCTGCGGCTCCCGAATCTTCCCCATTCGTCGGTTCCCGTCGGCAAAGATGAACGGGATAATCAGGAGATCCGCCGGTGGGGTGCGCCGCCGCCGTTTTCATTCAAGCCGAAGCCGCATTGGGAGATCGGCGAGGCGCTCGGCATCCTCGACTTCGAGCGGGGAGCCAAAATCGCCGGGGCGCGCTTTACCCTCTACAAGGGGGCCGGGGCGAGGCTGGAGCGGGCCCTGATCAATTTTATGCTCGATCTTCACACCCGGGAACATGGCTATCAGGAGGTCCTTCCCCCGTTTATCGCCAATCGGGAAAGCATGACCGGGACGGGACAGCTCCCGAAGTTTGAGGAAGATCTCTTCCGGTTGAAGGATGAAGATTACTTTCTCATCCCGACCGCGGAAGTCCCGGTAACCAATATTTACCGCGGCGAGATTTTGGCCGAGGCGCAGCTTCCGATTTCGCATGTCGCGTACACCCCCTGCTTTCGTAGGGAGGCCGGCTCCTACGGCAAGGACACGCGCGGCTTGATCCGGCAGCATCAGTTTAATAAGGTGGAACTGGTCAAGTTTGCCAAGCCCGAAGCGTCGTACGATCATCTGGAACGGCTTTTAAAAGATGCCGAAACGGTTTTGCAGCGGCTGGCGCTTCCCTACCGGGTGATGGCGCTTTCCACCGGCGACATGGGATTCGCGGCGGCCAAGACGTATGATATTGAAGTCTGGCTCCCCTCGCAGCAGATGTTTCGGGAGATCTCGTCTTGCAGCAATTTCGAGGCGTTCCAGGCGCGCCGCGCGGAAATCCGCTATCGAACCGCGGCCGGCAAGGTCCAGTACGTTCATACGCTCAATGGCTCGGGTCTGGCCGTCGGGCGGACGTTGGTCGCGATCCTCGAAAATTATCAGCAGGAAGACGGCTCGGTCGTGATCCCAGAAGCGCTGCGCCCCTACATGGACGGAGTGTCAAAGATCGAGAAGGGAAAAGCGGCCTGACGAGGCAACGGATGTGGGCCAAGGTTCACCGGGTGAGAAGATCTGAGATCAGAAGACTCGATTGTAGGGTGTGGGGCATCGCGCATCTGGTGTGAAGATCTGGAATCAACAGGCAGCACTTAGCGCGGGCCCCACATCATATAGTGGAGGGGTGGCCGAGTGGCCTAAGGCGGCGGTCTTGAAAACCGTTACCCGAAAGGGTCGTGGGTTCGAATCCTACCCCCTCCGCCAATCTTAAAACTTGAAATGCGCCTCGCGCGCGATTAGAATACGCAGGTCAACTGAGCGACGGGTTCTTCACAGCGCGAGCGCAAGCAGGGAGATAATAAAGCTCGAGGACAGTTATAGAAATAAAGCGAGCAGCCGGCTTTGCCGGTGCGAGCGCGGGCGTGGGGCATCGGAGGACCTTCTCTCTTCCTTTGCCGCACGGGCCCCACATATAAATGGAGAGGTGGCCGAGCGGCTGAAGGCAACGGTTTGCTAAACCGTCATAGGGGCTTAAACCTCTATCCAGGGTTCAAATCCCTGCCTCTCCGCCAAATTCCCCAGGCGCATTTGGGGATGTTGATGAATGAAGGAGTATTATGAAACAGAAAGAGACCGCCCTGCTTCTCATCCTCTTCCTTCTCTTTGCTGCATGCAATAAGAAGGAAGCGAATTACATGGAGGAGGTTTCCGGACCGCCGCCGGCTCCGCAGGCGCAGCAGGTTCAAAGAGGCGACCATCCTTCCACGAATCGACCTTCCGATGTCCCTGATCTGAGCAATGCCGAGATTTTCATCCCCGATTCGGTGAAGGGGAAGTGGAAGGCGGTGAAATTGATGGTCGAAGACAAACAGACCCATCAGATCACCGAGCACACCATCAATTTGGGGGAGGAGTATACCCTTCCCGATTCGACGGTGAAGGTGAAGGTCGGCGAGTTTCTTCCCGATTTGATTATTCAGGGGACGGTGTTTACCTCGGTGAGCAACGAGCTGAAGAATCCCGCCGTCCGCGTCATCATTTCGGAGAACGGCAAAGAGCTGTTCAAGGGATGGCTCTTCTCTCTCTTTCCAACGATGCACCCCTTCCAGCATCCCCGCTTCGCCGTCACCCTCAAGGATGTGGTTTCCGCTTAAGATCGTTCCATCGCGCCCATAGCTCAGCTGGATAGAGCACTTGACTACGAATCAAGGGGTCGGGAGTTCAAATCTCTCTGGGCGCACCATCCTTTTCCTCTTTTACGACTGCACGCACCCGGGTTCCACCCAAAGGAATAATCCGCACCGAATCCTTTAAGAGTCCACTGTAAACGCTTCGACCTTCCTTTCTATCTTGCATCCGTTTTGCCGTTCGTTGACAAGAAGACAATCTATGTTACATTTTCTCTTGGATGTCTTCCTTGATATATCCCAATGAGGTAGAGCATTCCCGGAGGAGAGGTGTCCGAGAAAGAATATAATCCTCCGTAGGTCGATCACGGCCCGCGTTGCCTCGCGTAATCGCTATTTTATTTTCCTGCAAACGAGAAGGTGAGGATGACCCCTATCCCGAACGGCCAGGCCTGTCCGAAATGTGCTCCTCTGCAGACGGAGTGCGAGGCGTTGCGTCAAAAGCTCGATCGAAACAGGGCGGAGCTCGATACCTTCGTTTATCGGGTCTCGCACGATTTGAAGGCCCCGGTCGTTTCCCTTTACGGGATGGCATCGGTCGTCTCCGAAGATTACGGCGAAAAGCTGGGCGAGCAGGGAAAGCACTACCTGAGCCGGCTGATGGCGAACGCGGGGATGATCGAGCGCCTTTTGGCCGATCTGCTTGCCTACTCCAGAGTCGGAAGAAAAGAGGCAAACCCGGAGCGGCTTCAAGCCGATGCCGTCGTCCGGGATGTCTTGGGGAAGTTTTCGAAGGAGATCACGCAAAGAAAGATCCGTGTGGAAATTCACTCGCCGTTGCCGGAGATTTTTTTCGCTCGGACGCAGTTGGAGCAGCTCTTCTCGAATCTGATCGGCAACGCCGTCCGATTTATGGGCGATCAGCCCGATCCGGTGATCGAGATCGGCGCCGTTGCGGCCGATGCAGGCATTACCTTCTACGTCCGGGACAACGGCATCGGAATCGATCCGCAGCATCACCAGATCATTTTCGGCGTCTTCGAACGTCTTAAAGAGATTGAGACGGATGGGACGGGGATGGGTCTTGCGCTTGTCCGGAAGATCCTGGATCTGGCAGGCGGCAATATATGGATCGAGTCAAACAAAGGAGAAGGGGCCGTTTTTTACTTCACGCTGCCCGTCGGTCGATGTTAGGAGAATGGGAAATGGAGCCGATCGAAATTCTATTGGTGGAAGACAATCCCGACCATGCCGAATTGACCCGCCGTTCACTGATGAGCGGAAGCGTGGCGAACAGAGTGGCTTGGGTCAAAGACGGCCAAGAGGCGCTGGATTATCTCTTTAAAAAAGAGCCTTATGCGAACGCCCCCCGGCCCGGGCTGATCCTCCTCGACATCAATCTTCCCAAGGTTAACGGCCTTGAGGTCCTAAAAAAAATAAAAGAGACCGAAGATCTCCGTGTCATTCCGGTCATCATGTTGACGACATCGGATCGAGATGAAGAAGCGCTCAAATGTTACAACTTCGGCGCCAACAGCTTCATCACCAAGCCGGTGAAATTTACTGAATTTTCGGAGAAGGTCAAATCGCTGAAGCTCTATTGGCTGCTGGTCAATCGGCCGCCGAAATCGGACGCGTCGTAAAGAACGGAATATTGGCGGGGTCGTCTTTGGATGGAGAACGGCATGGAGAATGAGCCGGTCAAGATTTTACTTGTGGAAGACAATGTCGATCAAAGGGAGTTGACCCTGCGCGCGTTTCAGAAAAAGGAGCCCGACATCCGCATTACCCCCGTCGAAACCGGTCCGGCCTGCCTGGAGGCGCTGGGGAAAGGGCGTTTCGATGCGGTCATTCTCGACTACAGTCTTCCGATGATGAACGGAATCGAAGTCTTGAGCGAAATTCAGACGAAGGGCTATACCGCTCCGGTGATCATGGTGACCGGACAAGGGGATGAGAAGATTGCGGTAGAGGCGATGAAGCGGGGAGCGTGCGACTACATCATTAAGAGCCAAAACTATCACCAGACCCTCCCCCCCGCGGCCCGCAAAGTCATCGACCAAAACAGGCTGAAACGCCGTCTGGAGAAGAACGCGCAACGGGTTCACCGTCTGTATGAACTTTCCCTCTCTTTGGCGACCGAGCGAAAAACGACGGTTTTAAGCGATACCTTGGTCGAAGGGGCAAAAGAGCTGATGGATGCGGAAGGAGCGCTCCTCTTTCTCATCGATGCGGAACAAGGGGAGATTCTCCAGACCGCCTTTGCCGGCGTGTCGTTCGAGGGTGGGATTCCACAGGGGCCCCTTTCGAAGCTCGGTCTCTTCGGGTTGGCGTGCCAGGAAAAACGACCGATCCTGATCGAAGACCCTCAAAAGCATCCTTTAAAAGGAGCCACCCCGGCGCTCCAAACTCCGCTTCGCCAAATTTTCTCGATTCCGCTCGTCCGCGAGGCCCGAAATTTAGGGGTGTTGAACCTGATCAATCAGAAGCAGGGGAGCTTTTCTTCCGAGGACCGAGATTTCCTATCGACCCTCTGCGTCAATGCCGCCGTGGCCCTGGACAATGCCCGCTTTCTGGAGGAGGTGGAAAAAAGGGCGGCCACCGACAGCCTCACCGGCCTCTACAACCATCGGGAGTTTCAGAAGCGATTGGGTGAGGAGACCGAGCGGGCGAGCCGATATGGGAAAGCGTTTTCGCTGCTGATGCTCGACATTGATCATTTTAAAGTTTTTAACGACACCCATGGCCATCCGGTCGGGGATGCGATCCTGAAAGAAATCGTGAAGGTAATCCAAAAGTGCATCCGTAACGTCGACTTTCCGGCCCGGTATGGAGGAGAGGAGTTTTCAGTCATTCTCCCCGAGACGATCGGCATTCATGCCGCGAAAGTCGCCGAGAGAATCCGAAAAGCGATCGACGACGGCCCCTTCGTCACGCCGACAGGCCATCGGGTCCACCTCTCGATCAGCATCGGGGTTGCATCTTTCCCGGAAGACGGAAGGCGTCGGGAGGAATTGATCCTCTCCGCCGATCAGGCCCTCTACTTCGCGAAAAAAGACGGCCGCAATCGGGTCTGCCGCTACTGCGATACGCTCAAGGCGGCGATCGAGAAGGATCAGAACAAGTTGACCGAGCTTCTGCGCAATCCGGAGATAAAAACCATCCGCGATCTGGCCGCCGTGATCGATGCGAAGAGCCCCTACACGCGGGGTCATTCCGAGGGGGTGATCGAATATGCCCTTCTTCTTGCCGATGCGTTGAACCTCGGCGAGCAGGAAAAGCAAAGCTTGCAGCTCGCGAGCCTCCTTCACAACATCGGCATTGTCAGCATCCCCGACAGCATTCTGAATAAACCGGGCCCCCTCTCGACCGAGGAGCGGAAAATCATTCAAGCCCATCCCGGCCTGGCGCAGATGCTGATCAAAGAATCACACAATCTGGATTCTGTTCTTCCGGCCATTCTCTACCATCACGAACGCTACGACGGCAAAGGTTATCCGAACGGGTTAACAGGAGAGGAGATTCCTTTTCTCGCCCGCGTCCTGGGCGTGGTCGAGGCGTATCATGCGATGATTTCGGTTCGCCCCTACCGACCGAAGATGTCGCATGAGGAGGCGGTCCAAGAGCTCCGGAAGAACGCCGGCACCCAATTTGATCCGGGAGTGGTGAAAACTTTCCTCGAAATCTTGGATAAAAGAAATCCGGCCTGATGTTTTTCGGTAAAAAGAAACGATGGAGAAACGGTTGCAGTAAAATCATCGGGCCGTTTTTGCTCTTCAGCGCGGCGGCCTCGGTCTCGGCGGCCAAAGAGGGGCGTTCGGAGTTGGAGTTCTTTGCGCACGAAGCGCAGACGGTATAACGGCTTCCCGGCGCTTGCAGCCGGTGCGGGAAGCCCCGGTGGCGGTGGAGGTGATCACCGGCGAAGAAGTCCGGACCTCGGGGGCGACGAACCTCTGGGACCTCCTGCGATTTCGCGTCGGAATGGACGTCCTCGATGGCCGGTCGGTCGACGGGAACCGAGCGATTGTTTCGAGGAACGGAGCCGGCCTATCAGATTGCAACCCTCTATGCACTGGGAACCGACCATGCTTTACGTGCGTCGTATTCAGCGGCACCGACGGTCCCTTCTTTGTGGGAAGTCCGGGTCGACCGGCAGTCGGACTTCACCGTGATCATGGAAGGGAACCCCGATTTGAAGCCGTCGAAACTTCACTCCAATGAGATCGGCTATCACGGCGTCTATTTCGACCGGCGTCTCCAGGCCGAAGGGAGCCTCTTTTACATGCAGTCCGACGATCTCACTGCAAGTTTCGTGAAGCAGCAAGGCGCTTTCTTCCCTTTCCCAACCCCCACCACCTTCTCATTCGACAACAGCAGAAAGGCAACGGCGAAAGGGGCTGAGCTGAAGTGGACCTACCGCTTCGCCCCGGCGCGGTGGGTCTATGTCAACTATACCTATGAAACAATCGATGACGATGGATCGACCTTCAGGGGAAAAATCTTGCGAGTCCGAATCATCGCGAGTTCCCCGACTTCCTCGAAATCCCGAAGACGTACTACGGCGTCGTCTCGGTCATCTATTGAGTCATGAGTCGATGAATGAGGCAAACTTCCGGAAAATGGGTTCGAATCACCTGCCTGATCGGTTTTTTCCTCGCCGTTCCCGGAGCGGCGTCTTCTCAAGAGGTCGTGGCGATCCTCAGCGCCGAATGGGGCCCCTATCGCGAGGCGTTTGAGGGATTTCAAGAAGCGTTCGGCCGTCCCGTCCCTTCCATTTCCATCATGGAAGGCCCTCCGCGGATCTCTCTGGAGACCCGCGTTGTCGTCGCCTTCGGGGGGAAGGCGGCGCAATGGGATTATCCCGACAGAGTCGTCCTGATCTACGGCATGGCGCCCGGGACGAAGCTGGGATTGCGGGATCGGAAAGGGCTCTCCGTCGAAGTGAATATCCTCCCGCGGGCCGCGACCGTCCTCGCGAGACTCAAGGAAATGCAGCCGAACCTTAAGCGGCTGGCGGTTCTCTGGTCTTCAGAATCGGTTGAAGCGTACCTCCAGGAGATCCGAAAGGCATCGGAGTCGATCGGGATCGACATTTTGTCGGAACGGTTGAACAGCCCGGTTGATCTTCCCGATCGCCTTCGGAATCTTTTTCGGAAGGCCGATGCCATTTGGCTTCTTCCGGACCCCGTCCTCGTCAGCGCTCAGAATCTTTCCATTTTGAAAGAGTATTCCTGGTCCAACCGGATTCCCTTTTACGCCCCCACGGCGGGATTCGTTCAGCAGGGGGCCACCGCATCGGTATCGAGCAGCTTTCGCGAGGTGGGCCGCGCAGCCGGCCTTGCGGCTCAAGAGGTGCTCTCGGGGGAGTGGACGCTCGAAACGATTTACCCCGGAAAGGCAGAAGTAACGATCAATGTAAAGGCGGCTGAAAAAGCAGGGCTGGATATTCCGAAAGAAGCCCTTCAGAAGGCCGACAGAGTGCTTCCATGACGCTTCGAACGAAGTTTCTGATCTTTATCATCTCCATTGCGCTCCTTTCCGGGGGCGCCAGTATCTTTTTTTCGAAGAGAGGGGTGCATTCCATTCTCGTGGGAGAGGTGGCCAAGCGGGGGATTTTAAAGACCACCGGCCTGCCGGGCGAGATCGCGTCGGCCTTCGAAGAAGAGGATGAAGATCTGCTTCTAGCCTTTTTGCAAGAGGCGATGGAACGAACCGAGGCGCTTTATGCCGTCGCGCTCGATGAACGGGGCCGTGTCTTGGCCCACACCAATGTGGTCGAGAAGGGGAAGGTCTATCAAGATCGTGCGACGCAGGAAGCCCTTCGATCGGAACAGCCGGGATACCGCGAACTTCAGACGGCCGGCCAAACGGTGGTCGATGTCTCATTTCCGGTCTGGTCGGTTCAAACGGCCTCCACGGAGGAAGAGTTTCTTCTGTTCGGCGGGAAAGAGCTGAAGGAGACGACCCGCCTGGGGACGTTGAGATTGGGGCTGTCGATGGCGGAGATGATGGAGACCGAGAAACGGATCACCTTGCAGTTGGCCTGGATCTTGGCGGTGACCGGCTTGATCGCCTTCGGAATTTCCCTGGTGTCGATGAAGAAAGTTCTCCGGCGGGTTCGGATTTTGGTCGAAGGGACGGAGAAGATCGGCCGGGGGGAATATGGGGCGATGGTGCAGGCCTTCTCCAACGATGAATTGGGTGTCCTGGCGCGCAGCTTCAATCAGATGAGTGAAGGGTTGGACCGGGCGCATACGCATTTGGAAAAAGAGGTCAAGCTGCGGACGCAAGAGTTGGAATCGGTCATTTATACCATCTCCCATGACCTGAAGTCGCCGGTGGTCTCCATGCAAGGAATGGCCTCGATTCTCATGGAGGACTATGCCGGGCAACTCGATGAGAAGGGGAAACACTACCTGCAGCGGGTGATCGAGAACGCCAATTACATGGAACAGATGATTATGGATCTGCTGACGCTCTCCCGCGTGGGCGCGCAGAAAGGGTCGGAGCCGGTCGAGGTTCGATCGGTCGTTGAGAGAATTCTCGATATCCATCAAGAGCGCTTTGCGAAGAAGGGGATCGAGATCATTATCCAACCGACATTTCCACGTCTCCTATTCGATCGCGCACAAATTACGGAGTTGTTTCAAAATCTAATCACCAATGCGGCAAAATTTATGGGAGATCAGCCCTGTCCGCGAATTGAGATCGGCGGGAGGGAGAGCGGCGAGTGGGTGGAGCTTTATGTGAAGGACAATGGGATCGGAATTGACCCAGAGTACCATGACAGGATTTTCGGCGTTTTCCAACGGCTGAAGGATGTGGAGGTGGAAGGAACCGGGGTCGGGCTGTCGATCGTAAAAAAGATCGTCGATCTTGCTCACGGCACGATCTGGATCGAATCGAGAAAGGGCGAAGGAACGACATTTTTTATTCGATTTCCGAAAGCGGAGGAAGCTTAGGAGGAGTACAATATTCCATGTAGCATTGGAAGTAAACCCCGCGATGATGCAGTCATCATCCCTTATTTCCCGGCGTAGGTTCAATCGATCGGCCTGGTTTTGGCATCATTTTTCTTGACAATCATCGAAAACTGGGTAATAATTGCGTTCACTCTTCACCATCGGCTCTGCCCCCAGAGAGCTCCTCACGTTCTGGGGGTTTTTTAATTTAACACTGTTTTGGATTGATCCGTCGGGATTCCATCCGGTCGGAAAGGAGAACTGTTTGATCAAAGTCTACGAGAACCAGATCGAGAAAGCATTAAAAGCCCTGAAACGGCAATTGGCCAAAGAGGGTCTTTTAAAAGAACTCAAGCGCAGAAGCTTCTACGAAAAACCCTCCGTCAAAAGAAAGAGAAAGCAGAAAGAGGCGAGGAAAAAACGGCTGAAGGCGCAACGTCTCTCCTCCACGATGAATCCATAAAACCTCTCTTTCTCTTCACGTCAAAAGGGAAAGCCCGGTCGCATCCCTCTCAGAGAATCATCATTCGAAGAGAACACGGGACTCTCTAATCCACTCGGCAGGCCGATCCCTTATCGCCGACTTTGTGCGCTCGACAAACCATCCTCCGGGCGCCATCTTCCAACTTGACCTCCGTGAGACGACCTGTTAAAATCTCAACGGTTTGGAGGCAGGCGTGGAGCGACGAAATCAAGAGCGGCGGCAGATGACGCGCGGCTACGGCCCCGATCGTCGGACGCAGGTTTTTCCCATCGCCGGTTTGGACCGCCGTCACGATCAACGGCGGATCAAAGATCGGCGCCAGGTCGAGCGCCGGAGAGCAGACCTTCCTACCCTTTATTCCCTCGACGAAAGCACCCTCAATAATTTATGAAAGTAAATGAAATCTTCAAGAGCATTCAGGGAGAATCGACCTATGCCGGACTCCCCTGTGTGTTCGTGCGAACCGCCTTTTGCAATCTTCGGTGCGGCTGGTGCGACACGACTTATGCTTTCTATGAAGGAGCGGATCGGTCCGTTGAATCGGTTCTCCAAGAAGTCCGCGGTCACGCGTGCCGCCTGGTCGAAGTCACCGGAGGAGAGCCGCTGCTTCAGGAAGAGGTCTATCCCCTCGTGACCCGGCTGCTCGATGAAGGGTACGTTGTCTTAATCGAGACCAGCGGAAGCATTCCGATCGATCGGGTCGATCCTCGCGCCGTGATCGTCATGGATATCAAATGCCCCGGCAGCAAGATGAGCCATGCCGTCCATTGGGAGAACCTGGGCCGGTTAAAAAAAGGGGATGAAGTCAAATTCGTCATTGCCGATCGGGCCGATTATGATTGGGCCAAGGAGGTCTTGTCGCAACATCCCCGTTTGTTCGATCACCCCGTTCTTTTTTCCCCCGTCTTCAATCAAATGGATTCGCGGCAGCTGGCCGAGTGGATCCTGGAAGAGAAACTCCCGGTTCGATTTCAATTGCAATTGCACAAATACATCTGGGACCCGGCGATGCGGGGGGTCTAAAATAGGGAGCGTGAATGGAATTTAAGGTTCAAAGGGGACCCCTCACGAAGCAAACCACGGAGATCCTTGTCCTCGGTCATTATGAAGGAGAGGGGCTCCTGCCCGAGGTGATGTCGATTGATAAAGCCATCGGCGGAAAGATCCGAGAGGTCCTCTCCACAGAGGAGTTCGGCGGGAAATTTCTTCAGACGCTCCTGGTCCGAACCGATCGAAAGATCGCGTCGCCGCGGCTTCTTCTGTTGGGGCTCGGCAAGCGGGCCGAGGCGACCCTTGATCGGATCCGTCAAGCGATGGGACGGGCGGCCACGCAGATTCGCGAGATGGGCTTCCGCCAGTTCGCGACCCAGATTCACGGCAAGGGACTTCCCAGAACGTCGGTCCAGGATCTGGCGCAGGCGATGGTGGAGGGGGTGGTATTGGGGCTGTATCAGTTCCAGGTTTACAAAACCGACCGGCAGATCCCGCCGAAGGAGGTCCGGGAATGCGCCCTGATCGAGCCGGACGACAAAAAGGTCGTCGAGGTCCAGATGGGGGCCCTCCGGGGGAAGTTGATTGCCGAGGCGGCCAATTACGTCCGGGATCTCTGCAACACCCCTTCGAATGTCGTCACGCCGAGCCGCCTGGCGGAGGAGGCGAAGAAGATCGCCTCCGATTACCACCTTCGCTTGGAGGTGCTCGAGCGCGCCGACATGGAACGGCTCGGGATGGGGGCCCTCCTCGGCGTCGCCCGCGGGACGGTCGAGCCGCCGAAGTTCATCGTTTTGGAGTACGACGGCGCCAAGAAAAAAGGACGCCCGGTCGCCCTCATCGGCAAGTCGGTCACATTCGATTCCGGCGGCATTTCGCTGAAGCCGGCGGAGAACATGGAGCAGATGAAATACGATATGAGCGGCGGCGCCACCGTCCTTGGGACGATGCGGGTCGCCGCCCAGCTGAAGCTTCCCCTCAACATCATCGGCGTTCTCCCGGCCACCGACAACATGCCGAGCGGGACCGCCATGCATCCGGGCGACGTCCTCACGACCCTCTCCGGAAAGACGGTGGAGGTGATCAATACCGATGCCGAAGGGCGTCTCTGTCTCGCCGATGCGCTCGCTTATGCTAAGCGCTACGAGCCGGCGGCGATGATCGATCTGGCCACCCTGACCGGCGCCTGCGTCATTGCCCTCGGCCATCATGCGATGGCCCTCTTCGGAAATGATCCGAAGCTGACCGCCCAAATTCAGAAAGCAAGCGACGAGACCGGAGAGCGGGTCTGGGAGATGCCGCTCTGGGAGGAGTATCACGATCAGATCAAGAGCGAGATCGCCGACCTGAAAAATACCGGCGGCCGTCCCGGCGGAAGCATCACCGCCGCCCTCTTCCTGAAGCAGTTCGTCGGGGAGACGCCGTGGGTTCATCTCGATATCGCCGGAACCTCGTGGAACGGCGAGAAGCCGCGCCCCTATATTCCCAAAGGATCGACCGGAACCGGCCTTCGCCTGTTGGTCCAGTATCTGGCGAACCTCGCCAAGCAGCAGAAAAGAAGTAGGGGCGCAATTTAATTGTGCCTCGGGGCGGGCGGGATCAATCACGCCCCTTACACCATTTTACCAGCGGGGGAGGACTCATATGAAAGTGACCCATAAGATCGGCCAACTCCTGATGGTGGGGTTTGATGGAACCGCCCCTTCCGCAGGGGTGGAGGAATTGATTCGAAAACACCACATCGGCGGCGTCATTCTCTTCTCCCGGAACATCAAAGATCCGGCCCAATGCGCCAAGCTGACCGAATCGTTACAGAAGGCGGCGCCCGATGCGCCCCTCTTCATCTCCGTCGATCAAGAAGGAGGCCGGGTTTCGCGCCTCGCCCCCCCCTTCACCCAGTTTCCGCCGGCGCGGACGCTCGGCCACTGCGACTCGGTCGATCTCACTTACAGTTGCGCGGAAGCGATGGCGAAGGAGCTGGCGGCGGTCGGCATCAATATGAATTTCGCTCCGGTGCTTGATGTCGATACCAATCCGAAGAACCCGATCATCGGAGACCGCGCCTTCGGGGCCAGCCCGACCCTTGTCTCGAAACATGGGCTTGCGACGATCGCCGCCCTGCACGATCAGCGGGTGATCGCCTGCGGCAAACACTTCCCCGGCCACGGGGATACCGCCGCCGACTCGCACAAGACCCTGCCGCGCGTCGACCATTCTCTCCACCGGATGGCCGATTTGGAGCTGAAGCCGTTTATTCATGCGGTCGAAAACCGTCTCCATGCCGTCATGACGGCCCACGTCCTCTACACGAAGCTAGACGAAAAATACCCCGCTTCCCTTTCTAAAAAGATCATCTCTCAACTGCTCCGCAAAACGATTCAGTTCGAGGGGCTCGTGGTGACCGACGATCTGGAGATGAAGGGGATCACCGACGGTTTCACCGTCCCCGAAGCGGCGGTGAGGGCGGTCCAGGCGGGATCGGATTTGATTTTGGTCTGTCATTCGCTCGATCAGCAGAAAGCGGTCCTCGAGGCATTGATTCACGCCGTGGAGAAGGGGACGATTACCCAGGAGCGCCTCAACCAGTCGCTGAGTCGCATCCTCAGCCTGAAAGAGCGGTTCCTTCTTCCCCATCAGGCGCCGCAGCCGAAGAAGATCAAGCAGGTCGTCGGCTGCGAGGCGCATCGATCCTTGGTCGAGGAGATCGAGAAGAGAAGCGAAACGATGCCGGTCCGCGGGGTGAAGAGATAAGACTTATTCTTTGCCTGTCCGCTTTTAGGATGTCTTCAGTTTCCATCCAATCGGATCATGCTGCTTTGGAACGGAAACCTGGGCCCGCAATATTGACCCCCCCCCATGGATTGTCGTGGAACTGATTCAGACTTTCATCGATCTCTTCCTCCACCTTGATCAACATCTTACCTGGGTCTTCGAGAACTACGGCCTCTGGACCTATCTCATTCTCTTTTTAATTATTTTTTGCGAGACCGGTTTGGTGGTGACCCCTTTTCTTCCGGGCGACTCCCTCCTCTTCGGGGTCGGTGCCCTCGCCGCCGGGAGTTCGCTGAATGTCGGGTGGCTCTTCATCCTTCTGAGTATTGCGGCGATTGTCGGGGATGCGGTGAACTACTGGATCGGCTACAAGATCGGTTCCAAGCTCCTTCAGAGAGAAGACAGCCGATTCATCAAAAAGGAATATATCGATCGAACGCACCGGTTTTATGAGAAATACGGCGGCAAGACGATTATTTTCGCCCGATTCGTCCCGATCATCCGGACCTTCGCCCCCTTCGTCGCGGGGATCGGCCGGATGCGCTACTGGCACTTCGCCGTATACAACGTCGTCGGCGGGCTGGTTTGGATCAGCTCGTTTTTATATGCGGGGTACTTCTTCGGAAACATTCCGGTGGTGAAGAAGAACTTCACCCTGGTGATTCTCGGCATCATCGTGGTCTCGATTTTACCCGGGGTCATCGAGTTGGTTCGGGCGCGGCGCGCTCGGGCGGTCTAGGTTTATCCCCTCAATCCGGTCCCGGCACGACCCTGTTGCCTTCTCCCTCAATATAAGGCTCCCGAAGCTTGACCGGCGCCGCGGCGCGTCCCCGCATCTTTAAGTTCAGCATCTCGACAAAAACGGAGAAAGCCATGGCGAAATAAATGTACCCTTTGGGGAAGTGTTGATCGAGCCCTTCGGCGACCAGCGTCACCCCGATCAAGAGAAGAAAGCTTAAGGCGAGCATCTTCACGGTCGGATGGCGGTGGACGAAATCGCTGATCGCGCCCGCGAAGCAGATCATGAAGACGACGGCGATCATCACCGCGACGATCATAATCGAGATCCGATCGACCATCCCGACCGCCGTGATCACCGAGTCGAGCGAGAAGACGATGTCGAGCAAAAGAATTTGAACAATCACGCTGGCGAATGAGGCGGCCGCTTTGGACGAAGCGCGCCCCTCCTCCCCCTCCAGCTTCTCATGAATTTCGTGCGTGCTCTTGGCGAGAAGGAAGAGGCCGCCGGCCAGCAGGATGACATCGCGTCCCGAAATCTCGTTGGAAAAGATCGTCACGATCGGAGCGGTCAGGCGCATGATCCAGGAAAGAGAGAAGAGAAGCCCGACCCGGGTGATCATCGCCAGCATCAAGCCGATGGTGCGGGCTTTGGGCTGCTCGCTCTCGGGGAGCTTTCCGGCGAGGATGGAGATAAAGATGATGTTGTCGATCCCGAGGACGATCTCCAGCGCCGTAAGGGTCGTTAAAGCAATCCACGCCTGAGGATCAGCGAGCCAGTCCACAGATGAGAGCCTCCGTAATAAAAAGTGGTTCGATAGAGTTGTTTTCTAAGCCGGGAATTTATAATATGAAACCGAGCGTAAGTCAATCGTCCGGTGTTGACTGAAATCGGAAATGAGACGATACAGAGAACGGTTGTCGGACGGGAGGGAGCGATCATGTCGGAGCGGGTTGCGGTAATCGCGGGGGGGGCGAAGGGGATCGGTCGCGCCGTCGGGCTCGATCTCGCCGAGCGGGGATGGTCGGTGGCGCTCTGTTATCGGACGAGCGAGAAGGAGGGGAGCGAGACGGCGGAGGCGATCCGGAAGAAGGGGGCGCGGGCCCTTTCGGTCCGGGCCGATGTCTCCGATCCGAAAGCGGCCGAGGCCTTTGTAAAACAGGTCGAAGGGGAGTGGGGGCGGATCGATGCCCTCATCAACGCGGCGGGCCCCTACCATCGGGTGAATCTCCTGGAGGAGACGATCGAGGGATGGCATGCCATGTTCGATCACAATCTTCATCCTCTCTTTTATCTCAGCCGGCTGGTCGCCCCCGGGATGAGGGAACGCCGGTGGGGACGGATCGTCAGCTTCAGCATGGCGAACGCCGACCAGATGATCGGTCAGCCGCAGATCACGGGGCACTACATCGCCAAGGTCGGCGTTTTGATACTGACCCGATCTCTTGCGAAGCTTTTGGCGCCGCATGGGATCACCGTCAACGCGATCTCCCCCGGCTTCATCCGATCGGGGAGCGCCCCGGAGTCGGAGATGGCCGGGATGATCAAAAATATTCCGGCCGGCTACGTCGGGGAGCTCTCCGACGCGGTGTCGGTCGCCCGTTTCCTCCTCTCCGACGAAGCCCGCTATGTGACCGGGGGAAATATCCATCTGAGCGGGGGATGGGGAGTATAAAGGAAATGCGGGGTGCGGATTTCGGATGGGGAGTTAAAATATAAAGATGAAAGAATAACGCCGCATTCCGATTTATGGAGAAGATAATGATGAAGCAACTTCGGAATACCATGTTGACGGGGCTGCTCGCCCTGTTGCCCCTTTACCTCACCGTGACCCTGCTGATCTGGCTCTTCCATGCGGTCGACAGCGTGGCCCAGCCTTGGCTCCGCCGTGTTATCGGGGTCGAGGTCTGGGGGCTCGGGGTCCTTGCGACGGCGGCGATCATTTTGATCGCCGGCTTGATCGTTCCCAGTGTGGGCGGCGCGTTGTTCATCGGGTGGATGGATCGGTTCTTGGATCGCCTTCCGATCGTGAAAGGGCTCTACCGCGGCATCAAGCAGATCGTCGACAGCTTCAACCCCTCCAATCCTTCCGGTTTTAAAGAGTTCGTTCTGATCAAACAGCTCAATGGAGAAGGTTTCAACGCCGGGTTCCTGACCAGCGAGTTCAGCCTGCTGCAAGAAGATGGATCGAGGCGTGACCTCGCCTCCGTTTTCATTCCGAGCAATCACCTTTATCTCGGCGCCGTTCACATCGTCGATCGAGCCCGCATTGTCCGGACGGAGATGACGCTGCAGGAAGGGGCGACATTCGCCCTCTCCGCCGGGGGTTCAGTCAAAGGGGACATTCGACAGGCGGCCGCCTCGAAGGTGCTGCCGTAACAGGGTGGTATTCACGCCGAACCTGTAATAGAATATCTTTTTAGGATGCATATGATGGGTCATTTGTTCAGGGAGAAGCATGTCTGCCGAAACGCAGGGTGAAAAGGCGAAAAAAACCTTTACCGATCCGATCTGCCTGATGGAGATCACGCCGGAAGAGTCGGTGGGAACGTTTGACTATCAGGGGAAGACCTATTATTTCTGCTCTCAGTTCTGTCTCGACCGGTTCCGGGAGTCACCCGCTCAGTTTTTGGAGGGGGCGCCGGCGGCCGTGCCCTCTCCTCCCCCCCCGCCGGGGACCGAATATATCTGTCCGATGGACCCGGAGGTCCGGCAGCTCGGTCCGGGCGCTTGCCCGAAGTGTGGGATGGCGCTGGAGCCGAGGACGGTCACGGTCGAAGAGGAGGTCAACCCCGAACTGGTCGATATGACCCGCCGCTTCCGGATCAGCGCTGTTCTAACCCTCCCGCTGGTGCTGCTGTCGATGTCGGAGATGATTCCGGGAAATCCGCTCGGGGGAATCGCGTCGCCTCGGATCCTTGCCTGGATTCAATTTCTCCTTGCGACGCCGGTTGTTCTCTGGGGGGGATGGCCCTTCTTTCAGCGGGGCTGGAGCTCGATCGTCAACCGCTCGCTCAATATGTTCACCCTCATCGCCATCGGAACCGGGATCGCCTACCTCTACAGTGTCGCGGCGATCCTTTTCCCGGAGCTCTTTCCGGAAACGCTCCGTGGACACCATGGCCAGGTTCCGGTTTATTTCGAGGTTTCCGCGGCGATTATCGTTCTGGTTCAGCTCGGTCAGGTATTGGAGCTGCGCGCCCGAAGCCAAACGAGCAGCGCCATCCGCGCGCTCCTCGGCTTGACCCCGAAGACCGCACGGCGGCTTCGGGGTCAGACGGAGGAAGATGTTCCGCTGGAGCGGGTGCAACCGGGGGATCTCCTCCGGGTCCGGCCGGGGGAGCGGATTCCGGTCGACGGGGTGATTGTGGAAGGAAGCAGCTCCGTCGATGAGTCGATGATCACCGGCGAGCCAATCCCGGTCGAAAAAGGGCCGGGGAGCCGTGTGACGGCGGGAACGGTCAACGCGACCGGCGGCTTCATCATGCGGGCCGAGCGGGTCGGCGCCGACACGCTGCTCGCCCAGATCGTCCGGATGGTGAGCGAAGCGCAGCGGAGCCGCGCCCCGATACAGCGGCTCGCCGATGTCGTCTCGGCCTATTTCGTTCCGATCGTGGTAGGGGTGGCCGCCGTCACGTTTGTCGTCTGGTGGGCGATCGGGCCCGAGCCGCGATTGGCCTACGCGATCGTCAATGCCGTCGCCGTTTTGATCATCGCCTGCCCCTGCGCGTTGGGGTTGGCGACGCCGATGTCGATCATGGTCGCCACCGGGCGCGGCGCGACCGCCGGGGTCCTCTTCAAGAATGCCGAAGCGCTCGAGGTTTTGGAGAAGGTGGATACCCTCGTCTGCGACAAAACCGGGACCCTCACTGAAGGGCGTCCCCGTTTGATGACGATTCTCCCGGAAGCGGGATGGGACGAGGCCGACCTTCTCCGGCTTGCCGCGAGTCTGGAGCGGGGGAGCGAGCACCCGCTCGCCGGCGCGATTGTGGCGGGGGCGACGGAAAGAGGGCTCCGTCTGACGGAAGCAAAGGACTTCCGGTCGATCACCGGAAAAGGGGTGGCGGCGACCGTCGACGGCCGGAAGGTGGCGCTCGGCAACCGGGCCCTCTTCGAGGAGCTGAAGCTGCCGCTCGATCATCTGGCCGAGCAGGCCGAAATTCTCCGCCGCGACGGCCAGACGGTGATTTTTGTGGCGGTCGACGACAAACCGGCGGGGCTGCTGGGCCTGGCCGATCCGATCAAAGAATCCACCCCCGAGGCGATCGCCGCGTTGAAGGGGGAGGGAATTCGAACGGTGATGCTCACCGGAGACAGCCGGACGACGGCCGAAGCGGTTGCCCGGAAGCTTGGGATCGACGAAGTGATCGCCGAGGTTCTCCCCGATCAGAAACGGGAGAGGATCAAACGTCTTCAAGCAGAGGGGCATCGCGTGGCGATGGCCGGCGACGGGATCAACGATGCTCCTGCATTGGCGCAAGCCGACGTCGGGATCGCGATGGGAACGGGGACCGATGTGGCGATCGAGAGCGCCGCTGTGACCCTGGTGAAGGGAGACCTTCGCGGGGTGGTCCGCGCCTTCAGGCTCAGCCGCGCGACGATGCGGAACATCCGGCAGAATCTGGTCTTCGCCTTCATTTATAATGTCCTGGGGGTTCCGATCGCCGCCGGGGTCCTCTATCCTTTCTTCGGCATCCTCCTCAGCCCGATGATCGCCGCCGCGGCGATGAGCTTGAGCTCGGTCTCCGTCATCGGCAACGCGCTGCGGCTGCGGAAGGTCCCGCTCTAGCCGACGTCGGCTTCCAGTTCTTCTTTGTTACCGTCTCGTTCCGTTTTTGTCTTTTTCCTTTTCTTTCTCCCCATGAAAACTTATAATCCATTGTTCTTTATAAAAAGGAGAGAGAATGCATCTTTTCCGGCCCTTCCTTCTAATGGTTTTCTTTCTTCAATTCTCCTGCGCCTCTGTTCCGAAAGAGGCCCCCTCCGCTCAGAAGAGCTTTCTCTGGTCGGTCCGGTCGGAGACCGCCGCGGTTTACCTTCTCGGCTCCATCCATGTCGCCAAGCCGGAGATCTATCCGCTCCATCCATCCATCGAAGCGGCTTTCGACCAATCCGACACGCTGGTGGTCGAAATCGATCCCGACGAATTCGACATGGACCGGCTTCAATCGCTCTTCGTCCAATACGGAAGTTATCCTCCGCCGGAAACGCTCGACCGGAAGATTTCAACGGAGACCTACGCGCTGGTGGAGAAGAAGTTTCAAGAGGCCGGCATGCCGATGGAGCCGTTCAAGCGGTTCAAGCCGTGGGTCCTGGCGGTCATGCTTCAATCGGTCGAGCTGCAGCGTCTGGGGTTCGACAAAAAATATGGGATCGATGACCATTTTCTCACCCGGGCCAAGGGGAAGAAGCAGATCACGGCGTTCGAGACGGTGGAATATCAGGTCGGCCTCTTCGACAGCTTCTCCGATCGCCTCCAGGAGCTCTTTCTCCGTTACACCCTCTCCGATATGGACCTGCTTGCCGAGCAGATGGATTCGATCATGAAAGGGTGGCAGGTCGGGGATGGGGGCGCGATTGAGGCGCTGATCTTCCAGAGCATGACCGACGAGCCGGAATTAACGCCGGTTTACGATAAGCTGATCTACGAGCGGAACGCCCAAATGACGTCCGATATCGAAGCGTTCCTCGAAACAAAGCATCGTTATTTTGTCGTCGTCGGGGCCGGGCACCTGGTCGGCAAGGGGAGCATCGTCGATCTTCTTCGGAAGAAGGGCTACGTTGTCGAACAGATGTAAACCGCAGGCCGGCCCGCGGGGGGATCGAAGCCGACTGATTCTCTTTTTCCTCTCCTTTCTTTTTCTCCTTTTCCCCCACGCTCTTTATGCCTGGGGCGAGACGGGGCATCGGATCGTCGCCGATGTGGCGGAGCGCTTACTGGGCGAGCAGGCGCGCAAAGAGACCCGGGTGTTGATCGGAGAGGCCTCCCTTGCATCGGTCGCAGACTGGGCCGACCGGGTTCGGGGGGACCGTCCCGAGACCGCCCCCTGGCACTTCGTCGATATCCCATTCAAAGCATCGGGCTATGATCCGAAGCGGGACTGCGCCGGAGGCGACTGTGTGATTGCCGTGATCGAGCGGTTCCGGCGGATTCTTTCCGATCGGGATCGTCCTGCGGAAGAGCGGGCCGAAGCGTTAAAATTTCTCGTCCACTTCGTCGCCGATCTCCACCAGCCGCTCCACACGGCCGACCGGGGAGACCGCGGCGGGAACGATGTGCAGGTCATCTTTTTCGGAGAGAAAATTTATCCTTTCAGTGAGAGGCCGTGGAACCTCCACACGGTTTGGGATTCGGGCCTGATCGATCAGACCGGCTTGAGCGAGGCGGCCTACGTCGCGCATCTTCAACTGTGGCTGAAGAAGCGGTCGATCCCGGATCTTCGAAAAGGAACGGTGGTCGATTGGGCGCTGGAGGCCCATCGCGCCGCGGTCGACGTGGCGTATCGCCTCCCGAAGAATCGAAGACTTTCCAAGAACTATCTTGAAAAGAGTCGTCCGGTGATGGACGAACTTCTCGCCAAGGCCGGCGTGCGGCTGGCGCGGGTGTTGAACGAGACGTTCCAAACCGGAAAATAAAAAGGAGCGGTGATGACCGAAGATCGACAGGAGATGGGGCTGAAAGCGGCGATGCAGATCGGAATGTATTATGCTTATCTCGCGCAGGCGCTCCGGATGGTGATCAACCCGGAGGGTCCGGTCGAATTGCCGGAAGATCTTCTCAACCAGCAGCTCGATCAGCTCCGAGATCATTTGGCGGTTCCCCTCGCAAAGAACCACGTCGTGAAACAAAACATAGAGCAGATCGAAAAAGAGGTCTCGCGGATTCGCCAGGAGGCCGGCCATCCGGAGACGTGGGGCGCCGCGGTGAAAGACGCAAAGCGGATGCTCCCGGAGCTGGAAATCCGCGCCAAAACGGTGAGCGATCTGGTGGCGTTGCTGCGCGGCGGGTGACGGAGCGGTGACATCTTTAGGAAGAAAATTTTTTTAGAAAGGTGTCGAGGGACAGAATGGGGCAGCGGCCGATTCTTTTGATGATCAGGAGGTCATGATCCCCGGTCACGAGGGCGTCAGCCTTGCCGGAAACGGCGCAGGACAGAAAATGATCATCGGCAGGATCGCGGGAAGTGGGTGGAAAGGGCGCTATTATTTTGACAACTTCGGAAAAAAGGAGGATCTCTTCATGAAACAGAGTGTGAATCTCCGGTTCGGTAAGGGAAAATTTTGGATAAGATAAGACCCGAAGGTATTCTTGAATGATCTCTTTGGAAACAAGTGGAACGATCCGCTCTTCCCGCCAAAGCGGGACAAGGGATGATGCTCTTCCGGTGAAAAGAAGGGCGGAGATCAATATGTTCGTGTCGAGGACGACCCGAAGCCGCTTTGTTAGCCTTTTTTTCGGGCCCACTGAACGGCATCCTTTACATCTTTCTCGGTTAATCCGAGATCTTCGATCTTCTTTCTTATTTTCTCAAGAGAGGCCCCGGCGGAGCCGACCTTCACCGGCCTGAGCTCAATCTTATTTCCCTCAACGGAAACCTCAAAGTAGTCAATTCCGGGAAATTTCTGAACCGCTTCCTTCGGAAGGGTGATTTGGTTTTTCGATGTTTTCTTGGCCAGCATTCCTTACCTCCTTACTTTACGATAAAAAGAATACCAGAAAGTAGATCCGCCGGCAAGCCCCTTTAACAGGGCGGTCGAAGTAGGGCTGCCCGCTTCTCTTGATCCCCTTCGACCCAATCCGCTAGAATATTCTTAACATCATTCAAGTGAAATGTTCCCACGCGTAAACCAGATACATCCTTCAGATCCTCCCTCGCCGCCCCGTCGGTCAAACACTGATCGAACGGAAGCGGGATCGAGATTGCCGTAGCGCCACGCTGCTTAACCACTTGTTGTAAGGAGGAAAACCCGATGCGACATCTCACCGCAATATTCATCTTCATTGCCGTCCTGGCTGCAACGCCCTGGTCCGCCCTCGCCGCGGAGAAAGATCCCTGCGCCCCGCGGGCGCCGGCGGGCGAGCTGGCGCAGTTAAAGGGGATGAAGCCTCCGGTTCCAGAAACACCGGAGACGATTCAAAAAGGAAAAGAGATCTACAATGGAAAGGGGGCCTGCGCGGGCTGTCACGGGCCGGCGGGGAAAGGAGATGGAATGCTGGCGGCCTCCCTGAACCCCTCCCCCCGGAACTTTACCAATCCGCAATTCAAACAGTGTAAGTCCATCGGGGAGATGTTCTGGGCGGTGAAGAATGGAATTCCCGGCACCGGAATGATCGCCGCCGTCGACACCGGCCTGATCAGCGAGGAAGAGGCCTGGCAGGCGGTTCTCTACGAGAGGAGCTTGAAGTAGCCGTTCAGCTGTTGGAGATCGCTTCGAGCAGCTCCGGGTCCTCGATCGCTTTGCCGCCCCCGAGGGCGACGCTCAGCAGGGCGTCCTTGTCGATGAGGATCGGGAGCCCCGTTTCGCGCTGAAGGCGAATATCCATGTTTCGGATGAGGGCACCGCCGCCGGTCATGATGATCCCCCGCTCGACGATGTCGCCCGCCAGCGCGGGGGGGGTGTTTGCGAGGGCCGTTTTGATCGCATTGACGACGGCGCGCAGGGGGACGGCGATCGCCTCCGCGATCTCTTCCGAGGTGACCTCCACGATTTTCGGAAGGCCGGAGACCGAATCGCGCCCCTTGATGCGCGCCCGGTAGACGGTGCCGTCGGAGCAGGCGCTCCCGAGGGCGATTTTCACCTTCTCCGCGGTCTGCTCGCCGATATAGAGGCGATGCTTCCGCTTCACCATCTCGATGATCTTCTCATCCATCGCGTCCCCCCCGACCCGAACCGAGTGGCAGTAGACGATGCCGGCGAGGGAGAGGACCGCCACCTCCGTCGTCCCGCCGCCGATGTCGACGAGCATGTTCCCGATCGGTTCCAGCACCGGAAGACCGGCGCCGATCGCCGCCGCGATCGGCTCTTTGATCAGAAGGATCCTTTTTGCGCCGATCGAATAACCGGCCTCTTCGACGGCCCGCTTCTCGATTTCGGTCACGCCGTGAGGAAGGGTGACGACAATCGAGGGCTTCGCGAGTTGCCACGGCCGCCGGGACCGGCGGATGAAGTGCTCCAACATCTCCTTGGCGAGATCGTAATCGGCGATCACCCCCTCTTTGATCGGGCGGATGGTGGTGATCGAATGAGGCGTTTTTCCGACGAGCGCTTTCGCCTCCAGTCCGACGGCGACGACCTCTTGTTTTCCGCCGGCGACTTCTCGGACCGCCACCACCGACGGCTCATTGAGAACAATCCCGCGCCCCCGAATATAAACGAGGGTGTTCGCCGTTCCCAAATCGATCGAGATGTCCGCCGTCCCGTAAGGTCGCGACCAGGGTGTCCGTCCGTTAAAACGTGTCATACCTTTCCTCATTCAAAAAAGTTCCGAGAATCCGGGAGAGGCCATTATAACCGCAAATGTCCCTCGGAGCAATGTGGGAGACGATACGCTTTGCATCCTAGGTGCGATTTCCGGACGAATTAAGGCGTCTTCGTCAAATCCTCTTGGATCGGATTCCCAAGAGCTTCATTTCATGAAGGAGCGTTTCACACAGCCCCTCCTCCAGCGGCCGCGCCGTAAAGCCAAGCTCCCGTTGGGCCTTTTTGCCGCTCCCGATATAGGTCACCCCGGCGATGGCGCGAATGCTCTCGGACCGATAAAATTCGGGAAGAGGAAGAATCGGTTCGATCCAGCGTACGATTTGAGCGAGCCTCCGCAGGAGCGCCGGCGAGGGGTGAAGCCGCGGGGCGTTGATGCCGGTAATTTGCTCGGCGATTGCCAGAGCCTCCTGCAAGGTATGTGTCGGACCGGCGAGGATATAGCGCTCCCCCGGCCGTCCCTTCTCCATGGCGAGGAGATGGCCTTCGGCGATATCTTCAACATGTCCCCAAGCGTAGGCCGTTTTCTGGGGCGAGATCGGGAGCCGTCCTTTCAAATATTGGATGAGGAGATTCCGGACCGAGCTGGTGTCGCCCGGTCCGTAAACCAGGCCGGGCAGCACGATGATCAGCGGCAGGCCTTCTTTCATCATCGGCTCGGCGATTTGGGTGTGGGCCATCCACTTGGTTCGCTCGTATTCCGAAAGCCACGGCCCCTCGTAATGGGTCGCCTCATCCACGAGCTTTCCCCGCGTGTCCGAGAAGACGAGCAGGGTGCTGGTGTAGACCCCTCTCGGAATACGAAGCTCTCTCATCAACTCGAGGACATTTCGCGTCCCATCGACGTTGATTTTCTTTCCCAAGGCGGGTGTTTTGGAGCCGATCTTGTACCACCCGGCCACGTGAAAGATCCCGTCGGCGCCGGTCATCGGGGCGCGCATGCTCTCTTTGTCGGTGATATCCCCGGGATGGAGCGCGATGCCGAGGCGGGCGAGGTGGTGCGCTCGGTCAGTATGGCGGACGAGTGCTGTGACCTGGTGTCCCGCCGCCGCCAGTTGGCGCGCGATCGCGCCGCCGACAAAGCCGGTTGCGCCGGTGATGAAGTACCGCATCGATGCTCCCGAAGGGAATGGGTGCTCGATGATAACAAGGGAAATCGAAAGGATCAAGCAAATGTGATTTAGATCACCTTATTTTTATTAGGGTTTTTGGGGCTGAGAGAAGGAACAATCGGCTTCGCAAACGCGCTTGACGCCGGTCCCTCCGAATCGTTATCCTGCTGCTATCGAGCGGGGTTGAGCAAGGGGGCTGATCGATGGAGGGGGTGATCTTTCATCTCGCCTTTCCGGTTTCCGATCTGGAGGAGGCGAAGCGGTTTTATGTCGACGGCCTCGGCTGTGCCCTGGGGCGGGAGTCGTCCAGGGCGATCACGCTGGAGTTGGCGGGGCATCAACTGGTCGGCCATCTTGCGCCGGCGGCCGAGGGGCAAAAGGGGATCTACCCGCGGCATTTCGGCCTGATCTTCAAGGAGGAAAGCGCCTGGCAGGCGCTGGTCGACCGGGCGAAAGAGAAGGGGCTTCGGTTTTATCAATCGCCCCGCCGGCGGTTCGAAGGAACCCGGCTGGAGCATGCCACCGTTTTTCTGGAAGATCCTTCGCACAATCTTCTCGAATTTAAATGGTACCGGCACAACTCGGCGATCTTCGGCGAGCGGGAATTCGGGGAGGTCGGCGATACGGGCGGAGAACCGTAGCGGTCTGCCCGATGTTTCCTCACGCGGCACCGACCGAGAGAAGAAGGACCTCTCCCTTCATATTCGGATGGATATCGCAGTTAAAAGTAAACTTCCCCGCCCGCGGCGGGATGAAGCGGATCGCGATTTCCTTCTCCGGGGTGAGATGGACCCCCTTGATTCCCCGGCCGAAGGTGGTTGCTCCGCCGCTCTCCACCTGAACGTCGACCTCCTGAAAGAAGGGGGAGACAAAGCCATGTTCGACCCGATCCAGGTTCCGAAGGACGATTGTGGCCGGCACGCCAGGGGGAAGCGTCCCCCCCTGAACCTCATAGGCAAAGTTTCGGATGATCACCTCGACCCGCTCCGGCCCCTGCGCATGAAGGGTCGAGTCGGCATCGCCGAAGATGAAGAAGGAAGCAACGAAGAAAAAAGAGAGTAAAATTCGATCCCGTCGTATTGTCTGCATGTCCCTCCTCCCGTTGATCTGTGCGATCGGCCCAGCTTGAGACGCGGGCTGATCTCTACCTCCAGCATACCCAAGTTGGGGAGTGATTGGAAGCCTCTTGATGGGCCTCCATATTCCCCTGCGCCGAGTCGGTGGTGAGAGGTAACCGCTTGAAAAACAATTCCCTTGACGAGGGCGGGGCGGGCCGGTATTCTGCTTAAAGTTGGAATGGAATCGCTCATTCCGGAGGGTCCAAGGAGCGCTGCCGTGGCAGGAAAAAAGAAGAAATCGGCTTCAAGAGATTTGACGCCGAACGTCGGCGCCGCGACCGATGTGGCGCCGATGGGACGGGGAAAAACCAAACCGCCGCACGAACGGACGGCGGATGAGGATGTCGATGTCGTCGATTGGGAAAAGGTGGCCGCGATGGCGGAGTTCAAAGCGCTGCTGGCCGCCAAGCGGAAGTTTATTCTTCCCACCACGATTTTCTTCGTTGTTTACTACTTTGCCCTCCCGATCCTGGTCGGCTATGCGCCGGAATTGATGAAGACCAAAGTGATCGGCTCGGTCAACCTCGCCTACCTTTTCGCCCTCTCCCAGTTTTTCATGGCCTGGATCGTCGCCGCGCTTTACATGCGGGCGGCGGGGCGGTTCGACGGGATGATCGGGATGGTCCTGGCCAAATTGAAGAAGCGGCGGAGGTAGACCATGTCGACGGCGCTTCTTCTCTTTTTGATCTTCATCGCAGTTACGCTGGCGATTACTTATTGGGCGGCCAAGCGGTCGAGCGGGGCGTCGGCGTTCTTTACGGCGAATCGGCAGATCACCGGCTGGCAGAACGGGCTCGCCGTCGCCGGCGATTACATGAGCGCCGCTTCCTTCCTCGGAATCGCCGGGATGATTGCGTTTCAGGGATACGACGGCTTCATGTATTCGGTCGGATTTCTGGTTGCCTACCTCACCGTCCTGTTGATTGTGGCGGAGCCGCTCCGGAACGCGGGGAAATATACGATGGCCGACGTCCTCGCCTATCGCCTCAGCCCGCGCCCGGTCCGGGCGATGGCGTCGCTCTCCACCCTGACCGTCAGCACTTTTTATATGATCGCGCAGATGGTCGGCGCGGGGGCGCTGGTGAGCCTCTTGTTGAAAGACTCCGGGCTCAGCTATCAGACCGCCGTCATCGGGGTCGGGGTGTTGATGATTATTTATGTCGTTTTCGGCGGGATGCTGGCGACAACCTGGGTGCAGATCATCAAGGCGGTGCTGCTGATGGGGGGGACCCTTCTCTTGAGCTTTTTCGTCCTCGCCCATTTCGATTTCAGCTTCGGGAATTTCTTCGAGGCGATCTCTCGCGTCACTTATCATGACAAAAACGGGGTGGCGGTGACGCAAGACTTTCTCCAGCCGGGGCTGAAATTCAAGCCGCCCTATGGGGCGCTCGACCTGATCTCGCTCGGGATGGCGCTTCTTTTCGGCACCGCCGGGCTGCCGCACATCCTGGTCCGTTTTTATACCGTCCCTGACGCCAAGACGGCCCGGGTCAGCGTCGTCTGGGCGATGGTGATCATCGGCGCTTTTTACATCTTGACGACCTTTCTCGGGTTCGGCGCGGCGACGATCGTCGGGCGGGATCAAATTGCGGTCAACGGCGGCACCAACATGAGCGCGCCGATTCTGGCACAGGTGCTCGGCGGCGAGATCTTCTTCGCCTTTATCTCGGCGATCGCCTTTGCGACGATCCTGGCCGTCGTCGCCGGTCTGACGATCAGCGCGTCGACCTCGTTCGCCCACGATTTTTATACCAACGTCCTGCACCACGGGAAGGAGCGTCGCCCCGGCGAAGAGGTCCGTGTCGCGCGGATCACCACCTTTGTGGTTGGGGCGGTCTCGATTGCGATTGCGATTGTGCTCGGCCCGACCGCCAACGTCGCCTTCTTGGTCGGGCTTGCTTTTGCAGTGGCCGCTTCCGCGAACCTGCCGGTGATCGTCCTGTCGCTCTTCTGGAAGCGGTTCAACACGTCGGGCGCGGTGATGGGGCTTGCGACGGGTCTGGTCGCTTCCATCGGTCTGATCCTGATCTCCCCCAGCGTGATGAAAACCGATCCGATCTTCCCGCTGGACAATCCCGGCATTCTGAGCATCCCGCTTGGTTTTCTCGGCGCGGTGGTTGGAACGTTGATGAGTCGGGAGCCGCAGGCGGAGGCGAAGTTTGCGGAGCTGATCGTGAGGGCGAACACCGGCATTGGGGCGGAGAAGGCGGGAGGGCATTGAAGTGAGACTCGATCCAGGACAGATTGAAGTGATGGATGATGCGATGGTAGAGGTCCTGCGCCGGAAGGAGCCGTGGGAGCGGATTGCCATTGGGTTTGGTATGTGGCGTAGCGCACGCCGGATGCTTACCTCCATTTTAAGTGCGCGTCATCCAGAGTGGAGCGAAGAGCAAGTTCGGCGCGAAGTTGTGAGAAGAATGTCGCATGGAACCATTTAATCTTCTTCTCCAGACCCTTGTAGAGAGCTTAGAGCGACTCCACATACCTTATTTTGATAACAGGCTTGGTTGCTGGCTGAAAGGCTAGGCGTCATTGAGATTTGGGAGGCGATTCTGAAGCGCCTGAATTGAGGGAGCACTCTTTAAGGAGAAAGGAAGGTTTAATGCCATCATACCAATACATCTACACAATGCATAAAGTCACAAAGATCGTTCCGCCGAAACGGAAGATCCTCGAAGATATTTCGCTCTCGTTTTATCCCGGGGCGAAGATCGGGGTGTTGGGGCTCAACGGCTCCGGTAAATCGAGCCTGCTCCGGATCATGGCGGGGGTCGATCCCGATTTTTTGGGGGAGGCGAAGCCGGCGAAGGGGGTGAAAATCGGGTTCCTTCCGCAGGAGCCGAAGCTCGATCCGACCAAGAACGTCCGCGGCAATGTGGAAGAGGGGGTCGCCGAAACGAAGGCGCTGCTCGATGAGTTCAACGCGGTCAGCGCGAAGTTTGCCGAGCCGATGTCGGACGATGAGATGACGGCGCTGATCGACAAACAAGGAAAGCTTCAAGAGCGGATCGACGCCGTCAATGCCTGGGAGCTCGATCGGCAGCTGGAGGTCGCCGCCGACGCCCTGCGTCTTCCGCCGTGGGAGGCCGATGTCACCAAACTCTCCGGCGGTGAGAAGCGGCGGGTGGCCCTCTGCCGTCTTCTGTTGTCCGCGCCCGATATGCTTCTCCTCGATGAGCCGACAAACCACCTCGATGCCGAATCGGTGGCCTGGCTGGAGCAATTTCTTACGAAGTTTCCGGGGACGGTGGTGGCGGTGACGCACGATCGGTATTTTCTCGACAACGCCGCCGGTTGGATTCTGGAGCTCGACCGGGGCCGCGGCATTCCCTGGGAGGGGAATTACTCCTCTTGGCTCGATCAGAAATCGCAGCGGCTCGCGGTGGAGGAAAAACAGGAGAGCGCCCGCCAGCGGGCGTTGAAGCATGAGTTGGAATGGGTTCGGACCGCGCCGAAGGGGCGTCACGCCAAGAGCAAGGCGCGCCTCAAAGCCTATGAAGAATTGGCGTCGGTTGAAACGCAGGCACGAAACGAGACGAAAGATATTATGATTCCGCCCGGCCCGCGCCTCGGAGATCTCGTCGTCGAAGCGGTCGATCTGAAGAAGGGGTTCGGCGATCGGCTTTTGATCGACGGCTTGAGCTTCAACCTCCCGCGCGGCGGGATCGTCGGGATCATCGGGCCGAACGGCGCGGGGAAGACGACCCTCTTCAACATGATCGCCGGATTGGACAAACCGGACGGCGGCACCCTTCGGGTCGGCGAGACCGTTAAGATTGCCTATGTCAATCAGTCGCGCGATACCCTGGATGATAACAAAAACGTCTGGGAAGAGATCTCCGGCGGGAATGACGTGATCCAAGTCGGAAAACGGGAACTTCCCTCCCGCGCGTACGTCGGCGGATTTAATTTCAAGAACACCGATCAACAGAAGCTGATTAAAGAGCTTTCGGGCGGGGAGCGCAATCGGGTCCATCTTGCGAAGCTGCTCAAAAGCGGCGGGAACGTCTTGATGCTCGACGAGCCGAGCAACGATCTCGACGTGGAGACGCTCCGCGCTGTGGAAGAAGCGCTCCTTGATTTTGCCGGCTGCGTCCTGGTGATCAGCCACGACCGCTGGTTTCTCGATCGGATCGCGACGCACATTCTCGCATTCGAGGGAGACAGCAAAGTGGTCTGGTTCGAGGGGAATTACCAGGAGTATGAGGCCGACCGCCACAAACGCCTCGGCGCGGAGGCCGACCAGCCCCATCGGATCAAGTACAAGCCGCTGACACGCTAGAGAAAACTGCACTTATTTTTTGTCATCCTGAGCGAAGCGAAGGATCTCAGCGCTCCGGCTTCGCATCAGGATGACAAATCGTTGTCTAAGCGGTCTTCCTTCTCCGCGCCGCTTGCCTCCCCTGACGAGAGAGCGCCCGATGAGAAGCGGCCTGCCGTCCTTCGCGTTTCAGCGCCCGTGTTGTCGCTTGAGAGCGTTTTGCGGAGGGCTTCCGCTTCCGGCTGCTTTGACTGCTTGTTGATTTCTTCGCGGCCTTTCCCTTCTTCGGAACATTCACTCCGGCGCGCCGCGCCTTCGAGAGGCCGATGGCGATCGCCTGCTTGGTCGATCGCGCGCCATGTTTTCCCTTTCGGACATGTTCGATTTCTTCTTTGACAAACGGGCCTGCCTGGGTGCTCGGTTTCTTTCCTTGTCGTTTCGCCTTGCGGGCTTCTTGAACGGTTTTCTTCTCAGGCATTGTTCTCATCCTTTCATGAAGATGTTTTCCCCCTTGCAAGAAGGATAACATGAGCGGCGGCTCCTTTTGAAGGGGGGCGCCTCGCGAGGCGGACTCCGATCCATTCAGGATAGTCTTGTTAAGAATAGGCCGATCCGTTATGATGCGGTTTAGGAGGACGCGGACATGCCCGAAATCCCCGATCTGGACGCCATCGTATCGTATCTTCGCACTCAGATCATCGAGGCGACGATCACCTCGTTTTCCATCGAGCGTCCCTGGATGCTTCGCTCCGCCCCCGCCGTCACGCCGGAGTCGGTCTTGCCGGGGGAGAAGATCGAGGCGATCGACCGCCGCGGAAAACATGTTCTCTTCAGTCTGAAAGAAGCGAGCCTCGTCATCCACCCGATGCTGGTCGGCCGATTTTATTATGTCGCCCCCGAGGAGAAACCGCCGCGGGAAATGGTCTTTGAGTTTGTCCTCTCGACCGGCAAGGTGCTTCGTTATGCCGATGAGAAGCAGATGGGGCGGCTCTATCTGGTGCCGGGGCGGGATTATTCGTCTATTCCCGGATTTCTCGAGCAGGGCCCCGACCCGCTGGCTGCTGATTTTACCTTCGAGCGATTTCTGGAGCAGTTAAAAGGGCGGCGGGGAGAAATGAAGGGATTGCTGACGAATGCCAAAGTGATCTCGGGCATCGGGAATGCCTACGTCGATGAAATCCTTTTTGAAGCGGGGATCTATCCGTTTCGGAAGAAGACCGATCTTTCGGAGGAAGAGCTGAAAAAGGTCTACGACGCCATTCCGACCGTGTTGAATCGGGCCAAGCAGATCGTCGCGGAGCGGATGGGCGCTCGGACCGATCTGAAGATCCGCGATTTTCTCCTGGTCCATGGCAAAGGGGGGAAGCCCTGTCCGAAATGCGAGCAGAAGATCGCCACCGTTGGAACCTGGCAGCGCGCGACCAATTTCTGCCGGCGCTGCCAGCCGGGATTAATGACCGATCCTTCGAAGAAATAGACTAGTTGTGAACGCCGATTCCCCTACGGCGCTTCCTCTCCTACGAAATCACCGTTTCGCACCGTGTTGATGCAGAGGGAGTGAGAGAGGAGATGAGGAGGATCGGCGCCGATGTATTTGATATCATCGACCAAAGGGCCGCCCGTTGGATTCAGCTGCGCCAGATCCCGGACGCGCTTTGCAATTTCATGGTCGGCGCAGGCGGTATCGCCGCTCACGCCGAGCCCGCCGATAATCCGGCCCTCCGCGCTGTAAAGCGGGACCCCTCCTCCGAAGCTGATAATCCCACCCGCGACTTTCCCCCGTCCTCCTCCTTGTCCTCCGGGGGGCGCCAGGAATTGGGGATCAAACGGATTCGATTGATTGAGACCATAAAGAGAATGGCCCGGCTGCGTCAGAAGGTAGAGGTTTGCGGTGGAGAGGGGGAGAATGTCGTTGCTGAAGGCATTGGCGGTAAACGCTTTTGCTTTTGAAATCTGCTGGCTGCCCGGCCATGTCTGCGCGGGGTCTGCCGTGGAGGTGGTGTAAGCGCAGATTTCTCCGTCCCGATTGACCACCGCGCCCCACATCCGCGCCCCGTTGAAGAGCCCCCCGACCCCTTCGCCGGGGCCCAATTCGGGGCTGATCCCGGCCCCCGCGGCGGCGTTTTGCAAGAAGCCCTTCAACTGCGCGGCGGTGGGAAGTCCGCCACACGGTCCCGCCGCTCCCGCCGGGACGGTTAGGATGATCATTGAGAGAATCGCCAATAAAGCGAGCAACGCTTGTCTTCTCCGGTTCATTTTGCTCCTCCTCTGTGATATCGGTTTAATTCATCGGCCTCTTCCTGAATCGACGAAATCTGATTATTGGATTGACTTAATGGAGCCACCGTAGGATATCAAGGGGGCGTGTGAGGAGTCAACAAATCGAAGCGTTACTTACCTCCGCTTCGTTCCTGTCTTAAAACAGGCGGATCGCTCGGTTCATGCAGGGGAATGAATGACGACTAAGAAGAGAGGGGCGTTATCACCGGATGCTGTTTTTGCCGTGCCGGGCGGCCATCTTGAGGAAAGCTTTAAAGAGGGTCGTGCTCTGATCGTCCGGATTTAAAAACTCCGGATGCCACTGCACGCCGAGGACGAACGGATAGCCGACCGCCTCGATCCCTTCGATCACGCCATCGTCGGCTTCCGCATTCACAACATATCCCGGCGCGACCTGCTTGACCCCCTGGTGATGGGCGCTGTTGACGCGGAGCCGGTCTCCCTTCAGGATCTTGGAAAGAAGGGTCCCTTGTTTCACCTCGATCAGGTGGGCCGGCTTCCCGCCGCGCTGGTGCTGCATCGCTTTCGGGATTTGCCCCTTAATATCTTGATAGAGGCTCCCGCCCGCCGCCACGTTCATCAACTGCATCCCGCCGCAGATGCCCAAAATCGGCATCCCTTTTTTCTTCGCTTGTCGAACGAGCTCCCGCTCCAGTAAGAACCGCTTCGGGTGGACCGTCTTGAAAGGGAATCGCCGGAACTCGCCGTAGATCTCCGGGTCGATGTCGGGTCCGCTTCCGGTCAGGAGAAGGCCGTCGATCCGCTCCAAGATCGACCGCGCCGAATTGGAAGGAGACGCGAGCGGCGGGAGGATCATGGGGATGCCGCCGGTGGCCTCGATGGCGTGCACATACCGGTCGCGCAGAAAACAGGTCGGAATTTTGCCGCCGAATTCGGGCCGGTCGCCGTCGTTGTAATCGCTGGTGATGCCGATGATCGGTCTCATTCTATCTTCGTCGCGCCTCCTTCAGTCCATAAAAATCGCCGTCCGGATAAAGATAAAATCCTTCCACCTCTTTTTTCATCACCGCCACGTTCATCGTGTGCCAGAGGCTGACATAGGGGAGCTCTTCGGCGATGATTTGCTGTATTTCATTATAAACGGCCTTTCGTTTTTCGGGGTCGAGCGTGATTCTTCCCGCCTCGAGCAGTCGGTCGATCCGGGGATTTCGATACTGGACGCGATTTGCCCCGTTCGGCGGGACGCTCTCCGAGTGAAAGAGGTTGTGGTAAATGTCGGGATCGTCCACACCGACCCAGGAGAGGGTGAAGATCTGGAAGTTCCCCGATTTGATATCGCCGTAGAAGGTTCCCCACTCGTAGTTTCGAATTGTCACGGCGATGCCGATTTCCGAGAGCTGGCGTTGGATCACTTCGACCACCCTTCGGGCCAGGTCGTTTTGCGAGGTCTTATGGACCAGATGAAAGCGCGGCGCCGGTCCGGGAGGATCGGGAAAGCCGGCCTCGTCGAGCCGTTCCTTCGCCTCCTCCGGATCGTATCGATACACTTTGACCGAATCGGCATAAGCCCAGTGGGAGGGGGAGAGGAGGCCGGCGGCGGGGCGGGCGAGCCCCTTGAAGAGGTGCTCGGTGATCGCATCGCGGTCGATCGCCAGGGCGATCGCCTCCCGAACCGGTTTTTTTTGTAGGATCGGATCGTTGAGATTAAATCCGAGGTAGCTGTAAGTGGTGCTCGGGGCCTGAATGATCTTCAGCCGCGGGTTCTGCTGAAGGCGAGGCAGGGCGTCGGGAGGAAAGGCGTTTTGAAGAAGATCGATGTTTCCCTTCTCCAATTCGAGCAGGCGGACCGAATCTTCCGGGATGATTCGAAAGAGAAGCCGTGGGATCGCCGGCGCCCCGTCGAAATAATCGGAGAAGGCGGCCAGCTCGACGGCCTCATCCGGATCATACCGGACGAATCGAAAGGGTCCCGATCCGATCGGGTGAGAGGCGAGCGTGCCGAGGCCCCCTTTTTCCGCCAGATGTTTCGGGACGATTCCTTTGGTCATCTCGGTGAGAAAAGGGGCATGGGGTTTCTTTAAGATGAAACGGACCGTCGCTGCATCGGGGGTCTCGATTCGGGAGACCATCTCAAAGCTTTTTCGATGGGGCGATGCCAGCGCCGGATCGAGGATGCTCTCGAAGGTGTAGCGGACATCTTCGGAAGTGAGCGGGCGGCCGTCGTGAAACCGGACATTCTTCCTCAGATGAAAAGTGTAAATGGTTTCTCCCTCCACCTCCCAGCGCTCCGCGAGATCGGGGACCTTCCTGCCGGCGGCGTCGGATCGAAGGAGACGGCTGAAGAGGAGCTGGCCGATCCGCTCGGAATAAGCGTCGGTCGCAAGGCGCGGATCGAATTGCGTCGGGGCCGCCTCGATGGCGACGACGAAGGGGGGATCGGCCGGGGGGGAGGAAGTGCATCCGATGGAAAATAAAAGGAAAAAAATGAGGGGTAAAAAATGCAGTAGGGGCACAGCATGCTGTGCCCCTACCTTAGAAACGAATGGTCTCTGTCGATCGATTACGCCGATTTGATTCCCTTCTCGCGCTCGTAGAGGAGGACCGGCTGTCCGGTTCCGTTGATCACCTCTTCGGTAATGACGCACTCCTTCACGTTCTTGAGCGAGGGGAGCTCGTACATCAATTCGAGCATCACCTCTTCCAGGATCGATCGAAGTCCGCGGGCGCCGGTCTTCTGCGCGAACGATTTCTTCGCGACGGCGGCCAGGGCGCTGTCGGTAAATTTCAATTTGACCTTCTCCAGAGAGAAGAGCTTCTCATACTGTTTGATGAGCGCGCTCTTCGGCTCGGTGAGGATACGCATCAACGCGGTCTCTTCCAAATCTTCCAGGGTGGCGGTGACCGGAAGCCGCCCGACGAATTCGGGAATCAATCCGAATTTGATCAGGTCTTCCGACTGGGACATCATCAGGAGCTCGCCGAGCCGGCGGTCGGCCTTTCCCTTCACATCGGCGCCGAACCCCATCGACTTTTTGTGGATCCGCTGCTCGATGAGTTGTTCGAGGCCGACAAACGCTCCCCCGCAGATGAAGAGGATGTTGGTCGTATCGACCTGGATGAATTCCTGATGCGGATGTTTTCTTCCCCCTTGCGGCGGAACGTTCGCAACCGTTCCCTCGATCAATTTCAGAAGGGCCTGCTGGACCCCTTCGCCCGAAACGTCGCGGGTGATGGAAGGAGACTCGCTTTTGCGGGAAATCTTATCGATCTCGTCGATGTAGACGATTCCCTTTTCGGCCTTCTCGACATCATAATCGGCGGCCTGCAATAATTTGAGGATGATATTCTCGACATCTTCGCCGACATAGCCGGCCTCGGTCAATGTCGTGGCATCGGCGATCGTGAAGGGAACGTCCAGAATGCGGGCCAACGTCTGTGCCAGGAGGGTCTTTCCGGTCCCGGTGGGACCGATCATCAGAATATTCCCCTTTTGCAGCTCGATCTCGTCGCTCTGCGCGTTGGTGGCGACCCGCTTGTAGTGGTTGTGGACCGCCACGGAGAGGATTTTCTTGGCGCGTTCCTGGCCGATCACGAATTGGTCGAGAATTTTCTTGATCTCAACAGGTTTGGGGAGGGTCGATGAAGTCTCTTCCTTCTCTTCTTCCCACTCTTCGGCAATAATGTCGTTGCAAAGGTCAACACACTCGTCGCAAATGTAGACCGTCGGTCCTGCGATCAGCTTCTTGACCTCATCCCGGCTCTTTCCACAAAAAGAGCAGCGAAGAAGCGAATCGGTTTTTTCCTGTTTTGCCATGCGTTCCTCCCCATATCTAATGGAGTTAAGATTAAAGATGATGCGTGGTGGTGATGGTTACTTCCGTATCGGCGCGCGTTCAATCACCTCATCGATGAGGCCGTACGTTTTCGCTTCCTCGCCCGACATGAAATAATCCCGCTCCGTGTCGGTGCGAATCTTTTCGATCGGCTGTCCTGTGTGTTTGGCCATGATTTCATTCAGGCGTTCCCGCATTTTTAAGATCTCTCGGGCATGGATATCGATGTCGGTCGCCTGTCCCTGAAAGCCGCCCATCGGCTGATGAATCATGATCCGCGCGTTGGGAAGGGCATACCGTTTTCCCTTTGTTCCGGCGGTGAGAAGGAGGGCGCCCATGCTTGCCGCTTGTCCGATGCAAATGGTCGAGACGGATGATTTGATATATTGTATTGTATCATAAATCGCAAGACCCGCCGTGACCAGGCCCCCCGGAGAGTTGACGTAAAGATTGATATCTTTCTCCGGGTCCTCCGCCTCCAGGAAGAGCAACTGCGCAATGATCAGGTTCGAGATGTTGTCGTCCACTCCCGTCCCTAAGAAGATGATCCTGTCTTTGAGAAGGCGGGAGTAGATATCGTAGGCACGCTCGCCGCGGTTCGTCTGTTCGATGACCATGGGTACCAGCATTACGCCATTTCTCCTTTGTCTTCGGCCAAGAGTAGTGTGACCGGAGGGTCTCTATTGGGTTTGCGTCTTGTTTGACGAAAGGGACGGCGGTCTGACGGCCGCTATTCAGTTTCCCCTTTGTCTTCGAATTGGGCGAGAGAATAAACCCGGTTGAGGGCCTTTTCCTCTCTGATCCTTGCTTTCAACCCTTCCAACGATCCTTGTTGCTGGTGGATGGCGCGCTTTGCTTCTTGCGGCGACACCTTGGCGCGTTGCGCGAGGCGGTTGATCTCCTCATCGATTTCTTGCTCGGTCACTTCCATTTTTTCCGCGTCGGCAATTTCGTTCAAGAGGAGTGTCCCCTTCACCCGTTCTTTGGCGGTCGACTCGTATTCTTTGTGAAGCGATTCATGATCGAGCGGTTGCTGCACGCGCTCCTGAAGCCGGTCGATCATCGTGTGCAGTTCTCGGTCCACCATCGACTCGGGAACGTCGAACGAATGCATTTCGACCAGCTTCTTCATGAGCAGGTTCTTCTGGTCATGCTCCTGTTGAGCGGTCCGTTGTTCCAGCAGCGTATTTTTGATTTTCCCTCTTAATTCTTCGAGAGAGGAGAGACCGATATCCTTTGCAAGCTCGTCGTCCAATGGAGGAAGGACCTTGTTCTTAATCTCCTTCACGTGGACTTTGAAGCGGACGCTCTTTCCCGCAATTTCCTTGTTCGGATAGTCCGCCGGGTAGGGAACATCGGCTTCGATCCGATCTCCCTTCTTCTTGCCGAGGAGGGAAGATTCAAATTCGGAAGGAAAAGTATTTGAACCGATCTGTAAGGTGTACCCCTCTGCCTTGCCCTGATCAACCGGTTTCCCGTCGATCGACCCTTCGAAATCGATTATAGCATAATCGTTTGATTGGACGGCATGGTCCTCGGGAGAAGCCTCCAATCGCCCTTGATCATCCTGAAGCCGTTTCAGCGTCTGTTCGACCTCTTCATCGGTCACCTTGATCTCTTTGCGCGGGACCGGAATTCCCGAATAGTTCGCAAGCTGAATCGTCGGTTTGATCTCGACCGTGGCCGTAAAAAGAAGCGGCGCTCCTTTCTTTAGCTCGATCTTCTCGATCGACGGAAACTCGACGGGAGAGAGACCGGCCTCTTTAATCGCCCTTTGGTAATACTCCGGGACCAACTTCCGGACGATATCTTCTTCGACGGAAGGGCCGAACTTCTTTTCTAGAAGGGAGAGCGGCGCCTTCCCCGGACGGAAGCCGGGGAGCTTCGCCTTTTTCTTCAAATCGGAGTAAGCGATTTCGAATTCGCCGGAGACGACTTCTTGCGGGATTTCGATCTTAAGGGATTTCTTAACAGGTGTGATCTCTTCAACCTGGACTTTCATACGCTCCTTCCGAAAAACGTTTCCATTTTATCTCTGCTCAGTGTGATTGTCAATTGTTTACCCTGACGTCGCTTCGACTTACGCGTTCAACTGATTCTCATCCGGGCTGCTTTATGATCCTGTTTCTTGGGATCGCCGTGGTGTTGCCCCATCCCCGCACGCGCCTTATGGATAGGCGGCCTCCGACACGGAAGATCGGTGGAGCGTTTCATCTATCGATCGTGCATTGTGGATCGAGAGAGTTGGTGCGAGAGGGGGGACTTGAACCCCCACGGGGTGACCCACCAGATCCTAAGTCTGGCGCGTCTGCCATTCCGCCACTCTCGCATATATTGTTAGTTAAGGAAGGTCCCTTTATTGAATCGGAAAAGAGGAACGGATTATATCATGGAAGAAGCCAATCTGCAATCATTCCAGAGGCTCGGTCGATTCAGGGAGGCGCCGGGTCAGACCATCCGCTCCTGTAGGGGTTCAACAGGGTTGAACCCCATCTTTTATGAATTAAATATCTGTGATACATTGGGCGTCAGTTTTTCAGCCTTGATACTGCGCGAAAGGAGTGGGATGTCCGTCGGACTAAAAGAGATCCGGTCGGCCCGGGAGGCGATCGCCTCCTCCATCGATCGAACGCCGCTGGTGACATCCCGCTCGCTCACTCTCCGGGCCGGGCTTCCCGTTTGCCTGAAGCTGGAAAATCTTCAGAAGACCGGATCGTTTAAAATTCGGGGGGCGGCCAATCGCCTCTCTCGCCTGACGGCGGCGGAAAGGCGACGGGGGGTGATCGCCGCCTCGGCCGGAAATCATGCCCAGGGGGTCGCCCTCGCCGCGCGGACACTGCATGTCGCGTCCACGATTATCATGCCGGAAGGGGCTTCCCTCGCCAAACAGGAGGCGACCCGTTCCTATGGCGCGCGGGTTGTGATCCACGGAAAGAGTTTTGATGAGGCGATGAAGGAGGCGCGGCGGATCGCGGAAGCGGAAGGGAAGGTTTTGATCCATGCGTTCGACGATGACGCCATCATCGCGGGACAGGGGACCCTGGGGCTGGAGATCCTGGAAGAACATCCGGAAGTCGCGACAATCCTTGTCCCGATCGGCGGCGGGGGACTTGCCGGCGGGGTGGGGGCGGCGGTGAAGGGGATCGATCCGAAGATCCGGGTGATCGGGGTGACGGCGCCGGCCCGGCCGACCCTCGCCGACGGCATTGCGGTGAAACATCCGGGGCGCCGGACCCGGCCGCTCCTGGAGCGTCATCTCGATCAGATCATTTCGGTCCGCGAAGAAGAAATCGCCGAGGCGGTCCTCCTTCTCATGGAGCACAAGCGGATCATCGCCGAGGGGGCCGGAGCGGTTCCCCTGGCAGCTCTCTTGAACCACGGCCGCAGTATCCGCGGCCCGGTCTGCCTGATCATCAGCGGCGGGAACATCGATGTCACCCTTCTGGAGCGGATCATCGAGCGCGGCTTAGTCCGCACCGGCCGGCTGCTGCGGCTCTCCGTCGTGATCCCCGACCGCCCGGGGGCCTTGGCCGGGCTGACCGATGCGGTCGGCCATCTCGGCGCCAACATCGTCCACATCGTTCACGATCGCCTTTCACTGAACCTTCCCCTGTCGGAGACCCGCGTGGAGCTCTCGCTCGAGACGCGCGGTCCGGACCATAATCGGGAGATTCTCGCCGGTCTGGAGCGCCTCGGTTATCTCCTCTTTTGAAAGATTCGTCTCATCGACGATCAGGATGTTTTTGTGGGGGGGCCTCCGATCCATCTTCGGACCTGCCGATTTAGAAACCGCCGGGTGGCGGTCAGCGCCGGGCCGGGATCGCGCGCGCTCCAGATCCGGAACATCTTGGGGCCGTTAAACGACTGCGCCCATCGGGAGAGGGTCCACTCTTCGGTTTCCCGGTAGCATTGCAGGGCTTTCAGATCGCTCTTGGTATCGATCCATTTGATTCCGGCATGGTAATCCTCTTTGAAATGAAGCGATCGTCCAAGCTGCGCCAGATAGGCCCGCATCGGAAGATTGACCCCGGCCCGCGCGCCAAGGTCGATCGCCAGACCGAACCGGGGGTTGATTTCAAGGAGCCGGGGGGAGCCGTCGCGGCTGTCCCGTTTGAAGTCGAGGTGAGCGGCCCCGCGGTATTCGATCGACTGGAGGACCCGCAGCGCGGCCTTCGCGATGGCCGGATCGTGCACTGTGACGGCGAGGGTGCTGATTCCGCAATGAATCGGATAGGTCCGGATCCGGCGGGCGATAAAGTAGCCGAGCGGCTCCGAGCGGGCATTGAAGTAGGTATCGAAAAAATAGAGCTGATCGTCTCCGCCGGGAATATATTCCTGGATCAACACCCCCGGATGATGCGACCAGATATCACGGTAAAGGGTACGGAGGGCCTCCGCATCTTTTGCCTGAATCGCTTTGATCCCCACGCCGTATTGCTTCTGGAACGCGGCGCTCTTCCAGAAGACCTGCTGCATCGGTTTGAGGATGCAAGGAAAGGGGATCTCGGAAATCATCTTTTCGAGATCGCCCGGATCGTTTGGCTGCCAGGTCCTCGGAATCGGAAAGCCGTATTCGGCCCCCATCTTGTAAAAGAGCCCCTTATCTACCAAGAGATCGGCCTGCTTTTCCGGGGGGAGATCGATCAGAAAATAGCGCGAGAGGAGGTCGCGGTTCTTGGAGACGAAGAGAAAATCAGGCTCTCCGTTGCAGAAGAGAACCGACTTTCCCAGTCTTCTCCCGATCATCAGAAGGAGGTCCAGGGTCTCGCGGCAGTCCGGGTCGAAACTCGGCGCCACCACCGATTCGATGCAATAGCGTGATGCAAAGGCCAGGTGGTCTTTGTTGCAGGCGACCACCACGCAAGGAACCCCCCATTCCCCGAGACAACGTACCAGGCCTATCTCACCCAGCACCACGGCCGGCATCGGCTTGGGTGACAAATGTTTCCTCCCTACAGAAAGTTGGACTGACGTATCAGGAAAAATGTAAGGTAAATTTCCATAACCAACTATGGAGAGATGCAAAGAGCGCACCATCCGCCGGTATCATTATGGTTGCGATGGTAGCGTGCATTACCTGGTAAGGGATTAATTCTTTGCGAAGGAGACGCATTTTCTTTCTGGGATGTGAATTCTTTTTCATGAAAAGAGAAAGGTCTTCCTCAGCCATTTTTTGTTAAGGGCATTTCGGGCCCGAAAAACCGTTGACTCGACGATTTGAAAAGGATACGATTTAAAAAACAAAGGAGGTGAGAGATGCGTCAAAAAGGTTGGATGTTGGGAGCGCTGGCATTGAGCGTTGCGATTTCGGTGGGGGCGGCCGGATCAAGTTGGGCCTGCTCTTCGATGGGGCCCGATAAACACATGGGGGTCGTGAAGGCGATCGGCGCCCCGGAGGGGGCCTTTACCATCGTTGATGCCGAAACGGGAAAACCGATCCAATTTGTTGCGTCATCCAAACTGCTGGAAGGGGTGAAGGTCGACGATAAGGCGGTGGTGACGTTCAAAATGGACGGGGAGCGGCTTCTGGCAGAAAAGATTGAAGTCAGAAAATCATAGGTCTTATAAGTCGTATAAGACCTATTAAGCCCGATGCGAAAGTAGGGGCAGAGACCCTGCCCCTACTTTCGCTGCTCTAAATCAATAATTCCTTCCTGAACCCCTTTCATCGCCGCCTCGGTCCGGTCGTAAACGCCCATCTTGTGAAAGATGTTCCGGACGTGGTTTTTGATGGTCTTCTCGCTGAGTTGCAGCTCGCTGGCGATTTCTTTGTTGGTTTTCCCTTTGGCGACCCGCCGCAAGACGTCTACTTCTCTCCCGCTTAGATTGTACATTTGGCGGTCGGCTTTCTTGATCTGCTCGGGTCCGAGTTGTGAAAATTCGCCCAGAATCTTCCGGGCGATCGAAGGGTGAATGATCGACTCCCCCTTGTAGATCGATTGGATCGCCTTGACGATCTCGGAAGAGTCGGCATCCTTCAGAAGATAGCCGTGAACCCCGGTCCGAACCAGCTCGAAGATCGTTGCATCGTCATCGTGCATCGTTAGGACGATGATTCCGATCTCGGGAGAGATTTTCCGGACGGCCCGGGTCGCTTCCACGCCGTTCATCTGCGGCATGGAGATATCCATCAAGATCACATCGGGTTTCAGCGCTTTGGTTTTCTCGATCACCTCGAAGCCGTTGATCGCTTCGCCCACCACATCCATATCGCTTCGACTCTTGAGGATCGCGGCGAGCCCTTCCCGAACCACCCGGTGATCATCGGCAATTAAAATCCGGATCTTGGTCATCCCCTTTTCTCCTTCGAAAGGGGAACCTCGATCCGGACCTGCGTCCCTTGGCCCTTGCGGCTGACGATCTCCGCTTTTCCCCCCAAGAGGCGCGCCCGCTCCATAATCGACTTGAGGCCGAAGGAGTTTGAGTCGGTCCGATCGACTTCGTTGGGGCTGAAATCGAACCCAACCCCGTCATCGATAATGGCGGCGGTCAACCGCTTCGGCCGAATGTCGAGCTTGATCCAGACCTGCTTTGCCCGCGCGTGCCGTTGAACGTTGGCCAGCGCCTCTTGAACGATCCGGAAAATAAAAATCTTCGCCTGCAAGGGGACCGCCCCTTCATTTCCGGCGTTTTCCAGGTGGGTCTCGATCTGGTATTGCCGTTCATACGTTTTGAGATATTTTTTCACCGAGGGGAGAAGCCCGGCGCGGTCGAGGTAAATCGGACGGAGATTGAAGATGACCTCCCTTGCTTCGGAGATCGCCTCTTTGAGAAGGACCTTTGTCTCCTGGATCGATTGAAGGGTTAGGGCGGGGTTTTTATTGAGCTGGTCGGCGCAATAATCGAGGCGGTAGTTCAGACCGACGAGGGTCTGAACGAGACCGTCGTGGATATCGCACGCGATCCGCGTCCGCTCTTCGGCGATGGCGAGCTCCACCTCTTTGACATAAAGCCGATAAAGCGATTGGTACTCCAGCAGGTGCCGTTCGATCTCTTCTTTGCTTTTGATCCGCTCCTCGATCAGCTGCCACATGAACATCGCCGAGGGCCCGCCGATGACCGCCACCCCCGGCCGGCGCGAGGTGAGAAGGATCTCCTCGACGGCTTTATCTCCGGTGACATCGATGACCAGGTCGACCTTTTTTGACTTGAGGAGTTTTTGATAATCGAGCGTGACAGGGATTTTCAACTTCCGGGCGAGGCGAATCCCGGGGGCGTTTTTGTCAATATCGGCCACCCCGACGATTCGAACCAGCGGATCGTTGTAGAAGATTTCAATCAGAGAGGTCCCGCCGCGTCCTCCGCCGATGATCGCCACATTCGTCACGCTTCTCTCCCAAGGGGTTGAACAAGATCGATCTCAATCCCCGATTGGATCTCGATCCCGGAACGGCCTCATTCTATCCGAATTCGTTTTGACTGACAAGGTAAAGGAGAATATGCCTTGACAAACAATGAGATCTCTCCGTAAAATGTGGGGTTTTGATGTCCGGAATCTCATTATTATAGATAGGAGAACCAATGGAGAACACATCGTTCGTCATACTCTTCTCGCTTATCTGCGCCGGCGTGGGGATTGCCTACGCCCTCTACCTTTCCTTCTGGGTGATGAGACTCGATGCGGGAACCCCTGAGATGAGAAAGATTCAGGCCGCGATCCACGAAGGGGCTCAGGCGTATATGATCCGGCAATTTAAAACGATCTCCATTGTCGCGGCGGTCCTTTTTGTTCTTCTCTGGGTCTCCGGAATTTGGTCGGAGCATTTCGGCCTGCTGACCGCCACCGGTTTTCTGGTCGGGGGGGTCGCTTCCGGAATCTCCGGTTATGTCGGGATGATGGTCGCGGTGCGCGCCAACGCGCGGACGGCCCAGGCGGCCCATCAGGGGATGAATGCCGCGCTGCAGGTCGCCTTTCGCGGCGGGGCGGTCACCGGCCTTCTCCTGATTAGTTTAGGGCTTCTGGCCGTGACCGGATTCTATGCCGTCGCCTCCGCGATCGCCGGGGAAGAGAAAACCATTCCGGCCCTTCTTTCGTTGGGGCTGGGGGGGAGCTTGATCTCCCTCTTCGCCCGGGTCGGCGGGGGAATCTACACGAAAGCGGCCGACGTCGGGGCCGATCTCGTCGGAAAAGTGGAGGCGGGGATTCCGGAAGACGATCCGCGCAACCCGGCGGTGATCGCCGATAACGTCGGCGACAATGTCGGCGACTGCGCCGGGATGGCGGCCGATCTCTTCGAGACCTATGCCGTGACGACGGTGGCGACGATGGCGCTGGCCCATCTCCTCTATCCCGATGCGAAGAATGCGATTCTTTTCCCGCTGATCCTCGGCGGAGTGGCCATTTTAATGACGATCGTCGGAAGCTGGTTTGTGAAGCTGGGGCCGGGGGGCGGAATCATGCCGGCCCTTTACAAAGGGTTCGCCGCGACCGGCATCCTCTCTGCGGTCGCCTTCTACCCGGTGACCGCTTGGCTCATGGATGGGGTCGGCGGCATCCCGGTGATCAACTACTACCTCACGGCATTGATCGGATTGGGGGTGACCCTCGCCCTGGTGGTGATCACCGACTACTACACCGCGAAGAAGTTCAGCCCGGTCCAAGAGATCGCGCGGGCCTCCGTGACCGGCCACGGAACCAACATCATCGCGGGACTGGCGGTCTCTCTTCAAGCGACCGCGCTCCCGGTGCTCGTGATCGCCGGAGCGATTCTCGCCAGCCATTCGCTGGCCGGCCTCTTCGGCGTGGCGATCGCGGCGGAGGCGATGTTGACGATGGCGGGGATCGTCGTGGCGATCGACTCCTTCGGCCCGATCACCGACAACGCCGGGGGGATCGCCGAGATGGCGAACATGGGGAAAGAGGTTCGCGACGTCACCGATCCGCTCGACGCCGTCGGCAACACCACCAAGGCGGTGACGAAAGGGTACGCGATCGGATCGGCGGGGCTCGCCGCGATCGTCCTTTTTTCGGAATATACCCGCTCGGTTTCCAAGGCGGGGGCGGTAATGGTTTTTGATCTCTCCGACCCGCTGGTCCTGGTCGGCCTCTTCATCGGCGGGATGCTTCCTTTCCTCTTCGCCGCCTATTTGATGAAGGCGGTCGGAGAGGCGGCCGGTTCGATCGTCGAAGAGGTGCGGCGGCAGTTCAAGGAGATCAAGGGGATCATGGAGGGGACCGGCAAGCCCGATTACGGCCGGTGCGTCGATATCGTGACGATCGCCGCGCTTCAGAAGATGATGGTGCCGTCGCTGATTCCGGTCTTGGCGCCGTTGATCGTCGGGGTGATCCTCGGACCGAAGGCGCTCGGAGGGGTCTTGGTCGGGAGCATTGTGACCGGTCTTTTCGTCGCCGTCTCGATGACCTCCGGCGGGGCGGCGTGGGACAACGCGAAGAAATATATCGAAGAGGGCCATCACGGCGGGAAGAAGAGTCCGGCCCATCAGGCGGCGGTCACCGGCGATACGGTCGGCGATCCCTACAAAGACACGGCCGGACCGGGGATCAACCCGATGATCAAGGTGATCAACCTCGTGGCCGTTCTGATCGGTGTGTTGCTGTTCGCCTAAAAGGCAGGGGTCGGGTGCTGGGGGCCAGGGGCCGGTAAAGCAAAAACAGAATAAAAAAGGGATGGAGAAAATCCATCCCTTTTTTATTTCGATTTTTCATTTTCTATTTTTTGTTTTTTATTTCCCCGACCCCCGATCCCTGGCCCCCGACCCCTTGTTTCTCCTGGCCCTGCTCTCCGAGAAGCGCCTTCAGCTCCGACATAAACTGATTGACATCTTTGAACTCCCGGTAAACCGAGGCAAAGCGGACATAGGCGACCTGGTCAATCGCGTGCAGCTGCCGCATGACCTCCTCGCCGACGACCCGGCTTTCGATTTCGGTCTCCCCCATCTCCTGGATTTTTTTTTCGATCCGGGTGACGACTGCTTCGAGGAGATCGACGCTGACCGGCCGCTTCTCGCAGGCCTTCTTGAGTCCTGAAAAAATTTTATGGCGATCGAACGGCTCGCGCCGGCCGTCCTTTTTGATCACCATCGGAAAGATCTCCTCCACCCGTTCGTAGGTGGTGAAGCGCCGCTGGCAGTGGAGACACTCCCGGCGCCGGCGGATGACCTCCCCCTCTTTGCTGAGGCGGGAGTCGACCACCTTATCTTCCAGATGGCTACAGAATGGACATTGCATGTTTCAAATCGGGGGCGGGCCCCTGCCTTAGTGTGGGAATCGCTTACAGACGGCTTGAACTTGTCGTCGAACCTCTTCCAGAACCCGCTCATCCTTTTGATGGCGGACGACGGTATCGATGAAGGAGGCGATTTCATCCATTTCTTTCTCTTTCATCCCGCGGTTGGTGACGTTCGGCGTTCCCAATCGGATGCCGCTCGTCTGGGCCGGAGGACGCTCATCAAAGGGGACGGCATTCTTGTTCACGGTGATCCCCGCCGCTTCCAGCGCATCTTCCGCCTCTTTCCCGGTAATTCCCTGCTTGGTCAAATCGACGAGCATCAGATGGTTGTCGGTTCCCCCCGAGACGATCTGATAACCTCGCGAGACCAGCCCGTTTGCAAGGGCGGCCGCATTGGCGACGATCTGCTTTTGATAAGTGACGAACTCCGGGCGGAGCGCCTCTTTCAGAGCGACCGCTTTGGCCGCGATGACATGCATCAGCGGGCCCCCCTGGATGCCGGGGAAAATCGTTTTGTCGATGATTTTGGCGTGCTTCTGAAGGGAGAGGATCATCCCGCCCCGCGGACCGCGCAGGGTCTTATGGGTGGTGGTCGTCACGAAATCGGCGTAGGGAACCGGCGAGGGGTGGACCTTCGCCGCCACCAGGCCGGCGATGTGGGCCATGTCGACCATCAGGTAGGCCCCGATTCGGTCGGCGATCTCTTTGAATTTCGGAAAATCCAAGATGCGGGAATAGGCCGAGGCGCCGACGACGATCATCTTGGGACGCTCCCGCTCGGCGGTCGCCGCAACTTCATCATAATCGATCCGGCCGGTCTCTTTCCGAACCCCATAGGAGACCACTTTATAGAGCATCCCGGAGAAATTGACCGGGCTTCCGTGGGTGAGGTGCCCCCCGTGGGCCAGGTTCATTCCAAGGATCGTATCGCCCGGCTTGAGGACGGAGAAGTAAACCGCCATGTTGGCCTGCGAGCCGGAGTGGGGCTGGACGTTGACATGTTCGGCCCCGAAGATCTGCTTGGCCCGCTCGATCGCGAGCGATTCGACCACATCGACATACTGGCAGCCGCCGTAATAGCGCCGTCCGGGGTAGCCCTCGGCATATTTGTTGGTCATGATCGATCCCTGCGCTTCCAGGACCGCGCGGCTGACGTAATTCTCGGAGGCGATGAGGATAAGCTTCTCCTCCTCGCGCTTTTCCTCCTGGCGGATCGCCTGTTCCACCTCCGGGTCGATCGCTTTTAAGCTGAAATCTTTTTGATCACTCATCTCGAAATCCTCAACGCTATTTTCTATTGTGGATGAACCGTTTCCTTCTCGGGCCGATCAATCGGGATGGGCCTTTTCGATGGCGTGAATTTTATCAAGTCGTCGTTGATGGCGTCCCGCTTCGAAATCGGTTTCGAGCCAGATCCGGACGATTTGGACCGCCGTCTCCTCGTCGAGAACCCGCTCTCCCAGGACAAGGACGTTTGCATCGTTGTGACGCCGGCTCGCCTCGGCGGTGACGGCGTTATGGCAGAGTGCCGCGCGGACGCCGGGAAACTTGTTGGCCGTAATCGACATGCCGATGCCGGTTCCGCAGATGAGAATGCCGCGGTCGAGCGTCCCCTTCGAAACCGATTCGGCCACCTGGATGGCATAATCGGGGTAGTCGACCGAGTCGCGACCGTCGGCGCCGAAATCGACGGCGTCCACTTTTTTTTCGGACAGATACCGGAGGATCCGATTTTTCAGCCCGAAACCGGCATGATCTGAGGCGATCGCAAGCTTCATTATCAGTCTCTATCAAGTCCTGGGATGGTAGCGAATCCCTCCTCCCCCTGTCAAGGAGAATCGGGTTTCGAAAAGCGGAAGAGAAAGAGAAGTTATGGAGGAGGAGCGGGCGGAGCCGAACGGCGTCAGAGCATCTCTCGGAGCGCCTGCTCCGCCTCTTTCCTGACGAGCGCGACCACTTTATCGCCGGGAATCAGCTCGGTGTCTCCTTTCGGAATGACGACTTCATCCCCCCGGAGGATTGAGATGAAGATCGCCCCCTCGGGGAGTTGGATCTCTCGGATCTTCTTCCCCATCATTCCGGAGGAGCGGGAGAGATCGACCTCGATGATCTCGACATTCCCCGCCCGGAGGGTCACCAGTGGGATCACCATATCTTCCGCCTTCACCTGTTCTTCAATCAACGAATCGATCAGCCGGGTCGAGCTGACGGTGGCATCGATCCCCAACGTGGAAAAAAGCGATTCGTTCCGCGGGTCGTTCACGCGGGCGATGGTGCGCGGGCATTTGAAAACCGCTTTGGCGACCTGGCAGATGACGAGGTTATCCTCATCGGTCCCGGTGACCGCCACGAGAACGTCGGCGCGATTGGCCCCCGCCTCTCGAAGAATGCTGACGCGGGAGCCGTTTCCCTCCATCAACGACTCCCCGAACTCCCTCGCCAGGCCGGCGGTTTTCGTCTTGTCTTTTTCGATCAGCAGGACCTCATGTTCTTCCGCCAGAAGCAGCTTCGTTAGGTTATATCCGACCTTTCCCCCGCCGACGATAATAATGTACACCGGTTAGACCCCCTTCTCCAACATCTTCAACATCTCTTGTAGAGCGAAATTCGTGGGGCAGACCGTCTCAAGGCCGAGATCGCGATAGACCGAAGAAAGGGTCGGATCGAAGACCCGGATGAGGACCTTCGGAATCTTGTACTTCTTTTGCATCGCCTGAGAGACCATCAAATTGATATTATCACTTCCGGTCACGGCGATGAAAACGTCGACCGGTTCCGCGAAGACCAGGTCGGCCGTTTCTTCATTAAAAATATTCCCGCCGACCCGCTGAATGCTTTCATGTTCTTCGAGGTTTTTGAATTTTGTCTCTTCCGCATCGACAATGGTGATTTTATGCCCTTTCTGAACCAGGGCGTTCGCCAGACGCGATCCGAGCCTTCCGGAGCCAAGAATCACAATATGCATCGTTTCCCCAAGGGTCAATTTGTCTACAGTATAATCGTTTGGCCCGGGAAGTTCAAAGGGGGAGCCCCGATCACGACCCGGCCTCATCATGTGATCTGTGCGTTATACGCGCCGTTACTCTTGCGCCCCCTTCGGCAACTTATCGATGAGCACCTCGCAGGGAGAATGCCGAAGGATGATGTCCGATGTTCTCCCCAAGATGGCGTCCCGTAATCCCGGCTCGGACCGGATTCCCAGGATGATCATATCGACATCCCGATCCCGTGCAATCCGGGCGATCTCCTCCCCCGCCAGACGGGCCCGTTGAAGAATCTTCTGGAAGGGAAGCCCATGGAGCTTGACGATGGAGCAGGCCCGCTCCAACGCTTCGTTTCCCTCCTGCTCCGCGTCGGGGAGGGGGATCCCCAGCGGCATCGTGCGGGGGACTTCCACCACGTAGGTCAGGAGAATCTCCGCCCCCTGTTCGGAGCCGAGCCGGCAGGCCAATTCGACCCCTCGCTCCGCATAGGGCAGACCGACGGTCGGGACCAGAATCTTTTTGACGGCAAAAACCGAGTGGCGCGCTTTTGCGGCGGCCGCCGGGATGTAATCGGGGGGATGAAGCATCCACCAGAGGATCGAGATGAGCGAAACAACAAAGAAAAGGGCGATCACCCCTCCCAGGGGGTTGATCTGATCGATCAGATCGATCATCTCTCCGCGACCTCCCCTCCCCCTCCCCCTTTCGACAATGCTTTATAGATGAGATAAAAACGATAACTCCCGATCAGCAGGAAAAGAGAGCCGATCAGATAGGCCGGCCAGGAGGCGTGACGGAAGAAGGCGCGGTAGAGGATCGCCCCGCCGACCGCGAAATAGAGGAACATATTAATCATCAGGACCTTGTCTCGAAGAGACAACGATCGAAGCGTCGCCATGATGCGCTCTTTATTGTGAAGCATGTTTGGCCTCTTTCTTATTCCGTTCCGCCAGGGCATGCTTGTATTGCTCCAGGAGATCGAATTCCTCCGCAGAGGTGAGAATGGCGATCTGCTCCTTCTCCCAGTCGCGTGGAAGGTTGGAAAAAAGGGGGTGCCTGTTCTTCCACCGATACCAGAGATAAACCGCGAGCCAGAGGAGGACCCAACCGGGACCGGCGACCCGTCCGAGGGCATGCGTCCAGAGGACCACCCCCATCATCGCCAGGGTCGCAAAGGCGCCGACGATGCCGAGGATCGGAATATAGATTCCCTTGAACTGAATATTAAACGGCATCCGGTAGGGCCGCGGGGTATAGGGGTCTTTGATCCGCAGCGCGATCAGGGCGATGAAGCTCAAAAAATAGGCGAGCGTCGCGCCGAAGGCGTACATATTGACCATCGTATCCATGGCGTGGGGGCCGGTGAGAAAGCTGAAGATCACCTGAGCCGCCGCCACGACCGAGAAGAAGACGACCGCCCGCACGGGGGTCCGGAATTTCGGATGGACCGCGCTGAACCAAGGGCTCAAGAGGTGGCTCTCGCTCATGCTGTAGCTCAGTCGGGAGGCCCCCATCACCCCCGTGTTGGCCGAAATGAGGACGATCGTGGCGCCGAGGACCGCGGCGGCATGACCGGCCAGAAAACCGATGTAGGGAATGGCGCTGGCCAAGACCGCGACCGGATCGGACTCCCGCTCGGCCAATGCCTGCCAGGGAAGGACCCCCAGGGCCAGGATCGGGAAGGCCATCGCGAAGAGGAGGACCACGCAGATCAATGAGACCGATGTTCTCGGAATAATCGTCGCGGGACGGCGGGTTTCCTGCGCCGCCTGCGAGACCGATTCCAATCCGACGTAAGAGATAATGGCGACCGAAACGGCGTAAAAGAATTGCTCCGTCGAGGGGAATTCAGTCTTGAATTGAAAGACGACCATCTCCGGTTTCCAGGCAAAGAGAAAACCGAAGACGATAATGATCGTCTCTAAGACCATATCCAGGCCGCCGATGAGCGAATTGAAGAGAGAAGATTCTCGAATCCCCCGGATATTGAGGATCATCAGAAGGACGATCAGGAAGAGCGATTCGGCCGCCCAGATCAGATTGATTCCTTGGAAAGGGCCGATATCGATTGCGAATTCGCGGATGGCCGGGAAGAAGAAGTTGATATACCCGGCGGAAGCGGTCGCGAAGAGCGAAATGCAGATGGTGTAATCGAGCAGCAGCGCGGCGCCGGCGATCAACCCCCAGATATCGCCCAGCCCCCGCGTCGTGTAGTATTGGCCTCCCCCCGCCACCGGATAGGCGGAGGCGAGCTCGGTATAGGCGAAGCCGATTAAGATGTAGACGAAACCGGCGGCGGCGAAGGCGAGCGGCGTCGCCCCATGGGCGGCGCCCATCACCAGGCCGAGCGCCACATAAACATCGGCGCCGACGTCGGCGTAGCCCCAGGTAAAGGAGCCCCAGATGGAAACATCCCTTCGAAGCTCGACAGGAGCTCCGGGGAGCGCGGCGGACGGCGCTCGAACTTCAGATGTCATCGTCTATTCTCAAAGCGCCGGAGAGACGGCCGCCGCTTTCTCGATTGGGTCTGTCTGCTTTATTCATAAGGAAAACGTGACACTCTGCTTGTCTGATTCGATTCCCGCAATCCAAGAGCGACCCGGCTCTCCCCGCATGAAGGACGATAGTATAGGCCAGCATCCGGGGGAAGTCAACCAAAGCGCCCCTCCCCTTGCCCTCCCCGCTCGGTCAATTTAAAGTATACCCGAATTCAAAGACGACGCGTGAGCCCCCGACCCCCCTCTCCGAAAGGGGAATGAAGGTCCTCCAAAAAGGGGATTGTATCGACGGAAAGAGAGACGGTATGATGGAGTAAATTCTTTGAGATAACCCGGATTGTTGTAGCCCTTACCATGGAGGATCATCATGAAAGCGTATAAAGGTTATAAGGCGTATAACGTGGGTGGCTGGGATCGCGGTGTTCGGTACTCGATTGGTCTTCTTTTTCCTGTCCTCGCCCTCGTTTCGGGGAAGAGCCGTTGGGCGCGGACGGCGATGTGGGTGATCGGGCTCGATGGGCTTCTCACCGCTTTCTTCCGGTTCAGCCCGCTGAATCATCTGCTGGGAGTCTCGACCTACCCGAGGTGGAAAAGGCTCCTCCCGTTTGCGAGGTAGCATCGATCGGAGCGGCTCGCGGAGCGGGCACGGAGAAACCGTATGGTTTTAGTGACCGGCGGGACCGGGTTTGTCGGCCGGAGCATCGTCCGCCGCCTCCTTTCTCGGGGAGAGCGGGTCCGGGCGCTTTATCGAAGCGAGCGGCGACGTTTCATCCAGGATGAAAAAATCGAATGGATCCCCGGAGAGATCGGCTCGCGGGAGAGTCTGCTTCGCGGGGCGAAGGGGGCCGACGCGGTCATCCATCTCGTCGGCATTCTGATCGAGCCGGGCGGAGAGACGTTCGAGCAGCTGCATGTCGAAGGAACGCGAAATGTGGTGGAGGCGATGAAGCAGGCCGGGGTGCGCCGCCTCCTCCACATGAGCGCCCTCGGGAGCGGCCCGAACGCGGCGAGCCGTTATCACCGAACCAAGTGGCAGGCGGAAGAACTCGTCCGCGCCGCATCGCTCGATGCGACGATTTTCAGGCCTTCATTGATCTTCGGCCAAGAGGACCGGTCGATCAATCTCCTCGCGAAGATCGCCTCCTACTCGCCGGCGGTCCCGGTCGTCGGGCCCGGAGAGAATCGTTTTCAACCGGTCTGGGTGGAGGATGTGGCCGAGGCATTCGTCCAATCGCTCCAAAACCCGATTGCTTTCGGAAAGCGCTACGATCTCTGCGGTCCGCGTGTTTACAGCTTCAATGACCTTATCGATCTGATTCTCCGGACCAAGCGGATCTCCCGTCCGAGAGTCCACCTCCCGATCTGGATGCTCAAAGGTCCCGCCGCCCTGGCCGAGCGGCTCTTCCCCCGCCCCCCCCTCACCCGCGATCAATTGACGATGCTTCAAGAAGACAACGTTTGCAGTGAGAATGCCGCCGCGAAGGAGCTCGGCCTCTCGTTTCAGGGGCCGGAAGAGATCTTGCCGACCTACCTCAGATAACGTTTCTTCCGCGTCGATCGATTAGGAAAGGGCTTCCTGCCGGCGCAGCCACCATTTTTTCATGATGGCGGAGCCGAGCCAGAGAAGGAGAACGAACGAGAGGCCCCAGAGGAGCTGGGAGCTTTTCGTTTTAAAGTCGACGGTCCCTTGCAGAATGGCGTCGGAGAAGTAGGAGATCAGAAAGGTCCCCGGAAGCATCCCCAGCGCCGTGGCGAGAAGATATTTGGAGAGGCGAATCTTGCTGGCGCCGGCGATAAAGTTGACGACGGTAAATGGAAAAACCCCGATGACCCGGAGGACCAAGATCGCCCAGAACCCCTTCTGTTTGATCCAGTCGGCCGCCGCGGGGGCCCGCTTCTGGCCGAAGCGAAAGAGCGGCCTCCCGAGGTAGAGGCCGAGGAAATAGGAGACGGTGGCGCCGGCGAGGGCCGCCGTCCAATTCAGCAGCGTCCCCCAATACGCCCCGAACAAGACCCCTCCCAGGATTAGAAAGAAAGTGATCGGAAAGGAGATCACGCTTGCGATCACCGTCCCGACCATAAAGAGGGGGATCGTCCAGTGAGAGGCCCGCGCTTCTTCGAGGGTGGTCATCCAGGAGCGGAGATCAATCCCTTTTCTTTCCAAAAAAAAGTAGAGCAGAACGCCGATCAGGGGAAGGAGAAACAGGGGGATCCCCTTTAGGAAAGTTCTCTTCTTCGGATGTTCCAGATGCGCATCCGCCTTTTGACGCTCCCCCCGCTCTTTTTCTTCTAGGGCTTCCTCTGCCTGAACGGATGAGATCGGGGGGAAAAAGAGTTTCTCGAAAAGATCTTCGGGGTTAAGCGGCGATTCCGGATCGAAGCAGATCCCCTCGGGAAGAACCTGGTCGATCCAGGTTTCAGGAAATTCACCGTTGAGCTTGTGGAGCCGCCCGCTCTGTCCTGAGACGGCATCCAGGGCGGCCACCCACCCCCGCTTTCGTTGAATCAATGATTCCATTGCCTCCGCCGGCTGTTCGAGATGCTCCCCCAACAAGGTATAGCAGACCATCGCGATTTCCCGCCGCCGCTGATTCCCGTCGGCTTCAATGTTGAGGTTGCACTCGGTGTCGAGTCCCAAACTCCGGTTGCTGGTATTGGCCGATCCGATCGAGAGGATCCGGTCGTCGATCACCAGCACCTTGCTGTGAACGTAAATCGGCGTCGGCGGAAGGGGAGGCTTCCCTGTTTTAATCGGGGTATAGATTCCGAGCGGGCAATGATTGGCCTTTGCGGCCGTCTCCAGTCGCTGGAGCATGCGCCGTTGCTCGAATCCGATCGCCAGCTCTTCCTTCCAGTTTTGTGCGGCCTGGGGCAAGATCACAATGACCTCGATGCCGGGGCGGCTTGTATCGGAGATCCGCTTATGGAGGGCCTCGAAAACGCGGCGCGAAGTAAAGTATTGGTTTTCGATCAAGATCAATCGTTCGGCGGAAGCGATGGCGTCGTCATAGAAATGGGCGATCTCTTGCACAGGCGTTTCCCGCCCGCAGGTCCCGGCCGGAACGGTTCTTGAGATTGAAACCGGCCCGCCGGAGAGGCGCAGGGTATGGGGAAGATCGAGCCGGCGTGTGCGATCGGGCCGGACGGGAGCGAGGCGCTCTCCGGTGGCGGCCGCCCATCGGTCGAGAAAGATCTCTTCCAGGGCCGAGACCGCTTCTCCCTGAACGGCGATCTGAACGTCATGAAAGAGGCTGTACGGGGTGCCGTCCTCGTTTTTTCGAAGGGGATTTTGGCGGCGATGCTGCGGGGTGTCCCATCGATCGCCGCAGATATCGAGCCCGCCGCAGAAGCTGGCGATCCCGTCTACCAGAACGATTTTTTGGTGGTGGCTTCCTCCCGCAGGATGGAAATGGTCGAAGACAAAATGGATCTGATCTCCCGTCCCTTGTTGAAACCGGTACGACTGAAACCATTCCCGTTCGGGGGCGAAGACAATGGAGTGATCCCAGGCCAAGAGATAGACCTGGAGCTGCGGGCGTTCTTCGGTGATTTTTTGCAGAAGAGGAAGGAACTGAACCGGATCACGGGCCCGGTCGGCCTCCTCTCCGCGAAGGAGGGAGACGCGGCTGTCGAATTGCCATCCTAAGAAAACAAGGCGCTCTTGCGCCTGAAGAATCGCGTGGTAAAGGGCTCTGTAATAAGCGGCGGCGTCGACCAGGAGATCGACCCGGTCAGCTTGGGCGATGCGATAACAGTTCCGCCCCGGTCTGATGATCTTCTCGGCGTTCATCTCGATCCTTCCAGAGGAATTGCGCGATCAGCGGAAAGTGATCGGAAGCGGCCGAAGCGGTCTGCGTCCGGAGGACATGGGCCTTTACCGGAAGGAGGTGATCGGAGGCGTAGATGTAATCAAGCCGGAGGGGAATGCCGATTTTTCGAAAGGTTGATCGGGGTCCGACCCCCGCTTCTTCGAAGACATCGGTATACGAAGCGCGAAATCGGCGCGCAATCGACGAGAAAGAGAAAGTGTTGAAATCCCCCATGATCAAGATCGGTTCATCCGTGTAGAGCATCTTCAATTGATCCAAGATCGTCAGGGACTGCCTTTTTCTCTCCGCCATTCCGAGGCCCAGGTGGAGGGATGCGACCAACAGCAGCGAGGCGCCGTGATGCACTTCGGTTAAAAGACAGCCCCTCGGCTCCCGCCCCGGAACGCTCAAATCAAGGTTCCCTACAATGGTGACCGGCCATCGGGAGAGAAAGACATTGCCGTACGCCCCTTCTCCTAGATACCAGTTGTGTCCGGCCACGTGATGCATTTCGAGCAGGTCGGCCAACTCCCGTCCCTGATCGAGCCGCTCGCTCCTTGTCATCCCCAGATCGACCTCTTGGAGGGCGACGAGATCGGGTTTTCCCTCCTGAATGACGGTGCAGATCCGCTTCAGATCAACCCGGCCGTCCCGTCCTCTTCCGTGATGGATATTGTAGGTCATCACCGTCAAGAACCGATCGATTGAGGAGGGGACGGTCTCTTCCGAGCGATTTTCCTCAGTTGCTGATCTTATAACCATATTAGCAGAGTCCATTCGGCCGGGTCAAAAGAGGTCTTCGGGCGATCAAAAGGAAAACCGATGCGGGTCTGAACAGTTCATCCGACTTGAGAGAAATTCTAACATAGTGGGGAAGGTGAAACAAGCAGAGGTCAAGCAGATGTCGGGGGGGAAGCCGGCTAGAAGTTGAACACCTGGCCGTCCCGCAAAAGATGGACCCCTTTGCTCCGGAGCCCTTTGACCTGCCGGCGGATCTCATCCAGGTAGGGCGGCTTCATATGGTAAATGTAGAGGGGGAGGTCGGGCCGGTGAATCTTGTTGAATTCTTGCAAGGTCAACTGCGGCGTCAGATGCCCCGAGATCATCGCGAGCTGGGAGAGTTGATCGGGAAAGGACGACTCGACGAAGATCGCCTTGAGATGATCGATCTGAGCGGCGACCTTCCAGAGCTCATCGGTCTTCCATGTGTCGCCGCTGTAAACGATCGCCGACCGGTCCTCCTCGACGATGAACCCGACCGCCGGGACGATGTGGCTGACCTGAATGGCGGTGATCTTGAGCCCCTCCACCTCGACCGGTTTTCCGACCGGGATCACCTGATAGGAAAGGATCCGGTTTTCCGGGGTCGGCAGACGGGTAAAGTCAGGCCAGAGGTGGCCGTTGAAGAAATGTTTCCGGAGGACCTCGATCACCTCGGCGATGCTCACGATCACGACCGGGTTTTGAATTTTTCCGAAGAGAATTTCAGCCATGAAGGGGAGGCTTTGGATATGGTCGAGGTGGGCGTGCGAGATGAAGACATACCGGACTTTGCTCAGATCCGAGAGGGTCAGCGCGCCGCAGAGGGTCCCTGCATCGAGGGCGACCGATTTGTTGATCAGAAAACCGGAGGGATTATAACGGATCGCCTTCCCATTTTTCTTTTCGTAGAAATCAGCCCCGTAGCAACCGAGCACCTTCACTCTCATCGCGCGCTCCTCCCCGGCCGTCGCCGGGCGACGGTTCTGATGGAATGGAACGCCCTTTTCACAACGCCCCCTTCGCGCTTTTCATCGCATCGATCGTGATCTGCATCCGTTTGATGTACAAACGCTCGAGAACGGAGCGGATGTGGGGGTACTGCGCCAGAATGGCGCTGACCGATTCCCCCGGAAGCTCCAAGAGATCGGTCTCGTGCACCGTCACGACGTCGGCCGTCCTCGGCCGCCCGGTCAGGAAGGCGACCTCTCCGAAAAAGTCGCTCTCATTGAGGAAGCCGAGGACGATTTCCTGACCGCCGACCTTGGTTGCCGCTTTGGCCCGCCCCTTGACAATAATATAGATCGAATTCCCCGTCTCTCCTTCGCGAACGATGAAGGCGCCGGGGGGGTAGCTTCGCGGCGTCGTCCCCTCGATGACGCTTGCGAACTCTTCCGGGGTCAAATTGGCAAAAAGCGGGATGGCATCGCCGGCGAATTTCTTCGCGACGGGGGACGGGGCCGCTTCCGGACTCGGCTCGGCCTCTTCCGACAGAGAGGTCCGCTCAATCTCGAACGGCGGCGCCTCCTTCGGTTGGGACGGAATCGACTCGGGCGGGGAGGCTTCGACGGCCGCCGAATCGGACGGCGCCGCGGGGGCGGTCTTCAGGATCATCATCGGATCGGTTTGTCCCCGCGCCTCTGAATGGACGGTTTGGAGCCGCTTCCGCGCCTCGGGATGGTCCGGCTCCAAATGGAGGATCATCTTATACGCCGCGATCGCCTTTACCAGAAAGCCGTTCTTCGAAAAGGTATCTCCGGCGCTCAGGTAGGCGGTCACCGCCTCTTTCTTCGCGCCGATTTTGGCGGAGTAGTCCCCGACCCGAAGAAGGTACATCGTGTTCGTCGGCTCCAGCTTCATCAGCTTCTTGAGGATCTCGATCGCCTCCGACCATTGGCTTTTTTTGATGCAAAGATGGAGGGCTTCGTTCAGGGCGTCTCGGGACTCTTTTTGAGCCGGCATAATCCTTTAACCTTCATTCAAGGGGCGGGAAATCGCTTACAGCCTAACATATTCTTTACAAAATGCAATCGAGATATTCCTAGTTGGTACCCTTGAGGATAAAAGACGCTGGTGCCTGGGTTCCCCCATTTCTATGTAGGCGTGTCCCGTCGCATAATTTGCGCTATTTTAACCGATTTGTATCTTTCAAGGAAAGAGGTTAGATCAGATCGATCAATCTTTTGTAACATCACCCCTTCTTTGAATCGTTGCACTCATCGGGTGATTCCAATATAATGCTCGAAATGCGCCCCCTACATCTCACCGGTCATGATTTAAAACCTTCCGATTTTTATGAGGTCGTCCTGGGGCGAAGAACGGTTCGCCTGGCCCGGGAGGCGGTCGCGAAGATGCGCCGCTCCCGCGGCGTGGTCGAGAAGATGCTCTCGGAGCATCGCGTCGTCTATGGGATCACCACCGGCTTCGGGAAACTCGCCGACCAGAAAATTTCGGAGGGGGAGATTCGCCAGCTTCAGGCCAACCTCGTCCGGAGCCACGCCTGCGGCGTCGGCCCCCCCCTTTCCGAGGCGCAGACCCGCGGCATCATCCTTCTGCGGGCCAACGTCCTGGCCGCCGGTCATTCGGGGGTCCGTCCGGTGGTGGTCGAGCGGCTGATCGAGATGCTCAACCGCGCGGTCCATCCGGTGATCCCGAGCCGGGGGTCGGTCGGGGCGAGCGGCGACCTGATCCCCCTCGCCCATCTGGCCCAGCTGCTGATCGGGGAGGGAGAGGCTCTCGTAAACGGGAAGCGCCTTCCGGGCCGCCGCGCGCTGCGGCAAGCCGGCATCGCGCCGATCATTCTGGAGGCGAAAGAAGGGCTGGCGCTGGTCAATGGGACCCAGGCGGCTCTATCGCTCGGACTTCTCTCGTTGCAGGGGGCGGAGCGGCTGGCGGAGAGCGCCGATGTGGCCGGGGCGATGTCGCTCGAAGCGCTGATGGGAACGCCGACCGCCTTCGACGAGCGGATTCAGCGCCTGCGCCCCTACCCCGGTCAAAAAAATGTCGCCCGAAAGATCCGCGCGCTGCTCGCGCGAAGTGAAATCCGCGCCTCCCACATTGCTTGCAGCCGCGTCCAAGATCCCTACTCTCTTCGCTGCATGCCGCAGGTCCACGGCGCCGTCCGGGACGCGATCGATCATGTCCGGGGGGTGCTGACGATCGAGACCAACAGCATCACCGATAACCCGCTTGTCTTCCCGGAATCGGAATCGATCTTGGCGGGAGGGAATTTTCATGGTCACCCGATCGCCCTGGTCCTCGATCTGCTTGCCATCGCCCTGACCCATTTGGGGGTGATCTCGGAGCGGCGGATCGCGCAGCTGGTCGATCCCGATCTGATCGACCTTCCCCGTTTTCTCACCCGGCGCCCGGGCCTCCACTCCGGATTGATGATGCCGCAGGTCGCCGCCGCGGCATTGGCTTCGGAGTGCAAACTGCTGGCGCATCCCGCCTCGGTCGATTCCATTCCGACCTCGGCGAATCAAGAAGATTATGTCAGCATGGCGATGGGATCGGCGTTGAAGCTCGACCAGATCGTCTTGAACGTGGAAGCAATCCTCGCGATCGAATTGATTGCGGCGGCGCAGGGGATCGACTTTCATGCGCCGTTGAAGCCGGGGGAAGGGGTGGCAGAAGCGCTCAAACGGCTTCGGACAAAGGTTTCGCCGCTGGAGGAAGACCGCTCCCTTCAAAAAGAGATCGAAACGGTGAGCCGGATGATCCGGGACGGGCTCTTCGTTTTTGATCGTTGAATCGGTATCGTAGGGGCGTATTGCAATACGCCCCTACAGGTCTGGGGATGTGCGATTCGGATATTTTTATCCCGCCCCTGCAAAAAAACGGCGAAGAAAAAAGAAATTGACGAGGATCAGCGCGACAAAAAGGACGAGGGAAAAAACGAAGTAATATTTCATCCGGTAGCGCCGCCAGAGCTTTTTCACCGCCGCGCCTCCCGCCGCAACGCGGCGATCTCCCGCTCCATCTCCTCCATCCGCTCCATCAGACCGAGAATAATGTCGATGCCGCCGAGATCGATCTGAAGCTGGGCGCGAAGCCGCTCGATCTTGGCGATGCGGCGAAGGGTCTCCTGCGGAAACAACCGCTCCTCGCCCCGAATCGGCGCAATCAAACCTTCTTCCTGCATCCGTCGCACCGAGGTCACCGGAACATGGGCCAACCGGGCCAGCCCCTCCAGGGTCACGTAGCAGATCTCTTCTCCCGAATCATCCTTCCGGTAGGTGATCCATTTTTGGATCGATCCCATTCTTCGCATTACGACCGCCGCTCCTTTGCCAGACGCGCGAGTTCCTCGTACAGGCGTCTCTCTTCCGACGTCACCTGCGGGGGGACATTGATTTCGAGCGGAACATAGAGATCCCCCCGTCCCTTCCCCCGAATGGGGAGCCCTTTCCCGCGGAGCCGGAACCGCTTCCCCCTGCGACTTCCCGCCGGGATCTTCAGGGTTCCTTCGCCGTCGAGGGTCTGAATCCGAACCTCGGTTCCCAAAACGGCTTCCCACGGCATCACTTCGATTTCCGTCTCAAGATCGTTTTCATTCACGATTTTAAAACGAGGATGGGGGAGAAGCCGGATGCGGATGAAGAGGTCGCCCGGAGGACCGCCGCTCTCTCCCGGCTCCCCTTGCCCGGCGAGACGGACCCGATCCCCCTCCCGCGCCCCCGGAGGGATGTTGACCGTCAGCTCCCGCGCTTCGATCACCCGGCCGGTCCCGCCGCAGCGGGGGCAGGTCTGCTGCCCGACCGTCCCGCGGCCGTTGCAGACGGGACAGAGGGCCTGTCCCTGAAGCCGGACCCGCCGCTTCGCCCCGTGGACCACCTCTTCCAGGGTGAGCTCCATCTCCGATTCGACGTCGCTGCCGCGCCTCGGGCGGGGGACGCCGCCGCGGCCGAACCCACTCCCTCTCCGGCGACCTCCCATCGTGTCGCCGAAGAGCGATTCGAAGAAATCGGAAAAACCGCCGAACTCCTCAAAGCCCTCGAATCCCCCCTCGTACCGGAAGGTCCCCTCCCGGGGGCCCGCGCCGGGCGGCGGGGTAAAGTCCATCCCCTCCTGCCACTGCGGTCCGAGGCGGTCGTATTTCTCCCGCTTCTTCGGATCGCCGAGCACCTCGTTGGCCTCATTGAGCTCTTTGAATTTCCGCTCGGCCTCTTCCTTGCCTGGACCGGTCTGGAGGTCGGGATGGTACTTCCGCGCGAGCTTTCGATAGGCCTTCTTGATCTCCTCCGCGGAAGCGGTCCGGGGAACGCCCAGGACCTCATAGTAGTCTCGATATTTCACCGCCATCGCAATACCCGATGTTCATTTCCTTCTTTAAGGAGATTTTAACATCATCGCGAGGCGGAAAAAAGGCTATTTTTCTGCGGAATCTTTCGAGAGGGCGCCGGTCAGGGGGATCGGAGCGGGAGAGGGGACCTGCGCCGCCTTCTTCCGAAGGGCGCGGCTGGTCCTCAATCCGAAGAGCATGACCAGGGCGCCCATCACCATATAGATGAAGGCCAGGTAGAAATGGGCCTTCAGATCGAGCGGAGAGCGGACGGTCTTGAGGACCAGATAGAGACGGTAACTCCAGATCATCAGCAGGATCGACCCGGATCGGATCAACGACAAGGCGCCGCGCGGGGTGATCTCCGTTTTCCGCAAGCCGACCCGGAGGATCGACGTGGCGATCCAAAGGGAGAGAAGGGTCACCAAAAGGTGGGGGGCGAAGAAAGGGTCTGCGGAACGGGCGGCGAAGAGGGTATAGATCCGGCCAAGCCCCACCGCCAATAGGATGAGACCCGATCCGATCAAGAATTGTTGCACGCGGTTTGACATCGATCAACCTCTGATAGGAGGCCGATCATAACATGACTCCCTCCCCGCAGGCAAGCAGATCTGTCCTAAAATGTCGTATGGAGGGCAATGCACGCGTCACCCGAACGGGCGAGCCGGTGAGAGACGCCCCGGCGGGTCGTCTCTACCGAAACCGGTAACTGATCAAGAGTGAAAAGATCGACTGTCTGACTTTAAAGAGGTCCTCCCGAGTCGTCCGGGTGGCCGTTACACCGAGCTCCGGCGTCTCGCTGACGATTCGTTCGATGGGCTCCGCTCTTCGATAAGTATAATGAAGACCGACCCCGAAACCCGATCGGAAGACCTTTTCGATCCCGGCGCCGAGCCGATAAGCGACCGAACTCTCCTTGATCGTTGTTTTCCGGCAGGGGGTGGGGCCGATCCCGGGTTCGACAATACAGATATCGTTCTCACCGGTATTTACGGAGGGATCGAGTTCATAGTGAAGGCCGAAGAGCCGATCGGCCCCGATTTCGAAAAAGGTCACGAACGATTCGAGGAGGGGCGGGGAGAGCCGGAGGGTGAAGCCGACCGGGGTCATCTCCAGATCGCTTCCGATCGCCAGATTCCGATGATTCGCCGGGGCGTTGATCTGTCCAACCCCGATTCCGGCGACGAGATAGAGGGAGGGGAAGTGGAGGAGGTAGCGCAGATCGACGGCGGGACCTCCGTCCGACGCCGAATCGGGCGCCGTGTACCCCGGCAGAAGTTCAATCGACTGGGGGGGGAAAGCATAAGCGGTTGCAGTGCATGTAAAGAAAAGGCTAAAAAAAAGGAGAGCGGCCGTTTTTTTGAAGTCCATCAAGAACCCCTACACTTGCAAAAAATGCTGATCATCAATACGATGAAGTCGATCCAAAATATACCATACGAGGTGCGAATCCGCCACGGAACCGGCGGGTGACGGCCGATCGTTGATATTCCGAAACAGGTGGCTGCAACGGAGGAGGAGAGGATGGAATTTAAATCGATCAAGATCGACAAACCGGAAGAGATTAATCTGATTCTCGGACAGGCGCACTTCATTAAAACGGTGGACGACCTTCACGAGGCGTTGGCGACGGCGGTGCCGGGGATCCAGTTCGGCCTCGCGTTCTGCGAGGCTTCCGGCCCCTGCCTGATTCGGACGAGCGGGACCGACGCCTCCCTGATCGATCTGGCGACGAAGAATGCCTTTACCCTTTCCGCGGGACATGTTTTCCTCATCCTGCTGCGCGGGGTCTATCCGATCAATGTCTTGAATGCGGTCAAGTCGGTTCAAGAGGTCTGCACGATTTACTGCGCCAGCGCCAACCCGGTGGAGGTGATCGTGGCCGAAACCGAGCAAGGGAGGGGGGTGATGGGGGTGATCGACGGATTTAGACCGAGAGGGGTCGAGACCGATGCCGATCTGCGGTCCCGTAAAGAATTGCTCCGCCGTGTCGGATACAAGGTGTGAGGCATTCTCGCTGTTGTTGTAGGGGTTCAACATGTTGAACCCCTACGGTCACCGTCTTCAAGCAGGAGTGATATCCAATGTCGTCGAGCGTTCTCTTAACCGATCTTTATCAGCTCACCATGCTCCAAGGGTATTTCGAGGAGGGGATGGCGGAGACGGCGGTCTTCGAATTCTTTGTTCGAAAAAAACCGCCGGAGCGCAACTTTTTCATCGCCGCCGGTCTGGAGCCGCTGCTCGCCTACCTGGAGTCGCTTCAATTCAGCCCGGAAGAATTGGCGTGGCTCGCAGAGACCGGCCGGTTCAGCAGGGGGTTCATCGATGATTTGTCCCGGCTTCGGTTCGCCGGTGATGTCGATGCGATGCCGGAGGGGACGGTCTTCTTTCCGAACGAGCCGATCGTCCGGGTGACCGCGCCGCTCCCGCAAGCGCAGCTGATCGAGACCCGCCTGATCAACCTGCTTCACTTACAAATCCTGATCGCTTCGAAGGCGGCCCGGTCGGTCCTGGTCGCGCCGGGAAAGTTGTTGATCGACTTCGGACTGCGCCGGGCGCACGGGGCGGAGGCCGGTCTGACGGCGGCGCGCGCCTCTTATCTGGCCGGCTTCGCCGGCTCGTCCAACGTCTTGGCCGAATTTGACTATGGGATCCCCTCCTATGGAACGATGGCGCACTCTTTCATTCAAGCCCACGAGGAGGAGACGGAAGCCTTCCTCCGATTCGCCCATGCGCAACCGGACAATGTCGTCCTCCTGATCGACACCTACGACACGGAGGAGGGGGCGGCGAAGGTGGTCTCGATCGCGCCGCGACTGAAATCGGAGGGGATCGAGATCAAAGGGGTCCGTCTCGACAGCGGCGATCTCGCCGATCATGCGAAAAAGGTGCGGCGGATCTTGGACGAGGGGGGATTGCCGGGGGTGAAGATCTGGGCGAGCGGCAGTCTGGATGAACAGGTCGTGCGCGATCTGCTGGGGTCGGGAGCCCCGATCGACGGCTTCGGCATCGGCTCCCGCCTCGACACCTCGGCCGACGTCCCCTACCTCGACTGCGCCTACAAGCTTCAGGAGTATGCGGGGCGGGCGCGCCGGAAGCGGTCGGAGGGAAAAGCCACCTGGCCGGGACGGAAACAGGTTTATCGCCGGAGCGGCCCGGACGGACGAATCGCCGAGGATCTCCTCACGCTGGAGAGCGATCCGCAGGAGGGGGAAGCGCTTCTGCAGCCGGTGATGCGCGCAGGCCGGCGTCTCGCCCCGTCTCCCTCCCTCACCGAATCGCGCCGGCGCGCCGCCGCCGAACTGGCCCGCCTTCCGGAGCCGCTGCGTCGGCTGGAAGAAGCGCCCCCGTATCGGGTGAAGATTTCCGAGGGGCTCCAGCGGCTGGCCGCCGAAGTCGATGCCCGAAGCGGATAAGGGGGGCCGGTGTCCGCTCTGTCAAGCGGCTTTGCAACGGGAACCGTTCCATCGTCCGCCGAGATCATTGTAGAATGATCCCCAAGGGAGGCGTGGGGATCGAGATGATCGTCTACGGCGGACAAGAAGAGGTGGTGGATGCCTCCGAACAACTTGCTCAACTTCAAGCGCTTTTCTTCTCTTTGGAAAAAGAAGGCTTCCGCGATCATGATCGGATCGTGGAGCTTTTGATCGAGTGGGGGGTCTTCGAGTCGGCCGTCGCCGACGCCCTCTCTCCCGATTTCGATTCGGACGGTCCCCTCTTACGGCGGCTTCGGCAGGCGAGCCTTCTGATCGGACATCTCTTCTATCGAAGCGCGCGGAGCGCGCAATTTCAGACCGATGACATACCGTCCCGGCTCGGCCGCGCGCTTAAAGACCCGCTTTTCTCCAATCTTCCTCCAAAAATCGCCCTGCGTGTTCCGGAAGGATATGCCTATTACGGCCTCTATCCAGAAACCTATCTGGAGTCGGCGCTTCGATTGGTTCGGGAAGTCGGTCCGCAGCCGGCGGTCTGCATCGGCATCCGGAGCATCGGCACCAGCCTCTCCGCGGTGGTGGCCGCCCCCCTCGAAGCCAATGGTTCTTCGATCTGCTCCTATACGGTCCGGCCGCGCGGCCATCCGTTCGACCGATTCCTCCGCCTCTCTTCCTCCCTTGAAAAAGAGCTTGCCGGGAAAAAGGGCGCTTACTTCCTCATCATCGATGAAGGGCCCGGCCTGAGCGGTTCCTCGATGACCTCCGTCGCGGAAAAGCTCTCCGAGATCGGGATTGCCGATGATCGGATTCTCCTCTTTCCAAGCTGGGAGCCGGACGGAACCCGCTTCCGCTCCGAGGCGGCGCGGGGGTGCTGGCCGAGACACCGGAAGATCGCCACCTCCTTCGAGGAGATTTTTCTGAATCGAGAGAAATATTTCTCCTCCCTGCCGCAAGGCCCGTTTGTTGATTTTTCCGGCGGCCGATGGCGCTCTCACGTTTATCAGAGTGAATTGAGCTATCCTCCGGTTCAGCCTCAACATGAGCGGCGGAAGTATCTGTCGCTCGAATCAAAAGAGAAACCGCGCCTGCTCAAGTTCGCCGGCCTCGGACGTTACGGCCGGTCGAAACGCGAACGCGCGGAGCGATTGGCCGGCGCCGGGTGGGGCCCGCCGGTGGTCGGTCTCGTGCGCGGCTTTCTCGTGACGGAGTATGTAGAAGGCGCTCCGGTTTCCGGAGGGGAAGCCGATTCCTCGTTGATCGAGACGATGGCGCGTTATCTCGCGTTTCTTAGGGAGACGTTCCCGGTCTCCCGCCGCCGGTCCTTCGATGAGATGATCGAAATGATGCGGATCAATCTCAGCGAAGGGCTGGGAAAAGGATGGGAGGGGCCGCTGGATCGGCTCGGGCGATTTCGATCCCTCTTTGAAAAGGAGCGGCCGGCGGCGATCGACGGAAGGATGTTCCCGCACGAGTGGCTTCAAACTTCCGCGGGATATCTGAAAACCGACGGCGTGGATCACCACGACGATCATTTTTTCCCCGGCGGTCAGGAGATCGCCTGGGACCTCGCCGGCTGTTGTGTCGAGTTCGGCTTCAGTGTCCGCGACGAGGAACGATTTCTCGGCCGGTATCAGGCGCTCGCAAACGACCCGCGTCTCCTCGACCGGCTGCGCTTTTATAAAGTGGCCTACCTGGCCTACCGCCTCGGGTACGCGACCCTGGCCGCGGAGGCGCTCGGTCCCGCCCCGGATGCAGGGCGGTTCAAATCTCTTTCTCTGCGTTACCGGGCCGCGCTTCTCGGCGAACTCGACGCCATCTCCTTGCAACCGATGTGACGGGGAATACCTTTCGTGGCGGCCTCTTTCTGATCGGCACTTCTTTTGCTTCTTTAGTGCCTGCATGATCGTCGCCTTGAGCGGAGGCGACTCAAAAGGGGGTCCTACCCATATCAATTTTAAAAAAACAGGCGCTCATGAAAGGGTGGCAGTGTTTATACAGTTGCAACCGATCGATCCTGATGGAAAGGGGCTGCACTTTTTCTGCACTGCCGTGATGAAGAACCGGATGAGAACGAGTAGAGGAGAGTCGTATGCATTCAAGCTTTGATCCAGAGCGAAAGAAAATTTTGGTCACGGGCGGCGCCGGTTTTCTCGGCTCGCATCTTTGCGGGCGGCTCCTTGCGCAGGGACATCAGATCCTCTGCCTGGACAATTACTTCACAGGGTCAAAGGAGAACATCCGTTCTTTCCTCGATCATCCCCGGTTTGAAGCGATCCGGCACGACATCGTTCATCCGATCGATCTGGAGGTCGATCGGATTTACAATCTTGCCTGCCCCGCCTCGCCGGTCCATTATCAGTTCGACCCGGTCCGCACCGTTCAGGCGAACGTGCTCGGCGTCACCCATATGCTGGAATTGGCGCGACGGACCAAAGCCCGCATCCTCCAAGCCTCCACCTCGGAGGTTTATGGAGACCCCGAAGTCCACCCCCAGCCGGAGTCTTATTGGGGAAACGTCAACCCGATCGGCCCTCGAAGCTGTTATGACGAGGGAAAGCGGGTGGCAGAGACCCTGATGATGGATTACCACCGGCAGTACCGGATCGATATCCGGATCGTCCGGATCTTCAACACCTACGGACCCGCCATGGCCCCCAATGACGGACGGGTGGTGAGCAACTTCATCCTTCAAGCGCTTCAAGGAAATGAGATCACGGTCTACGGCGACGGCAGCCAGACCCGCTCCTTCTGCTACGTCGATGATCTGATCGAAGGGATCATCCGGATGATGGAGGCGCCCGGTTTGACCGGGCCGGTGAATCTGGGGAATCCGGAGGAGTTTACCGTGCTGGAGCTGGCCGAGAAGGTCATCTCCCTCACCGGGTCCCGCTCCAAGATCGTTCATAAGCCCCTCCCTCAGGACGATCCGACACAGCGCCGTCCCGATATTACCTCGGCGAGAGAATCGCTTTCCTGGGAGCCGAAGATCCGGCTCGAAGAGGGGCTCAAAAAGACAATCGCTTATTTTGAACAATATGGTCTTGCAACGAAGGCCCTTCCCGTCCGAGCGGCCCGAACGAAACAAAACGGCAACGCGGCCTCACGCCTGCCGACCGGCGCGCTGCGCCGGGCCGGCTAAGCGCCTCCTGATTTCCTCCCTCGTCAAAGACATCTAACCCCTCACATCCGGTGACCTTTGCATCGCCCTTCGGGTGCAAAGGTCCCTTTTTATCTCCTTTTCCCCGCCGAAACTAAGGCCGATTCCCAATTGCAGCCGCCGGTCGATCTGGTAGCCTATTCCCTTTGAACTTCCGGGAGACGGATGATTTTAAGGGAGTAGAGGATCGATTTCATGATAGATCAAACAACAAATCCGGAGTGGCTTTCGCAAGGACGGCGGGCGCTGGTCTTTATCCGCCCTTTCCGCGGCGTTGTATTCGTGATCCTCGGATTGACGCTGGGGGGGGCGGCGCTGAGCGCGGTGGAGCCGCTTGTTCTCAAATATCTCTTTGACGAACTCGGCGGCGGGGGGACCCTCCAGACGGTGGGGCTCGCCGTCGGCGGGCTGCTGGCGCTGGGGCTCGGCCGTGAGGCGATCCTCGCCCTCTCCAGCTGGCTCACCTGGCGGGTCCGGCTCGGGGTCCACTACGGGCTGCTAGAAGCGACGGTCGACCGCCTCCATTCGCTCCCCCTGACCTTCCACAAAGAAGAAAGCGTCGGCGGGATCATGACCAAGCTCGATCGGGGAATTCAGGGGTTTCTCCAAGCGCTCAGCGAAATCGCTTTTAATGTCCTGCCGGCGCTGGTCTACCTCGCCCTCTCTTTTGTTCTGATGCTCCGGCTCGACGGGCGGCTTTCGTGGGTCGTGCTCGCCTTCACCCCGCTCCCGGCGTTGATCGGCGCCTGGGCGGCCGAGCCGCAGACCCGGCGGGAGCGGACGCTGCTCGACCGCTGGGCCAAGATCTACTCGCGCTTCAATGAAGTCCTCTCCGGCATCATGACCGTGAAGAGCTTTGCGATGGAAGATGAGGAGAAGCGCCGTTTCCTGAGCGGCGTCCATGAAGCGAACGAGGTGGTGGTGCGCGGGGTCGGTTTTGATTCCGGCGTCGGCGCGGCGAAGAACGGGATCGTCATGCTGGCCCGGATCGCGGCGATCGCCTTCGGCGGCGTTTTGATTCTCCGAGGCGAGATGACCGTCGGTACACTCGTCGCCTTTCTCGGCTACGTCGGCGGCCTCTTCGGACCGGTCCAGGGTCTCACCGGGATTTACCAAACCCTCCGGCGCGCTTCGGTCTCTCTCCAGACAATCTACGCGATTCTCGACGCGCAGGACCGGCTGGCCGATCCGCCGAACGCGCGGGAAGTCGAATCGCTCCGCGGGGAGGTCCTCTTCGCCGGCGTCGGCTTTGCCTACCATGAAAAAAAACCGATCGTTCGGCGGATCGACCTCTATGTCCGGCCGGGGGAGATGATCGCCCTCGTCGGCCCGAGCGGCGCCGGCAAGACGACCCTCATGGCGCTGCTCCAGCGGCTCTACGACCCGACCGCCGGCGCGATCCTCGTCGACGGGGCCGATCTGCGGACCCTCAAGCAGCGATCGCTCCGGCGGCAGATCGGCGTGGTCCTTCAGGAGGCGCTGCTCTTCAACGATTCGGTCCGAAACAACATCGCCTACGGCAAACCGGGCGCCTCACAGCGTGAGATCATCGAAGCGGCCCAGGCGGCCCATGCGCACGAATTCATCGAGCGTCTTCCGGAAGGATATGAGACCCTGGTGGGGGAGCGGGGAGGCCGGTTCTCGGCGGGAGAGCGGCAGCGGATCGCGATCGCGCGCGCGCTGCTGAAGAATCCGCCGATCCTCATTTTGGATGAAGCGACCTCGGCGCTCGACGCGGAGTCGGAGGCGCTGGTTCAAGAAGCGCTGGCGCGGCTGGTCAAAGGACGGACCACCTTCGTCATTGCCCACCGCCTCTCTACCGTTGTCGGCGCCGATCGAATCTTGGTCCTCAAGGGGGGGGAGATCATCGAGAGCGGCGATCACGAAGCCCTGATGAAGGCCGACGGCTATTACGCCTCTCTCGTCCGGCGGCAGACGCAGGGGCTTCTCGCAAGCGCCTCTTCCACCCCGCTGGCCTCCCTCAACGATCCGATCTGACCGGCGCGACGCCGTCCCCTTCGGGTCGCATCGGCTCGAGAATCCGCCGAGGCATGTCGGTCTCCTTTTTCTCACCGAGGACATACCGCCGGACCACCCACTCGGCGAATTCGGCAAACTCCTCCGGCACCAAGGGAGGGCTTGTGTGATGCGGGAGGCGCCCCCGCGAGGGGGGGGTGAAGCAGAGAGTGATCGTCAGCTCGAATTCGGCGAGTTGCGCCATTTGATGATCGAACCATGCGATGGCGCCGGGCCGGTGCCAATCGGCCCAGCTCAACCCGGTCCGGAGTTTTTTCACCCCCATCCGCCGCAGCCAGGCGACCGCCGATTCAAGGCGGTGATCCTGAAAGTGAAACCACTGGCAGATCCCCATCTCGGGGTTGAAACAATCGAGCGCCGGTTTCGGCGTGCCGTTGTCCCGAACCAATCCCATATAGAAATGCCGATAATATGAACTTCCCTCGCTCTCTTTGTGGCGGGTCGTCGCCTCCCAGGCCGGGGGGAGATCGAGAAGGCTGTACCAGAAGAGCCGCTCGACTCGACCTAATAAAAGCGCCGCCGTCCGCTGCAATCCAAAGCGTTGAACTTCATCCGCCCCGAAGGTGGAGACCCCCACCTCGGTGACCCAAACCGGAAGGTCGGTCACCTTCTCGATCGCTTCGATCTTCTTCGGCCACTCTTCGAGTTGCCAGTGATTCCAGTCGAGCGGAAAGCCGTGGACCGCCACGACATCGACCGACGCCAGCAAGCCGTGACGGCCGAGAAGGGCGATGAAACTCGGATCGATCGGCGAGATCCCTCCCAACACCCGGCGCAAGGAAGGGCAGAGGGCGCGCACCCGCTCCGCCGCCGACCGGGTCATCCGCACATACTCCTTCCACTCCGGGTCGATCGTAAAATCCCAATGAGAAAGATTGTTCGGCTCGTTCCAGAACTTGATCGCTTCGATCATCGTTTCGCTCACGCTTGCCCTGCTGCGGGGGAGAATGCAAATCCGACGCCGCTCCTCTTCCATACGGAAGGAGCGCTATTTTTCCGCTGAAAGAATTTTCCGAGGTGAATGGTTTGTTGAACTCTCTGCAAATCTTTTTCGAATATTGCGGCGATGTAAGCGGGATTGCAGAGACGGTGGAAGCGGGGAGGCGATACATGACCTCGCGCCATGACAAAATAAATTGTGAGGAGACCCGTTCGATTCTCGGTAGAGGAAGAGGCGTTTTGAACTTCATCTTTGATTACGGAGGGATCGATTTCGCGTTGCGGCGCTTCTTCGTGTAGTGGGGCTCACATCCTTCTTGTGGACATCCTGTTCATCTTTCTGTTGATAACCTTTTCGGTCTTTCTCTGTCCCATGCCGTGGTGTCGACATGAAGGTTCGGGGCATGTCTCTTGCTTTTATTTTCGAGCAACTCACAATTTGGATGAACCCATTTTTAAGAAGGTAAGGAGTCCTACATGAAGAAGCAGATCCTCATCAGCGGCGGCGCGGGTTTCATCGGCTCTCATCTGGCCGATGAACTCCTCGCGCACGGCTATCGCGTCCGCGCCCTCGACAATCTTTCGGAGCAGGTCCACGGCCCCCGCGCGGGGCGGCCCGATTATCTACATCCCGATGTGGAATTGATCGTGGGAGACGTTCGCGATCGGGCGGCGGTCCGGCGCGCCTTGGAAGGGGTCGATGCGGTCTACCATTTTGCGGCGGCGGTCGGCGTCGGCCAAAGCATGTACGAGATCGCGCGTTACACCGAGGTGAACAACCTCGGCACCGCCGTCCTCCTGGAAGCGTTGATCGAGCGGCCGGTGGAGCGGCTGATCGTGGCGTCGAGCATGAGCTTGTACGGCGAGGGGCTCTACCGGGCGGCCGACGGCCGCCTGATCTCCGAGTCGGAGCGGAGTCTCCCGCAGCTCAAGGCCTCCGAATGGGAGGTCCGGGATGCCGAAGGTAAAATCCTCGAGCCGATCGCCACGCCGGAGACGAAGCCGCCTTGTCTCTCTTCGGTTTATGCCCTCTCCAAATACGATCAAGAGCGGATCTGTCTGATGATCGGGCGCGCCTATCGTTTCCCGGCCGTCGCGCTGCGCTTCTTCAATGTCTTCGGGACCCGGCAGGCCCTCTCCAATCCTTATACCGGCGTTCTGGCGATTTTCGCCAGCCGATTGTTGAACGGCAATCGGCCGCTGATCTTTGAAGACGGCCTTCAGCGGCGCGATTTCGTCAGCGTCTATGATGTGGCGCGCGCCTGCCGGCTGGCGTTGGAAGTGCCGGAGGCGGCCGGGGAGGCGTTGAACATCGGAAGCGGCCGCTCTTATACGATTCGGGAGGTGGCCGACCGGATGGCGGCGGCGCTCGGAAAAGAGGGGATTCAGCCTGAAATCACCGGACAATACCGGGCCGGGGACATCCGGCACTGCTTCGCCGATATCACCCGTGCCCGAAAGGTCCTCGGGTACGAGCCTCGCGTCACATTGGAGGAAGGGTTGGTCGAGTTGGCGTCATGGTTGAAGGGGCAGGTGGCGATCGATCGTGTTTCGGATGCCCGCGCGGAACTCGCTGCCCGGGGATTGACGCGATGATCAACGGAAAAAAGGAACGACCCGTATTGATTACGGGAGGGGCCGGCTTCATCGGGACGAACCTTGCGCACCGCCTTCTTCAGGCGGGACACCCGGTGTTGATTTTCGACAATCTCTCTCGGGCCGGGGTGGAGCAGAATCTTCGCTGGCTGCGCGAGCGGCACGGAAGCCGCCTGCAGGTGACGGTGGCCGACGTGCGCAACGCATTTGCGCTGCAGCGGGCCGTCCGGCAGGCCGCCTCCGTTTTTCATTTCGCCGCGCAGGTGGCGGTCACGACGAGCCTTGCCGAGCCGATCGACGATTTCGAGGTCAACGCGCGCGGGACGCTGAATCTGCTCGAAGCGATCCGCGTTTTGGAGAGCCCTCCCCCCCTCCTCTTCACATCGACAAATAAAGTCTACGGCGAGCTGGAGGAGCTCCCCCTCCGGCAGGGGATCAAGCGTTACGAGCCGGAAGCGCCGGAGATCCGGACCTACGGCATCGGCGAATCCCGGCCGCTCGAATTTCACAGCCCTTACGGCTGTTCGAAAGGGGCGGCCGATCAATACGTCCTCGACTACGCGCGCACGTACGGCATCCCCGCGGCCGTCTTCCGGATGAGCTGCATCTACGGCCCGCATCAGTTCGGGACCGAAGATCAGGGATGGGTCGCCCATTTCATGATCCGCGCGATGGAGAGCCGGCCGATCACCCTCTTCGGCGACGGCCGGCAGGTTCGGGACGTTCTTTATGTCGAAGATCTGATCGACGCATTCCTCCTCGCTCAGGAGCGGATCGACTTCCTCTCGGGGAAGGCGTTCAACATCGGCGGCGGGCCGTCGAACACGACCAGTCTCTTGGAGTTGATCCATCTGATCGAAGCCATCGGAGAGAGGCCGCTGACGACGCATTTCGAGCCGTGGCGGCTCGCCGATCAGCGCTACTATGTCTCGGACACCCGCCGATTCCAATCGGCGACCGGCTGGTCGCCCCGGGTCGGCGTTGAAAAAGGGGTCCGGTCGCTCTATGCGTGGCTGCGGGAGGCCCGCTCCGAAAAGCCTTCGCTTCGCGGGGCCCGCGCGCGCAGCGCGTCGCAAATACGAAGCGGACGCGCCGCCGGAAAGGGGGCGGCATGAAGGTCGCGCTGGTCAATCCCCATTGGACCTTCGACGGAAGCATCTACTTCGGCTGCCGCGAGGTCCATCTCCCGTTGGAATACGGCTACGCCAAGGCCTTGCTGGAGCGAGAGGGGGCGGAGGTCCTCATCATCGACGGCTTGGCGGAGGGGCTTTCGCGGGAAGAGATCCGCGCCCGCGCGGCAGCCTTCGCCCCCGATGTGACCGTGATCACCACCGCGCCGAGCTATCTCTTCTGGCGCTGCGCGCCGCCGGAGCTGCGGGTTCCGATCGAAACAGTTTCCGATCTGCGGCCGGTCGGCGGAGCGTTGATCGCCATCGGCCCGCACGGCTCGACGACCCCGACGATCACCTTGAAGAAGCTCGGGGTCGACGCCGTGATCCTCGGCGAAGCGGAGGAGATCTTGTCGATTCTCATCCGGAAACCGATCGGGGAGTGGGGCGAGGTCCCGTCGGTCTGCTACCGCGCGGGAGACCAGATCCGCGTCCAGGGGGGGCCGCATGCCTGCGACATGGCGGCCCTGCCGCCGCTCCGCTGGTCGCGCGAGAGCCTCGCCCGTCATCCGCACCATCACCACCGGTTCGAGGCCCCTCCCGACGGCCCCGGCGCCGAGATGGAGACCTCGCGCGGCTGCCCCTATCATTGCACCTTCTGCGCGAAGGAGAACTTCCGGGACGACTATCGCAAGCGCCCCCTGCCGGTCATCTTGGAAGAGCTCGACGGCCTCATCGAAGCGGGGGCGACCTATCTCTACTTCATCGATGAGATCTTCCTCCCGAGCAAGCCGCTCCTGGAAGGGATCGCGGAGCGGGGGATTCGCTTCGGCGTCCAGACCCGGATCGATCTCTGGAGCCCGCCGATGCTGGCGCTCCTGGGCCGGGCCGGCTGCGTGTCGATCGAAGCGGGGGTCGAGAGCATCAGCCCGGAGGGGAGGAAGTGGCTCGATAAGCCGAGCCGGCTCTCCACCGACGAAATCGTCGCGCGTCTGATCGATGCCAAGCGGCAGGTCCCCTTCGTTCAGGCGAACCTCCTCGAAGCCCACATGGACGATCCGGCGGCGATCGAAGCGTGGCGGGAGCGCCTGGCGAAAGAGGGGATCTGGGCAAACAAGCCGGTTCCGCTCTTTCCCTACCCCGGTTCCCCCGACTATGTCCGCAAATGGGGCCTACCCGACGAGCAGGCGTGGGAGCGGGCGCACGCGCACTATCTTCGAGAGTACGAAGCATTCAGCGATATTCAGGACCAACGGCCCATTCCGTTACAGATGCTGGAATCGAATACCGGAGAACACGAAAGGCGGTCGGCTTGACTCCCCGCCTTCCGTCTTTTGATCTTTATGGCGATTCATCATGAAAAAGCGCCCCGCCGCATTTTGATGACGGCCGACACCGTCGGCGGGGTCTGGACCTATGCGCTGGAGCTGGCTCGCGCCCTCGGCCGGCACGGCGTGGCGGTATCCCTTGCGACAATGGGGGCGCCGATTCGACCGGAGCAACGGGCCGAAGCCGAAGCGATGCCGAATCTCACCCTTTATCCGAGCGCGTTCAAGCTGGAGTGGATGGAGTCGCCGTGGGAGGAGGTCGCCCGGGCGGGCGAATGGCTGCTCGATTTGGAGGGGCAAATTCAACCCGATCTGATCCATCTCAACGGCTACGCGCACGGGGCGCTCCCTTGGAAAGCGCCGGTCCTGGTCACCGGGCATTCCTGTGTCCTCTCCTGGTGGCGGAGTGTGAAGGGAGAGGAGGCGCCCGCCGCCTGGGACCGCTACCGTGAAGCGGTTTCGCGAGGGCTGCAGAAGGCCGATTGTGTCGTGGCGCCGACCGGGGCGATGCTCGCAGAGCTCCGGAAATATTACGGTCCGCTGCGGAGAGACCGCGTGATCCCCAACGGACGAGAGGCCTCGTTCTTTACGGCGCATCCGAAGGAGCCTTTGATCTTCACCGCGGGGCGGCTCTGGGACGAGGCGAAGAATGTCGCCCTGCTCGACCGGATCGCACACGATCTCCCGTGGCCGGTTTTTGTCGCGGGAGAGTCGCGTCATCCCGACGGGAAGGAAGTTGCGTTCAACGCCCTCCGGCCGCTCGGCCGGCTCTCCGCGGCCGCGCTCGCCGGCTGGCTTTCGCGGGCGGCGATTTATGTTCTCCCGGCCCGGTATGAACCGTTCGGTCTCGCCCCTCTCGAAGCGGCGTTATCGGGCTGCGCGCTCGTTCTCGGCGATCCGCCGAGTCTTCGGGAGGTATGGGGAGAGGCGGCGCTGTTCGTCCCTCCCGATGATCCGGAAGCGCTCCGGGCCGTCCTCCGGCGATTGATCGACGATCCTCTTCTGCGGGAGTCGATCGCCTGCCGGGCCCGCGCTCAGGCCGACCGTTATACGTCCGACCGGATGGCGGCGGGGTATCTCATGCTGTATCAAAAGATGATCAACGAACAGGAGGCATTTACGTGCGGATCGTCCTCTTCTATCACTCATTGATCTCGGATTGGAACCACGGGAACGCCCATTTCTTGCGCGGTGTGGCGGGCGAGCTCATCGCGCGCGGCCACGAACTTCGCATCTTCGAGCCGCGCGACGGGTGGAGCCTCCGCAGCCTCCTCGCGGAGCAGGGGCCCGCGGCGATTGACCGCTTTCAGCGGGCCTACCCGGGGCTGCGAAGCGCTTTTTACGATCCGGCCGCGATCGATCTCGATGAAGCGCTCGACGGGGCCGACCTCGTCGTGGTCCACGAATGGAATCCCCCCGAACTGGTCGGGCGGATCGGACAACATCGCGCCCGCAGCAGGGGCTACCGGCTTCTCTTCCACGACACCCATCATCGAAGCGTCACCGCGCCGGAAGAGGTGGCCCGGTACGATCTCGCCCATTACGACGGCGTCCTCGCCTACGGGCGGGTGATCCGCGATCTCTATCTTTCCCGCGGTTGGGCGGCCGCCGCCTGGACCTGGCATGAAGCGGCCGACACCCGCCTCTTTCGCCCGATTAAGGGGAAGCGGGAGGGGGATCTTGTCTGGATCGGCAACTGGGGGGACAACGAGCGGACCGAGGAGCTGCACACCTTCCTTTTGGAGCCGGTCAAAGCGCTCGGTCTCAATGCCCGTGTTCACGGGGTCCGCTACCCCGAAGAAGGCCGCCGCGCCCTCACCGAGGCCGGGATCGGCTATGCCGGATGGCTTCCGAACGATGAAGTGCCGGAGGTCTTCGCCCGCTTCCGGGTGACGGTCCATATCCCGCGGCGGCCGTATGTTCGGGCTCTTCCCGGCATCCCGACCATCCGCCCCTTCGAGGCGCTCGCCTGCGGTATCCCGCTGATCTCGACCCCCTGGGACGACAGTGAGGCGCTGTTTACCCCCGGCGCCGACTTCCTCGTCGCCCGGACAGGGGAGGAGATGAAGCGGCATTTGAAAATGCTCCTCAACGATCGCTCCTCTGCGGAAGCGCTGGCCGCCCACGGCCGGGTGACGATCCTGGCGCGGCATACCTGCGCCCACCGGGTCGATCAGCTCCTTACGATTTTTGCGGGTCTGAATCTACCAGAAGAAAAGGAGGTTTCCGCATGAACCGGCGGCCCCGGATCGCCTTTTTCGGATCGAGCCTCGTCTCCGCGTATTGGAACGGGGCGGCGACCTACTATCGCGGCATCATCCGCGCCCTGCACCGGCGGGGCTACCAGATCGCTTTTTATGAGCCGGACGCCTACGGCCGGCAGGCGCATCGGGATATCCCCGATCCGCCGTGGGCCGAGGTGGTCGTCTATCCCAACCAGGAGGCGGCCGTGGCGAAGGCGCTGGCGCAGGCGCGCGGCGCCGATCTGATCGTCAAGGCGAGCGGCGTCGGGGTCTTCGATGAACTTCTGGAGTCGGCCGTGCTTGAAATGCGCGGGCCCGATACGGAGGTGATCTTCTGGGACGTCGATGCCGCCGCCACCCTCGATCGGGTCGGGAAAGATCCCGCCGATCCGTTCCGATCGCTCATCCCCCGTTATGATCTGATCTTGACCTACGGCGGCGGCGATCCGGTGGTGCGGGCCTATCGGTCGCTCGGGGCGCGGGCCTGTGTGCCGATCTACAATGCGCTCGATCCGCAGACGCATCATCCGGTCCCCCCCGATCCGAGGTTCGAAGGGGAGCTCGCCTTTCTCGGAAACCGCCTTCCCGACCGGGAGGCGCGGGTTGAAGCGTTTTTCTTCAAAGCGGCCGAAGCCCTTCCGGCCGCCCGGTTTCTCCTGGCGGGGAGCGGGTGGGGGGACAAAGGAATGCCGCCGAACGTTTACGCCGTCGGCCATCTCTACACGCGGGATCACAACGCTTTTAACTGCACCCCGCGGGCGGTCCTGAACATCACCCGGGAGAGCATGGCGCGCAACGGTTTCTCTCCGGCGACCCGGGTCTTCGAGGCGGCGGGGGCGGCGGCCTGTCTGATCACCGATGCCTGGGAAGGGATTGAACTCTTCCTCAATCCGGGAGAGGAAGTTCTCGTCGCGCGGGACGGGGCCGATGTCGCCGAGCAGCTTCGGTCGCTGACGCCCGAGCGCGCCCGCGCCATCGGAGAAGCGGCGCGGCGGCGAATTTTGGCGGAGCATACCTACGCCCATCGGGCGGCGCAGCTGGAGGCGCTGCTCGAAGGGAGAGAAACGGTCCAGACGGGGGGGATGCCATGAGCGGATCAAGGATGTCGATCGTGATCTTCGGCCTGTCGATTACCTCCTCCTGGGGGAACGGACATGCCACCACTTACCGAAGTCTGGTCCGGGGACTCCGCGCGCGGGGCCATGATTTCACTTTCTTCGAACGAAATGTTCCCTGGTATGCCGAAAACCGCGATCTCCCGCGTCCGCGCCATGGGAGGTTCGAACTGTATGAGAATCTGGAGGAGCTGAAAGAGCGTTTCACCGAACAGGTCGAAGAGGCCGATCTGGTGATCGTCGGATCGTACGTTCCGCAGGGGATTGCGATCGGGGAGTGGGTGACCTCCACCGCGCGGGGGGTGACGGCGTTTTACGATATCGACACCCCGGTGACCCTCGCGAAGCTCGATCGCGGCGAAATCGACTACCTCTCCAAGGCGCTGATCCCCCGGTATCACCTCTATCTTTCCTTCACCGGCGGTCCGATTTTAAAACGTCTGGAGCGGGAGTACCGATCGCCGATGGCCCGGCCGTTGTACTGCTCGGTTGATCCCGATCTTTACTACCCGGAGGAGGCCGAGCCGACCTGGTCGCTCGGCTACATGGGGACCTACAGCCTCGACCGGCAGGAGACGCTCGATCGTCTATTGATCGAGCCGGCGCGGCGATGGGGCGAGGGATCGTTCGTCGTCGCCGGCTCCAAATATCCCGAAAGCCTCTCCTGGCCTGCTAATGTCGACCGGATCGAGCATCTGCCGCCGTCAAGGCACCGCGCCTTCTACAACGCGCAGCGGTTTACGCTGAATGTGACCCGGGCCGATATGATCCGGGCCGGTTATTCGCCGAGCGTCCGTCTCTTCGAGGCGGCCGCCTGCGCGACCCCGATCATCAGCGATCTCTGGCCGGGGCTGGAGACATTTTTCAAGCCGGGGGAGGAGATCCTTCTCTCCCGCTCCCCCGAAGAGACCCTCCGCACTCTGCGCGAGATTCCCGAAGAGACGCGGCGCGCCATCGGATTGCGGGCCTGCGACCGGGTGCTGGCGGAGCATACCGCCGTTCAGCGGGCGGCGGAATTGGAACGGTATGCCTGCGAGATTTTAAATCGCCGCCGGCCGGAGCCGGAGCCGACCACTTTGGGTAGGGTTGCATCATGAAGCGTGTGAAACGGGAAGAAAAAGGAGGGGGTCGCGCCATCGCCCCCGCCTCCGGAAAACTCGGTGTTTTGATTCCGGGGGTCGGCGGCGCGGTCTCGACGACGCTGATCGCGGGGGTTCACCTGATCAACAAAGGGCTGGCGAAACCGGTCGGCTCGCTGACGCAGATGGAGCGGGTCCGGCTGGGGAAGCGCTCCCGGCCCCGCTGGAAAGGGATCAAGGAGCTCGTCCCGCTCGCCCCCCTGACCGATCTGGTCTTCGGCGGATGGGATATCTTCCCCGACGACGGCCATGAAGCGGCGATCAAGGCGGGGGTCCTCCCTGCGGAGCAGTTAAAGGAGGTGCGGGAAGAACTCCGGTCGGTCCGGCCCCTTCCCGCCGTCTTCGATCCGAAGTTCCTCCGGAATTTGCGCGGCCCTCATGTCAAACAGGGGCGGCGGAAAATCGATCTCGCCGAGGCGTTGATGAAAGAGATGGAGGAGTTCAAGACGGCGAACGACCTCTCCCGTCTCGTCATGGTCTGGTGCGGATCGACCGAGGTTTATCAGGAACAGAAAGAAGTCCACCGGACGATCGAAGCGTTCGAGAAGGGATTGAAAGAGAACGATCCCGACATTTCCCCCTCGATGATCTACGCCTATGCGGCGATCCGGCTCGGCATCCCTTATGTGAACGGGGCGCCGAACACGTCTGTTGAGATTCCGGCGCTCGCCGAGACGGCCAGGGCGCGGATGGTCCCGATCGCGGGGAAAGATTTCAAGACCGGCCAGACCTTGATGAAGACGATTCTGGCGCCGGGCCTGCGGGCGCGGATGCTCGGGGTGCGCGGGTGGTTTTCGACGAACATCCTCGGCAACCGGGACGGCGAGGTCCTCGACGATCCCGGCTCTTTCCATGCCAAGGAGGTGACGAAATCGTCGGTTCTCAGCTCGATCCTCGATTCCGGCCTCTACCCCGAGCTCTACAACGCGCTCTACCACAAGGTGCGGATCGAATATTATCCCCCGCGCGGCGACGCCAAGGAGGGATGGGACAACATCGACATCTTCGGCTGGATGGGGCAACCGATGCAGATCAAGATCAACTTCCTCTGCCGCGATTCGATCCTGGCGGCGCCGGTGGTCCTCGATCTGATTCTTTTCATGGATCTCGCCCGGCGGGCGAAGCTCAAAGGGACGCAGGAGTGGCTCTCGTTTTATTTCAAAGCGCCGATGGCGCGGCCCGATCTCGCCCCGATGCATGACCTCTTCGTCCAACATCTCAAGCTGACCAACACGCTGCGGATTCTGGCCGGCGAAGAGGTGCTGCATCATTCGGGGCTCGATTATTATGAGGAAGCGGCTTGAGGGCAATTAGGAATGAGGGATTACGAATTAGGAATGGAAGGCAAGAAGAATGGAATTTCACTTCTGTTGGGTCGATGATGAGAAGACGTTGGCGCTGGGGTGTTATCCGACCGATGCCGATCTTCGGGTGTTGTTCCGGGAGGGGATCAATGCCGTCCTCAGCCTTCAGGAACACCTGATTGAGGGGGAGCCGGCCATGATGTGTCTTCACGGGGTGCGCCGCCTCGCCTGGGCCAACGTGCCGATTCAGGACGGCGGGGATGGGGGGTGGGACGGGGTTCCGACCGTCGAGGCATTGGCGGCGGCGGTGGCACAGATCCGAGCCTGGCACCAGGAGGGACGCCGCGTCTACCTTCACTGCCGCCAGGGGATCGGCCGGGCGCCGACGGTCGCGATCGCCTATCTGATCCTGGCGCGGGGATTCCACATTGCCCACGCGATTGCGCGGGTGGTCGAGCGACATCCGGGAAGCGATCCGAGCGTCTACCAGCTCGGGGTCCTGATCGATTATGTCCGGCAGCGGTATGAGACGGTCCATCAGCGGAGCGCCCTCCGGCCGACGGCTTTTGCGGGCAAAGGGAACGGGATGCAATCGACGGGGAAAACGAAATGATGCTGGTGATCTTCGGTCTGACGATCAGCTCTTCCTGGGGAAACGGGCACGCCACCTTCTGGCGCGCCCTCGGCGGCGCCATGGCGCGGCGCGGGGACCGGATTCTCTTCTTCGAACGGGATGTTCCTTACTACGCCGCGCATCGCGATTTTACCGGCTCGCCCGGCATCGATCTAGTTCTCTATTCCCATTGGGAAGAAGCCTGGCGGCGGGCGCAGACGGCGTTGAGCGACGCCGATGTGGCGATGGTGACCTCCTACTGTCCCGATGCGGTCGCCGCGTCGGACCTGGTTCTCTCCTCGCCGGCGCGGCTCCGCGTCTTTTACGATCTCGACACCCCGGTGACGCTGGAGCGGATCCGGGCGGGCGAGCGGGTCGTCTACATCCCCTCCCAAGGGCTCGGCGATTTCGATCTGGTTTTAAGTTACGCCGGAGGGGCCGCCCTCACCGAGCTTCAGAAGCGGCTGGGGGCGCGGCAGGTGGCGCCGCTTTACGGCTGCGTCGATCCATCGGCGCACCGTCCGGTTCCGCCGGTCGAATTTTATCGGGCCGATCTCTCGTACCTCGGCACCTATGCCGCCGACCGGCAGGAGGCGCTCGAGCAGCTGTTTATCGCGCCGGCGCGGCGGCTCCCGCGCCGGCGATTTGTTTTGGGGGGGTCGCAATATCCGAACGATTTTCCCTGGACCCCCAATCTTTTCTATGTTCGGCATATCCCCCCGCCCGATCATCCGGTTTTTTACTGCTCGTCGCGGTTGACGCTCAACGTGACCCGCCGGCCGATGGTGGAGAGCGGCTATTGCCCTTCGGGACGCCTCTTTGAAGCGGCCGCCTGCGGCGTCCCGCTCTTAAGCGACCTCTGGGAAGGGCTCGACCAGTTTTTCGAGCCGGGCACGGAGATCCTGATCGCCCGAAGCGCCGAGGAGGCGATCGCGGCGATCGAATCGCCGGAGGAGTGCCTCTCGAAGATCGCCCGATCGGCCCGCGAGCGGGCGCTGTCGGCGCATACCGGGGAGCGCCGCGCCGACGATCTGCATCAGGCGCTGGAAGGGGCGTGCCGTCCCTCGGTCCAAGATGTGACGTTATAGTGAAGGAGAGGAGACCGATGTGGGGAATTATCCCGGCGGCGGGGGTCGGAAGCCGCATTCAACCGCTCGCCTTTTCCAAAGAGCTGTTACCGGTCGGGAGCCGGCTCGACGGCGAGGTCGAGCGGCCCCGCGCGGTGAGCGAGTATCTGATCGAGCGGATGATCCTGGCCGGGGCCGACAAGATTTGTCTGATCATCTCCCCCGGCAAGTCGGACATTCTGGAATATTACGGCGGCCGTGTCTCCTCGGCGCACCTCTGCTACACCGTTCAGCCCCGGCCCGCCGGTCTCTGCGACGCGATCTTCTCCGCGCTGCCGCTGATCCACCCGGAGGAGCCGGTGCTCGTCGGGCTTCCCGATACCATCTGGTTTCCGGAGACGGGGCTGGCGCGGCTGCCGGCGGAGGGGCTCTCGTTTCTCCTCTTCCCGGTGGCGCGGCCCGAGTTCTTCGACGCGGTGGTGACCGACGGGGCGGGAGCGGTTTTGAAGATCGAGGTCAAGCAGCCGAAGCCGTCGACCCACTGGATCTGGGGGGCGTTCCGGCTTCCCGGCGGGGTGCTGCGCGATCTCTTCGAGCTTTGGTGCGCGCGGGACCGCCGGGACGAGTATATCGGAACCCTCGTGAACGCCTACATCGAGCGCGGCGGGGCGGTCCGTGGGGTCCCGGCGGGCGAAGCGTATGTCGACGTCGGAACGATCCACGGCTACCGCGAGGCGATCAAGCTCCTCAGCGCGCGGGGCGCGGAGCGGATGCGGCCCGGTCTTCGGCAGCGGCCGCAAAAGAGCGATCCGACGGAGACCGATTCGCGGCGGGTCGCTTGAAGGTTTCTCTTTGTTGAGGTGAGAAAGCGCAATGAGTCATTCCCGTTTGACGCTCGACGGAAGGTTCACCCCCGATCAGATCCGGCAGCGGGTCCGCGATCTCGGTGAGTGGTTTCATAATCTCAATTTGCAGGGGGTCCAGACCGCCCCCGGTCATTTCCTCGGCGATTATCCGATGATCAAGTGGCGCCGGTTCGCCCATGCGATCCCCGCCGATCTTACCGGACGGTCGGTCCTCGACATCGGCTGCAACGCCGGTTTTTACGCCATCGAGATGAAGCGGCGGGGGGCCGACCTCGTCGTGGGGATCGACAGCGATGAGGCTTATCTGTCGCAGGCGCGCTTCGCGGCCGAGGTCTGCGGCGTTGATATTGATTTCAGACGGCTCTCGATTTATGATGTCCCGACGCTCGGGAGGCGGTTCGATCTGGTCCTCTTCATGGGGGTGCTCTATCATCTCCGGCATCCGCTCCTGGCGCTCGATCTTCTTTACGAACATGTCGTCGGGGATCTCCTCGTCTTCCAGACAATGTGCCGCGGCAGCGCGGAGAATGGGCTGCTTGAAGAAGATTACCCCTTCAGCGAGGAGGGGATCTTCGACGATCCGGCTTTCCCGCGGATGTATTTTATCGAAAAACGATACGCGAACGATCCGACGAATTGGTGGATTCCGAACCGCGCCTGCGCGGAGGCGATGCTTCGGAGCGCCGGGTTTCAGATCATCGATCATCCCGAGGCGGAGGTCTTCATTTGCCGTCGAGGGACGCCGCCGACAATCAGTGGATAAAAACCTTCTTGCCGGACAGGACGGCGGAGAAAATAGATAATTTTATTGACAGATCGACCGGTGTAGGGGTATTTTCTTTCATGCCCTGGTTCATCCGTCTTTCTCATCGGCTGAGGTGTGGAAAGATCGGTTGGGATTCTGATCGGTCGGCACCCCCTCTCCTCTCTTATCGCGTCTTATCGCAAACGTTGAATGTTAGAAGAAAGACCCTCTTGAAAATAAAAGATCAAATCGAAAAAAGAGAGAATGTTTTCAGCTGGGGCGCGCTCCTCCTCGGTCTCTTCCTCTTTTCAATGGCGCCTTCCGTTTCCGCCCAGCTGATCGATGTCGTGGCGCCGCGTCTTGATTACATCCCCCCCTTTCCCATTATGGCGCTTCAGGAAATTGAAATGTCGGCGGTCGTCGCCGATGAAGCGGGGGTCCGATCGGTGCGCCTCTTCTATCGGAAAAAAGGGGAGGAAGCGTATCAGAGCCTCTCCTTTGAAAAACTGAGGGGAGATGAAAAGAAGGGGGTCTATCGGCTTTCGATCCCCCGGTTGGAGGTCGGTCCGGAAGGGTTGGAATATTATCTGGTCGCCGAAAACGTGTCGGGGAACCGGACGGTGAAAGGAGAAGCGCTCCGTCCGCTTTTCATGCGGGCGATTCTTCCGAAGCCGACCCTGAAGGAAGCGCAGCGGCGCTTCGAATGGCTGAAGGAGGCGTGGGAGGAGAAAGATCTTGACGAGATGCGGGCGCTCTCCGAGATGCCGGCGCCGCGGGAGGAGTTCTTTCGGCTCCTGTTCGAAAACTACCGGAGCGTTCAGCTGGAAATGACGTTGGAAGAGGCCGATCGGGACGGGGACGACCGGGTCGTGGCGGCCCGCTTCATGATCAAAAGCTTGGTCGATGCGCAGGGAAACCGCGTGGTTCCCGGCGCGGCCTGGGCGACGGCGCGGGTCCGTCTTCCCTTTCCGGGCAATGAGAATGAAACATGGGGAAAAATCATTTGGGAATAATAAAGGAAAAAGATCTGCATCGTCGGAGCGTGGCTCCGCTCCTCCTCGTCTCGGCGGCGTTTTATGGGTTTTTGCTCCACCCCTTCCTTTTGCTCGCGCAGGAGGCGCCGGAAATCGATCTGGTCGCCCCGAAGATCCTGCATGCACGGCCCCTCGGCCTTTTCCGCGGCGGGGAGGAGATTGAAATTGTCGCGACGGTCACCGATCCGGAATCGGGGGTGGCCGACGTCCGCCTCTTTTTCCGATCGAAGGGGGAGCGGAGCTACCGGACGCTCGAAATGATCCCCGACGCGAATGATCATTATCGGGCGACGATTCCGGGCGAGGCGGCGCAGGATCCCGGCATCGAATATTATTTGGAGGCGGCGGACCGGGCGGGGAATCGGGTCCAAACCCTCCGGCCGCCCGATCTCTCTCCCGCCTTCGTTGCGGTCCAGTCCCCCTCCATGTGGGAGCGGTTTCAAGGGGACGACCGGCCGTGGTACAAGAAACCGTGGGTCTGGACCGTCGCCGGCGCCGTGGTCCTCGGCGCCGCCGCTTCGATGGGCGGCGGCGGGGGGGGTGGCGGCGGAGGAGGAGCCGGGGGGCCGACCACCGGCACGATCACCGTGGACGGTCCGGTCCCTTAGTAATGATTTAAAGCCGATTATCAAGACGATTGTCTGCATCACACGAAAACCCCTTGAATCAGGTCCGGCCTGTTTACAAGGGGTTTTCTGTTTGGATCGTCCGCGGTTTGGAAGCGGGTCTTAATAAAGAATCGTGAACATGAAGGCGATCGGGGCGGCGTCGACGCGGACTTCCCGGTCGAAGAGGCGCTCGTTTTCGTAGGCGACGATCTCTTCCTGGAAACGGACCGTGTCGAGAAGGGAGGAGGCAAACGGCTCCGGCAGATAAGAGGCGGCGAAGAGGGAGAGGGCGAAAACCAAAAAGTAGCTGTTGATCTTGGTTTGGGAGGGGCGGCGGCCGAGGAGCGGATTGTTTTCCTCAAACCCCCGCCGATCCAGTTGCAGCGTTTGGGATCGGTCTTTCAAAAGCGGCGGCAGAAGCGCGAGGTACTTTGCCAGCTTGACCTGATCCGAAGGGTCGGCCAGGTATTTCTCAAAAAGAGAAGGATCTCTCAAGGAAGCGTCCGTTGAAAAGGAGAGGGGCGAAAAAGAGATCGGCTCTTCGGCGGCGACGGCCTGAGCCGGCGTCCAGACCGCCCCGGTCATCAATGCCAGGATGATATAGATGTATGGGAGTTTGATGATCATCGACAATAGCCTGTATACCACAAATCTCCAGACCGTCAATCAGTGATCCGACGAGAATAGCCTCATCGAATTCCTCAATTCCTCGCTGTTTTATCTCAATCGAGTGAAGATTCGTTCGCTCCCCGGTTTTCAATGAAGCGGGCTTGATCTCTCTTTCCCGTTCATCCTCAAGGAAAATACGCCTGCATATTCCCATTGAATCTTTTTTCTGATTGTGGTAGGGTTTCCTCAGCAGAATACCCTAATATATGTTTGGGTAGGATGTGGAGGAAGCCGATCCGGTTCGATGGGTCGGTGGTCGAATATTTCGTATCGGATACTTATTCTTCGGAGAAGGAAAATGCTCTCTGAGCGCGGGCCGTCCGAAGCCGGTCGGCTCGTTGACATCATCAAGAAGGTTCTTCCTAAAGGGCGCGCTCTCCCGGAGGAGGAGTGGAGGGTTCGACATAGAGCGATCCTGCTTTTGACATGGCTTCACGCGGCGGGGCTTCCCCTTTTCGGGGTTTATCAGGGGTTCGGGGTCGTTCAAAGTTTTGCCGAGGGGGGGGTGATCGCCGCCGTCGCGCTTGCAGCGACCTGGGGCAAGATCAGCCGCAGCGCCCGATCGGCGGCCGCCAGTCTGGCCCTCATCACCTCTTCCGCCATCCTCGTTCAGTTCTCGGGGGGCTACATCGAGGCCCACTTCCACTTCTTCGTCATGCTCGCCGTCATTTCACTCTATCAAGATTGGGTTCCCTACCTTCTTGCGATCCTCTTCGTGGTCGTGGAACATGGGCTCACCGGCCAGTTCGTCCCCACGATGGTATACAATCATCCCGACGCATTCGTTCATCCCTGGAAATGGGCCGTCATCCATGCCGGCTTTGTCTTGAGCGAAAGTGTCGTCCTCCTCGTCAACTGGCGGATCAGCGAGCAGGCGCGGGCCCGCGTCGATCTGGTGCTCAACTCCGCGGGCGAAGCGATCATCGGATTGGATCTGAAAGGGACGGTCACTTTTGCAAATCCGGCGGCGGCGAAGATGACCGGCTATTCTCTGGAGACGCTTGTCGGGCAGCCGGTCGAGCGCATTCTGCAGGATGCGCCGGACCTCCCTCCCGATCGCGGGGGGGCGGGTTCCGGCACGGATAAGGTGGTTTTGCGCCGGGACGGCGCACCTGTTTGGGTCGACTGCGCGAGCAACCCGATCCTGGAGCAGGATCAGGTCGTCGGCGCCGTCGTCACCCTCAAAGACGAAACCGACCGCAGACGCGCCGAGGAAAAGCTGAAGAAGACCTTCTCCCTGCTCAGCGCGACGTTGGAGTCGACCGCCGACGGCATTCTCGTCGTCGATCAAGAGGGAAAAATTGAACGATTCAACCAAAAGTTTATCCAGATGTGGAATGTTCCAGGCGACATCGTCGCCCTCCGAGAGGACGATCAGGCGCTGGCCCATCTGCTCGATCAGCTGAAGGACCCCGAAGGATTCTTGAAAAAAGTGCGGGAGCTCTCTCAGCAATCGGACAAGGAGAGCGATGACTTGTTGGAATTCAAAGATGGAAGGGTCTTCGAGCGTTATTCGAAACCGCAGCGGATCGGAGGGGAGAATGTCGGGAGGGTCTGGAGCTTTCGAGACGTCACCGAGCGGAAGCAACTTGAAGCGCAGCTCCGACACGTCCACAAGCTGGAGGCGGTCGGCCAGCTCACCGGCGGGGTCGCCCATGAATTCAACAACCTGCTGACGGCGATCACCGTCAGCCTGGAGCTGGCGCGCGAGCAGATTCCTCCCGAGAGCGAAGCGTACAGCCTGCTTGACACGGCCCATGCGGCCGGCTGGCGGGCCGCCGGGCTGACGCAGCAGCTCCTCTCGTTCAGCCGGCGGAGCCCGATCGACCGGCAGCCGCGGCATGTGGGGGAGGAGGTGGAGAAGGTCGCCCGCCTTTTCCGGCAAGCGATCGATCGCCGGATTCGGATGGAGACGGGGGTGGACGACGATCTCTGGCCCGTATTGGCCGACGCGGGACAGATGAACCAGCTGATCATGAATCTCTGCGTCAACGCGCGCGACGCCCTGCTGGAGCGGATGGAGAAAAACAGCGGCTCCCCGGCGCCGGCCGACTGGGAGCCGCGCATTTCGATCCATGTCGGGAACGTTCAGGTCGATGGGGCGCACCGCCAGGTCCACCCGAACGCCCGGACGGGGAAACATGTCTGTCTCCGCATCGCCGACAACGGCGTCGGAATCGATGAGGAGATCCGCCACCGGATCTTCGAGCCCTTCTTCACCACCAAGAAGGTCGGGCGGGGGACCGGGTTGGGGCTGTCGGCCGTCTACGGAATCGTCGCCGCGCATCAAGGCTGGATCGAGATGCAGAGCGTCAAGGGGGAAGGAACCACCTTCTCTGTTTATTTTCCCCGGACCGAAAAAGGGGTCCGTTCGATCCCCGCTTCCCCCCTTGCCGAGAAGCCTCCCGCGGACGAAGGGAAAACCATTCTTGTCGTCGACGATGAGGAGGCGATTCGAACACTCGGACGCGCCGTTCTGGAACACGAAGGGTATCGGGTTCTGACGGCGGAAGACGGCCGGGAAGCGGTCGAGCTGTTCGTTCGAAAAAAGCAAGAGATCGATCTGGTGATCCTCGACCTGACGATGCCCTACCTCTCGGGGGGAGAGGTGTTGCACCAACTTCGCCAAATCGAACCGAATCTGAAAGTCATTATCTCCAGCGGCCATCGCGCCGATCACTCCTTGGATTTCACCGATGTCTCCTTTCTTCAGAAACCCTACCGACCGGCCGATCTCCTCCAAAAGGTGATCGACGCTTTGCGGCAGGCCGTTCAGGAGAGGCCTCCCGCGGCCTCCTCCGATTTCCCATCCTCTTTTCGTTCCAACGGTTGATATTCCGCCTCTGTGGTTTAACCGAAAATTGATCTGAATTTGATCCCGTTGTTGCCTGGAGATGGGATGCTGAGGGTGGCGAATCGATTCGCCCTCTCCCGGAGGGAGAGATCGGCCACTTTAAGAAAAGGGAGGAAAAGATGAATCAGGGATTTCTGGAATATGGGCTTCCGACGTTGATTGCCCTGGTCTTTGTGAATTTCGTCTGGGCCTGGATTGTGGCGGCGGCGAAGCCGCCCGGGGGCTCGGAGGACGAACCTCTTTCGGGTGAGGGTCATCCGGATTGGAAGTATCTGGAGGATGCGGGGCCGGAGGGGGTTCGAAAGAGCCTCTCCGAAGAGATCCGGCCGAAGACCAAGGTGCCCGGGTGAGATGGAGCTCAGGAGCGGTAGATCAAGCCGCGATTAAAGCGGCTTGGTCTCTCCTTGCCGTTATTGGATGCGCCGCTCCTGCGCGTTTGCCAATCCGAACGTCTGGACCTTCCGGAACGCTTCGACCGCTTCTCTGAAGCGGCCGAGTCTTTGAAGGATATGGCCTTTGTATTGCCAGGCTTTTTGAAAATCGGGCTTCAGGGAGAGGGCCTTCTCATACGCCTTCAACGCCGCGTCGTCCCGGCCCAACTCTTCCAGGGAGATCCCCGCGCTGACCCAGGATTCCGCGTTTTCAGGAAACAGTGCAAGGGCCTTCTCGTACGCCGCCAGCGCCGCTTCATGACGGCCTAATCTGGCAAGAACGAGCCCTTTCTGATACCAGGGACCGGAGAGGTTCTGATTGAGGGAGGCGGCCCGATCATACGCGGCGAGCGCTTCGTCATCTCTTTTTAGACGCTCCAGGAGAAGTCCTTTTCTAAACCAGGGATCGGGATCGTTGGGCGCAAAGGCAATCATTTTTTCATACGCTTCCAGGGCTGTCTGGGTGCGTCCTAATTTTTCGAGGACAATCCCTTTGTTGTACCAGGCCTCTTGGAAGCCGGGCTTCAGCGTGATCGCCTTCTCGTTCGCTTTCAACGCCTCTTCCAGACGGCCGAGCCGCTCCAGGGCAACCCCTTTCAACCGCCAGACCTCCGGCGTCTCCGGTGTGACGGCGGCGATCTTCTCTGTTAATTTCAGCGCCTCTTCAACCCGTCCCAATTTGATTAGTGTCGTTCCCTTTTGTTGCCAGAGCTCCGTTTCGTCCGGGTTGAGCTGGAGGAATGTTTCAAAGGAGGCGAGGCTCTTCCGGTGACGGCCGAGCCGCTCCAGGAGGGCCCCTTGACTGTACCAGATCTCCGAACGATCGGCGGCGTGTCTGAGGGCCTGCTCATAGGCCTTCAGCGCTTCCTCGAATAAATTTATTTTCTCAAGGACGAGTCCTTTCCGATGCCGGGCTTCCGCGTATTCACTTTTGAGCCGAATCGCCTCATCAAAAGCGGCCAGCGCTTCCGGGTCCCGGCCTAATCGTTCCAGCGCAACCCCTTTGCCGAACCACCCTTCGGGATGATCGGGTTTGAGCGCGATCGCCTTCTCGAAAGCGACCAGCGCTTCTTTCGCTTGATCCAAGTTGACGATGGAAAGGCCCTTCGCGTACCATCCCTCAAAAAAATCAGGTTTGAATGTGACGGCGTGATTGTAAGCGGCCGACGCTTCTTCATGCCGGCCTAATCTCGCGAGGACGTTTCCTTTGCTGAACCAGGCGTCTCCATGTTCGGGATCGAGATGAAGGGTTTTCTCAAGCGCGGTCAACGCTTCTTGATCCCGGCGTAATTGACTCAGCGTCACCCCTTTGTGATGCCAGGCCGAGACATGTTCGCCGTTTCGTTTGAGTGTTTCCTCTGCGGCGGCCAGGGCCTCCTCATGCCGGCCCAACCGTCCGAGGGAGACCCCTTTCCCGAACCAGGCTTCCGAATGCGCCGGATTGAGTTGAAGCGCCTGCTCGAACGCGTCGAGCGCCGCTTGGTCCCGGCCCGATCGGCTGAGCGATCCTCCTTTCCCGAACCAGGCCCGGTCGAGCCGCGGATGGAGGGTGATCGCTTGATTAAATGCCTCCAGCGCTTCCGGCTCCCGGCCCATGCGGGCGAGCATATTTCCTTTTTCGAGCCACGCTTCGGGATCATCGGGCTTCAGCCTCAGGGTTTCTTCAAACGCTTTCAGCGCCTCTTCCTCCCGGCCCAATCGCGCCAGGGAGAGGGCTTTGTGGTACCAGGCCTCTACATTGAAGAGATTTACGATGAGGGCCTGTTCATGGGCGGCGAGCGCTTCGCTGTCCCGGCCCAACCTGTTGAGGGCGATCCCTTTCCGGAGCAGCGCTTCGGTGTAAAACGGGTTGAGCGCGAGGGCCTGCTCGAACGCGCTCACGGCCGCCTCATTTCCTCCCAGGCGGCTCAATGAGAGCCCTTTAAAATACCAGCCTTCCGGCGATTCGGGGGCGAGGCCGGCGGCCCGTTCAAACGATGCGGCCGCTTCTTCCTCCCGATCTAGACGGCCGAGGGAGATCCCTTTGCCATACCAGGCTTCAATGAAATGGGGTTTGATCTCGACCGCCTGCTCGAACGCGTCCAGCGCTTTTTGCTCGTCGCCTATTTTGTGGAGGAGAACCCCTTTGCTGCGCCAGGCCTCCGCATAGTCGTGTTTGTAGCGGATGGCCCGCTCGAACGCTCCGAGCGCCTCTTCATCCTGGCCGTTGTTTTCGAGGGCGGTTCCTTTCACAAGCCATTCGTAGGCGTCGCGGGAATGATCGGCCAGGGGGCGGCATGGATTTGAAAGGTCGGCGGGGTTGCAGGGGGTGGCGCAGCCGGGTAGGGTGGTTGCCGCGGAGAGGGCGAGGAGGATCAGCGTGATCGATAGTGGGACGGCTTTGCGGTTTTTAATTTTTTCCGGGGTCATTTTGAATGCTTCATCAAAAACGGTGAAAGGAGTCCCTAAGGGTATCGCTTTTTTTAAATTGATTCAACGAAAATGTGGGGAGCCGGGCGCTTTGCTCTTGGATTTCAATTCCCAAAACATCAAGGCCCCGTGAGGAGTTTCACTCCTGGCACGGGGCCTTGAAATAAAATGGATCGTCGCTCGGCGTGAGACCGGTTATAGGGTCATAAACCCGGCTTGTTCAATCGCGCTTTTTAGGGAGGACACAGGGACCGCTCCTTTCTCTACGGTCACCGCCGCCAGAAGCTGGTCCGGATCGACCGAGGCTTCCACCACGCCGGGGACGGAGAGGAGGACTTGAAGGACTTTTTTCGACGCGGCCTTGGGGCAATCGCCGTCTTCTTTCATGAACTGGACGGAGACCTTTTCGATGGAGGCCGTCCGGGCCATCGCCGGATTGCTCCCCGAGTAAGCCATCTGCATCGCGTTGTCCGCGGCGGAGTTGAATAAACAACTCATTCCGATCCCGCCTGCGACAAGCACGCCCGCTCCGAGTGACATGAGAACCACTTTTTTCATCGCTTGTTCCTCCAATGAGAAGTGATGAAACACCGGCTTTGTTGAAACATTAAAACTGGGAATTAAGGACAGGGTAGTCTTTTTTGTTTTTCTTTGTCAATGAAATTTTGATCGGCGGCAGCTTCCAACTAAAAGTGATAGCCATATCCGAAGGAAATGATAAAAAACCTATCGTTTTCAAAACCATACTTAGCTGGTGGTTCACCGGTGGCGTAAAACAGGTCGAGATCGAGGCTGTGACGCGAGAAGAATTTCCATTCGAATCCGCCCCCAAGGGCGAATCCTTCGAAAACATCAATTGTCCTCTTGGTGTTGTCCGTAGTTGTTGTTACCCTTCCGATCACGCCATAAAAGGCCGCCAGCCGGGGCCGGAACCTTTTTAGCTCTGGAAAGGGATAGATCCTTCCTCCGACGGCCCAGCCCTTAAATCCGTCGCCTGCAGAGCCGTATCCGCCGCTTGCCTCCACCAAATCATTCACGCGGAAACTCAGATTAAATCCGAGCACGCCGTAGGGGACGCCCAGTCCCACGCCGAGCCGAAAGGGATATATTTTGCTCTGCGGCGGTTCCTCTGCAAAAGCGGTTTTGTTGATGATTAAAAGAAAGGTTCCGATGAGAATAAATCTGAATAACCAGCGACTTGCCCGACCATATACAATCATTTGTCTCCGCAGAAACACTTTTTTTATGAACTCCTCCTACATGAGCCAAGAGCAGACTTATCCCGACCGATCGAGAGCTTGGGAAGCTATTACGCTACCACCGCACTACTCCCGTACCGGGAGCAAAAGGTCCCTTTTACTTCGGGCTCTCCTCTGTAACCTCGCTGTTCAAATCGCTTGCAATCAGCCTGAACTGCTCCAAGGCAGCTTCAAGATCTTCAACAATCTCTTGCGCAATCACGCCCGGTTCGGGGAGGTTTTCGGAGGCTTCGAGGGTTTCGTCTTTGAGCCAGAAGATGTCGAGGCTCGCCTTGTCGCGGCTGACGAGTTCGTCATAGCCGTAGGCGCGCCAGCGGCCGCTCGGATTCTTCTCGGACCAGGTTGGCTTGCGGTGATGGCGGTTCTTCGGGTTGTAGCAGGTGACGAATTCGTCTAGGTCTTCACGCTTCAGCGGATTGGTCTTGAGAGTGAAGTGCATGTTGGTCCGCAGATCATAGATCCAGAGCTTTTTTGTCCAGGGCGTTTCGCTTCCGGGCTTCTTGTCGAAGAAGAGGACGTTCGCTTTCACCCCTTGAGCATAGAAAAGACCGGTGGGGAGGCGCAGCAGCGTGTGGACCTCGCACTCGTGGAGCAGCTTGCGGCGGATCGTCTCACCGGCGCCCCCTTCGAACAACACGTTATCGGGAACGACGATTGCGGCGCGTCCGTTTTGCTTGAGAAGCGACTTCACATGCTGGAGGAAGTTGAGTTGCTTGTTGGAGGTCGTCGCCCAAAAGTCATCCCGCTCGTACGTTTCTTTTTCCTTGGAGACTTCCCCTTCCGCGCCGACCACGGTGATACTGCTTTTCTTTCCGAAAGGAGGATTGGTGAGGACGATATCGAAGCGTTCTCCCGGATCTTTCGCCAGGGCGTCACCGACAACAATCGGCATATTCTGCTCACTTCCGATGCCGTGAAGCAGCAGATTCATCGCGCAGACCCGCGCCGCGCCGTGGACGATTTCCCAGCCTTTGAAGATTTCTCCTTTGAGTCTTTTCTTCTCTGTCTTCGTGAGGTTGGGATTGTGATGAAGCAGGTAATCGTGCGCTGCCAGCAAAAACCCGCCCGTGCCGCAGGCCGGATCACAGACCGTTTCATCCGGTTCGGGAGCAACGGCATCGACCATCGCTTTGATTAATGGCCGCGGGGTAAAGTATTGACCAGCGCCCGATTTGATGTCTTGTGCATTCTTCTCCAGCAGCCCTTCGTAAGCATCTCCTTTCACATCGGCGCTCATCGCCGACCAGTTCTCCCGATCGATCAAATCTTTAATGAGCCGCTCCAATCGCGCAGGTGTTTGGAACTTGTTTTGGGATTTTCCAAAGATCAGCCCCAGCAGGCCCTTTTCTTTGCCAAGCTCTTCAAGAACGTGGCGGTAGTGATCGAACAGTTGATCGCCGTCTTTCTTGAGCAGAGTCGGCCAGCTAAACTTCTCCGGGACGGAGCTCGGCTGATGGTAGGGAGGCTTCGTCCGCTCATCGGCCATTTTGAGGAAGAGCAGGTAGATCAACTGCTCGACATAATCGCCATAGCTCATTCCATCGTCGCGCAGGACATTGCAGTAGTTCCAGAGTTTTTGAACGATGGCACTCATTCATCCACCCTAGAAGCAATAGCTTGAACTGGTTTTAGAAACTTAAACATCGGCACCTCACAAATCCAAATCAAAAAGGATTTTTAAAATTTCTCTAATCGTGCCGCTGTAGTTGGCAACATCCGTATTCGTGATTTCAACAGTAGCTCTCTCGTGGATAAGTTTATTCCTTAGACTATAATAGTGCTTCACCTTGACTAGGAGTGTTGCTGGTATGGTCACCTTCTTTGATACTTCAGAGATCACGTCCGGTCTGTAGGCAAATAATTGTTTTATTTTTGAATCTGTGTACTCCTTTGGAGGAAACAGGTCATCGCGATGTACAATGAATTCTTTTAAAGCTATCTCAAAGTTGCTATCGAGGAGTATCAGGGCAATTCGGTTTTTTGTTTCGAGCTTTTGGCGGAACAGAATAGTGACCGCAGCAACTGATTCTACCAAGCCTAATGTCCAAGGTTGATTGGCTATCTTCGTTTCATTTTTTGCTTTCAGGGCTTCGACATGGGGAGTGTTTACCTTAGGAAGGGGTGGTAAAATTAGTCTCTTTCCTTGGGGAACCAATGCCCCACTTATTATCTGAACCTGACCTTGGGTAAACTTGAATACTGCCTCTTCCCAGTCGTTCTTAAGACGACGTGAGAGCGAGCTAAAGTGGCTTACTAATTGAATCAAGCAGGGTCGAATCGCTTGGAATAGAGGATGACTAAAATTAATACCAGTCTTACTACTATTCCATGGCATTAGCTTTGCTTTTCCATTCAGGCGTACGATTACACGACAGAGGGAGGCATCCGGATGAGGCACACCTGCTTCCGACGCTACAAAGTAGCCAACCTCTCGAGCTTTAAGTTCCTTGACAATTAAACGTTGGTTACAGTAGAAGTACACGCCATAGTTGTCTAATACAGGATCGCGATCGGAAATTAATCCAGCAGTAATCGCAACTGCAACCTTTCCTAAGCCTGGCAACTCCACCTCGGAGGTAACTTGCTGAGGCGAGTACCCAGGTGGAAACGTCCAATTCTCAAAATCTATTGGCTTCACAGACTCGCCGTTAAGGGAAATGGAGCAGGTTTCCATTTGAAGAAACCATTTATACGTCTCGCCAAGGTGTTGTTTGAAAAGTTCGACATCTGAAGCGCTAAATGTTTTACGAAGCGCAGATAAGTCAATTGAAGTTACACCTTCTTGGATATCGGGGATCTCATATGCTGGGATCTCCCAATCCGGCGATTCAAGCCAGTCCTTAGTAACGTCAATTTGATAAGTTTTATCTCCCTTTTTATGAGTCTTGATTATTGTGTTCTCGGCTAATGCTACAACCGCCCGCTTACTTCCAACTCCGAAAATACCAATTGTCTCAGAATCAGGACTGTTACTACTGCTTCCTGGGGCAATGAGTACCCGCAAATTTTCTTTGGAGACCCCACCGGCATTATCTTTAACGCAAATTAGCTGCCGATCCGGATCAAGGGTAATGTCTATAATCAGTGCGTCACGTGGGCTGGTAGCTCTCCATAAATCAAGTGCATTGTCGATGAGCTCGCATAAGGCAGTTTGAATATCATAATCACTAATGATTGACCAGAACAATCGTTTGTCTGGTGTGCCGTCGAGCATCGAGGATTCGCGTTTTTGAGTAACGTGATTCATGGTTGCTCCTCAACTAGTCACATGTATGAGCCCACCCGAAAATACTTTCTTAAGGACGGATTGTCGAAGGCGATTGGACCGGGTTAGAGCCTGCTCCGTCTCCTTCTCAAACACATCGATTGCAGATAATTGCCGTGCAGCCTCATTGACAATTTTCTTTATCTCCTCAGCTGGAGGGACGGGAAATTCAACTTTAGCAAAACGACCTGCGCTTAGATGTGCAATATTCGTTGTAATTGTTCCTATCCGGGTAAACCGACCAGACCGCATATAAGACCGGAATACTAACATGGGGTATTCTGATCCCAACAAAATGTGAGGACGAAATCGAATGAGGGTATTCGTGAAGCATGCACCTGGAAGCTCTCCCCGATAAATTGCTGGTCTGCCAAGTAGCTCAGGGCTCTGGCCCTCGTTCAATAAAATATCTCCAGGTTCCAACTTAAATTTCTCGAAATCTCTAGGGGAGAAGTCCATTTCCATTACATCTTCTAGATCGATACGATCTTCGAATACATTCTGTACTCGCAAATAAGGACGCATGTTGTGGCCTGAATGATATTTAGGCGCCCTCTGACGACCCAATTGGACATGCCCTATATCCCCTACTTGTGCCCAGCACCAATTTTCAGGAAGAGGACTAAAAGTTGAAACATCCGGAGGCTCCGTTCCGTCAAATTGCTCTTTCCATTCATTATTTGGTGATTCCTTCTTTTTGTCCTTCATGGTTAGCTGGTATTTTTTCACATAACTCTTTTCCGCAATAATCCGCTCCAAAAGCTTGCTTGCGGGTTCCACATCCGGGTGCTCTTTACGCCACTGCTCGGTGAGTTTGCCTTCGACGGCGGCTTTGAGGACGGCGGCTTTGTAGCGCTTGAGGTTGGCCTTGACCCGCTTGAGGTTGGCGACGGCTTCATCGAGGCGAGAGAATTGCTTTTCGATCTCCGCGACGATGTACTTTTGTTGATCATAAGGTGCAATAGGAATTGGAATCTGTTTTGCTTTTGAGCCGGACAGTTCTAAGAATGTAGTTCCGCTTGCGAAACTCTCAGCAAGATCTTTATTCCCTTTTAACCACCAATAGACGTAATCAGGCAGAATATCCTTGGTCTTTAGAACAAAGCTCTTAAAGCCCTGATTCGTAGAGACTTCATTACTTGCGATTGCGACGTACCCGACAGGTGCGCGTGACGTGAACAAGACGGTGCCTGAAGGCACCATACGTGCGGAAGAAGATTTAAGACCCCTTTCTGTAATAAAGCGCTCTCCATGACTAATATATTTTGCCGTGTAGCCCGAAAGATCTGCGGGTGTAATCCAGGGGATTGCACCACCCTCGAAATTTTCCGGATTATTTGTCCGAGGCGTGCCCCCTCCAACGACGTCGGCAATATCTCCCATCGTTGCCCAAGTCCAATTATTGGGAATACCAAAAGGAATTGTTTTCACGCTGCCAACGTCCCATTCAATTCTTCAATAATCGTATTCAATTCGTCACCAAACACCTGATAAACCTTCCCCAACCCGCCCTCCTGCGCAAAGGGCGCATAGTCGAAATCCTCCGCTTCGATGCTCAGGTTCGCAGCGATATGATCCCGAATCATCTCCAGCCAATGCCGCTGCTCCGCCGTGAACTTCTTCCCGCCACGCTCTTGACTAGCCATCCAGGCATTGAAGTTGGCATTGACCCGCTCCGGGAATGGAACGAGTTCTCGATCTTCATGGATAGCGAAGCGGACGAGGGAAACAAGATCGGTGAGAATGCGCTTGCCGCTCGCCCCTTTCACCTTTGATTTCTCCAACGCGGCATACGCCTGCCAGAGCTGCGATTCGTTCCAGAGATAGGGCGGCCTCTCAATCGCGGCGGCGAGTTCCTTGATCGCCTCGAAGGTAAGGCGCTGTTTGTACGGCTTGCTGTAGAGAATTTGCAGGGCGGTGATTTCGTCTTTGTGCTCTTGGATGAACTTCTCAAAACTCTGGACGATCCCTTTGGCCCGATCGAGCGCCGCCAGAGAAAACCCGGCTTCAATCACTTTGTCCTGGCTGACGTGATCGATCGTGATCTCGTTTTTCTTTTTAATCTCAACCAGCAACCCCCGGAGCTTCGGATCATAGAAAGGTTGGACCGCCTCTTTGAGAAGCCGCTCCGCCGCCGCGCGAACCGCTTCTTCATCGGGCGGTTGGTCGGCGGAAAGACCGCAATCGATCCGCGCCTGTTCGATGTGGCGGTCGGGGTCGACCGCCTCGACCAGCCGGTGGCTGAGCGCTTGCGCCGTGAGGCCGCCGCTTGCTTGAGCGATCTGTTTTTGATCATCGACGCTGAGGCGGTGCTCCATCCGCGCGAGGCGCGCGGCGATGCTGGTGAGAACATCCTCCTCGGTATTGCCGAAGGCGACCGCCTGGAGGAGCTTCTCGAATGAGACGCTCGGCTTCTTCTCCATCGGACGCGAATCGGTTTTGTCCTGCTCGCAGACCCCGACCGCATCGACGATCACGAAGTGATCTTTGAGCGTCGCGTCCGGCGTGACCTGCTTCAGCTCGTCGGGCGAAATGATCCGGACGCCGCGCCCCTTCATCTGCTCGAAGAAGGAGCGGGACTTCACCGCGCGAAAGAAGAAGACGATCTCGACCGGCTTGATATCGGTGCCGGTGGCGATCATATCGACCGTCACGGCGATTCGAGGCTGATAGCTGTTCCGAAAAGCTTTGATGAGATTTTTCGGCGTCTCGCCGGTGGTCCGGTAAGTGATCTTCTGGGCGAATTCGTTCCCTTTGCCGAACTCTTCGCGGACGATCTTCACGATCTCCTCGGCGTGGTTGTCATCCTTGGCGAAGATCAGCGTCTTCGGAACTTCGGTCCGGCCGGGGAAGATGTCAGTGAAGAGCTTTTCCTTGAAGGCTTTGACGATCGTCCGGATCTGATCGGGGGCGACCACATCGCGGTCGAGCTGGTCGGGGTTGTAGGCGAAGTCATCCTCCAACTGCTCCCACCGGGTCTTGCGCGTCTCGCGCTCGCGCTTCTCGACATAATAGCCCGCTTCCACCTTCGACCCCGCCGAGGAAATCGCGGTGCGGATGCGGTAGACATCGTAGTTGACGTTGACCCCATCGGCGACCGCCTGCTCGTGGGGATACTCCATCACGAGATTCTGGTGGAAGAAGCCGAAGGTCTGTTTGTTCGGCGTGGCGGTGAGGCCGATGAGGTAGGCGTCGAAATATTCGAGCACCTGCGCCCAGAGGTTGTAGATCGACCGATGGCATTCGTCGGTGACGATGATGTCGAACGTCTCGATGGGGATCGCCGGATTGTATTCGATCGGCTCCGGTTTCTTGAAGATCCGCTCCAGTCCGGCGACCGAGGTTTCTTCATCCTCTTCCGAAAGCTCTCTTCCCTTGAGCATCGAGTAGAGGCGCTGGATGGTGCTGATGCAGACTCGGGCGGTGGTGTCGAGGGTATTGTTGGCTAACCGCTGGACGATGAACTCTTCCGTAAATTTAAAGTTGTTGTAGGGCGAGACATACTGCTGGAACTCTTTGAGGGTCTGATCGCCGAGGTTGCCCCGATCGACCAGGAAGAGGATGCGCCGCGCCCCGGCAAACTTGATGAGGCGGTAGATAAAGGTGATGGCGGTGAAGGTCTTTCCGGAGCCGGTCGCCATCTGGATGAGGGCGCGGGGGCGATTTTCTTTGAGCGAGCGCTCCAGATTCTCAATCGCCTTGATCTGCGCGGGCCAGAGGCCGTCGGTGATCAGCGGCGGCATCTCCTGAACGCGCGAGAGAAATGTTTCAATCTGTTCGGCTGCAGCAGGTTCGGCGGCGAGACTGTTTCCATGCTGGTCAGCCCGTTTTTGAAATGGATCTTTTTTCTCCTGGGTCAACCATGCGGCGAGCGTCTCCGGCCGGTGAAAGGCAAAGATCGGGCGAGAGCGTGGCTGCGGGTCGAGGCCGTTCGTGAAGCGGGTCTCGATTCCGGTACTTTGGTAGAGAAATGGGAGCGGCCGACAATGCGCCGGGAGACCGGCGGGAAGGCCCTCGCTGTACTTCGCCGATTGAATTTCGACGCCGGTGAGGGTGCTCCCTTCTTTCTTCGCCTCGATCACGCCGGCTGCTTTCCCGTCGACATACAGAAGATAATCGGCAAATCCATAACCCGAAGCCAAAGGGAATTCTCGGACCGCAATGCCCGGGCCCGCATACAAGTTGACCTGATCGCGGCGTTGCACCAACCATCCCGCGGCCCTCAAAGTGGCGTCGATCCGCTGACGCGCCTGCTCTTCAGGTTTCGTCATAATGGGATTTGCCGCTCCTGGTATTTCTCTGGGGGATGAAACGAATGGTTTAATATAGAAAATCGGAAAGAAAAGCGCAAGGAAATAGATGGCACTCATTGTCCCTAAGCCTTAAATATTTCTAAAGCCGAGCGCCTATCAGTCAAAACCCGGAACATTTCACCCCGTCATGGCCCACTTTAAGAACAAAAAAACCTGGGGTATACTGGACCAATGATCAATTAGGAATCGTTCAATTAGGAATCTGGAAGAGGCAATCAGTCGATTAGGAATGAAGAGTTAGGAACTGAAATAAAGGGGAAGGAATGGCAAACAAAAAGCAAAAAGAAAAAGCGCGGGTGTCTAAAGAAGAACGCAAGGCGCAACGGGCCCGCTCCCGGATGGCGCTCTGGACATCGGTGATCGCCGGCGTGATGGCGGTGGTGATCGGCGTCGTCTGGATCGCGGCGCCGCCATCGGGCGAAGTGGCGGGCCGCCCCGATGCAACCCTCACCGAGATTTCACAAGACGAGTGGATCAAAGGGAATCCGAATGCCCCCGTGACGCTGGTCGAATACAGCGACTTTCAATGCCCCTCCTGCGGGACCTACTATCCTCTGCTCAAAGAGCTGAACAGCGAATTCAATGACCGGCTCCGGATCGTCTACCGCCACTATCCGTTGGGCTTCCACGCCCATGCGGAGTTGGCCGCACAGGCGGCGGAGGCGGCCGGGAAGCAGGGAAAGTTCTGGCAGATGCACGACCTGATTTTCAATCAGCAGAAGGATTGGTCCGAGAAGGTCGGAAGCGCCCGGCCGCTCTTTGTCGGCTACGCGCGGGAGCTCGGACTCGACATGGAACGCTTTGAAGCCGATCTCGATTCGAAAGAGGTCCGGCAGGCGGTCGAAGCCGACCGACGCTCCGGCGACCGGCTGGGGGTCGATGGGACGCCGACCTTTTTTCTCAACGGGGTAAAAATCCAAAACCCGCGCGGCTACAATCCATTCAAGAATCTGATCGAGAAAGCGATGACCGATGCCTCCTAAGCGGATCATCGTCGCCCTGCTGCTGGCGGCGAGCCTGATCGGCTTTGTCGACGCCGCGTATCTGACCGCCAAGCATTATCTCGGCGCCCCGCCCCCCTGCGGGCGCTTCGGCGGGTGCGAGACGGTGACCACCAGCGAATACGCTACCATTGCCGGGGTCCCGCTCGCGCTGCTGGGGGCCGTCTACTATCTCGCCGTTTTTCTCTCGGTCATCGCCTACCTCGACACACGCCGCCCCGGAATCCTCCGGATGACCGCCGGCTTTACCGCCGTCGGCTTTGTCGCCTCGGTCTGGTTCGTCTATCTTCAGCTCTTCGTGATCAAAGCAATCTGCCCCTACTGCATGCTTTCGGCCTTCGCCTCGACGGTCTTGTTCATCGCCGGGATGATGGCGCTTCGAGAAGGGGAGGGACAAATTATTTCTAATCCGTAATTGCCTTCTTCTTCTCCGCCTCCATCAGCAGCCTTACCACCTCCGCAAATCCCCGCTCTTTTGCATAGACCTGCGCGGTTCTCCCCATCTGGTCTTTGGCGCGGACATCGGCGCCCCCTTCAACAAGGGCCCGGGCGATCTCCAATTGCCCGCTGATCGCCGCCCACATCAGCGCGGTGCGCCCGTCTCTTCCCCGGACGTCGCGGTTCGCCCCCCCTTTGAGGAGCAGCCGGACCATCTCCGCCTCGCTCGATTGCGCGGCGAGAAGGAGCGGCGGCTCCACGAACCCGACGCCGGCGTTTAAATCGGCCCCCCGTTCGATCAACAACGGCAGCATGTTTGTTTTTCTTCCGGCGATCGCGGCGATCAACGGTGTCTTGTCGGCGTCGACGGCGTTGACATCGACCCCTTTATCCAGCAACAACCGGGCGATCTCCAGATGCCCTCCTTGGGCCGCCGACCGAAGGGCCGTCGCCGTCGGCGTCGCCCCGCGCTCCAGCAGCAGCTTGGCGGTTTGCAGATGGCCCCCGCCCGCGGCGGCGCCGAGCGGGGCGCCGTAGACCGGGACCGGGCCGTTGGGATCGGCGCCGCGATCAAGGAAAAATTTCACGATCTCCGTGTGGCCCCGGAAGGCGGCGCTTCCGACCGGATTGAATTCAGGCGCCGTCTTCGCATCGGCGGCGACCCCGTGGTGGAGCAGCAGGTGAATGACGTCGAGATGGCCGTTGGCGGCGGCCCGCTCCAGCGCGGAGGTCTTCTCCGCCTCGGTGACGTCGGCGGTTTCCTCCAGAAATAACTCGACCGTATCGACGTAGCCGTTCTGCGCGGCGGCCACCACCGAGGTCATCCGTGTTTTATCTTGCTCGCACGCCCGCGCGCCGGACCCGAGCAACGCCGCGACGGCCTCCCGCCGGCCGTTGGCGGCCGCCCAGAGCAAAGGGGATTGCGAGCCGCCGCCGCAAAGATCGGCCTTGTTTTGAAGCAGCAGCTTCACAATCGCCGCGTGTCCGTTTCCCGCCGCCCAAACCAGCGCCGACCGGCCGTTCGAATCAAGGACGTTCGGACCCATCCCCCCTTCCAGAAACAAGGAGACCGTTTCGGAATTTCCTTTCCGGACTTCTTCGAGGAACGCTTCCTCGGAAAAGGGGATCTTGAGCGCTTCCAGGAGCGAGCGGATCGACGGCTCCTCCCGGGCGTGCGCCGTCAGGGGAAAAGAGATCAGTGCGAGCAGGGCGAAGAACCATCTAAAAACCATCCTTACCTCCAAAGATCAATGTTCGTTCCAGCGGTCCGAAACAGGAGGAAAACGGCCGGATCATAAAATCGCCGGGCACCCTTATTATATGGAAGGATGCCCGGCGAAGTAGTTTAAAATCTGGTGAGCCGTGAAGGACTTGAACCTTCGACCCGCTGATTAAGAGTCTTCTTCGTCCAATTTTCTTTAAACCCTCGTACTACCTGTAGATTTTCAATCAATTCGACCACAATATATCGAAAAACCTTTTGGGTTTATGGGTGTCTTTTATCGGGTTGTGGTGAACGGTTCACCACTTTTCCCAGGTCCGGCAGGAAGTGAAAGTAGTTTTTTAAGACTGTCTCGATCCGGTCCCCCATCGTTTGTGCGACCCAGGCCGGGGAGCGTCCCTGAGTGAGTGCGATGGTGGCGAAGGTGTGCCGGGTGGAATACATCTCCCGCCGGCGGAGATCCGCTTTCTTCATCCATTTGTGCCAGACGTGTTTTGAGAGATATTCCTGATCGAGGGGTAAACCGTTCGGCCGGCAGAAAAAAAGATCGTGGTCGGCTTTGATCTTCTTTCGAATCTTCATCCATCGAAAAAGGGCAGCTTCGACCCCCGGCTCCATGTCGATGGTTCGCTGTCCGCCGTCCGTTTTGGTCGGCCCCTCCTCGCCGCGGACGATCGCATTGTAAACCTCGATCCTCTTGTAAGCAAAATCGAAATTCTTCTCCCGGAGCGCAAGCTGCTCGGACGGCCGCATTCCGGTGTGAAACTGGATAAAGAACCAGGGTTCGTAAAACGGATCTACTGTACAAAGATACAGGTCTCTTTCGGCCTCGGTACAGAAGGCCAACGGACGGCGCCGGTTGGCCCCTGAGAAGCGGGGAATCGGGAAGTCGATCTTTGCCGTCTTCAACATCATTCGAAGAACGACAAAGGTGTACTTCATCGTCCTGGGAGAAGCCTTCTGGTCAACGAGCTTTTTCTTGAGCGCTTCGGTAATCCGGTCGACACTCTCTGAAAACTGGAAAAGGGGGGAGTCTCCGAAGAGCGGAATCAGGTAAAAGTTTGTGATCGAGGTATAGGATTGATGGGTGGAGAGACGCAGCTCGGGCGGCGCTTTCTTTTTCAGCCACTCCTCGGCGTGATCCCGGAAGACCCGCGGGCCCCCCGGTTTAAACAGCTTTGCCTTGTTCCCCTGGGGGAAGTGGCGAAGATAGGAAAACTCCCCGGCATCGATCTCATGGGTGATATCGCGGACCCACTTCTCGAGCGCTTCGAACGCGCGAGGATCGTCGGGGATGAAGGTGTCGCCGGATTTCTTCGCGCGGATCTTCGTTCCCTCGCAACACTGGATCAGCTTACCGGCGACCTTCACGCGGAAGCGGATCGAGAGAAAACCATGATGATTGAGGACGAGGTAGGCCATTTACTCAGTCACAGGTTGTGTGAATTATGCCGTCTGGATGCCACTGCTTGGTATAGCAATTTATCGGCCCGCTTTCTCGGATGGAGCGATTTAAATCGTCGTAAGATCTTTGTTGTTGCTGCTGCATTTGGAGAAACATTCCAGATGCCTCCATGAGTGCCCGGCCATTGTCTCTGGTTGAATACCTATTACTTTCTTCCCTAAGTTCATATCTAGCATAAGCAATATCCCAAAAACGCTGGGCGAACCCATTTGCCAAAGCCTGGTCTTCTGAAAGAAATTTGCCGCCCTTTCCGCGTTCAGCAAAAGTGGTTAAAAGCTCGATATAGCCGGTCAGTGTTTCGTTGTGCTCCGGAAATTCCTCTTTAACTCTTTCCCAATACTTTATCTGCTTTACCGCTTCCGGTATACCAGAGGAAGCTAATTCATTATGGTAATTGCTGATTCTCTCTACCCTTGTATTCCATTCAGAGGTGACGCACCCAGTGATAATCGACACAAGAATAAAAACCACTTTACGCATATCATCCTCCCCTTAGTAAAAGTTTGGATTCGCAAAAACCTGCCACCTCATCTTTTCCCTCCATGCGGCTCCCGCCGGCGGGCTCCCCGGATGATGTCGTAGGCTTCGAGCGTCATCCTACGTATATTTATGGGTTGCTTCATAATATCCACCATGAAAAAATCGGAGATTTCCGTAAGGCGATTGTACGGAGATTCTAGGAGTGCGTATTCTGCATCAGTATATTGTCTTTGTTTTTGAGTGTTTGGAAACTGGATAATTTTTGCTTCCGGACCGTATGAGAAAAACCTTGAAGAAATAAAGACTTTTCCGGAGTATGTATATGCCCTTAATAAATCTTGTCGAAGCTGGTCAACAGATAGGTCAAGCTCGTCTGCCTTTAGAAAGGAGGCCAATTCGATAAGTTGGTTTATCGAGCCTTCTTTTCGTTGTCTTTCTTCGGCTGATTCGATTTCTGAGGGGTGGGCTGTGGCTGTCCGAAACCCCTCAAACGTAACGCTTCTTCTGCTCTTTTCGCTTGTTCTATCCATCCGCTTATTACCTCCGGTCGCTGATTTGGTGGGACCTTCTCAAGCAACATCAAAAAATTCGGACTAAGCGTGATCTGTTTTTCACCTGTGGCGAGATATCGGCCGTAGGATAGCCACTCTTCCCGCCTTCCTTTTTCCGAGACGAGATCCGCGATCTCTTTGACCTCCGTGTCGATTGCCTCGGGCGTCACCTCCTTTCCAAGTAGAAGCCAATCAATCGAAACCCCTGATGCTTCGTGGATTTTAAAAAGAGTTTCCCCTCCTGGGATGCTGCTTCCATCGATATACCGCTGAAAAGTTCCTGGGCTTATCCCGGCAAGACGCGCGAGTCTACCCGGCTTTCCTTTGAACTTTTCAGCGATAAGAAGTTTTAGCCTTTCTGTAAGCCCTTGAATAATCTGCACAATAAAAACTTTCTAAAAAAAGAAAGATTTTTGTTGACAACATTCTCAATTTAGAATATAGTCAGTTCATCAAACAGTTTTATCTACAAAATAGAGAAATAGATGGAGGGTAGCAAATTGGGAAAGTCTTTGCAAACCAAAAAGACAAAAACCTCGAACGAAAGAGTATTTAAGGCGATGGTGGCTGTCGAAATATTCGAATACAAGCAGCTGCACGAAGCCGTCGAGAAAAAGCTGAAAATGACGGTCAAGTATCAGACCTTCATGAAAGTGATCTCCGGCAAACTTCTTTCCGGCCCAAAAGCGGAAGCGATCATGAACACGGTCGCCGAGCTTGTAGGAAAGAAGGTCAAGACCCTCTGGCCGGAATTGGAGGAGGCCGCCTAAATGCACTCCAACGATGAAATCTACGGACCCCGCGAGACGGCGCGCTTCAATGGCGCTGAACAACAAATTCTCGCCAACGCCTGTAAAGCGCTGTCCATCCAAAAATCTGATGCGCTTCGAAAGGGTCCCGAAGCGCTGATACTTCTTCCTGAACTTCAATCCAAAATCACCGAAGCCGAATACGTTTTATCCGAAATGAAAAAAATGCTTCAAGGGTTTATCTCTAACATGCACGTTCGATCCACGTCGAGTAAGACATTTTCGGACGAGCGTCTGACACCTATGGAGCGGCGCCGTGGTTTTGTCGGACAGGTGGCATACGAGAGGCGACGAGCGTGAAAAAGATAACAACCGATACGCGGTGAGTGGGGGATAGAGGCAATGAAATTCGAGATTAAATCACGATGGGACGGCTCGGTACTATTTTCGATTGAAACGGAATCATGGAGGCTGGCTGTTGAGGCGGCCCTTAAAGCAAGGGCGAACCTCCGCTATGCGGACCTCCGCTCTGCGAACCTCCGCTATGCGGACCTCCGCTATGCGAACCTCAGCTATGCGAACCTCCGCTCTGCGGACCTCAGCTCTGCGGACCTCAGCTATGCGGACCTCCGCTCTGCGGACCTCAGCTCTGCGGACCTCAGCTATGCGGACCTCAGCTCTGCGGACCTCAGCTCTGCGGACCTCCGCTCTGCGGACCTCAGCTCTGCGGACCTCAGCTCTGCGGACCTCAGCTCTGCGGACCTCAGCTCTGCGGACCTCAGCTATGCGAAAAACCTTTCCCCGTTTCTTTGTACTCCTCTTTTGATGTTGTTGGATCAACCCGGAAAGATTAGGGCCTACAAACTCGTTAATGCCGATGGTGAGGGGCCATACAACGGCGGGATCAAATACGAGATGGACGGTGAATATTCAGAGAAAAAAGCGAACACAGATCCGAACAAGCATTGCGGAGCCGGGATTAATCTTGCCACGCTCGATTGGTGCATGAAGGAATGGAGAGAAGGGTACAAGATTCTAATAGCCGAATTTACAGCAAAAGATATCGCCGCGATTCCGACCGGAACAGACGGGAAGTTCCGATGTAAGAAAGTCAAAATTGTCGGAGAAGTGGATTTAAAAAAGATCGGTCTGGTTAAAGAAGCGGAAAAGGTGCGGCCATGAAGAAATTGACAATCGAGGAGGCGGCTGAACTAACTGACGGGCTTTATAAACCCGCCACTCTTCGGTACTTCATCAAGCGCAAGATTCTTCGCCGGATCACCGTTCCTGGGGGTGAGGGGGAGTTTATAAAAGTTGGCACCGGGAAGTCTTCCCCGGTCCGGATCATCGAAGAACGGTTTCGAATTTGGCTGCACAAGAGAACGTATCCGGGGGATGAAGCCGATCGGCGCGGTGTGCCGATGGCAGCGGTGGGACGAAGATGAAAAGTGTTTTGCGGATTGAGGGGGGAGATAACCACATGGACCCGTCATCCAGATGTGGAAACCTGAACCTCATAGGGCTACCTGGCTCCCACAGTGAGGTCAACAATAGCCCAGGGACACGAGAAGGGAAGGGGAGTGACGACCTCGCCCGACTCGTGCCCCGCTCAATCCGCAAAACCTTCTTTCTGTGGAAATAACCATGACCCTCTACGAAGAGCTCGAAGTGGAAAAAACAGCGACCCCGGAAGAGATCAAAAAAGCCTATCGGAAGAAGTCGAAGCAGGTTCATCCGGATCATAACCCGGACGATCCGAAGGCGGCGGAGAAGTTTGGCGAGTTAACAAAAGCCTACGACATCCTCATTGATGAAGAGAAGCGGAAGCGGTACGACGCCGGCGAAGATCCGGACGCCATGAGGAACATGAAGACGCCGCGGGATATGGCGGTTCATGCGGTGATGAACCTCTTCTCTCAGGTGATCGAGCAGGTAGACGAGAATCACACCGACATTTTCAGCGTGATGAAAGAGAGGGTCCATAACAACATTTCGAAATTCAAGGGTGAGATTAAGAGAGGGGAAAATCAGATCAGAAAATACCAATCTGCCATGAAGCGAATTTCCCACAAGAAGAAATCCCAGGAGAACATTTTTATTCAGTCGCTCGAAGCGCAGATCCGGAGCGTTGAGGGTGGGAAGGCTCAATTCGAAGAGCAGATCAAGATTGCCGAAATCGCCCTGACGATCATCGATGACTACAAGTATCAGGTGGATGAGGATCTGCCGACCTATGGGCAGCCCATGAACCGCTTCACCATCGGAGGAATCTGGCGATGAAAAAACAACCGTTCTTCCTAGGTGCTCATGTAACACGGTACCAGCTTCGGATGTCTCCGATTGAGATATTCGCTTTCTGGCTGGCGGTCGTGTTCATCTTCACCGGTATCTCTCTGATGGTCTGGCCGGTCATGCGGACCTACTTTGTTTTTCTCGCGGGGATGATTGCAGGAATGTTGTTGATGATCGGGATCGATTGGTTGATGGAAAAACTTGAAGACGGTCCGGGAGGAAATTCATGATTCCACAATTCGAACAAGCGGTGTCTTACTTCAAGGCCGTCATTCTCGATGATCTTGGGGTTTACTGTTGGGTCGCCGGCGGAGCGGTGCGGGATTACTTCTCGATCGGAAGAACAACTTCGGACATTGACGTGTTTTTCCCGGATCATCTCGCTTTTGATATCGCCGTCTTGGTCATGAAGGCGAAGGCCGGGAATCCCACATTCGATGATGGCCGGGTGATGAATTTTAACTTTAAGGGCCACACGATTCAGCTTATCTCTTCTCATTACTTCGAAGATCCCGCAAAAACGATTGAAGCCTTCGATTTTACCGTCGCGTGTGCGGCGGTCGATCACGAGAAGGTCTACCACCATCCAACTTTCTTTATGGATTTGGCTTCCAAAAAACTGGTGATCAACAAGCTTCCCTATCCCCTCTCCACCCTGCAACGGGTTCAGAAGTACGTCAAGAAGGGATACACCATTTGCAATGGTGGGCTTTTGGAATTATCGAGGGCGATCCAGGTGGTGAACCTTCAAGATCCATCTCAGAATGTTTTCGAGTTTTATCCGAATGGGACACCTAAATTTGTGAGGTTTGATTGAACCATGCCACGAAATCTTGACGGTAACAATGCGCTCCGGTTTGTCGATGCGGTCGCCCAAGGGAAGGTGAACCACGAGAATGCTTCCGAGTTTGTTAAGGGGCTTCTCGGGATGAGCGGAGATCCGGCGGAGGTGAACGAAACTTTTATGGAAAAGGGAAAACCAGATGAGTGAAACATCTTTTCAAATGGAACCGGTTGAATCGACCAATATCGCGGCGCGTGGGTACGATCCGGAGACACAAACGCTTCGCATTGAGCTTAAAGGCGGTGGTGTTTACGACTATCCCGATTTTACTCCCCAGGAGTATGAAGATTTCAAGTCGTCGCCGTCGGCCGGGAAATTTTTCTTTTCAAAAATCAAGGGAAAGTTGTTCAAGAAAATCAAATAGGAGGGGGGCAATGCCAAGAAAGAAACGGGGAAAATGTCCGATCTGTGTAGATGGGAAAGGAAAATATTTTGTGATTGTTGAGGGGGCTCCGGCTTTGATCGAAAAGGAATGTCCGATCGACGGCAGGAAGAAAGCGCCGAAGCCTGTCGTGATGGAGCCCGTTCAGACTTCTTTGGTCGGGTCACCGACATGAAGATTCCGGCCGCTTGGATGGTCAGCAAGGGGGTTTCCTACGCGATTGTTCGACTGGCCGGAGGCACGTCCGAGCCGCTTTACTGTGGAACGGACGTGTACGAGGCAGCAATGGAGTTTAGCCTGCAAGCTGGATTGCTCGAATCCGGAGAGATCGAATTGGTCGATTCGAACGGAGAATGGCTGGAGAAGTTTAGCAGGTAAACAACCAAAAGGAGGAATGAAAATGTCAACAGCAAGCACAGTCAGTATTGATGATAGCGGAGATTTCGAACATCCGCCGGTGTGTACAACCCTTGGACGGTGTTTCAAGATTGTAGACATTGGAACACAACGCGGAGAATACATGGGGGAACCAACGAAAAAACGGAAGATGATCGTGTCTTTTGAACTTCCCACAAAACTGATGCAGGACGGTCGGCCGTTTGTTGTAAGTAAATTTTGGACGCGATCTCTTCACAAAAATGCCGATTTTCGAAAGGACCTGGAAACCTGGCGCGGAATCGCTTTTACCGAAGAAGAGCTTAAGGCATTCGATATTAATCGGCTTCTCACGAAACCTTGCATGCTTTCCATTGTCGCAAAAGGCGGTGGAAAAGAGGGGGTGAAGGTTGGGGCGATTACCGGCGTTCCCGACGGCATCACTATTCCCGCGCAAGTCAACCCGTCTTTCTCCTTCTGGATCGGCGATTGGAATCAGGAGAAATTTGAATCGCTGACGGACGGAGTGAAAGCCTTAATCATGCGTTCAGATGAGTATAAGGCGATGGTCGGAGGCGGTGCTCAGGTTCCGGCCGCGGCGGCCGCTGGTGGTTCAAGCGCTGCGAAGGTTCCATTCTAAGGAGTCCCATGCCGACCACGGCACTCGAACCAACAATCGATGAACTCCATCGGTATTGGCTGGGGAATAAGCAAAAAGCCGGTGTCTCTCAGATTTTAGAGGGCACCGGCTTTATCCAGCCGAACTCGTTCTGGACCGACGAAGGAAGAGAGAAAGGAATCCGCCTTCATGCTGCTTGTTTCGAAATCAACATGGAGACCTTCGATTTCGATGATACCGACCTGGATGTCTATCTGGAAGCCGTCTCCTATGCGGAATGGAAGGTACTCAAAGGGTTCAAGATCCTCTTCGATTTGGAGGGGAAGCCGCTTGCGGAAAGACGGTTTTACTCCAGTATCCACGATTTTTGCGGCACACTCGATGCCTTCGGCACCTTCGGCGATAACGCCTATGTTGTGGTCGATTTTAAACGCGGGAAGGCCATGGCGTGTGCCAAGTATCAGACCGCCCTTTACGTTCAACTGATTTGTGAGAATTCCGAACGACTTTTAGGAAAGAAAATTTATCCCTTCCAGGTAAAGCGGTTCGCTCTTGATGGGATTGGACGCGAACGTCCACATATGGAGCCGTTTGAGGATAAAACCGATTTAAACATTGCCCTCGCCGCGGTGACCTGCTTCAACCGGCAGGTCCGCGACGGCATTCGAAAACTATGAGGTATGAAAATGACAATGGAATTGATTGCACAGGAAGTCAGAACAGAAATCAGCGGAATCGTTGAAGCGGCGAAAGCGCTTCAAGTGGTTGATCATCACGCCCTCGTTTTTGCCGATCAAGAGTTTAACCGGATTCGGGAAAAAAAGAAAATCATTCTCTCGAAGCTTGACCCGATCCGAGACGGATTTGAGCAAGAGAAAAAGAAGGTGATCGCAGTTATCAAAGAATTGACTGCCCCATGCGATCAAGCGACAGAGATTTACGAAGCGAAGATCCTCACCTACAAAGCCTGGGTCAAGAAAAAGGAAGAGGAGGAACGGAACCGACTTCAAGCACTCAAAGATCAGCAGGCGAAGGAGGCGAAACAGAAAGAGGCCGAAGAGCTTTTGAGGTTGGCTGAAACCGTCGAAAAGGGGGGAGATCCGGAGCAAGCGGCGGCGCTCATGGAAGAGGCGATAAAGATCGAGTCGAAGCCGGTTCAATCGGTTCACGTCGAAATTGCGCCGACACTGCCGAAGCTGCAAAGCGTTGAGAAGCAGACGTACCATGCCGAAGTGGTCGATTTGGAGGCGCTTATCAAGGCGGTCTTCGAGGGGAAGGTTCCGCGCGCGGCGATCAAGATCGAAGCGAACATGACCTATCTGAACAATCGAGCGAAGATGGAAGAGGCGTCTTTGAACATCCCGGGCGTGGAGTCAAAGCCGAAGGACACCCTCGCCAAGGGGCGGTCGAAGCCGGCGACCGATATTTTCGGATCGAACAACGGCGCCGCGAAGGGAACGGCGGTGGTTCCACTGTTTTAGGGGATGCTGAATGAAACACATCGTCGGATTTTCAGGGGGAATCGACTCACAAGCAACCGCGCGGTGGGTGCTCAATCGTTATCCCGCGGAAGACGTGATTCTTCTCTTCTCCAATGCTGGCGGGTGGGAAGATCCAATCACCCCCGCCTTTGTGGCGGAGTATTCGATGACAGTTCATCCGGTGATTACGGTCGAATCAAAAGTCTCCGATATGTGGGAAACCCCAGGATGGGCCGAGAAACGCGGATATGACGGAAACGCGAAATTGACCTATAAGCTGATGTGCGAGATCAAGGGCCGGGCACCTTCCAGGAAGGCTCAATTTTGCACTGAAAAATTAAAGCTTATTCCACAAAAACGATGGGTGGAAGAAAACCTTCCCGACGGCGACTATGAGCGATATACCGGCGTTCGGCGCGATGAAAGCGAGAAGCGGAAAAACACTCCGCTTAGAGAATGGGACACTTATTTTGACTGTTACGTGAATCATCCAATCTGCCATTGGCCTAAGAATATGTGCTTTGAATTCGTAAAGCGCCATGACGGGATATTTAATCCGCTCTATCAGATGGGATTCTCCCGCGTCGGCTGCGCGCCGTGCGTCAATTCCGGCAAGGACGATATTCTCCTGTGGCTTCAACGGCGGCCGGAAATGATCGAGAAGATCCGTGATTTCGAGAAGGAACTCGGCTTTACCTATTTTGCTCCAATCGTTCCTGGAATGAAAATCAATTTTATCGATGATGTGATTCTGTGGGCGCAGACATCCAGGGGCGGGCGTCAAACCGATCTCCTTCGGGTGCTCAATGATCATCCGGCTTGTGAATCTAAGTATGGATTATGTGAATGATCTCTTCCGCTCGTCACTGTCCGAAATGTTGGGAGCACTTTCTCGAAGAGGTTTACGAGCTTGGCCTGTGGGTCGCCTTCTTCCTCGGAGTGATTTATCTCTACGCGGTGATCGGGAAATTCCTTTTTAAAATTCTGTCGTGAGGAAAAACAAATGCCCGAAGAAAAATTGATCGTTCACCCGCTTCCTGAAAAGTTTTTAGAGCCGCTTCCTCTCTTCCCGGCGGTCCTTCTCTTCGAGGTTCCCTATCGCAGCCTGAAAATCATGGCGACAATGGAGCGACCGAAAGAGGGAACGCTCTGGCGAAAAGTTCAGGTCGGCCATGACAACGGATCTCAACCGAGCTGGTACGAAATTCTGGATATCCGGAAGCGGTTTTTCCAGAAAGAGTCTCGCGTGTTTATGGAGATCCCCTTGGTGGCCGATCCCAGGCGGGTAAAGATTCAGTACATCAGTTTGATCGAGGCGATGGAGGAGACGCCGAATGAAAGCGATCAGCATCAAAGAGCCGTGGGCGACTCGGATTCTAAACGAGGGGAAGACGATCGAAACCCGGACGTGGGCGACAAAGTACCGGGGCCCGTTGATCCTGTGCGCGTCGGCGAGTCCTAAAGGGCCGCTTGCCGGTCACTCCTTCGCCATTACCAACCTGGTGGAGTGCCGGCCGATGGTCCCGGAAGACGAAGCGGAGGCTCAATGTATCTACCTCCCCGGCCTGTACTCGTGGATTTTCAAGGATGTGAAATCGATCCATCGCGTTCCGGTCAAGGGCAAGTTGGGCTTCTTCGATCTGGAATTCAACGGGACGAAGGTGTTAAGCCGCACAGCCTGTTCAAAGCGCTTTTTCAGGGATGAGGTCGAAGCGGCGGTGGGGCTCATGGCTGCACAAAAAAGAAAGAACGCAAGAGAGAAGCGTTATTACCGTTGTTCCGGCTGCAATGGGTATCACTTGACGTCACAGGGATAAAAATCGGGAGTTTCACCAATGGGCGAGAAAACTGGAATTGAGTTTGCGGATAAAACGTGGAACCCCTGGCAGGGATGCAACAAAGTGAGTCCTGGTTGTGACAATTGTTATATGTACCGGGAGAAGATTCGGTACGGACAGGAGCCAGACGTTGTCGTTCGCTCTAAGCCGCCAACCTTCAACGCCCCTCTCAAGTGGACCGAGCCGGAGATTGTCTTCACCGCCAGCTGGTCCGACTGGTTCATCCGGGAGGCAGACGACTGGAGAGCGGAGGCCTGGGACATCATCCGGCGCACCCCTCACCTCTTCTATTTGATCTTCACGAAGCGGCCGCAGAACATCCCCGATCGGCTTCCGTCCGATTGGGGGAGCGGCTATCCAAACGTCATGCTCGTCGTCACCACAGAGAATCAGGAGGAGGCCGATCGGCGCATTCCGAAGATCCTGCGAATCCCCGCGGCCTATCGCGGGATCAGCGCGGAGCCGCTCTTGGGGCCGATCGACCTTGAGCCTCACCTTTGGCCCCAGTGCATTGCCACCAAAGAAGAGCACGATCGAGACCATGACCACGGTCTCTGGTGCGATGAACGATCGCTCGATTGGGTCGTCGCCGGCGGAGAATCCGGCCCCGGTGCCCGGCCCTGTCATCCGGGTTGGGTTCGATCGCTCCGGGATCAGTGCGTCGCCGCAGGGGTGCCGTTCTTTTTTAAGCAATGGGGGGAGTGGATAGGCGGCAAGTTCGATTGTCGCAAATCAAAAATGGTCTGCCAACCGACTCTGGACGATATCAATGCCGAACGGGTCGGGCGCATCTTCTGGACGAACCCGGGCGAGCCCAAGGTCCACCTATGGGACGAGGCGGATCACTACTGGACGAACGCCAGCGCTCGCGTCGGCAAGAAAGACGCCGGCCGCCTCCTCGATGGCCGGGAGTGGAGCGAGTTTCCAGAAGGCGTGAAACGATGATTTTGCAAATCAAAATCGGGGACGAGGTGCCCCCAAGAGGGCCGAATCCGGGATAGGCCTTAGCGCGGCCGGAATGGGCCGGCCAAGCGGAGTAGCTCTTGGTTCTCGGCAGGTTTCACAGCTACCTGCGCGCGTCCGGCGCTCCCCGAGGAAATTTAAAGGAAGATAGAAATGGAAACAGAAAAAACCAGCCTCAGAAAACGGAAGGCCGCAAGGCTGGAAGCGCTGTTAAAAGATATTATCGAATATCTTGAAACAAATCCCCACATGGTACTTGCTCTTCACGGTGAATTGGAAGAGGCGCACCGGGTTCTCATTCCAGAAGAAAAAGAGATGATTGTCATGCTTTTAATGTTTCGCAAGCATTTAAATAGGGCGAATAAAAAGTAATGGAGTGGCGCCATAAATGCTCTGTCCAAAATGCGGATCGGATAATTGGTGCGTTGAAGAGGATTTTGACTGGATCTGGAAGCATTGCCGGTGCGGAAAAGAGTGGGACCACCAGAAGAAGGTTGTTGAGGTCCGCTCCGAAATTCCAATCGTGAAAAAGGAGATCTCCGTGAAGAAAACATCTGAACCGAAATCGAAAGAAGAGGTGATTCCGTCTGAGCCGATGGCGGAAACACCGAAAGCAAACGGCCGGCCGAAACACCTGGTCGAATCGGCTGCGTATCTTCGCGCGACGGCAAAACGATTGAGGGCGGAAGTTAAGATCCTCGAAGACGCTGCCAATGCTTTGGATCATATTTATCAATTGGGCGAGAAATAGCAAACCAACGGGGGGAGGGTCGCTATGCTGTGTCCAAGATGCAAGAAAGATCTTTTGAATCCTGTCACAATTTATACCGACGATGGATCGTTGACGATGCTCAACTGTCTTTGTTGCGGAGAGTCGATCGATCCGGTGGTTCTCTATAATCGTGCGCATATTCCGACAACCTCGGACCTGCGGCGAATTCCGATGAAGGGTGTAAAGCGTTGATCGTCTATAAAAAGTGGTACTCGAAGCCAAACGATAAAGGGCTGCGGTGTTTGATGGAGGGATGGTACCTGTTCGGCATTCTTCCGCTCTACATCAGACAAAGAACCCATTATTACTATTAGAAGGTTCCGGCGGGGCCGTCCATAAGGGACAACGGTGGTCGAGTGTGGTGATGACAATCAATACACCGTTAGGCCCCGCCGGGAGAGAGTTGAAGAGAGTTGAGTGGAGATCACGCAAATGGAAAAGCACGAGCAAATTGTGAAGATCAAGACGAACGAAGAGAATCCGGAGCCGATTGAGTTGGTCGTCGAGGAAATCATTAAGGTCTCGGAGGCTTTTCAGCGAATCGGGAAATCCCGCGCTAAAAAAGAACTTATCGTTCTCCTTTTGCATGATGCAGTTACGGGGGTCAGGAAGACTGACATTCGCAAGATCCTCGACGTTGCTCCGTGTCTGGCTGAAATTTATCTGAAGCCGAAATAAAAAAATGAGCGAAAACGAGGACGCCATAGAAATCCTTCTCTCCCGTTGCGATGAGAAGTTGACCGAGTGGGAGGTTAACTTTTTGGAAAGCATTCAAGATCATCCGGATCAGCTTTCTAAAAAGCAGCAGGAAACGCTCGACAATATTTGGGCGAGGTGCATGGGATGAGCCTTTGTGAATACAACCCCGAAAAGAAAGCGCCGGCAACCACTCCTCCTTCTGAGGGTGATTGCAAAAACGAAGCAACGGTCAGCGTCGGGGCGTCCGGCAAGTGGCATCTCTGCGATTCGTGCGCGGCGCTTCCGGAGTTTAAGCGGCTTTGGAGGCGGACCCCTCTTTCGAGAATGACGGGATCGTGCGATCACAGATGGAAGCCGTCGGACGAAGATATTTGGGTTTGTACGCGATGCGGGCGGGAGGCTGGCTGCTTATGATCAAATTTAATCGGCGAGCCCGCGGAAGGCAAAAGGTCGGCAAGAGAAACAAGGCCGAAGCGGCATACGAAAACTTTCTGGAGCTGCGGAAGAATGCGGGGGAAATCTTATGGCATCGCTTCGAAGCAATCAAATTGCGATTGGCCGACAGGACTTTTTACGAACCTGATTTTGCGGTGATGCTCTCTGACGGGCAGATTGAAATTCATGAAGTGAAGGGCCACTGGGAAGATGACGCGAGGGTAAAAATAAAGGTGGCCGCGGAGATGTACCCGTTTCGATTCATCGCAATTATGTGCGAGAAAAATGTGCCGGCAGACCGATGGAAAATTGAGGTGTTTGAATAAGTAACCCATAGGCGGGGAGGAGAGGGGATGAGAGGCCTAGAGACAATAAAAAGGTTGAGGGATCAGCAAAGATCGGCGGATAGGGATCTTTATGATGCAATCGAAAAGTACTTTCCCATCGGCGCTTCGATATCATGGAAAAGGGGCGGCTACAGGCAAGAGGGAAAGGTCATTAGAACATACGACGAGAGGATCAAGGTTAGAAATAACAGGACTAAAAAGGAGTTCTGGATTCACATTTACGATGTTTTGCAATAACCCCAGTGAGGTGAGCATGAAGCCGGAGATTGAGGAGATTAGAAAAATTCTGTCAGATCCTTTCGCAAAATACCGCGCCCACCCTGTCTCGTTGGGACAGGTTAGAACCCTCCTCTCCGCCCTCGCTGCGGCTCAGGAGGAAAATAAGGGGCTGGGGGAGAGGTTGGCGCAAAAGGGGATGGAATATCTTGAGCTTCACAAAAAGAGTCAATCGCTGTGGGGGGCGCTGAGAAAGTACGGCAGGCACTTGCCGAGCTGCCGAGCCTATGGACAGCAGACGCGGCCCCAAAGATGCGATTGTGGGTTTATTTCTGCCCTCTCCCGGACCGAGAAGGAGGGGGGATGAGTCTCTGTGAATGGAACCCAACCCTAAACGAGGATGCCTTTACAAACCCAAGGCCGACCGATTGTAAAAATCAGGCAGAGGTAAGGGCTGGTAGGCATCATCTTTGCGGAACATGCTCAAAGCTTCCGAAGTTTAAGCGGTTCAAAAAGTGGCCTCTCAGGGAAAGGCGAACATGCTCCCACAACTTTAAGCCAGCAGACGAGGAAGATATTTGGTACTGCACAAGATGCGGCATGGAGGCGGGGTGTTTATGAAAAAGGTCAGACTATTAAGGGAGATCGTGATTTCTCCGATTGGAAACTGCCTATCTGAAATTGTTTATCCGGTCGGAACAATTCTTTGGGACTACCCGGAAGACGGCTTTGTGAATCTTGAAATCAGCGATTCGACATGGCTTGACCTGAAGCCGGAAGACTATGAAGAGATTAAGGGCCTTCTAGGGGGGAGAAGGTCAACAGGTCAGTACAGCGATGAATGGGCGCGTGGATGCCTTGACGTTACGCGACTGCTCGAAGAGCACCCCGAAGGATGGGATGGCCCATGCGAATGTCAACTCTGCTTAAGTTATGGAGATGAATAATAACAAAAGCTTCACAGAAGAGCGAGAAGAAGGAGGCGGGGGAGTGATACCAGCAGACTTTAATCCACCCTGGAAGATGAAGCCGCTTGACGAGTGGAATGTCATCACCATGACCCATCTGAATGTAGCCGGAGAGAAGCATCTTTATGTGGCTATGACGAAAGATGGTGTTCTGATCGAGGAAGGCGGCCCGGATGATGTCTACCTCTGGAATCGGCTTTGGCATAAAGCAGTAGGGACCTCTGAGAAGAAGGAGGCAGGGGAGAAATGTTAACAAACCAATGCAGCTGCGGATCTTCTCCCCAAATGACCAGATACCTTGACGGAGACGATACGGTCACTCGGGCCGTGGTCAGATGCAAACGCTGCAAGATTCAGACGGAAGGGAATACCGAAGAGGCTGCAACCGAAAGGTGGAACCGCCTACACCCGAAACACTTCTGTCATTGGCCTGGGTGCAAGATCAAGGTGCCCCCGAAGTTTTGGGGTTGTAAGGCTCACTGGTTCGCGCTTCCAAAGACGTTGCGCGATCGGATATGGGCGACCTATCGGCCGGGGCAGGAAATCACGAAAGACCCATCGCCTGAATACATCGCGGCGGCGCGGGACGTCCGGGAGTGGATTTTAAAGAAAGAGGCGGGGGCGATTGAAAAAGGCGCTTGATCTTTTCTGTGGGGCTGGCGGCGCATCAATGGGATTGCATCGCGCGGGGTTCGAGGTGACAGGGGTCGATGTCAAACCTCAGCCGCGATATCCGTTTCGGTTCATTCAGGCCGACGCGCTCACCTTTCCGCTGGAGGGATACGACTTTATTTGGGCGAGCCCGCCATGTCAGGCGTTTTCCGCGATGAAGTCTCTTCCGGGCGCCAGGAAAGATCACCCTAATTTGATTCCGCCTATTCGGGAGCGGCTTATAAAATCGGGTGCTTTATATTGCATCGAGAATGTTCCTGGAGCACCGCTCATAAATTATTTCATGCTCTGTGGGTCAATGTTTGGACTTAAGAGTCATAGTGACAGATATCTCCGCCGGCATCGCATCTTTGAGACTAATTTCAATTCATTCCTCGTTCCATCCTGCAATCACTGGGGGAAGGCGGTCGGTGTTTACGGTCACGGATCGTCCGGACGTCTCGGCCAAAGAATTAGAACAGCAAGTGCAAGCGAGGCAAGGATCTTAATGGAGATGGAATGGGCGCCGCTATCCTCAATGACCCAGGCGGTCCCCCCGGCTTATTCAGAATTCATCGGCCGCCAGGCGATGGCGATGCTCACTCGGGAGGCGGGGGCGGATGCTCGGTAAGTATCTCTACTACGAAGAGCCGGGGATTCAGATTTATTGCGGGGATTGCCGGGAGATCCTTCCCTTGATCGATCCGGCGACCGTCGATCTGGTGTTGACCGATCCTCCTTATGGGATGGGGGCGGTTTTCGACCGAAAGGGGATACGCCGGCCGTCGCTGGAATCGAAAACAGCAACTTCCAGGGGATGGGGTTCGATTGTAGGAGACGACGAGCCGTTTGATCCATCTTCGCTACTCTTTTTTCGAAGGCTGGCGCTCTTCGGGGCGAATCACTACGCCGATCGGCTGCCTCGATCGAGCAAGTGGCTGGTGTGGGATAAGCGCTGCGGCACTCCCCCCGACAATAATTCGGACGCGGAGCTGATTTGGACGAACCTGGAGGGAGCGGTGAGGATTCACCGGCAAAAATGGCGGGGTTTGATCCGCGAGGGGGAGGAGAATCTCTCGAGGGGCTGGAAGCTGCATCCGGCGCAGAAGCCGATCGCCCTAATTAAATGGATTATCGGCCTGTTCGATCTAAAACCTGGATCGTTGATTTTTGATCCTTATATGGGCTCCGGCATGACGTTGAGGGCAGCGAAAGACATGGGGTATCGGGCCATCGGAATTGAGATCAAAGAGAAATTCTGCAAGGTCACCGTCGACCGGCTTCGCCAGGAGGTTTTACTTTGACTCTCAAATTTGGTGATCCAGAATCGATCGCGGAGCGAGATCGGGGCCGGAAGGAAGCCATTTTAAAAACTTTGCGTTGCCCCAATCCGCTTTGCGCGACACGGAAAAAACAAGAGTTATTAGCGGATGCTCAGTATGCCGATCATATTGATTGGGTGTGCGGTCTCTGCGGCGAGGAATTTGAGACGGACATCGAAGGAAAGGTTACTTGGTCGGAAAACGGATGGGAGGAAGACGCGGAATGAATCTATCCCTATTCGAAAACCCGTCTCCGCCGAAACTGCCTCTGCGCCCCTATCAGGAAGAATGTCTCCAAGCCATTAGGAAGGCCAAAGAGGAGGGGAAAAACCGGTTACTGGTGTCTTTGCCTACCGGCGGGGGTAAAACGGTCATATTTTCGCGTCTCCCTTCGCATTTGGAGGAGAAACGAAAGACACTCGTCCTGGCCCATCGTGATGAGCTTATCGGGCAGGCCCGGAGGAAATTCATCGCCAGCAATCCGGAGATGTTCGTTGAGATCGAACAGGCTGATCACTACTCCACCCCGTTCGCGCAAGCGGTGATCGCCTCGGTCGCCACCCTGGGCCCGGAGCGCGCCGCCAAGCGCCGGGGGCGTTTCTGGCCCGAACAGTACGGCATCATCATCACCGATGAATGCCACCATGCAGCTGCGAAGACGTATCAGAACATCTACGAGCATTTTGGTCTTCCCGATCGCAAAGACATTCTTCATGTTGGATTCACGGCCACCCCGAAGCGGGGCGACGGCGCCGGCCTGGGCGGTATTTACGAGGAGATCGTTTACCACAAAGACATCGGCGAGATGATCGATGAGGGGTGGTTGGTCGAGATTAAGGGTCGGCGGGTGTCGACCAGCACCGACCTCTCCCGGGTCCGATCGAGCATGGGCGATTTCCAAGAGAACGAGCTCGCCGAAGCAGTGAACAACGACAATCGAAACGCTCTTGTCGTCAAAAGTTATTTGGAATTTGCCGAAGGAAAGCGCTGCCTGGTCTTCGCCGTTGACACGGCGCACACGATCGCTTTAAGGGACACTTTTCTTGCTGCCGGAATCCCGACCGCGGCGGTGATTGGAACGACCGACGTGGAGAAAGAGCGCCCTCAAATTTACGCCGATTTTGCGGCCGGCCGGATCAAGGTCATCGTCAACTGCATGGTGTTGACCGAAGGGTACGACGAGCCGACCGTGGAGGCGATTATCCAGGCGCGGCCGACCAAATCCTCCCTGCTCTACACCCAAATCATCGGCCGCGGCCTTCGTCTCTCCCCGGAAACCGGAAAGACTCATTGCCTGGTGATCGATCTGGTCGACAACTCCACAAAGAATTCGGTCAAGACGATCCCCTCCCTCTTTGGGCTTCCGGCCAATCTGGATTTAAAAGGGGGAGAGGTTCGCGCTGCAGAAAAGAAGATCAAGGCGTTTATCAAAGAGCACCCGATGAGCAAAACCGCGGTGGATCCGGAATCGTTGACCGACCTCGATCAACTCGAAATTCAATCCCAGGAGATCGATTTCTTTGCGCCTCCGAAACTCTCCGACGAGGTATTGGAAAACTCGAAACTGACATGGATTTCACGATACGGCGGTTGGACGATGAGCTGCGGCGCGGGCCGGGAGGCAAAGATCGAAAAAGACATCCTGGGGCATTATACGGTCACAATTCACGATGAGGGCCGTCTGATGGTCGACCAGAAGGAAAAGTCCATGGGATGCGCCTTCCAGGCGGCCGATCGATACGTTCGGGAGTTCTGGCCGGACGCGCTGAACCTGCTGCGTCAAAATGCGGGGTGGAAGTCGGCGCCGGCGACGGACGCGCAATTGAATATTCTTCGTCGGATGAGGATCCCTTTTCCGGCGAATATCACCAAAGGAGCGGCATCGCTTTTAATCGGGCAAAAAATCGCATCACGAGGATAGGGGGGGGAGATTCATGTCGGAGAACGGCAAGGTGTCGCCGGTTGGAAAGACTGGCCGTGGGGTTACTTTTGGAGTCGTAAATTTCGAAAAATTTCAGCATTACAAAGATAGGAATCCGCCTTGGATCAAGCTTCACAACACACTGCTAGACAGCTACGAATTTGGATGCTTGCAAGATGCTAGCAAAGCGCACCTGCTTTTAATTTGGTTGCTAGCGAGTCGCCACAATAACCGTTTACCCCTAGATGAAAAATGGATATCAGAACGCATTCAAGCAAAGAAAAATGTTGACCTCGACGAACTAATAAAACTCAAATTTATCGAATGCTACGATGAATGTGGCATGTTGCTAGCAGATAGCTTGCAACATGATAGCAATCCGCTTGACCAGAGGAGAGGAGAGACAGAGGAGAGAATAAGTATAGGCAGCCAGTCTCTTTCACCTCTTTCAGAACTCTGGAACCAAACCTTCAAAGACATCCTCCCTCAAGTCAAGCAATCTGGTTCAAGAAAGAAAAGGGAGGCGGCGCTGCTTAAGCAATACACCTTAGAGCAAATTAAAGAAGTGTTTTTGAGGATCGGTAAATCTGATTTTCTTTTGGGGAAATGTCCACCTCGAGATCCAGGTGGGAAAGTATTCATGGCGGACTACGATTGGTTTTTGGGGAAAGATAAAAACGGGACCGAGAACATCGTGAAGGTGATCGAGGGTAAATACGACAATCGGCCTGTTCAGCGGGAGCTCACGGAGGATCGGGTGATTTTATGAGCGAAGTGGAAGAATTAACTTGTTCGAGGTGCGGCGCGATCTTTTCTGAATTAAAAGCGAAGCTGGCTTTATCCGGTCCGCACGTCAAGGCCTCTTGCCCCGAGTGTGGCGGATACGTGAAATTCATCTCACAGGGTGGAGATCCGATGTTGTGGTTTGGAAAGTATCGAGGCAAGAAGCTGACCGATGTCGTGGCGAATGATCGGCAGTATTTGGAATGGTTGGTTTGTCAACATATCCAGCCGTCGTTGAGAAAGAAAATTAAAGGGGTGCTCCGTGGCGTTTCTGGAAGAGGCTAAAAAATACCTACTCCGCGGTTGGTCTGTGGTCCCCCTGGAGGCGAAGGGGAAGAAGCCGTTGATCTCCTGGAAGGAATATCAGGAGCGGCAGGCGACCGTAAACGAAATTGAATCCTGGTTTAAATGGGAAAACAACATCGGCATTGTCACCGGGAAGATATCCGGAATTACAGTGATCGATTGTGACTCGCCGGCCGCGATCGATCTTGCGAGCAAAAAGGGATTGCCGACCTGTCCGACCGTGAAGACCGGAAAGGGGTACCATTTTTACTACGCCTATGAACCCGGCGTTGGAAACTTCCAAAAGCGGGATGATCTTCCCGGGATCGATCTTCGAGGGGATGGGGGCTTTGTTGTGGCGCCTCCGTCGATTCATCCGTCTGGCGCGGTGTATTCCTGGGAAGGCGAAACGAGAGATCTTCCTCCGCTTCCGAAGTGGATTCTCCGAGATGGCGAGCGGAAATCTTCTCCTGGAACGTTCACAGATTATTTCCAGGGGGCCCAGCTGGGGAGCCGAAACGATACGCTGGCGAGAATGACGGGCTTCTTGGCGAAGAACATCCCGTATCAAGATGCGTTGGAATTCGCTCTTGTTTGGAACACGAAAAACAATCCCCCTCTTCCGCATGATGAGATCGAGCGGACCGTGTTGAGCATCTACCGGCTGGAAGGGATTGCTCGCGCGAAGAAAGCGGAAGAGCCGGCGGCGCCAACGGCCGGCCCTGTTATCGAAGACGAAGAAGAGAACGCCAAGGAGGTTTTGGAGATCGATGATTTATCCGATGGGATCGATTCCATGTACGAGGAAGGACTCCCCCCGGGAGAGTCAACGGGGTGGAAGACTCTCGATCCGCACTACACGGTTCATCCAGGTCAAATAACCATCGTTACGGGCATCCCAGGTCACGGCAAGAGCGAGTTTATCGATGCGTTGATGGTGAATCTTGTCACGGCCAAGCAATGGAAATTTGCTATTTTCTCCGCAGAGAGTAAACCAGATCGTCATTCGGTCGGCCTTATCGAGAAGTTTGTCGGAATGCCGTTCGGGAAGGGGCCGAGCCAACGAATGGATAAACTTCGGGTTGAGGCCGGGAAAGAATTCTTAAGGGGCAGGTTTTTTTTCTTGGAGCCCTCCGAGAAGCATACGACGTTGGATTGGATCATCGAGCAAGCCGGCATTTTGGTCGCTCAAAAAGGAATCAATGGGCTTTTGATTGATCCGTGGAACGAGTTGGAGCACAAGCGATCGAACGGGGTTTCTGAGACTGAATACATTTCACAGAGTTTGTCGAAGCTGCGACGTTTTAGGAGACGAACAAACGTTCATGTCTTTCTCGTCGCTCATCCGCAAAAACTCAATCGGGACTCGAAGGGGAATTATCCGGTTCCGACGCTTTACGATATTTCAGGGTCGGCTCATTGGAGAAATAAGGCCGATAGCGGGGTGTGCGTTTGGCGCGACGTCGCTCAAGAGCGGTCGACTCAGATAACGAAAATATACATTCAGAAGATCAAAACGAAGGAAACCGGAAAGGTCGGCGTGGTCGATTTGATTTACGATCGTGTGACCGGCCGGTATTCGGATAAGCCGTGGGATCATGGGTTATAGAAAAAGCCCGATAATAAACCAAAAAAGGAGGAATAAAATGCCGAAAGCGAAGGGAAGCAAGAATAAAACAAAAGTCACCGTTCATGTTTCGAAGAACGTGAAGAAGGAAACAATCAAAGCCATTGATGGGATGGCGGAGATGGTCGCCAATCGGCCGAGTTCTTCTCGATGGCCGAGCTCGCCTGAGCTTGAAGAAATGGCGAGAACTCACGAGAATCCAACTGTTCGCGGGATTTGCGAGGAGGTGTTGTCGCTGAGGAATCATGTGAAATCTCAGCGTCAAACGATTGCGCGCCTGGAATCTCGCCAAGAGGGGTTTCTTTGTCTCATGGAGGCCCAAGGGTATGCGCGGGGGTTCGTCGGCCGATCTCCTGAGTAATTATGTGTTATGCGTCCAGCGTGACATGAATAAAATCGTCTTTGTCGTTGCATTGTGCTCGTACTGGATCTCCAGCGAGGAGCCGCTTGTCTGTGCGGATAGTCCATCCTGCTTTTGTGCCACAGGGGCTTTCGCGTTCGGCGAATTCAGTTATTTTTTTGTTGCTCCAATTTTTAGGGACGCAGACCTGGCAATCAAAGACTCCATTGCGAATCATTTCAGGTGTTTTGTGGGATTGAGTTACCATTTCATTCTCCTGTTTTTTTCGGAATGAGGTTTAAATCTTTCAGTAGCTTTCGAACGGCATCGTTGGTGATTTCATTGATGGACTTATCGGAATCGATCGAGTAAATCCGAAGTGGTCGCGAGATGTCGTCATCGAAGCGAATGTTGATCGCGTAGGGTTTTGGTTGGGTCTCTTTTTTCTTGCCATTTTTCAAGTTTACCTCCGTTTCTCCCCCGCCCCTACGATGAGAGACGGGGATTTGATTTGGCAAATTATCGGATATCGATAATTCGATAATTACTCTAAGTGAAGTATCGCTGGAGGACGACGGGGAAGTCCTCATCCGACCACGACAGCCCCCGATTCGCGTTTACTATCGCCGCCACCTCCGCCTTAGAAAGCCGTCCATGTAGAGTCCCATCGGCGTCGATCTCCGCAACGATTTTTCCATCCGCGTCTGTGATGTACGCGGCCCCCGTATCCGGGTAGCCGTACGATGTGCTGTGGCATTCATATTTTTCCCATTTCTTCGTCTTCTTCATCTCCCCCTCCCTCGTTTGGTTGATCCCTCAAGCCTGCCCCCGATCGAGATCAGGAGCAGGGGGAAGGATCAAGCTTTGCACGCTCTCCCGGCGAATTTCTCGGGATTGCTGGTGCGGACCGAAAAGCCACATTCCATGCAGGTCACGACATGACGGTCTGTCTCCATAGTATGTGCGGTGACGTGGTCGATCACGTGCGTTTCCAGGAATTCTTTCTGCGTCATCGTCTCTGTATTTTTCATTTTCTCCTCCTCCATTGTTGGTTGCTCACTCTCTATGATGTATTTATACCATTGCACTACAATATAAGTCAATAAAAAAGATTGGTAAAAAAGTAAGGTCGTGTTTTTGTTGCGCATCGACTGTGGATTTTGTACGCTGTGTGAGTATGGGGAAAGCGAAGGTTGAGAAGCCGAAAGAAAAGCCGAAAAAGCGAAGAACGCGCGCGCAACGGATCGAGGACATTCTTGGGAAGTTGTCGATTAAGGAGCGCCGCTTGATCGAAGCGAGACTGGCGGGGAAGACGAAAACGGAAGCGGCCGACTATGCGGGGTACGTTGTTGCGCCGAAAACGAAAACGAAAAACCTCTGTACGCTTGCCACTCGCCGGCTGGAGCGGCCCGAAGTAAAGCAGGCGCTCACGGTTCTTCTCGAACAATACAACCTTGGTATAGATCGATTGCTCAGAAAGATTTCGGAGGGAACGGACGCAACGAAGGTTGTTGCGCTGGTTGCGATTCCGATCCAGAAAACCGGAGAAGAGTCGAAAAGCGGGAACGAGTTGCAGGATGCGAGCGAGCAAACTCAGAACTATGCCGAAGTCCCGGACATGCCGACGCGCTTAAATTATATCAAGACGGCGCTGGCGCTTCATGGGTTGCCGGATAAAGACAAAGGTGAGGGAGAAGGCGAAACGTATGCTGAACGCATTCGCGCGTTTTGGAGGCGGCAAGAAGAGATGGCGATCGATACGACCGCGACGGAGGTGAAGTGATCCTCTTCCCAGGCGACAAAATTTATTTTGACTCTCCGCTCCTCGGCAAAGTTGGTCCGGCGTCCGTGGTTTCTTTGACCGTCGACGGAATCCTCGTTGATCATCCGATCGTCGGCACGATCGTTTCGATTCCGCGTGAGTGGGTGATCGAGGGGGCCAAAGAGGTTAAGCCAAAAGAGGTATTATTTAAGCTTGATGGTGTCAATATTCAGGTGAAGCCGATTTTTTGAGGGGGGGCGATCGTGCCAAAGGTTTGTGAAAAGGTTGTGGGGGCCGAGTTAAAACCCATCACTGGAATGTCCGAGATCGAGGCGTGGCGGTGGCTGGAGAAGCGGCCGGCCGGTCTCGAATACGTTTTCGAGAATGATAAGTTTAAGTGTGTCGGTCTTCATCTTGGGCATTCCTCTTTTTTTGCGGACAGCGTTTTAAGTGTCGTTCTTGTGGCTCGCGCGGAGCTTCGAAAGCGGGGGCTGCCGGATGAGTAGCGGAAATTGGGATGGCGGGGTGGTCAGTGAATGGTTTAGGAGGCTTTGCGAAATGCGTATTTCACAGGTCTTCCCTTATTTGATCATCACGAAAACGACCGTCGCGCCGGATTGTAAGGTGAGCATAGGGGTCGGCAATCCTGGGGAAGGTGAAATTCAGGTTGATGTCAATGCGTCGGGGATTGTCGATTGGAGCCATAATCCAACGGAGGTTAACTCGGTGAGTTCAGCGATGGATCACTACATCCAGGAACGCGCGCGACTTGAGGCGGAGCGACGGGAGCGGGAAATCCGGGAAGAGTTGTTTGCCGGAGAAACTCCGAACGGGAATATCATGGATTATGATGTGATTCGCGTTCCGGAGCATCAACGGGTTGTGTGCGCGCATTATGATTCGATCGGGAGAGGGATCGCTCCTGGCGTTAACGCGAATAGCCATACCGTTCAGTTTCGACCGATTGTTCGCTTTCATGGGTGTTATGTCGGGTTCTGTCATGAAAAAAGAAAAATCTACGTGGTTGAGAGGCGCTATCGTACCTGTGAGGTGGAGGTTTCGGAGCAGGATATAGAATTCGAGCCCCATATTCAACCTTCTCCGGATCTCTTGGTAATGGCGAAATGCTCGGTCCATAATTTGGGGTTTAGTTTTAGGTTACATTGGTCTGAACGTACCAGTGGTGTGGGTGTTGTCGTGAGTAGAGTGAAGAAGCGCCTTAAAAGGCTTTGCGATGAGCAAAGCAGGCCGCGGCCATCCTTCGAGCAAGAGTATCCGGCGGTGGTATCTGAGGCGTTTGAAGCCCGAAGACTTCTCGATGAGCAGCCGATCCCGGAAGAGGGTAGGGTGGTTTGGCCCGCTACGTCTATTTCGCGGGAAGAGGCGAGACGGGTAAACGAAGTGCTGAACGAACACTACCGAAGAATGGTCGATCGTCTCAGCCGTCAGGAGATGCCGAGATTTTATGGGGCTGATCGTTCTGACCGTGAATCCCTCCCCCAAACCTCAAAGCCGCCGATCTCCGCGTCTACCTGTTCATCCTGCAAAGCTGAAAACCTCGAAAACTTCCTGCGCGCCGGCGGAAAGGTTTACTGTCATGCCTGCTTCGAGAAGTTTCCGTCGTGTTGCTTCTGTGGGAACAAGGTTCCTTGGGAATCTTCGTACACGTCGAAGCGCGATGATAAGCGGCTTGCGTGTCCTCCGTGTATCGAGGAGAGAAAGGGTCAGAAGTTGGTCAAGGAGGTGGCTGAGTGACGCCGTGCGTCTTCACCGATCCGGTCAATGTTGGAGCGACCCAAGTTAAGATTATTTCTGTTACCTGCACAAAGCATGGGACCAGGGCACATGCGACCGTTTATTCCGATTATGACGGAGTGGTAAGCGAGATGCGTAACATGATCGAAGCGCATTGCTTCGAGAAGTTTATGAGAAAGCAAATGGGTGTTGAAGAGAGGGCCGGATGAACGAGCATATCAGGTTTCAGGCGAACAGGAGCTTTTCGATTTTTGGAATTGATCTGCTGGTTGGTCTGGAAGATTTTAATGGGCAGATCGTGGCCACTGGAAAGCCAATCGAGTTTAATTCTTATGTTGCTGGAAGAAGAGTCGAAGCGCCTACGCTCAGCCTCAAGGACGGAGAGGCGCAACTGCTTATGGATGAGCTTTGGAAGGTTGGTATTCGCCCGTCCAGTGGGCAAGGATCGGTGGGCCAGCTTGCTGCGACTGAACGCCATTTATCCGATATGAGGACGATTGTTTTTGATAAACTAAAAATCCCACAAAAGGAGAATCCATGAAAAGAATTCTGTTCGTCTTGACCGTGTTGATCTTTCTCGCCGCGCTTCCTGTTTTCGCCGAAGAAAAAGTAGCTGAGGAAAAGAAGCCTGAGACTGTTAAAGAAACCCGAATTTGCTGGAGTGTCGGATCGACCATGCGGACGTTTCCGGCCGACAAGCATCCGACCGGGGAAGAGCTCGTAAAGTTTTTAAACAATCAGCCTCCGGGCCCATTCTGGACGTTGAAGTCGATCACAGAGCCGACCGTCAACGATCCGAAGTATCGTGTGACGATCGAGTGGGCGCTGGCTGGATTTCCGAGTATTTGCGAGGTGGACGCTCCGAAGCCCGCGGCGAAGAAGGAGGAAAAGAAGTGAGGGTTTTCGTTTTCTCTTTAATCTCATTCATCTGCGGGATCGTCTTGACCGTTCTCTTTCTTCGGGCGATTGAGGCGGTGCATGAGCACAAGATAGAATTTTTCTACGATACTGAAATGAAAAAGCTTGGTATGAGGGTTGGGTTAAAGAACCCTATGCCGGATCGAGAGGTTGATAGGTGATCTATGTCGTCGCCGGTTGTCATAATCAGTACCTGAGTTTTCTACGAGAAAACAATCTAACTCCTCGCCAAGCAAAGTTTGTTTGTATGGCTGAGGATGTTCACGGCATCGTAGGCGGGGATCTGGCTTTTTATGGAACACCGGAAAACAATAAGATGTTCGGGGATTCATACCTTCGCCACCTTTTGAAGGTTGGAGTGTTGAGGACATATGAACCAAAAGCCGCTGCTTCCAAAAAGCCTTGAAAAGGCGTTTGATGAGATTTTTAAGGTTCATATGTATCAACGGTATATTTTGAAAATTAAACCAGGTCAAAAGGTTATTATTCCGAAGCTCAGAACGAGACTGAGCGATATAAAGTAAGTTTACGAGGGTACCCCCACAAAGGCCCCTTGAATGTCCGGTCGCATGATCGGTGTTCAAGGGGCCTTTTTTAGTTTAAAGGAGAAAAAATGGAACATCAGATAACCGAACCAAAGCACCCGATCGAGATTAGCGACGATCTGACCAACATCAGAGTCATCATCAAGGAAATGGTCTCTGCCCTTTCTAAGAGCCAGAAGAAGTCGCGCGAACGGTCTCTTGTCATCACGAAGCTCGAAGAGGCAGAAATGTGGGCCGTGAATGCTCAGAGCAAGGAGTAATTGATGAAGTGCAACATCGAGCTTTATCAGTATGCGTCTGAAACCTGCTTTTCGTATGTCGTTCGGGTTGCGTGTTTTGAGCATCTTGCGGTGGCATATGTGAAGGCTGAGAAAGTTGACCGTAAAATTATTCAGCGTTTAAGAAAAAGTCTTTCGTCTGGATGCCATGAAAGGCGGTTCATTCTTGGGACCGAGTATTGTGCCAAGCGGCTTCAACGGCTGAAAGAAGAAATGAAAAGGGTGGCTGCTTAATGACCGTTCAAGTCAAAGAATCCGAGCCGACCCCCGAAGAAATCGAGCGGGAGCTTTTTACGGTCTTCCGAACCTACGCGGTGAAGTGTCTTAAGGTTCAAACGAAGAAGGGAAAGCTCATTTCCTTCAAGTTTAACGTCGCCCAAGACCTTCTCGATCGGATCGTCAATGAAATCATCGCTGCGGGGCGCCTGGTTCGTGTGGTGGTCCTAAAAGCCCGCCGCGAAGGAGTGTCGACGTATGTCGAGGGGCGGTTTTACTGGAAAGTCTCCCTTCGAGAAAACCGGTATGCTGCGACGGTGACCCATGAACCGGAAGCGACCGAAACGCTTTTCAACATGACGAAGCGGTTTCACGATCATGTCGATCCACTCTTTCAGCCTCCCGAGAAGTACAACAACAAGGGGCTGCTTCAATTCGATGGGCTGGATTCAGCGTTTCGCGTCGGCACCGCGGAGAAGGAGCACTTCGGGTCCGGCCAAGGGATTCACTATCTGCATCTTTCCGAGGTGTCAAAGTGGCCGGCGCACACCCAGGTCAATCTGTTAACCTCGGCGCTGCAGGCCGTTCCGGACGATTTGGACACCGAGATTTATTACGAGTCGACCGCCTATGGCATCGGCGGCGCTTTCCATCATCGCTATTTGACGGCGCGCTACCGGTATTATGCGGTTCTCGAGAATGGCAAGCCGGTCCTAAAATTCGAGATCAACGAAGACGCCGATCCGAACGATGTTTATACCTCCGTCTTCTTCCCCTGGTTCATCTTCCCGGAATACCGGATGAAGGCGCCGGCCGATTTCGTTCGAACGAAAGAAGAGGTCGAATACGCGAAGCTTCATGGGGTCGATAATGATCAGCTTTACTGGCGCCGATATACGATCGCCAACAAATGTAATCCGACCGGGGAGAATTTAGGAAAGACGCCGGAGATGATCTTCTGGCAAGAGTATCCTTCAACGCCGGAAGAAGCGTTCTTGGCGACCGGTCGAACGATATTCGACTCGATCAAGATCAATGCGCTTAAGAAGGCTGCGCCGAAGCCGATCGCGCGATACGATTGTCTGGTTTCAACCGGCCAATGGATCACGAAGCCGGACGGGATGCTGCGCGTTTGGGAAGAGCCGATCCCGGGCCGGCGATACGTCATCGGTGCTGACGTCGCGGAAGGATTGATTCATGGGGATTTTTCTTCTGCCGATGTGGTTGACCATCTCACCGGAAAGCAGGTTGCGCAATGGCACGGCCGGGTCGATCCGGATCTTTTTGGCAACATTCTCTACTGGCTGGGGGTCCGCTATTGTACCGCATGGATCGCGCCGGAGCGCAACAATCACGGTTATACAACCGTTAAGAAGCTGGTCGATCTTCGATACCCTCAGATTTATGTCGAACTGATTCCGGAGCCGCCTGGTAAGCCCAGGAAGAGATACGGGTGGTTGACAGGAAAGGCAACAAAACACTTGTGCATCGACTTTCTGGTAACTATACTGCGAGAAGGTAGGCATGGAATTCAGTGCGCCGAGACGTTCGGGGAGATGCTGAGTTTCGTGTTGAAAGACGATGGAACGATGGGGGCCCAGGAAGGATTGAACGACGACCGCTGTATGTCGATTGCCATCGCACAATACGTTCGGACGGTGCTTCCGCTCCCCTCGATGGCTCAAACGATGGTTCCTGCAGGTGGCGCGGTGCAATCGGTGAGGACTCCGCCGCCGCCGGGAGCGTTTACGTAGAGTGAGGTTGACATGCCTTCTTTAAACGAAAAAGGCCCGAGCATCGGCATTTGTTTACAATGCGAGGAGATGGTTTCGAATTTAACGTATGGCCTTTGTTTGTCGTGCAAAACCAAAGAGGATGAGCGACAAAAGCGTCTGCTTATGGATGTCTCAGCGAAGCTTGAAGATCTGGAAAGTTTAAGGATTGAACGTATACCCCCGCGACGAGATGGGGTGAATCAGGGCGAAGCGGCGCAATGATTCAGTAATCCCCGACGATGAGGGGCCGGATACTCCGCAGGTGTCCGGCCCGCTTGAGGTACGGGATGATTGGCGAACGGGATCGGATCGAAAAGGAGTTTTCTCGGCGCAGGGAGGAAAGATGTCGTTGTGGGTGTTTGGTAGAAGCTCATAACGAAGATGAAGATTGTCTTAAATCTAGAAAATCGAGGAGAGCTATCATGTCAAAAACATGCGCGAAGTGCGGCAAGCGACACGCCGGGAAGTGTAGCCGGAAGGGGTATTGATGGAAGAAGACAAAATTATTCCATGGGATCACATGATCACAGTAAAATTTTATGAGTCCCATATTTCGATGACGCTCGAAGAGCTATATCAGGTATTCAAGAAAAGGTTTTTACTTGAGTCGGATGAGAATCCTCAGGTGCTTCGTGGACTTTAAAAGGGGTGTAGAGTGACCTTCACCGTTTCGTATTCTGGCGCTTACTGCGAAGATCCGAAAAGGCTGATCGGGGTCGTTCTTCAATTCCTCGAAGAAGTGGCAAAAGATCCCAAAAGAGCAAGGCAGTTGCGCATCGCCGCGCGGCAGGGTAAGATTACGGGTGTTAAACAGGAAATAGATGAACCCTGGGGAGGTGAGCCCGATGCCCATGTAAAATCGAAACCAAAATAAAATCCTCGAAGAGATTGCAGCAGATAAAATTTAATTAAAGAGCACCCTCACAAAAGGCCTCTGAACAGAACAGCGTTCAGGGGCCTTTTTCTTTTTCGGAGGCATCAATGCGGAAAATCTTGTTTCTGGCGCTACTCCTGGCGCTGATTCCAATTCAGGCGCTCTCCCAGTCGCCGGAACGAGAAGCGCGGGGTTATTTCGGCATCGTCGGCGGGGACACTGACGACAAAGGGCCGACGCTGGTGATCAATCCGGATGGGTCGATCAACGCTGCGGTGACCGGCGCGGGCGGGGGAACGCAATTCGCCGAAGATTCCGCGCTCGGATCGACCCCGACCGGAACGCTGGCGATGTGTCGGCGCGACGACGCCCTTGCTACGTTGACTCCGGTGGAAGACGATGCGATCGGCTGCCGGGTGGATTCCAGGGGAGCTCTTTGGGTGGCCTGGTCTAATCCTCTGACGCCGACGATCGATGGCGTTTATGTGACTGGAAACACGGACCATGATGCTTCGGCCTCCGGGATTGATCCTGTCCTTGTTGGTGGTTTCGCCTCGGCCGCGGCGCCGACCTCGGTAAGCGCTGACGGCGATGCGGTTAACGCCTGGTTTCTTAGAAATGGCGCTCAGGCGACCGTTCTGACGGCCGCGGGTGCCTTGATCGGTGGGGATGCGACCAACGGGCTTGACGTCGATGTGACTCGTTTGCCGGCCATTCCAGCCGGTAACAACAACATCGGCGACGTTGATATCGCTTCAATTGCGGCCGGAAATAACAATATCGGGGATGTGGATGTAGCCTCGATTGTTCCGGGAACGGGGGCAACAAACCTCGGAAAAGCGGTTGACGGCGCTTCCGGCGGGACCGATACAGGTGTGGCGATCCTGGCGATTCGAGACGATTCTCTTTCAGCCTTAACACCCGTTGAAGGCGATTACGTTCAGCTTCGTGTCAATTCGACCGGGGCTCTGCATGTGACCGGGGGAGGCGGGGGTACTCAGTACAACATCGATGATGTTGCTTCTGCGACGGCGACCGGGACGTTCGCGCTGGTTGTTCGAAAGGATTCTGCGGCCTCTCTTGCGGGGACGGATGGCGATGTGACCGGCCTTCAAGTGGATGCCAACGGGGCTCTCCGGGTGACCGGGGGCGGGGGTGGCACCGAGTATACCGTCAATGGGGTGGCTCCGGCCGATCCGACCGGCGCGACCTTCGTTATGGAACGGGACGATGCTCTTTCAGCTCTGACCGAGGTTGAAGGGGATTGGACAAATCCGCGATCGACCGCCGAAGGCGCTTTGTGGACCCAGGATTTCAACTCCGACACGATGGTCACCCATCTTGCGACCGTGGCCGGGGCGGTTTCCGGTACGGAAATGCAGGTTGATATCGTTTCCTCCGCGCTTCCGACTGGGGCGTCTACCTCCGCAAACCAATCAACCATGATCACCGCGCTCCAATTGATCGATGACGATCAAACCGGGGCCTCGGTCAATTACAAAACCTCCGCCGGAACGACTGAGGATGAGACGGAAATTAAGGCCACGGCTGGCCGGCTCTTCTCGATCACGGCGACGAACACGAATGCCGCGGCGCGCTATATCCGATGTGCGAATCTGACGGCGGCCAATACGACCCCGGGAACATCGACCGTCTTTCTCGGGCTGGCCATTCCGGGGAACACGGCCGGGTCCGGATTTACGACGAACTTTGGGCCGGCCGGTATTGCCTTCTCGACCGCGTTGACCTGCTGGACGGTCACCGGGGCGGCGGATTCCGATGTCGCGGAAGTCGCGGCAAACGAAATTAAATGGATTATCACCTACAAATGAAAAATCTTTTCATCCTCATAGCGCTTCTCTCGATCGGCTGCATCGCGCGGGCCGACATGCTTTTGCTCGGGGCCGGGAGTCTTCCGGCGGCGGGCGGCGGCGCATCTTACGTGGCCGTGTACAGCAACACAGGTACGGGCACCTCAATTACAGTATCGAGCGTTAACGCCGGCGCTGGCGATCTTATCCTCGTATTGGCCGGATGGCGCAATAACGGCGGGCAGACGATATCGTCAGTCACGTATAACGGGGCTGGAATCACGCATATTAGGACTGAGGCCCCTGGCGCTGGATTCGTTGCCGCAACCTCCTACTATGCAATCAATCCTGGGGGTACGGCGGACGTGGTGGTGACATGGAGCGCTGCAATCGATGGCGGCGGTCACGTCGTTGTGTATGTGATTTCTGGCGCACACCAAACGACCCCTATTCAAGATCATCAATCCACTTCCGACACAACGGCTAGTGCAACATCCATATCTACAAATGTGACCTCGCAATCAGGCGGTTTGGTTTTCGATCTGGTAAATCGACAGTCAGTTACTGAGGCTCTTACTGTAGGCGCAGATCAAACGGAACGATATCAGGGGTCCGTTGGGGATGTGAGGGATGGCTCCAGCACAGAACCCGGCGCGGCAACGACCACAATGTCATGGTCCTGGACAGGCGGGTCGCGGGTATCTCATATCGCGATAGCGGTGGCACCACAATGATTGTTTTTCTTTTAATGGCGATCTTGCTGTTCGCTCAGAGCGTGATGGCACAGCCGTCCATCTCATCTACTTCTGGAGGCTGGTCGCACGGTGCTAGCGTTACGATTTCGGGGAGCGGCTTTGGGACAAAGGCCACGGCGCCGCCGCTACTCTACGATGATTTCGAGAGCGGCACTAATGGCTCGAATATAAAACCAAATAACCCTGTAGTGGGTACAGCGTGGGATGATTTTGTCGGCGGTGGCACTCAAGTTCCAAGATATTCAAACACGATCTCTCGCGGCGTTTCAGTGCTATCGAGTCTTCATGATTTTGAAACAGATGGGACATACAATTCATCGCTGGAATATTTCAATTCAACAGCTACCACAGTGTACTTCACCTTTTGGTGGAGGCACGAGAAAACCTCAGTGAATTGGAGACGGCAAAACAAGCCTTGGATTCAGTACGGTTCCAACGGTACATACCCTGAAATGTATACAGGGTTTGGAAGCCCTTCTGATACTGATGGTGGGATTAGAAACAGTATCCAAGATGATCCCGCTCCTGGAAATGCAACACTTTACGGCTCGACAAACATTTCCGACATAGATGGGACTTGGGTTAGGCTGGAGGTGTATTTGGTCCAAAGCGATGTCGATGTTGCAAATGGCACGTTTTGTTACTGGACCTACAGGTCTTATTTAGGCACACCATCATTTGTAGAAGAAGCCTGCTCCACAACTCAGAAAATGCGAACACAGGATCGTACATGGAATCAATGGCATTTTGGCTCCTACTTTACGAACGACGACCCTGCGGGAGCGAAGGGGCGAGTGTATGTTGATGACATATATTTTGATAATACCCGTGCCAGAGTTGAAATTTGCAATGCTTCCACATGGGCTGCGCGGACGCATTGCGAGATTCAGCGTCCTACGGCCTGGTCCGACACAGAGGTGACTATCGTGACGAATCAGGGCGATCTCGGCGCGTTGGCTGGTGACTATCTCTATGTTTGCGATTCGGATAATTCATGTAACTCAAACGGATTTGCCTTGTCTGCTTCAGAGGAAGGAGGGAGCCGCTCAGTGATCACCTCTCCCCGCTCTGGTGTCTCACGAAGCGTAATCACGGCCCCAAGAAGCGGAGCAACTCGGAGCCCGATTCAATGAAGCGCGATTGGGGGAGCTTAGAGAAGTCGTTTGCCATTCTAATCCTTGGATTGACCCTCAGTGCTGTTGTAAGCCAAGTGGCGGCGCACCGTCTCGATACGGTCGATGTGTTGGACAAGATCACGATTTTAGAAATGAGAATCACGCACTTGGAAGCCGAAGTAAAACAACTAAAGGAGGGTCAATAAAATGAATGATTTCAAAAAGCAGTTTTCGATGTTCACCGCCATGCTCTTTCTCTTCGGAGCGTTTCTCTTGCTCCCGGTTTTTCATGCTCATGCAGCTGATTTCTCTCTCGGCGGGCTGAAAATCTCCGTCGGTGAATCGTTTACCAAAACCTCCGACGTTCAGTTTGTCGGGCGCTCCGGGGGTCGGGCCTTCGTCGGCGGCGGCGTCTGCACAGGATACGCCTACGGAATCAACGTGGCCGACACGTTCAGCATCGACGCGCTTTCTCTGTGCGCGATTCTCTCCGGCACTTACGACGACGGCGGAGATGCCAAGTTCGGCGGCGCCGTGGGGATCTCCCCGCTCTCCCTCTTCGGTGGAATGGCGAAGACATTTATCGGGTACGACCTCGCCAATAATCGAGCGGTGCGCGGCGGGATGACGACGCTTTCTGCTGTGGTGAGTTTCTGATGGCCGAAAAACTCAAAAGCCGGAAGCTGTGGGCGACGGTTTTGACCTCGGTGATCGTGGCGATGAATTCGCAATTGGAGTTTATCCCGGCCGATTCGGTCGATACGGTCGTGAACCTCATCATGATTTACATCGGTGGTCAAGCCGTGGTCGATGCGGCGGCAGCGGTGAAAAAGCAGGGGTAAAGTGGCCGGACGTGGGCTCCTTGTAGTCAAAACCAATAACGAGCTGGCTGCCGAAGAGCAGGCCTCGGCGAATACTGCGGCGCTGCTCTCGGCGCGGCCTCAGTTGACCGGGCTGTCCGGATACCTCTACGGTTTATGGGAAGAGGCAAAACGGGCGAAACAGCCGATCGAGACGCAGATTCTAAAGAACATGCGTCAAGTAAACGGGCAGTATGAGCCCGATAAGCTGGCGGCGATTCGTTCGATCCGGGGGCCTGAAATCTACGCCATGCTCACGGCTGCGAAGTGTCGGGCGGCGAAAGCCTGGGTTTCCGACATCCTCAAGCCGGCCGGGGATCGTCCCTGGTCCTTGGAGCCAACACCGGTTCCCGAGATGCCCCCGGAAGTTGAGGAGGAGATTCGGCAGGGGCTTAAAGAGCAGATCATTCAAAACGCGGCGATGGCTGCTGCAGAGACGGGCTCCCCGGTCGATGTTTCGATGGTCATCGGCATGATCGAGGAGAAAGCGGCCGAGATCAAGGATGTCATTCGAAGGGCGCTGACCGAGAAAGCCAAGGAAGCGCTCAAGCGCATGTCCGATAAGATCGCCGATCAATTGGTGGAAGGAAAGTGGCAGAAGGCGTTTGACGCGGTAATCGGCGACGTCATCAAGTTTCCGGCCGGGATTCTAAAAGGGCCGATCATTCGCCGGCGGAAGGTCAAAAAGTGGGTCGCCGGTCCGGACGGATGGAAGTATCAATCGTCCGAAGAGTTGGTGCTCGAATTCGAGCGGGTCCACCCGCTTGACGCATATCCGGAAGGCGATTCGACCGGGCCGAACGACGGTTATTTCTTCCAGCGGCACCGGATGAGCCGGAAGGATATCGTCGCTTTAATCGGCGTTCCCGGCTACAACGAGGCGGAAATCCGGATCGTCCTCGAAGAGTTCGGAAAAGGCGGCCTCAAAGAGTGGTTGGTTCCCGACTCCGATCGGGCGATGCAGGAGAATCGTGATTCATCGTCTGAATGGTCTTCGACTAAGATCGAAGCGCTGGAATTTTGGGGATCGTGTCAGGGGCGGCTGCTTTTAGAGCATGGCGTTCCGGAGAAGTTTATCCCGGACCCGATTCTGGAATACGAAATAAACGCCTGGATGATCGGCGGCCATGTGATCAAGGCGGTGGTCAATCCGGATCAAACAGGAAGTCACCCCTATTCGGTCACCTCCTACGAGAAGATCGACGGTTCTTGGTGGGGGAAGGGTGTTCCCGAAGTCATGGCCGATTCCCAGGAGGCGATCAATGCCGCTTCCCGCGCTCTGGTTCAGAACGTGGCGATGGCGAGCGGGCCCCTGACGGAGATTGATATTGACCGGTTGGCTCCCGGCGAGAACGGCGAGGTGATCTGGCCATGGCGGACCTTCAAAGTCACAAGCACCGTGATGAAAGAAGGCAAGGCGGTCAACTTTTACCAGCCGCGTTTGATCGCGCGGGATTTGATCGAAGTTTGCGACAAGTATGAGCGTCAGGCGGACGAAGAAACAGGCATTCCGCGGTACGCTCATGGTGACCCAAATATCGAGGGCGCGGGGAACACCGCCTCGGGGCTTTCAATGCTGATGACGGCGGCGGCGCGCGGGATTAAGGATCTGGTCGGCTCCATTGACATGGATCTGATTTCTCCGACGATTGAGCGAGTTTATGAATTCAACATGCGGTTCGATCTGGATCAGTCGATGAAGGGGGATGCTCGGGTGGTTGCCCGCGGGGTGTCTTCTCTGATGGCGAAAGAACAGCGGACGCTTCGGGTCAACGAAACGCTCGAGAAAACGAACAACCCGATCGACTTCGCGCTCATGGGGCCGGACGGCCGCAAGGAGCTTTTGAAAGAGTCGATCAAGGCGCTTGATGGCGTCGAGGTCGACAAAGTTGTTCCGGAAGGTCCGGCGATGACAACGGCGGTTGCTCCGGTCGGTCCTGGGCCTGGGGGCGATAAAAAGCAGCAGAAGTTGAATCCGGCTGGACAGCCGGCAGGCGGGAAAGAGACCCAGGTTGTAGCGGCGGGAGGGAAGTGATGTTGATGGAACCGTCACAAAGCGTTTTGCGGGCGATGGCGACCTTAAAAGCCGACCCCAGGATTGCACCCAACTTGATTACCTGGCTGAAAGAAAGCCTTCGGTTGACGGACGAGTTGAATCGTCGGGCGAAGGGCGAGCTCCTTTTGCAGAGTCAGGGCGCAGCGCAAACGCTTGAAGAGATGATTAATTATATCGACAAGGCGGAAACGATTTTGAAAGCTTTGGAAGGACAGCCGGAGAAGCATGCTCCGCGCGTTGTTCCGAGTGTTTACTAACGGAGGGATATTACATGGGTTCTCTTGAAAAAGGCTCTTCTGTGAAGTCTCAGATTGTTGGAAATGGTCCATTTGTGAACCCATTGGGTGGCGTTGGTGCCATGGGGATGCCAAGGTATCAATGCCATAAGAAGGTATGGGCGTTGAAAATCCGTTCAGTTGAGGGAAACAGAATTACGCCGGAAGAAAGTGGTTATGCCTCTTTTGTTGTGCCTGATGAATTTATTCAGAAACACAATCCTCAGATCGGTGGTTATTTCGTGGTTTACGAGGATGGCTATCATTCGTATTCTCCGGCAAAAGCTTTTGAGGAAGGCTATACGTTAATCAGGTAATTATCGCATTACAGTAATTCGATAATTTAACAGGGTACCCACACAACGGCCCCTTGGAAACACCGAGAAATCGGCTTCCAAGGGGCTTTTTTATTTTGGCCGAAGACCGGAACGGCTCGGCAATTACAAACGCACAGAACACCGCTTCATCGGCGGCTCTGTCACGCGAAGACGCTTCGGCGCTCGCACAAAGGAGAGATCCATGGCGATACCAGCAGCAGTAAGAGCACAGGAAGAGAGGGCAATACAGGCTCACCGAGAGGCCTATCAAAAGCCGGCTGATCCTCAACCGGCCCAGGTCGAAACCCCGACGGCGACACCGCCGGCACCGCCTCATGTTCCAGGGAATACCGCGCCCGCGGCTCCCCAGGCGCCACAGGCTGGGGGACTTCCGACCGGACCAGCAGGTGAAGACCACAAACAGAAATTCGAGGTGTTGCAGGGGAAGTATAACGCTGAGGTGCCAAGGCTTCACGCGGAGTTAAGGGAGGTACGCGCTCTTTTGGCCGCAGCCCAGGCGCAAATTTCCGCGCTGCAAAACCAGCCCCCTTCCAATCAGGTTCAGGGAAAAACAGGTGATAGCGACGTTCTCAAGAAGGTTCGAGATGAGTTTGGGGATGAGCTCGCCGACGGCTTGCTCGCCTTAATCGAGTCGAAATCCGAAGAGAAGGCCGCGAAGATCCGGCAGGAATTCGCTCCGATCGCGGAGCGGGTCAATACCGTCGAGACACGTCAGGTCAAGTCGGCTGGCCAACGATTTTTTGAGGATCTCCGGAAAGAGGTTCCCAAATTCGATCAGTTGAACGGAACTGGAAATGGGGACGGTCATCCTGAATTTCTCACCTGGCTTGGTTCCTTTGAACCGTATGCCGGGAAAACCTACCAAGCGTTGCTGGAAGACGCCTACTCCGCATTGGACGCACAACGGGCCGCGCGGATCGTTAAAGGGTGGCCGGGATATGCCGTTTATGCGGCTCCACCGGCTGCACCCGCTTTGAATCCGCAGGTTGAGTCGTTGATCGACCCGGGTCCGTCTCGTCCGAACACACAACCGACAGGTCAAACGAAGCCAACTTACACCCAAGATCAGATTCGGATCTTCTATGACGAGGTGCGGCGCGGTTTATGGCGAACCAGGGAAAAGGAACGTGCTGCGAAAGATGCAGATATCGCGCTTGCTTCTAAGGAGGGCCGAATCGTCGGGTGACAACCGATGAGGAGGAATAAAAGATGTTTCCAGCAGCGACAGGAATGCCCAACTACTCTCCCACAGGGACGAGTAAATTTATCCCGGAGATTTGGTCCGGAAAGCTCGTTGTGAAGTTCTACGACGCCTGCGTTCTCGCCGATATCAGCAACACCGATTACGAAGGCGAGATCAAAAAGCATGGGGATACCGTAAACATCCGGACCATTCCCAACATGACCATCCGGCCCTATAAGAAGGGTCAGATTCTCCAGACCGAGCGGCCTGAGAGCCCGGCGCTCTCCCTGCTGATCGACAAGGGGCAGTATTTCGCCATTGTCATCGACAACGTGGACAAGTATCAGAGCGATATCCCTCTGATGGATCGGTGGGCGGAAGACGCTTCCGAGCAGATGAAAATCGTGGTCGATACCGATGTGCTCGGAAACATCTATGTCGACGTCCATGCGTCGAACAAGGGGTTAACGGCCGGGAGAAAGTCCGCGAGCTTTAACCTGGGCGCCACCGGATCTCCTGTCACCCTCACCAAGGTCAACATCGTCGATTATTTGGTCGACATGGGGACCGTGCTCGATGAGCAGAATATCCCTGAGCAGGGTCGGTTTGTCATTCTTCCGGCCTGGGCGATCGGAATGCTCAAGAAGTCCGATATCCGGGATGCTTCTCTGACCGGGGACACCATCTCTCCGATGCGAAACGGTAAGGTCGGCATGGTCGACCGCTTCACGGTTTACCTCTCGAACAACCTGAGCACCGCCTCCGATGGTGGATCGACCTGCTACAACATCCTCTTCGGGCACAAACTGGCGACCACCTTCGCGGCTCAGATGACTGAGATGGACACCTTGAAAGTGGAATCGACCTTCGGGCAGCTCGTTCGAGGCCTGAAAGTCTACGGCTACAAGGTGGTCAAACCGGAAGCCCTGGGCCATTTCTACGCGAAGAAGGGATAGTCCCGACTGCGTGAGAGCTGATTAAAAACGTGTCCCCGCCTCGTTCATGGGGCGGGGACCATCAGAGGAAAAGGAGATACCAAAATGGCAACACTCGATAAGACTGGCGGGGCTTCCGTATCGGCGGCACAGCCCTGGGATGGGAAAGACCGGTATGGTGTCATCGAAAAAGAGATCGACCTTGCCGGAGTGGCGACCGGGGACGTTCTTCAGTGTCTCAAGGTTAAGGACGGGTTTCTTGTCCACAACGTTACGACCAAGATCGTGACCGCCTCCGATAAGGTCACCACGGCCGACGTCGGAGACGGCGCGGACCCGAACGGGTTCGACAATCAGATTGACCTTGCGGCGGCTGCCGGCACTCGAACAAAGGGTCTCGGTGGAACAGATCAATTCGTGACAGATGACGGGAAGCTTTACAGCGCGGACGACACGATTGATCTGACGGTGACGGTGACCTCTGGCCCAATCACGGTCGGAAAAGTCCTGGTCTCGGCGCTCTACACCCGGGTCGGTTGATCCGTTTTTGATGCGGGAGGAGTGAACAGTTAACCCAATTCAGAAAAGGAGAATCCCATGTCAGGACGTGTAACCCATGAAATAGATTTGGAGAAGCCCCTGATTCGCGGGGTGGAGTTGACCCCGGATGCGGCTGAACTGAATAAGTTCAACCTCTTAACCGGGGAGAAAGTGGTCAAGGCGGTGACCGGAGAGATTAATTTCAACGTCGCCTCTCCGTTCGACGTGTCCTTGGGGGTCATTCCCAAGGGCGCGATCATCATCGAGACGATCGTCAATGTTATCACGGTCTTCAACGCCGGGACCACGAACGTCTTGGTTGTTGGCAAAGCCGGGACCGCGAATGAGCTGGTGGCCGAGGGGGATGTCAACGAAGCGTCTGCAACGCTTCAAAGGGTTGCGAAGAATATCGCGGCGCTTGCCGCCGACACCGAGTATCTTGCAAATTACACCCAAACCGGTGGGGCGGCGACCACAGGAAAGGCAAGAGTTACCATCGTGTATCTCATCTAGTCAAATGGGCGGGGGGCTTCGCGCTCCCCGCCTGAATAGGAGGGTGGTATGGCGGAAGCAACTTATCTTAAGAAAAAGAGTGATCCGCGGCCGATCATTCCGGTCGAAGATCTCTATATTTGGAATCCCATCTTGGCAGAGCGGGAAGACATGGAGGTTTACGTGCCTGGTCAGGTTTCGGTGTCTCCTGTTGGGTTGCAGCCTCCGAGTCAGGAGAATGCAATCGTTATCGATCCGTCTGATTTTCAGCCGGGTGATAGCGTGAAGCTCTCTCCAGAAGACGAGCTTAATACGATGACCGTCGATCCGAATCGAATCAAGGCGATTGTCGAAGCGATCGGAAAACTTGATCCGAAAAAGGATTATACCAAGAAGACCCCGCAGCGGGAGGCCATGCCTCGGGTGGAATCGATTGAGCGGTTGACCGGGTTTAAATTGGAGCCCGGAGAGCGTGATATCGCCTTAGAGGCAATGAAGGCCGCCTAAAGGAGCGTCGATGCTGCTTTCTGAAATCGTCGGTGAATGCCGGGGAAAGATCGATGACGCGGAGCAATCCACCTGGTCCGATGAGGAAATGGTCGGATACCTCAACGAAGCGATCGAGGAGTTGTGCCGGGAGGCGGAGCTAATCACCGATTCTCGAACGGTCGGGGAAGTTCTATCTTCCGGGGCGATCACCTTGGCGGCCGCCGGCGGGTCCATCGCCCATGTGAAGGTCAACGGGATCACGATCACTTCCGGGGCGGTGGCCTACGATACCAGCTTGTCGGTTACTGCAGCGGCGCTGGCGGCGAACATCAACGCGCATACTTCCAGCCCGGATTACACGGCCGAAGCGAGCGGGGCGACTGTGACGATCAAAGCGAAGGCTGGAACGGGTGCGAATCCCAACGGCTTCGCGGTGACCGTCTCGATTTCCGGGATGACGGCGACGGTCACCGATATGGCCGGGGGAACCTCTCTTTGTCAAATCTACCTTCTTCCCGGGGTGGTCTGGTACTCGCTTGATCCCAGGGTGATCCAGGTGCAGCGGGTGAAGCCGGCCCTTCTGACCCATCCTATTTCGAAGCAAACCGAAGACATTCTTGATATGTGCTGGCCGAATTGGGAAGCGTCGGAGGGACCGCCTCGGCATTGGGTTTCTGCCACTGGTGCCGTTCGAATCGTGCCGATTCCGGAAGCGGCCGACACGGTGACATTGAAAGTCTCTCGTCTTCCTTTAACCAGCCTGACGCACACAAAGTTGAATGCGTCGCCGGAGATCCCGGCGATTTACCATCGTCGGCTCTTTCCGGGGGTGATCTACCGGGCCTACGAGAAGCAACGGCATGGGAACATGATCAACGCGCAAAAGGCCGGGGAGCGGCGCGCGGAATGGCGCGGGGTGATCAATTGGATCAAAGGTGATCAGTTGAAGCGAAATTCAGCGATTGACACGGCGGCCTCGCCGGTGCCGATCGGAGGGAGACAGCGATGATGCAGGAAAGTCGTCCGGCGCACAGTCTTTTGAAGAAGCTTTTCGATAACTCGGCGAATTTTGTAACAACCGGGGGGAGTGCGAACGCCTACACCGCGACCTTTGTCCCGGCGCATGTCCTGGCGTCCGATTTTGTCGGCTACCTGAGAATTCATGCGACAAATACCGGAGCCTCGACGTTAAACGCCAACGGAACCGGCGCCAAGAATTTAATGAAGATTCAGGGTGCGTATATTGTTGCGCTGGCCCCTCGAGATCTACTTGTAGGCGGTATCTACCAAGTCATCCGGGATCAGACAGGGGATCGGTATCTTGCAATATCGGCAAGTTTTGATGGATTTTCGGCCGATGTTACGGTGATGAAAAATGATTTCCATCATCCGGTCTCTCTCAATTCCATCGACAGCTTCGGATATTTTTGCAATGTCAACGGAACGCTTGACTTGTCACGGTCAGCGACCGCAGCGGGGGGTATATGGATTTTTCAGTCGGTTGGTTCGACTTCAGGTTCTCTGTGGGTCACGAAAAGCGCTTTTCAGAACGCTGCCCCATATATTCCCGCCTCCGGAAGAAGGATGTCGTGCAGGGTTGCCCCCGTCACCGGTGCAAGCGGTGGGAATAAATACTGGGGATTATCCGATACGGCAGACCCGGCGAGCGGAGCGCTTGATTCCGGCGGGGCGGCGAAAGGGTGTTTCTTTCGGCGGGCAACGACTGGGAATGTTTTTGCGGTGACAAAAAACGGCGCTGCCACGGAAACGACCACCGACTTGGGATCTGCATTTGAAGGTGAATGGGATGATTACGAGGTGGCTCCAACCCCCACAGAAGTAAATTATTACAAGGGGGGTGTTTTGGTTGCAACGCACACGACAAACATCCCGACCGTGGGCCTTCGATCTATCGTATCGGTTTATCAGCCCGATCCTATTGCGGTAACTGTGTATCTTATGCTTGATCGAATTAAAGAGAGAATCCCAGGGAGGGAATAATCATGGAAGACCTTAACGCGACTCCAAAAATCGAATTCAGGACCGAAGAAGAACAGAACTTTCCTGGATATTATACGAATTATTTTTCCATGCTGAAGACGTTGAATCGTGATCGGCTGCAAACGCTTTCTCTCGAACGAAGGGGATTTGAAGAAATTAATCCAGCGCTCGGCCCCAACCCAAGCAAGGAAAAGATCAATACTTTTTTCGCGCTGAGGGCTGCGGTTCTCTCTCCGGCATATCTTGGCCTGATGGAAGCGCCGGATTGGGTGAAATCGTCTGTGGCGGATTCAGCGAAGATGATGGGGGAAATGGTGACGGATCAGAACGCGAGGTTATTCCGTGGCGAGAAAATAAATGCGCGTCTTCCCATTGCAGCGAAGTTTACCTATCACGGCGATTGGGATCGGTTTATTGAAGACAAGTATCGTATTTTCACTGGAGATAAATAGATGCCTCAACCTAAAAAAAATCAGACCTTCACCTTCATCGTCCAGTTGGAAGACTCGAACAATCCCGGCCAGTTTAAGGCGAACCCGACGATCGCGGCGGGGGATTTCAAGGTGTCAACGGACGGCGGCGCGCGAACGAACCTGACAAACCTCCCGACCGTGGAGCCGGCCGGGTCAATCGACGTGAAGATCATTCTTTCGGCCGCTGAGATGAACGGGGATCGGGTTGTGGTTGAGATCAAAGATCAAACCAGTCCTTCCGAGTGGGAGCCGCTGGTTAGAACGATCTATCCGGAGGTGAACCCCCTCGTTGATGTTTATGCGAAGGTTGGACCGCTTCAATACGATGCTTCGAACAACGTGAAATCGGTCCAGCAGTTTCCGACCGGAACGGTGGTCGCCGACGCTGGAAACACGGCGCTCGCGTTTAAGAGTGACCGGACGGAGGGAACCGACAACTTCTGGCGAGGGTATGTGAAATTTAAACCACCTTCTGCGTTGGCTGGGCAACACGCGCGGATTTTGAGTTATATCGGCGCGACCAAGTTTTTCAATGTGAGTTCATCGTTTACCGGCATTCCGGCGAATGGAGACCCGTTCGACATCGTAAACGAGTAATTCGATAGACCGATAAAAAGGGCACCCCCACCAAGGCCCCTTGAGACCGAGAGATCCGGAATCAAGGGGCCTTTTTATTTGGAGTGAGACATGGCGATTACACCGAGCGATTTACTGTACTTCCTCACAGGGGGGGCGGCCAACGCCGATCCGAATCTTTCTCTCGGTGGGGTCACCTCGAACACCCAGGTCGGCACCTCGCTTCATTCCCTTTTCGATGCGGTGTCTTCGGCTGAGGGAGCGGCGGGGGATACCGAATATCGAGCGATCGACATCAAAAACAATCACGGCAGCGAGACGATGGTTGCGGCCGGGGTTTACATCTCGCAAGAGACGGTTTCGGTTCACACGACCGTGGCGCTGGCTTACGATTCGACCGGGACTCAGAGCGTGGTCAATGAATCGACCGCACCGACCGCGGTAACGTTCAGTACGCCGCTTACAAAGCCGGCTGGGATTGCGCTGGGGAACATCGCTCCTGGGGCGACTCGCCGGATATGGGTAAGGCGAACAGTTACCGCGGGGGCTGTGCCTGCGAACGACTCCGGCAGCTTGAGCGCGTATTGGGATACTGGTCCTTAATTGGAGGGTAAAGATTGAGCCTTCTTTTACTTGACGGTGAATTTTCAGTCGAAAAACAGCTTCCCTACAGTTGGGATGTCGGCGGCGCGGTAGAAAAAACGCTCCCTTATTCCTGGACGGTTTATCAGAGCGTCGAGAAAACGCTTCCGTACTCCTGGCATGTCATCGCCACTCTAGAGAAGGCGCTTTCTTATTCATGGACGATTTACCAGGGTATTGAAAAGCCGCTCCCGTACTCTTGGCGGATCATCCGGTTTTATACAAGCTCTTTGGCGCTTCGTGTTTTTAGATCGATCAAGCGGAAAAAGGTGTTCCGACGGCCACCTCCCCAACGTGAGGACTTTTGAGTGAGACTGGATGACATCTCGAAGCTTCCATATGAGGAATTCCCGATCTACTTCCGGTTTTCTTCCGACATGGTTCCCGATGAGGAAATCATTGAAGAGGATACCGTTGTTACCTGCATCAATGTGGAGACCGGTGTTGATACGAAGGCGGAGGTTATTTCCAGCGAGGAGTTATCCGGGCAAAACATCAAAGTCGTTTTGAGGGATGGGGTGCTCGGTCAGGCTCACAAAATAGAAACGAAGATTCATACCACCCTTGATAACGTTTTAGAGCAAGAACTTATTCTTTATATTCGAAGAAATCCAGTCGATCAAGACAGATTCGAGAAGCAACCCAGCGAAGAATATTCGATCGGAAACAATTTCGCCGACGAGCTCGAACCCGGCGATTCCATTGTCTCCCACTCTACCTTGGCAACAAAGGAAGCCGACGGATCTGACGCCACGGCGACGGTGATCAAAGGGGACGGCCTTGCCGACACCCAAGTTCATCTCCATGTCGGAGTTTTTTCTTCTTTCGACGGAGAATATCACCTACTGGAAATGCGAGTTGTGACGGCCATGGGCTACAAATACGCAAAGCAGGTCACGATGATAACGAAGGAACGATGAAGAGAATCGCCGTCAAAAGGGTCGATACAGGCATTGTCTCGAACAGTTCGGCGAGCAAGGTGGTCTGGTCGCGCGGGCGGAATGTGCGTTTCCGGCCTGGAAGCGTTTACAAAACACCTGGAAAAACCCTCCTTACGACCGTTCCTGCGGCCTTGTCGATCCGGGCGATGAAAACCTTCAAGGGCCATGACGGCGTGGTCAGAACGGTTGTAGCATGCGACAACAAGATATTTTCTTACACAGGCGGGTTCACAGAGCATGTAGAGATCACGCCGACGCCGGCGCCGACCGGAACGTCCTACGTGTGGCATTTCGAATTGATCGGGGGGATGTTGATCGTCTCGAACGGGTTTTCTCGCTGGAAGTGGCCGAATTATGCGGCGCCGTTGCAGGCTATGACCGGCGCGCCTGAGAAATTCGGAATGATGACCGTTTCGAACAACCGGTTGATCGTCGGAAATATCACCGATGGGGGGAACGCTTATCCGGCTCGGGTGAAGTGGTCTCAGATCGGAAAGCCGGAAATCTTCACGATCGACAAAACCGGGAAGGGAGGCCGTCATGACCTGCTCGATCCCAACGGGAAGTCGGACGCGATCGAGATCCCGAAGGCGGCGACCCATCGCGGAAAGCGGACCATCATTTACACCGAGAGAAACATTTGGGCGCTGGATCCGGTTGAGTTCCCCCTGGACTACCGGCCTGAAATCATTGTTCCCGGCCTGGGGCTGCTGGCGCCGAAAGCGCTCGTATCCTGGAAGGGGATCGATTACATCATGGGCCCGGACGATTTTTACATGATGGGATCGGGTGCGCCGGTTCCGTTCGGCTTCGATATTCGGCCGCTTTGCTTTAACAACTTGAACAAAGAAGTTGGTGTGATCAATACGGCGTTCGGGTTCGTGCTTCCTGAAACCCAGGAGATCGGCTTTGCCGTGCCGTCGAAGAATGCCACTGAGCCGGATACGATTTATCTCTACCACCTCGAATTGAAAAAATGGACACCGTTGAGCTGCAACTTTCTCTGCGTGAATGACTCCCGGCAAGATCCGAATTACGGTGGCGCGTTCGGCGGCGGCGGATTTGGAGAGGGGGCGTTTGGTGGGGCCAATGACGTCAATCTTCTTCCCTACACCGTGGTCGGGAATATCCACGGCCAGATCCTCAAATTCGATGAGGGTTTCAACGACAACGGGGAGCCGATTACCGGCTATATCGAGTCGGGCGACATGGAAGGGGATTCCGCGTTTGTCTCAAAGGTCACTCATTCCGTAGCCGTTTATTTGAAAGAGCAAAGCGGAACGACTGAGCCGTTGATGATTCAGATCGGGGTAAGGGATTCGCTTTCGAAGCCTCTGAAATGGTCGATTCCGAAACCGTTTGCGGCCGGCATCGATGAACAGGCGGATATCACCGCGCGCGGAAAGTGGATGCGGATTCGGTTTTACAGTGATCAAATGGATAGTCCATGGGAGCTTGAAGGGTACGAGCTTTTATATTCAAATGAGGAGGAGATCCGATGAGACGATTAAAAACTTTAACTCTGATTGGTCTTCTGCTGGTTGCCTCCACGGTGGGCGCGGCGGTCTTTCCGACCCCCTGCAGTGCGACGAATCCGACGAACTGTAGCCGGGGAACGTGGGGGCAGGAGCTTCGGGATTTCTTCGATGACACGTTTGATCTTCTGACTGGAAAGCTGGTCACCCCTTATACCGACACGGTGAACGTGGAGAAGTATGCTTCGCTTGCGGCGGCGGTGACCGACATTGGATCGGCGACAAAGACATTGCTTATTCCGTCGAATCAGGCTTGTTCGACGGCGATTACCTTTCCATCTACGTTGACAGTGGAGGTTACTGGGTCCGGCAAGATCACGAAATCTACCGGTTGTACGCTCACCTTCAACGCCCCGTTCGAGGCCCCGCTTAAGCAGGTGTTTTCCGGGTTTTCGGCTGGAGATGTGACGTTTGGAAGCGGGAGACAAGAACTTGTTTTTGCAAACTGGTTCGGGGCTTCATCGGCAGAGACAGCAGGAAACAATGCGACTTACGTTAATACGGCGGTTTCAGCCGCAGGCGCAAATGCGCTTGTCGTCGTTCCGAGAGGAGTGAATTATACGACGACAGATGTTACGGCGACCGGAAAAATCTTAGACCTTCATAACTCGCCCTATGGGTTCTATGTCATCGGTACGCAATCACGGTACTTCAATATCGATTTTAAGAGTTCGGGCGCGACCCGTCCAGGCGTACTGAGGTTTGAGAACATAGACGCCGCGGCGCTGGATGTTGGGAGCGTGGTGACTCACTATGCTTCTGGCGCGCAGCAGGGATATTACGGATTTGCCTGGCAGGGCGCTGCAACGACAGACGCCCGGTTTGAAATGGCATTGGCCGGGTCTGGAGATTCCGTCGAAGTGCTTAGGATCGTTCCGAACCCGTTAGGGGTCGGTCATGCCTTTTTTCGCCTCGGTCCGGATTCCGCTCCGGCTCCTGGCGCAACGATGCACCTCATTGCCAATGGCGGTGATGAGGCGTCCGGCCTTCGCATTGAAAGGTCAAGCGCAGTTTCTAACCCGGCAAGGTATGGATGGACAATTGATTCTGACGGAAACCTTGAGCTTAACGAGACGGCTATCGGTCTCCGGTTAGAAATCGAGAAAACTACCGGGCGAGTAAAAATACAGAATAAGTTACACATTCCTGTGGTAGCAACCGGAAGCCTTCCGGCAGCCGGAGCGGCTGAGGATGGGTCTGTTTTGATTGAAGATGCCGGAGCGGGGGATCGAAACATAATCTTTTATGCGGGCGGCCAAAGGTTCAGGATTGATGGTGGATCACCCTTTTAAATGTTGTCCATCGCCTTGCGTCCTGCCATAATCTAGAAAAAAGGGCACCCTCACAAAGGCCCCTTGGAAGCGGTTTATCTGCTTTCAGGGGGCCTTTTTTATTTTGGAGAATGAGAAATGGAAAACCAGGTCGGTATGATCAGAATGGCGGAAGTTGTTCCGCCTGAATCTCCCCAGCTTCACATCGAGCTCGCGGTGACGTTCCCGAAGGATAAATTCGATGCGATTTGGAGTGAGATCAAGCCATTTGTCGAAGAGCTGGCGGCGGCGTCCGCCGGCGAGTACGACGCCTATTCCGTCGCTCATGCGCTTCTTTTCGGCACTGCCCACCTCTACGTTGGCCGGTTGACGAATCCCGCGCGGACCTTCGTCGGTTATCTGCTGATCCGGTATGAACCGCAATCTTGTCACATCTGGCAGGCGTACATCGCTCCCGAGTTTAGGAAGACGAACGTTTTCCAGATGGGGGCCGATTACATCGAGCGAGAGTTTAAAAAGATGGGCGCCAAGCAGATTACCTTTTCCGCCACGCGGGAGTGGGGCGAAGTCATCGAGAAAATGGGCTTCACCCGCACCTACACGATTTGGAGGAAGTCGCTTTAATGGGATCTTCCGGGTCCGGATCTTCACAGCAGGTGACGAATCTATTTGTTGGGTTTGAGCCGGAGGTTTCAGAATACCTCAAGGCCATGCGCGATTTGGTCAATTATTCGACAACGACGACAAAGCCGCAGTTTCGCCCTCCCCTGTTTACCATCCCGGCACAGACCTACGCGCTTCAAGACGCGAACGAGCTGGAAGGCATCTCCCGGCTGGCAACACGATCCAGAGATGGAAGCCCGATCATCTCTGCCGGCGAAACCGTGCTTCGAAACACATTCGACGGTCTGAACCTTACCAATAATCCGAAGCTGGATGCGCTTTGGACGCGGCGAAAAGAAGAAGTGATTCAGGAGTGGGAGGAAGAGATCCTTCCCAGGATTCATTCGATTGCCAATCTCAACGGCGGGTTCGGTTCTTCCGGTCATCATGTGATGCAGGCGAAAGAAGCCGAGAAGGTCATGAAGCGGCTGGTTCAAATCGCCTACGAGATTTACGGTCAGAATTATTTCGCGGAGCGGGCGATTCAGCAGGCGGCGCTCGGGCTCGGAATCGAGTACGGCACCCAGGATATTAAAGACGCGGAGATGCTTCGTCAGGTGGGACTCTACAAGCGGGAGTATTCCCAGGGAGCGAGGGAGGACGCCTACAAGCGATCGATGGCCGAAATTGACATGGAGATCACCCGGCTGGAAGTGCTGGGTAACGCTATTCGGACCGTGATGGGGTCATACGTCACCCGGACGGAGCAACTTTTCTATCCGAGTAAGTTTGGGGAGATTGCCGGAATCGCTCTGGCCGGAATGAGCTTGGCTGGATCGATCTACGGAAACGGCGGGTTCGGAAGTCCTTCGACGGGTCAAGCCGGAAGCCCGTCAAGTGGGCCGACGCCCTCTTATTCTCCCGGGTCGGCCGTTCCAAGCTACCAGGTGGGGTAAATCATGGGTGGATCAAAGGGACAAAGCACGGTCACTGTCGAGAAATGGCCTGCATTTCTTGAAGATACGGCAAACCCTTATTCCGTTCCCGGAATTTTGAATTTATACCTCGATGCTTCAAGAGAGGTCAGCGATTACTATGAGAGCGTTTTTCTTGGCGGTGTTTCTGTCTTTACGAACTTCGCCAAGATCATCGTCGCTCAAGCGGTTGAAGAGGCCGAAGGGATTGCAAAGCTAAACACCCGCGGAAGAAACGGAAATACCACGGTCACAAAGGCAAAGGCGCTCGTCACCGATGTGATCGGTGGGGATTACCTGGATGGATCCAGATCCGAGTTTCAGGAAGTCCTTACCGATATCAATCAGAAGTCGGACGATGCCTTTGAAGACGATATTCGCTCGAAAGTGGGAGGCTCCCTTTATTTGATGGGAGATCCGGCGCCGGACAACCTGGCGGAAGAATTAACCTCCGGAACTTCTCAGAAATATCGGGACCGGCTGGTCGACCGCGCCTATGCCGACAATTATGGGGTTGAACGAAGGCATCAGCATGACACGCTTTATCCTGGAAAGGATTACGCGATTCAAGACGTTTACGATGCGGAAGCCGTTCGCCGGGCCGGAATCTATCAGCGTGAATACGAGCAAACAAAGCTCGATGATGCTTACCGGGCGCAAATGGAGTACACCGCGAACAGAATCCGGGCTGAGGAGGTTTTTGGGAACGCGCTTCGTTCGATGGTGGGGGCGCAGCAGGCACATACCACACCATATTACAAGCCGAATCCGGCGGGGTCGATCCTCGGTGGTGCGTTGGTGGGGGCACAGGCCGGGTCTGTGCTGGGTCCGTGGGGAGCGGCCGGCGGTGCCGTGATCGGTGGAATCTTGGGATATGCGGGATCACAATAGGAGACGGCATGGCACACGATGATATCCGGAAAGGGAACGGCTTGAGGATCAATTTCGGGGATCGTGTTTTATTCGAAGATCCTCCGTCAAAGCCGAATATAGCAGAGAGTATCTATCGGGACGAAGGAAGCCGCATCGAACCCGGCAATCCGAATCGAAGTGCCGTCACCCCTGTTTCGAATGCGATTACTGGACCGATTTACGGTCCGAAGAACATCGCCGAGGAGCGGGTTTCCCCGCGTCCCGGAATGACCTCGCCGCCACTTCCCGAGTGGCCAAATACCGCGGCGTCTGCCGTGTCTCCCCCCACATGGGAGCGCCGCGGTATTCCTACCATCCCTGCCGTTGATTCGGATGTGTCGACGCCTGATGTGGTCGCTTCTCCCGGACAGCCGCAAGGGCTCAAGACGCCTGAAGGAATGGGCCCCCCTGCGCCGGAAAGCGCAACCGCCAAATGGTTTAAGAACATGACGCCGGATCAGCGGACGGCGCTTCAACGGTCTCTTCTGGCGACCGGGCTTTCTTTGATGGCGTCTCAGCGACCCTCCCGGTATCCGGTTTCGACTGTCTCTCAGGTCGGAGAGGCGGGGCTGACGGGGCTTGCCGTTTACGATCGAACCATGGCGCAAGCTGGCGAAGCAGCGGATCGCCGGACGCAACTTGGATTGCGGGAGCGTCAGGTCGCTACAGAAGAAGCGCGGCTTCGCCTGGCGGTTGATGAGGCGATGAGGAAGGCCGAATTCGAAAGCCCTGGAACGCCTGGGACGGTCGGATACTCGGAGCGGCCGACGTCGCTTCAACTCAATACCGGAGGGGTTCAGGAGCGGCCGGTAGCGACCCGCGGCGAGGGGGCTGGACCTCGAGCGCTTGGGTTGAATCTCGGAGCGCCGGAGGCGTCTTCCGGGGCGACCCGGCCGGAGAGAGGGTTGGTGGTCACCCCGGGAAAAGAGCCCGGTCAGGGGTATCGTGCGCGGGAGGCCGATATCCGGTATCGAAACGCGGTGACCGACAAGCTGCTTTCCGAAACAGGCGGAGAGATCTTCAAGTTGACACTGGAAGAGAAGCGCCTTGGGATCGAGAAGGCGAAAGCAGAGATCGGTAAGCTTCGCGCGGAAGCGGCCAAAATGCCGAAGTCTCAACGCGATTACCTCGAAGAGAAGGCGCAAGACGGATTTACGAAAGCCTATCTTGCGTACAAAAAGGAACATCCTGAGGACGAGGACGGCGCGATCGCGGCCGGATTCAGCGTTTACAACTCCCTCTTTCGCATGGGGATGGGTGATCAGTTCATTCCGGGGGAGGAAACTGGATTCTGGCCCTTTAAAGGCCGGGAGCCTGGTCAGTGGGTATCTCCCCCGGCCGGCGCGAAGGATACCGGCCGCACCTCTGGCGGAAAGAAGGTTTATCAACTTCCTGACGGAAACTACTGGGTGCCCTGATGCCGATCATCCCCAAGGATCAAATCCAATTTGACGAAACGGATGCCTCAGCGTCGCCTCCTGGCGGCCAAATCTACAAGCCTGACCAAATCCGTTTCGATGATGAACCGGCCCAGGGAAAGGGGCTTTCCGTCGCCGGAGCGGGGCGTCCCGGCATCGGCCTGAAACCGGCCCACGAAACGCTTCCAGGGGCCGACGCAGAGACAATGCGGGATCAGCCAGCGACTTGGGGCGAGACGTTAAAAGCGATTCCGGAATTGACCTACCAGGCTGGAAAAGAGGCGGTTGGCGGGATTGCCCAAATGGTCGGCGAGGGCCGATCGACTCCCGATCCAATGGGCGGGATTGTGCTAAAGATCGCCGAGGAGTTAATGCCGGGCCTTAAAACCCCTCCCCCTCCTCGGGATGAAGCGATTTCCCAGTTCGGCGAGCGCCTGGGTGCGGAAGCAAGGGCGCGATCGGAAGAAATCACGCCGAAGAATCAGACCTTCTGGCAGAAAGCAACCACACAGGCCGGTATTTCGCTTGGGAGCATGATTCCTGGGACTATCGCGTCGATCATTGCCGGAAACCCTGCGCCATTGGTGGGCTCCTTCGCTGCACAAGAGGCAGGGCAGAGTTACAGTGAGGCACGGTCCAAGGGACTCCCGGAGGGTCAAGCGGCTCTGTACGCTCAATTAAATGGTGTGATCGAAGCGGGGACCGAGTATCTTCCGGCGAAAGTGCTTTTTAAATCAGGTACAGGCCCTTTTAAAAGATTGCTGAATCTCTACGCCGCGGAACTCCCCGGTGAGAACATCGCCACCTTAAGTCAATCCCTCAATGCCTACGTCAACGGATTGGATCCGAATCTAACCGGCGGGGAATTGATCGAGCGGATGAAGCTGACAACCGGGTCGACAATGATTTCCGCCGGTGTTCAAGGTGGGATCTCCACGGTTGGAAATCGGATGGCTGGACGAAGGGGCCTTCCGGTTGAGGCACCCAAAGCGACCCCTCCCCCAACCGGAAAACCGCCCGCGTCTCCGACCGAACCTCCAACCTTCACCCCGACGCACATCCTTCCGGACGGCACGGTGACCCAAAAGGTTGAAGAGGGGGTGGTGGTCGACCGCCAAGGAAACCTTTATTCCGAAGAGGACGCCACCCCGACGCCGGGACAACGAAGACCGCCGGATACCAGCTTCCGCGCGCGCGACCTGTCAGAAATACCAGGTGAGACGCCGATCGGAAGGGGTTTGCCGGTTGAACCGGTTGCAGCTGCAAGCCCGGTTGAAGCGCCGACAGACGTCGACCTTCTGGTGCCGACCGATCAGCCGATACCGCCTCCTGGGCGGGGCCTTTCCCTGGAGACGCCTGAGGCGCTGGCTCCCAGGGTCGAAGCCGATTTGACGACCGGGCAGGTGATCGAGCAGCCCGAAGCCGTCCGACCGACACCGGTTGAGACGCCGCAGGTTGTTCCGGACGCTCCGACCGGTCCTATCTCCCCTGAAATCGAGCGCCCCAGGCCACAGCAAACCATTCCCTCGATTCGTCAGGAGGTCGAAGTTCTTGATGAGGAAGCGGAGGACATTCCCCAGCCGAAGGAGATGGACGAAAAGAGCCCGCTCGGATTGAAGGGGACCGACAAGAATACCTCGCTCGCCGCCTTTGTTCGTGCTGCAGGTGGCATCAACGAAACGCAGATGGCGGGGGATGTGCGTCAACGCTTCTCGATCCGGGAAGGATTCAACCTGGTCAACCGAAAAACAGGCCTTCCCCTCGATCGGCTTCGGCAAATGGCGGCGCAACATGGGTTCGTTCCGGAAGACTCCACCCCGGCCGACTTTCTTGAAGCGCTTCGTCGGGACGCCGACTCCCTTAAAGCGCTGGGGAAGGGATCCGTTTTCTCACGCTACTACTCGCCGGACCTTCCTGGGTTTGACTCGCCGGAAGCCAAGGCGTTCGAGCGCCGGACCGATATCAAGAAAAGAAAGATTGTCAATCGAATGACGCCGGAGGAGATGAGAAAGGAACTCCTGACGAGCGCGAAGACTGGAATTCCGAATGATCGTGCCTACGAAGAGGCGATCGACAATACGACCGACAAGGGCCGTCCACATCGCCGCGACGTTCAGGCTATGATCGACATGGACGGGCTGAAATGGGTCAACGATAATTTGGGCCATGAAGCCGGAGACGCTTTTCTTCGCGCGATCGGCGATGCGATTAAAGAATCTGAAATCGAGGGATACCATTTAAGCGGGGATGAGTTTGCCGCGCAATTCGATCGGGAAGTGGACGCTTATGCGAAGATGGAAATATTGCGCGACGTTCTCAGAAATGGTATTGTAACCGTTGAGTATGCTGACGGGTCTTCTCGTCAGTTTAAAGGATTGGAGTTTTCCTATGGCGTCGGATCGGAAAGAACCGCAGCAGACACCGCCCTCTACTCCGACAAAGCAAGGCGAAGGGAATCCGGGGAGCGGGCAAAAACGTCCACCGAACCGCCTCCTTCCCTGGTTGAAATCACTCCCCCCGAATCCGGTGCGGATAACCGTGGAACTCCTGGGCCGCAAGACCGTGGTGGATCTGAAACCGAAACCGAAGACTTCCGATTAACTTCTCCCGAAGCACCCCCCGAAGAGCAACCTAAAGCGCCTACCGCCCAGCAGGGTGAAATGTTTCCTGGATCTGAGACGATGCAGACGGGCACCCGTCCGATCATCGCCGAAGAAACCGGGGAATTTTTCAAACCGCTTGAGCCGGAAATTGAACAGCCTTCCCTCCTCGATCAAAAACTCGAAGAAGCACGCGAACAGGTTGACACCTCCCCCTCCGAAGCCCAAATTGAAGCCGGAAACTACCAAAAGGGACACCTCCGAATCAATGGTCTTGATATCTCAATAGAAAACCCGAAGGGTTCCACGCGGAACGTCGGCGGGAAATCCTTCAAGATGAACTTCGACTATGGGTATATCAAGGGAACGACCGGCGCCGACAAAGAGCATATCGACGTTTACCTCGGGCCCAACCTGGAATCGGAAAAGATCTTTGTCGTCAACCAGGTCGATCCCGATAAGAACAAATTTGATGAGCAAAAGGTCATGCTCGGATTCTCTTCCCCGGAAGAGGCCAAAACCGCCTACCTGAAACAGTACGACAATCCTGCCTTTTTCGGGTCAATGGTCGAAGTGAGTATGGAGGATTTCAAGGCGCGGATAAATGGCGGGGGGAAATTGATTGAACCGGCGGAGGTAATCAAGCTTCGAAAGCGGCTTTACGATGAGGGGGAGAAAAAGAAGCAGACGGGAAACCGGGAGCGGTTGAAAAACCTTCTCTCAGGCCGCGGTGGAATGATTGAAACCGATGCGGAGAGAAAAGCGCGGGAAGAAAAAAGCGCTTCCATTCAACAAGCGGAAGAGAGTAAGATAATTGCGTCGCCACAGGAGACAGCCGATGAGCCTGGATCAGTTCGGCCAACAAGCCAAAGCCCACTGGAAGGAACACCTTCCGAAGAAGTATCGTCAACTCTCAGCAGCGGGGACGCTGGAGAAGGAACTTCTCGAAGCCCAAGAGAAGACGCACGACGAGATCAACCGTCTGATGACACAGGGGTTGACGTTCGACGAGGCCTGGGAGCTGACGAGGGAGAAATATCTTCTCCTTCCACCGGAGAAGGGGTAGCCCGAAACCAATCCCACCAAGGGAAGCCCGCCGGGTACGACTACATTATCCGTCCGGAGATCGACAACCTCGAAGAGGGCGGGCCCAAAGGTAAGTTCAAGCGAAACCTCGACGCGCTCAAACTCCTTAAAAACATCGAAGCGGAAGGACGTCTTGCCACCCCGGAAGAACAGGCCGTTCTTGTCAAATATGTCGGTTGGGGCGGGATGCCGGCCGCCTTCAACGAATGGGGCGACTGGTCGGACGAGAACCGCCGTTTAAAAGAAGTCCTTACCGAGCAGGAATACGAGCAAGCGCGCGCAACCACACCGAACGCGCACTATACCTCTCCGGCAGTTATCGCGGGGATCTATAAGGCGCTGCAGCGTTTCGGATTCAATGGGGGGCGCGTCATTGAGCCGTCCATGGGGGTCGGTCACTTCTTCGGATTGATGCCGCAAGAGATGGCGGCGCGATCGACCCGGACCGGCGTTGAAATCGACTCTCTCACTGGCCGGATTGCTCGCCAACTCTACCAGACCGCCGACATTCGCATTCAGGGTTTTGAAGACACGAAGCTTCCGAACAACTTTTTCGATGTCGCCGTGGGTAATGTTCCTTTCGGCGATTTTAAAGTAAACGACCTTCCTTATAACAAACATAATCTCTTCATCCACGATTACTTTTTCGTGAAGTCACTCGACAAGGTTCGTCCGGGTGGTGTGCTCGCCTTTATCACCTCCTCCGGCAGCATGAACAGCGGCCGATCTGAGAAGATGCGCCGGTTGATGGCTGAACAAACAGAATTCATCGGCGCGATTCGTCTCCCCTCCTCGGCGTTCAAAAAGATCGCCAACACCGAAGTCACAACCGATGTGATCTTTCTTCGAAAGCTTCTTCCTGGGGAGAAGCCGACCGGACCCGCCTGGATTGAATCGAAGGACAGCGATTTCAAGGGAGAGGGCGGGGTACCTCTTAGAAACAACGAATACTTCATCGCTCATCCCGAGATGATGCTGGGGAAGGTGACTGACGACAAATTACATCCGGGCCGGATGGGGTTGGCGCCGGACGGCCGCGATTTAACGCAGGCCATTGAGGAGGCGGTTTCCCGTCTTCCTGAGAACGTTTTTAGGGATGCTCCAAAGAAGACCGTTCAGGAAATTCTCGAAAGGCTTCCGGCTCCGGAGGATGTCAAACCCGGCGCGTTTACCCTCCAGGACGGAAAACTTTACATGGAGAAGGGCGGGCAGCTCGTCGCCCCCATGACGGCGACCGATCGGCCGATTGAGGGGGTGGCCGCCGAACGCGTTAAAGGGATGATCGCAATTCGGGATGCGGTTCGTGAAGTGATCCGCACTCAGATGATGGAGTCTTCCGAAGAAAATATTCTTCGCACACGGAAGCAGTTAAATCAAACCTACGATCGATTCGTTAAAAAATACGGCTATATCAATTCACAGCCGAATAACGTGGTTTTCCGAAACGATCCGGATTACTACACCCTGGCCGCGCTCGAGAAGTGGGACAAAGAAGCGAAGACCGCGACCAAGGCGGACATATTCAGCAAGCGGACCATCGAAAGAAACCTCCGTGCCAGCCGGGTCGATACCTCAAAAGAGGCGATGCTCGCTTCTTTAAACGAGATGGGCCGGCTTGATTTTGACCGAATGCGGGAGTTGACCGGAAAGAGCGACGCCGATCTTCAATCCGAGTTAAAGGGATTGATCTTTCTCAATCCGGAAGGAAGTTGGGAGTCCGCCGACGAGTACCTTTCCGGCAATGTGCGGGAGAAACTTAAGGCCGCGGAGGGGGCTGCTGCTGCAGATCCACGGTTTAAAGAAAATGTCGAAGCTCTCAAAGCGGTTCAGCCGGAAGAATTGACCGCCGGAAAGATCGATCTTCGCCTCGGTGCTTCCTGGGTGCCGCCGTCTGATGTGCGCGATTTTATAAAACACCTTCTTGGGATCGATACCAGGGTCGGCTATTCGGCGGGGATGGCAACGTGGTCGGCTAATTTTGTCCGCGGAAATCTTGACTCAACCGCCAACCAAACCCAATACGGTACCTCTCGCTATTCCGGACTTTCTCTGATTCAGGATACGCTCAATCTGAAAACCGCGCGAGTCTATGACACCTTCCGGGAACCGGGTGGCGGGGAGAGATCCGTCCTTAACGAAAAAGAAACCCTAGCCGCACAGGAAAAACAGGAAGCGATCAAGCAAGCGTTTAAGAAGTGGGCGTTTGAGGATCAGGAACGGGCCGAACGGCTGGTGAAGATTTACAACGAGCGGTTTAATTCCATTCGGACTCGGCAGTATGACGGCAGCCATTTAACCCTTCCTGGCGCTTCTCCTATTATCCAGCTTCGCCCCCATCAGAAAGACGGAATCTGGAGAATCGTTCAATCCGGAAATACCCTCCTGGCGCACGTTGTTGGCGCTGGAAAGACCTTCACGATGATCGGTGGGGCGATGGAGCTGCGCCGGCTGGGGATCGTTAAAAAGCCGGTTTTTGTCGTTCCGAACCATCTTGTCGGTGAGTGGGGAAATCAATTCCTTCGTCTCTATCCCGCCGCCAACATTTTGGTTACGACCAAAGCCGACTTCGAGAAGAAGAACCGTCAACGGCTGATGGGGAAGATCGCAACCGGTGATTGGGACGGGGTGATCGTCGCCCATAGCGCCTTTACGAAGCTTCCCGTCAGCGATGAAACAGTAATCGAATTCCTCGAACGGGAATTGACTGTATTGAGAGATTTCCTCGAAGAGGCAAAGCGAGAAGCCGGTAAGAGCGGAAACCAGATCGTCAAGGAGTTGGAGAAAGCGAAAAAGCGTCTTGAGGCAAAAATAGATGCGCGCCATGACGCCATTAAAGCACGGGCCGATCGCGGGGTGAGTTTCGAAGAAACCGGGATCGACATGTTGTTGGTCGACGAAGCCGACCTTTTTAAAAATCTTTTCTTTCCCACCAAAATGACGCGCGTGGCCGGACTCGCTCGATCGGAGAGTGAACGCGCCTTTGATATGTATATTAAGACGCAGCTGATCAATAAACTCACAAACGGCCGCGGGATCGTCTTCGCCACCGGAACACCGGTCAGTAACACCATGGCTGAGGTGTTCACAATGCAACGGTATCTGCAGCCTCAAACCCTGGAAGGGCAGGGGCTCTCTCATTTCGATGCCTGGGCGTCTCAATTCGGCGATACGGTCACCGCTTTGGAGCAATCCCCAACTGGCGCCACTTTCCGCATGAATACCCGGTTTGCCAAGTTTACCAACGTGCCCGAGCTCATGTCGATGTTCATGCAGACGATGGACCTGAAAAACCGGGAGATGCTGAACCTTCCGACCCCCAAGATCAAGGGTGGGAAACCGGAGATGGTCATCGCCAAGGCGACGAACGAATTGAGGCGGTTTGTCGAAATTCTGGAAAAACGTGGACAGGCGATCAAGGAAAGGAAGGTTAAGCCGGAAGAAGACAACATGCTCAAGATTACGGGTGACGGCAGGAAGGCCTCGCTCGATATTCGCCTGGTTCAGCCGATGGCGCCGGAAGCAAAATCCGGAAAGGTCAACCTTGCAATTCGAAACGTGGTCGATATTTGGGAAAAGACGGCCAACGTGAGGGGAGCGCAATTGGTCTTCCTGGATCTCTCCACCCCGAAAGGTCAAAAGGAGGCTGGCGATAAAGAAGCGCCGAAACCTCCCGCGTCGGAAGGGGTTGAAGAGGCTCCACTGAAAGACGAAGGAGAGGCGGATCGGGCGGTAGAAACCGCTGAGGAAGCGTCGCTTCGCGGATCGGTCTACAACGATATAAAGCGAAAACTGATTCTGCAGGGAATCCCGGAGAATGAAATCGCCTTCATCCACGATGCCGATACAGACGCAAAGAAAGAGCAACTCTTCAAGAATGTGAATTCCGGCAAGGTCCGGATTCTGATGGGATCAACCGAGAAGATGGGGGCCGGCACCAACGTTCAGGAGCGTCTTGTCGCTCTTCATCACCTGGATGCGCCGTGGCGACCGCGCGACCTTGAACAGAGAGAAGGCCGGATCATCCGGCAGGGGAATAAACTCTACGAGGCCGACCCCGAGAATTTTCAGATTCAAATCTTCCGCTATGCGACCGAAGCGCCTTCTTTCGACCTGTATATGTGGCAGCAACTTGAATCGAAAGCGAAGATGATCGCTCAGGTCATGAGTGGCCGCACCGACATTCGGGAAATCGAAGACATCGGGGATCAGTCGATTCGGTCGATCGAGGAGATGAAAGCGGCGACCTCCGGAAATCCCCTTCTTAAAGAAAAGGTGGAAGCCGATTTTGAAATCCGAAAACTCTCTCTGCTGAAATCCCAGCACGATGACGCGCAATTCCGGCTGCGCCGCCGGCTTTCTGAAATGGGAAGCGATATCCCCAGGGATAAGCGGAACCTTGAATTGCTCAAAGCGGATATCGCCCATCGGGACAAAAACAAATCCGAAAAGTTCAAGATGGAGGTCGGCGGGAAGGTTTATACCGAACGAAAGGATGCCGGCGAGCAAATCGTCCGGATCGGCGCCGGGTTGCAGGCCGATAAGAAGTATGATCAGTGGCAACCGATCGGACGGTACAACGGGTTTAATCTAGAGGTTGGGGCCTATGCTCTTGATATTTCCATCCGGATGAGCCGGCCGGGCGGGATGTATCATTATGCCAACGTAACGGATACCTTTCAGGGGACCATTGCCAGCATTGACGCCACTCTCCGCGGAATGGAAGCAGCCCAGGAAAAGATCGAGCGCAGGATTGATAAAAACGAAAAAGACGTCGAGGAAGTTAAGAAAGAAATCGGAAAGCCCTTCGAGCAAGAGGATCGGCTTAACAATCTGGTTGCGCGATCGGCCGAAATCGAAAAGATTTTAAAAACTCCCGTTCCGGAAGCACCGAAGACCGATGAACCGCAAGCGCCGGCCGAAGAGGGGGAGGCAGAGTTTTCGGTTGCCCGCGGCGCTTTTCGCCTGACAAACGATCAATACCGGAAGATCGTCGCCGACCTTCAACGGATCATCGCTCCCGGAAGCCGGGTCGTTCTGAAAGGTCAAATCACGGCCAATGCCGAAGGAAACGAGAAAGCCCTTGCCTCCTGGGGGATGGGTGATACTACCGGCGATATCAGGCTGGCCGGCCTTCACCGGACCGTCCGGTTGGACAATGGTCAACTGGCCTCCCTGATTCAACTCTCCCTGCGCGACATGAACGAGGGTACCCCCTATCATGAAGCGTGGCACTCCGTCGAAAACCTTCTTCTCTCCGACAAAGAGATTGAGACCCTGCGCGCTGCCTTCCCCGAAAAAGATTGGGTAGCGTCGACCGAGCGCACCGCGGACGCCTTCGCCGATTGGGTGGCGAAGAAGAAGATCGAAGCCCCGGGCCGGGTGCGGCTGCTCTTCCTGAAAATCCGGACCTTCTTCGAGAAGCTGAGAAACGCGCTCCGCGGCCGTGGGTTTAATTCTGTCGAAGTCCTCTTTGAAAAAGCCTTCGCTGGGGAGCTGCGGGATCGAACGACACGCGGCCAAGTTGGGGGAGAGAGTTTCTCTGTCAAAAAGTACAAAACCCCCGAAGAGGCGAAACAGGCGACCCTCGAAGCGCGGAAGGAGAAAGAGGAAAAGCGCAACCTCAAAATCAAGCTGCGCGCCGCGGAGAAAGCATCGAAAGAAGGCTTCCGCGCGGGTGTCTCGGAGGAGCGCGCCAAAGCCAATGCCAAAATCGCCGAGATGAAGCGGGACCGGACGGCCATTGTCAATCGCCTGAAAAACACCTTCGCTGAAAAGTTGGAGGAAATCGGCCGGGTCCAGGAGTTGAAAGACCTGAAAGCCGACATTCTTACCCGAAACGTCGAATCGATCAAGCAGGAAATCGCCGACTACGCCAAGAAGCACCTTCCGATGGAAGCCCGCGGGGCGATGCTCTCGAACGTGGCGAAGGCGAAAACTCACGCCGACCTGGTTCGCGCGTTCGCTCGGATCGATAAAATCGCCGAACAGGTGGAGAGAAAGGGGCTCATTGCCGAATTCAAAGACGTTCTGCAGCGAATCTCGGAGAGCAACACGATCGCCGTTCCCTACCGGAATCGAATCCGGGATCTTCTCTCGAGCCTCGAATTTTCAGAGGGCCGATACCGGCGCGCGAAAGCGCTGATGATCGACGGCGAAATGGATCCGGCCACCGAAGCGATGATGGAAGCGATGTCCGTTCTTGCGCGCCGGCCGCTCTCCGATTTATCGAATGATGAAATCCGGGCGATGCTGGAAGAAATCGTTCTGCTGGAAGAGCTGGGCCGGCAGGCCGAAATTACCAGAAAAGAGCTTTGGGAAGCCCGTAAAGAGGCGATTAAGGAAGCGGTGGTTTCCGGGACGGTCCCGATCGAGAAGCCCGAAGGAAAAGCCCTTGCCGCCGCCCAGCACATCGATTTGGCTGTCACTCCGATGGATGCCCTCATTGACCGGTTGGACGGGGGAAAGGGGTCGTATGACGGCGCCAACATGACCTATTTCAAAAAGCCGATCGATTCCGCCTGGGGGAAATTCCTCGATGCGATCGACCCGATCAAAAAACAGGCCTGGGAGAAAGCGGGAAAGCTGCAGCTGACGAACGAGGATTTCGAGCGGATCGGGATCTACGCCGCGGATCAACAGGAAGGGGGCCGGGAGAAGCTTTTAAACAACGGGTTAACCGAAGAGGAGATCGACGCGATTCAGCTCCGTCCTTCCGAAATGGAATTCTACCAGTGGATGAGGAAGAAGCTCGATCTGCTGTGGCCGCGGATCGCAAAGATCATGGCCGACGTTTACGGAAAACCCTTTGGGAAGGTGAAGAACTATTTCAGCTTCATGACCGATTGGGAAAAGCTGACCGAGATGGAGGTGGTTTCCCGGTTGATCGAAGCGCCGGAGTATGCCCCTCGGACGAAACACCCTGAAATGAGCTTTACAAAATCCAGGATCGGAGCCGGAAAGCAGAGGATCAAATTAAACGCCATGGAGATCTTCCTCCGCCATACCGAGAACGCCGAATACCTTCTCAATATGGGACCGACCGTGAAAATGCTCTACGAGGTCGCCAACTCCAAGGAGTACGGAGCGGCCGCCGGCGATCGGGGGCAATCGCTGATGGTTCAGTGGTTGGATCTGATTGCGCGGAAGGGAGGCATTCAGGGGGACCGGCAGATTGCCATTCTCGACATTCTTCGTCGCAACGTGGGGGTGGCGACCATGTCGTTTAAGGTCTCCTCGGCGCTGGTGCAGCCCTCCTCGATCGTCACCGGGGCGTCGATGATCGGCCGCTACGCCTTCACCGGCAGTATGGACGTGGCGACGTCGAAGCGGTGGCGTGAATTTCTCACAAAGAATTTCCCGGAGATTAGAGACAGAGAAGCCGACGATCCGGCCTTTATGGAGCTGTCCGACCGGAAATGGTTGGCCCGGATGACGAAGATCGGACTCGGACCCCTCAAAAAGCTGGACCTGTACGCCGCCTCTGCGATCACCGCCGGCGCCTACCGGAAATACCTCAATGAGCACGGACAAACCCTGGATTTCGAGAAGCCGAACAAGGACGCCATTGCCTATGCCGAATTGATGCTGCGGCGCACCCAGGCCTCGATGTTCTTCAAGGATACCCCTCTGGCGATCTCCCGCGGCGCGCTGACGGGAAACCGATCACTCGATAAAGTGCTCTTCCAGTTTCAAAACTTCGCGCTGAATAACTGGAGCCTGATTCGCCATGATCTTTGGCGCGCCGGCATCCGGGAGCGTAATCCCGCCAAAGCGGTCCGAATCTTCACCTGGTTGACCCTGGCGACCCTCGCCGAGGTCGGACTTCGGGATCTGGCCGGGTTCCTGACGGGAATGGATGATGATGATCCAGTCGAAAAAGAAATGGTCCAAGAAGCATTGAACAAGGTTCCCTTCCTCTCTCATTTGGTTTCAGCGATCGTGTATCAGGATGTGCCGATCCCGGTTGTTTCTACGTTGATGCGAATCCCGAAAGGGATTGGAAGAATGTTGTTCGGCAAAGAGCCGGAGACGAAGGCGCGCGGCCTCGTCACGGCGGTAGAAGGAGCGGGGCGGGTGGCCGGGATTCCTGGGGCTGCTCAGGTGGGGCAAACAGCAAGGGAAGCGCTGTCGGATTAAGGGGAGGGGAAAGGGATGGAGGTGTCGCTCAACATTGGAACGATTTTAAGTGGTGTGCTTGTCGTCTTGTTGGCCTATGGAATAAAGCTTCTTCTTGGCCTTGACAAGCAAATGTCACAGTTTGGACAGTGGACCGAATCTCACGATAAGCAAGACGATGAGCGCCACCTTGATTTGACGAAACGGATCGGCCGGATCGAGCAATCCAGAATGCAGGGCGGCGATGGGCTTCAATGATGATCGATGACAACGGCCGGCTGATAAAAAAACCGAAAGTTAAAATCAAATGCCGCTGCTGTCAGTTCCACTTTTTTTCTTATCACACTATCCTCAATCAGATGTGTCGATCCTGCCTCAAGCATGGGGAATACTATAACCACCTGGAAGGGTGCCCCGTTGCGTTCGTGAGGAAAAAGCGGCTGAGGGAATGGTTAGAGAAGGAGAAGAGGAAAAGGAGGAGAGGTTAACCCTCTGCTTAACCCTCCCCCTTTTCCTCTTTGCGCTTTGCGGTGTAACTTATTGAAATTAAATGGTGAGCCGTGAAGGACTTGAACCTTCGACCCGCTGATTAAGAGTCAGCTGCTCTACCAACTGAGCTAACGGCCCTATTATATGTGGGGGCCTGTGCGGCAAAGGAAGAGAAAAGGTCCTCCAATGCCCCCACGCCCCGCGGCTCGGACAAGCTCAGCTTGATCCTCGCCTTTATTCTATTTCGAACGCTCGTATCTGCTTCAAATTGGATGGTGCGCCTGAAGGGATTTGAACCCCTAACCTACGGCTCCGGAGGCCGACGCTCTATCCAATTGAGCTACAGGCGCAGGGAAACCGGAATCCTACCACAAAAGTAAATCGATATCAATCATCTCCTTCTTTCGAGCTATTGTCAGATACAAAGATCGGACTTATATTGGAACTGTAAGCTTGGTGACCATAAGCGAGCTTACAGAAGGAGGGTTCAAGTGCGTCGTTTCATTTTTCTTTTCGCTCTTATATCTCTTATCGGAACAACCGCCTTGGTTGAGGCGAACATCAATAAAAAACATGTCCCCAAATATCCGAAGCTCGTCGATCAACGTCCCGATGCGCCGAAACTGGTTGCGCGGGACGATTATTATTCTCCACGGTTTTTACAGGTCAGGGTCGTGGCCGGGAATGAGATTTCCCTGGTAAACAAAGGGGGCAATATCCACGGCCTCGTCATCCCGGCCTTATCACAAATCAACGTGATCCGGCCGGGGGAGTCGAAAATGATTCCGGTCGAAGAAGATGCAAAGCCGGGGATGTATGACTTCTTCTGTCATCTTCATCCCAGGATGCGGGGAACAATCGAGATCCTGCCGAAAACCTAGCGGAGTTGGTGCGCCCAGAGAGATTCGAACTCCCGACCCCTTGGTTCGAAGCCAAGTGCTCTATCCAGCTGAGCTATGGGCGCAAAGAAGATCTATTTACCAGATGTGGGGGAGAGAAGCAAGGGCTTTCCTCGGGGGGTGATGTTCATGTAGGGGCGACCCGTTGGGTCGCCCCTTTTTATATGAATAGGGTGATGTCGGCGTCGGCGGCGTAGCTTAGAAAGGTCGCGGCGCCGACCGGCTCCGCCAATCCGTCGATCAATCCTTTCCGCTCGATTCCCATCATGTCCATTGTCATTTGACAGGGCCAGAGCTTCACGCCGCTCTCCCGCGCAAGATCAAGCAGCTCCGGAATCGAAACGATCTGTTTATTGGCAATGGTCTGCTTCATCATGATTGTCGCAAGCGCCGTCATGCCGGGAAGGGCCGAGATGATATTCGGCATCGGCATCGGGGTCGCCGGATTTCCCAGCGGGACGAACCGAAGCGACTCGGCGGCCCCCTTCTTTAAAATATGCAAGCCGAAGAAGGTGAAGAAGAGGGCCGCCTCCATGTCGAGGGCGATCGCCGTGGTCGCCAGGATCAGCGGCGGATAGGCCGCCTCCAGCGTCCCTTTCGAAACGATCACCGCCAGCTTTTTCTTCCGCGCGGGTTGCTTCTCAAGAATCGACCCCAGTTTTGCCTCGATCCGCTCGTCAATCAACGATCGAAGCCGTTCTTCCAGCGCCGGGTCGATCCCTTCTTTTAACTTCTGTTCCATCTGTTCCTTATTATTTTGTTTTCCGGATGTAATAGGTATAGATCCCGTCGCTCTCTTTCATCGAGAGCAACGTGTGGCCTGTCTGCTGGGCGAAGGCGGCCATATCGGGTTTCGATCCTTTATCGGTGGCGATCATTTCCAAGACCTGTCCCACCTGGAGCGTTTCCATCGCCAATTTGGTTTTCAAAACCGGCATGGGGCACTTCATCCCTTTGCAATCGAGCACCTTGTCTGCTTTGATTTCAGCCGTCATCGATTATTAACTTCCATCACAAACCATTAAGCCGCCCAGCGGCGATCGTTTCTCCGCCGGTCCGTTGAAGTGGGGAGCTGCTCGCGCCGGCGGTCTCCCCGCCGCCGCTCTCCTCCGTTATAGCCGAGGACGAGGTCTTGAAAGGTCTTCAGCTCGTCCCGGTTCAAAAGACGCTCCGGTTGTTCCGCGGAGAGGATCTTTTCGATTTGGTTGAAGGTTTGATAGATATAACTCTCGATCCGGTAAACGTCGGGCTGATTTTCAATCATCATCGCTTCCAATGCGAGAAGCGCCGTTACCTTGGGATGGATGGTTTCTGTCTGCATTGTGATCTCCTCCTTATCTGAATCGGACGCATCCTGGAGAGTTGCTGCTATCTTGGGGCTTGAATAAAGCGGGGAATATATCGATAAATGCAGTTTTGGTTGGGGTGGATGAGGGGTTTCGAACCCCCAACCCCTGGATCCACAATCCAGTGCTCTACCCTTGAGCTACACCCACCACTCACCATGAAAAACGATCGGATTATAACACAGAGATTCGGTGAAATAAAAGAGTTTAATTCCGAGAGACGAAATCAGCTTGCGCAAAAAAGAAGAGGCCTCTATAGTGAAAGGCATGGCGCTTTTCGTCGATCATCTGTGGCGTAAAATCGATCAGAGCCGGGCGGCGTTTCCCTTCCTGGCCGCGCTGGAAACGCGTTTTCCGGAAGGGGAAATTTACCTCGTCGGGGGGGCGGTCCGGGACCTTCTCCTGGGGCGCGAGACGAAAGATTTCGACTTTTTGGTCCGGGGGATTCCCGCCGAGAAGCTGAGAGATTTTTTGAAGCTGCACGGCAAGGTCAACTGGGTCGGAAAGAATTTCGGGGTCTACAAATTCGCGCCGCACGGGGCGGTCCTGGAAGAGCAGATCGACATCGCCCTTCCCAGAACGGAGCGCGCTTTCTTGAAGGGGGGAGGAGGGCGCCGCGACTTTGAAGTGCAAAGCGATGCCGCCCTTCCCGTCGAGGAGGACCTCCGCCGGCGCGATTTCACCGTCAACGCCATCGCCGCCGATCTGAGGAAAAAGTCGCTGGTCGACCCCTTCGGCGGGGGGAACGATCTCAAAGCGGGCCTGCTCCGGGCGGTCGGCGATCCGGCGCAACGGTTTGCCGAAGATTCATCGAGACTCTTACGCGCCCTGCGCTTTGCCTGCCAGTTTCAATTTCGCTTCGAGGAGAAAACCTGGACGGCGCTGCGCGCCGCCATCGGCGCGCTCAATGCCAAACGGGAGGATGGGAGCGAGATCGTCCCACGCGAGATCATCGCGAAGGAGCTCATCAAGGCGATCGTCTCCGATCCGGTCCGGGCGTTCGATCTCTGGGACGAGAGCGGCGCCTTCGCCGAGCTGATTCCGGAGCTGCTCCGGATGAAGGGATGTCCCCAGCCGGAGATCTATCACACCGAAGGAGACGTCTGGATCCACACCCGTTTGGCCCTCTCCGTTCTTGCCTCGCCCGTTTTCCAGGCGGAGTTTCAGCAGCCGTACGATGCGGAGACGGCGCTGGCGGTCCTCTTCCACGACATCGGAAAGCCGTATACCCTCCAGACGCCGGAGCGGGACGGGGTCGATCGGATCCGCTTCAACGGGCATGATCAAATCGGGGCGCGTCTCGCGCGCGAGATCGCGGCCCGTCTCAAGCTCTCGACCTTTACGAAAGGGAGCCGCTATCATGTGAACGAGGAGGCGCTCGCCTGGCTGATCGAGAAACATCTGATCCTGGTCCAGGGAGAGGTCGATCAGATGCGCGCCGCCACGATCGAGAAACACTTTCTCAATCCGCAGCGGCCCGGACACAAACTTCTACATCTGATCTTCTGTGACGGGAGCGCCACGGTTCCGCCCTCCGGGAGCCCGCAATTGGTTTCGTATCGCCGGCTGCGGGAGCGGATCACCGGGATGGAAGCGATGGCCGCGTCGCGCGCGCGCATTCCGGCGCCGCTTCTCTCCGGAGAAGAGGTGATGGCGCTTTTGGGGATCCCCCCGGGGCCGGAGGTGGGAAGCGTTCTCGCTCTGGTTCGGGAAGAACAACTCTCCGGTCGGTTGACCGATCGAGAGGGAGCGATCGCCTTCCTGAAGAAGCAGCGGACCGGGCCGGCATGAGCGCCGGAGGCCCTGAAATTCCTGCGGAATGGCCCGTCTTTCCGGGAGAAGAATCGTTGACATCCGAAAAGTCGAATGTTACTATCGATCATCTTTCTTATGGAAAATAAAGCCGATTATAAGCAGACCCTGAATCTTCCGAAGACCGATTTCCCGATGCGGGCCAACCTCACCCAGCGTGAAGTGGAACAGCTGGCGCGATGGGAAGAGAGCGGACTCTACCAGAAAGTGCTCCATGAGCGTGGGGGCCGGGAGAAGTACATCCTTCATGATGGGCCCCCCTACGCAAACGGTCATATCCACATCGGGCATGCCCTCAATAAAATCCTGAAAGACTTCGTCGTCAAATCAAGATCGATGAGCGGCGATGCCGCCCCCTACGTCCCCGGCTGGGACTGTCATGGCCTTCCGATCGAGCATCAGGTGTTGAAGGACCTCGGTCCGAAGAAGCAGGGGATGAGCAAGGGGGAGATCCGAAAGCGCTGCCGGGACTACGCCGACAAGTTCGTCAACATCCAGCGCGACGAGTTCAAGCGGCTCGGCGTCCTCGGCGACTGGGAGCATCCCTACCTGACGATGACCCCCGACTACGAGGCGGCGATCGTCCGTGAGTTCGGGAAGGTTGTTGCGACCGGGGACGTCTATAAAGGAAAGAAGCCGGTCCTCTGGTGCCCGAACGATGAGACGGCGCTCGCCGAGGCGGAGGTCGAATATGCCGATCATGCCTCGCCGTCGATCTATGTCAAATTCCCGGTCAAAGATCCGAAGGAAAAGTTTTCCATCCGCCCGGATGGACAGACGTCTGTTGCGATCTGGACGACGACCCCCTGGACCCTCGTCGCCAACCAGGCGATTGCGGTCCATCCGCATTTTCACTATCGTCTTGTGAAGACACCCGCCGGGGATCTGATCTTGGCGCAGAACCTGATCGAAGCTTGCATGAAGGCGTTCGGTTTCGCCCCCGGTTCCTATGAAGTGGCTCCCGGGGGCTGGACCGGGAGCGAGCTTGAAGGAATCGTCTGCCGTCATCCATGGCTCGATCGCGACGCGCCGATCATTCTCGGCGAGCATGTCACCCTGGAGCAGGGGACCGGCTGCGTTCACACCGCCCCCGGTCACGGACAGGAAGACTACGAGGTCGGTCTCCGCTACGGACTGCCGGTCTATGCGCCGGTCGATCATCGGGGCCGCTTCACGAATGAGGCGGGGGAGTTCGCCGGACAAAAAGTCTTCGAGGCCAACGAGGCGATCATCGCCCTTCTGAATCAGCGCGGGACGCTCCTGAAGAAGGAGACGATCAGCCACTCCTATCCGCACTGCTGGCGCTGCAAGAATCCGGTGATCTTCCGCGCCACCGAGCAGTGGTTCATCTCGATGGAGAAACACCACCTGCGCGAGCGGGCGATCAAGGCGATCGAGCAGGAGATCCAGTGGATTCCGAAGTGGGGAAAAGACCGGATCTTGGGGATGATGCAGAGCCGTCCCGATTGGTGCATCTCGCGCCAGCGGGTCTGGGGGGTGCCGATCGTCGCCTTCGCCTGCCTCGACTGCAACGAGATTTTGGTCTCGAAGGAGATCGCCGATTTTGTCGCCGATCTGATGGAGAAAGAGGGGGGGAGCGACGTCTGGTTTTCCAGGGCCGCCGCCGAACTCCTTCCGAAGGGGACCGCCTGCAAAAAATGCGGCGGGAGCCGCCTCCAGCAAGAGAACGATATTCTCGACGTCTGGTTCGAGTCGGGGGTGAGCCACGCCGCCGTTTTGAAAAATACGAGAAGGTGGCCGGAGCTGACCTGGCCGGCCGATCTTTATCTCGAAGGCTCCGACCAGCACCGCGGCTGGTTTCACAGCAGTCTGCTCGCGGCGCTCGAAACCGACGGCCGTCCCCCATATAAGGCGGTCCTCACCCACGGGTTCGTCGTCGACGGCGCCGGAAAGAAGATGTCGAAGTCGGCGGGGAATGTCGTCGCGCCGCAAGAGGTCATCAACAAATACGGCGCGGAGATTTTGCGCCTTTGGGTCTCGGCGACCGACTTCAGGGAAGATGTCCGGATCTCACAGGATATCCTCGTTCAGCTGGTCGAAGCGTATCGAAAGATCCGGAACACCTGCCGGTTCCTTCTCAGCAATCTCTATGATTTTCATCCTTCCGACGGACCGGTGGGCGAAGCCGATCTGCAGGAGATCGATCGATGGGCGCTCTATCGCCTTCAGATCCTCAACGAGAAAGTGCAGCGGGCCTATCGCGAGGCGGAGTTCCACACGATCTTCCATGCGTTGAATAATTTTTGCGCCGTCGATCTCTCCTCTTTTTATCTCGATATCTTGAAGGATCGACTCTATGCCTCTGCGGCCAAATCGCCCGAGCGGCGCGCGGCCCAATCGGTGCTGCTGGAAACGCTCACGACGCTGGTTCGTTTGATGGCGCCGGTTCTGTCGTTTACGGCGGAGGAGATTTGGGGGTATATGCCGGCCGATTTGAAAGAGAAGGAGAGTGTTCTTCTGACGACCTTCCCGACGGCCTTAAAAATGGGGCGGCCGCCGGAACAAAAATTTTCTGAAAAAGAGGAAAGTAATAAGACATTTTTAGAAACATGGGGTAAACTTATCGAAGTTAGAGAAGAAGTATCCCGTCTCCTGGAACAACAACGCAGAGAAAAGAAAATCGGAAGCTCGCTTGAAGCCGGCGTCACCCTCTTCGCAAAAGAGGGGGAGCCGCTTTATCCGCTTCTCCAGGAGAAGAAAGCGTTTCTCTCAACCCTTTTTATCGTCTCGCAGGTCGATCTTCTCCCGTGGGAGAGAAAGCCGGAAGGTGTATCGACCGTTCAAATGAAGGAAGCGTCCCTTGCAATTCAGGTTCAACCGGCTCGGGGAGCAAAATGTGAACGCTGTTGGATCTATCGAGAGGACGTCGGGGCCGATGCCGGTTATCCGACCCTCTGCGGGCGATGTGCCGGAGTGGTGGGTGCCGATGCTGCTGGGCCAAATTAAGCTTATTTTCTTGACATTGATCGGGGGCGGGACTATCATTCTGGATCAAATTACCAAGCTTCTTATTCAAAATGCCTTTCGTCTTCATGAATCCGTGGTTGTGATTCAAGACTTTTTTTCTCTGACCTACATCCGAAATCCGGGAGCCGCCTTCGGTTTATTCGCGGATCAGAGTGCCGGCTTCCGATCGATCTTCTTCCTTGTCGTCTCCATTGTGGCCCTTTCCATTCTCCTTTATTTTCTCGCGCAGACCCCCAAAGAAGATAAATCGAGCTTGGTTGCAATCTCCCTTTTGTTCGGCGGGGCGATCGGCAACCTGATCGATCGCGTTCGGATGGGAGAGGTGGTCGACTTTCTCGATTTTTATGTCGGCCAATTCCACTGGCCTGCGTTTAATGTCGCAGATTCGGCGATTACAATCGGAATCTCACTGCTGATGTTCAATCTCTTTTGGCTCAAAAAAGAGATTCCGACGGCCAATCTCAGAGGTTGTGAATGAAGGACGGACCGGCGGCCTCGCCGGTCGGAAATAGAGAAGAGAAGCGATAGGGTCAGATCGATCGAAAAGAAAGATGCCGCCCAGATTCCTCGAAGCGAGGGGGCCGATCGAATGAAAAAGCGCCAGGAGGTTTTCGAGGGAGTTCGATCCGTATGCGGAAAGAATCAGAGAAGTTCGTAAATAAGGCGGTCATGGCGTTGGACCGGGGAAACTGGCTGTTGGCCGTGCAATTCCTCAAGAAGGTCCTCGCCGCCGATCCAAACCACCTCCCGGCCTATCACGAGCTGGCCGATATCTATCTCCACCTCGGTCATTTCGACGCCGCGCTGGAAGTGATTCAAAGAGCGGTCCAAGTCTTCCCGCAAGACTATCAGAGCAGCTTTATTCTCGCCAACATTCTCCTCGTGCAGAACAAACCGGATCAAGCGCTCGGCATCTATCGGCGGCTGGAGAAGCTCCGGTGTGACGAGCAGGAGGTGACCGATCTCTTCTTCAACATCGCCTTAGCGTATCACGCGAAGAACCAAATGGCCCGGGCCCTTCGGTACCTTCGACAGGCGCTTGATGAAGATACCGCCTATACGGAAGCGTATGAGCTGATGGGGAAGATCCTCTTTGAGCGGAAGGATCTGCCCGGCGCCAAACAGGCGTTCGAGAAGATCATCGATATCGATCCGGGGCATCTGAATGCGCACCACATGCTCGGCATCATCTATTCAAAAGAATTGAAATGGGACGACGCGATCGGCGAGTGGAAGACGGTCCTCAATTTGGCGCCCGAAACGGACGAGGCGATGCGCGAGCTCGGCTGGGCGTTCAACATGATCGGCGAGGAGGAAGAGGCGGTCAGCTTCCTTCGGAAAGCGCTTGAAGTCAACCCGCAGAATATTCAGGCCCGGATCGATCTCGGCGCCGTCTTCATGGGGCAGATGCAATTTAAAGAGGCGATTGCCGAGTGGGAGTGGGTTCGCCAATATGATCCGAACAATAAACTCATCCACAAGTTTTTGTCCCAAGCCCGCCTGTACGAGAAAAAAATGAAACAGGAGAAAAAAGGAGAACGGTGACTCCCCAAAGCACCTTTTGAGGAGCCGTTTGGAGTCGCACTGCATGTCCTTTTCCCCTCCCCCCTCTTTGGTGGTCTCATCCCAGACCCCCCCCGAACGGATCGATCTCTATCTGATCAGAAGGGGTATTTCTCTTTCCCGATCCCGGATTCAAAAGCTGATCGAGGAGGGTCAGATTCTTGTCAACGGCCATCCGATCCGGGCCAGCTATCGGGTTCGCGAAGGGGACCGGATCGATTTACAGATTCCCCCCCCCGCTCCGTTGGAGCTGATCCCGGAAGAAGTTCCGCTCGATGTTCTCTATGAGGATGACGTGCTCCTCGTCATTAATAAAGAAGCGGGGATGGTGGTTCATCCCGCCCCCGGTCACGATCGGGGAACGCTGGTTCATGCCCTCCTCCATCACTGTCGGGCCCTTCCGGGAATCGGGGGGAGGGAAAGACCTGGAATCGTTCACCGGTTGGATAAAGAGACCTCCGGCGTGTTGGTCGTCGCAAAGACCGACCAAGCGCATCAACGCCTCTCGAAACAATTCAAGCAGCATACGATTGATCGGCGTTATTTGACGATTGTTTCCGGGAAAGTGGCGAAGAATTCCGGCAAGATTCAGCTTTCGATCGGCCGGGATCGGATCGATCGAAAAAAAATCTCCGCCCGAACCGCCCGCCCGCGCGAGGCGGAGACGCACTACGCCGTTCGGGAGCGCTTCCGAATCGCCACGCTGTTGGAGGTCTATCCTCAGACGGGGCGGACGCATCAGATTCGGGTCCACATGGCCCATCTCGGGCATCCTGTGGTGGGGGATAAAATTTACGGCGGCCGGACGGCGCGGATGTTCGAGATCAACGTGGAGCGGCAGATGCTCCATGCGGAGCGGCTCGGTTTTGTTCATCCGACGACCGGCGAGCCGATGATTTTCACCGCATCGATGCCGGCCGATATGCAGGCCCTCCTCTTAGCGCTTCGCGCAGAGAAGGAGAGCCAGGGGGCTTCTTCTACCGGGATGAGCGGGGCGGGTGGGAAGGGTCGTCGCGGCGCTGGAGGGTGAGATCGATCTGCCGCGCGATGTAAACCGGATCAAGCGGCGGAAGGATGAGACGCTCCGCCTTTAATTCATGGCAGTAACTCCGGGTCACCTGCACCGGGAGCGGATGATCACAGAAAAGAAAAACGGGGACCGATCCGATCCGACGCTCCTCCCGCAATTGTCTGCATACCTCGTAGCCGCTTGGCTCTCCCGGAATCAACAGATCGATCAGAATTAAGTTGATCGGAAACCAAGCGACCGCGAAGCGCACCTCCGCCGGCGTCCGGCATTCGAAAATCAGAAAGCCGCTCTTCCGAAGCTCCCCCTTGATCGGGAGGAGATTCGGCGACGATTCGAAAAACAACAACGATCTCTCGTGGCGTTTAATCGGGGTTCCATCCATAAAAGGGATTGTCTTTTCTACAGAGCTATGCTAATGATAAAAATGTTTCGCGCGATCGCGCCAAATTTCAGTTACCTCTTTCTGAAGAATGGATGCAATGAAGTTTCGAATCCGTTTCGAACGGGCCCGGTTAAAAATAATTTGGTGCACGGCCGACTGGGTGACGCCGAGCGAGCGGGCAATGCGCGTCTGTGTCCAGCCCCGCCGTTTCAGCTCAAAACAGATTTTCAGGCCGCGTTCTCTCTTTTTTTGAGAAAAGGACTTATGAATATTAGTGCTCTCCCGATTAAGATTGTAGAATCATCCTTAGTTTAATTCGTTAAAGCGACATTGTCAATGAGAAAATTCGCTAAGGCGACAGAGATCAACAAGCGCGTGAAGCAGATCCGAGAGCGGATCGGGCTGACTCAAAAGGAGTTCGCGGCGCAAATCGGGGTTTCCCGCAGCTTTCTCTCGGAAATCGAGGCGGGAAAGGTCAAGCCGTCCGTCGAGGCGCTGATCGGGATCGTGACCCGCTTTCAGATCGATCCGCATTGGCTCCTGATCGGCGCGGCCGGGGAGCGGCCGGCCGAGTTTGTCGCCGTGGAGTCCGCTTCCGGATACGCTTCTCCCCCGGAGAAGCAGAGCGCCTATCCCACCGTCCCGCTCCTCGATGATCGCGCCGTCTCGGGTTCTCCTCATCCGATCTCCGAGGCCGACATTGCCGCTTATCTTCCGGTGTGGGGGACGATCTTTCAGAAGGGGATGTTCTGTTTCTACCTTCGCGACGACGCCATGTCGCCGCTTCTGCGGCAGGGAGCCCTGGTCGGCGCGATTCCAATTTCGACGCCGTCGAAAAAATGGGAGGGGAAACTGGTGGTCCTCTGGCCGGCGAAAGGGGGGATGATGGTTCGGCGGTTTCGAATCGACCAGAAATATTTTATTTTTGAAGCGGAGAATAAAAATTATTCGGTGATTTATCTGGAACGATCGACGCGGCCGGTCCTCTTCAGCGTCGACTGGTGGTGGCAGAGTCAATAGAGGATGCGCCTGGGCGTGGAAGCGCGCGCCCCAATGTCATCTACCAGACATATATATCTCCATCGGAAGTTTTTCATCGCAAGGTGCTTGACTTTTAAATTTTAACTCACGTATACTTTTAGAAAATAGAAAGTGGTATCCCGCCTCTGGATGTAGAACCATCCATAGTATTTATTCAACCATAAAGAGATCATCGATCATGAGAAGGGGGTCAACAATGGAAAAAGTATCTCCGCAAAAAGTCGGCGAGCGGATCAGAGCGGTGCGCGGCAACAGAACTCAAACCGAGTTTGCAAAAGCGCTCGGGGTGAAGAAACAAAACTACATCAGTCGATATGAACGAGGACGCATTCCCTCTCCGGATCTTTTGGTCCGTATCGCCGAGATGGGAAGGGTGAGCATCGACTGGCTGCTCACCGGAAAGAAGGGCGCGGGGCGCGCGACGCCTCCCCAGGCGGCCCGAGGAGCTCGGAGCCTGCGTCAGGCCAAGAGAAAGTAGCTCTTCTTCCGCGCAACTTCTGTCAGCCTGCTTACGGTCGATCCGCCTCGGATCGAAAACCGCCGAGGCGGATCGACCTTGAATTTGAGCGATCTACGACGGTTCGGACAATTCTCCCCGATTCCAGAATAATCTTCTTCCGCCTCTGCGGAAGGTCATCCGCTTGCCGCGATGAGCGGCCGATTCTTTCAAAAATCCCCAGTATAAACCAACAGATGATGAGCGGCTTGTCGATGACAAAGACATTGACAGGCCCGGATTTTGTTCTATATACTCCATCAGGTAAAAAGATCTGATTTGACGAAAGGAGAAGGTGTGCTGAAAGAGACCCCCTTTATTTGGATGGATGGAAAACTGGTTCCCTGGAAAGAGGCGACCGTCCATGTGCTGACCCACAGCCTTCATTACGGTCTGGCCGTTTTTGAAGGGATCCGTTGCTACAAGGGGAACTCGGGCACGGCCGTGTTCCGATTGGCGGAACATGTCGAGCGTCTTTTCGGATCGGCTCACATCGTTCGGATGAAGATCCCTTTTGCCCAAAAGGAGATTGAGCAGGCGATTGTTGAAACCGTTCGTGTCAATCGTTTGGAAGAAGGTTATATCCGTCCGCTGGCCTATATCGGCTACGGGGAGATGGGGCTTTATGTGAAGGAAAATCCCATTCGTCTCTCGATCGCCGCCTGGCCCTGGGGGACGTATCTTGGGGAAGAGGGGATCCGACGCGGCATTCGGGTCGCCGTCTCTTCCTTTGCAAGGCACCATGTGAACATCAGCATGACCCGCGCGAAGGTCGCCGGTTATTACGTCAATTCTCAACTGGCGAAACGAGAAGCGAAGGAAGCCGGTTATGATGAAGCGGTTCTTCTCGACACCGAAGGGTTCGTTGCAGAGGGGCCGGGGGAGAATATCTTCATCGTTCGAAAAGGGGTTTTGAAGACGACGCCGCTGACTTCGATCCTTGAAGGAATCACACGGGACACGATCATGCAATTGGCCCATGAACGGAAGATCAAAGTCGTTCAAGAGCGGTTCACGCGCGACGACCTCTACTTGGCCGACGAAGCATTTTTTACGGGAACAGCCGCCGAGGTGACGCCGATCCGTGAAGTGGACGGTCGAACGATCGGCAAGGGGGAGCCGGGACCGGTGACGCTTGAGCTTCAAAAGGCCTTCTTTGATATCGTCCGCGGCAAAGAGAAGGCCCATCCGGAATGGCTGACCTTCGTATAACCACCACCCGACCGCCTAATACCTGCTTGGATCGGCTCCAATCGCGACGATGCTGCAGGTGTCCCGAATTTCAAGTCCTAGAGCGCGTCCTTTCCGAATCAATTCCTCGCTTTCAGAGCCGGGATTCAGATAAACGATCCGCATTCCCTCTTTTTGCCCCACCTCTTCGATGACCTTCAGCCCGATCGATGAGGGAATATAAAAGCTGGCAAGCGCAACCTGGTCGGGAATCTCTAGAACCGATCGATAGACCGGTCGTCCTTCGATCTCTTTTTCAGAAGGATGGACCGGGAAGACGTGATATCCCTTCTCCATAAAGGCCCGAACCGCCTTATTCCCAAATTTTGCGCGGTGGCGGGAGGCTCCTACTATTGCAATTTTCTTTTCCTCTTCCATGGTTTTCCTTTATTTTCTCTTCCTTGACAAGTAACCAGAGTTGGGGTATCCCTAAATTACATGACGTAGGGAACACTAGCATGGCGCGGCATTTCACACTCTCTCTCCCGACATTTTCCGGTTTTGTTTTTAGACGGTGGCTTCTTTGGCTGCTTCCCGTTTTTACCCTCCTGATTTATTCAAACACATGGGATGCGAGTTTTCATCTGGATGATGATATCAACATCGTCGAGAACCGGGCGATCCGGATCAAAAGCCTCGATCTCTCAAGCTTGATCCAGGCGGGATTCCGAAGTCCTTTGCCGAACCGATTTGTCGCGAACATGTCGTTTGCATTGAACTATTATTTTGGGGGACTTCACGTTTTCGGATACCACTGGATCAACACGCTGATCCATCTCGGCGCGGCTTTGCTGCTCTATTTTTTCCTTTATCAGACCTTTTTGCTCCAACGGCTGCGCCGATCGATCTCCTTTCCCGGCGAGGCGGCGGCCGTCGCCGCCCTTCTTTGGGCGATCCATCCCATTCAGACTCAGTCGGTAACGTATATTGTACAACGGATGACCAGCCTCTCCGCTTTTTTTTACCTGCTTGCCTTTGTCCTCTATCTACAAGGTAGAAAGGGGATGGAAGCGAAGCGGCTTTCCGGTTTCCAATCGCGGTCCGGTTATTGGTATCTCGGCTCCGGACTGGCCGCCTTGTTGAGTTTCGGGAGCAAAGAGACGGCGATTACCCTTCCGATGATGATCGTCCTTTATGACTTTCTTTTTTTCACCGGCGAAGATCGGAAGAGGGTTAAAAAGGCCGTTCCAATTTATCTGGCGCTGTGGATTGGAACAGGTCTGATCGCACTCCTTTATCTTTGGGGGGCGACAGGCGCGTTCGGCGCGCTTCAAGAAGGGGTTTCGAAGCAGTATGGTGTCGATTATATCCCTTGGGATCTTCGGTTAATGACCGGCGCGCGGGTCCTGGTCTATTATCTTTCCCTGCTTTTTTTCCCGCATCCGTCCCGCCTGAATTTGGACTATGATTTTCCGCTCTCCTATTCACTCTTGAATCCGCCGACCACCCTCCTTTCGGCCGTTGTATTGATCGGGCTCCTCTTCTTCGCCGCTGTTTCCTGGAAGAAAAAGCCCCTTCTCGTTTTTTTCGTTTTTTGGTATTTTGGAAATCTTCTGCTCGAATCGACTGTTTTACAGCTCGATTTGGTGTTCGAGCACCGTCTTTATCTTCCGTCCGTCGCTTTTTTTGTCTGCATCACCCTCGGATTACTCCGATGGGCATCGGCTCCCGCTCCGGAATGGGTCTCCATTTTTATTTCCCTTCTCCTGGCCGGTCTGATTTCCGTTCAGGCATTCTGGACGTTTGAACGGAACCAGGTCTGGAGAGAGGAGATCACCCTCTGGCAAGATACCATATCGAAATCTCCCCGGAAAGCCCGCCCCTATGAGGCGCTCGGAGCGGCCTTCGCCGAACAAGGGCGGTTCGATGAGGCCATTCAGGTTTTCCTGACAGCGTTGCGGTTGAACGAAAAGGATGCCAAGGTCCATACCAATTTGGGGGTCGCTTATTACAAGAAGGGAAAAATAGAACAGGCGATTTCGGAATTAAAAAGGGCGATTGAAATCAACAAACGGGACGCACTGGCCTATTACAACTTGGCCAATATTTTTACCGACCGGGAAAGATGGGATGACGCGATCGAGGCTTACGAAAAAGCGATCGAGATCCTTCCAGACAAGACGATGATTCGACATAATCTCGCGTACGCGTTGAATCGAAAGGGGATGCGTCAGGAGGCCATTCACGAATATTTGGAAGCGATCCGACAAGAAAATGATCTGGTTGAAAGCCACAAGAACCTTGCGGCGCTATATCTCCAGGAAGAGCAGATCGGCGAGGCGCTGCACCATTATCAGGAGGCCGCCCGGATCCGACCGGAGGACCCTGCCATCCATCGCGTAATGGGCTCCCTCTATAAAAAACAGAAACTGTTCGATCTGGCGCTGCGGGAGTTTGAAAAAGCGGCCCAGCTTGCCCCGAGCCCCACGACCTACTATCAACTCGGGACGGTTTTGGATCAGAAAAAAGAGTGGAGAGAGGCCATTCGGGCCTATCAAAAGGCCATAGAGCTAAATCCCAAAATGGTGGAGGCATACATCAACCTCGGGGTCGATTATCAGAAGGAGAATCAGCTCGAATTCTCTATGAAGGCCTTTCTCGAAGCGATGCGGCTTCAGCCGGAATTGGCCGAGGCCCATAATAACCTCGGCTATCTTTATCAGCAGAAAGGTCTTGTTGATCTCGCCCGCCTTGAATACCAGCTGGCATTACGGTTCCGTCCCCAGTGGGACCTCCCCCGAATCAACCTGATGCAGCTTCAGTCGCCGATTCAAGAAGTCACACTCCAGCCCGGACAATAGTATAAATCAGTCGACGGCAACGATTCCGAAAGGAATCTTTTGTGCAATCGTATGCAATCGGGTTGCATCATTTCGTGGAATATCCCACGGAAACTCTATGTCTGCCGCCGAAAGGAGTCATTTAAATTGTTCTTTCAAGACGGTCTCGGATTTGCAAAAAAAGCGTTCCGTTGTTGGAATGATTGGGGCGGATCCGATGTCGGTAAAGCAAAGGTACAGGCGATATTGGATATTAACCGGAACACTCGGGTTCTTTCTTTTTCACCCTTTCTCATCCGACGTCTCCCTGTCGGACCCGCACAACATGCCGCTCCACCTGCCGGCGGATCCTGTTCCTCATGAAGGTTCAGCAAAGCAAGGTTCTCCCCATTCTGAGGGCGGACATTTCCGGAAAGAGAAGAAAATCTTCGAGATTCTCTCCGGATTTGAAACCGGGCTCGATAAACATCAGGAGAAGAAGCTGGCGAGCTTCATTCATCAGGAAAGCCGCCGGTACGGGTTTGATCCCGAGCTGATCGTCGCCGTGATCTCTACGGAAAGTTCATTTTATAATTGGGCGATCTCTCCCAAGGGGGCCGTCGGATTGATGCAGCTGATTCCGACGACCGGGAAAGAAGTCGCGGAGAGAAACGATATCGTCTGGCACGGGAAAGATCTTTTATTCGATCCGTTCTTGAATATTCGCCTCGGTATTCACTATTTATGGATGCTCTATCTAAAATTTGGAGACATCCATATTGCCCTGACCGCGTACAATTATGGTCCCGGAAAGGTGGTCCGGTGGTTGAAAGCAGGCCAAAAAATACCGACGAATTATTCGGAAAAAGTGCTCGACTACTATCAAAAGTTTTTGAATTTAGGGGGGAGTGGAAAAAATGTTCCTGAAAAGGACCGGCCGGTTCAGATGGCGCGCCGTTCCTAAAGCCTAGAGCTTTTTATAGAACGGCGACGGCATTTCGGTAATGATCATTCCTTCTTGCGCCGGCGTTCTGCAGGCCCGTTCGGTCACCGTTTCTCCCTCCGGACCCAACTTGAAGCTCACCGTACAATTTTTGCATTCCCCATTCCAGCAAAATTTATTGGAAAAGCGAATCAGTCCCATCTCCTGGAAGATCCAGATGAGGTTGTCCTCCTGGACATGACAAACTTTTCCTTGAAGGGTTATCTGTAGTGTCACGGGGCCGCTTTGAGGGGAGGGGGTCGGTTCCATACGTTCTTCGAGTCTATCATAGAATGAGAGAAAGTAAAGACTCAACGCTTTTTCTCGACGCCCACCTGCTTGCAATAGGGAGAAATCTCGCATCGGCTGCAGATCGGCGAGATCGGTTTGCAGATGAACTGCCCATAGGGGACGAGGAGATCGTTATAAATGATCCAGTAACGCTTGGGAAGTTTTTCCCGGAGGGCCGTTTCGCTCTCTTCAGGACTCTTCGTCCGGATATAGCCGATCCGGTTTGAGATCCGATGAACATGTGTATCGACGCAGATCCCCGGCTTCCGAAAGGCCGCGGTCACGACGAGATTGGCCGTTTTCCTCCCGACGCCGGGGAGGGTGAGCAGGGCATCGATGGAATCGGGAACATGGCCGTCGAATTTCTCCATCAGGTCGCGGCAAATCCCGAGAATTTGCTGGGTTTTGTTCCTGTAAAAAGAGACGGGATAGATCGCCGACTCAATCTGAGCGGCCCGCAGGCAGCGCATCCGGCCGGGTGTCGCGGCCAATTGGAAGAGACGGGCCGAGGCGGCCTCGGTCGTTTCATCCCGCGTTCGCAGGCTCAGAAGACAGGAGATTAAGACCCGAAAGGGATCTTGGGTCCGCTGCGCGATCAGGCCGACCGCCGGCGTTTTCAACCGGCGCACCTCTTTTTTCAGGATCGCCATGATCGGATGAATGGAATCGGCCGTGATCATGATCTGAAAATAACATAAGCTTTCTTGAGATGCAATTCTCCCGGTTTCGGACCTAAAATCGTTTTTAGCTTGACTTAGGTTGTGGCTTAGCCTACTATTTTTTTACACTCAACTTTATTCCTCTTTAGGTCAGATGCGGTGGAGATGGATCAGGTCTGGTCCAATTATAAAGAAGCCCTCGACGAGGTCGAAGAGCAGATCAAAAAGGGCCTCGATTCCGAGGTCACGCTCATCAACAAAGTCGCCTACCATATCTTGAGCAGCGGCGGCAAGCGGATTCGCCCCCTCCTCTTAATCATCAGCGCCCAGCTTTGCCAATCGGTCGATAAACGCCATATCCACCTGGCCGGGATGGTCGAGTTCATCCACACGGCGACACTTTTGCACGACGATGTTTTGGACAATGCGGAGGTCCGCCGCGGTATCCCCGCCGCCCGCCTTCTCTGGGGAAACCAAGCGAGTATTCTGGTCGGAGATTATCTCTATACCCTGGCCGTCTGCCAGGCGGTGAAGATGGAGAATTTTGAGATCAACTATCTTCTCTCCACCACCTGCCGGAGAATGTCCGAAGGGGAAACGCTTCAATTGGTTCACAGCCGCGATCTTGATTTGACCGAAGCGACTTATCTCCAGATCATCGAATACAAAACGGCGGCGCTCCTGTCCGCCGCTTGCAAATTGGGGGGGATTATCGGGAATGAATCGGATGAGAAAAAGGAGGCGCTTTCCCGGTATGGCCGGAATTTGGGAATCGCCTTCCAAGTGGCGGATGATACCCTCGATTATGTCGCCGATCGGGCGCGCCTCGGAAAATCTCCGGGGAAAGATATCAAAGAAGGAAAGGTGACCCTCCCGCTCCTTCATCTGCTTCAACATTGTTCTTCAAAAGACAAAAGAGAGCTCAAGAAGGTTATCAAGAAGGCCGCCCTTCTCAAGAGAGATCTCTCTTTCGTGACCGGATTGATGGAGCAATACGGCTCCATCGCGTATGCCCGTAAAAAAGCGCAAGATTATGCCAACCGCGCGAAGAGCGATCTTTCTATTTTTAGCGACTCCCTCCATCGCCAAGCCCTCTGCACCGTCGCCGACTACGTTGTCCGAAGAGATCACTGATCGCTTCCCGATCGTGTTTTTCTTCTCGTATTTCCTTCAATGAAAAAAACTTCCATCGTCATCCCGGTGCTTAACGAAGAAGAGGCGCTCCGCCGGACGCTCGATCGATTGGAGCAATTCACAGAGGTCGAGATGATCGTCGTCGATGGAGGGAGCACCGATGAAACGGTGCCCCTCCTTCAAGCCTGGTCTGATCGGCATTCCACCCAAACGCGGAGTGTCCTTTATGGTGAACGAGGCCGGGCGCGGCAGATGAACGCCGGGGCGGAGCGGGCCACGGGAGAGATCCTCCTTTTTCTCCATGCCGACTCCCTCCTTCCTGCAGGAGCGATCGATGCGGTTGCGGAAGCGGTCCGCTCGCCTGCCGTGGCCGGCGGCGCATTTCGATTGAAGATCGATTCCGAGGCTTTCTTTTTAAGAATCGTCGAGAAGCTGGCGAATCTGAGGTCCCGGTTTCTCAAACTCCCTTATGGCGACCAGGGGATCTTTGTTCGAAGGGATCTCTTCGAACGTTTGGGGGGATATGCAGAGTTGCCTCTCATGGAAGATGTCGATTTCATCCGCCGTTTGAAGAGGGAGGGGGAAGTCGTCCTGCTCGCGGAGGAGATCGCGACCTCTCCCCGGCGGTGGCTCCGGGAGGGGATTTATTACGTCACTCTTCGCAATCTTGTTTTGTTGGCTCTCTATTTCGGAGGCGTTTCCCCCGGAAGGTTGGCGCGATGGTATCCCTTCGGAAAGAAGTAAGCGGCCCTGGTCCGGCCATCAGCGCGCTCGCCGCAGATCTCTACGAAGCGGCCTAGGCCGCCTTGGGTCTCGAGAACTTCCCGAACAGGGCGACCTGGGGAGAGACCAGCCGGCGGTAGTCGTCTATCGACATCGTGACGATCTCTGTGTGGCTTCCCGCCTCAAAATAGAATTTGTCGTACTGGGCAAGCCGTTCATCGAGGTAGACGGGAACGTGATAGAGATTGCCGAAGGGGGGCATGGCGCCGACGTCACAATCGGGAAAGATGTTTTTAAACTCCTCCTCCGTCGCGAGGCGGACCTGTTTGCTCCCGAGTATCGTCTCCAGTCGGCCGATGTCGATCAGTTCATGGGCCGGCAGGACGCACATCACCAACCGATCTCCCGCCTTCACCATCACGACCTTCCCGAGCCGTTTTCCCGTCTTGTGGAGTGTCGCCGCAATTTCTTGAGAAGTGTACGCCTCCGGATGGGCCGTCACCTCATAGGGAACCTGATTCTCATCCAAGTAGTTCTTTAATGTCGGGCTCATAGATAATCACCTCCTTTTTTTATTCTAGCCAATCCGTTTTGGGTGATTCAAGCATCGTTAAAGGGCGATGAGGAAAATAAGAATCTGAGGAGGATGAAGACGAAGCAAATTAGGAGGTCTCTTGTTCCGGGAGGGAGGCTTCCGCCCCGACTATTTTGAGCGTGTAGAGGTGATAATAGAGCCCCCGCCGCTCGATCAGCTCCGGATGGGTCCCCTGTTCGGCCAGGCATCCTTTGTTCAAGACCAAGATCCGGTCGGCCTTTTGGATGGTCGTCAGCCGATGGGCGATCACAAAGGTTGTTTTTCCCGCCATCAGTCTTTCCAATGCCTCTTGAACGAACAACTCCGATTCATTATCGAGATAGGCGGTCGCCTCGTCCAAGATCAGCAGCCGGGGATTTTTCAAAAAGGCGCGGGCAATCGCGATCCGCTGGCGTTGGCCTCCCGAGAGGGTCAGGCCCTTCTCGCCGACCTGCGTCTGGTATCCGTGAGGGAAAGCGGTGATGAAATCGTGCGCGTGCGCGGCGCGGGAGGCGGCGAGCAGCTCCGCCTCGGTCGCGTCCGGTTTTCCGTAGAGGATATTCTCGCGCAGCGTCCCCCCGAAGAGGATGACCTCCTGCGGAACGAAGGCGATCTGGTCGTAATAACTTTTGATTGTGACCTCCTTCAGCGGACGGCCGTCCACCTCGATTGATCCGGAGACCGGATCGTAGAAGCGGTGAAGGAGGTGGATCAGGGTGCTCTTGCCGGCGCCGCTGGGGCCGATGAGGGCGACTTTTTCTCCCGGTTGAACGGCAAAGGAAATTTCCTGCAACACCGGTTGATCGGCTAGATAATGGAATGAGACCTCCCTGAACCGGACCTCCCCCCGAATCGGCGGAAGCGGCCGGGCGTTCGGGGCGTCGGTCACCAGCGGTTTGGTATCGAGAATTTCGAAGACCCGTTGGCTCGACCCTAATCCTTCCTGCAGCTGCGAGAAGAGGCGGGCAAAACTCCCGATTGGTCCGGTGATGATCATCGCATAAATGATAAAGGCGATGATTTCCCCCGGCGTGATTTTTCCGAGAAGAATCTCCCGCGCGCCGTACCAGAGGATTCCGGCCGCCGCGCTGAACCCCAAAAAAATCATGACCGGGCCGAAAGCGGCCGAGATCCGGAGCCGCGCCAGGGTGACGGCCAGTGTCTTTTCGATCTGCCGTGAAAATCGGATCTGCTCATACGACTCTCGGCCGAATGATTTGATCGTCCGGATGCCGGAGATCATCTCCTCCATCAGGGTGGTGGTGTCGGCCAGATGGTCCTGCACCGAGATTGAAAATTGCTTCAACCGCTTCCCCATCCATCGGGCGATCGCGACCACGATCGGAATTAAAAGGAGAACCAGGAATGTAAGCCGCCAGTTCATATAGAGGAGAATGGCGACGCCGCCGATCAAGGTCAATGCCTGCCGGGTGAGGTTCACCGGCATCTCCGTCGAGAGGGTCTGAATGACCGCCAGATCATTGGTTAATCGAGAGAGGAGTTCTCCCGTCCTCCGTCGGGTGAAGAAGGAGAGGGAGAGGGTTTGAAGGTGCGAGAAGAGGGAGGCTCGAAGCTCCGCCAAGACCCGTTGGCCGACCGCTCCGAGAAGATAGTTATGGCCGAACGAAAAGAAGGCTTGGATCAGAAAGAGGGAGATCAGGCCGAGCAAGAGGGTCAGCGTCACCATTTGGCGGTCGACCAAGATCGAATCGACCTGTCGGCGAACGATCCAGGGAAGGCCCAGGCTGATGAGTGAGGATAAGAGGAGAAAGAAGGTCGCCAGCGCCATCGTCCCCCAATGCGGGCGGGTAAAACCGAGGATGCGGCGGAGAGAAGGATTGCTTTGAATCTGCACGGGGCGAGCCTTTATCGAATCGGATCAACGGCGGGCAGGAGGATTCGGTTCTTATCTCCTCTCTTTTGCTTGTTGGATGCTCTTTCGGGTCAGACTCCCGATGATAATGATGGGAGCGGCGGGGAAGAGAAGAACCCGGACGAGGTCGATGAAGAAGATTTCGTAGCCGGCGCGGAGGCGGACCAGTTTGACCATGCTCGGATGGTATTCGATTCTCCCCTCGTTGAGGGCGTCCGTGACGATTTTGTTCTGGCTGTTTTCAACCTGCGCCTCGGTGGGATCGACGCTGCTGCTGACGAGGGCTTCATACCGGGGCGGGTTCCAGGCGTATCCGGCGAGGGCAAGAATCAGAGAGAGAACGACCCCGACCGCCCAGAGAGCGCCCAGATCTTTTTTATCAACGACCGCTTCCCGGGTTGGAACCTGAATTTGTTGCTCCACATGTTGTTGCATAGTTATTTTCCTGGGTTATTAAGTGAATGTGGAGACATATCATAACGGGGTCTGGAGAAAAAAACAAGGGGTTGTCTCATCTATACCATCCGTGCCACCGTAGCGACGATCACCTCCCGCGCCCCGCCCTTCAGGAGGATCTTTGACCCTTCCCGCAGGGTGGCGCCGGTGGTGTAGACGTCATCCACCAGCAGGATGCGCTTTCCTTCGATCGGCGCCGGATCCGATAGATGAAAAGCCCGCCGGACGTTCTGCGCCCGCTCTCTCCGCGAAAGACCGACCTGGGGGAGGGTGTCCCGGGAGCGGTTCAACGCGTCGATCAGGAGCGGAACCCGGGTGAGACAGGCGATTCTCTGCGCCAGCAGGAGCGATTGGTTGAACTCCCGCGTTCGAAGTCGGGCCGGATGCAGCGGGACGGCCGCCACCAGATCAAACTGAACGGGTGTCAGCCTTTCCATGATCAGATCTGCCAATGGGGCGGCCAGGGAAGTCTGCTTTTGGTATTTGAAGCGTTGTATCGCATCGGCGAGGATTCCTTCATAGGGGTAGGGGGTAAAGGCGCGCGAGAAGGCCGGGAGATCTTCCCGGCACTCCGCGCAATAGTGGTCGGGGCTGTGTGAAAGGGCCGAGGACGAAGGGAATGGGGTCGCGCAAACGGGGCATTGGGGCCCTGTCAACGGCCGGATCGTTTCCCAGCAGCCGGGGCAATAAGGGAGGTCCGATCTTTCATCTGAAATCGGGAGATCGCAATGACTGCAGGCGCGGGGATAAATTAAATCGAGGAGCTTCCTCAAAAAACGGGACCGACGGTCAGCGATGCCGGGCATAATAAATCACCCCCGCGGCGCCGGAGAGGACGCCGGTGCTCAGAATGATCAGCAGCATCTTCCAAAAAGAGAGGGTTCCTCCCTTTAAAACGATCAGCACCATGATTGCGGAGAAAACACCCCAGGCGAACCACCAGCCGAAAAATTTGGCCCGAAGGGCTGAGATTTCGCCGCGGAAAAGACTCCAGAGCCCGACTCCCAAGGCCGCGCCGAAGGTATCGATGCCGACATCTTGAAAGGTGCCGGTGCGGGAGAGGACAAATCCCTGGTGAAACTCGTCGATCCCGGCATAAACGACGCAGATGCCGACGGCGCCGAGAGCCGCCCGCCACGACCAGCCCTGTTTACCTTGTTTGAGGGCATAAAGCCATAAGATCGAGAGAATGGCGTATTCCACCACATGCGCCAACTTTCGGATGGCGATCAACGTGATGACCAGGTTTCTTCGGGAGATCTCGGGAGCAAAAATTTTAATGAAGGGAGCGATAAAGGCGTTGGTATTGTCCATCGATCCGACATCGGTGGAGAAGAGGAACATCAACCCCATCCAAAGCATCGGGCCGAGGAAATATTTCATGGCGATTGAGGGGCGGTCTCGATCGGTTCATCGAAGAGGACCAGCCGGATGAGTTTTCGAGAAATATCGGAGATGATCATCGTTTGCTGAGAGATCGTGAAAGAAAAAGAAAGATCGAGCGTCTGCATGATCTCCGCGATGTCGTTGCCGAACTTGAACGCGGGCGCCAATCGCGGATCCTCGAAGTTGGGATTGCGATAGGTGAGATAGTCGATGAAGCTGTCTTTGGAAGGAAGGGCCCGGTAGATCTCGTAATGAACGGCATCGGTGAGCGCCGATGGAATGGGGGAGTCGGGATACTGTTCGGAAAGCTCATTAAATAAAGCGACGAGCATGAGGCCCGTCAGCTTGCGTAGGATTGCCGACTTCTTTGAATCGTCGATCTGATCGACGACCTTGCTTCCAAACCGGGCATCGTAATTGCGGATCTGCTCCTGAAGGACTTTCATAAAGAGGTAATCGGCTCCTTGGCGGACCGTCTCCCCCATCTTGGGAAGAAGGGTGATGATCTCTTCGATTTTGGGGTCGAGTGTTCCTTGGTTTCGACGGAGTGATTTTACGGCGGGATTGGCGGTCGGTTTACGCTGGAATAAGGCATCAAGCCAGCCCAAGGTTTTCTCCCATCGTTAGAGAATTCGTCCGTACTATACAGGAATCATCGAAATCGGGCAAGTCTTTGAGCCGGATCGGGCGGGAGATCATCGTGAACGCTTAGCGATCCGGCGTGCATCCGATCGAAGCCCGCGGCAGAGTGAAAATGGAAGGGAGTTCACCTTGACAATTCGGGTCGAATTCCCTAGAATCCACCGGATGGTCCTCACAATTCAACCTCACTTGCATGCGCCCCACTGATCAGGATGAGCTGTACATGCGGCTGGCCCTGAAGGCTGCGGAAGCGGCCTTCGCCGAAGGGGAAGTTCCGGTCGGCGCCGTCCTGGTCGGCAAGGATGCAACCATAACCGCTTACAACCTGAAAGAGCGCCGGCATGATCCGACGGCACATGCCGAGATGCTGGTCCTCCGGAAAGGGGGAGAGATGTGGGGGCGCTGGCGGTTGGGCGGGACCCTTTATGTGACGTTGGAGCCCTGCGCCATGTGTGCCGGGGCCTTGATCCAGGCCCGGATCGATCGCCTGGTCTACGGCGCGGCCGATCCCAAGGCCGGCGCCTGCGGGTCGGTGATCGAAGTGGCGCGGGAGCCTCGGTTCAACCATCGGATGGAGGTGCTCGGCGGGGTTCTCTCGGGTGAGTCGGAACATCTGCTCCAGCGTTTTTTCGATCGTCTGCGGGGCCGAGAGATCGTTAAACGTTAGTCGTTATTCGTTAATGTGGTTCTGCCGACCGTTTGACGAATAACGTTTAACGCGTAACGAATAACGGAGAGATGGCCGAGTTCGGTTGAAGGCGTCTGACTCGAAATCAGATGTGGGGGTAACTCCACCGGGGGTTCGAATCCCTCTCTCTCCGCCAGTTCAATCGCGGTCAGCACGCAGCGTCATATTAAAAATAAGTGCTGACCGCGGATAATTCAAAGTTTTAATCTCCGGAGAGATGTCCGAGCGGCTGAAGGAGCACGACTGGAAATCGTGTAGGCGGCCAAAAGTCGCCTCGGGGGTTCAAATCCCCCTCTCTCCGCCAATTTATTCCACAAAGATGTGCTTGATGGAGGGACCGGGCCCTGTGCAATAGGAACCTATGAACCCCGCCAGGTCCGGAAGGAAGCAACGGTAAATAGGCCCTCCTATGTGCCGCAGGTTCACCTGGTCTCTCCATCAAACACATCTTTACGGCGCAGATTTATATGCGTAGGGGCGTATTGCAATACGCCCCTACTTCAACGTCCAGATCGTCGGGGGATCATCGGTCACATGGCGAGCGATTATCAGGTATCGGCAAGAAAGTGGCGACCGCAGACCTTTGAAGAGGTCATCGGTCAGCGCCATGTGGCGACCACCCTGATCAATGCCGTTTCCCGGGGGAAGGTTGCGCAGGCCTATCTCTTCTCCGGAATCAGGGGGGTCGGCAAAACGACCATGGCCCGGCTGCTTGCCAAGGCGCTGAACTGCGCCACACCGCAGGGGGCGAGCCCTTGCAATCAGTGCGATTCGTGCCGGGAGATCACCGAGGGGCGTTCGGTCGATGTGGTTGAGATCGACGGCGCGTCGAACACCGGGGTGGATGATGTCCGCGAACTGCGCGAGAAGGTGAAGTACCTTCCGCTTCGCGGGAAATTGAAAATTTACATCATCGATGAAGTGCATATGCTCTCGAATGCCGCCTTTAATGCGCTGCTAAAAACGCTCGAAGAGCCGCCGCTTCATTTGGTCTTTATTTTCGCCACGACCGAATCCCACAAAATTCCGGCGACGATTCTCTCCCGCTGTCAGCATTTTGTTTTCCGCCGGATCTCGCGACAAGAGATCATCGCACAGCTGCAGCGCGTGGCGGATGAGCGGAAGGTCCGCTTCGCCGAGCGGGGCTTGGTCCTCATCGCAAAAGCGGCCGAGGGGAGCATGCGGGATGCATTGAGTCTTCTCGATCAGGCGATCTCTTATGGCGGTCAAGAGGTCAGCGAAGAGGATCTCTTTACCCTTCTTGGACGGATGGGGGAGGCGCGGTTTCACTCCTTGGTTCGGGCGATCCACGATCGGAATGCCTCCGCGGCGCTGGGGTTGGCGAGAGAGATCGCCGATCAGGGATATGACCTCCGGCAGTTCCTGGCCGACTGGCTGGAGCATCTGCGGCACCTGATCGTCGCGCGCAATGTAGAAGGAGCCGAGGCCTGGATCGATCTTCCAAAAGAGGAGATCGATGAGATCCGCGCGGAAGCGGCCCTCTTTACCGATGAAGAGCTGCAACGCCTTTTCTCCCTCTTTGCCCGCCTTCAGGGTGAGATTCGCACCGCGCCGCATCCGCATCTTCTCTTCGAGGTTGCCTTGATGAAGGGGATTTCACTGGCCCATCTTCAGCCGGTGGAGAAAATTCTGGAGCGGCTGGAAACGTTGGGAGGGGGAGGTTCTCCAGCCCCTCCGGTAAACGTCGTTCCGTCGAAAGTGCCGGAAAAAGGAGCCCCTGCGTCCCCTTCCATTCAAAGAGCTCAGGAGGTCCCAAGGCCTGCGTCTTCTCCGACCCCCTCCGATAAAAAGAAGGTATGGCTGCAGGTGATCTCGGAAATTAAGGAAAAGCGGCCGAGTCTCGGATCGTTTTTAGAGCAGGGAACCCTCTTGGAAATCACAGAGCAAAGGGTTAAGATAGGCTATTCGGAGTCGTTTTTAATCCCGCTGATTCAAAAAGAAGAGAATCAGAAATTAATGAGCGCTTTGTTCAAGACCCATTTCCAAAGGGAAATGGCCTTGGAGCTGGTTGATTTGCATGGGGCGGCGGTCTCCTCCCCTCCTTCCGGGAAGGACACCACGCAGCATTTACCGACACCGCATCCCTTCGTCCAAGAGGCGCTGCGGGTGCTGGGGGGAGAGGTGATCGAGACCAAGCAAGGGAAGATATTCTGATGAGGAGTGATCATGTCGAATAAAAAAATGCTCGGGGATATCATGAAGCAGGCGCAGGCGCTCCAGGAGCGGATGGCGAAGCTTCAGGAAGAGGCGGCGAAGAAGACGGTCGAGGCCTCTTCCGGAGGGGGGATGGTGACGGTGAAGGTGAGCGGGAGACAACAGGTTCTGTCGGTCGCGATCGACCCCGAGATCATCAAGTCGGGGGATGTCGAGATGCTTCAAGACCTCATCATGGCCGCCGTCAACGAAGGGCTTCGAAAGAGCCAAGAGCTGATGGCAGAAGAAATGAAAGGAATGACCGGGGGGTTAAACATTCCGGGATTGTTTTAAATTTAGGAGAGATAGGGTGTGGGGCATCGCGCACCTGGTGTGAAGAGCTGGAATCGACAGAGTTCTTCCGGACGCGGGCCCGCATAAAAAATAGATGGACCAGAAGGGAAGATTCGCATATTTAATTGAACAGCTGATGGAACTCCCCGGCGTCGGAAGGAAATCGGCGCAGCGGATGGCTTTTTACATCTTAAAGATGCCGGCCGAATCGGCAAAAAAAATCGGCCAGGCGATTATCGACGTCAAAGACATGCTCTCCTTTTGTAAGATCTGCAATAATATTTCAGAAGGGGAAATCTGTGCCATCTGCGCCAGCCCCAATCGGGACAGTCAAAGGGTGGTTGTTGTGGAAGAGCCGAGCACCCTTTATGCGATCGAGAGAACGGGAGAATATAAAGGGCTCTACCACGTCTTGCTCGGTGCCCTTTCTCCTTTATCGGAGACGAACGGCACGGAGCTCACCATCAAAAATCTCATCGAACGGCTTGAAAAGGGAGGGATTTCGGAGGTCATTATCGCCACCAACCCCAACATCGAAGGGGAAGCGACCGCCATTTACCTGACCCGCCTCATCAAGCCGCTCCACATCAAGGTCACCCGGATTGCCTGCGGTATTCCCGTCGGTGTCGATCTGGAATATGCCGACGAAGTGACCCTCGCCAAATCGCTCGAAGGCCGGCGCGAGATCGGATAAAATTCCCTTGACGAGTTAAATAGGGGTATGTTATCTTTTAAAAATACCTTCTGGCGTTATTATTTGTATTTTCAGAAGTTTTTAGGATTTTGAAGAGGCCTGCAGAAAACTGCAGGCCTCTTCGGCCCGAATGGGCAAATAGGCTCTTTCTATTCGCCGGTTTATCAGATTCTCAAAGGGAGTTCTACTGATGCCAAAATATCGCGTCTTACCGGGTCCGGAAGCTTTCTTGCCCCCTTCAGCTGCCTGCGCGGGTGTCGTCCTTCCCGACCCGGGCCAGGGCCACATTCATGGAGAGATTGTCCACGAAGATATCGCAATGGAGGAGGCCGCTAAGCAGCTCTTGACGGCGAAGGTGCCGACGATCTTTCCCGGTCCGCTGGTTCTTTGGAACTGGAATGAGAAGGCGGCCAAAAAAGCGACCGCGATCAAGGCCCTCTATGATGAACTCAAATCTCATAACGCCGGGGCGTTGCTGATTCCGATGCCCGACTACCGGCCGAAGTACCCCAAGATTAATCCTGAAGTCGAAATTAACCCCAACCATCCAAATCTGACCATCTGGCATAATAAAATCGATGCATGCATGTTTGTCGGCGTCCACTGTCACCAGGCAAATCTCTCCCTGAAGATTATCCGGGGGGGAACCAATTGTTATACGATTGCGATGTGCGCCCAAGCAGGCCATGAAGATGCAATGCTCTCCTTCCGTGATGCGACGCCCGATAAAATCTGGAAGTTGGTGGAGGTGGTTCGGAAGGCGAAGGCATCCGGTGTTTACGCAAGCCGGGGCGGGGTGGCCGTTTCAAAAGCTTAAAAGTGGTAAGACCCTAAATCCTATAAGGAGGGGACCCAATGGAAGCGAATACGATCATCGGTACCGTAAATAAGAAGGGCCAGAAAATTGTTGAGCCGGAGTACCTCTTTTTTGAAGCCCCTCGGCAGCAGTATTTCATGACAGGGAGCGAGGTCGTTCGAGAGGCGATCCGTCGGGCAAGCGTCGATATCTCTGTGGCCTATCCGATCACCCCTCAGAGCGAGGCGGCGGCGATGGTCGGCGATCTCTATGTGGAAGGTTATGTCGGGGATTATTTCCGAGGAGAGAGCGAATTCGCCGTGATGTCGCAGTGCGCCGGCGCCTCCTTCGGTGGAGCGCGCGTCTTCACGACTACCTCGGGACCGGGAACCCTCCGTGCTTATGAGAATTTCCCGATGTGGGCTGGCTCCCGTCTCCCGATCCTGATCAACGTGATGGTCCGGGGGATCAACTCTCCCCTCAACATTCAGCCGGACACGCTCGAGCTCGGGATGATTCTCGATACCGGGATGCTCATCTGGCACGCGGAGACCGCTCAGGAGCTTTTGGATTATCTCCTCAAAGGTTATATCGTTGCAGAAGAGCCCGATGTTCATCTCCCGATCGCTGTTGTCATCGACGGATTTTTCGTCAGCCATACCAAAGATATGGTCATGATCCCTTCGGCCGATTTGGCGCTTCCTCCCTACAACCCATACCGCTCCCCGGTGCCTTGCATGGATATGGAAGTTCCGCCGGTCCGGATGATGCGGGATCCCTTCGTGATGAAGAGCAACTACATCAGCTATGCGACGCATGCAAGCTGGCAGCAGGAGATCCGCGCCGCCATCGAACGGTCCAGGAAGCACACCATCCGTCTAATCGGGGGATTGATCGAGGAAGAAAACAGCGATGCGGATATCTTGATTGTTTCGTCGGGGACCGCCGTAGCGCAAGGGCGGGAGGCGATTCGTCTCTTGGCGGAGGAGGGAATCCGCGTTGGGATCGTGAAAGTGAAGACCCTGCGTCCGTTCCCCCATGAAGAGATTCGTCAGGCGACAAAGAATGCCAAATTGATTTTTGTGCCGGAGTTCAACGTGGTCGGGTGGATGGCGCGCGAGATCAAAGCGGTTATTCCTGATAACCACCGCGTTATCGAAGGGCCGCATGTGGCCGGCGGTATGACGATGCCCCCTGAAGTGATCGTGGAAGAGATTAAAAAAGTGCTGGCCGGTAAAAAGGAGGTGGTCCGTGGGTAAAGAGAAGATTAAAATTTGCGATGAATTTTATGACATCATGCCTCCCGAGTATCGCGAGCTGGTTGACAGCGCGACGTATGGCAAAGAGGGACGCGGCTGGAAAGATGTCGGGGTTGCCAAGGAGCTGATCGAGGAGCATTCGCTATGTGCGGGATGTCCCGAATCGATCGCCTTCCGGTATGTTTTGGCCTGTCTCCCGAACCCGGAAGATACTGTGATGGTCGGCTCCACCGGTTGCACCAGCCTGGTCTTCCCCCATGTGGCCGTTCACAATATTCACTCCTTGTTTGGAAACCAAAACGCCGTCGCCTCAGGTCTAAAGCGCGCCCTCGCTCACCGCTTTCCCGGAAAGATAAAGGATGTGGTGGTTCTGGCCGGTGACGGCGCCACGGTCGACATCGGGCTCGATATGACCCTTCAGTCATGGTTCCGTCAGGAGAAGTTCGTGACGATCTGCTTCGACAACGAGCTCTACGCCAATACCGGCGGTCAGGAGAGCGGATTGATGCAGAAGGGGTTTGTCTCCAAGATGGCCCCCGCCGGAAAGAAGTTTGACAAGGTCAAACTCCCGGAGATTGCCCAGGAGTCGGGCTGTCACTATGTTGCGACACTCACGGTCAGCAAGCCGAACCGCGTGGAGAAGGCGATTCGCCAAGCGGTCCTGATTGCCCGCGAAGTCGGCCCGACCTATATCCAGCTCTACACGCCATGTATCCTTGAGATCGGAAAGCAGGCGATGGAAGGACTCCAGGAGATGAGAGACTCCGAAGGCCCCAATGAGCGGTTCGCCTTCAAAGAGTATATCTCCGAGGAAGCGAAAGCCTACTTGGCAAGTTTGGAGAAGGAAAAGAAACCCGCGGCGATCTCGTCGACCCAAGCATAAGGAGTCAGCCATGAGAAAGCGCGTTAATATTCGGATGTCCGGTTTGGGGGGTCAGGGAGTGGTGACCTCCGCCCATGTCTTGGCGACGGCGGCTTCCAAAGAGGGAAAACATGCGATTTCAAATCCCTTCTTTGGCGCTGAAAAGAGAATGGCTCCGGCCGAAAGTTATGTCCGGATCGCCGGCGAGCGGATCTATGATCGGGGCGAGTTGGTTTATCCCGACGTGATCATGGTCTTCCATCCCCAGGTGATCACCCTCGGAAAGTGCTACACGATGCCGTTCTACTCGGGAATCAAGGCGGGCGGTATTTTGATGATCAACTCGGATGAGCCGATTCCCCTGTCTGATGATGATCTCTCCTTCTTGGACAAACAGAACGTTCCCATTTTCACCGTTCCGGCGACGACCTTGGCGGTCGAAATTGCGGGGACGGAGTTGGCCACAAACATGGCGATGCTCGGCGCGTTGATGGGAGCGACCCGGATCGTCGCGATGGAAGCGATGGAAGCGGCGCTGCAAGATCGGTTCGGTAAGAAGTATGTCGCATCCGGAGGAACGGCCACGTTGGATGAGGCAATCAAGAAGAAGTTCGCCAAGAAAGAGCAGCTTTTGGCGAAGAATATGGAAACGATCCGAAAGGGTTTTGATCTCGGTGTCGCCTGGGCTGAAACAATCAAGACCCCCATGTTGGTCTAAGGTACAACGGAGGAAGTGACTCGATGTATGCAGTTGCCGAAGTAGTTGACGAAGCGTGTGTCGCCCACAAGGGATGCCGGTTGTGTATTATGTACTGCCCGGAGGCCGATACGATTCTCTTTGATAAAACAAAAAAGGTCGCGGTGGTTGTCGAGCAGCGTTGCAAGGGGTGTGAGCTCTGCGTGGTCGTCTGTTCTGCGGCAAAACACAATGCCATCCGACTTGTTCATCGATAACGCTTGACCTCGTTTTAAAAACCCCATCGTTTCTCAGCGATGGGGTTTTTTGTTATATTTTGTTATAATGCGCCTTTCAGCCTTTTAAACGAATCAGGAGGAACTATGTCGAGCAAAGTCAAGGAATCGTTGGCCAATGTAATCGGGGCGATGGAGCTTTTGAATAAAAATTTCGAGGATCAAATAGAAACGCTTCGGCAGAACGGCAAAGATGAGGAAGAGCTGCAGAAGCTCGTCAAAGGCGCCATGGCGATGAAAGATGCCAGCGGAATCTACCTCTCCTGGGCCAACCATTTTATCGAGCGGCTTGTCCAAACGGAGGGACTGGAGCCGGAAGACGAGGAATCGATCATCGTCGAGGAATAAACTTTCCTTAAGGAATTTGATCAGCCTTCGCTCTTTCCCATCAAAAATCGCCTGCCAACATTGCGCAAAAGTGGACTCCGTGGTATAAAATAATGTGTTCGGAGAAGCGCACCCCGCCCAGGATAGGTCGATGCCCGATTCCGGTTTGGTCATGTACGAGGAAGAGTTTAAGCAGGTTGATGCGGAGCTCTCAAAGCTGCATCAACTGGCGAACGCCAAAGTCACCTTCCTTGTAGATAAAAATGGACAACTCATCGCAAGCGTCGGAGAGACCCAAAATCTCGATACGACGTCGCTTGCCTCTCTCACGGCGGGAAATATCGCCGCGACGGGGGGAATGGCAAAGCTCCTCGGCGAGAAAGAATTCTCCATCCTCTTCCATGAAGGGGAGAGAGATAATGTCCATATCTCCCTGATCGGCGATCGGGTGATTTTGGTGGTTGTCTTCGATCAACGTTCCTCATTGGGTCTGGTTCGTTTGCGGGTGAAGAAGAGCTCCGAAGTCTTCACGCAAATCTTCTCGAAAATTATCGATAAAGTAGAGAAAGAAAAAGAAACCAAAAACAGCAGATCTCCCTTTGCGGAAATTACGGAAGATGACATTGACCGGTTGTTCGGGTGATTTTCCCGTGAGCGCCGTCGGCTCCTCGCGGTGTGTTATCGATCTTCCAACGCGCTGCATCATGACTGATCATTCGTTAAGGACTCAGCATGTCGTTTATTAATTACTCGGCCCGTGAGATCAACTGCAAGATCGTCTACTACGGCCCCGGTCTGTGCGGAAAGACCACCAATCTGATCTACATCTACAAAAAGACGAATCCCGACAGCAAAGGAAAGATGATCTCGCTTGCCACCGAAACCGAGCGGACCCTCTTCTTCGATTTTCTCCCGTTGGCGCTGGGAAACATTAAAGGCTTCAAGGTCCGGTTCCACCTCTATACCGTTCCCGGGCAGGTCTTTTACGATGCAAGCAGAAAGCTGATTTTGCGGGGGGTCGACGGGGTCATCTTCGTCGCCGATTCTCAGGTGGAACGGATGGAAGCGAACATCGAGAGCATGGAAAATCTTCGGAAGAATCTAAAGGACCAGGGGCTGAATCTGGATGCCATGCCCTTTATCATCCAATACAATAAGCGCGATCTCCCGAATGTGGTCCCCATCGAAGAGCTCAATCGCGTTCTCAATCCCCGGAACGTTCCCTCCTACGAAGCGGTCGCCGCCACCGGAAAAGGGGTGTTCGACACGCTCAAAGAGCTTGCCAAGCTGGTCATCATGGAATTAAAGAAGAAGGCCTAGCCTCTCCGTTTCAACCACGACTGAATCAACCGATACGGATCCCGCTTTCGAAGAAGAACGGCCTCGACCGCCCGCTCGTCAAAAGAAGCCTGCAGAACCGTCTGCCCGATTTCTTCTCTCAGCAGGGTGCGAAGCTCCTCCATGATGAAGCTTTTGCGCTTTGCACCGTGCGTCTCTATTTTAGAGAGCTGTTTTCCGATCTCGGAAAGGAGGGCCGGAAGGCCTTCTCCTTTTTCCGCGGCGATCTTCAAAATCGGCCGATCGGGGATCATCTCCTTGAGCTGATAGTAGAGTTGCTGCGATTCCTTCAAGTCCCCTTTGTTCACAACAAGGATGTCCCCAATTTCGAGAAGACCCGCCTTCATCAGCTGCACCTCGTCCCCCATGCCGGGGGAGAGGACCAGGACCACCACATCGGCCAGATCGGCGATCTCCACCTCGTCTTGGCCGACGCCGACCGTCTCAATCAGAATCCGCTCTTTACCCATCGCATCGAGAATATGAATCGCGTTAAAGAGAGCGGGGCTGATTCCGCCCCAGGCGCCGCGGGTGGCGAGACTTCGAATAAAAACCTCGCGGTCGAGGAAATGAGGATGCATCCGGAGGCGGTCGCCCAGAATCGCTCCGCCGGAGAAGGGGCTGGTCGGATCGACCGCCAAGACGCCGACCGATCGCTTCTCTTTACGGAGCGCGGTAATCAATTGGTTGATCAGGGTGCTCTTTCCGGCCCCGGCCGGACCGGTGATCCCGATGAGGTTGGCATTTCCGGTATGACGGAAGAGAGTCTTCAAAAGGGGAATCGCGGTGGGATCTTGATTCTCAACGAGGGTGAGAAGACGGGAGGCCGATCGGACATCCCCCTCTAAGATCTTCCGAACCCAGGCCTCTCGATTTTTCACTCGAACTCCGGGGTCCCCAAGGAGCCTGCTCCTTGGGGCGTCACTGGAGGAGGGTTTTTGCAATGACCCTCCTCTGAATCTCAGAGGTTCCTTCGCCGATCTCGCAGAGCTTGGCATCGCGGAAGTAGCGCTCCACCGGATAATCTTTCAGATAGCCGGAGCCGCCGTGGATCTGGATCGCCTCGGTCGTCGCCCGCATGGCGACTTCGGACGCGAAGAGCTTCGCCTCCGAGGCGGCCTGCTTGTGCTCTTCCCCCGCGTCTTTGAGAAGCGCGGCCCGATAGACGAGAAGCCGCGCGGCGTCGATCTCGGTCGCCATGTCGGAGAGCTTCCACTGGATCGATTGGAAGTCGCCGATCGGCCGGCCGAACTGCTCTCGCTCTTTGGCATATTTGATCGAATCTTCCAGCGCGGCGCGCGCGAGACCCACCGACAACCCGCCGATGCCGATCCGGCCCCCGTCGAGAATCTGGATAACGTCTTGGAAGCCGTGATGGAGGGTCCCGATCAGGTTCTCTTTCGGAATTTTGAGCTGATCGAAATGAAGCGCCGCCGTGTCGGAGGCCCGAACGCCGAGCTTCTTTTCAACTTTTCCAACGACCAGGCCGGGGGTTCCCCTCTCAACGACGAAGGCGGAGATCCCCTCCGCCCCCTTGCCTGGATCGGTCGAGGCCATGATCACATAAACACCCGCGACCGACCCCTGTGTGATAAAAAGCTTGCTTCCGTTGATCACCCAGTGATCCCCCTCCAGGGTCGCCCTCGTCTGCATCGCCGCCGCGTCGGAGCCCGATCCCGGCTCGGTCAGAGCCCAGGCGCCGAGTTTCTCCCCTTTGGCCAGCGGAACGACATATTTCTGCCGCTGCGCTTCATTCCCGAAGCGGTAGAGGTGCATCGTGCAGAGGGAGTTGTGCGAGGCGACGATCAGCGCCGTCGCCCCATCGATGCGAGCGATCTCTTCCAGAATGATCGCCACCTCCATGGCGCCGAGGCCCGCCCCGCCGTACTCTTCCGGGATGGCGATCCCAAGGAGTTTGAGCGCCGCCAGCTTCGGGATCAGCTCGTGCGGGAACGCGCACGATTCATCCCGCTCCGCCGCGCCCGGCGCGATCTCGACGGCGGCGAACTCCCGGATCGTCTGCTGAAGAAGTTTTTGCTCTTCGGTCAAATCAAAATCGATCATCTTTCATCCTTACCGATCCGGTCGGCCGATGTTAGCCAAACAGAACGCCGGCTTCGAGGACCTCATACTTGACCGCATTTTTTCCGCTCTTTTTGACCGAGTACATTAAACGATCGGCCCTTTTGATGATTTCTTCCACTTTGTCCGGTAGGAGAAGAAAGGTGATGACCCCGATGCTGAAGGTCACCGGCCAGTTGTTCTCTTGCATCAATTTAAGAAGCTCTCTTCGGATCTTTTCAATGACCCCTTGGGCCGACGCAGGGGTGGTCTCAGGCAGGAGAATGGCGAATTCGTCTCCCCCCATCCGCGCGACCTGGTCGGTTGCGCGCAGATGCTTCCGGGTCGCCTCGGCTACCTTTTGCAAGACCAGGTCGCCGACATCATGTCCGAAGCGATCATTGACCTCTTTGAAATGGTCCAGATCCATAAAGCCGACCGTCAAAGGGCGGCGGTAGCGCCGGGCTCGATTCACTTCGTGCTCAAGCTTTTCGTGAAAACTCCTCCGGTTGGCGGCCTGGGTCAGGGGGTCGGTCCTGGAGAGCTCTTTTTCATATTCGAGCGCGGTTTTTAACACACCCAGAATATGCGAGACGATCAAGAAAAAGCCGAGGCGGGCGAGCATGTTCCAGTAGGGGATCAGCGGATGAGAATAGAGGTGGCCGGCGCTTGTATCCGCGATCAGCCAGGTAATCGCGCTTGCAATCGAAAAGAGGGCCCCCTTCCACCTGCCCAGGAACCAAGCGATCATCGAGATGGGGATCAAGTAAAAAATCGAAAAGGCGACCTCAGGGCCGGTGAGATGATCGAGGAACCCAAAGAGGACAACGAGGAGAAATCCGAGCGTCAGTAGAAAGGAAGTCGATCGTTTTTCTAAAAATAGGATCACTTTATGAATGGGTTTTTCCTCCCTCGAACTTACTCCTTCGGGACGAAGTAAACGTCGGTCGCTTTAAATTTGCTGTTCCGAAGAAACTGCGCCTGCACCGGCATGCCGATCCGCGCCTGATCGGGCTCCACGCCGACCAGCCGGGAGAGGAAGAGGGTGTCGATCCCGCGAAACTCCACCAGGATCAGCGTGAACGGCGTCTCTTTCAAAAAGGCCTCGCCGCCGAAGTAGCAGGTGGTGTGGGTGTGGACTTTCCCTTCGAGCGGCAGCGCAATCCAATCGGTCTTGGCGCCGCACTCCATGCAGTGGGCGCGGGGGGTGGCGTATTTCCTCTTGCATTTTTTGCAGGCGCTCCCGAGGAGCTTTCCTTTCGAAAGTCCGTCGAAGAAGGGGGAGTCTTGGGCATAGGAGTGGATGTAGTCGATTTCGTAGTGCCACTTCATGATAATTGGATCGGTTTTGTAGAGGATGGTTCCTTCGTCTGTTTCCGGAAGCCGGACTTTTTTGGCCATGGGTCTCTCCAAAAGCGGGGCGGTTGAAGTGATCGATAGGAAATAGTTTACTTTGGATTCAATCTTTCTGCAAGGCGGGAGATGAGATGGGCCCCAAGCGTCGCTTATAGTCAAATTTGTAGATCTGGCCCTGTTTGTTTCTTTATGTTACGAATACGAGCCGTGAATGAATTGGGGTCTTCGTTGAGTTTCAGACAGATCACTTCCTCAATCGCATCAATTGGGATTGGCCCCGGATAACCCGCTTCCACGTATGGCACCACCATATCACGCCACATCTTCTCCTCTTTCCATTGCGTCCAGTCGATGAGGGAAGCGTGGATGTACGGCTTCAACAGAAGAATAGCGATCCCTTCGCTCGGCGGGCGAGCTGGCTGAAACGGAGAGCAGCGATTTCGAAAATCTCTGATCTGGTCGGTCGGCGCAGCGCGGTAGTCGAAAACGGAGACGCAGTTGCGCTTGCGGAAGAACGCATTAGGCACGTGCCCGAAGGTTGTTGACAGATGGCCGTCGGGATTCGGCCTTATTTCAGCGTCAGCCAGGATGGTGTCCAGATACAGCAGCTTCGTGACGTGAAAGACGCGGCCTTCAAGCGCGGATGCGATGTCATCGAGCGATTCCGTTTCACTCCGGATGTGTGTTGTTCTCTTCACCGCTGCGTGTCCATGCGAGCTAACGCTACAGCTAACCGGCGAACGCTGTTCGCGCGTCCGAGTTCAGCGCCGTGTTCGAAAACAGGGACAGACACTATTTATCAACTGAGAGGCTAATGAAAACCAAACAAATAGTGTCTGTCCCTGTTTTTCTGTTTTATGGTCGTGAATCCTCCAGGATTGTTTCTCGACAAGATACCACGCGGAATACTTTATTAGAATACATAAAATGAGTTTTTCAACATCCTGCTAGGGCTGCGGATGCTGCCAGCTCTTGTAGACTACCTCGATGCTGTAGCTATCGGGATCCAAAACGTTGGCAGCGTAGTAGCGCGGGTCGTAGTAGAGACGGGCGCCCGGCTTACCGTTGTCGGTGGCGCCGGCCGAGATAGCCGCGGCGTAGAACGCATCCACCTCCGCCTCGCTCTTGGCGACAAACCCGACATGAACCGCCCGGGCATCGGCGCTGCCGTGCCGCAGCCAGAAAAACACACGGCCGTCGCGACCGAAGCCCTTCAGGTCCGGATGGCCCTCGGGGCCGTTGGCGCCGTCGTAGTCGACGGCATGGCGAATGCCGAGTGGGGCCAGGGCCCTCTCGTAGAACTCGATCGATCGGTCCAGATCGCTGACTGACACAAAAACGTGATCCAACATTGCGGTTACCTCAGCTCAGCTCGAATTGACCAAATTGTCCGCGTGTCCCGCGCGACGTTCTCGCCTATTCCTACCTGTGACGTGCGCAGCCTGTCGTTATGGTGTCGCATATTTACTTTTGACTTCCACGGAATCGCTTCACCTTTCTTGCGGTTTCTTTGATCTTCGGCTGCCCTGCAGCGTCGCTTCTGCTCGTTGCACTTCAGCTCACTTGCAAAGGTATTCGGATTATTGACCCTCGATGGCTGCGCCATTCTCCCCGGCTCAATCCATACCCACGACTCACAACCGTCTATGGTCACATGTTAAGGGCTGACCCCCATTGTTTCACGTTTAGGGTTTATATTGCTTTTTGTAATAAGTTAAGGGAATCCGGGAACTCAGGTGTCTTGTCCACTGTTGGGGTTGGAGCTGTTTCGAGGCTTTTAAGTAAGGCAAGAGTTTCTCGGTACTCCTTAGCTTCGGCAAGACTGACCATCTCAATTTTAAGTCCCTTGCTTAGAATAAATTTCTCAACCTCTGAAAGAGAAACTCTAAAAAACTCTCTTTTTAGATTTATGCGATTTACTCTTTTATTGGCGAAGATGGAGTGAATTTCTGCCTCCAGAGCCGGAGCATCCTCCGTGTAAACCATGGCGTGCACATCGAATCCAAAGGGTACAGAGGCATCACCTAATTCACGCACTCTTTCCATCGGATCAAGGCGCCTTGTCATTCCGATCTTGAGAATTTCTTCACCAAGCGAGCCCATATTTGAGATAACATACAAATAGCCACAACGAGTTTGCTGAGCCATAGACATCGCTCTTTGTTTGGTTTCTTCTGCTTTCTCGATCTGTTTTTCTAAGAGAAGTATTTTCTCATTAAGATCTGCCAGCTCTTTTCCTGTAGCGGAAGCAACTTCAGCGCGTGCCTTATCGAGCGACTTCTGATATCGGAGTTCGTCTTGCTCTGCTTCCCGTTGCGCTTTCTCGAACTCCCACTGTGCCTTTTCCTCTTCTCTCAAGCGCTCCCGAATAGCACGTTGTTCTTCTTGCTCCTGATATTTTTTCTCTTCTAGTTCGTATTCAAGGCGAAGTTCATCGAGGCACACTTTTAAATACTCTGACGTGATAGACATCTTCATGATAGATCCGAGATCATTGATTGCTTCAAAGGCCTTTTTTATTCTTTCCTCCATTTTGGTAACATTATTCCATCGAACCCTTGCAATTGCAGCCTCTGTTTCGCCGTTGAAAGCACGAAGCATCAGTTTAGTGTACTGTTTAGTCATGCGGGCACCTTCCTTTTTGCTACCGCCCACATTCCATTCGACCAAACAGTCTGTAGCCTTTCCTTCCTTAATTAGGCGTTTCCGCTCAGCACGTGCAGCCTCTAGACGGGTTCTGTATCCTTCTGAAGTTTGAAAGCTAAAGTGAGGGTTGTAAACTCCAAACGAGATGTCCTCAGCATGCTCTTCAAGTAAAGAGAGTTCCTTCTTTAGTCGGTCAAAAATTTGCTTTGCTCTACTGTATTCCTCGGCAAGAGCTAGCCGAGTATGCTCGTGCTTCGTGCGTGCGTCCTCCTCATTCTTTTTAAGTTGTGCAAGAGATGCTTTTTGGGCTTCTACTTCAGATTCTATATCTATTATTTTAGCGAAGCGATTCTTGAGGGCTTGATTTGCAAGAAAAAACCGCATTGAGAAACCTATCGAAAAAAGAGCTACTCCTATCGAGGCGCCAACGATTAAGTTCATCTGTCCCTCCTTAAATCAAAAAAGAAAAAAAATCCATCTCCTTTCCTCTTGTCCCACGGATAAAACCGGGACACATCCCAAATAATCAACGGCTCTTTCGCGGCCGGCTACGGGGCCTTAAGGGAAGACTTCGCTCCAACATCTTTTCCACTATCTTCACGAATGCCTCGCCACCCAAGGACCTCCCGGTTTTCGTATGGGAATCGAAACCGGGAAACAGGATGAACCTAGCCCGAAATCCTGCCACGTCCGGTGCAATGATGGGGTATAAGGTTTCACCTCTTTCCCCTCACAACGTTGGCAGTGCCTGCAATTTCAACAAGCTTTACATATAGTATGTTTTCGATTCTCTCAATTTCCGTTTTGATTCCAGGGGAATCAACTGGAGCGCCTATATTAATGGCCAAATTCCGATAGTAATCGCTGGGAGGAGTGGTTTCTTTAAAACTGAAGAGTATGGTCAGGTACGTATTCTTTTCCGTATCTATAGCTTCCCTTACATATCGGTTCAGTGTATAGCAGTCAACAAATGTGGAGTAGTCAACGCAATGAACCTTTTCTTCGCCCCATGCGACGTAGCCCTCGTTCAAAATCAACGCTTTGATGGAATTCACATCAGCCTTAGGATATCTCCAGGAAAACAGCTCTTTATTAGGAGGATCCTTCAGCAGCAAGGCACATCCAAAGAAGGAGAGAACCATGGCAACCACGGCAAGTTTCAGAAGATTCGTCCGCATTGTCTATTCACGTATGCCTCAATTCCGGGGACACCATACTCAATTCAGTTTTTGCTTCGGTCCCGGTAAAAATACGGCCCAATCCCTTTTCAAGCTTGGCTACAAATCCTTCGGCCCTCAGAGGTTGCCCTGTCCGCTCATGAAGGCGAAGCACTTCCATCTGATAATGTGGAACGGCTTTCTTATGCGGATCGGATATTGACAGCTTTCCATGATTCCTTTTGCTTCTTCTTATCAAGAGAAGGGATTGCATCAAAGACAAGGCTCGCTCCATCGGTGATGCCTTTGGGCAAGTCGCTCTTTAAACAGAAATACGAGTTGCCATTAGCTGAAGAAATAAAGCTGAATGGTCTTTCAGAATGACCTAATATAAGTTTGCCTTGGAGTGTCTGCTTAATTTTTTTGCTTCTGATGGATTGTGCGCGAGGATCATCCTGTACCCCAATTGTACGAAACCAGAAAGTCCTGCATTTCCTTAGAGAATCTTTAAGGTTAGTAGGAGAAATCTGTTCCGACCCTTCGTTGCCTAAATTTGAAAGAGCTATTTCAATTGAACGAGGTATTGACCATCCCTGTTCCTCCCTAACGTACTTGCACAAGAGCAGGTGATTTCTTGCATCTTCTCTTAGCTTCAACTCACTACAAAGAAATCCGATGTCGGAAAAGAGAGAAACAAGCGACTCAAGCTTTTTATGGGAGACAGCGGCTCTACACATCAGGCGCAGAGCGTCTTCAAGTTTTCCGAGTTCTCGCATGACTTGGGCATGTTCATGAAGGATCCACCAATCTGGCTTCCCGGTACTACAAATGGCGCTGTAAATTTTTTCAGCGTCGGCTAATCTTGTTAAGCGGACAGTAGCAAGAGCTTCTAGGCGTTTGAAGAACTTGCTTTGGCGGGGAAAACGACTAATCGCAACTTGGGCGAGTGAAATCGCTTGCTCTTTGTCGCCGGTCTCTACCATGGAGCGGATCCGATAATTATTCCATATGGCCTGATCGCACCAGCCTTCCTTACCCTGAGCATCCTTCATCGGTTCCATAGACAATTCATCCGGATTCACTCTGTCAAGCCATTGCGAAATGATCTCCCACCTACTGTAAGACTTTGCTGCTTTTAGGACCTGACGTGCTATGCGCCATTTTGTTGCGTTCTCCTTGGGCTTCAGTGCGAGAATGGATTCTGCAACCGACACTGTTTCTTCTATTGATGCTGATTCGTCAAGTTTTTCGAGCTTGCCCTGAATCAGAGTCCAGATCACCTCATTTCTGCACCAATCGAATGCTCTGTGCCGCTGTAGTGTTTCAGTGCAAAGTGGTAAGGCTTCCTCAAACAAGCCTAATTTTCTTAAACAATGGAGCAGACCTGCCGCGGTAAATGAGTCGAAATAGTCCTTGGACAATTCTCGATATAGGACAAGCGCCTCTTGGTACTGCCCGCTCTTCCTGAGTTCATTTGCTTCCCGACTTTTATCAAAATGATGACTCATAGGATCGTCAACTTTAGGTTTATCACGATTACTTTTGCAGCTTCTCCGTAGTTTTAAAATGCAGCTTTGCGCATTTAGCTAGGGTGGTCGTTCCGTATTTTTCAATAAAGCGCTTACCCACAGCCTCAACTTCAGCTGAAGCGCCTTTAGGAAAAGTGATACCAAATTCTCTACTTAGTTCCGCCAAGCGCAATAGGAATGCTTCACGCGCGAGAACGGATGCAGCTGCTACGGCAGTGTACTGCTCCGCCTTAGGCATTTGGAGTAGTTCAATACCTTTTCCCTTGTCCAACAGTGCTTTCTTGATATAGGATTCATCTCCGAATTGGTCAGCGATAGCTTTTGTGCAGTCTACCCCATGGAGTATATTCTCGATTGATCGAGCGTGTCCCCATGCAAGCAGTTTGTTCAAGTTGCCGATCTTCGCATATAGCTCATTGTATTTCTCAGGGCCAACCGTCACCACGGAATACTGTGTCTTGCTAAGATAAGACCGAATCATTTCGGCGAACTCGTGAATGCGATTATCGGAGATTTTTTTGCTATCTCGAACGCCGGCATCAGCAAGTTTTTTCTCGGTAACTGGGTCAAGAAACACACCTGCGACAACTAGTGGACCAAAGTAGTCTCCCTTGCCAGATTCATCCGTTCCTATGTAGCCGTTGTGTTCCGGGCTCTTTGCCTCTACATGAACGGCACTCGATATAGATTGTTTGGTGGATGGCTTTTGGGGAAGATTCTGGTCTGTATAGCCATATTTGACGAGAATGTTATAAGCATCCTTCATGCAGGACTTAATTTCACCGATCCTATTTTTTGCATCACTTAATGAGCGGACAGAGATGATGCCCTGCTCAGCAACAGGATCGGAGTGCATTTCCTTGCACCTGATGCCATCCCATATCGAAATTAGTTTCTCTATCACGTACCCGGATCGGAGTTTGTCTTTAATATATTTCTCAAATTTCCTATTCCGGAGAGCATTTCCTATTTTTGATATATTCGGATCGTCTCTATATTCTTCTAGTGTAAAGAACTTTTTTTCAATCATCAGTTTAATTACAAAACCTTCAAAAACTTTCGCATAGATCGCAACAAGAAAGTTGTATTCTGGAAGCGTTTTGGACTGACCCTCTAAAATCTCTGTAAGGGCATCTCCAGTAATAAACGATTGTTGATCATTCTTAGAAAGGTAATGAAAGTATTCATTAGGTTTTGCTTCTGCGGCAGCGAGCGCCTTTTCGAGTACACCGCTATCTTTGATGATTTCGTTCTGAACCATTTCCTGGCTGCCTTCGGGTACGTAAAGCAATGCTCGCTCTTCGGGAGAAAGCGGTTTTATCTCATCGATAATGTCAACAACTCGATCTACCAGATCAGAATAGCCGCCTTGCAGTAATAAAGTACCTGTGGAAAATTGAGTAATCGTGAGCTCATTTCCGTCAAAGAGGATTTTTACGAGATAATCCATATGGCTTTGCTTGGGATATTCCGTCAAAGTAAATTTTTCTACGTTGAGAGAATCCTTAATTGCTTGTCGTGCGTTCTTGTCCGCTACTGTAATTGATGCGTGGATTGGAATGAGTTTCGCGCTGGGGCTCTTGGTCGATGAAAGAAGCTTCATAAGAGATGTTTTCTTATCCTCGGGCATTTTTTCAATAACGATCTTCGACGATAGACCCCTCTTACGGTTATAGTACAACACGATTGCTATCGCTTGGTTGTCCGCTGTGCCATGAAGTTTGAGGCCTGTGCCCTGGTTCACTTCCTCTTCGCCCGTAATGACTATGCCGATTTGCTCACAAGCTGCTCTAAGTTCTGAGGGAGCTGAACTAACGGGACGAACAAACTCGATCGAAGAAGCCATTTTCTTTGTATCTCCTTAATGGGTGTCCCATTTTGTCTCTTTTTTACCTCGTACGGTTTCTACCCTCTTGGCTGATACTACTTTCAGCCTGTCTCAATCGCCGACTCACCGTTGAATAATATCTCAATCAAGATGTTTGAGAACGACATAGGAAATACCGATATTACTCGCATCGGTGACCTTGAAGCGCGCCCCCTTGAATCCAAAGGTCTCTCCTTCTGAGAAGTCGTAGGTTACCTCTTGTGAATAGGCCGGCCGTGCAAAATCGTCCTTGAACTCCCGATATAGCAACTTGATAGAGTTGCCTGATCGTCCATTGTAGATCAATTCCTTTCTGAAACTGCCTTGTTCCCATTCAACTTTGGTTGCAGTGATGTACTTGATTGAAGGATCCGGCTCTGCTACTGGCAGATCCGAGAACGGCGAGTGATAATAATACGCAGGAGGTTTATCCTGCCCCTGGACCAATATCCCGCCACGAATGATGGGTTTTTGTTTTGAGAAGAGCTCTCGAATATCTCCTGTATTTTCCAATGTAGGAGGCGTAAGTGATTGGTAGAACACGCCGGAACCATCCTCTGTGTAACCTGCTGCCACTAGTTTTCCAACTGGAATTTTCAGCGTGCGTGGATCAAGCGGAGTCAACATCACACTGTGGATTACAGGTTCGGCCAGTTCGATTGCGGGCCGTGTATAAATATTTTCCGTAGCAATCATTGCTTCACCCACCTCAGCTGTGGCCGGGGCATTGAGTTTCGGAACCTGAACCGCCGCTGCCTTGGGCTGAAAATGGGAGAATGGAAGTGACCTTACCTGCACAGCCTGTTTGAACAAGAGACAGAAACCCCATTAATGCGATTGCCACAATGCCTCTCGACATCTGCCCCACTCCTGTTTTAGCCCACATTGAATTTTAAGCAGAGAATGCCAATACCACCCAGCATCTAAATAGGCAGAAATATTTCCGCCTTTTTTTACAGACTTTTTCTGTCTATCTCCTGTACATCATCCCAAGCAATTGAAAAAATGAACCGGTCAAAGACCGGCTCGGGGATTGACAGGAAATTTTATGTTTTGAAATATGAAACGAAACGGGTATACCACAGGAGGGACATTAAAAGCAATACCGTAGGGAGGGTTCTCCCTCGGTTCGGACCCCTCAACGAGACGGTTCGGTCATCCGAGAAAGAATCACCGCCTGCGCGGAATGCGCCAAGCGTTCTCCGCCTTCTCGAAGCCAAGATGGGGATAATAGCTCTCCGCCTCCGGGGCCGACAGAAGAAGAATCATCACCTCTTCGCCGACGATGTCTTTGATTCGATCGACCAGCCCTTTCCCGATTCCCTGTTTTTGATAGGCGCGGTCGACGGCGAGATCGGAGAGATAACAGCAGTAGCTGAAGTCGGTGAGGGCGCGTGCAATCGCCACCAGCTTTTCACCGTCCCAGGCACAGAGGATCAGATTGGCATGATGAATCATCCGGCCGATTCGATCAAGGTCCTCCACCGGGCGGCGGATGCCGGACCGTCGGAACAGATCGGCGACCGCGGCAGGATCGATCTCCCGTTCGACTTGATATGAAATCATACCGGCTTTCCCTCCTTGATCGCCTTCAGACGAAGCCGCTTGTAATCGGCTTGCCAGACCCCGTTTTGGAACAGGGCGGGACGAAGGATCTCTTCAGTTTTTTGAATGACGGCGGGCCGCCGATCGGAAGGGACGTGTTGTAGAAGGTTTGTAGCAAAGGTCTCGATCCAATCGCGCAGACCGGCTTCTCCCCCTTCGAGCGGGGTGGGACGCTCGAAGAGAAAGGCTTCGTTGACCGCAAGACCGTTTCTTTCCAGCAAGGCGGCATATTCGCCGAGGCTTGGGAAGTACCAGGGGATGCTTTCCTCTTTCAGGGGAGAACCAACCGCTTGGCAGGCCGCTTTGATCGCGCCGACGATCCGCGCGATATTCCCTTTGCCGCCGAACTCCGCCACAAAGCGCCCGCCCGGTTTCAACGCCCGATCGATGCAGGCGATCACCCGCTCCGGTTCTTTCACCCAGTGCAGCGCAGCGTTGGAGAAGACGGCGTCGAAGGGGAGGTTGAATCGGAACACTCTGGCGTCTTGGATCTCAAACCGGAGATCGGGATAATTCTTCCGCGCCTGCGCGATCATCTCCGCGGAGGCGTCGATCCCGACCCCCTCCGCTCCCAGCGCGGCGATCCGGCCGGTGAGATGCCCCGTCCCGCAGCCGAGGTCGAGAATCCGCTCCCCCGGCTTCGGCGAGAGGAGATCGATCAGGTCGGCGGCAAGATTCCAGACATAGGCATGCTTCTCATCGTAGCGGGAGGGGTTCCACGTCATATCAGCATGATCATTGTTTGTAAACCGCCGCGAACTCCTCCGCGAAGGCTTCGAACGAGGTCGGCGTCGTGTTCTTTGCGGAGCGTTGCTCGGTCGGCTTCATGATCCCGTCGTTGAAGGCACGGTACATCTCGATATAGCCGCGCGCCACGTCGGGAGAGAGCCCCATCCCGATCATCGCCTTCTCGGCCTCCCCATACGGAAATTGGACGTAGGGGAGCGACGGCTTGCCGATCGCGCGTCCCAAGATCGCCGTCGCCTCGGTCATCGTCAACTCGCGCGGCCCCAGCAGCTCCTTCACCGATTTGCCCTTGAAGTCGAGACGGAGGAGCCGTTCGGCCGCTTCGGCGGCGATATCTTTCGTGGCGATCATCGGGGTAGCAACGTCCCCCTTCATCGGGGTGCCGTTGATCCCCATGTTCTTGATCATCGGAATGTTCATCATCAGATTTTCCATGAAGAAGGCGGGCCGAAGATGGAGGACATTCACCCCCTCCAGCCGGTTCAACCGCTGCTCCACGTCGTGAAGCCCCGTCACCGGCCCGACTTTTTCCGAGAGCTGCGCGCCGACGCTGCTGAGATTCACGACAAAAGGGACGCGTGCCTTCGCAATCGCCGTCGCCAGCGCCTCGCCGATGCGGTTCTGGGAGGCCCGGACATTCGGCGCGGTCAGGGGCGTCGGGACCAGCGTATAGACCGCCTCGGCGCCGGAGAAGGCCCGGGCCATCGCCGTCTCTTCCAAAGAGCCGACGAACGGCTCGGCCCCCTTCGCCGCCAACGGCTTCAGATGCTCGGCGCTCCGCGCGACCGCCCGGACCGGTTTCCCCTCGGCCAGCAGTTTTTCGACAATCACTCTTCCGGTATGTCCGGTGGCTCCTGTGATCACGTACATGGCGCCCTCCTCTCTACGGTTGACTGGATCGATGGGATTTGAGTGAGTCGATTTTAAACCGATTCACTCCAGGGGCGCAAGACGTTACCCGTTCGGCTTTCGCGCCCGGACGAAGGCGCTCATGAATTTCCCCCCCGTCGCCGCGGCGATCGATTCAATCGCTTCCGGCGTGACGCACGAGTCGACCAATAGCTCCCGGGCCTCCTTCATCGTGTAGATCCGGGTCGGAACGATTTCGATCGCTTCAAATCCGACCTTTTTCAAGATCGAACGATACCGCTCTTCTTCCAGCGCCCCCGCCACACAGCCGATCCAAAGCTCCACGTTGCGGCGGATCTCGTCGGGAACGGCCCCCCGGACGACAATGTCCGAGACGGCGAAACGGCCGCCCGGTTTCAAGACGCGGAAGGCCTCCGCGAGGGTCTGCTCCTTGTCGGCGGAGAGATTGATGACGCAGTTGGAGATGATGACATCGACCGACCGGTCGGGGAGGGGGATCTGTTCGATCTCCCCCTTCAAGAAGGTGACATTTTCAGCCCCCGCTTTTTTCTGATTCTCCCGCGCCAGGGCGAGCATCTCGTCGGTCATATCGAGGCCGTAGGCGTGGCCGGCCGGGCCGACCCGCCGGGCCGAGAGGAGGACGTCGATCCCGCCGCCGGAGCCCAAATCGAGGACCTTCTCGCCGGGGTGAAGCTCGGCGAGCGCCGTCGGGTTGCCGCAGCCGAGCGAGGCGAGGAGCGCTTCGGTCGGAAGTTCGGCGGTTTCCTGATCGCCGTAAAGGTTCGACGTGATCGGGTTCCACTCGGCGGTGCCGCCGCAGCAGGAGCTCTTGCCGCTTCCCGCCTGCAACGCGGCCCGGCCATATTTTTCTTTCACGATTTTTTTGATGTCGGTGTCGGTCATGTCGTCCTCCTTGGATTTTCAGCAGCAGGCGCTCAGAAGCCGGATCAGCTCCGAGACCATCTCCCGCTGGATGGAATAATAAATGAACCGTGCTTCCCGCCGGCTTTGAATGAGGCCGGCCCGGCGGAGCAGGTTCAGATGATGCGACAGGGTCGGCCCCGGCAGGTCGAGCCCTTTCTGAATCTCCCCGGCGGAGACCTCTCCGCCGGCTTGAACCAGAAAAAAGAAAAGACGAAGGCGATCGAGGTGGGCCAAGGCTTTGAGCGCTTCGACGTGGGCCTGTTCGGCTTGCAAGGAATGTTTGTTTTTTGATTTCATATTTCCAAATATATAGAAATAAGAAAATCTTGTCAAGCGCTTTTTTGAGCGGTTGTTTCGGGAGATCTGTCTGAAGGAAAGGGGCCGGGGGTCAGGAAGGGGCCGAACGGCCGATCAGCCGCTTCAGGCCGTACGTCATCGCCCGGAAGATAAATTTCCGCTTCGTCATGACCTGGAAGAGTTTTCCGGTGGCCCCTTCGTTTTCGGGGGAGACCATTTTCACCGCCAGCGCCGCCGGTACTTCGACCGGGTTGGCCAACATGTCGATGAACCAGCCGACCTTTTCCCGGTGGGGGCGCCCCTCCTCGGTGGCTTCGCCGCTCATCAGCAGATCGGTCCTCACCATCCCGGGGGAGAAGATGTTGGCGGTGATCCCGGTTCCCTTGTATTCGCGGGCGAGAGAGCGGGTGAAGGCGACGAGCGCCGCCTTCGTCGCGCCGTAGGCGGTGACGCGCGGGGAGGGGAAATCGGCGCCGTACCCTTTCAGGTTGAAGATTTTCCCCTTTCCTTGTTTCATCATGTGGGGAATGACGGCGTGGCAGCAGTTGAAGGTGCCGACCAGGTTGACGGCGATGACGTAGGCCCATCGCTTCGGGTCGATGTCGCCGACACGGCCGAAGGTCATGCTGATTCCGGCGTTGTTGATGAGGATGTCGATCCGGCCGAAGCGGGCGATGACCCGCTCGACCATGGCATCGACCTGGTCGAGATCCGAAACGTCGCAATGCACCGCCATCACCTCGCCGAGAGGGGCCAGATCGGTCTCCGCCTTCTTCAACTGCGCTTCATCCCGCCCGCAGATGACGACCTTGGCCCCTTCGCGGAGATAGGCCTCGGCCACGGCATAGCCGATCCCCCGGCTTGCGCCGGTGATCAGAGCGACTTGATTTTCAAGAAGGCCGCTCATCGAGACTCCAGCATGAATAAGGGGCTGTCATTCCCGCGTGATCCAGGTCGATCTCAGTGAAAGGGACGTGCCTAACCGGTGTAATTTACTTTCACCTGCGATGCCGCTTTTACGGCGCGGTCGCGGGCTTCGAACGGCTCTTTCGCGGCGGCGAGGACCACCCCCATCCGCCGATTTTTCCGGCAGTCGGGTTTTCCGAAAAGGCGGATCTGGATCTCCGGCTCCGACAGCGCCGGGCCGATCTCGAATGTCGGAGCGATCGCCTCTTTTTCGGCCAGAATCACGGCGGAAGCGCCGGGGGTGCGGATCACGGGGGGATGGACCGGGAAGCCGAGGATCGCCCGGACATGGAGGGCGAACTCGGAGAGATCCTGGCTGATCAGCGTGACCAATCCGGTGTCGTGGGGCCGGGGGGAGACTTCGGAAAAATAAACTTCCTCCCCCTTCACAAACAGCTCCACGCCGAAGATGCCCCGCCCGCCGAGATTCTCCGTCACCGCCGCCGCGATCTCCTTGGAGCGTTTGAGAGCGGTCTCCGACATCGGATGCGGCTGCCACGACTGGCGGTAGTCGCCGTCGATCTGGATGTGGCCGATGGGGGGACAGAAGAAGGTGCCGTTGACGGCGCGGACCGTCAGGAGGGTGATTTCATAGTCAAACGCGATGAACGATTCGAGGATGACACGGCCTCCCTTGGCCCGAGCGGCCGTCATCGCGTACTCCCATGCTTTCAGAAGATCCGCTTCGGAGCGGACGACCGACTGCCCCTTCCCGGACGATGACATAATCGGCTTCATCACGCAGGGGTATCCGACGGCGCCGGCCGCCTCTTTCAACTGCTCGGGCCGGTCGATGAACCGGAATTGGCTCGTCGGAAGTTTCAATTCCTCCGCCGCAAGGCGCCGGATCCCTTCCCGGTTCATCGTCAGCCGCGCGGCGCGGGCGGTCGGGATGACGGTAAAATGTTTTTCCGCCTTGACCAGATAATCGGTGGCGATCGCTTCGATCTCCGGAACGATCAGATCGGGCCGCTCCCGGTGAACCACCTGATCGACGGCGCGCGGATCGAGCATGTCGATAATATAGTGGCGATGGGCCACCTGCATGGCGGGGGCGTTCGGATAGCGGTCGACGGCGATCACCTCGACGCCGAGCCGCTGGGCTTCGATGGCGACCTCTTTGCCCAGCTCGCCCGAGCCGAGGAGCATCAGCCGGAAGGCATTCTTCGAAAGGGGGGTGCCGAGCATACGGACCTCCGGATGAAGGGAAAGGGTTTCTCGGCGAGAATAACCGTTTCGGAAAACCGGGTCAAGGGGGATTTTTCCCTTCTTCATCGGGGTTCGACGTGTTGAACCCCTACTTCCTTTCCGTTCGATCTCTTTCCTCTGTTTCAATCAGCGATTCCGGATAGGGTTCGAAGAAGGTCTGATCTTCGAGATACCCGTTTCGGAATCGGACGACCCAGGCTTTGAGGATGCTCAAGGCTGCGCTCCGCGGGAGGTATCCTTTCCGGTAGCTCTCCAAGGTCCGGAGAAAAAGGGCCTTTTCCTTTTTGGAGAGATCGTCGGAAAAATAGCCGAGGGCGTGCATCAGAACGTTGATGTTGGAGGCGGATCGGGGAGGGCGGGAGAGCGCTTGCTGGAGGTGAGGCGCGTATTCGTTGAAGAGATCGGCGGCCGTCCGTCTCTCCGCATTGCCGACAATCCGTCCGAGTAGGCGCATCAGCTTCTGGTTGTAGGCCATCAGGAGGAGCTTGTGGGTGGCGTGAAAGTGGACCAGGGTGTCCAGGCGGTTTGTCTTCTTTGCTTCTCGAAAACGGGCCAAGGTGAAGAGCTTCGTCAGAAAGTGGTCCCGGATCTTGGGATGATTCAGCCGTCCCTCATCTTCGATCGCGAGACCGGGAAAACGTTCGAGGACCTCTCCCGCAAAGAACCCGGCCCCTTTGCCGGCGGGAGCCTCGGCTTCCATTTTCGGGAAGCGCTTCACATCCTTGATGCCGCAGGAAGGGGAGCGGTTCTTTAGAATGAACCCATCGACCTCGTTCAAAGAGGTCAAAAACGAATTCGAGAAACGCCGCATCTTCTCCGAGAGAGCTTTGCCGGTGGCCGGCTGGAGGAGATGCAACTCCCCGTCCTCCGAAACGAGCCGGATCGGATCGCGGGGAACGCCCAATCCGATCTCAACCTCCGGGCAGATCGGCAAAAAGGTCACATGCGGCTCCAACCGCTTCACGAAGCGATCGGCAATCATCGCGCCGTTATATCGGCAGGGCGCAAATTCAAGACATTTGCTGAGGACGACAACCGGTTTCATGAAAAGACATCCCTTGGAAAGGAGAAGTTTTTTTCTAATGTCGCCCTTGGCGGGGAGTGTTGTCAAGGGGGCTGATTCCAGTTCGGGACGCCGCGCGGCGGGTCATGCGCCATTTTGTTGCATTCTGCGGCGGTCTGGTGTACCATCGCCCCGTTTTGACAGCTATTCGATCGGGATTCCTAATCAACAGAGGAGGATCAATGAAAAGAGCGATTGGAACCGTTCTTCTGCTGCTCATGCTGGTCTCCCTTGTTCCGGGAGTAGCGGAAGCGAGACGGGAGAATGCCATGGAGGAGGTCCTCATCGACGGTTTCTACGGCGGGCTGGCGGGAGCGCTCGTGGGGGCGGCCTTTATGGCCTTCAAAGAGAATCCGGGGGATCATCTGGACGACATTGCCATCGGGGCGGGGGTCGGGGTGATCGCCGGAACGCTCTATGGCATCGGGAGGGCGGCGCGCGCCTTCGCCGAGATTGAAGACGGCAGGCTCACCGTCCAGATGCCGACCCTCCGCTTCGATCTGGAGCCGGTCGGCAACGATTTTCAACCGCGCTGGTCGGCCGATCTGATTCGCGTCGATTTCTGAGGGTCGTTTCCGACTTCTTGTTTCAACCCCCCGGCCAAAGGGAATCTTTCCAGCCCGGTATTATTTTTAATCTCCGTTTTGACGGGCGAAGTGTTTGCCGTCGCCCGGCGTCGCGACCCACTCCGCTTCCTGATGAAACCCCTTCTCTCGATAGGCCTTCGCAAAACGCTTTCGGATCTCGGCGCGGTGGCGCGCTTCTTCTTCAGGGACGATGGAGAGGGCGCGCTCGTGCCAGTGCGCCGCCGTTTGGAGGGCTTCCGCCATCTCTTTCTGCTTTCCGGAATCGCGGGCGTCGGCCGCGATGGCGATGTAGAGCATCCCCAATTCGTTGGTTCCGTTGGTGTAACGCGGATCGAGACGGACCGCCTGCTCGAACGCCACCAGCGCGGCGGAGTAGTTGTTCTGACGCTTGTAGATCTCGCCGAGGTTCGCATAGCAAAACTTGTTATGGGGGTCGAGGGCCAACGCATGTTTGAAGAGAACTTCGGCCTCCTTGAGGTCGTTGAACTCGGTCATCGCGATATACGCCCGGTTGTTCTCGGCGGATGATTTCAAGCGGAGCTCCTCAGGAGAGTCGCCGGGAAGGGCCATGACGCGCCAATAAGCTTCAATCGCCTCGCGCGGCTTTCCAAGGAACTGAAGGGCAAAGCCGTGCGCCAGCCAGGTCTCTTCGAGGTCGGGTCCCAGTTGAACCGCCATGGCGCTCGCCTCTTCGGCCCACGCCATCCAGGGCATCTTCTCATGTCCGTAGCGGTGAACCTGCTGGCAATAGGCGCGTGAGAGAACGCCGAGGGAGAGCGCCTTGAGGGTCGCTTCACTCGCCTCGGCCGCTTTCCGCAGGTGCTCGATCGCCCGGTCATTGTCGGTCGCGGTGAACCGGTTGTAGAGCAGGGTTCCAAGATTGTAGTGGGCAAGGGCGTAACCGGGCTCAATCGTGACCGACTGCCGGTACTTGTCGATCGCCGCCTCCCGCTCGGCGGTGTTTCCGGTCCGGATATAACGGATATGGTGGGTGTACCCCTGCATGAAGGCCCGATATCCGCGCCAGGTCTTCGCTTCGCTCGACAGTCCCCAGCGGCGTTTGACGATTTCAAAGGCCATGTCGTCGACCAGCTCCAGGAGCTGATCGGGCCGCTCGATCGACCGGACCAGGACCATCGTGGTCGGCCCGTCCCGATCGGTCGTCAGCGTGGTGGAGAGCCGGACGGTGTCGCCGACCTGATCGATCCCCCCCCGGATGGTCCGGCGCGCCAGGAGGGTTCGCGTTTTATAAGAGAGGGCAAAGAGGCTGTCCGGCGAGAAGCTGAAGGAGCCGAAGCCGATGGCGCCGATCGCCTGTCCCTCCATCGGGTCGGAGAGGATCAAGAGCTCCTGCTGGGAGTCGAGAAAGGCGTCAGGCTCGCTCCGGCCGAGATCGACCAGCATCGCCATGTTCCCCGCCTTGGCTGCCGCCTGCGCCTCCCGGACCTGCCGGCTCAGCCCCTGCCAGGCCGTTTCGATCTCGCCGAGCTGTTGGGCCAGGATCTCGTTCAGGCAAAGGCCCGCCTTGTCGGCCCCGCGAAAGGGGAGGACCAGTGTTGCCCGGCCCCAGACGGCGCGCCCGACCGACCGCAATATTACGGCGGCGAGAAGGACGACGGCCAGGAGCGCCAGGGCGGCGCCGATGACTTCCAGAAGACCGATGAGAATCCCGGCAAGGTTCCCGATCGCATCCCGTAGTCCCTGCACTTACTCCTCCGGTTGGGGTGTTCAGGTCGCACACAAAGTACAGTACCGGAAATATACCAGAATGAGGCCGATTGAACAAGAAAAATGGCCGCCTGAAGATTCGATTGAAGCGCCGACGTTAGGCGCCGGATTCCCCCCGATCCCCAAGAATATCTTCAACATAGAGCATTTGGACGAGAACCATGATCGTCGCGGTGAGCGGGGAGGCGAGCATGATCCCCGGGATGCCGAGGAGGATGCCGAGGAGAACCTGCACCGCGATTGTCAACGCCGGCGGAAGGAGGACGACCTGCCGCTCGATCACAGGGGTGAGAAGATAGCTCTCGAACCCTTGGATAATCGAATAGAGGATCGCTACATAAAGCGTCGGCATGAGGCCTTGGCCGACGGCGATCAGAAGGGGAGGAATAATCGAGAGGATCGGGCCGATGTAGGGAATGAAGTTCAAAATGCCGGCCAGGATGCCGAGGGCCATCGCGGGCTGAATACCGATCAACCCGAGGCCGACGGCGGTGAGGAGGCCGATGACGATCATGGCGATCACCCGCCCGATCAGCCACCACTGGAGGATGTAGCCGACCCGATTCAACACCGTCTCGGCGCGGCCGCGCTTTTCTTTGGGGACCAGGCGGATCACCCCCCGTTTATAGAGCGAAGGGTTGATCGCCATGTAGAGGCCGATGAAGAGGACGATGACAAGATTTGCGATCATTCCGAGGGCGGTGGAGAAGAAGCCGGTCACCCGGCTGATGATTCCCCCCGGTCTGGCGAACTGTTCCGCCGCCTGCGGGGTCTGCGCCAGGATTCTGCGTCCCCACTCGTACTGCTCGAGGCGCTGTGTGAGCTGGTCAACCATCCGCGGCAAGCTTTGAATGAGTTGGTCGGCCTGTCTGGCGACTTCGGGGGCGAGGAGCCAGCCCCCCAACCCCAACATTCCGGTCAGGAGGAGGATGACGATCGCGAGCGACCAGCCCTCCGAGAGGGGGGTATGCGCTGCAAGCCGGTCGCTCAGGCTTCGGAGGAGAACGGTCAAGAGGACGCCGGCAAAGACGAGGAGGAGGACGTCGGCGGAAACCGCGACCAGCAACAGCAGAACGGCGACGGCCGCCGTGATGCCGACGGCAATGAGTGTCTTTTTTGTGAAAGTGCCGGGGTCAAATTTCGGCGACGGAGGATTGGGCGGATATTTCTCCGCCGCTCCGACGTATCGCGCTCCTCTCATGGGCTCGTCCCTCTTTACGGTTCGGGAGCAAATGCTTCCCAGATACGACTATCATATCTGAAATAGACGGTCGGATGCGACTATCGGGAATGAGGAGGCGCTTTTCGGGGGGAATTTATCTAAAGCGCCAAAATAACGACGACGAGGATGATCATAATCGCCACCATCGCGGCGATGAAGACGCCGGGATGAATGCCGCTCAAATCTGGCTCTTCAGGCAACATAGAATGATCGGGTGAGAGGGTTAATTTGATGAGCCTATTATAAAAGAAAAAAAAGGGGAGAGGCAATCATTTTTTTCATTACGCGGCGATCTTGAACTGAGAACCGCTCCTTAGGTTCGTTCCAGGATGCTGACGGTGATGTAGGTGCCGGTGCCGGCGTGGCTGTGGATCAATCCGCGTTTCGGGTTTTTAATCTGAAGTTTTCCGCTTCCAAGGTGTTTTTTGATCGTCCCCTGCAACTGCCAAAAGGCAAAAACCGCCTGCATCAGGCCGGTGGCGCCGACCGGATGGCCGCAGGCGAGCAGCCCGCCGCTCGGGTTGACCGGGATGCGTCCCTGCTTCGGAAGGTTCAGGCCGTAGTCGATTCCCGGCATGAAGGGGTTTCCCTCCTCGGCGAATCGCCCCCCTTCGCCGTATTTGCAGAGGCCGAGATCTTCGTAGGTCTGGACTTCCGAAGAGGTGTAGGCGTCGTGGAGCTCGATAAAATCGAAATCGTCGATCGGCTTTCGAACCCCCGCCATCTCATACGCCTGCTTCGCCGCCGCGCGTCCTCCCCGGAAGGAGTGGACACCGGGATATTTGAGATTCCGGTAGTCGCTCGCTTTTTCGTGCGGCAGGAGCAAGACCTTTCCGTGCGGCCGGTCGGCCATCCGCATGGCGTCGCTTCCCGAGCCGACCCCGGTGATCTTCACCGGATTCGGGGAGAGTTTGTGGGCGACCTCCTCCGAGGCGAGAACGCAGACCGCGGCGCCGTCCGACATGGTGCAGATGTCGAGCATTGTCAATGGGGTGGCGACCATCTGGGAACTCCGGACGTCGGCGACGGTCAGCTTTCCGGGACGTTGGGCGTAGGGATTGTAGAGGGCGTTGGCGTGGTTTTTAATCGAAACCAACGCCAGCTGCTCCGGGGTGGTCCCGAACTCGTGCATGTGCCGCTGAACCATCATGGCGTAGTAGCCGGTGTAGAAGCCGCCGACGGGGAAGTCGAAATTGGTGTCCGAGGCGAGCGCGATGAATTCATTTCCTTTCCAGGTGTTGACCCGCGACATCGTCTCAAAGCCGAAGGCGAGGCAGACGTTCATCCGGCCCGAGGAGACCGCCTCCCAGGCGCTCTGGAAGCAGAGGCCGCCGGTGGCCCCTCCCCCCTCGATCCGCTTCGACGGCTTGGGGCAGAGACCGAGATAGTCCTGGACCATGCTGGCGGCTTTCAATTGCCGGGTGAAGTGGTCGGAGAAATAAGATCCGACGGCGCCGTCGATCATCTCCATTTTTAATTTCGGCAGATCATCCAGGGCGTAGTCGAACGCCTCTTTGACCATGTAGCGGAAATCTTTTTCGGGATTGGCTTTCTTGAATTTGGTGATTCCGCCGGTAATCATGTAAACGGGGCGCATCGGGCGTGACCTCGCTGGTGGGTTTGGAAGGGACTGGGATTAATCGTAGCGGAGGATGGGGAAGCTGTCAAGATTCTCCCCGTTCACACCTTCGTGTGTCGAATGATCTTCCCTTCCACCAGGTAGACCACCATCTCGGCGATGTTGGTGGCGTGGTCGCCGATTCGTTCGATGTATTTGGCGATGAAGCTGACCCGGACGGCGCGGGTGATGGTCGTGGGGTCTTCGACCATGAAGGAGAGGAGCTCTCGGAAGATCTGGTGGGTCAGCTCGTCGATGAACTGATCTTCGGAGCAGACCTTCCGGGCGAGCTTGGCGTCTTTGTTGACGAAGGCGTCGAGCGCCTCCCGGACCATCTTCTGCGCCGCGTCTGCCATGCGCGGGATGTCGATGTACGGTTTGAGGAGCGGCTCCTCCGCCAGCTCGATCGACCGCTCGCAGATATCTTCGGCAAGATCGCTCATCCGTTCCAGGTCGGTTGTGATCTTCATGGCGGTGGTGATGAAGCGAAGGTCGCGGGCCGCCGGCTGGTAGAGGGCGAGCAGGCGGATACATTCTTCGTCGATCTCGACGTCCATCGCGTTGACGAGGTGATCGTTCTGGATCGTCTGTTTGGCCAGCGGACCATCCCGTTCGACAAGGGCTTTGATGGAGGCGGCGATCTGTGTTTCTACCAACGCTCCCATCTTCAGGATCTTTTCTTTTAACCGGGTGAGCTCTTCTTCAAAATGGCGGTGCATGGTTCTCCTTTAAGGGGTGACGTCAATCTCAGTGGCCTGTCTGCGATATTGATCAAAAATGTCTTTGGGGATCAACCGCATGGCCGACATCAGTAAAGAGAGGACGATGAGGAGATCATCCACCTGCCCGATTCCCAGCAGAAAATCGGGAATGAGATCGAAGGGGAGCAAGAGGTAGCCGAGCGCCAGGGTCAGAAACAACTTGGCGCGAAGGGGGATTCGCGCGTTCTTCAGCGCGAGCCGATAAATCTTCACCGCTTGTTTTACATACCTTCCGATATGACGGAGTCTCATCATGATACCTTCCTTTCTTTATCTTCTACTACTACTTATAAGAGAATAGCGGACATTATCCGAATCTTCCCGTGATGTAATCTTCCGTTCGGGAATCTTTCGGGTTGGTGAAAATCCGAGAGGTGGAATCGAATTCCACCAACTCTCCGAGCAGGAAGAACCCGGTTTTATCCGAAATCCGGGCCGCCTGCTGCATGTTGTGCGTTACAATCGCAATGGTATAACTTTCTTTCAATTCCCGCAATAACTCCTCGATCCGTCCGGTGGCGATCGGATCGATGGCCGAGGTCGGCTCGTCGAGCAGGAGCACATCGGGCGCCACGGCGAGGGCCCGCGCGATGCAGAGCCGCTGCTGCTGGCCTCCCGAGAGGGAAAGGGCCGATTGCGGGAGGCGATCTTTGACCTCTTCCCAAATCGCCGCTTTCTTCAGGCTCTCTTCCACGATTGCATCGATTTTTGTCTTGTCCTTAATCCCTTGGATCCGCAATCCGTAGGCGATATTTTCATAGATGCTCTTGGGGAAGGGGTTCGGTTTTTGAAAGACCATCCCGATCTTTCTTCGAACATCGATCACGTCCATCCCTCTGGAATAGATGTTCTTGCCCTGGTAGAGAACGGTCCCCTCCGCTCGGAATCCCGGGACCAGGTCGTTCATCCGATTCAGGCAGCGGATAAAAGTGCTCTTGCCGCAGCCGGAAGGACCGATCAGCGCCGTGACCCCTTTATAGGGGATCTCCATGTTGACGTCCCGCAGCGCCTGTTTTTTTCCGTAAAAGACATTCAGTTTTTGAACGTGAATCGCGGCATCCATGATTACCACCTGATCTGTTTTTGATAGCGGTGTCTTAAATAAACGGCAATCCCGTTCATGACAAAGGTGATGAACAACAGAACCAAAATCCCCGCCGCCGCATTGATCGAAAAGCCCCTTTGAGGGCGCGAGACCCAGTTGAAAATCTGAATCGGCAGCGCGGTGAAGGGATCGAAAAGACCCTGCGGGTTGATGAAAGGAGGCTCCGGCGAGATCGGCAGGGTCGGAACGAAGGCGACATAGGTCAACGCCCCGATTGTGATCAGCGGGGCGGTCTCCCCGATCGCCCGCGACATGGCGAGGATGGTCCCGGTGAGAATCCCCGGCATCGCCGCCGGCAAAACCTGATGCCGGATCGTCTGCCACTTGCTCGCTCCGAGGGCGTAAGAGGCTTCTCGAATCGAGGCGGGGATCGCCCGGATCGACTCGCGGGAGGCGAGGATGACGATCGGAAGGACCAGAATCGCCAATGTCATTGCCCCCGCCAGGACGCTCCGGTCGAGATTCATCCAGCGGACAAAGAGCCCCAGCCCCAAGAGACCGTATATGATCGAAGGGACGCCGGCGAGATTCGCAATGTTGATCTCGATGAATCCGGTCAGCCAGCTCTTCCGGCTGTATTCTTCCAGGTAGGTGGCGGAGGCGACCCCGAGCGGAAAGGTGATCAGCGCCGTCAACACCATCAGCCAGGCGGTCCCGACCCAGGCGGAGAGAATGCCGGCCCGCTCCGGTTTTCGCGACGGATAGCTCGTCAGAAAATCCCAGCCGAGCCTCGGGAGGCCGTCGATCATGACGTCGATCAGCAGAACAAGGAGAACGAGCAGACCGATGGTCGTTGCAAAGAGGCCGAGGATCGAGAAGGCCCGATCGGCAAGCCGGCCTCGTTTCCGATTGCTGATTTCGATTCGTACCGCTTCGGGTCGTGCTGCTTCCGGCACACTCATTCGTAGACTTCCCTAAACCGTTTTCGGAGCGAATAACTGATCATATTCAAGACAAAGGTCACGACAAAAAGGCTCATCCCCGCGGCGAAGATGGTCCTGTATTCGATGGTTCCGTAGGGGGTGTCTCCCAGGCTGACCTGAACGATGTAGGCGGTGACCGTTTCGATCGGAACGAAGGGGTTGAGGGTCAGCCTCGGCTGCAAGCCGGCGGCGACCGCCACGATCATCGTCTCCCCCACCGCGCGCGAAATGCCGAGGATGAACGACGCGGCGACCCCGGAGAAGGCGGCGGGAAGCACCACGCGAAGCGCGACCTGAAGCCGGGTGGAGCCGAGGGCATATCCCCCCTCCCGCAGTCCGATCGGGACCGCGTGCATCGCATCTTCGCTGAGAGAGGAGATAATCGGGATAATCATAATTCCCATGACGATTCCGGGGCTCAAGGCATTAAAGCCGGAGATCTCCGGGAAAAATTTCTGAAGCAACGGCGTGACGAAGAGGAGGGCGAAATAACCGTACACGACGGTCGGAACCGCGGCCAGGATCTCCAAGAAGGGCTTGATCGTTGTCCGGACCCGGTCGGAGGCGTACTCGCTTAAATAAATGGCGCTGATCAACCCGATCGGGAGGGAAACCGCCATCGCGATGAATGTTGTCAAGAACGTCCCTGCAAAAAGGGGAAGAATGCCGAAGTGTTTTTCGGCGAAGAGGGGGGTCCACTGCGTGTCGGTGAGGAAATCGATAATCGAAACTTCGCCGAAAAAGGAGAGGGTCTCGAAGAGGAGGACACCGATAATCCCGAGGGTGATGAAAACCGACAAGAGGGCGCTCAAGAGGAGCGCCCCTTCGATCACACTTTCGCCTGCTTTCTGGAGACGTCTTGCGTACAGCGGTTACTTCCCTTCTTTTTGTAAAAGATCTTCGATACTGACGCCGACCTGTGATTTTCCTTCAAAGACCGAACCGGTCATCCTTTTTTGGAACCGGCCGGCGCCGAGCGCATAAGCCCGATCCGGCAGAGCGATGTACCCGACTTCTTTGGTAAGGGTGGCTCCATTCTTCATGTAGAAATCGATGAAGTTTCGCACTTCAGGCCTGTCGGCCGATTTGAGGCTGACATAGATGAAGACCGGCCGGGCGAGCGGCTGATAAGTTCCTTTGACGACGTTATCGTACTCCGGGAAAATCGGGCCCTTGCCGTTGGCGTCGTTTTCATCATCGATCGGAACCAGTTTGAGACGCTCTTTGTTTTCCTGGTAATATGCCACCCCGAAGAAACCGAGGGCATATTGATCGGAAGCGACTCCCTGAACGAGAACGTTGTCGTCTTCACTCGCTGTGAAGTCGCCCCGGCTGGCGTGCTCTTTCCCGACGATCGCTTCGGTAAAGTAGTCGTACGTTCCGGAATCGGCCCCCGCGCCGTAGAGATGGATTTCCTTGTCGGGCCAGTTCGGCCGGATCTGGTTCCACTTTTTGATTTTGCCCTGAGCGGCCGGCTCCCAGATCTTTTTTAGCTCTTTTACCGTCAGGTAATCGACCCAGTCGTTTTTTAAGTTGACGATGACGGCAATGCCGTCGTACGCCACCGGCAGCTCGATATATTGGATCTTGTTATCGACGCACATTTCCACTTCGGAGCGCTTGATGGGGCGGGAGGCGTCGGAGATGTCGGTTTCCCCGGTGCAGAATTTCTTGAAGCCGCCGCCGGTGCCTGAGATGCCGACCGTGACCCTTTCTCCCCGGTGGGCTGCCTGAAATTCCTCGGCCACCGCTTCGGTGATCGGGAAAACGGTACTGGAGCCGTCGATCTTGATAAGGGTCGATTTGGCCCAAGCCGTCTGGGCAGAAGCAATTCCGATCCCCAGAAGGCCCACGAAAATCCATTTCTTCATATAAATTTCTCCTCACCTATTAATGAAGGAACCAAGTTTCGCCGGTGTTAATACAATGTTAAATTTTTGTTACAACTTCCCTCCAAGACGCGAGCGCCCCCTCTCATTGCTCAAACTCGACAACGGAGGGGGCGCTCTTTGTGTTTTTTTGGAAATTGCTTAGAACTTCACGACCATGTCCAAGAAAAGCCGTTTGGTATCGTCCTCTCCCGGTGGGAGGGTTTCGTCCTCCACCTCGGTCACCACGTATTTGGCTTTCAGCTGGAGTGCTTTCGTCGGGCTATAACCGATCCAGGCGACATGTCCTCTGTGGTTTGTCCCGCCGTTGGGGCCAAAGTCCGAATCGGCGATATCGGCAACAGTGGCATCCGTTTCGGTGATCCTGTAGAAGTAAGCCACTTCCCATGTCCGAGGATTAGAGGCTTTGCCGATTTGGAGACCGGCTTGATATCCCGTATCCTGATCGGTGGTCGTATCGGCGAGGTTTTTGATGTAATCTCCATAGAGGGCCAGGGGAAGGTCGGCCACCTTGATGCCGAACTGGGCCGTGATATTAAGAACCCGGTAGTTATTCACCAGGGCGGTCGGGGTTCCGGTGGCGACCGGGACCCGGGTGTTTCCATCTTGGACGGTCACCTGACCAAAACTCCCCTCCGTCGCATTTTTGAAATTGTAAAATGCGCCGGCCAGGGTGACCGACGTGTCCTTTCCAAGACCGATCCGGGTTCCCACCTGCTCGGCGAAGAGCCATTGGTCGTTATTGTCGGTGGAATCTTCGTCGAGGACCAACTGCCCGGCGTTGATGAAGAGAACGATCATTTCTGTGACCTTAAAGGTGACGTTCTCGGCAAATCCCTCCGGGGCCAAGTCATCGTCCCAAACCAGTTCCGTGACCCGGAAAAAGGGGTTCGGCATCTTCCCTCCGGTCAGCGCCAGCCACGAGGCTGCTTTCCATTGCAGGTATGCCTGTCGGATCCAGATCGGTTTTTGGCTGAAAAGACTATCGAAGCTCTGATTGTTCGACGTCTGGCTGCCGTCTCCGGATGCGAGCTGGATGCCGACGAGAAAATTGTCGATCTTAAGCGTACTTCCCAGCCGCAGGCGAAGTCGTTGACGATGCCGGTCGCGGTTGGGAGCTTCTCTAATGGTTGAGTCGTGCCGGAGGCGAAGATCTCCTGCAAAGGAGAATCGATCCACCCACTTTGAAAGTTTGGTCTCCTGAACGGAGGCGGCTTCCTCTTTTGTAATCGTTCCTTTTTCAATCAAGAGTTCCTCGAGTGTTTTGGGCTCTTCCGCGAAAAGCAGGTTGTTCGATGCACTCAGAATCCCCAACGCGATGAACCCAATTACCATGAATCGTCGCATCTGTTTTTGTCTCCTTTCGCATGTTTTTTGGCCGCTGTTGATGTGGATAAATAGGAAATCCCCTGTCTGTAAAATCACGGGATCGTACGTTTTGAAAACAGTGTTACGAGATTTATTAACCTGATGTTGCGCCGGAATGGCCGGCGCAAATGGCCGGCGCAAGAAGTGGCAGGCAGAAGATAGACATTTTGGTCGGTTTTTGCAAGATCAAAATGGTATGGAGCCTAATGAGAAGTGAACTTGTGGAAGAATGATACGAAGCCGCTATCCCAAAATCAGCAATAACAAAATCGCCGCCGCAATGCGATACCACCCGAAGGGGCTCAGGGTGTAGCGGGAGAGGAGCTGAATGAAGGTTTTTACGGCGAGCCAAGCGGCGATGAAGGAGACGACGAATCCCATGGCAAAAAAAGGGATATCGGCGGCCTCAAGGAAGGAGCGGCTTTTGAGAAGGTCGTAGCCGGTGGCGGCGAACATCACCGGGACGGCGGCGAGGAAGGAATATTCGGCCGCCGTTTTCCGTTCGGTCCCGATGATCATTCCCCCCAGGATCGTCGCGCCGGCGCGGGAGATGCCGGGCCAGAGGGCGAGGCATTGGAAGAGGCCGATCAGCAGGGCGTCTTTCGGCCCCAGCGAATCGAGACCGTGTTTATCCGCCTTGGGGAGGAAGCGCTCGGCGAGGAGAATGCCGATCCCGCCGATTCCCAGCCCGATCGCCACCGTCGTGGTGTTGAAGAGATGTTCTTTGATAAAACCGTGGGCGAGAAAGCCGAAGAGCAGCGCCGGAACGGTCGTCAGCCCCAGAAGGACCATCCCGTTGAATCCGGCGAAGCCGCGGGTCCGAGAGAAATCGAAGAGGTGGAAGAAGCGTTCTTTGTAGAGGACGACGACGGCGAGGATCGCGCCGAGTTGGATGAAGACTTCAAATGTCGAGGCTTTGTCTCCCACGAAGCCGAGGAGGTGTCCGGCGATGATCAGATGACCGGTCGAAGAGACCGGTAGAAATTCGGTCACCCCCTCCACGATGCCGAGAATGGCCGCGTTGAGCAGATCCATCATGCCGAGAACAAAACCTCCCGGTTCGATTGTACTTGCAACCTGCCCGATTCGTCAAATGAAGATTGCATCGGGAGGTTTGACCCAACCGGGTTTTGTCGTCCCAGGAGATTACCGGCTCTGACCGACCAGCAACGATTCGTCCGTTTCCATCGACAGCAGCGGGCTGATCTGGCCCATTTTTCGAAGGTCGCTCACCACCCGGTGGACCGATCCCCAATCGCTCCAGTAGACCCCCCGAACCGGGAGGACGGCGAGGGAGGAGGGGTCCCGGAGCGGAAACCGCTCCAGAAGGTCCTTCGAAAAATTGATGGATGGAATATTTTGATAAATCGCTTGGGCGGCTTCTACCTCTTCGGGTGTCCCGATGGCGTCTAAAAGCGTATCGAAAGAACCGAGAAGCTCGGGGGCGACCGCTCTCGCCAACGCCAAAAGCCGTTTCGTCTTGACCACCATGACCATGGTGTTCCAAAGTCCGCCCCGCCGAACCAGTTCCGATGCGGCCCGCGCCTCCGGTTTTTCGATAAAACGAATCGCCTCCAGCACTCCCGACGGGTTCAGATGGCCGATCTCCCCTCCCGGCAAGATGTAACCATATTCGGGGTCGGGGCCGGTCGGCTGCATTCCGAGCAGGATCAGGCGAGAGGGGTCTTCCGCGACGAGACGGCAGGCCAGATCGACATGATCGATGAAGAGATTCTCCTGGCGGATAAAATGGTCCGACGGAAAGATGACGACGGTGGAATTCGGGTGGTATTTATAGATCCGCATCAGCGGCAGGAGCACGCCGGGCCCGGTCTCTTTATTCTCAGGCTGGAGGATGACGGTGCCGCGGGGGCGGTTTTCGATCTGGCGCCAGACTTCGGCGTACCCCAAGTGCTTCCGATCCACAATGGTAAAAAGACGGTCGGAAGGGATCAGCCGCCGGGCGCGGTCGATCGTTTGCTGCAACAGGGAGCGGCTCTCCGTAAATTGAACATACTGTTTGGGGAGGTCATCTCCCCGCCATCGGCGGATCAGCGGCTGAAGGCGTTTTCCCTCGCCGGCGGCAAGAATGATTCCGCAGAGATCGGACGGCTGAAATCGGTCGGTCATGCTCTTTTCTCCTCATCGACTGTAAAGATCAACTGTTTTAGTCTACCCGATTTATTAAAACAGAACGTTGTTGCGGGGAAATAAAAGTGATGTAAAAAATCTGTTAACGAGTTTGTTCTAGGGGGATACCGCTTTCGGGTTTGAGTCGATGACCGGCGGATGGAGAGAAAGTTCTCCGGATGAGAGCCGGAACCGAGGAGGGGAAAAGGGAGGGTTTCTAAACTAACGAACGCTCTGAGATTTGGGGGAGACGCCGTCTGCCGGGAGTCCCTGGATCTCCTGCTTGATTCGGTCCATCTCTTCCCGGGAGATCCGCCGGGCCGGAACGCCTCCCCAGGTTTCTCCCTCGCCGACACGGGAGCCGGGGAGGAGAACCGAGTGGGCCAGGATCGTCGCGCCGGCGCCGACCTGCACATCTCCCATGACCGTCGCGTTCAAGCCGATGGTCGCTTTGTTGCCGATAAAGGTAGGCGCAATCACGAGTTTTCCCCCGCCGCCGTAGTGGGCGAAGATCCGAACGCTTCCCCCCAAAACGACGTCGTCCTCGACGGTAAGCATGCAGGGATCGGAGATAAGGTAGGTATTGATAAAGGCCCGCTCGCCGATCTTCATCCCCATCGCCCGGAGAAACCAGAGGCCGGGCGGGGTGAGGGTCACGTATTGAAGAAAGGTATATCGGACAAGGTAGAAAAGGCCGTTGTGAAGAAACCAGGGAAGGGCCGCCAGGGTGAAGTAGGTCCCCTTGAACGGCTTGATTCGGGTCGGCAGCAACCGGTTGTAAATCGGAATCACGACCAGGAGGGTAAAGCCGGAGAGAAAGAAGGAAAACCCCAGGCCGGTGCCGAGGAGCGGCCAGCGGAGCCAACCGGGGAAGGATGCGGACCAGGGAACCCAGTGGCTCAAAATCCAGAGGGCAGGGGCGAGCGCCAGGCCGATGGCGGTTGAGGCGATCGTGTAAAGGGTGATCAGCGCAATGAAATAGGCCGGATATCGAAACTGACGGATGAACCGGTCAAGCCGATTGCGCGGCGGCGGATTTTTGGATTCATCAAACATTCAGAAGCCTCGATCAGTGTACATGGCGATAATGATACCACGCGGGCCCTATGCGTACAATCCGATCCGGCAGGATTGAGCGTCATTTAAAAATCGAGACGGAGCGTTGCGTTGTTGCGAAAAGCCGGTCGGGATCGTCCTGTTTGACTTTTTGAAGCGGAGCCTGTATTTTACCCATACGCGGAGAGACCGATGCGATTTCATCGAAAATGCAAGTGGCTCGTCTTAATCATCTTAGGCCTTTCGTTCCTCACCCTCTCACTCGCCAGCGCCTGTATGATTCCCGATTGGGCGCCGAAAGCCGACGATTGCTGCGCCATTCCCTGCCGAAACGTCTCTTCTCCGGAGCTTGCAAAAAGCTTCTGTCATCTTTCCACGCAGCAGCGCTCCCTGCATGCCGGCCCTCAACTTCCCGCGCCGGCGGTTCTTGTGGAAGATGGGCTGGCGCTGATCGCCCAGTCGCTCAAGGCCCCTCCGCTCGTTTTTTCATCCCAATTTGACCTGGATTGTTCCTCACTACAGCCCCAAGGGGATCTCTATATCCTCCACCGCACCCTTCTGCTTTAAATTTTCTCTCCAAACGTCGATTACATGCAATCGCCCGCGCTCCTGAAAACCCAATAGGGCGATTGCACATCTTATTTTGCCCATACATCCAAATATACCGAAGGGAGTTCCTTATGAAACGCCTTCTCTTCGTTTTTGTTTTCATCTTTGGCGCCGTCGGAATGTCGATGGGATTCTCTGCAGCCGAAGAGAGCGCCGATGCTTTGCTCTTGGAAGAAGTTCTAAGAGAGGTCGTCGCGCAAAACCCCGAAATCTTAGCCGCCAAAGGGCGGAGCCTTGCCGCACGGGAGCGGATTCCGCAGGCCTGGGCCCTGGATGATCCGCAATTCGGGATCACCCGATGGGAGTTCCCGGCCAACTTCAACATTCTGAAGGCGAACGAGACCTGGTATACCCTCTCCCAACAGTTCCCCTTTTTCGGGAAAAGGGGGCTACGCGGAAAGATGGCCGATCTGGAGCGCGCCGCAGCCGATGAGGAATTTCGCGCCGTCTCTCTGAGAACCGTCCGCCTGGCCAAACAGGCCTATGATGATCTCTTCCTCGCCCGCAAGCTTTTGGAAATCCACCACGACCAGGTAGATCTGGCCCGGAAATTCTCTCAAATCGCCCAGGAGAAATTCGCGGTCGGCGAGGCTGGCCAGCAGGATCTCCTCCGCGCCCGGATGGAGCTGCTCAACCTCTCCAATGCCGTGATCACGTTGGAGCAAGAGCGGGAGAGCGCCGCTGCGCGGCTGAACATCCTCATGAATCGTCCCGTTTCCGGTTTACTCGGCGTCCCGCAGGCGCCGACCCTTCCTTCCTCGATTCCGGAGATGGAAGCGCTGCAAGGCGACGCGGAAGAAACCCGCTCTGAAAATCGAATCGGAGCGCTGGCCGTCCAGCGAGGAGAGGAGGCGATCAAGCTGGCCAAGCGGGATCGGTTCCCCGATCTGACGGCGGAGGTGGGATTTATGGACATGCATGACCGAGAACACAATGCCTGGATGGCGACCGTCCGGATCAACATTCCGTGGGTCAACAGGAAAAAGTATGACGCCCGAATTCGCGAAAACGAGGCGGAGCAATCCCGCGCGGAGGCGGCCTATCGGTCCGCCGTCAACGAGAGCCGCTTCAAGATCAAAGACCTTTGGACCCGATTTGAAGCATCAAAGCGCCTCGCCGATCTCTATCAAGATGGGATTCTGCCGTTGGCGGAGCAGTCATTGGAGAGTGCGCTGATCGGCTATCAGACCGGAAAAAACGATTTTTTAACGCTCATTGATGCACAGAGGAATTTAAAAGAGGCGGAGACGACCTACTTCCGCGCTCTGGCCGATGCAGACAAGCGCTTGGCCGAACTCGAAGAGATGGTCGGAAGAGAATTTTAAAACATAATTGAGGAGAATCGACATGAAAAATATTAAAAAAACAGGGATCGGCATCAAGGGCGTTTTCCTGATCGTCTTCATTGCGGGGATTGCGCTCCGGGCCTTACAGATCACTTACTATCAGGCGATGAGCGTCACGGAGACGGTCGAAGAAACCGCCGACATGTCCGGAATGGAAGGGATGAGAATGAGGGTGGATGAAACGGGTCAGGCGACGGCGATGCTGACATCGGAGAAAAAAGAGCGGATCGGGGTGAAAGTGGCCGAGGTTCAGGAAAAAGAGATCGAGAAGGTGATCCGGGCCGCCGGACGGGTGGCGTATGACGAACGAAAGCTCGCCCGAATCAACTTGAGGGTCGACGGTTGGATTCAGGATCTCTTCGTCAATTTTACCGGCCAGGAAGTGAGGAAAGGAGAGCCGCTTCTGACCCTCTACTCACCCAATCTTCTCTCCACCCAGCAGGAGTACCTGCTGGCCCTGCGTGGACAGGAAAAGTTGGGGGCCAGTCCGATCGCCGAGGTGCGGGAGACCGGAAGCACGCTTCTCGCCTCGGCGCGAAGAAGACTGCTTCTCTTCGGCATTACCGAAGAGCAGATTCAAGCGCTGGAGGAGCGGGGGAAGCCGCAGACGGCGATCACAATCACCTCCCCGATCAACGGCGTCGTCACCCGTCGAGAAGGGACCCAAGGGATGCGGATCACGCCGGAGGAGACCCTCTATGAAATCGCCGACCTCTCGACCGTCTGGGTAATCGCAGAAGTCTACGAATCGGATCTTTCGTATGTCAAAGAGGGACAGGAGGCCGCCGTCACCGTGGACGCCTATCCCGCCGAGACCTTTCACGGAAAGGTCGCCTATGTCGATCCCTTCCTCAATCCTCAGACCCGGACCGTCCGGGTGCGGCTGGCGCTTCCCAATCCGGGTCGTCGGCTCAAACCGGAGATGTTCGCTGAGGTCGAACTGAAATCCCGCCTCGGGAGGGGACTCCTGGTTCCGGAGTCGGCTCTCCTCGACTCGGGCCTGCGACAGATCGTCTTCATCGATCGGGGGATGCAGATGTATGTGCCGAAGGAGGTCAAGGCGCGCCGGATCGATGGGGCCTACCTCATCCAGGAGGGATTGAACCCCGGCGAGCGGATCGTCACCTCGGCCAACTTTCTGATCGACTCGGAGAGCAAGCTGATGGCCTCGGCCAATATGATGGGGGCGCTCGGGATGGCCGGCATCAAAATGGAGCAGGCCCGGATGGGCGAGATGGAGATGAACATGGAAGGGATGGAAGGAGAAAAAGCGCCCGCAGGACCTCAGACCAGAAAGGCAGGCGGTCTCACCCTGACCTTATCGACCGAGCCCGCCTCTCCAAAGGAGGGGGAGAGCCTCCTCCGTTTGAAGATTGTCGACGCTTCGGGAAAGCCGGTGGAGAATGCGAAGGTCACCTTTGTCTACACGATGCCGATGCCGGGAATGAAGGTGGCGAGAAGGACAGCCTCGTTTAAGGAGGGTCACTATGAATCGAAGGTCAACTTTGGGATGGCCGGGATCTGGGAGGTCACCGCGTTGATCAGCCAGCCGGGAAAACCGGAGGTTCAGGAAAAGTTCATCCTGGAGGTCGGCAGCGACATGGAAGGAATGTAAATGAATGTAATGGAGGGTAGGGGGGGGTAAACCTGCCCTATAGGCTATTCCAACCCGAGAGACAACGATGCTTGCAAAAATCATCGAATACAGCGCAAAGAATAAATTCCTCGTCTTATTAATGATCTTCTTTCTCTCGGCCTGGGGGATCTGGGCAATGCGAAAGGTTCCGCTCGATGCGATTCCCGATCTCTCCGATGTTCAGGTGATCATCTATACTGAATGGCCCGGACGAAGCCCCGATCTGGTCGAAGACCAGATCACCTATCCGGTGGTCACCTCCATGATCGCCGCCCCAAAGGTCAAAGATGTCCGGGGACAGTCGATGCTCGGTTTTTCGTTCGTCTACGTTATTTTCGAGGACGACACCGATCTGTACTGGGCGCGAAGCCGAGTGCTGGAGTATCTGCAGGGGGTCGCCGACAAGCTCCCGGAGGGGGTCACGCCGAGGCTCGGTCCCGATGCCACCGGCGTCGGCTGGGTCTATCAATATGCCCTGATCGACGAGACCGGCCGGCACGATCTCGCCGACCTCCGATCCTTTCAGGACTGGACCCTTCGCTATTGGCTTCAGTCGGTGCCGGGCGTGGCCGAAATCGCGTCGATCGGCGGTTTCGTGAAGCAATACCAGGTGAACATCGACCCAAACAAGCTGTCGGCCTACAATCTCTCCCTTCGCGAGGTGACCGAAAAGATCCGGATGAGCAACGACGATGTGGGAGGACGGGTCATCGAGCAGGCGGGCCGGGAGTATATGGTCCGCGGCCGAGGATACATTCAGTCTCTGGACGACCTCCGAAGCGTTGTGTTGGGGACCAACCCGCAAGGAACCCCCATTCGTGTGTCCGATGTGGCGCGGGTGAGCTTCGGCCCCGACATCCGCAGAGGGGTGGTCGAATTGAATGGAAAAGGAGAGGCGGTCGGCGGAATCGTCGTGATGCGCTACGGCGCCAATGCCCTGGAGGTGATCGAAGGGGTCAAGGCGAAGCTCCGCGAGATCGAACCGTCCCTGCCGGAGGGGATGAAAATTATCCCGACGTATGACCGCTCGGAGCTGATCCGTGCTTCGATCGATACATTGAAAGAGGAATTGATCAAGCTGGCCGCTGTCGTCAGCGTGGTGACGGCGGTCTTCCTGTTTCACCTTCCTAGCGCCTTTGTCGCAATCATCACCCTGCCGGTGGCGATCCTGATCTCTTTTATTTTGATGTATTACCTCGGGATCACCTCCAACATCATGTCGCTCGGAGGGATCGCCATCGCCATTGGGGCAATGGTCGACTCCTCGATCGTAATGGTCGAGAATGCCCATAAGAGGCTGGAGCGGTGGGAAGCCGAGGGAAGCGTCGGAAGCCGGAACGAGGTGATCGTCTCCGCGGCCAAAGAGGTCGGGCCGGCGCTTTTCTTCGCCCTCCTGATCATCTCCGTCGCTTTTCTTCCGATCTTTGTCCTGCAGGGGCAGGAAGGGAGGCTCTTCAGCCCGCTCGCCTATACCAAGATCTTCGCCATGCTCTTTGCCGCGTTCCTGGCGATCACCCTCACCCCGGCATTGATGGTTCTGTTCGTTCGGGGAAAGATCCGGCCGGAGGCGCAAAATCCGATCAGCCGCTTTTTAATTGCGGTTTACGATCCGGCTCTCCGGTCGGCCCTCCGATGGCCGAAGACGATGCTGGCGCTGACGGTATTGCTTCTTCTCTCCACGATTCCGATCTTTCTAAAATTAGGGTCTGAATTTATGCCCCCTTTGAATGAAGGATCGATTCTCTATATGCCGACGACCCTCCCCGGGATTTCGATCACCGAGGCGACGCGGATCTTGAGCCTTCAGGATCGGATGCTCAAAGAGATCCCGGAAGTGGAGCGCGTCTTCGGCAAGATCGGCCAGGCGCAGACCCCGACCGACCCCGCGCCGCTGTCGATGACGGAGACCACCGTCACCTTAAAGCCGAAAGAGCAGTGGCGGCCCGGCATGACCTGGGAGAAGCTGATTGACGAGATGGACAAAAAACTTCAGTTCCCCGGGATGCCGAACATCTGGTGGATGCCGATCCAGACGAGGACCGAGATGTTGGCGACCGGGGTCCGGAGCAGCGTCGGCGTCAAGATCCTCGGATCCGATTTAAACGAGATCGAAGAGATCGGTCTGCAGATCGAGGGGATCATGGGAACGGTCCCCGGAACCCGCTCCGCCTTCTTCGAACGGGTCACCGGCGGATATTACCTCGATTTTAAAATCGATCGCCGGCAGGCGGCCCGATATGGGCTGACTGTGGAAGAGATCGAAGAGGTGATCGAATCGGCCGTCGGCGGAAAAAACATCTCGCAGGTGATCGCAGGCCGCGCGCGTTATCCGATCAATGTCCGCTATTCCAGAGAATACCGGGATGATCTGGAGAAGCTCAAGCGGGTCTTCGTCGCCGCGCCATCTGGCGCGCAGATCCCGCTGGCGCAGGTGGCCGAGATCGGGTATACGGAAGGGCCGCCGATGATCAAGAATGAAAACGGGATGCTCTCCGGCACTGTCTTTGTCGATGTGGCGGGGAGGGACCTCGGCGGTTTTGTTCAAGAGGCCAAAAAGGTCGTCTCGGAAAAGGTAAAGATGCCGCCGGGATATGCCCTGGTCTGGGCCGGACAGTACGAGTACCTGGAGCGGGCCAAGGCGCAGTTGATGTATGTCGTGCCGCTGACCCTCCTCATTGTTTTTTTGCTCCTCTATTTTCACTTCAAGTCGGTCCAAAAGAGCCTGATCATCTTCCTGGCGATCCCCTTCTCATTGATCGGCGCCACCTGGATCGTCTATCTGCTCGGATACAACATGAGCGTCGCGGTCTGGGTCGGGATCATCGCGCTCGCGGGGGTCGATGCCGAGACCGGCGTGGTGATGGTCCTCTATCTGGATGAGGCTTTTGACCGAAGAAGAAAGGAGGGGAAGATGACAACCCTCTCGGATCTTTATGCAGCTGTCATGGACGGGGCGGTTCAGCGGGTCCGCCCGAAGCTGATGACGATCTCCACCACGATCGCAGGTTTGGTTCCGATCCTCTGGAGCACCGGCACCGGTGCCGATGTGATGAAGCGGATCGCCGCCCCGATGGTCGGGGGGATGGTCAGCGCCGCGATCCTGGAGCTTCTGGTGTTGCCGGTGATTTATCTCCTCTGGAGAAAACCGGGGCTCGGAAGAGAGCGCAGAGAGCGACCCGAGGAGAGTTCGGTCATATTATCGGGAACCGTCAAAGAGTGATCGGAGATTTTACTCAAGAGCCTCCAGGATGCGCGGCCTCTATGCTAGGCATAGGCCTGGCGCCGCCGCGCCGCCCGCTCCTCCTCCGTCGGTTTTCCGAAGGAAAACTTCGACAACGCCCAGAGAAAGAGGGCGAAGAGAAAGTGGGGGACGGCCGAGGCCGCGATCAACATCGGGCCGATCTTGAGGCCGAGGAACCCCCACCCGACGAACGGGAAAAAGAAGAAGAGGACCGACGCCCAGAGAATCAACGCCACGAGCAGGGCGTTGCCGAAGGTGAGCCGATCCCGGAAGAGCGCAACATAAACCATCGACCAGAGGGTGACCCATGCGATGTGGAAGAGAAGGCCGATCGGAAGGGGAAGCGGCCGGTTGAGGAGGGTCTCGGCGAAAGCCAGGCCGAGCGGTTCCGGCAGCGGCGAAACGCCGGCTCGAAAGAGCGGAACCATGATCGCCGATAACAGAACGGCATTGATCACGCCGATTCCGGCCCCTTTGAGCAGGTCCCATGTCGAGACGTTGTTGATGCCCTCTCGAATAGACATTGATCCCCTTCATAGCAAAAGTATCCGCGTCTCTTATCTCTAATCTATCGCCTGAATTCGGACGTGTCTATTCCTCACAGGGACTAATCCGTCTGAAAGAGTTCACAGGAACCTTGAAGGCGTTTGAAATCCAGAAACGGTTTTCCTCCCATTCAGATTGGTTTCAACAGCATAATTTTTCTTCTCTCAAGGCCTCATAGCCCTCTCGAACCACAAAGAGGACGATCACCAAGCCGGCGATCGGATCGGCCCACCAGAGTCCATAGAGATAGTTGAGCCCCAACCCGATCAGCAACGCGACCGATAAGAAAACGCAGGCGAGCGTCTGTTTGGAGTCGGCGACCGCGCTGCGGCTGCCGAGCGCCTTGCCGGTTTTGTACTTGAGATAAAAGAGGATCGGCATCATGACGATCGACAAGAGGGCGATGATCAGGCCTGGAAAACTCGGATCAGGCGCCTCACGGCGGACCAATTTCTCAATCGACTCATACGTCACATACGCGCCGAGGATCAGGAACGAACAGCCGACTAGCCGAACAGCCTTTGCTTCGCGCCGCTCCTGTTCTTCCGGGCTGAGCGTCTGATGGTTGCTGAACCGCCAAATCATGACCGCCCCGGACAAAGACTCTACAAAGCTGTCGAGGCCGAACCCCACCAGGGCGACGCTTCCGGCAAGAAGCCCGGCTGCGATCGAGACGATTCCTTCGATCAGGTTATATCCCACCGTAAAATAGGACAGCCGCAACGCTCTCTGCTGAAGTGTTGAATCCATTCTTTCATCCCTTTCTCTTTTCCTTTGTTGGTCCACTCTCCCGGCGTGGCGCTTAAACCAGGTGCCTTTAATCGAGATAGACGGAGAGGAAGGTAAAGAGCGCAAAACCGATGATAAAGGCGAAGGTCGCCTGCTTCGTCTCCTTTCCCTGATGCGCCTGGGGGACGATCTCCTCGACCGTCACCGTGGTCAACATCCCCGCCGTAAACGCCAGCAGCGCCAGCTTCACCACTTCCGGCCGGCCGCGCACCCCAAAGTAGCCGATCGTGGTGCCGAGGAAAATCGGCAGGGCAAAGGCGGCGGCGGCCAAAAGGCGGGTCCGCCTCGGAACGCCCCGTGCTTTGAATGCGGCGATGGTCGCGAATCCCTCGGGGATGTCGGCCGGCACCTGGCCCAGTGCCAGGAGCAGTCCCAAACCGAAGCTCAGGGTGGAGCCTGCGCCGATCATGATCCCGTCGCTGAAGAGATCGACCGAGACGCCGAAGAAGATCATCCAGGGACCCGCTTGGCCTTTTTCACCGCCGTAGCGGCTGCCGACGACATCGAGCAGTGCATCGACGACCATGAAGAGACCTCCCCCGGCGAGAAAAGCCAGAATGATGATCCAGGGCGCCGCCGCCTTTAACGCCTGAGGCATCAGCTCCACCGCCACGACGGCGAGGACGACGCCGGCCGCCCCATGCAAGGCGATGCTGAGCGTCCGCTGAGAGGTCCGGAAGAACTCGGCGAGCAGCCCCCCCAAGAAATTGCCGAGCGCGGGGAGGGCGGCCAAGGCGAGCGTAATCAGATAGTCATTCATCATAACATTCCTTCAGATAACTAATCGCTCTTCACGCCCGCTCCGGCATTTCAGCTTTATCGGCCGGTTTCGTCTCCTCTGCGGCCTCTTCCGCCGTTTCCTTTGCATGAAAGATCCGATAAAGCACCGGAAGGACCAGCAGCGTCAGCGCGGTGGAGGAGAGAATTCCCCCGATGACAACGGTTGCCAGCGGACGTTGGACCTCCGCTCCCCGCCCGATCGCCAGCGCCATCGGAACGAATCCCAATGACGCGACCAAAGCGGTCATCAAGACCGGCCGAAGGCGCGTGATCGCGCCGTGGAAGATCGCTTCATCTAACGCTTGCCCCTCGGAGCGGAGCTTATTGATGAACGTAATCATCACCAGCCCGTTGAGGACCGCGACGCCGGAAAGGGCGATAAATCCGACCCCCGCCGAGATCGACAGCGGGATCCCTCTTAACCAGAGGGCCCCGATTCCGCCGGTGAGCGCCAGCGGGACGCCGGTGAAGACCAGGAGGGAGTCTTTCAGATTTCCGAAGGTGACGAGCAGAAGGAGAAAAACCAGAAGGAGCGCGACCGGAACGACCCTCTTCAGCCGGTTGGCGGCGGAGATCATCTGCTCGAACTGTCCGCCCCAGGCGGTCCAGTAGCCCGCCGGAATCTTGACCCGCTCTTTGAGGGTCCGCTCCGTCTCTTCCACGAATGATCCGATGTCGCGGCCCCGGACATTCGCCGTCACAACGACCCGCCGCTTGCCGTTCTCCCGGCTGATCTGATTGGGTCCGGGGGCGATGTTGAATTCGGCGACGGCGGCGAGGGGGAGAAAATGGGGCCGCGACTCGGCCCGAACGGCCCGGGTGTTTGGTTCGGCCGGGGGAAGGGGAATCGGGATGCGCTTGATCGCTTGAAGGTTGCCTCGAATCTCCTCGGGGAGGCGCACAATTAATTCGAACCGCCGGTCCCCCTCAAAAATCCGGCCCGCGCTTTTCCCCCCGACGGCGATTTCGATCGCTTCCTGAACATCGGAGACGTTGAGGCCGTATCGCGCGATCTCTTTCCGGTTGATCTGAATCGTCAGCATCGGAAGGCCGGTCACCTGCTCCACCTTCACATCCGACGCGCCGGGAATCTTCTCCATCACCTCCGAGATCTTTTCGCCGGTCTCAAAAAGAACGTCCATGTCGTCGCCGAAGACCTTCACCGCCACGTCGCTTCTCACCCCGGCGATCAACTCGTTGAAGCGCATCTGGATCGGCTGTGTGAACTCATAGTTGTTTCCGGGGATTTTCTTGACCGCTGCTTCAATCGCATGAACCAGGTCGGCTTTGGGGCGCTTGGGGTCGGGCCACTCCGATCTCGGCTTGAGCATCACGAAATTGTCGGCGACGCTGGGGGGCATCGGGTCGGTGGCGATCTCCGCCGTTCCAAGCTTGGCAAAGACCGTCTCCACCTCCGGAAATGCTTTGATCCTGGTTTCCAGCAGGTGCTGCATTTCAATCGCCTGGGTCAGACTGGTCCCCGGAATACGGAGGGCGTGCAGGGCGATGTCCCCCTCGTCGAGGCTTGGAATGAATTCGCTTCCCATCCGGGTGGCGAGCAGCCCGCTCAAGATCACGAGAACCGCGGCCGCGACGACCACCGGAACCCTGTTTGCGAGGGCGTGATTCAGCAAGGGGGTATACATTTTCTTGGCCCATCGGACGAGAAAAATCTCTTTCTCGGAGATCGGTCCGGAAAGAAGGAGCGCCACCGCCGCGGGAACAAACGTCACAGAGAGGATCATCGCGCCGAGCAGCGCGGCGATGACGGTGAACGCCATCGGGATGAACATCTTTCCTTCGACGCCGCTCAGTGTCAGGATCGGGAGGTAGACGATCATGATGATCAGCTCCCCGAACATCGTCGCCCGCCGGACCTCTTTCGAGGCGTCGAAAACCGTTTTGAAGCGTTCGGCGCGGGTGAGAAGCCTTCCTGCGCGATGTTGTTCTTCGGCCAGTCTGCGGATGCAGTTCTCGACGATGATCACGGCGCCGTCGACGATCAGCCCGAAATCGAGCGCGCCGAGGCTCATCAAGTTTGCGCTGATTTTGTTTTGGACCATCCCGGTGATGGTGAAGAGCATCGACAGGGGAATGACCAGCGCGGTAATCAGGGCGGCTTTGATGTTTCCGAGAAAAAGAAACAGGGTCGCAATGACCAGAAGGGCCCCTTCCATCAGGTTCTTCTGAACCGTTTCAATCGTTGCATCGACGAGCGTGGTTCGATCATAAACCGTCTTCGCGACGACCCCCTCCGGAAGGGTCCGGTTGATCTCGACCAGTTGATCGGCGACTTTTCGGGAAACCACGCGGCTGTTCTCTCCCATCAACATGAAGACGGTGCCGAGAACAACTTCATTGCCGTTTTCCGTGGCCGCGCCGGTCCGCAGCTCTTTCCCCAGGAGAACTTCCGCCACATCTTTGATGTAAACCGAAACGCCGTGATGATTTCCCACCGCGATCTGCCCGATCTCTTCCGGGTCGGCCACCTGCCCGGGGGCCCGAATCAGGTATTGCTCTCCCCGGTGCTCGATATAGCCTGCGCCGATATTGTTGTTGTTCCGGGCGAGCGCCTCCAGAATGTCCTGGAAGGTGAGTCCATAGGCGATCAATTTTTCCGGATGGGGGGTGACATGAAACTGCTTCTCATAGCCGCCGATGGTGTTGACCTCGGTCACCCCCTTCACGTTCCGAAGCTGCGGTTTGACGACCCAGTCCTGGATCGTTCTCAAGTCGGTCGGCGTATAGGCGCCGCCGTCGGGTCTTTTTGCCCCTTCCTCCGCTTCGACGGTCCACATGTAAATCTCGCCGAGGCCGGTGGCGATCGGCCCCATCGTCGGTTCGATTCCCGGAGGCAACTTTCCCTTCGCTTCTTGAATCCGCTCGTTCACCAGTTGCCGGGCGAAATAAATGTCGGTGCCGTCTTCGAAAATAACGGTCACCTGGGAGAGTCCATACCGGGAGAGGGAGCGGGTCTCTTTCAGATGGGGGAGCCCCGCCATGACCGTTTCGACCGGGAAGGTGATCCGCTGCTCGGCTTCCAGCGGGGAGAAGCCGGGGGCCTCGGTGTTGATCTGGACCTGGACGTTGGTGATGTCGGGGACGGCGTCGATCGGGAGCTGCTGATAATGATAGACGCCGAGGGCGGCGACGGCCAAGGTCGCCATCAGAATGCCCCACCGCCGGCGGATGGAAAATTTTAAGATTCCTTCAAGCATGTTCCATCTCCTTAATGATCGTGGGACGCCCCCGTCTTACCAAGTTCGGCCTTCAGGACAAAGCTGTTCTTCGCGGCATATTTCTCTCCCGGAGAGAGGCCCGAGATCACTTCCACCCAATTCCCGTCGCTTCGCCCTAATTCCAGAGGCCGTGCTTCGAACTGATCTCCATGCTGTATGAAGACGACGCTCCAGTCCCGAAAGGTCTGGATTGCCTCGGATGAAACCGCAACCGGAACAGGCGCCTCTTCTTGAACCAGTTCGACCGTTACGAAGAGGCCCGGCCGCCAGAGTCCGTTTGGGTTCGGGATGTCGACATGGGCCGAAGCGGTCCGTGTCTGCTCCCCGACGAGGGATCCGATGAAGGAGACCTTCCCTGTTGTTTCCAATTCAAGCTCCTTCGATCGCACTGTCACTTTTTGTCCCACCCGGACGGCGCGCAGATCCTTCGGATAGACCGTCATCTCTCCCCAAACGGTCGAGAGATCGGCGATGACGAAGAGTTCGGCGTCCCCTTTCACGGCCTCACCGGTTGAAATCCGTTTTTCGATGATCATTCCGTCGAGCGGCGATTTGACTTCATAGCGTGTCAGCGCTTTCGAAACGAAGGGGGCCCGGACCTCCCGCTCCACCACCGCCCCTTCCGGCTCAATCGCCAATGACGTGAGGTCCGCATGCGAAAGTCCCAAGGCCAACAGTTTCTGCTCCGAGGATTGCCTGGCAATTTCGGCCTCTTCCAGCGCGTGACGGCTGGCGAGATAATCCTGTTCGGGCGAGATCTTCTTTTTCCAGAGACTTTCCTCCCGAACAAAAGCGGCCTGCGCAAATTCTAAACGGTGCACCGATTCGATGTACTCCGTTTTTGCCTCCGCCAATTCCCGGCTGTCGAGTGTTGCGATGACCTCCCCCTTCTTGACGTTCTCTCCCAGGTTTTTACGGACCTCCGTGACAACCCCGGATAGCCGTGGGACAACATGAGCCACCTTGTTTTGGTTGAGCCGGATCTCGCCGGGAAGTTCGAGAATCGTCTTCATCCGGATCGGGCCGGCGGTCCCGATTTCGATTCCGGCCGCCTCCGCGACCTCCGGGGCCATCTCCACCCGCCCTTCGACCTGCGCGTATTCCCAGCGATGGGTCCGGCCGTGGCGCTCCGCGGCGACTTTCACGTCGAACGAGTGCGGCTCTTCGATGGTTTTATCGCCGCGAAGGAAGTCCCCCTCCTTTTGAAAGCCGATCTCTTCCACCCGTCCCCCGAGCCGGTGCAGCGCCGCCGTCAGATGCACTTCGCTCGGATCGATCTGCTTTCCCTTTTCATAGGCATAGGCCCGAAATTGCGGCGGCACACCGCGCTCATAGAGGGTCAGCTCGATTTGAAAATCGCCGTCCGACAAAAGCCTCCCTCCGTGAGGCCCTTTCATCCCCTCACCGGGATCCCCCTTTTCCTCTTCATGGAATTCGCCCCCCTGTGACTTTTTCTCCGTTCGCACGATCGCCAACGCCAGGACGATTCCCACCAGGAGAATGGCGCCGACGGCGATGATATTTTTCACTTTCATTTGAGGACTCCGTTGTTTTGACCGGTCTCTTTTTGAAGGGGGCTGTTTTCGACGCTATCCAGCGGCGCCCCGATCAACCGTTCGACTTCGGCCGCCGCCTGGTGGTAGTCGGCCAGCGCGCGCAGATGTTGCGCGCGGGCGCTGAAGAAGGTCCGCTGCGCATCGAGCACATCCAGCAGGCCGAACTTGCCGAGCCGATATCCTTCGTTCGCCGCCTCGAAGGCGCTCTCTGCGCCGGGAAGCAGATGATCCCGAAGGGCCTGCGCCTCGCTGTGCGCACGAGAGAGGGCCCCGTAGGCTTCGCTCAATGCGGTGGCGACGCGGACTTCGGCGGCCCGGCGCTCCTGTTTCGCCCGCTGCAGTCGATGTTGCGCTTCCTGAATGGCGCCTTGATTTCGATCGAAGATCGGCAGCGGGATCGTTACACCGACGACAAACGCGGTCTCCTCTGTTTCGTCGAATCGCCGAACGCCGCCGCTGAGGGTGATGTCCGGAAGCGTTCGGGATCTTTCCAGATCGATGACCGCCCGGCGCTGAGAAATTTCCGTCGCCCAACGGGCGAGGTCCGGATTTTGGGAGAGGCGTTGAGCCAGTTGCTCCACCGGAGGAATCGCAGGGAGAGAACCGAGGTTCCCCTCCACCTTTTCAAATTGAGGGATCGTGCTTCCCCAGGCGGCGGCCAGGCGCTTACGTGAGAGATCCAGACTTCGTCCGGCCCGCTCCAGCTCGATTTTGGCGGAAGAAAGCCCTACGTTCGCCCGGGTCTCTTCAATCGGGGAGACCTTCCCCGCGCGCACCCTTTCCGAAACCACCCGCGCCACCTCTTCCGCAAGGCGCCCGCGCTCTTCGGCGAGGGTGATGTTTTGCTGGTCGCTCAACACTTCGATAAAGGTTTGCGACACCCGCGTCAAAACATCGATCCGTTTGGTTTCATAATCCCACCCCGCCAGGTCGCGATTCAGGGAGGCCGCCTCGATTCTTGCAGCGCGTTTTCCACCCGTTTCAATCAGCCGGCTGAGCCGGAGGGTCGTTTCGGTTCCAACGCCGATATCTTCCATCTCGGCCCCGAGATGCGGATTGGGGAGCCGCCCCGCCTGAAGGGCGGCCGCCTCCCGCGCGCGGATCTCCGAGGAGAAGGCCGACAGCTCCGGATTTTTCATCAGGGCCAGCGCGAGGGCCTGCCGTAGGGTCAACGTATCGGCCGGTTCCTCAATGGCCGACGGTTCCGGTCCCGTCGTCGGCTCGGCGTGGGCGCGGAATGTGGGAAGGTCGCTTCCAAGGGGACGAGGCGCCGGAAAGGTCCGATCCGGGCGGGAAGCGGCGCATCCGATCAGTCCGAACACCAGCATCCCCCAAAAGAGGGCCGTCTTTCGGTTCATAAAATTTCTCCGCAAATATGTTTTACGGCCCGGTTGCGTCGCATTGACCACACATCGGGGCGTTGTAGGGGCGTATTGCAATACGCCCCTACAGGGTAAAAAAATGAAAAGAAGCGATTATTCTATCGGATTGGATTCTAAAGACGGAGGATGGGCGGTCTGAGGAGACCGTCGATCGGCGGCGCTTTGGCGAATTCCTTGAACGTTGAAAGGAGGGGTTGGTTGGCGATCGATCTTTCAAAGCCGATCTCCATTGCCGGCCGGAAGGAAAAGTGACAAAGACAGTGGCAGTCGGCCGTCTCCACATCGGAGGAACGGGAGGAGTCCGCAGAACCTTCCGAGAGGGAGAAGGGGCCGGAAGGCGAGACGCTTTCCAACCGCCACTCTGCAGCGCAAGGATCGTAGACCGTCCCGATCGAGAAGATGATCAGGAGGAGGGTCGTTAAAAGAATGAGATGTTTTCCTGGGCGGCGCATGCTTGCTCTCAAGAAGGCTGACAGGGCTTATATACCACAGCCGCCCGGAAATGACAATCGTCGAGGCCGTTAGAGACCGGCCCCGACCGCGCCGGCCGGGGTCTGGTTCGGGAGGAACAAGATGAACCGCGACCCCTTTCCGATCTCGCTTTCGACCGTGATTTTCCCGCCGTGCGCTTCGACAATATGTTTCACGATCGAGAGCCCCAGGCCGGTCCCGCCGAGCTCCCGCGAGCGGGTCCGATCGACCCGGTAGAAGCGCTCGAAGATCCGGCCGAGATCTTCCCGCGGGATGCCGATGCCGCTGTCCCGGATCTCAATCGCGACCCCCTCGCCGGTCCCGGAAGCGGTCACGGCGATCGTCCCCTTCTCCGGCGTATATTTGATCGCATTGTCCAACAGGTTGATGAAGACCTGGTTTAATTTTTCGGGATCGGCCGAAAGCGAGAGCCCCGGTTCGATAGAGACGGCGAGCGTCTGTCCTTTCTTCTCCGCAAGCGGCTTGAGCAACAAGAGATTTTTATCGACCGCCTCGCGAAGGTCGATCCGGGCCGGCCGGATCGGATCGAGTCCCGATTCGATCCGGGAGAGCTGGAGCAGATCGCGGACGATGTTGGCCATCCGGTCGGTATTCTTCTGAAGGATGGCGAGAAACTCCCTCGCTTCTTCCCGATTCTCCAGTCCACCGTCGGCCAGGGTTTCCAGATAGCCTTTGATCGCCGCCAGCGGAGTGCGCAGCTCGTGCGAGACGTTGGCGACGAAATCCTTCCGCATCCGCTCCAGCCGCTTGATCTCGGTGATATCGTGAAAGACGAGAACGACTGATCGGGGGGGTTGCTCCGTCACGGAGGCTTGGACCTGGAGATGGGGCCGGTAAGCCGTTTCGAGCCGGAGCTCCTGCGAGAGGGACCGACCGGTCTGAATGACCTCCTTGATCAAAGCATTGAGCGGATGATGGCGCAGGCGCTCGTAATGGTACCGGCCGATCCACGGCTCGCCCGCAAGACCGAACATCTTCTCGAAAGAGGTGTTGGTCAGGACGATCTTCCCTTTGTCGTCCAGAACCAGAACCCCTTCCACCATCCCGGAAAGGATGGCGAGGGTCTTGACGCGGTCGTCGGAGAGATCTTGTATTTTCCGTTGGAGGTCCTCCGCCATCCGGTTCAGCGCCTCCGCGAGCGCTTCCATTTCATCCCCCGATCGGATCCGGACGCGATGGCGGAAGTCTCCCCGCGCGATCTTTTGGGCCGCCTCGGTCATTTGAATCAGCGGAGCAACCAGCCGTTTTGAGAGAAGATAGCTCAGGAAGATCGCTCCAAAGAACGCAATCCCGATGGCGATGAGGAGAAAATACCGCATTCGGGTCATCTGAAGGAGCAAGCCGCCGAGGAGGAGGGGGGCCAGGGTGGCGAAAAAGAGGACGGCCGCCATCCACTTCCATTGAATCGGAAGGAGGCGAGGGACCGCCCCAAATCGGGGGGCGCGGAACGTTTGTCCGGTCGGTCTGTTAGTCTTCATCGGTCAGCTTATAACCTAACAAGGGAACCGTCTCGATCGCCTCTTCGAGCAGCGGGATCTTTTCCCGCAACCTGCGGATGTGCACATCGACCGTCCGGGTGGTCCCGAAATAGTCATACCCCCAGACGGTGTTGAGCAGATGATCGCGCGTGAGGACGATCCCTCTGCTCTTGAGGAGCTGCTCGAGCAGAGAGAATTCTTTCGCCGTGAGGGGAATCTTCTTCTCCGAGAGCCTCACCTCATGGCGGACGACATCCAACACCAGATCGCGATACGCGTAGCTTGAGGCGCTCTCCTTGCGCTCGGTTCTCCGGAGCAGCGCTTTCACACGCGCCATCAGCTCTTTGGGGGAGAAGGGCTTGGTGACATAATCGTCGGCTCCGAGCTCCAGCCCCACGATCTTGTCACTCTCCTCATCTTTGGCGGTGAGGAAGAGAATCGGAATCGAGGCGGTCTCCTCCTTGGCGCGAAGCTTTCTGCAGACTTGGAGCCCGTCTTCTCCCGGCATCATCACATCGAGGATCACCAGCGCCACCGGCTGTTTGGCGATGATCTTCAGCGCCTCGGCGCCGTTCGCGACACAAAGCGGCTCGAATCCTTCTTTCTGCAGATGATGCGCCACCAGTTTGCTCAAATCGGCCTCGTCATCCACCACTAGGATTTTCTGCGGCATTTTTGCTCCTCGGAAATAAAACACGCTATTGTAACATAAGGGCATTACATGAGGGTAGGGCGTATTGCAATACGCTCTCTGACAATTGTAATCCTTTCAGGTTACCGGTTCTACGTATTTTGTAGTATTGATCTGCTCGAAGATAAAGTCCTATCCTGGATAGGAAAGGGGCCCTGACCGTTGCGCAGGCGCGGCTGTGCCGCGACGCCTTAGAGAAGCAAGGGTGGAGAATGGTGTTCAAAGACAGAGCGGCCGCCGGCCGCCGACTGGCCGAGTCTCTTCAAGAATTCCGAAATGAAAATCCAATTGTTCTGGCGCTTCCGCGGGGAGGGGTCCCCGTCGGATACGAAGTGGCGCGCGCCCTGAATGCCCCGCTCGACGTCATGATCGCGCGCAAGCTCGGCGCGCCCGGCCAGCCGGAGCTGGGGATCGGCGCGATCGCGCCGGGCGGGGTGCGTGTTCTCAACGAAGAGGCGATCGACATGCTCGGCATTCGTGAGGCGGAGATCGAAGCGATCGCCGCCGAAGAGGAGCGGGAGTTGGCGCGCCGTCTGCGCCGCTTTCGAGGAGACCGTCCCCCTCCCGCGCTTCGGGGGCGGACCGTCATTCTGGTGGATGACGGCCTGGCGACCGGGGTGACGGCAAAGGCGGCGATCCGGGCGATCCGGAAGGAGGAGCCGCGGCGAATCATCTTTGCCGTCCCGGTCTGCGCTTCCGATACCGCCCGGTCGCTCTCGGAGGAGGTCGACGCGCTCGTCTGCCTCGAAGCCCCCCCTTCTTTCGGCGCCGTCGGCCTCTGGTACCAGAACTTCGAGCAAACTTCGGATGAAGAAGTCTTGGAATGGTTGGAGCGGGCGCGGGAGGAGACGGCGGCAGTCGAAGGAAGAGAAGCGCCGGCGACGGGATCGAATTCGCCGGCAAGAGGGCCGAATCCGCCGGCCGGGGGGCCGAATCCGGCGGCCGGAAGGCCGAATCCGGATGACCCCCGCTCCGTGACCGTCACTGCCGGACGCATCCGGCTTCAGGGAGATCTCCGAATCCCGACGGGGGCGCGGGGGATCGTTCTCTTCGCGCACGGAAGCGGCAGCAGCCGCTTCAGCCCCCGAAACCGGTTCGTCGCCGACGTGCTCCATCGCGCGGGTCTCGCGACCTTCTTGCTCGACCTGCTCACGGCCAAGGAGGAGTCGATCGATCGGGTGACGGCGGCGCTACGATTCAACATCGGCCTCCTTGCGGAGCGGCTCGTCGAGGCGACCGATTGGGTCGCCCGACAGCCCGAGACCGGTTCGTTTCGGGTCGGCTATTTCGGCTCCAGCACCGGGGCCGCGGCGGCGTTGATCGCCGCCGCCCGGCGTCCCGACCGGGTCGGCGCGATCGTCTCCCGCGGCGGCCGTCCCGACCTCGCCGGACCGGCGCTTTCAGAGGTCCGGGCGCCGACCTTGCTGATCGTGGGGGGAGAAGATCGTCAGGTGATCGAGCTCAACAAAGGGGCGATGGCGCGGATGCGGGCCCCTGCGGAGCTGAAAATTATTCCCGGCGCGACACACCTTTTCGAAGAGCCCGGGGCGTTGGAGCAGGTGGCGCGGATGGCATCGGATTGGTTTGTTCGACATCTGGACGCCGCCGGGCAGGCCAAGGCGGCATAGAAAGTCGTACGTCATTCCGGAAAACAGCGCTAAATTCCTATTTCAAGAGAACCGACACGGTTTCTGAGTCGAAGAAGCGTTCTTTACTGAAGCGGTTGTGATTTAAGGAGGTGGAAAATGAACAGAGGATTATCGATGATCGGCGGCGTCGGTCTGGGTGCCGCGTTGGCTTATTTGTATGATCCCGAGATGGGGAACCGGCGCCGCGCCATGATCCGTGATAAAGCGGTGAGAGCGTTGAACAAAACGGGAGACGCCGTTGAAGCGACGGCCCGGGATGTCCAGCACCGGCTGATCGGAACGGTTTCGGAGCTTCGGTCGCGTGTGGAGGAGGCGGGCGAGGAGGTGGGCGACGAGCTGCTCGAGGCGCGGGTCCGGGCGAAGCTCGGGATGGTCAGCTCCCATCCGGGAGCGATCGAGGTCCGGGTCAACGACGGGAAAGTGACCCTCAGCGGGCCGATCCTGGCCGAAGAGGTCGATTACGTTCTCTCCGCAGTCCCCTCCGTCCGAGGGGTCAAAGAAGTGGAGAATCAGCTGGAGGTCCACCAAACCTCCGATAATGTCCCGAGTCTGCAGGGAGGGACGCCGCGCAAGCCGCCGCAGTTCGAGTTGATGCAGGAGCATTGGTCGCCGACGGCAAGGACGCTGATGGGGATCACAGGAACCGTGCTGACCCTTTATGGTTGGAGGCGGGACGGATTCTTCAGAACGATCGTCGGCACGATCGGCTTGGGGGCCCTTGCGCGAAGCGTCACGAACATGCCGATGAAGCGGATTGTCGGCGTCGGGGCGGGACATCGCGCGGTCGATATCCAGAAAACGATCAATATCGCCGCCCCCGTCGAGAAGGTCTTCGAGTTCTGGAACAATTTTCAAAACTTTCCCAAGTTCATGTCGAATGTGCGTGAAGTTCAAACGCAGGGAGAAGACCGATCGCATTGGATCGTGTCGGGTCCGGCGGGGGTTCCGGTGGAGTGGGACGCGGAGATTACCGAACGGATTCCCAACAAAATCATCGCTTGGAAGACCGTTCCCGGCGCGACGGTGGAGCATGCCGGGATCGTCCGGTTTGATCCAAACCCCGACGGGACCACCCGGGTCGAGATTCGAATGTCGTATAATCCCCCGGCCGGCGCCATCGGCCATGTCGTCGCCTCGCTGTTCGGCGCCGATCCGAAGAGTGAAATGGATGCCGATCTGGCCCGAATGAAGACCCTCATCGAAACCGGCATCCGCCCGCACGACGCGGCGGCGGCGTAGTCCCCTTGTCGATGGATCCGATCTGTTGCCGGGTCCGACGTTGAAGATCCCGGATGAAGCCGCCGGTTGTCCCGGCGGCTTCGCTTCCATTCTCCTCCGCTTTTTTCAAGAATCCCGCTGATTGGGCGGTAAAGAGACCTCCCTTCAGGGCCCCCCTTTTCGGAAAAGAGCACGGATCGATTGATTCCTTTGATTTTTGGCGGCCGTCTGCAGGATCGATCTGGTTCTTGTGCGAGCATCAAGAGGGTGATAACATGGGGTGAATCGATCAAAGAGGAGAGATTCGCGATGGAAAGTAAAGAGAAGACGAGGCTCCTCACGGAGATCAAGAACCTGGAAGGCCGTCTGGAGCTGACGCTGCGGGAATCCCATCGGCTTTTCCAGTCGGCCTTTGATGCCTTGTCTGCCCATATCGCCATTCTGGATGAACAGGGGGGAATGATTGCGGTGAATGCGCCGTGGCGTCGATTCGCGGCGGCGAATTATCTGATGATGGCGGCCGAAGGGGTGGGGTGGAACTATCTCCGTCTCTGCGAGACGGCGGTCGGAGAGGGGGCGGAGGCGGCGCACGCGTTGGCCGCCGGCATCAAACAGGTGATTTCGAAAGAGCAAGACGAGTTTACCCTGGAGTATCCCTGCCACAGTCCCACCGCGCAGCGCTGGTTCATCGTCCGGGTCACCCGCTTCGAGGGGGAAGAGGAGGGCTCGGTCCGTGTTGTCGTCGCGCATGAAGATATGACCGATCAAAAGCGGGCGGAGGAGGCGCATCAGCGGCTGGCGTCGATCGTCGAGTCTTCCAACGACGCCATCATCGGAATGAACCTCGACGGCACCATCCTCACCTGGAACCCCGGCGCGGCGCAGATCTACGGCTACTCGGCCGATGAGATTCTCGGCGCCTCCGTCTCCATTCTCATCCCGCCCGATCATCCAGACCGGGTGGATGAGATCCTCGAGCGAATCCGCCATGGGGATCGGATCGATCCGTATGAAACCGTTCGAATGAGAAAGGACGGCACGCGGATCGACGTCTCGGTCACGACCTCCCCGATTCGGGACGCCGAGGGGAAAATCGTCGGCGCCTCCAGCATCACCCGCGACATCAGCCGGCGCCGGGCGGCGGAGCGGGAGCGCCGGAAGCTGTCGAGCGTCATCGAGCAGACGGATGACGTCGTCGTCATCACCGACCGGGACGGCGTGATCGAGTATGTCAACCCCGCCTTCGAGCGGAAGACCGGCTATACCCGAGAGGAAGCGGTCGGAAAAACCCCCCGGATCGTCAAATCGGGGAAACATGGGCCGGAGTTCTACAACCGGCTGTGGGAGACGATCCTTCGAGGCGAGGTCTTCCGGGGCGAGCTGGTCAACAAGAAGAAAAACGGGGCTCTCTACCACGAGGAGAAGACGATCACGCCGATTAAAAACCGAAAAGGGGAGATCATCAATTACGTCTCGACAGGAAAAGACATGACGATGAGAAAGGAGATGGAGGCGGCGCTGGAGCAGGCCCGGGCCGCCACGATCGAAAAAGAGCGGCTGGAGTCGATCCGGGCCCTTTCGATGACCTATGCCCACAATATCCTCAACGCCATCACCCCGATCAGAAGTTACGCGGAGCTGATGGTCAAGCGGATGGAGCTTTCCGACCCGAAGGTGAAGTGGGCGCAAGCGATCATCGACGGAACGGGGGAGGTGGTCCGGATTATCCGAAAGCTGGAGGAGATCGACCGCTACCAAACGACCGAGCAGAGCGGGATCAAGCTCTTCGATGTCGATCCGATCAAAGAGAAACGAGAGAAATAAAACGGGGATTCGAATGCGGGCCGCGCTCTTCAGCACCAAACCGTACGATCAGAGCTTCTTTGAGGCGGCGAACGAAACCTGCCGACATGAGCTGGCTTTCTTCGAGCCTCATTTGGATTTGAAGACGGTCACGCTGGCGGCCGGCTTTCCGGCAATCTGTCCCTTCGTCAACGACCGGCTCGACCGGCCGGTCCTGGAGAAACTGGCTCAACATGGGACCCGTCTGGTCGCATTGCGCTCCGCCGGATTCAACCATGTCGATCTGATCGCCGCGCGGGACCTGGGGCTGACCGTCGTTCGGGTGCCGGCTTATTCTCCTTATGCGGTGGCCGAACATACGGCGGCCTTGATCCTTTCCTTGAATCGGAAGATTCACCGCGCCTACGCCCGGGTCCGGGAAGGGAATTTTGCTCTGGAGGGATTGCTCGGCTTCGACCTGAACGGCCGGACGGTGGGGATCATCGGCACCGGAAAAATCGGAACCGTGATGGCGCGGATCATGAACGGTTTCGGATGCCGCCTTCTCGCGCATGATCCTTTTCCAAATGAGGAATGCAAGGAACTGGGGGTCGAGTACACCGCGCTTTCCGATCTCTATGCGGCCTCCCGCATCATCACCCTCCACTGTCCGCTGACCCCGGCGACCCATCATCTGATCAGCGACAAGGCGTTGATGCAGATGCAGAACGGCGTCATGCTGATCAATACGGGACGGGGGGCGCTGATCGACACGCAGGCGGTCATCGCCGCCTTGAAGTCGGGAAAGATCGGATCCCTCGGCCTCGATGTTTACGAAGAGGAGGCCGATCTCTTCTTCGAAGATTTGTCGGGCCGCGTGATTCAAGACGATGTTTTCGCGCGGCTGCTCACCTTTCCGAATGTCTTGATCACCGGCCATCAAGGCTTCTTCACCCAAGAAGCGATGGCGCGGATCGCCGAGACGACCCTCGGCAATCTCTCCGACTTCGAGCGGGGCCGAAAGTTAAACAATGCGGTCCGCGCCGAGCAGGTTCTTCGATAAAAATCAAAGCCGCTTCTTCTGGACCAGCAGCCGGGTCGCCTCTTCGACGGGGAGGGGGTGGCTGAAGAGATAGCCTTGCATCTGATCACAGCCGATCGAACGAAGGTAGGCAAGCTGCGCCTCGGTCTCGACCCCTTCCGCCAGCGCTTTCAAGTGAAGCGAGTGGGCCATTCCGACCACGGTCCTTGCAATCACGGCGTCGTTTGGATCGGTCGTGAGATTCCGGACAAAAATCTGATCGACCTTCAGCTTGGCGATCGGGAAGCGCCTCAGATAGGCAAGCGAAGAGTAGCCGGTGCCGAAATCGTCGATCGAAAGCTGAATACCCATGTCGGTCAGCTTGCGAAGCATCAGAAGGATGCTCATCTCCTTCCCCATCAGGACGCTCTCGGTAATTTCCAACTCCAAATATTGCGGCGCCAGGCCGCTCTCCTGTAACGCGCGGGTGACCGTGTCGACGAGGTTTTCCCGGTGAAATTGACGGACGGAGAGGTTGACCGCGATCCGCGTCGGCGGGAAGCCGGCCCGCTGCCAGGCGACATTCTGGGCGCACGCGCTCCGCAGCACCCACTCCCCGATCGGCAGGATCAGCCCGGTCTCTTCCGCCAAGGGGATAAACTCCGCCGGAGAAATCATCCCGATCTCCGGCCGCTGCCATCGGATCAAGGCTTCGAACCCGATGATCTCCCCGCCGTTCAGGTCGACCTGAGGTTGGAAGTAGAGGAGAAACTCCTCCCGCTTCAGCGCTTCCCGGAGGCTGCTCTCCATGGAGAGGCGCTCGAACGCGCGGGAGTTCATCGCCGGCGAGAAATAGCGCAATGTGTTTCTCCCCTGCTCTTTCGCGCGATAGAGGGCGATGTCGGCATGCTGTAAAAGGGTTCGTCCGTCGACCCCGGCATGAGGATAAACGGCGGCCCCGATGCTGGCGGTGACATAAAGGTCGCGCCCCTCCAAATGAAACGGTTCTCGAAGGGAAGAGGCGATCCGATCGGCGATCTGAAGGGCGATCTCATCGCTATTTAAGTTCGGAAGAAGAACGGCGAATTCATCCCCGCCCATCCGGGCGATGGTGTCCCCCTCCCGGACCGACCGGATAAAGCGGGCCGCCGCCCCCCGCAGCAATTCGTCTCCGGCAGGGTGCCCTAGGGTGTCGTTGATCACTTTGAAGCGGTCCAGATCGATCAGAAGGACGGCCAGAATCTCTCCTCTGCGATGGGCCTGCGCCACGGCGACCGAGAGACGATCTTCCAGCAGAAGCCGATTCGGAAGGCCGGTGAGAGCATCGTGGTAGGCCTGGTGCTCGATCCGCTCCTCCGCTTTTTTCCGGTCGATCGCCATGGCGAGGACGTTGGCGATCGATTGAAGAAAGAGCACGTCCTCATTGCTGAAGGTACGCCGCCGCCGGGTATGCACTTCCAAGACCCCGTGCGGATGGTCCCTGCCCGGGATCAGAACGCTCATTCCGCTGACCACCCCCTGCTCCCGCAGCAGCGCCGGGGGGCTAAACCGGGTCTCTTTCTCAAAGTCTTCCACCAACACCGGTCCGTTGCAGGCGAAGGTATAGGCGGCTTGAGCGTTTTCCATGGCACCGCGCTCCGCCTCTCCGACCCACCCCTCCTCCCAGCCGACCCCTGCCGTGAGCAACCATGCACTCCCATCCGGAAGCGGCTCCAAGGCCTGGCAGTACTCCACTTCCAGTGTTTCAGAAACCGACGAGACCGCCTCATTCATCAGCGCCGGGAGCGCCGTGCCCGAGAGGGCCCGCTGCCCCAGCTCCGCAATGACCGCCTGCCGACGGGCACGCGACCGGACCGTCTCTTCCGCCTGCTTTCGCTCCGTGATGTCGCGCAGAATCGACAGGTACCGCCCCGGCACGATCCGGCTTGCGGAGAATTCCACCTCCACCTTGGCGCCGTTCTTCCGGGTCACCGTATATTCTCCCGTCATTCGACCGAGGCGCTTGAACGCGTCATATTGCTTAAGGCCGATTCCGACGCGCTCGGCGGGGGTGATATCGGCCAGCGTCATTCCGATGAGCTCGTCGCGGCGATAACCCAATAATTCCTCCGCCCGGTGGTTCGCGTCGAGATACCGGCCGTCATCATCGGCGACCAGGATGGCGTCGCTGGCGCTTTCAAAGAGCTGCCGGTACTGCTGCTCCGATACGCGCAGCGCCTCTGCCGCCCGCTTCCGCTCGATGGCATACGAGATGGCATGCGCAAGGAGGTCGCCGCTGATCCTCCCTTTGATGAGATAATCTTGCGCTCCTTTCTGGATCGCCTGCATGGCGGTCTGCTCGTCGCTCAGGCCGCTGAGGATGACGATCGGAATGCCGGGCGCCTGCGTCTGAACGCGGGAGAGAGAGTCGAGCCCCTGAGAATCGGGGAGGGAGAGATCGAGGAGGATGACATCGATCGGCCCTTGGTGAAAACGCTTCATCCCGGTTGAAATCCGATCGCTGCAGACGAGATGGAGGGAGAGCCCTTTCACATCGGAGAGAATTTCCCGGATGAGCCGGGCGTCGGCAGGGTTGTCTTCAATCAGCAGGGTGTTGATCTGTTTCAATTCCATTTTTTTCTCCGTTCCGGAAAATCCGCTGTCGTATGAGTTAGAAGCGTCGGGGAAGGCCGACTCGGTCAGGCGCTTCAGAGCACGGCCCCGCGGGCCAAGAGCCGTTCGGTCTCGTCGGCCGGGAGCGGCCGGCTGAAAAGGTATCCCTGCATCTCATCGCAGTCGATCGAATGGAGGAATTCCATCTCTTCTTCCGCCTCCACCCCTTCCGCGATCCCCTTCATCTGAAGGGAGTGCGCCATTTTGACGACCGTTTTTGCGATGGTTGCATTGTTCGAGTCGGTGGTGATGTTCCGGACGAACGATTGATCGATCTTCAATTTGCTGATCGGGAAACGCTTCAAATGGGTCAGAGAAGAGTAGCCGGTCCCGAAGTCGTCGATCGTGAGCGCGATCCCCATTGCGGCGAGTTTCCGGAGCATCGCAACGAGCGGCTCCTCCTTCCTCATTAAAATTTTTTCGGTCAATTCGAGTTCGAGATAACCGGGAGCGAGTCCGGTGTCGGCCAATACCCGGCTGATGGTGGCGGAGAGATCCTCCCGATAAAATTGTCCGGCAGAGAGATTGACCCCGACCCGGAGGGAAGGGAGGCCGGCATCTTGCCACTTTCTGTTTTGGGCGCACGCGGTGCGCAGCACCCACTCTCCGATTGGGACGATGAGGCCGGTCTTATCCGCCAGGGGGATAAAGTCCGCCGCGGAGACCAGCGTCGCATCGGGTCGGCGCCACCGGATCAATGTTTCAAGCCCGACGATCCGCCGCGACTTCAAATCGATCTGAGGCTGATAATGAAGAAGAAACTCCTCCCGCTCCAACGCCTGCCGAAGGCTGTTTTCAATCGACCGCTCCCTGGTCATCTTCTCGTTTGGGGTCGGCGAAAAGAAGCAGAAGGTGTTTTTCCCCTGCTTTTTGGCGCGGTAGAGCGCCGTGTCGGCGTTTCTGAGGAGTGTTTCGGGATCGCGGCCCGCCTGCGGGTAGAGGGCGATCCCGATGCTCGCGCTGACCGGCAATTCCTGTCCGGCGATCCGGAACGCGGGAATGAGCGCCTCCAAGACCCGCTCGGCCACCCGGGTGACTTTCTCAATGGTGTCGATTTCCGGAAGAAGGATGGTGAACTCATCTCCTCCCATTCGGGCGAAGGTGTCCCCGTCCCGCACGCAGGCCGCCAGCCGCTCGGAGACTGCCTTCAGCAGCTGATCTCCGATCGGATGCCCCAGTGTGTCGTTCACTTCTTTAAAGCAGTCGAGGTCGAGGAACATCAGCGCGACCATGTCGTTGTGCCGGTCGGCCTGGGAGATCGCCAGTGCGAGATGGTCTTCGAGAAGGGAGCGATTCGGAAGGCCGGTCAAGGCGTCGTAGTAAGCCTGATGCTGAATCGTCTCCTCCGCCCGGCGGCGCTCGATCGCCGTGGCCAGCAAGTCGGCGACCACCTGGAGAAAGCGGACCTCGGCTTGCGTGAAGAGGCGTCTTCGGGCGGTGTGGACCGAGAGGGTGCCGAACGGCCGGCGCGTGCCGGGGATGACGACGCTGAGTCCGCTGACGACGCCATGTTCGCGGAGAAGCGCCGGCGGGGTGAACCGGTCCTCGGTCCGCAGGTCCTCGACAATCACCGGGGCGTTTGTCAGGAGGGTGTAGCCTCCTTGCGACTCCGGATTCGCCGGCAGGGTGGCGGTTCGAATCAGCCCGTCTTTCCATCCGACGCCGGCCCGTAAAAGAAGGGTTTTTCCCTCCGGAAGGAGTTCCAAAATCTTGGCGTATTCCGTTTCGAGCGCCCGGGTGACCAGCGCGGCCGCTTTATCCAAGAGCGCATAGAAATCGAGCCCGCCCAGCGCATATTGGCCCAGCTCGGCGAGGGCGGTCTGCTGCCGGACGTGGAAGCGGAGCGATTCTTCCGACTGTTTCTGTTCGGTGATCTCCCGGCTGATCCCGATCAGACCGATGATTTCATCCTGAGGATTCCGCCGGAGAATTTTCGTGGTGAGATAGGTCCGGAGGATTCCCTCGCGCTGCTCCGTCTCCTCAAAGGTTTGGATCTCGCCGGCGGGGGTCATTTGCGGATTCGTTAATGAGGTGGTTGTATGAGAAACAAAAAGGTGCTCGTCCGTTTTCCCGATGATCTCCTCAATTTGTTTTCCGATGCGGCGGGCCCCGGCCGAATTGATCAGAATATATCGGCCCTGAAGATCTTTGACATAAACCGTGTCGGGAATTCCTTCGATGACCGCTTGGAAAAGCTGGTGGCTCTCCTTGAGGGCCTCTTCATCCCGTTTCCGCTCGGTGATATCTTGAGCTGTTCCCACCATATGGATCGCGCGGCCCTGCGCGTCGGTAACGACCGCGCCGGTCAGGTGGAGGAGCCGGGAGCTCCCGTCCGGCAGTACGATCCTGTGATAACAACTAAAGGACCCCCTATTTTCAAGAGATTGCTCGATCGTCCGTTTGACCTGCTCCCGGTCTTCGGGATGGATGTAGCTGAGATAGGTTTCAAAGGTGATCTCCTTCGATTGCGGCTTGAGGGAGAAGATTCGGTAGAGCTCGTCCGACCAGGTCACCTGATTGGAGGGGATATCCCACCGCCAGCTCCCGAGCCGGGTCAGTCGCTCGGTTTCCGCAAGCTGCTGCTCGCTTCGCTTGAGGGTCTCTTCGACCCGCTTTCGATCGGAGATGTCGTGAGCCGAGATAAGCCAAGAGGTCTTTCCGTGAAAGGTCATCTGGCTCCAGGTGATCTCCGCGGTGATCAAGACGCCGCTTTTTGTCCGAAGGGTCCACTCGCCCGATCGACTGAAGCCCGCTTCGAAGTTCTGATGGGAGATCTGAGAGCCGTATTTGAGGAGGCTTGCAAGCTCCTCCGGGGCCGAAGGGCTGCGGGGGGTCATCGAGAGGATTTCATCACGGGAGTAGCCATAATGGTGAATCGCCGCCTCGTTCACCGAAACAAAGGAAGCCTTGATCGGGTCGAACACCCACATCGGAATGGGATTGCTCTCGAAGAGGGCGCGGTACTGCTCGTTGCTCTCGCGCAGCCGCTCTTCGGCCTGTTTCCGCTCGATGGCATACCGGATCGAGCGGTCGAGATAGCGGCTTTCCTCATGTCCTTTGGTCAGAAAGTCCTGCGCCCCCCTCTGTACCGTTTGCAGCGCGAGGGCCTCATCTTGATGATAGGTCAGGACGAGGATCGGAAGTGCGGGCATGGCCGCCCGGACCTGTCTGAACGTTTCGAGGCCCTGAGAGTCAGGGAGGGAGAGATCGAGCAGGATGACATCGAATGATTCCTCCCGGAGCGACGCCAGCGCTTTGTCGAGCCGGTCGGCGTGGGTGATCCTGAATCGGGCGGACGACTCCACCAAGACTTCTTGAACAAGCCGAACATCCGCGGGATTGTCTTCTACCAGGAGAACTCGGATGGAGTCTCCGTTCATCGACGCTCCTTATGTTTTTGGAAGCTTTACCACCGTCAACCAGAAATCTTCAACCGATTTGACCACCGTGATGAATTGCTCGAAATCGACCGGCTTCGTCACATAACAGTTGGCGTGAAGGTCGTAACTTTTCAGAACATCCTTCTCGGCGCTCGAGGTGGTTAAGATGACCACCGGAATCCGCTTGAGATCGGGATCGTTTTTAATCGCTTCCAGCACCTCCCGGCCGTCTTTTTTCGGGAGGTTCAGGTCGAGCAAGATGAGATCGGGGCGGGTCATGTTTGTATAGGGTCCCTCCTTTCGGAGGAAGGCGAGCGCTTCCACGCCGTCCCCCACGACGTTCAAATTGTTCAGGACCTTTCCCTCTTTAAGGGCCTCCTTTGTCAGACGCACATCGCCGGGAGAGTCCTCAACGAGCAGGATCTCAATCGGCCCTCCGATGGTCTTCCCATTCATCATTTCTCTCCCGATTTTCCGACGGTGAAATAAAAAGTGGATCCTTTTCCGAGCGCCGACTCCACCCAGATGGTCCCGCCGTGGCGTTCGACGATTTTACGGCAGACCGCAAGGCCGATCCCCGTCCCCGGGTATTCGTTCTTCCCGTGAAGTCGCTGAAAAATAATAAAGATGCGGTCTTTATATTCCGGCTCGATGCCGATCCCGTTATCCTGGACGGAAAAAAGCCACTCGTTCTGTTTTTCTTTTGCGGAGAGGTGAATCCGGGGGGGGTGATCGCCGCGGAACTTGATGGCGTTGCCGATCAAATTCTGGAAGAGCTGACCCAGCTGGGAGGCGTCGCCCGGGATCGTCGGCAACGGATCGCGCGTCACGACGGCCCCCGATTCTTCGACCGACATGCCGAGGTTGATCAGGGTCTGACGGAAGATCTCTTCGCAATCGACCGGCGCAAACGCTTTCCCCTGCGTGCTGACTCTGGAATAAGCAAGCAGGTCGTTGATCAACTGCTTCATCCGGACCGCGCCGTCGACGATGTAGGCGATAAACTCATCCGCGTCGGTGTCGAGCCGGCCTTGATACCGCCGCGATAGAAGTTGCGTGTAGCTGGCGACGATCCGAAGCGGCTCCTGCAGATCGTGCGAGGCGACATAGGCGAATTGCTCCAATTCGGCGTTGGAGCGGGCCAGCTCCGCGGCGCGGCGCGCCAGCTCTTTCTCCACCCGCTTCCGCTCGGTGGCATCCTCGATGGCAAGGAGGATCGTGCCGGTTTCGACGGTGTTGTCCCCCGTACGGACCTGCCGGGCATTCAGCAGCATGGTCCGCCGTCCGATCGTCGGAAAGTCGTGTTCGACCTCGAAATTCTCGAACTGGCGGCTCCTCGGGAGAACCTCCTCCATTTGGGTGCGCAATGCCGGAATGTCCCACTGGCCGTTTCCGAGATCATACAAAGAGTGATGTTCGGTCTCGTCCGGAGAGACCCGGAAGGTTTCGTAGAAAGAGCGGTTCGCCCGCTTGATCCGCATCTTCGCATCGAGGATCAGGAGCGGCTCGCGAATGGTGTCGATGATCCCGTCGGCATAGGTCAGCGCCGCTTGCAGCGCTCGCTCGACACGTTCCCGTTCCGGAGGCATCCGGCGCTCCTGGGGATAAGAAAGGTGAATCTTAAGCGGAAGATCGGATCCCGCGATCCCATCATCCCGGTCAATGCCGTTTGGAGGAGAGATTCTTCTTGAACGCGTACGCGCGTCGCATTCCTCGCAGCTTGCTGCGGGGAGCTTCCATCTAATTTGGATCTACATGTTCTTCAACGAGAGGAGATGAATATCCCTTGGCGGTGAATCATCGGCATTCTTCCAATAGGGCCTTCGGACGCCCGCATTATTTGAAACAAAGACGAGAACCAGGCAGTAAAGGTAGGTCCGGCGTGTGCAGAACTACGGTATCATTTTTAATGACCCTGTCAAGGTAAAGATCAATTAGTGATTCTTTGGTCCGGTAATTTTAGGATGGGATGAAAGGGAGAATTGATACGGAGATACCGAAGATGGTTTTTAAACGGCGTGAAGCGGTCCGCCGCGACGGCGGGAACCCCTGTAAAGACGTCCCGCCGGAACGTCTTTACAAGGGACCGGTTTCGCCGAGGCGAGGGCCGCCGTCGATCGAGACACCCCGCCCCATTTTCCCCATCGACATAGAAAGATCCCTCCACGCTTCGGGCGAACCGCTACCCGGATTTGTTTCCAAAAAGGTGAATGGGTTCCGGATGAGGGAATTACGAAGCCTTTTGCTCGCCGCTTCGCTTCCGGGTCGATTTCGCGCGCGAGGCCGGCTTGGCCGCGGGCGCGGGGGAAACCGCATTTGAGCCGTGTTCGGAGAGAACGCTCTGTTCGGCTTCCAGCCAATCGGCCAGGTCGTTTCCGTGATATTGTCCTCTCCTCTGATAAAGCGCGTAGGCCCGTTCGGCAATCCGCTCTTGCAGCAGCCGATCGTCCGGCCTTCCGTTGACCTCTTCCTGGGGGAAGTTCTCATTTTTTTTGGGGGTTGTTTTTTTCATGGGCTCCTCCTTTCCTTATTGATGAAGTTATTCTGCCTGAGTGCGGAACGTAACGCAACCCCGCAAACGGCGTGTTCAAGGTCTCGTTCACCTGGTTTTTTCCGATGGTTAATTATCGACAAGAATATAACAAAAACGGCCTCAGGGTAAAGAGGGATTCGTGGTAAGGGGGAGGCCCCCTCTTTTTTTTCGTTAAAAATCATCTGAGACGATTCCCGTTTTAGGGAAGGGGATTAGATTTTCTTTAAAACAGCGGACGACGTATTGAATTGAACGGCATTCGGAGGAGATGTTTCCGGGAGATCCGGGCTTCTTCTGTCGTTCGGTTGTCGTTTGACAGTCGGATAGAGGGGTACTATACTCCCTTTCATCGTCACCCTGAGCGGCTGGATGGTATATCCCGGATGAGTACACTCGACAAGGAATCGGTCTTCATTCTGCTGGTGGAGGACAATCCGTTGGACGTCGACCTGATCCGGCACTCCCTTGAAAAGGGGGGCATCTCGAATCTCCTCCACATCGCGCGAGACGGCCGGGAGGCGATCGATTTCCTCCATCAACGGTTTTCTCTGCCGGGTGTGTTGATTCTGGACATCAATCTCCCAACGCTCAGCGGCATCGACGTGTTGCGCGAGGCCAAAAAAATCGATTCCGAAATCGTCGCGATCATGCTGACCGGCCAGGCCTCTTTGGATACGGCGGTCCAGTCGCTCCGGAGAGAGGGGGCGTTCGATTATCTTGAGAAATCGAAGGACGATTTGCCGCAGCTGGTCGAGGCGGTTCGACTCGCCATCGAAAAACGAGCCCTCCAGCTTCAAAACCGGTGGATCGTCCAGACGGAAGGCCGGATGGAGATTGTCGAAATGAGAAAGGTGCAGGAAACGTTTCATCTCTCGGAACGGGAGATCGACGTCGTCAAGTGCCTCTGCCGGGGAGACGCCAACAAGGAGATCGCCGATCAGCTCTTCATCAGCGCGTTTACCGTGAAAGATCATCTCAAGAAGATCTACCAAAAGATGGGTGTGCACAACCGGGCCGCCCTCGTCTCCAAAATCTTATCCAACGCGATGCTCGACGCATCGCCCCCTGCCGGAAGAATTGAAGAAATGGAATGAATGAAGGCCGCGCCGCGAACGGGCGTCACGGTGCAAAAAGGGCCGACACCCCCTCCGCAAGAAGGTCCCCCACGTCGATCCGGTTCGATTCATGAGGAATGGTGTTGCAAGTCATCACTTGAGCGGCGCCCGACGCGAGGAGATCGGCATAGGCCCGGTCGGCGAAAACGGCGTGGACGCCGATGCAGACCGGCGGGGCGAGGCCGGCGCGCCGCACCTGGCCGACCGCTTCGATCATTGTGCCGGCGGAGGAGATGATGTCATCGACCAAAACCGGCGTCCGGTCGCGCCATTGATCGGCCATCGGAAGGGAAATTTCCACCTCCCGATCGCCGTGGCGAATTTTTTCCAGAATCAAATGGGGGGCGCTGGCCTCTGCCGCCACGGCGGCGACCCACTGCTCGCTCTCGCGGTCGGGACCGATCAGGAGCGGATGGGGGAGATGGGTACGAACCCAATGGGCGATCGCGGGGGCGGCGCGCACCACGCGGCTGGGGATGGAGTAGACCTCTTCCAGCGACGGGTGGCGGTGGAGGTGCGGATCGACCGTCACCAACCCATCCAAGACATCGGAAAGAAGTTGACCGAAATAGACCGAAGAGAGTCCCTCTCCCGGGTGGAACCGATGATCCTGCCGCATGTAAGCGAGATAGGGGGAGATCAATCCGACTTTTTCGGCGCCGAGATCTCTCGCCGTTTTCGCCAGAAAAAGGAGCGGCATAATTTTGTCGTCGGGCCTGTCGAGGGTGCAGCAAAGAAGAACGGTGCGCCCTTCCACCGGGCTTTCGATCCGGACATACGACTCGCAATCGGGAAACCGGCGGACGATCAGCTTGCCGATCTCCGCATCGATTCGGCCGGAGAGCGCATCGGCCAGCCCGGCATTGCCTGGAAAGGGTAAGAGAAGGGGTCTTTTCATGATGACTCCTGGAAGGGGGTGATCACGACCTGACTATTAGCATAGCCCAAAGTATACCGAACCTCTTCGTGTTCGACGATGATCTTCATCCGGGGTGGAGAAGGTCTTTAATCAGCCGCAGCTCGTTCCGCAAGAGCCGCGGGAAGAGAAAATGTTTCCGGACATGCTCCCGGCCGGCCCGTCCGAAATCGCCCCGATCGCCGGGCCGCTTCAAGAGATGGAGGACGCGGTCGGCGCACTCCTCGACGGTGTCGACCAGATAGCGGTGATACCCTTCCGGAAACTGCATCGGAATGCCGCCGGCGCGCCCGGCGATCACCGGCTTCTCCTTCCAGAGCGCCTCGGAGACGACCAAGCCGAATCCCTCCCGGATCGACTTTTGAATGATCAGATCGCAGCCGCGCTGGAAGACGTTTACCTCCATGCTCCCGACCCCCGCGAGATTGGTGAAGACATAGAGATCCCGATCGTTCGCCGCTTCCTCCTCGATCTGCTCCAAAATATGCCACCCCTCCGGATCATCCCCCGCCATCCCCCCGATCAGCGCGAGCTGCACCCCCGGAACGGCTTCCTTCACCAAACGGTACGCCCGGATCACGCCGAGCGGGTCTTTCCACGGATCGAACCGGGAGACCTGGACCAACAACGGCCGGGTCAGATCGACCCCGGAGTCGGCGATCGCCCGCTTGCAGAGCTCGATCGGGATCTCCATGTTTTTGGTGGCGAGCGGATCGATGGCGGGGGGGATAAAAGCGACCCGCTTGATCTGAAGGCCGGGGAGGAGAAATTCGGGCATCGTGAAGACCAAGGCATCGTACGCCTCGATAAACGGCTTGAAGAATTGGCTGACATTCGGATCGGGGGATGAGCTGTCGATGTGGCAGCGCCAGATCCATTTGGCCCGGTTTTCCCCGATGAAGTGTCGGATCGCCGCCGACTGAGGATCATGGACGATGTAGACGTCGTACTCCCGGCCGATGAGCTTGGCGCTCTCCTCGTTCGCCTGAAGATAGATCCTTCGGTCCGCTTCCGTCAGATCGTACTGCGCCCCTTGCAGGGCGTTATGAAAGGCCTTGGTCACCACGAAGAATTCCCGCGTTCCGTGTATGATCCGCCAATCGGCCGAAAGGCCGAAGGTCTGCAGAAGGGGGAGATAGCGCGAGAGGAGCTCCGCCACCCCGCCCCCCAGGGCGGTGGAGTTGAGGTGGCAGATCCGAACCCCGCTTAACTCCCGCGCCAGCATTATCAACTCATCGATCAATTCATCCCCGACGAGCGGACGGTAGCTGTCGACATTAATCGAGACGGCGCCGGCGTGGCGTCCGACGGAAATTTTGGGCCGGATCGATCTTCTTTTTTCCAACATGGCCTAGATCTCCAGCTCGGCCGAGACCAACGGATCGCCCACTTCCCGCCGGATCTTGAAGCCGAGCTTCTTGCAGACCCGCTGCATGGCGGTGTTGTCGGGAAGGATGTCGGCGCGGATTTTTTTGAGGTGCTCGTCGCGGCCGATCCGAATGAGGCGGCGGAGAAGCTCGGTCCCCAGCCCCTGCCGCTGATAAGGATCGGCGATCAAGATGGAAAATTCGGCCTCCTCGGTTCCTTCGATCTTGGTCAGCCGGGCGGCGCCGAGCAGGTCCCGGGTTTCCGTGTCGGGATCTTTCCGCTCCACGACCAGCGCCATCTCGCGATCATAATCGATAAAGCAGATCCGGGTCAGCCGCTCGTGGGCGACCCGCTGGCTGAGCTTCAACGGTTGAAAGAAACGGAGATAGACGCTCTGGTCCGAGAGGGCTTGGTGGAAGCGGACCATCAGCGGCTCGTCTTCCGGCCGGATCGGACGGATCGTCACCGGGGTGCCGTCTTTCAAGGCCGATCGGCTGACGTACTGGGCCGGGTAGGGGCGGATGGCCAGCTTCGGGAGATCTTCTTCGCGAACTTCTTTCCCATGAACGACGACGCGGGCATCGAGCGCGATCTGCCGATCCTCCGAGACGAGAAGGGGATTGATGTCGATCTCCTTGATCCATCGCTGCTCGACGACCAGCCGGCTGAACCGGACGAGGAGCTGCTCCAGCGCGGCAAGATCGATCGGCCCCTTCCCCCGCACCCCCTTCAGCGCGGTAAATATTTTCGTCTGCTCCATCATCCGGCGGGCCAGCGTGGTGGTCAGCGGCGGAAGGCCCAAGGCCCGATCTTGGAAAACTTCGACCAGTGTTCCCCCTGTTCCGAAGAGGAGAACCGGGCCGAACTCCGGATCGGGACTGCTCCCCAAAATCAATTCATAGCCGTCGCGGGCGATCATCGGCTGGACGGTGACCCCGAGAAAATCGCCTCCCTTTACCTTCTTCTCGATCGCCCGATAGGCGCGCCGGACGGCGGCGGCGTTGGCCAGGTTCAACTGAACGCCGCCGACGTCGCTTTTGTGGGTGATCGTCTCGGAGTGAAGCTTGAGGACCGCCGGGTATCCGATCTCGGCGGCGATCTCGACCGCCTCCGCCTCGTTTTTTGCAATCCGCGTTTCGACGGTCGGAAGGGCATAGGCGGCGAGGAGCTGTTTCGATTCCACCTCGGTCAGAAGGGTCCGCCCCGACTTGCGGGCCTTTTGAATCAACCGCTCGGCCGCGGCGCGATCGATCCCCTCCTCGGCGGCCAGCACCGGGGTTTCGTAGAGGCTGCGGAGATTATAGCTGTAGCGCCACATGTAGTTAAAGGCCCGGACGGCGGTGTCGGGGTAGGAGAAGGTCGGGACGCCGGCGCGGTTTAAGATCGTCACCCCGGCGGCGACGTCGGCCCCCCCCATCCAGCTTGCCAGCAGCGGTTTTCCGTCGAGCCGGGCGAGCCCCTTGAGCCGCTCGGCCGTCTGTGTCGGGTCGGTCATCGCCTGGGGCGCCAGGACGGCGAGCAGGCCGTCGCTGTTCGGATCTTTCGCGGCGATCTCGACCGCCTGCGCGTAGCGCTCGGCGCTGGCGTCGCCCAAGATGTCGATCGGATTGCCGTGGCTCCAGTGGGGGGGGAGAATTTGATTGAGCGCCTGAATCGTCTCCGGCGCCAGTTCGGCCAGCGCTCCCCCGGTGAGAATCAACGCATCGGTGGCGAGCACCGCCGGGCCGCCGGCGTTCGTCACGATCGTCAGCCGCGGTCCTTTGGGACGGGGCTGTTTGGCGAGGACCTCCGCCATGTAAAAAAGGTCGGCGATGCTGTTCACCCGCAGAACGCCGGAGCGGCGGAAGGCGGCGTGGAGCACTTCATCGCTTCCGGTGAGGGCGCCGGTGTGGGAGGCGGCCGCCTTGGCCGCCGCCTTCGTCCGCCCCGCCTTGATCACGATGATCGGTTTGGTCAGCGCGACTTCGCGGGCCGCCGAAATAAAAGAGCGGGCGTCTCCGATCGACTCCATGTAGAGGACGATGCTCTGCGTCCGGGGATCTTCGCCGAGATAGCCGATCAGATCGCCCCAGTTCACATCGAGCATCGATCCGATCGAGACGAAGGCGGAGAAGCCGACCATTTCCTGAAGGCTCCAGTCGAGGATCGCCGTGCAGAGGGCCCCGCTCTGGCTGATGAAGCCGACATTTCCCGGCCGGGCCATGGTCCCCGCGAACGTCGCGTTCAATCCGGTCAGGGGGCTCATCACCCCGAGGCAGTTCGGGCCGATGATCCGCATCTTTCCGCGGCGCGCCTCGGCGAGGATCTGCCGCTCCAATTCGACCCCGGCGGCGCCGGCCTCTTTGAAGCCGGCCGAGATGATGATCGCCCCCCGCGCGCCGGCCTGGACGCATTCGCGGATGATCCCCGGCACCGTCTGCGCCGGGGTGGCGATCACGGCGAGATCGATCCTTTCCGGGACCTGGGCGATGCTCGGATAGGCCTTGATCCCCAAGACGCTCGAACGTTTCGGATTGATCGGAAAGACGACCCCGCCGAACGGGTTGCCGATGAGATTTCGAAGGATCGTCCTCCCGACGCTCCCTTCGCTTTCGGTCGCGCCGATGAGCGCGACCGTCCGCGGCGAAAAGAAAACGTCGAGGGGATGATGGCGCCGCCGAAAAATGTCGTGGGCCGGTTCCCGCTCCGGGATCGGTTTGATCTTGGACATTGATTTTCGCCTTTGTGTCGTTTCGCTCTTATATCATATTACTTGATCCAAAAGCTTGCAAGCCGCCCGATCCCGTATCCTGCCGCGGCTGCAAGACCCGCGATGCCGACCATCTCAAGCGCGCTGCGCCATCCCCTTTGGCCGACGAGGCGTCCCTTCAACCCGCCGAAGAGAAAAAGGGCGATAAGCGTGCCGGAAACGGAGAGCGGCATCGCCGCGTCGATCGAGAGGATCAGATAGGGGAGGACCGGAACGAGGCCGCCGAAGACGTAGGCGATCCCCATCACGAGCGCATTGCCGGCCGGCCCCTCCAGGCTCGCCGGAGAGATGCCGAGCTCCTTGTGCGCCATGTCTTCCAGGAGAAGAGCTTTATCGCTCAGCAGCCGATTCGCAATGATCGCGATCTCCTCGTCGGGATAACCCCGCTCCCGGTACATCGCCCAGATCTCCCGCCGCTCTCCTTCCGGGTCTCTTGCAATCTGCTCCTCCTCTTCCCGGAGAAGGCGCTGAAGGTATTGCTTGTGCGATTTTGAAGAGAGATAGGAGCCGGCGGCCATCGACAGCGATTCGACGACGATGATCACCACTCCGGAAATGACAACCGCCGCCCGGCTCTCCGTCCCTTCCGCGATTCCGGTGAGGGCGCCGAGGGTCGAGATAAGACCGTCCTGGACCCCGAAAACCGCCTCCCGCAACCGCCTCCGGATCAGCCCGGAAATCCGCCGGGGTTCTTTTTCAGCCGGCCGTTTCTTCTTGTTTCGGTCCTTCGTCATCTGCGTCACCGCAGGGGCGCCGCATGCGGCGCCCCTGCACGACGGGTAGGTTTCATCACGCCGCCAACACGACCTTCAACGTTTTCTCCTTGGCGGCGTTCATGAAGGTATCGTACGCCTTCATCACATCATTCAACGCGAAGCGGTGGGTAATGAACTGCTTCGGCTGCAGTTTTCCTGATTTCACCATCTTGAGGAGCATCGGCGTCGTCTCGGTATCGACCAGCCGCGTCGTCAGCGTGATGTTGTGGGACCAGAGGGTTTCCAGATGGAGGAGGGCCGGCTTTCCATGAACGCCGATGTTGGCGATGTGGCCGCCGGCGGCGACGATCTTCTGGCAGAGCTCGAAGGTCGCCGGGATGCCGACCGCTTCAACCGCGACATCAACCCCCTTTCCGTTCGTCAACCCCATCACATTCTCAACCGCCCGGCCGTCGCTGCTGTTGATCGTCTTCGTGGCGCCGAATTTTTTGGAGACGTCGAGGCGGTTGTCGTCGAGGTCGATCATGATGATCTCGGCGGGGGAGTAGAGCTGGGCGGTTGCCAGCACGGCGAGGCCGATCGGTCCCGCCCCGACGATGGCGACGATGTCTCCCGGTTTGACCTTGCCGTTCCGCACCCCGCACTCGAAGCCGGTCGGGAGGATGTCGCTCAGCATCGTCAACGCTTCTTCATCGACCCCTTCCGGGATCTTGTAAAGGCTGGTGTCGGCGAAGGGGATCCGGACATACTCCGCCTGGGTGCCGTCGATCGTGTTCCCCAAAATCCAGCCGCCGCCGTTTTCACAGTGCGAATACATCCCCTTTTTACAATTGGCGCAGCGGCCGCAGGAGGTGATGCAGGAGATCAGAACCCGGTCGCCGGGCCGGAAGCTCCCGACGGCGTCGCCGGCCTGGTCGATCACGCCGACCCCCTCGTGTCCGAGGGTCCGACCGTCGGTGACGGTCGGGACGTCCCCCTTGAGAATGTGCAGATCGGTCCCGCAGATCGTTGTCTTGGTGATTTTCACGATCGCATCGGTCGGCGCCTGGATCGCGGGCTTCGGTTTTTCTTCCAAGGCCCGTTTGCCGGGGCCGTGATACACAAGTGCTTTCATGATAGACCTCCTCATCAAGAAATCGATTTTGTAGGGGCGCACCGATGTGTGCGCCTGGTTTTATATTTGCCGTAACGGAGGGCGGACACGCAGGTCCGCCCCCTACAGGGTTTTCGTTTATTTCACGCCGCCTCCGCCCGCTCGGCCTCCGGGATCATGACGGTGGTTTTCATCACCGCGTCGGGATTCAGCGAGATGCTGTCGATCCCCTCTTCCACCAGGAAGCGGGCGAACTCCGGATTCCTCGCGAAGAAAATAGCGGTAGGCCTCGGAGGTGACGGCGAAACCGTTTTCCTTCTCCATCCTCCGCTCCTTTTCACTCAACGCATTCCCCTCCGGTCACAATGCCGACCGCGGTGCTCGCCGGGAGCGCACCGGCCCCGAAGGAATCCCTCCTCGCTTGTCTGGAGCGCCCCCTTCATGTAACCGACCAGCGCCTCGGCCTGTTTCTCCGTGACCAGACCTCCCGGCATTTCAATCGGAATGTCGGGGTATTTTTTCTCGGCCCCTTGCCGCCCTTTCAAGATGACCTCTTTGATCGCCTCGGGCTCTCCCTGAGTGATGAAGGGGTTGCCCTTGTGGGGCGGGGCGGTCTGGGTTCCCTGGCCGCCGCCTCCGTGGCAGGGGGCGCATTTGTCGCCGTAGAGCCGGGCGGCATCGACGGCCCAACCCGCTGGCGCCGCCGTCAGAAAAAGAGCCGTCCACCCAATGAGTAAGCTCCGTCGCATCTGATTTCTCCTTCTCTTGTTCATTCTACTCACCCGAACCGCCGGGTATCAACCCGCTTCCATCAGCCGGACCGCAATCTGCGGAGGGTGCGTCAGCGAGTTGTGAATGGTGCATCCTTCCACGACCTTTTGAAGCCGGTCTTTCATTGCCGCGGGGAACCCCTTCGGAAGATCGACCCGGGCGCGGATCGTCCCGACCCGGTGCGGCTGCTCGGCATCATCCCAGGTCGTGTGAACGGCCAGCCCCTCCGTCGGCAGTTTGTGACGTCGGCAGAAGCGGACCGCGAAGTAGCCGATGCAGGCGCCGAGGGAGGCGATGAACATCTCGACCGGCGTGATTCCCTGATCGTCTCCTCCCTCCTCCTTCGGTTGATCGACGATCAGGCGGTGGCCGCGGACCTCCACCGCCAGTTGGACGCCGGCGGTCCAGGAGATCGTCATCGATTCTTTTTGGGTTTCTGTTGCGGATGTCGTCATCGCTTCCTCCTGAGTGAATTGAAGCTCATCTCTTCTCCGGACCTTTCTTCTCCCGGACGATGAACACCGGACAGGGGGCCTCGCGGGCGACCCGCTCGGCGACGCTCCCCATCATGACGTGCGAGAAGCCTTTTCGTCCGTGCGTCCCCATCACGATCAGGTCGGCATTGATCTCCTTCGCCGTTCGGAGAATCTCGACGGAGGGGGCTCCCTCCTTAAAAAGCGCTTCGACCGGAAGCCCCTCCTTCCGAATTTCATTCGTCAGAGTATCCAGGTTTTTCAACTCCTCCTGCTTGAAATCCTGAAGCCACTGATAGACCTCGGGATAGTTTCCGAGGGGGGTCTCCGCCGGGTAAAAGAAGGGGGACTCGAAAACGTGGAGAAGGGTCAGCCGTCCGTTCATCTTTTGGGCGAGCTGAACGGCATGATCGAGCGCCTCCTTCGAGCAGGCCGAGAAATCGGTCGCCACCAGAAGATGTTCCAGTTTGATCATTTGTTTCCTCCTCTTGTATGTGCGCGCAACCATTTCTCTCCCTCCACGGCGAAATAGACCGTCGAGGCGACCCCGACGCAGGCGAGCAACTCGCCCCCCGTCAGCGCCGTCGTCTTGAAGAGTTCCTGAAGCGGCGGCAGATAGGTGATTGCCAATTGAAGAGAGAGGGTCAGAACGGCGGCCCCCAACAGATGCGGATTGGAGAAGAAGCCGATCCGCCAGAGGGGGTCGCGCTCCGAGCGGATCGCCAGGACATGGAACATCTGAAAGAGCATCAACGTCAGGAAGGCGATTGTCCGGGCATGCGCGTGATCCCGCGTTTGGACCGCCCAGGCGAAGAGGGCGACCGTCCCCAGCCCCATCAGCAATCCGACCCAGACGATATGAAGGCCGAGGCCGCCGGCGAAGAGGCTCTCTTCGGGGGGCCGCGGCGCTCTTCGCATGACGTCCCGTTCGGGGGGCTCCAGGCCGAGGGCGAGGGCGGGGAGGCCGTCGGTGACGAGGTTCGTCCAGAGGATCTGGATCGGAAGGAGCGGGAGGGGAAGGGCGAAGAGGATCGCGAAGAGCATGATCAAAATTTCGCCGCTGTTGGTGGAGAGAATATACCGGGTGAACTTCCGGATATTGTCGTAGATGATCCGCCCCTCTTCCACCGCCGAGACGATTGTCGCGAAGTTGTCGTCCAGCAGGACCATCTCGGAGGCTTCCCGGGCCACGTCGGTTCCGCTCCGGCCCATGGCGACGCCGATATCGGCGGCCCGGAGCGCGGGGGCGTCGTTGACCCCGTCGCCGGTCATCGCGACGATCTCCCCCCGGCGCTTGAGCGCCTCGACGATCTTCACCTTGTGTTCGGGGGCGACCCGGGCGTAGATCGAGATCTTTCCGACCATCGGCTCCAGCGCTTCGGGGCTGAGGCGGGCCAATTCCTCTCCGGTGAGGACCTGCTCGCCGGCCTCCTTCATTCCGATCTGCGCGGCGATTGCCTCGGCGGTGATCCGATGGTCTCCCGTGATCAGGACCGGACGAATCCCCGCGGCCCGGCAGCGGTGGACCGCTTCCGCCGCTTCGGGCCGCAGGGGATCGATCATTCCGAAGAGGCCGAGAAAAGTCAGCTCCTCCTCGACTCTCCCGAGAGCGGGATCGTCGGTGTCGGGACGGTTTTCCAACCGCCGCATGCCGCACGCCAGCAGACGCAGACCGGCCCCGGCAAGCTCCCGATGCATCCGGGCGATCTCCTCCCGGTGATGATCGGTCAGGGGGACTTCTTCTTCGCCTTGGACGATCAAAGACGACCGCCGGAGGAGTTCTTCAAGTCCTCCTTTGGTGAAGGCCCGGATCTTCCCCTCCCGATCTTGATGGATCGTCGTCATCATTTTGCGGGTGGAGTCGAAGGGGATCTCTCCGATCCGGGTATATTCGCGCTCAAGCGGCTCTTTCCGGAGGTCCGCCTTGGCGGCGGCGGTGAGAAGGGCCCCCTCCGTCGGATCTCCCAGAACGGTCCACTTGTCATCGCGAAGATCAAGATGGGCGTTCGAGCAGAGAACCGCCGCGCGCAAAAGCCGGCGCAGCGGGGGATCGGTCGCGGGGTCGAGCCGATCTTCGTTCCGGTAGAAAGCCCCCTCGGGGCGGTAGCCGTGACCGGTGACGCGAAGCCGGCGGCCGTCGACGTAAATCGCCTCGACCGACATCACATTCTGCGTCAGCGTTCCGGTCTTGTCGGTGCAGATCGTCGTGACGCTTCCGAGGGTTTCGACGGCGGGGAGCTTGCGGATGAGGGCGTTGCGCCGGACCATCCGCTGAGCGCCGAGGGCGAGGACGATGGTGACCATCGCCGGGAGCCCCTCCGGGATGGCGGCGACCGCCAGGCTGATCGCCGTGAGGAGCATCGTCTCGATCGTTTCTCCCCGGAGCAGTCCGGCGACGAAGATCACCGCCGTTACAATCAATGCCGCAGCGGCGAGCCTTTTCCCCAGGGTGGCGAGCCGGCGCTGCAGCGGCGTTTTCCGATCTTCCACCGTCTGCAGAAGGGAGGCGATCTTCCCGAGCTCCGTCCGCATGCCGGTTTCGGTCACCACGGCCGAGCCGTGCCCGGTCATGACGGTGGTTCCCATGAAGATCCGGTTGGTCTGATCTCCCAAAGGGACCTCTTCCCGGTCGATCGGCGGGGATGTTTTCCCCGCCGGCAGCGATTCGCCGGTGAACTGAGACTCATCGACCTTGAGCTGAGCCGTCTCGATCAGCCGCCCGTCGGCGGGGACTTTCTGTCCCGCCTCTACGGCGACGATGTCTCCGGGAACCAAGTTCCGGGAGGGAATTTGGAGGTAGGCCCCCTCCCGTCGGACGACGACCTGCGGCTGCTCCAGTTTTTTTAAGGCGGAGAGGGCCCGCTCGGCCCGGTATTCCTGGCTGAAGCCGAGCGCGGCGTTGAGGATTACGATGACCAGGATCATCGCGGTGTCGGTAAGCTCTCCGATCCACCAGGAGATCGCGGCGGCGGCGAGAAGGATCACGATCATCACGTCGGTGAATTGCCGGAGGAGGATCGACCAGGGGCTTTTCCCCTCGGTCTCTTTGAGGATGTTCTGACCGTAATCCGACAGTCGCCGCGCGGCCTCGGCGTGAGAAAGCCCCTCGGGCGCGCTCTCCAGCGCGGTCAGCGTCTGCGCTGCGGTCAATTGATGCCAGGGTTTTTCGTTCACGCCGGTCTCCTCGACTCAGCCAGGGGAATGGAGAGAACGGCACAGGGGGCGACGCGGACGACCTTTTCGGCGGTGCTGCCGAAGAAAATTTTCTCCAACTCGCCGCTGCCGCCGTAGCGTCCCATCACGATGAGGTCGATCTGCTCCTGCCGGGTGGCACGGACGATCTCTTGGAACGGGAGACCGGTGACGATCTTCCGGTCGGCGGGGACGCCGTCCGTCTCCTTCGCCAGGAATTCCCGGAGGCGACGGCGCGCCGTCGCATGGAGCGATTTCTCGTCGATTTCGTCCGCGGTGAGACCGATCTCACGGGCGACCTCCAGCGCCCGGCGATCGATGACATGGAGGAGGTGGAGGGTCGCTCCGGAGAAGCGGGCCAGGGAGACGGCGACGCGGTACGCTTCGAGCGAGCAGGGAGAAAAATCGATGGGGACAAGGATCTGTTTAAAGGCCATCCGGATTCCCCCCGTTGCGATGGAGATCATCGATCCACATGTTGCAATTCTCCCGCAACAGGGCCGGGGGGACAATCCCCCAAAGGGGGTATTTGAGGGAACGTGAGGGGTGAAGCGTCGGGCGTGAGGGGTAAAAGACAGCCGTCTTTTGACTTACCGCTTACGCCTCGCCGATTTTGAGCCCCCTTTTGCAGCGGTCATCGTCAACACCGGGCAGGGGGCGAGGTGGACGACCCGGTCTGCGACGCTTCCGAGGAGAAAGTGTCCGACGCCGGTTCGTCCGCGGGTCCCCATGACGATGAGATCGATCTTCTTTTTGCCGGCCCAGGCGAGGATTTCCTCATAGGGGACCCCGCGGGTGAGATGGGCTTCGACCGCGGCGCCGCTCTGCTCCAGCTTGGCGCGGGCGTTCTCGAGCAGAGAGGCGGCGATGGTCTTGAGCGCTTCGCCGTGGTTGATGACCGTCATCGTGTCGGTCACGCTGTAGGGGAACGGCTCGACCACGTGGAGGAGAACGATCTCGGCTTGAAAGCCGTCCGCCAGCATCGCAGCGTAATCGGCGGCTCGCTCGGAGTGGGGCGAGAAATCGGTGGGGACCAAGATTTTCCGGATCGCTTGCCGTGTGGACGGTTTTTTCATATCGGTCCTTTATTAAGAGCGTACACTTTGGTATCGTTCAATGAGATAGAGACAGTACCGCAGCGCATCGAGCTCGCTGAAGATCCCGACGACATGCTGCTTTGAATCGACGACCGGAACGGCGCCGATCTTGTGTTCTACCATGAGCCGGACCCCTTCGGCAAGAGGGGTCGTCTTCTCGACGGTATAAAGATGGGTCGCCATGATCTCCGTGACCGGAAGCCGAAGCTGGCGCCGCTCTTCCTCGCGGTGCTTCGCGGCAATGCTCGCTTTCCCGAGGAGCTGGCGAATATCCCGGTCGGAGACCATCCCGACCACTTTCCCGTGCGAGACGACCGGCAGATGGCGGATGTCATGCTCGAACATCAGGACCAGCCCCTCTCCGATCGTCTGGTCGGAGCGGATCGTGACCGGATCGGGGGTCATTCGGTCCTCCATGGTCATCTTCTCTTCTTGTTGCATGGGTAGTCCTCCCTTTTATGGTTTCTATAGACGTTTCCAATGGACCCGATTTTTCCCCGACTGTTTGCCCTGCGTCAAAAGCTGATCGGCCAAACGGATCAGCCCCTCTCCCTCGTCCGCGTCCCAAGGGTAGCTGGCGACGGCGATCCGGACGGTCAGGTGATTCTCCGGCTCTTCCGGCGCGTGTGGAAAAATTGAATCTTGGGCCGTAACACGGAGCCGCTCCGCCATGGAGACGGCGGTCTGCTTCTCCGTTTCGAGGAGGAGGACCAGGAAAGCCTCGCTGCCGTAGCGGGTGATGAGGTCGGTCTCGCGTGTGTGATTCAGAATCAAGGCCGCCGTCCGGTGGATGACTTCGTCCGCTCGCGAAGGTCGGTCGAGAGGATCCTCCTCAAGAAAATCGTCGATTGCAATCATCATCAGTGAAAGGGGGCGGCGGTGGCGCTCCGCCCGCTTGATCTCGCGTCGGAGCTGATGCTCGAAGAAGCGGAAGTGATAAAGGCCGGTCCGCTCATCCAGGATGGCTTCCATCACCCCGGCCTCTTTCATCTCTTTGGTTTGAGTGATCTCGCGCATTACCCCGATGGCGCACCCGGAGGAAGCGGCGGCGGGATGAACAGGCAGGGAGCCGTAATGGGTCGAAACAAGGATCGCCTCTCCTTGCTTGGTCCGTATCTTGAGAGAGGCCTGCAGGGCCGATGCGGGGTGGGCGAGGGTCGATTGGCCGGGGCAGGTCGATTCACAGATCGCCCCCCCTTCTTGGCGGCGGCATCCGAAAAGAAGAAGGCATTGTTGTTTGCCGACCACCTCTTCCCGGTTCCAGCCGGTCATCACCTCCATCGCCAGGTTCATCGCCTGGATGACCCCCTTCGCATCGACGAGGAAGAGGCCGTCGGGACAGAACTCGAAGATCTCCCGGAAGAGTTCGTCGCCACGATGCATCACGTTGAACACCCTTTCCATCCGTTCCCTCCGGTCGATCGGCTCCTCAGAAACAACTCGGCCCAAGAAGTTCTTCCAGGTATCCGTTCAAAAGGTCGCGCCGTGCGACCATCCCGACCAACCGATTGTCCCGATCGACCACCGGCAGACGGATCAGATGATTCTGTTGGATAAAGCGGCCGATTTCCAAGGCCGGGCAGTCGATCGAAACGGCGTGGGGATGTTTCATGATCTCCTCGGCCGAAAGGTTGGTGACATCGACGCCGGTCAGGAGGGCGTCGAGAAGATCATACTCGCTCACGATACCGATGAGCCTCATCTCGTCATCCACAACCGGAACGCTTCCGAAGTTTCCGTTGACCATGCACGAGAGGATCGCGTCACACTTCGTCTCTTTTTTAAAGAAGACTACGGCCCGCTCCATCAAATCGAGGGCTGTCGTCTGCCGGAGCGGCTTGGCTCCCATCTTCAAATCGTTCTTTCTCATGGCAGTCCCCCTCAAAGCCTGTTCCCTCATCTTTACATAACATAAAAAGCAAATGGGATGCCAACAGGACCCCGAAGGTAAAAATAGCTTTCGCCTTTAAATACAATTGGTTAAAAGATTATAAAGAGTTATGGAGAGGACTGCGTCCCGCCCGTTTGTCTACCTGAATGGACAGCGCATTGGATCGAAGGATCTCTAGGACAACGATCTTGTATACTATTCGGTATGGACGATAAGAAGAATCAAATAAAGACGAGGCCTCCCCGGATTCTGGTGCTGGATGACGATAAAACCTTCCGGGAGCTTTTGGTCGACCTTTTTAGAAGCAACGGGTATGAGGTTGTCACGGTTGCCACCGGGGAGGATGCTCTTTGCAAGATTCAAGAAGAGCAATTCGATCTGGCCACGATCGATTTCGACCTTCCCGGCTGGGTCAACGGGATCGATTTTCTAAAGGAGCTCAAAGAGATGGCTTCTCATACCCAGGTGATCCTTCTGACCGGCAATGCTTCCGACGAGGTCGCAAAAGAGGCGATCCGTTACGGAGCCTATCATTATTACGTCAAGCCGATTCACCGCATCGATCAGTTCCTCCGTCTCATCGGAGAAGCGATCGAGGCCGGCCGTCAAAAGAAGAGGATTGATTAGTTTGGAAAGCGGAATTTCACCGTGACGCGGCTGCTTTTGACCCGGGGAAGAAGATTGCTGTTGATGTAGGAGTCTGAAACGATCACGGCGGTTTGAAGCGGCGCGATCGTTTTATTGGCGACGTTGCTCGCCAGGGGAATGTTGTCTGCGCTTAAAAGGTCGTAGTAGACGAAGACCCTTTTTTTGACATTGGAATGATTATGGAGGGTGGCGCTCCAGATGAATTTCGTCTTTCCGATCTTTTCCCAAACGGCATCGGGACGCCACTGATGCTCCAGGACTTCAACCTCCGCCTGGTCGGGCGGTGCCGCCATAGAAGGGGCGACGATGGCGATCAACACCGCTGTAATGAAGAGACGAGAAGAGAGCCACCGCATTCGCATCGATTCATTCTTAAATATCGATACCACGACGATTGGGATTCTCATTGTGTTTGTTCGCGCTCTGGGTTTCCCATTCCAAAGGGCAACTTCTTTTCTTTTTGACGGGCCAGCTCTCTGTAAAGATCGTGAAATTGTTCGGTGGTGAGGGCGGGGTCGGTCAACCGGGCCAACTCCTCCGGTTGAATCGGAATCCAGGTCAGCTCGGAGGTGTCGGTCGTCCCGATCTTGATCCAGTGGTGGGGCATGATATCTTGCATGATCAGCCGGTCGACCCCGCCGTTGTGACGGATCGCCTCCCGGATGGCGAGGCGGGCTTCTTCGGCGGAGACACATCGGCCGATCCCGATATTCAGGGGAGGATCGAGAAAAGGGAAAAACTTGATCCGAACTTTCAACGATTCGTCCACCGTTGTGAAAGATTGCTTCACCTCTTTGGTGCGGTTCTTCCATTTTCCGGCGAGAAGAATTTCGATGGTCGTCGGCTTATCGCGGTTCTCTTGCGCGGCGCAATCGTACGTCCGTTCCACGGCGAGGGAAGCGATCGGCGTGAAACAAAGAATCGCGGCGATCGAGATTCCATAAAATATCAGAGCGCGGTGATGCATTCTATTCAACGTTTTTTCCCTTTCCCGTTTTTTCCGAAGGTGCTCTTTCATTTTTTTGCGCCGGCGCCGGTTTCTCGGAGTTCAAGCGGTCCAGATATTTGCGGGCCTGCGCATTTTTGGGATCGAGTTCGATGGTCCGTTGAAAGGCTTGAATCGCCATCGCAATCAGTTGCCGGCGCTCGTTCGGATCGGAGAGGCCGGCCGCCAGCAAGACCTGGGACTCGCCGAGGGCGAGGAAGATGTCGGGCGAGCCTTGCTTGACCTGCGAGAGGGTGGCGTATTCCCGGGCCGCATCGAGATATTCCCCCCCCAGGAAATAAACGCGCGCCAGCTTCTCGCGCGCCCTCGATTCGTTCGGATCGGCTTCGACCATCGCCTGCCATTGCTTCACGGCGTTGGAGATCTCCCCTTTCTTTTCATAGATCAGGCCCAAATTGTACCGCGCTTCCATGAGCGAAGGATCGATCGCAAGCGCCGCTTCATACTCCTTTTGCGCTTTGTCGAAATGGTTCCGGCGGTAGTGGATATTGGCCATGCCGGCATGGACGACCGCAATTTTGGGCGAAAGTCTGTTCGCCTGCGTGTAGGCTTCCAAGGCCTCTTTCTCTTTTCCGATTCGAAGGTAGACGTGCCCCAGCGAAACGAAGGCGTGCTCGTCCCGCGGGGCCAGCCGGGCGGCCCCCTCGAATTCCTTCGCCGCTTCTTCCAAAGCGCGGCTTTCGAGATGGAACCGGCCGAGCCAGTAGCGGACCGTTGCATTCGTCGGATGTTTCGCCGCCAGATCTTTATAGAACTGCGTTCCTTGAGGACCGCGCCGCAGGGCAATCCGGGTCCGATACACCGCCTGGTGATAGATGTGGGTGTCGAGGCTCAATGTCGCCGCCTGGGTGAATTTCTCAAGGGCTTCATCGTAGCGCCGCTGCTTGTTCAGCTCGATTCCTTCTTCAAAATAAGATCTGGCGCGATCGGCGGGGGAAGAGGCGAACGAAAAACCGGGCAGACAAATGAGGAACAAACCTGCGATGTAAATCAGCCGCAGGGGTACGATCCATTTCACGCTTAAGACTCCTTCTTTCAGAAAACGGCTGCATTCTACCATCCCGAAAAATAAAAAACAACCGACTGGGGGAGAGGCGGTCCCTCGCCCCTACATTACGATTCCAATAAGCGCCGTCAGGCGAATAAATCTTGACACCGATGGACCGTTTCAATAAGATAATCAAACTTCTTGGCATCAGCAAAGAGTGGAGGCTCGTGACCGAGTCGAATCATCAAGAAAAGTGCGCTCCTGTTCCTTCGGAAAGGGAAGGGTGTTCCGTCGGTGAGAGCGGCTCCGCCGCCCCCCCGATCTCCGCCGAACAGTGTGCGGTCCCTCGTGATGGAAACGGCGTCCGGACGCGGGTCGAAGAGAGAGGCCGCTCGAAGGGGCATCCGATAGAAGAGACGGAAGAGGGGACCGCGCTTGAAGAGCGGCTCCGCGCCTATCCCATTTTTGATCGAGACGGAAAGGTGGCCCGGGTCATCGAGGTCGTTCGGGATGTCCCGATCGAGGAAGCCCCCTCCGCCATAGATCGAGCGGAGGCCCCCCCCTCTTTTTGCGGGATGATCGGGGGGAGCCGGAAGATGAAGGCCCTTTTTGAGACGATTCAAAGGGTCGCCCCGAGCAATGCCACGATCCTCCTCTACGGCGAGAGCGGCACCGGCAAAGAGCTGGTCGCCAAAGCGATCCACGAGAAGAGCCTAAGACGCCATGCCCCCTTCATCGCCATCGACTGCGGCGCCCTTCCCGAGACGTTGCTGGAGAGCGAGCTCTTCGGCCATGTCAAAGGGGCTTTCACCGGCGCGATCCAGAATAAAAAAGGGCTCTTCGAGGAAGCCCAAGGGGGGACTCTCTTCCTCGACGAGATCGGCGACGCCAGCCTGGTCTTTCAGTCGAAGCTCCTTCGGGTGCTGCAAGAAGGAGAGGCGCGGCCGGTGGGAGGAACGCGGAGCATCAAGGTGAACGTGCGGGTGGTGGCCGCCACGAACAAGCCGCTGAAGGAGGCGATCGCCAAAAAGAGCTTTCGAGAAGATCTCTACTACCGGCTGGCGGTGATGCCGATGGTGATCCCCCCCTTACGGGAGCGGCCCGAAGACATCCCCTTGCTGGCCCGGCATTTCATCGAGAAATATTCCGTCGCCGACGGAAGATCGCCCCTGCGCCTATCGAAGGAAGCGATTGCGGTGTTGACGAAATTTCCTTGGCACGGGAATGTGCGGGAGCTGGAGAATGTCATCGAGCGCGGCATCCTCGTCTCCCTCGATTCCGAAATCCTTCCCGAAGCATTCATGATCGGAGAGGGGGCCGATTTATCGGGGACATCCCCCTTTGCCGCCCACTCTTCGAGCATGGAAGAGGCGCTTGCAAAGGTCGAGCGGGAGCAGATCATGTATGCCCTCGAAAAACATAACGGTAATAAATCGCTCTCCGCCCGCTTTTTAGGTATCTCCCGCGCCAGTCTTTATAACAAGATCAAGCAATATCGGATCGGAACCCGCCTCTAACCCTCTTGTCTTTCTCAAAGCGTTTAACCTAAGTTTTAATCACTGCGATCCGTCTGTTTCCAATCAGATTATTTTAAATCGGCGGCGAATTTTCAACCGGTCTGCTCGTCCTGTTTCCGCCGAGCGAGTGAATAAATTTCTAGTCAACTGTCTAAAATATTGACACACCGGCTGCGATCCAATCCCGGTCTCATTCCGCGTTTTCATAAAAAATCCCAGTCTTTTTCGGTTTTCTTCTGCGTCAATTTTTTGGCATCGCTCTTGCTCTGTAGCGAACCGCCATTGTCGCTTGCCGTGAAATGGAAAGTGTCAATACTTTTATTCACGGAGTGAGGATCACCAACCTCAGTTTAGAACCGATGGTTGAGACGCTTTCAAGCGTATCTCTGGCGAGGGGATATCGCTGAGCGCTCAATCGAGGAAATGAGAACCACATCATCACCTGTCATCGGATACGATCATTTCAGGAAGAACATTAGATAAGAGAATGATGAGGAGAAGCGGAATGAAGAAGTCAGAAGGAAGCTTCTGGGGGGGATTTTTTGCATTTTTGGCGTTGTTTTTGTTCCAGAGCGGAGTATTAAACGCGGAAGGAACACATCAACACGATCATGACATGCAGGAAATGAGAATGCCGGAGCGGGGTCAAGGCAGCCCGGTTCCCGCCGGGGCCGTCCGCCAGGACGCCGGCGCGCAGATGTTGAACAAACTGACCGAGAAGCTCGATCACGAAATCACCCGGGCCGGCGGAAATCTCGGCGGATTCACGAACGCCTCGCAGGCCCACACGATGTCGCAGGGGATTCCCCTCCAGATCGCGAATGAAGAAGCGGTCACCCCGGGGGGGCGCTGCCCGAGCAATGTCCCGGTGAAAACCTTCGACATCTCCGCGATCAACGCGGAGATCACGATCAGCCGCTTTATGGATTTTTATCCCGGCTACCTCTATGTTTTGACCGAGGACCTGGAAAAGGTCCGCGCGGAAGAGGCCAAAAACAAAGCGGCCCGCGAGAGCAAAGATCCGTTTCCCGATGCGGCCGTTTCCGTCGGGCTTCAGGGCGATCTGATTCAGCCGCTGGTCATCCGCGCCAACGCCGGCGACTGTGTCCGGATCACGCTGCGCAACCAGACTGAGAACGATGAGCCGGTCAGCCTCCACATCCACGGCTCCAGCATGATTGTGAAGGCGACCGGTGAGGCGGCCACCATGGCGAACAAGGATTCGATGGTCGCGCCGGGCAATACGCAAGATTTTGAATGGTATATCCCCGGCGATCAGCCCGACTCGTCGCATCACTTCCATAGCCACGCGACCCGCGATCAATGGTCGCTCGGGATGTTCGGCGCCCTGGTGGTCGAGCCGCGGGGTTCGCGTTATCTGAATCCCTGGACCGGCAAAGAGATGAAAAGCGGCTGGATGGCGATGATCGAAGACCCGAACGGTCCCGACTTCCGCGAGTTCGCCATCTTCTATCATGAGATCGGGGACGAGGTTTTCCGGATCCTGGACCGCAACGGACAGATGCTGGCTCAGCGCGACTCCTTCACCGACACCTATCGGCCCGGCGGGCGGGGACTGAATCTCCGGAGCGAGCCGCACGGAACGCGGCTGGCGATGCAGGACAAGGCGCACCACGTCCACGATGAGTCGATGGGGTACGGCTCCTACACCTTCGGCGACCCCGCCACCACGGTGCCTCGTTCTTATCTGGGCGATCCGACCAAATATCGGATGATGGGAGGATCGGAAGTCATTCATTCCCATCATCTCCACGGCGGCAGCGACCGATGGCCCCGCTCGCCCGGCGCCGTCACTGCAGGGGAGTTTAATTTCGCGGCGACCGCCGGCGGGACCGGCCCGGTCAAATTCCCGCCGGTCCGGACCAGTTCCGAGCGGCTCGACGTGCAAGCGATCGGCGCCGCCGAATCGTACGATCAGGTGATCGAATGCGGCTCCGGCGGCTGCGCCTACGGCGCGGGCGATTACACCTTCCACTGTCATATTCCGCAGCACTATGTCACCGGAATGTGGGGCTTCTGGCGCGTCTACAACACCCTTCAGGTGGCCGGCTCTCAAGACGACATCATGCCGCCGCTGGCCGAGCTTCCAGATCGGAAGGGAAAAATGAAACCGGCGGTCGATTCCTCCAAACTCATCGGAAAGACGGTCGATTGGTTCGGCGGGCAGAAATTCAAGATCACCGCCGACAAGAGCAACTGGAAGGCGAATCCGCCCGAAGTGTCGATCAAAGAGTGGGTCGACATGATGCTTCCCGCCCAAGGAAAACCGGGGGGGACCGACGACGAGCACAAGCAGGTCGTCTCCATGGATGCGACGGTGCTCGATTGGGTCTGGGACGGAAATGTCGCCCTGTCGGAACCGGAGACGAAGCAGGTGTGGGTGAACTATAAGAGTCCCACGCCGGGGAAGCGGTTCGCGCTTCGGTTCGATCCGCTCACCGGGAAACTCTCGATTCCCTATTTAAGGCCGCATATGGGGAAACGGGTCCCTTTTTCGCCCGAACACAACCCGGCGCCGTTCTTCGAGCCGATCCGCCGGATGGCGGGTGAAACAGAACCGGCCACTCCCGGAGAGCAGGGGCCGTGGAGCCTCTGTCCCGGAAGAGCGCCTCGGAAATACTACACCATCAACGGGATCACCCTTCCGATCACGCTGAAGCCGGCGACGAAGAAAACGCCGGCGATCGTCGACCCCGACGGTTTGCTCTTCGTGTTGGAAGAGGAAGAAGCGGAGGTCCGCAAAAATGACGACAAAAAAGTGCCGCTGGCGATTCGCGCCAATGTGTACGATTGTGTCGACGTCATCTACAAGAGCAAAATGAAGGATGACGACCGGACCGTTCATTCCAATAAGACGAACATCCATCCTCATTTCTTCCAGTTCGACATCACCGCGTCGGACGGGGTGATCATCGGCTTCAACTATGAACAGTCGGTTCGGCCTTTCACCATCTTGAAGCCGGAAGACAAGTCGAAGCCGAATTACGGACTGCCGGTTCCTCAGAACACCACGTTGACCAAAGCGGCGAAAGCAGGCGATACCTCGATTGAAATCGCTTCCGCCGTTCGCAAAATCGACGTGCATGACATCAAGTTCGATACCCCGATGTTCCACCCGGGAATCACCATCGGACTTTCTCTCGACGGCGTCGGCGAGTTCGAGGCGGTCAAAATCAAAGAGATCAAAGGAACCACGGTTATCCTGACCGAGCCTCTCAAGGGAAATCATAAAAAGGGCTCGATCGCCAGCCCCGAGTTCGTTCGTTATCGGTGGTATCCCGACGTCGATCTCGGCCTGGTCTTCTGGCACGATCATGTCTTCGGCCTCGACGGCTGGGGCCATGGGCTCTTCGGATCGACGATCGTCGAGCCGGCCGGGTCGACCTATCACGATCCGGTGACCGGAAAAGAGATCCGGAGCGGGATTGTGGCGGACATTCGCACCACCGATCCGGTTTCTCATCAGGTCTCGGGTAGCTTCCGGGAAGTGGTGATGCAGATCATGGATTCCAACCCGAGAACGGCCGAGTTGATCACGGCCGACAATCCGATGGCGGGACGTCCTTCCGTGGATGGAACGCCGTCTGCGAAGTATCCGGAACGGCTGAACAAGTCGGCGATGACCTTCCTCAATGGAGGCGAGGCGACCACCGGCGGTGGTTTTGGGTTGCGGGTGGAGCCCCTTTCGGTGCGGCTGGCCAACAACCCCGATCCTTCTCAGCTCTTCTCCAGCAAGGTCCATGGCGATCCGGCGACTCCGATGATGAAGGCCTATCTCGGGGACCCGATCGTCTTCCGCGTCATTCAGGGAGCGGCGAATGAGGCCCACACCTGGCATGTCAGCGGCCACTATTTCCCGATGGAGCGCTTCAATCCCGGTTCGCTGCCGCGCACCACATTCCACATCGCCATCGCGGAGCGGCTCGATATGGTGATTCCGGCCGCCGGCGGACCGCAACGGATGGCGGGGGACTACCTCTACTATTCCGGGCGGGCCTCTCACTTCTCCGGCGGATCGTGGGGACTGATCCGGGTATTGGATAAGCCGGACAAGAGCCTCCAGCCGTTGCCGTCGCGGGAAGAGATCCCCGCCCCGGCAAAGGAGCTTTGCCCCGCGGATGCGCCGGTGAAGAACTTCAACGTCTCTGCCATCGACTACGCCATGCGCTTTAATCCCGGCATGCCGGAAGTCATGGAAGTCGATCTCGGCCGGCGAGTGAACACCGCCAACGAACAAGGAAAGGCTTATGTCCTTGATGACGAGGTGACCAAGGTCAAGAGCGGGAATCTCAAGCCGATGCCGCTGACCGTTCGGGTCAACGTCGGGGATTGCATCAAGATCAAGCTGACCAACCGGATGGCCAAAGAGCGGGCGGGGCTGCATATCGACGGGCTCGCTTTCGATCCGAAAGACTCCACCGGGGCGAACGTCGGAAACAACCCCGGCGATCAGACGGTGGCCCCCGGCAAGAGCCGAACGTACACCTACTACGCCCACCCCGAATATGGCGAAAACGCCGCCATGATTCAGGACTGGGGGAACGTCATCGACAATCCTCGAAACGGTCTCTACGGCGCCGTGATCATCGGGCCGAGAGGGTCGAAGTATCGTGACCCGATAACCGGAGAGGATATCACCCTGAAGAATTCCTGGCAGGCCGATGTGGTCGTCGACCGGAGCATTCCGGGGAACGAGAACAAGAAAAACTACCGGGAGTTCTCGCTGATGTTCCAGGACGAAGACCAGCTCATGGGAACCAGCTTCATGCCGTATGCCCAGAAGGTCGCCGGACTGACCGGCGTCAACTACCGTGCGGAGCCGAAGGACTGGTATCTGGACAACGGGACCTGCGACGTCGGAATGATTTTCCAATGCGTCGCCGAGAGTAAGAGCGGTCCGATCACGCCGGTTCTGCAGGCCCATGCCGGGGATCCGGTTCTCATCCATGTCTTCGGCGGATTCAGCGAGCAGGTCGGAGTCTTCGCCCTGGATGGTCATGAATGGCCCGCCGATGTTTTCAAAGGGGCGCATCTGCACAGCTCCTTCGAATTCGGCGGAAGCTCCTATCTCCGTGTCGATCTTCGAGGGGGCGCCGGCGGACCGCATCAGCTGGCGGGTGATTACGTCTATATGAATCACCGGGCCGCCTACATCGATGCGGGACAATGGGGCTTCCTCAAAGTGCTTCCGAAGGGGGACAAAAAGATCCTTGCCTTATCGCCGACCGATCCCGGCTTCCGATTCGCGGGACAGGAGGGAAGCGCTCGGCCGATCTCCGTAGAAGGGAAGGCTGAGTAAGCATTCTCTGAAATAAAATGCAAGACAGGTAGAGGGACTTTCGAGTCCCTCTACTTGTTTTTGCGCCGGAGCGTTTCTTGGTCTTTATCAATATCGTTGGAGAGAATTCATGGTGAGCAAAGAGCGCCTTTTTCAGATAAGCGGAGAAAAGCGTTGGCGTCGTTCCCAATGGGGAAAATGCAGGTCGATCTTCGCGACGCTCTTCTTCGTCAGCCTGGTTCTCGGAATGTTATCTCCTCTTTTTTCCCCGCTTCCCGGCAGTATCGGCCTCGGCTATGCCGCCAAAAGCGCCGGTCCGGTAAAATGGATCTACACGACCGGAAACACGATCTACTCCCGCCCGGCGATCGGATCGGATGAGTCGATCTATATCAGTTCTGCGGATACGTATCTTCATGCGATCGATGCCAGCGGAAAATTGCGCTGGAAACAAAAGATCGGGCCTCTGAAGCATGTCAATTTTATGAGATCGACTCCGGTCATCGCCGCGGATGGGACCATTTATGTCGGATCAACCGATTACCATCTCTACGCGGTGACCTCCAAAGGCGAATTGAAATGGCGTTACAAAACGGGAAGGGAGGTTCAATCCTCTCCGACCCTGGGGGGAGACGGAACGGTCTACTTCGGATCGGAAGACGGTTATTTTTATGCGGTTGATCTTCGCGGACAATTAAAGTGGCGGTATGAGATCGGCGGCTCCGTTCAATCCGATCCGGTCGTAGGGGATGACGGCGTCATTTATCTCGGTTCGGAGGGGGGATTCCTCTATGCCTTACAACCGGATGGGGCGCTAAAATGGCGCTTTAGAGCGGAGAGCCGCATCGCTTCACCGGCCCTCGGACTGGATGGGACGATTTATGCCGGATCGACGGACGGCTCTGTTTATCACATCTCCAAAGACGGAAAAGCGTTATGGCGATATCGAACGGCACAGCCGATTTCGGCGGCCCCTACGGTCGGTCCGGACGGCGTCGTTTACGTCGGATCGTCCGATGGCCCGCTCTATGCCCTTGAGCCGAACGGAACGCTGAAATGGCAGGTTCAGGTTAAAAGCATCATCAATTCCACCCCCGGAATCGGTCCGGATGGAAAGATCTACATCGGATCGAATGACGGGTTCCTCTACGGATTCAGCCCGGAGGGGAAACGGGTCTGGCAGTTTCGCCCCGGACATGCCGCCTCTTCGATCCCCGCCATCGCAAAAGACGGCACGATCTATGTCGGTTCGCACGAAGGAGATCTCTACGCCCTGCGCGGGGAGCCGCCGCAACAACATTTTTAAAGAGGACCCCTTTCTTCTTCCTGTTCTACGGTTTCGGTTCCTTTCATCTCTTCAGAATCAGTTCATTCCTTTGATTGACACCTCCCAGGAAGATCTATCTTTTTGGCTGATTTCAAGTGTAAAAAAAGTAGACAGAAGTAAAAAATGCTTGACACGTCATAACGTGCATGCTAGATTCACGACACATTTTGGCCGATTATTGTCACTACCAGCCACGACATCCAAATCTAAGTGTTGATGATTACCACACATCGAAGGACAAGATCTTTTCAGAGCAATCCATTTCTTGCAACCAGTCCGATTTACAAAAATAACAAAGGTAGAAGGAGAGACACCATGAATACTGCAAGGCGGAACGTCTTCACAATATTCTTCGCTCTCTTGTTGGTTCTGTCGGGAAGGGAAGGGGGTTTTGCCGGCGGGGCCGACCATGACCATTCCCATGCTCCGGAATCTCAGGCGGCATCGACCAATTGGGAAGAGAAATTCAAAGCCCAGCTCGTTCGGGAAGATCAGGCCGAAGGGCGCGCCGGCCATGCAGATCGCGTCGACGCGGCAATGAACAAATTGATGAATGAAATCTCCAAGGGAGCGGGGGGGCATTCCAATCACGGCGGGGAGACCGGTCCCTTCAGCGGCATGGCGATGATGCAGCAGATGGATCAGAGCTTCTTCCTCGGCCCGACCGGAGTGAGCGAAAGCGTCACCTCGGGCGGTCGTTGTCCGAAGAACGCGCCGGTGAAGGAGTATGACATCTCGGCGATCAATGTGGAGATCACGCTGAATCAGTGGCTCGATTTTCACCCCGGCTACATGTACGTCCTCACGGAAAATGAAGCGAAGGTCCGTGAAGAAGAGAAGAAGAATGCGGAGGCCCGCGAGAAAGCGGGTTACGATCCGGGTGCCGTCACGACCGGTCTTCAGACCGATATGATTCAGCCGCTGAATATCCGCGGAAATCAGGGGGATTGCATCGTCTTTACGCTGCGGAACAAGCTGGACGGCGAAGATGTCAGCATGCACATCCACGGCTCCAGCACGATCGTGAGGGCGAGTGGAAAAGCGGCGACCATCGCCAACCCCGAATCGACGGTAAAGCCGGAAGAGAGCCAGACGTTCGAGTGGTATATCCGTCCCGACGAGCAGGAAGGGGCGCATACCTTCCACAGCCACGTAGGGCGCGAGCAGTCGAGCCTCGGCATGATCGGAACCTTCATCGTCGAGCCGATGGGGTCGAAATACCTCGATCCGATCACCGGAAAAGAGAGCAAGAGCGGCTGGCAGATGATGATCGTCACCGACAAGAAGGTGCGGCCGACCTCGAAAGATTTCCGGGAGTTCGTTCTGATTTACCATGAGATCGGGGACGAATCGTTCCGGCCTTTGAACCGGCAGGGAGAGATGATCCCGCAGCGCGATCCGAACACCGACGCCTATCGTCCTTCCGCCCGCGCGATGAACTACCGCAGCGAGCCGTTCGGCGTCAACAACCTGGCGCTTCAAGAGAAATATTTCCATTTTGAAGACGAGTCGCTTGGATACAGCTCCTACACCTTTGCCGATGCCCCGACGACCATTCCACGATCTTATCTCGGGGATCCGGCCAAATTCCGCCTGGTCCACGGCGGCGGCGAAGTGTTCCACTCGCATCATCCGCACGGCGGCACCATCCGCTGGCTGCGTCAGCCGAAGGCCGACGGCAAGGGTGAATTTCTTTTGACGGCGGCTGAGAACGGCCCGGTGAAATTTCCCGAGATCCGTACCACCTCCGACCGGGTCGATGTTCAGGTGATCGGCCCGTCTGAAGTGCTCGATCTTCAGACCGAGTGCGGCTCCGGCCTCTGTCAGCAGCTGGCGGGGGATTTCCTCTTCCACTGCCATGTGGCCCATCACTATGTCGCCGGGATGTGGGGATACTGGCGGGTCTATAACACGCTGCAGTCGGGCAACTATCCCTTTGCAAGCACCGATATCATGCCGCCGCTGCAAGAGCTTCCAGATCGGAAAGGCCGGATCAAACCGGCGGTCACTTCCGACAAGCTCGTCGGCAAGACGATGGACTGGTACGACAAGAAATGGAATGTTACTTCCAATAAATCGGATTGGAGCAAGCCGATTCCCGATGTCTCAATCAAGGACTGGGTCACGATGATGCTCCCGCCCGCCGGCCAGCCGGGACACACCTCGGACGAGAAGGGGCAGATCATGGCCTATGACGCCACCGTCTGGGATTGGGTTTGGGAAGGAAATAAGGCGATGGGTGAGCCGGAAGTAACCGGCAAGTTCGATTGGCCGAAATATAAATCTCCGATGCCCGGCAAGCGTCCGCCGATCCTCTTCGATGCGGCGACCGGGAAGCTCGCTTGGCCGCACTTCAAGCCGCACTTCGGAAAACGGGTGCCGTTTGCCCGTCATCATGGACCGGCCCCCTGGTTGGAGCCGATCCATATGGATAAAGAGAATGGTTCACTCCCCTCCGATCCGGGCGGGAAAAATGTGGCCGGGATGGAGACGACACAGCCGCCCAGGCCGGGAGAGCAGGGCCGTTGGAGCCTCTGTCCCGAGAACGCGGGCCGCAAACAGTACACGATCCATTTCATCGAAACTCCGATTCAGTTGACCAAGGGGCTCGGCAAGCAAAAGCCGGTCGTTGATCCGAAAGGCCTCCTGTATGTCCTCCATGAGGATGAAAAGGAGATCCGGGCGAACCCGGCGAGTGATAAGACGATCCCATTGGTCTATCGGGCCAGTGTTTACGATTGCGTCGATGTGATCTTGAAGAGCGAGTGGGAGGATAACGACACCACCAATTTCCAGATGTCGAAGATCAACATCCACATCCACTTCATCCAGTTCGACAACCAGGCATCGGACGGCGTGATCACCGGAATGTCTTATGATCAGTCTGTCCGCCCCTTTACGCAAATGGGGAAGAAGAAGCAAAAAGGGCTTCCTGCGCCGATGAATGCGGTGATCACGGAAGATGTGAAGGCAGGCGCCAAATCCATCAAAATCAAGATGGGAGAAGGGGCGACCCCCTTTCATGTGGGGACCGATTTGATGATCGGGATGGATGAGGTGAATACCTCGGAAATCCGCTGGATCAAAGATATCAAAGGAGATACCGTTACCTTTACCGAGCCGCTGACGCATGCGCACAAAAAAGGTGAAATTGCCTCGGTCGAGTGGGTGCGGTACCGCTATTGGGTTGATGCCGACAGCGGGACGGTCTTCTGGCACGACCATGCCTTCGGGGCCACGACTTGGCCGCACGGCGGGGTCGGCGCCATGATCGTCGAGCCGCCCGGCTCAACCTATCACGATCCGGTGACCGGAAAAGAGATCCGGAGCGGTCCGGTGGCCGATATTCGTTCCACCGAGCCGATCGGCTACGGAGTCAACGGCAGCTTTAGAGAGCTCGTCGTGATGCCGCATGACACCGTTCCCTACACCGCCCAGGTGGTTGTTGAAGGGAACCCGCCCGGTCAGAGCATTCAGGTCGCGATCGATGCGGGGCAGACCCTCTCCTTCCAGATGCCGTATGATCTGGATCTGGTCGCGGTGCCGATGCTGAATGGGGGGACCCACACCACCGGAGGGGGGTTCAACTTCCGCTCTGAATCGGTGGCGCGTCGATTGAAAATGAATCCCGATCCAACCTTGATCTTCTCGAGCAAGACGCATCAAGATCCGAGCACCCCGCTCCTGCGGGCGTATCTGGGAGACACCATTACGGTTCGGCTCCTTCATACGCTGATGAACGAGACGCATACCTGGAAGGTGGCGGGACATGCCTTCCGGACGGAGCGGTTCGCGGAGCATTCCGACTTTAGAAATGCGCACCATGTCGGGATCGCCGAGCGTTACGATCTGGTCTTTAAGGCGGGCGGCCCTCAGCAGATGGCGGGCGATTATCTTCACTACAACGGCCGGGCCTCTCATCTCTCTGAAGGGAGCTGGGGGATCATCCGGGTGTTGGACAAAGAGGTGAAAGACCTTCAGAAACTCCCCGGAACGGGGGAGATTCCTCAGTCGGCCAAATCGCTTTGTCCGTCGGACGCGCCGGTGAAGACCTTTAACGTCATCGCGGCCGACCGGGCTTTGAAATTCAATACCAAGGCGGGCGATTCCATTGAAGTCGACTTCGACCGCAAGCTGTTGATCGCCAACCCCAAGGGGAAGATCTTCATGCTCGAAGGGGAGAAGCGCAAAGTGGCCGACGGCGATTTCCAGCCGATGCCGCTCGTTCTGCGGGTGAATTCAGGCGACTGTATCAAGGTCAACCTGAAGAACGAAATGAAGGGGAGCAAGGCGTCGTTTAGTTCCGACATGCTCTCGTTCGACCCCAGAGATTCTCAAGGGGTGAACGTCGGCAACAACCCGGGCGATCAGACCGTCGCCCCCGGCAAGAGCAAGACCTACACCTTCTACGCGCATCCTCAGTATGGCGAGTTTGCTTCGCTGGTATGGGACTGGGGGAATTTCATCAACAACGTTCGGGACGGTCTCTTTGGTGCCATCATTGTCGGTCCGAAGGGAGCGAAGTACCGCGACCCGATGAACGGCGAGGATGTCTCGATGAAAAACGCCTGGGCGGCCGATGTAATCCTCGATCGCTCGCTTCCTGAAAGCAACGGCCGCTCCGACTATCGCGATGTCGCCCTCTTCTTCCAGGACGAGGACAACATTATCGGAACGTCGTTCATGCCCTATATCCAGCAGATCGGCGGATTGACCGGCGTGAACTACCGTGCCGAGCCGTGGATGTATCGGGAAGAGAACGGGTGTGAGCCGGGCAACATGTTCACCCCCTGTGTGGCAGACGAGACCGCTCCGGAAACACCGACGGTCATGGCGCATGCAGGCGATCCGGTTCGGATCCATGTATTCGGGGCATTCAGCGAGCAGAACCAGATCTTCAGCATCGAAGGACATGAGTGGCCCTTCAAACCGAACATGGAGGGGGCCGATATGCTCAGTAGCCTTCAATTCGGGGGCGGCGAGTACCTCGACGTCTATCTCAAGGAAGGGGCGGGCGGTCCGTTCGCTCTTCCCGGCGACTATGTCTGGCAGAACCATCGGATGCCGTATGCGGCGGCCGGACAGTGGGGCTATCTGAGAGCGCTTCCAAAGGGCGATCGGAGAATCCTTCCGTTGAACGGCGCTGCGGCGCCGGGCGGAAAGACCGCCGAGGCGCCGGTAGAAGAGGCGCCGGAAACGGTCTCGGAATTGAGAGAAAAGGGACCCGGTCCGGTGTCGATGCTGCATAAGTAACCAAAGCATTGTTCTTTACAAAACGGGGCAGGGGGGTCTCACTACCCCTGCCCCGTTTTGCTATTTTTCAGAGGAGAAATGCCGTGAAGATGTCAATGTGTTTTCGCGTTGGATTGGTGATCATTGGAATGATTGGTGGAATGATCGGTTTCTTCGATCGTCCCAATGCATTCGGATATAAAGAGATGGAGGTGAAGAACGGGGGAACCGTCAGCGGGAAGATTGTATTGAAAGGTCCCGTTCCGGAACCGCGTATTTTCCCCTTGGTCCTTTATCCGTTCGGACCCTTCTGTAAAAAAATCTCGGATGGTGAAGGGAATGTCCGGCTCAAGGAGTTCATCGTCGGCAAAGGAGGCGCGCTGGGAGACGCCGTGGTGGCGGTGAAAGAGGTAAAGAAGGGGAAGCCTTTTCAGAAGATCGAGGCCGATTTCGTCGCGGTCGACTGCATGTTTCATCCGGCCGAGGTTCCCGACGAGGAGCAATATTCGGTGAAGGAGGGGAAACTCCACCATGAGCATCCGAACGTAACCGTTCTGGTGAACCACAAACCGATCTCGATGATCAATAAAGATCCGATCATTCACAACATCCAGGTTTTTCAAAACGAGAAAGGAAATATTATTCTCAACACCCCTCTTCCCGTTTCGACCGAGCCGCGCGGCGGGGTTCTCCATTTCGCCCCCGGAAAGCGGATCTCTCAGATGATCTGCGGGATGCACGAGTTCATGCAGAGCTGGGGTTTCGTAGTAGATAACCCCTACTACACCAAGACCAAAAAAGACGGTTTATTCAACATCGATCAACTTCCTCCGGGAACGTATCAAATTACCGCATGGCATCCCCACTTCGATATTATCGAGAAGGAAATTACCGTTCCCGCAAATGGAAAAGTCGAAATTAATTTTGAGTTCGACGCCACGACGGTCGAGCGGGCGCTTTACGAAACCCAGCACCAGCGTCGAATCAGTCCGGCCACGCCGCATGATCACATGCTCGGTCCGAAGGACGATCGAATTATCATCGATTAGCAGAATCGATTCATCATACATATGAGGGCTCATCATGTTGTTGAAGGTCTCACTTCGGAGAGTGACGAGAATGGGAAGGATCATCAGTTTGTTGGCCTTCTGGTCCTTGATCGGTGCGTCGGCCGGATGGGGATATGAGGAAGGACCGGTCACCGACGGAGGTGTTCTGGAAGGAAAGGTCGTCCTGAATGGAACGCCCCCTCCCGCGCGGATCTTTCATCTGATCTTCTCGCCGAACATCGATTTCTGCGGGAGGATTTCCGACGGAAAAGGAAACCGGCTGCTGAAGGAATTCGAAGTCGCTCCGGATGGAGGTCTCAAAAATACGGTGGTTGCGGTGGTCGGCGTGCAGCGGGGGAAGCCCTTCAACTATACTCCGGAAGTCACGATCGAAGACTGCCGAATCGCCCCTTGGGTGACCCCGGTTCGCAACGGCCATCCGTTCCGAATGGTGAACAAAGACCCGATCGCGCACGACGTTCAGGGCTACACGTTGAAGGACGAATACACCTTCGCGATGTTCAACAAACCGCTGACTCCTGAGACGATCGCATCAAAGACGGTAAAGCTTCGCAACGGCCACTACCTTTTTCGAACGCAATGCGGTGTGCATGATTTTATGCAGTCGTGGGGGCTGGCGGTGGGAAATCCCTATTTTGCGGTGACCGGGCAGGATGGACGTTTTACGATTCCAGATCTTCCGCCAGGAGAGTACGATGTCATCGCCTGGCACCCGCATGTGAAGATCCGGGCGGGCCGGATCAAGATCGAACCGAATGGGAAATCGGAATTAAACTTTGCATTCGATGCTGCGGAGGTCGATATCCCTATTCATGATCTTCAGACGCAGTTTCGGATGGACACGGCCCTCCAGCCGCATCATCTTGTTCCGCCGGCGGTCGAGCTTCAGCAGTATTAATCGGTATATTTCGGAAGTTGAACGTCCTCACCCGTCAGATGACGGTAGAGATTGTGAAATTCCTCCGTGCTGAGTTCCGGATTCAAGAGTTTCTCCACATCTTCCGGGGCGACCGGGATCTGCGAGCTTTCGTCGAAAGCGGATGAGCCGATGACGATGTGGTCAGGGAAATAGCGGAACTCCGGAAGAAGGTACTTGATCCCCCGGTTGTAGGTGATTGCCAATCGCATCGCGACACGGGCGACCGGCGCCGGGATGTTCTTTCCAATGGCGATGTTCTCCGGCGGGTTTCCCAATCGGAAAAACTGGGGCCGGATTCGACTGATGGAGAGCGCCTCCAACTCTTGTTTAATCTTATCAATATCACTCTTCCGTTCCCGCGCTAAGAAAAGTTCTACCAAAATTTTCCGGTTTTCTTCCTGCCCCTCTTTCGTATCCACATGGATGACACGGTCTTCTTCCGCGGCTTCGGCTGCCCCGGTCATCAGGTAAAATGCATTTATGCTAAAGCAGACGAGCCATGCTAAGAGAAGTCTTAGGAAGAGGTTCGATTTTTGCATTAAATCCTCCCAGGAAATATTGTATAATAGTTGATATAGCGTTCATGTCCCGCGATGGGCGGGATTATATCAAAAACTATTTTATTTGAAAAGGATCGCCCGATGCGTCAAACATGTCGATGTTATTTCATGGGGATAGCAAAAAGACGATATATCCCGATCTTTTTGGCTAGCCTGTTTCTCTCCTTTTCCCCCATATCCCTTCTGGTGGCCCAGCCGACTGCCAAGGAGCTTCCCATGCTGGTGACCCTGAACGACCTCAAGACAGAGCCGAGCCAATATGATGGTCACCGGATTGTGGTGACCGGCCGGGTGCAATCGATCGAGGTTCAGCAGGGTCGCCGAGGCAGCGAATATGTGATGCTCGTTCTGGAAGAGGAATCGCCGAACCCGAGCAGTACCAGGCCAACGATTAAGGTCGTCAGCTTCACCCTTCCCACGATACAACGAGGGCATCATGCTCTTGTTCAGGGAACCTATCATGTGGAAGGGAAACAGGCAGGTCGTCCTTTCGAGCATTTTATCGATGCCGAGGTCATTCTCAAAGAAAAGCTGTAGGCAGTGATCGAGGGAAAAACTCCTTGTATCGACCGTCCTCGTTACTTGGGATCGTTACGGCTATTTCAAAGTGACCTTACAATCAGGCAGCGCTTGCCGCAGTCTCGCCAGGCCGACGGGACTGACGGAAGTGTCTTTGAGATCGAGCTCTCTCAAGGTCGATAAAGCGCTCAAATGAGCCAGCCCCGCATCCGTGATCCCCGTTCCCGGAAGATAAAGCCACTTCAGATTCCTTAATTTTCGAAGAGAGGCCAAACCGGTGTCGCTGATCCGGGTTCCTCCCAAATAGAGCCATTCCAGGGTTTGCAGCTCTTTTAGATGGCTGAGTCCCTCGTCGGTGACCCGGGTTGCGGCCAGGGCGATCCGCTGCAGTTCGGGAAGTTCACGAAGCTGCGCCAACCCCGCGTCGCTGATTTTGGTGCAGCCGAGAAACAGCCCTTGGAGCGCGGTATGCTCCCGCAAGAAGGCCATCCCCTTATCTCCGACCTCTGTTCCTCCCAAAGAAAGCCGCCGTAAGCTCCGCATTTCTTGAAGGTGCGCCAGCCCGGAGCAGGTCACCTGTGTCATCCCGAGATCAAGCTCTTGGAGAGAGGTGAATTCCCGGAGGTGCTTCAGCCCGGCGTTATCGATTGGGGTTTCCCAGAGGCCGAGTTCGATCAGAAGTTTAAGATGACGTAAGTGGACGAATCCTTCCCCGGTGACGGCGGTACTCTTCAACTCCAGCTCATTGAGCCCGGTCAAACCGCGAAGATGAGACAAATCCGCATCGGTGATCTTCGCATATTCAAGGCGAAGGCTTTGCAGATCGTTCTGTTTTAGGCCGGTCAGCGGCGACAGATCGACAGGCGCCCCGTCTCCCGAGGCGACCTTCAATCGAAGCGCTTTATCGGCGGGGAGAAAAACATCCCCGGAGGCGGGGCCAATTTCTTCCCAGGCGTCTTCGGAGCGGTTATTCCGGTCCTTTTGAAAAAGGATTCCAAGGGTGCGATCGGGGGGAAATCGAACCGTCCGATGCTTCGGATGGAAAAAGAGAGCCAGCCCTCGATGGAAGATCCCGGAAATTCCGGTTCTTTTTCCGTCGCGGTTTTCGGGGTGTTTATCTTGTTCCCGATCCTGGGCTCGGCTCATTGCTCCTTCTCGCGGCGCGTTTGTGTCCAACCTTGTCCGGCCCGCTTCCTTATTCAATCGAATTTGCCTATCGCGGTTTGGAACGGAGTTTGACGGTCCACTTGTGTCAGCATGATAAAGCCTCTCTTCGTGGTATGGGGGTGTTGAACAACCCTCCCGATCGAATCGGTGCCAATCGGAAACGATACTAAAAGCACCGTGAAACATCAAGCAAAATTCATTGTAAATCGATTCTAGAGTGACCCTGGTTCGGAGGGTTCGAGGAGGGGGTCCGAAATCCCCTGTTCCGATCCGGACCCCCAGTTGTGATTCTATTCTGGAAATGCTTGCGGTTACGAGGGTTTGTGGGCATCCATCACGCGGTTTTGTTCGTCGATCTCAAGTACGACTTCGGTCCCGGGCATCACCCCAGTGAGTTTGCTGATCGCCGGATTCTTCAGCTGAAATGATTTCGATTGACCCTCTGCCGTTTTGATGGTCACTTTTCTCTCCATCGCATTAAAAGATTCCAGTGTTCCGGTAATCGAGCGGTGTTTCTCCGGAGAAAAGCCCCCCTTTCCGTCATCGGCGCCATTTTGGTTTCCTTCAGCCACTTGTGCTTCTTTATGGATGTCTGCGATTTCATTCCCTTCATCCAGTTCCAGCGTGACGCGGTCTCCGGGCTTCAATCCTTTCAGGCCTTCCTTTTTAGCATCTTTGACGCCAAACTTGCGAACGGTTCCCTCTTCGGTCTTCAAAGAGATCATGCCGTCTTCAACCCGATCAATCTCCCCTGTAACTCTCCGATGGAACTCATCTGTGGCGCTCTCGCCCGCTTCATCGCTTTGACCGGCGGGAGGCTTGCCCTTGCTCCGGTCGGCGGGGGTGTCGATCATCTCTTCGTTGGCAGGGGTATCGATCATCGGCCCTCCATCGAGGAGATCGCCGGTATAAGCCGTCCTGACCGTTAATGACAGAAGAATAAGTGTTGCGTAAAGCATCTTTCGATTCATCTTGTGCTCCTTCATGAGAGGATTTTTTGTTTCTCACCCTCCCCCTCTTCAATGCTCAAGTTCTCTGGGTATCTGCCAGACCCGCCCACATCATCGAGGTGGGATACTTTCGTTAAGCATTGCCTCTTTATTTTAGTATAGCCAATCAGGGAGTGCCGTAACAAGGGTAGGGGCCATGCGCCTGCGGATAGGTCGTTGAGAGCACCCGTTCCCGCGATACAAGGCGACCGGCGCTTGTTGACACCCCCCACCCCTTTTGTTATTCTACCGAAATGAAACTTGCCAAAGAACGGGTTGCCTCTCTCTCCAAGATATTGGTGGAGACCCTTCTCAAAGAAGGGCTGATCGCCTCCTCTTCCAAAAAAGAGCTCTTAATCGGAAAGATCGAGTCGGTGATCCTGGACGATCTCCAGGTCGAAGACCGCCTGAATGCCGAGGTAAGGGAGATTTTGAAGGGTTACGAGAAGGAGATCGATCAGGGGAACGTCGATTATCAAAAGATGTTTCAGATGATCAAAAAACAGCTGATCAAAGAGAGAAACTTGGTGGTATAACGATATGGCCCTCAGCGAAGAAAAGATCAGCCACCTCTCTCACCTCGTTCTTCAGGCATTGGAAAAAGATCCCTCCGTCGAGCGGAAGGTGGAGAAGGAGTTGATCCTCCGGCAGATCAAGCGGACCCTCCTTTCGGAATTGAATCTCGATGTGCAGATCGACGAGCTGGTTCGGCAGAAGCTCTCCTCTTATTCGCGCAGGATCGTCGAAGGAAGCCCGGAATGGGACATCCTCTATCAAAAGACGTTTAACGAGGAAATGAAAAAAAGGAGGAAGTAATTGCAGAAGTGCGCAACCGCCGTCGTTTTATTTTTTGTTTTGTTCCTCTCGGTGGGGGTCGCTGAGGCCGCCGACGGAAAAGATATCATCAGCAGAAACCAGATCCTACGTGAACATCACCGCCTCCTGCATCAAATGTTGATGGCGATGAAAGATCAAGCCGAGGTGACCGAGCGGCTCCTTTCCGGGCAGGCAACCGCCGCCCAGAGAAAAACGATGAGAAAAAGAATGGTCGACACGGCCGCGGAGCTCGACGGAATGGTCAAGAAGCACGACGCGCTGATGAAGTCGTTTGAGGAGATGATCCAGAAACGTGAGAACCCCGAGCCGCCCCCGGAGGAAGCCCCGTAACATGATGAGACGGACCCTCTTAAGTTCCGGCACGTCGACCGGCGTCCCCGCGATTGGCGGCCCCTGCCCGGTCTGCCTTTTTTCCCATCCCCGAATAAACGAACGCGCTCTTCCCTCCGAGTTGAATATCAAGACCGCTCGATTCTCATCGATACCAATGGAAGAGACCGAGGCGCCGGCTTCCCGCTTTGCCGAGGGCCGCGGCTAGGGGAACGTTTCGGTTTATGTTATACTCAGGAGCGAGGAGCATGTCCGACTCCAACAAGGGAAAATGGTCTGGGGATATCCTGATCGCCCAGCTTCTATTGGGTATCCTGATTTATGTTGTTTTTAGCCTCTATCCAACCCAGCCTAAAATCGCGCTCATCATCGTCTATGTTCTGCTCCTCGGAATTTTCTTTTTTTCTTGGAGAGGTTTAAAAAAACTGTGGAAGTAGATTTCCGATCGATCGTCACGGGGCATCATCACGAAAGCGAGGATCAGGAGACCTATCATCCTTGCCAAAATAGCTGCGGCCTCGACCTGGGGCATCCGCACAATCCCCAGGTCCAACCGATTTCATTCTCGTCGGTCTGGTCCGGGGAGCGGAAAAGGCTCCTGTCGGCGATTCTCCTCACCGGCGGGGTGATGATTGTGGAGGTCATCGGAGGATTGATGACCAACAGCTTGGCCCTTCTCTCCGACGCCGGCCATATGTTGACCCATCTCCTTGCGCTCTCGATCAGCTTCGTCGCGATGATCTTTTCGGCCAGACCCCCCACCTCCAAAAAGACGTTCGGTTTTTACCGCCTTGAAATCTTGGCGGCGCTGCTGAACAGTTTCCTTCTCTTGTTGGTGACCCTTTGGATCTTCTACGAAGCGTATCAACGCTTTTACGACCCGGTTCCGGTAGCCACGGTGGAGATGATACTCATCGCCACGATCGGTTTGGTGACCAACCTGGTCACCGCCGCCCTGCTGAGCCGATCGATGAAGCGGAGCCTCAATGTAAAGTCGGCCTATCTGCACATGATCGGGGACACCCTCTCTTCCGTCGGGGTGGTGGCGGCGGCCGGGGTTATTTATTTTACCCAATGGTGGTTCGTCGATCCTCTCGTGGGGGTGTTTCTCTCGTTCGTCATCCTCTACTGGGCGTTTCGCCTCATGATGGATTCGATCGATATTCTCCTGGAGGCGACGCCGAAGGGGATCGATCCGGTTCATGTCGTCGAGGCGGTGAAGGTGCTGGAGGAAGTCCGCGATGTCCATGATGTCCATGTCTGGACGCTGACCTCCGGCATGTATGCCTTGTCGGCGCACGTGGCGGTGGAGGACATGCCGCTGAAAGAGACGACGCATCTGCTGAAGAAGATCAATTTTCTCCTCTGTCAACGCTTCAAGATCGGCCACGCCGCCATTCAACTCGAAATTGCCGGGGCCGCCCGAAAGTAGTCCGGGGTGCGGATTTCGAAATAGGAATAAAGTAGAGACGTCCCGCCGGGGCGTCTCTACCAACGATTGGGGCCGCATTCCGCCGTCGAAAAGGAGATCCTTTCATGTCCGAGAACGAGAATCGGGAGTGGCTCGGCGAGCTCGACCATCCGGAATACAAACTCGCGCTCGCCCAGTTTGAGCGGGCCGCCGCGCGTCTGAACCTCGACCCGAACCTTTGCGAACGGTTTAAAAGCCCGCAACGGACGTTGACCGTCAGTATTCCGATCCGGCGCGACGACGGCCATGTCGAGGTCTTCCGCGGTTATCGTGTTCAGCACGATTCGGCGCTGGGGCCCTTCAAGGGAGGGATCCGTTATCACCCCTCCGTCACCCTCGGCGAGACGGCGGCGCTGGCGATGCGGATGACCTGGAAATGCGCTCTCGCCGGTCTTCCCTACGGCGGGGCCAAGGGGGGGGTCCGATGCGATCCGAAGATCCTCTCGCGCAACGAGTTGCAGCGGCTGACCCGGCGCTATACCGCGGAGATTTTCCCGATCATCGGGCCCGATCAGGATATTCCGGCCCCCGACGTGGGAACCAACGAGCAGGTGATGGCCTGGATCATGGACACCTATAGCCAGTTCAAGGGGTATTCCGTCGCGGAGGTGGTCACGGGAAAGCCGATCAGCATCGGCGGCTCGCTCGGCCGGGAAGAGGCGACCGGCCGCGGCCTTTTCGTAACGATCCTTGAAGCGATGCGTCATCTCAATCTTCCCGTCACCAGCAGCACGGCGATCATTCAAGGGTTCGGCAATGTCGGCCGGCACACGGCGCGAATGCTCTCGGCCCACGGCGTTCAGGTGATCGGCGTCTCCGACTCGAAGGGGGCGATTTACGATCCGAGGGGGCTTGATCTGGCAAGGCTCCTCCCGTATAAAGAGCAAACGGAAAGTGTGGTCGGTTTTCCGGGGGCCGATCCGATCTCTCCGGAGGATCTATTGGAGCAGCCGTGCACGGTCCTGATTCCGGCGGCGTTGGCGGGGGCGATCCACATCAAGAATGCCGGTCGGCTTCGGTGCCGCATCCTGGCGGAAGGGGCGAACGGTCCGACCAATCTGGATGCCGATGTTTTACTGAACGACCGGGGGATTTTTATCCTTCCCGATATTTTGGCCAATGCGGGGGGGGTGATCGTTTCTTACTTTGAATGGGTGCAGGATCTGCAGAACTATTTTTGGAATGAGAAGGAAATTCAGAATCGGCTCGCCGAGATCATCACCGAGGCGTTTCAGCGGGTCCTCGCGCGGTCGCTCTCGGAGAAGGTCGATATGCGGTTGGCCGCGATGATGACCGGGATCGAGAAGATCGCCAGCGCCCACCTGCTGCGCGGGTTATATCCGTAGAATGAAATGTAGGGGCAGACCTGCGTGTCTGCCCATCTAGGGCGCACACATCGGTGCGCCCCTACACAAAATGGAGAGAGATGAACAATTTATTCGAACAGATGAAAACGGAAGGGCATGAGCGGGTGCTGTTCTGCTCCGATCGCGCCTCCGGTCTTCAAGCGATCATCGCCATCCACAACACCCATCTGGGGCCGGCGCTCGGCGGCTGCCGGATGTGGCCCTATCCGGATGCCGATGCGGCCCTCAACGATGTGCTTCGGCTTTCAAAGGCGATGACCTACAAGGCGGCAATGGCCGATCTCCCCCTTGGGGGAGGAAAGAGCGTCATCTGGGGCGATCCGAAAAAGGAGAAGAGCGAAGCAAAGTTGATCGCCTTCGCCAAAGAGGTTGCTTCGCTCGGAGGACGGTACATCGTGGCCGAAGATGTCGGGATCGGCCTTGCCGATATCGATCGGATGCGTCAGGTGATGCCGCATGCCGCCGGACTTCCGGAAGAGAAGGGAGGGAGCGGCGATCCCTCGCCGGCGACCGCTTATGGAGTCTTCTGCGGGATGCGCGCTTCTCTCGAAGAACGCTTCGGAGAGAGCGCTTTTCAAGGGAGGAAGATCGCGATCCAGGGAATCGGAAAGGTCGGGTATGCTCTGGCGCTTCTTCTCCACAAGGCGGGCGCGAAGCTCTATGTCTGCGATATGGACCCCGAGCGGGTGGCGGCGATCTGTAAGGTCACCGACGCCGATCCGTTGCTGGGGCATGAGATCTATCGGGTGGAGTGCGATGTCTTCTCCCCCTGCGCGCTGGGGGGATTCTTAAATGAAAGAACCATCCCGCGGCTGTCGTGCGAGATCATCGCCGGGGCGGCCAACAATCAGTTGGAAAACGCCAAGGCGGCGATCCTTCTAAAAGATCGGAATATCCTTTATACCCCCGATTATGTCCTCAATGCCGGCGGACTCATCAATATCGCCGAGGAGCTGAACGGCTACTCGAAAGAGAAGGCTTATCAAAAAATCGAGGCGATCTATGATTGCGTAAAGGAGGTGTTTGCCCTTGCCAAGAAAGCATCGATCCTCCCGTCGGAGGCGGCCGACCGGCTTGCCGAAGCCCGGCTTGCGGCTGGAAAGCGAGGCTGAGCCGAGGAGCGCCACCCTCTGGAAACCGGTCACGGCGGCGCTTCTCTCGATGGTATTCGCCGGGCTGGGCCACTTCCTTCTTCAAGCGTATGCTCGGGGAGGGGTTCTGTTGGCGGCGGGAGCGTTGATTTTCAGCCTGACCGCCTATTGGCCGCCGGCGACGGCGCTCAACATCATGCTTTTTGTCTTCGCCGCTTTCGATGCGTTTTCGATCGGTCGGCGCGGATTTGGAATCGTCTAGCGAATGCGGCGTGAGAGGAGGCCGGAATGCAGATGACCCCTGAAAAGAAAGAGACACCTTCTTCAGAAGAGGCCCGCCCTTCGTCCGAACCGAAGTTGGAGGAGGAGAAAAAGACGGAAAATCGGATTGAATCGGATCCGGTCCGGCCGGTGATCGCCGCCGTGCTCTCCTTGGTTTTCGCCGGGCTGGGGCATCTCTATCTGCGGAAGTGGGGACGAGGGGTTTCGATCCTCTTTGTCGCCGCTTTTTTATTTAAGATTTCCGGTTACTCGCCTCGCGCCATGATGTTGAATGTGGTCCTCTTTGTTTTCTCCGCATTTGATGCCTTCTCGTTCGGGAAGAGAGGACATGGGATTGTATGAAATTTGAATGACGGATTTGGCGAAAAGCCGAAGTTGGAAAGGAATGATAAAATAGAACCATGGCAAGGAAGTCGAAATTGAAAGAAGAAAAATGGTGGGCGGGTCTCAATCAGCCGAAGGCAGCGGCGCCCGATATTACGATCGTCGGCCTTCCCTATGACGGCGCGGTCTGTTATCGAAAAGGAGCGGCGAAGGGGCCGGATGCGATCCGCAAGGTCTCGAGCGAGATCCCGCCGGTCTTGGAAACGGGGGAGCTCCTCCGGGGGCTGGTCATCCGGGACGACGGCAACCTTCCGTTCGGGAAGAATTTCGTCGCCGCCTTCCCGAAGCTCGAGAAGGGGGTTGAGGAGCGGGCGGCCCGCTCGTTTGTCTTGACGCTGGGCGGGGACCACTCTGTCGTCATCCCGGTCCATCGGGCCTTCAGCAAACGGGCGACCGAGAAGATCGGGTTGATCTTTGTCGATGCCCACACCGATCTCTCCGACACCTTCGACGGGTCTTCCTACTCGCACGCCTGTCCGCTTCGACGGACGATGGAGACCGACCGGTTCGATCCGAAAAAGACGATCCTGGTCGGCACCCGCTGCTTCGAGATGTCCGGGTTGGAGTTCATCCAGAAAAGTGAGATGACGATGTATCCCGCCTACGAAGTGGCCGAACGGGGGATGCGGGCGGTCGCCGATGAGATCGTCAAGCAGTTTGCCGACATGCAGAATGTCTATCTCTCGATCGACATCGACGCGCTCGACCCGGCCTTCGCGCCGGGGACCGGTATTCCCGATGCGGGGGGACTGACCACGCGCGATGTCATCACCCTGATCCGCAGGCTCCACCCGCTCCCGATCGTCGGGGCCGATCTGGTGGAGGTGGCCCCGCCGCTCGATGTCTCCGACATTACCAGTTTCGCCGCCCTTCGGATCATTACCGAAATCTTCGGCCTGGTCCATCGGAGAAAAGAGCAGCGCAAGCGGCTGAGCGTCATCTAGATTGAACAGGCGTCGAGGTGCCGATCGCCGCCGGAAGAGGTTTTCCCATGAAGAAGAAAAATAACAATAAGATTCCCTCTCTCAAGGGGACCCCCCCCGGACCGAACGCCCAAAAGTGGGTCGAGCGGGACAACGCGGTGATCTCTCCCTCATACACCCGCGCCTATCCGCTGGTCGTTCAATCGGCCAAAGGGATCGTCATCACCGATGTGGACGGAAACCGCTTCCTCGATTTCACCTCCGGGATCGCCGTGACGGCGACCGGTCATTGCCATCCCAAAGTCGTCAAAGCAATCGTCGATCAGGCGAAGCGGCTCATCCACATGTCGGGGACCGACTTCTACTATTCCTCCGAAGTCCTTCTCGGCGAGAAGCTCAACCGGCTTGCGCCGGGCCGGGAGCGGAAGAAGGTCTTCTTCACCAACTCCGGAACGGAATCGACCGAGGCGGCGATGAAGCTGGTTCGCCATCAAACAAAACGGCCCTATTACATCGCCTTCTTGGGCGCCTTTCACGGCCGGAGCATGGGGGCCCTCTCTCTGACGGCGAGCAAGGTGGTCCATCGGGCCGGCTTCGCGCCGCTGGTCCCGGGGGTGATCCATGCGCCGTACCCCAATCCGTACCGCCCGCCCGCCGGTATTCCCGCGGAGGAGTGCGATCGCTACACGTTGAACTGGCTTCGGGAGGTCGCCTTCCGGCATCTGGTCGCCCCCGAAGAGGTCGCCGCGATTTTCGTCGAGCCGATCCAGGGGGAGGGAGGCTACGTCGTTCCGCCGAAGCGCTTCTTGGGGGAGCTTTCCGACCTCGCGCGCGAATTCGGAATTCAGATCGTCGTCGATGAGATCCAGACCGGCATGGGCCGGACCGGGAAGATGTTCGCCTCGGAGCATTTCAATCTGGTTCCCGATGTGATGACGCTCGCAAAAGGATTGGCCTCGGGAATGCCGCTCGGGGCGATGATTGCCCGGGAGGCGCTGATGCGCTGGGCGCCGGGGGCGCACGCCAATACCTTCGGCGGAAACCCGATCGCCTGCGAGGCGGCGCTGGCGACGATCGATCTTCTCGAAAACGGCGGCCTGATGCGGAACGCGGAGAAGATGGGAAACCACCTTCTCTCCCGGCTTCGCGCCATGCAGAAAACACATCGCCTGATCGGAGATGTTCGGGGCTTCGGCCTGATGATCGGCGTCGAACTGGTTCGGGATCGCGAAACGAAAAAGATGGCGATCCCGGAGCGGAACAAGATCATCCAGCGCTGCTTCGAGAAGGGACTGCTTATCTTAGGCTGCGGTCAGAACGTCCTCCGCTTCGTTCCGCCGCTGGTGATCAAGCGTCCGGAGGCGGAGCGGGCGCTGGCGATCTTCGAGGAGGTTCTTGCCGAAGTGGAAGGGGAGCGAACGCCGAGATAATGCCCCTCTCGATCCGCCGATGGGAGAAGCCGGGCGAGCCGGCGCAGAAGGTCGCCCTCGAAAAGGAATTAAAAGCCCAGGGCTACCAACCGGAGTTCTGGGTCGATAAACCGGGCACCGCTTACACCCACCGAAAGTATCCCTCTGAAACAGTCCTTTGGATCTTGCGCGGCGAAGCCAAGATCACCCTCGGCGCCGACACCGACACTCTCCGCGACGGCGACCGAATCACCCTCCCTCCGAACACGCACTACTCCCTCCAGGTCCTCGGCGACAAGAGCCTTCTCTGGCTGATTGCGCTGAAGAAGAAAAAAAAGTAAAGCTGTTTTCCATGAATCGGAGACGGTTCTACTGAATTTGCTTCCTGCATCCTGCGTGTGTTATATCACTCGTTCGGTAAGCTTAACGAGGAGGATTGCATTTGGAGCAACTGGCAGAGCTGATCGGCGCCTATGCCGTAGCGGTGCTGGTCTGCATCCTGGCCCTCTTTCTCGGGACGGCGATTCTGCTTTGGCATTGGATCGAGAGGTATGGCCAGACCCTTTGGGAGTGGATCGGCCTCCTCTGGCGTGCCACCCTCGACCTTCCCCCGTTGATCCGGCTTCGCAGACGTTTCCCCCGGCTCTGGGCATTTCTGGGCCGGCGGCTTTCTCCCGAAGGCTACCTGGGGCTTCATCTCACGATCGGTCTCGCGCTGATTCTGGCCGCGCTCTTTCTTTTTGCCGACCTGGCCGAGGAGATCTGGAGCGGAGATGAAATTGCCTTCTTCGATCAGGCGCTGGCCCGCGCGCTTCGAGAACACGCGACGCCGACCGCCCTCAGGGTCTTCTCCGCCATCACGTGGCTGGGAAACGTGTCGGTGCTCGCGGCGCTCGGGATTGCAGTCGGCCTGCTGCTGGTCGTCCTTCGGCGAAAATTTCTCCTGGCCGGTTGGATGACGGCATTAATGGGGGGCGGGCTGCTCAATGTCGCGCTGAAAGCGCTTTTCCGGCGCGCCCGTCCGGTGCTTCCCAGTCCGTTTGTCACGGAGAGCGGCTGGAGCTTTCCGAGCGGGCATGCCATGGGGGCGCTGATCGCGTATGGGATGCTGGCATACGTCTTGGTGATTTTATTCAATGGGAGGGGGCGCCGGTGGATCGTCCTGACAGCCGCCCTTCTCGTCCTGCTGATCGGCGCCAGCCGGATGTATTTGGGGGTCCATTACTTCAGCGATGTGATCGCCGGTTATGTGGCCGGAATGGCTTGGCTTGCCACCTGCATTGCCGGAGCCGAAATCGCGCGCCGGCATCGGCGCGGGCGGTCGCCCACGGCGACTTGATCCGCCCGCCGAAACCCTTCCCTTCCGCTTGCGCGGCCGACCGTGCCCGTCAGCCGGTCACGCCGCATCCGGCGGAGGAGGTTTGGACACCGCCACTTGAACCCACACGGCCGAACGCAAGATACATCCTGAGGCGTTCCTACCGAAGCGAGAATGGACGGCACCCGCTTCCCGGCGGATCGCCGAAGAGGGTAGAAGTCTTTTTACCTGCCGAGCCGGTGGCTTGCTTTTGATGAAATCGTGTGATATCTATCGGATTTATTTATTTATCCATCCATATTTTTATTTGCCCCAGGAAGATGAAAGATCCGGTGGCAATTTTAAGGAGTGAACTGATGAACTGTCCGGTATGCAAGAACGTCACGCTGGTCATGACCGATCGGCAAGGGATCGAGGTCGACTACTGTCCGCAGTGCCGCGGCATCTGGCTGGACCGCGGCGAGCTCGACAAATTGATCGAGCGCGCCGCGGCGGCCACGGGCGCGCCGGAAAAGCAGCCGCCCGCGCCGCGCGATTCCGGCGCGGGCGCCTACCGTGAGCACCGGGATTACGATGACGACTACCGCCGGAAAAAGAAAAAGCGGGGGTTTCTCGGCGACCTGTTCGATTTCGATTAATTAAAGCGAACCTTTTTCATTCCCCGATTTAAACGTACGCGTTTTGCATATGTACCCTTCCTGAGACCGGTTTTAATCACTCAGGGAGGTTATGCTATGCTGTTTTTCAAAAAAATGTTTTTAACCCTGGCCATGCTTTCCATCTTAGGGTCGCTTGTCGCCTGTGAGCAAGAAGGGCCGATGGAGCGGGCGGGCGAGAATGTAGACGAAGCGGCGGAAGAGACAAAAGAAAAAGTAGAGGATGCCACCGATTGATCTTCCTCAAAAGGAAGAAATTTTCTGCAGATTGAATGCAAAAAGCGGCAGCGGGACAGCGGCATTCTCGGCCCGCTGCCGCGGTCGGCGTTCGAGCGCTTTCATCAAGCGGCCTCAGCCGTTTGAGTTCGCCGCGACCTGTTTGACCAGGACTTCCAGCGGCTTGCTCGCCTCATTCATGAATAAAGAGCGATGGGGAAAGGAGATCTCAATCTCTTTAGCGTCGAATGCCTTTTTCAGTCTTCGCCGATATTCGCGCCCGACGCTCCATTGCTGGATCGGCTCCGTCTTGATCCGCGCCTTGATCGTCAGCCCCGACTCGTTGAAGTCATCGACGCCGAAGATCTCGATCGGCTCGATGATCCTGTCCCGGAACTCCGGATCTTTTCGGAGCGCCTCCGCCGTTTCCCGCATGACGTCGACCACCTTATCCGTATCCTCCTTGTAATCGACCCGGACGTCGATCACATACGCGGACCACTCCTTCGTCATGTTGGCGAGGGAGGAGATCGCCCCGTTCGGGATCACATGGACCACTCCCGCCAGATCCCGCAGCACAATCGTCCGAAAGGTGATCGTCTCCACCAGCCCCCCGGTGCCGTTGATGATGGCGACATCCCCCACCCGCACCTGATTCTCCAGGATCATGAAGAAGCCGGCGATCACGTCCCGCACCAGGTTCTGCGCGCCGAACCCGACGGCGAGTCCGACAATCCCGGCGCCGGCCAGAATGGGGGCCACATTCACCCCGACCTGATCGAGACAGCTGATCAGGATGATCGACCAGATGGAAAAATACCCGATGGTTTTCAGAATCCCGACCAGCGTGGTGACCCGCTTCCGCGTGGAGCCTTTCACCGTCTCGACCGGCTCTCGGGTTTTAATCAAAATGTCCTCCATCCGACAGAGAAGAAAATTCACAACCCGGATGCCGATCAAACCGGCCACGATCAGTAAAATAATTCGAAACCCGGACTGCGCAAAGGCGAATGTAGTGCTCAACGCCAACTCTTTCAATCGGTCTATTGTCATTTCTCCCATTCTTTCCCCCCTCTGTAAAGATTTCAGGATGGTTTAGGGATTGTATATCAAGCTCATCATTAAATTGCAAATCAGGCTGGAAGGAAGATATCTGTGGCGGGAGAATTCAGAGAGAAAGAAGGACAGTTTGTTTTTTCCTCAGGGGTCTGTCCGAAGATGCGAAGAGATCAAATGGGGGAGCGCGTCCGAATAAAATCTCCGCTAAATGAAAAGGGCCGGCGGAGACGTAAAGAGGGGTCCGCTGCGGGCGCGCGCCGCCCGCAGCGGACCGGTTCTCAGATGATCGGATCCAATGAACGTTATCTCACGACGACGTCGATCGATTCCTCATTCCCGGTCGGGCGGTGATCTTTGGTGACCTCGACGATCTGGATGGTATGCTCGCCGGGAGGAAGCGGGCCGATCTCATGGACGCCGCTTAGGTCTTTCACGATGTCGGGCTTTTGCCCGTCCACCGAGATATGAATATGATCCCCATCCGGGCTGGTGTTGACCTCGTATTTTAATTCGATCGGTTCTTCCGCGCTGAGCGTGGTCCCTTCTTGAGGCTGCTGAATATCGATCACTTCTTTTGCGTTTGCATTGAGGACCGCGCCTCCCGGAATCAAGAACCACACCGCAAATATCCCGAGGACAACTCTGAACGTTTTATTGCTTTTCATTTATTTTCCTCCTTACGATCTTGAAGGTTTCTCGGATCGAACAAGGCCGAACAAGGCCCCGATAAACATCGAGGATTCAGATCCTGTTCGGCCTCTCTCGATCCGTCGATGGTCTGCGCCGCATTCGAAAGCCGCCCCGACCCTTGGCGGAAAAGGACCCCCCACATCCCGCGACATGCCCGATAATCGATTCTCCGGAAACAAATAATCACCTCTTTTCAGATTACCGTTCTTGTATTGCCCCGGTCAAGCCCCTCTTTGTTCCGCTCAGGAGAACGGGCGCAATCGAGGTGAAAAAAATGACACGAGAAATGATTTACTCAAATAAATTCTTGTCTTATGGCCGTCTTTCCTCGCTCCCCGGTTTCGGATCGAGGAGACCGCCTTCGGAATTCTGTGCCGGCAGACGTGCGGCGCCGCATTTCTAATGCTCTCCTGCATGGTATACTAAATCCGTCCATCATTTTAGCTCATAAAGTTTTCCGCCTTGCCCCGGGGTTTCTCGACCGCGATGTGTTTCAGCGGGGAATTCCGCGGACAAGCGGTCCTGTGAGACAGGTTACAAACCGTGAATGCCTCGTTTCTTTCCAAGACATGATTGACACCATCGAACGCGTTATCTATCGCCCCGAGCGCTATCAACTGCCGGCGCTGATCCTATTTGCGGGGGTGATGGGGATCTTCTTCAGAGTCCCATTTCTCTCCGACCGGCCGTTCCTGGGCGGAGTTGCGGTGATTCTGGTTGCGGTGCTCGCCTGGAAGGCGCATCCGCTGTTCGCGAGCGCATCGATCCTGCGGGCGCACCACTACCCACAAAGCGACCAGATTGTTCTGGCGCTGGACGGCGAGTCCCTCTCGTTCGTCCGCTCGGAAGCGAAGTACATTGTGACCAAATATAACTCTGACTATGCAAACGAAATGTACGTGGTCTTCCGGAACGGAACTTACCTCCAGATGCCGGAAGAACCGCACGAAGGACACGACTTGCTGGTACAGGCGGCGAAGCGCTGGGGGATACGTCACATCTGGACGAATTATCTCCATGAAGTCCTGGAACAGGCGCCGCCGGGCCGGGAGGTCATTTAGTCTTGTTGCGCTTTGCGGAATTCCGCGTACACTTGTCGGCTGAAAGGCTCGAGAAAAAAATAGTGTCTCTCCCTCTTTTTTCTCTTTTTACCGGTCCCTCTTTTTACCGCGAAGAAATCCGGAAACCCGATAAAATCATTTGACGAAATGCCGTAGGATGTGGTTAAATCCGCCATAGAAGACCAATGTGGTATCGACCGGATAGTGTGTTGGTATTCGAACGAAAAGAAAAGCGCTTTTAAACGGCCACCTCCGATCCTCGGCTTCCTCATCCGCCCCGCTCTGCGACCGGCTTCTTACTCTTAAAGGCAAGCGAACTCTCGTGTGCTTTCCTCGCGCATCCCGTTCCGGCGCCCGTTGGAAGCTGCATTGAGATTGTTTCTGAAAACATCCATTTCTTAGGAGGGAAAAATGATCTCCCAGCTTAGGATCGGGCTCCTCTTGGGAGCCCTGCTTCTGCTCTTTTCATCCTGCGGCGGCGGAGGGGGCGGGAGCGGCGGGGGGGCAGGTTCGCCCCCGGCGGGGGATGACACAGGCGGGGAAGCGACCGGCCCGCCGAAGTTCTCGGGATTTAATTTCTCTCTCAAAGAAGGTGATTTTTGGGAATTTCTCTGGGATTACGAACTCAAATCGACGACCAGCGGCGGAACCACGACAACGACCGACAGGGGCCGGTTTTTTGTGACATTGGGCGCTCCCAAGGTCATTAACAACATTACTGCCTATGAAGTCAAAATTACAGGAAGAGGCCAATCGAGCGAATCATTGGAGTTCTCTGCCCCCCGCTGGAAATATATTGCGGTGGCGAACAACCAGATTCTCGGGTCCGAGGATGGAATGTCCTTGTCCGTTATTTTCGACGGGCGGACCGGAAGATGGCCGGGAAGCGGCTATTTCACAACGTTCGACGCCGCGGTTCTGTTTGAGGCAGGGGTCGGATCGATCAGCAACGCTTATATCAATGAAGCCGCTGTAAAGGTGGAAGCATCCGCAAGCAAGGATCAATGCGAGTTCTTTCCGGGCATCGGCACGATTTGCGGGAGCGACGATCCGTTTAGCGTGACGAAACAGGAGTTTTACAAAGAAGGGATCGGCCCGATCGGTTATCTTCGCGAGATTAGCCAGTCGTTTGGGGGAAGTTTTCCCCAGGCTGTCACGATCAAGGAAAATATCGGAATGGTCGCCGCTTCTTTAAGGGGGGATGCCCTGGGGCTGGATCTTGAAGAAGAGCCGAATGACTCCTCCGCTCAGGCTAAATCGTTGGGGCTCGCCTCTACGACGCTGGGGGATATAGAACGGAATGACCCGGGGGAAGTCCACGCGGCGGTGGCGGCAAATCTGGACAATCCCGATCAAATACTGGCCGACTGGTATCAATTCACGCTGGATTCGAGCCAAACCGTTACAATCGATCTTTCTTTCGAAGATATCTCTGCGGATATTCAGGCCGATCTTGATCTCTATTTTTTCAATAGCAACCTCGATAAAATCGGCGAGAGCCTGGGCGATAACAGCTCCACGGATAATCCGACGGAGCGGATCCAGGCTTTGCTGGCGGCCGGCACCTATTACATCGGGGTTCAGGCGTTTATCACCCCAAACGGGAGAATCGTTTACACGCTTGAAGTAAATTGATTTTGCCACAACAACGACAGATTTGTACGGCAAGATCTACGCAATCGGCGACGACAGCGGAGACAACCGTCTCGGTCCGGTGAAGATCTACACGCCGCAGTAAAGGGCAGAGACCGAACTATCCTGGTATCCGGTTCTATTCAACCCTTCGACGGATTGGGTTTGTCCCTGCTGCGTTGCTTTTAATGTTCTCCGTGTGATATACCAAATCCGCCCGATTTCAGGTCATAGAATTTTCTGTCTATCTCGGGGATCGGTTCTTGACCGTTTCGTATTTTCAATCGCTTAGGGATGATTCCCAAGAAATAGACAGAAAAATTTCCGTAAAATAAGGCAGAAATATTTCTGCCTTATTTATATGTTAGACGGACACAATCAGCGCCGGTGCCGAGAGTAGTGGACACTCGTCGCCGCACAGCGAGATCATGCCGAGAGTCTTCGTCAGCTACGTTCACGAAGACAAAGAGATCGTCCAGGCGATTCAGTCGTTGCTGGTCGACACGCTGAAGCTCGAAGCGGATGTATTCCTCTCCGCCGACCAGACCCAGATTCTCGCCGGACACATCTGGCTCGACAGGATCAGTAATTCCGGGGACACCATACTTAATTCTTGGCCTTGCCTCTCATAGAGGGTCAGAGTAAAATCTCTTACCGGATGATTCTATACGTCTGGATGGTTTTTACTTCGCCGTCCTGACGCGCTGTCTCGGCCTCCGTCATTAGACCTCTTTCCCGGAGACGCACTGTTATGAAAATCTTCATTCCAACACAGTCCTTCCAGGACTGGCAACGTTTGTTAGCGAATCCGAACCTTCACTGGAAAGATGGCCATTCTGCGATGACGCTGGCCCGTTCGTGGGAGGCGGAGGCAGCGACCGGCTTTCCGCCGGAAATCAAGGCCGCGTTCGAAACCTCCGGTTCGCCGCTTTTGACAGACCTCGATCCGCTGCTGGCCCTTCCTGAATTTCAGGTTCCGCTTCCCGGCGGCGTCCGTTCGTCGCAGACCGATGTCCTTGCTCTGGCGCGCGGGAAGGAAGGATTGGTCGCGGTGGTCGTGGAGGGAAAGGTTGATGAAACATTCGGTCCCACACTCAGAGAAAAGAGGATCGAACCCTCCGACGGATTTAATGAGCGCCATGTCTTCCTGCTTCAATATTTAGAGCTCCCCCCCTCTATTCCTCAAACCATCCGATACCAATTTTTGCACAGAACCGCGTCGGCGCTGATCGTCGCCCGGCAGTTTGACGCCAAGGCCGCCGTGATGCTGGTGCACTCTTTCAGCCCCACGAACAAAGGGTTCTCCGATTTCGAAGCCTTTGCGGGCCTGTTCAACGCAGCGCCCGAAATCGGCCGGATCGTCCCGGCGGGGATGTTCGAAGGGATGCCGCTGTTTCTCGGCTGGTGCGCGGGTGATCAGCGCTTCCGCTCCGGCGATGACGCCGAGCAAGCCGGTAAACTCTAAAGGGAAACCGCTTTGACGGAAAAAGAATGACGATGCGCTCTATGCAAAAAAAGAATCAACCCCCGCAGCGGGCATTCTCCAACGTCGCGCGATCGACTCCTTCAGCAAATCACCCAAAACCTCCATCGCTTCATCGGCAGCGCACCGTCGGAAATCAAGCCGTTCAGCGGCTTCAAGCAAAGTTAACGATCAGCTCCCCCGGAGACCTCTACGAACAGGAAGCCGACCGCATCGCCGAACGGGTGATGCGCACCCCTGCGCCGCAACTCCAGCGCGCCTGCGCTTGCGGGGCGAGCTGTCCCAAGTGTCAAACGAAACCATTGCAGACGAAGCGGATCGAATCGGGCCGCTCGGAACAGACCACGGCGCCGCCGGTCGTCCACGATGCGCTGCGCTCCTCCGGCCAGCCGCTCGACCCCGCCATCCGCGCCTTCATGGAGCCCCGCTTCGGCCATGACTTCAGCCAAGTCCGAATCCACACCGATCCCAAAGCGGCAACCTCCTCCCAATCGATCCAGGCGCTGGCGTATACCGCCGGCCGCGACATCGTCTTCGCCGCCGATCAATATTCGCCTCATTCGGAGCGCGGCAAGCGACTGCTGGCCCATGAGCTGGCGCACGTCGTCCAGCAGGGGGAGGGGCGACCGGTTGATCGGATTTCCCGGTTTTCAGACACCGACCATCATATTCTCGAAGAGGCGGCGTTGGAGCTGACCAAGCTGACGCCGGGCGACATTAAGCAGATCCACGCCGGAAACGTCAAACGGGACTACAGCCAAACGGGGGCGGTCGCCAATCTTCTTCTGTTGTGCGATGCAAACGCCTACGGCGGCTACAAAGCCGAAGAGCATTTCGACAACTATCAGTGGAATGAGCAGTTGCAAAAGTGGCAATCGAAGAAGAACCCGGACGCATTCGGCAAGAAAAGCCCGATCTCTTATATCGACGAAGAGCTGGTCCGGTTTGCCGACGCATTGCCTGATCCGACGGCCTTTGAGCATGTCGGGAATGCGTTCCATACAATCGAAGATTTCTTCGCGCACTCCAACTTCGTCGAGCTGATCCACGGCGATTTCCGGTTCGGCCGAAAGCTCGTGACCGGCGGGGGAGGATCAGGGGACACTTCCGTTCTAAGAATTTTGGAATCGGTCAGCAGCGAAGAGACCGCCCCTTTTTACGGTCAACAAGCGGCACAAGAGACGGCCAAATCGCCCCCGCACGCGCACGCGCGAATGGCCAAAGATTACAAGTCAAATCCATATTACATGCAGGCAGTGGTGCTGGCGGCTCTGGTCATCAAAGAGATCGGAGCGGAGATCAGCGTCGTCCGGGATTTGACGGCGAAAGACGCCCGAGTGAAACAGGTGCGCGAAGTCATCATGGCCAAGGTGAAGCGATTCCTTCGCCCGCCGGAGGAGAGCGATAAGTGGTGGGAAGGGCTTCGCGCTTCGGGCGGGAAGGAGATGGAAAAATCGATCAAAGAAAAAATGGCGAAAACACCGGTCACGAAGAACCAGTGTATCTTAAGCCCGCTGAGATCGATCGAGGCGAGCAAGAATTCCAATCTCAAATTATTCGGGCCGGCGATTCCGATCGAAACAAAACGGGGCCATGTCTGGGTGCAGGTCGGGACCGGATTTTCAGCGCCCCCCGCGTTTAAAGGACCGTCCGGCGCGGTGGAGCCGCGAAGCTTCGATTTCGTACCGGTGGGGGTGCAGATCACAGGGACGTTTGACCTGCTCAAGTAAAATGATAAAATGATTCGTTTTTTACAGTCCGTCTCCTTTTTTGAAAGAGGGGTCTATTTTAGTTAAAAGCTTTATCGTTCTTTTTGTGTTCGCCGCGCTCTTTATCGCAAATGGCGCTGATCCGGTCCGAGGCGATGACGACCTCAATCAACGGCTCGTCGCCGCCGCCTCGAACGGCAACACGGCCCGGATCGTCGAGCTTCTTCGGGAAGGGGCCGACGTCAACGCCCGCGGCGCGCGGGGACGCACACCGGTCATGGCCGCCGCCTATGGAAATCACGTCGAGACGGTGGCTGCCCTCATCGAGGCAGGGGCCGACGTCAACCTCCGCGACGACATCCTGAACAATCCTTTTCTCCTGGCAGGAGCGGAAGGCCTCCTCGATATCCTCAAGCTCACCGTCAAGGCAGGCGCCGATCCGAAGCTGACGAACCGCTTCGGCGGGACGGCGCTGATTCCCGCCGCGGAGCGGGGTCACGTCGAAGTGGTGAAATATCTGCTGGCCCATACCAACATCGACATCAATCACGTGAACAATTTGGGATGGACCGCGCTGCTGGAAGCGATCGTTTTGTCCGACGGCGGCCCGACGCATCAGGAAATTGTCATGCTGCTGATCCGACACGGGGCGAACGTCAACATTCCCGACCGCGCAGGCCGCACCCCGCTTCGTCACGCCAGGGAGCGCGGCTACAAAAAGATCCAAGCGCTCCTGGAGGCCGCAGGCGCCCGCCCGTAGCAGGCGCGCCGGTCGGCCGCTTCCAGCGGGTTCAATCTGTTGAACCGCGCTTCATTCGTCATGACAACGGGTCGGGGAATCTCTTCCGGGAAATGGACGGGGAACGAGGATGATGAAATTCTGTGCGGTCGTGTTTCTTTCCCTTTCACTCCTCGCCTTTCTTCCAAACGGCGCCGAGGCACAAGGAGAGGATGATTCGCCGAAAAAACCGACGCTCAACGCCGCCGTGCTGATCGGCGTATATGAAGGTCTCTTTGCGCTCAATTCAGGCCTGGCGGCCCTCTCGCCGAGAGGTTACGGCGCGGCCGGATTGGTCCTCCTTCCCCTTACATTTTCCCAAAGCGGGGGCTCCAAAGAGCGCATCGCCGGGGGCTCCCTCTTTGCGGGCCTCTGCGTCTATAATCTGGTTGTGCCCGACCGGAGGGATCTGTCGCGCTCACAGATTTTTGTTCACAACATGATCGGCTGGCATCTGTTCGCTTTGGGTGTCGGAGCGACCTCTTTTTTTAGCGACGATAAAAAGGAAAAGACGCAACACGCTTTCAATCTCGGCCTGAACGTCGGTCCGGAAGGCCCGATGCTGGTTGCCCGATATCTGTTCTAAGCTGAACGCGCGCCTCATCCCGGACGTATCCGATGAACAATCAAGAGAACTTCTTTTAGGTCCTCCTCACGACCATGCAAAAGCTGACACGCGCATTTTATGATCGAGATGCCGTCACCGTCGCAAGAGATCTTCTTGGAAAATACCTCGTTCACCTATCGGACGGCGTGGAGCGGATCGGGCGGATCGTAGAGGTCGAAGCGTATCTCGGCCCGCACGATCTTGCCTCGCACTCCTCCAAAGGGCGGACGGAACGGACGAAGATCATGTTCGGTCCCCCCGGCCACGCTTATGTCTATATGATCTACGGAATCTACGACTGCATGAACGTCGTGACCGAGCGGGAAGGCCATGCCTCCGCCGTGTTGATACGCGCCGTCGAACCGGTGAAAAATATCGAGGGGCGAACTCAAGGCCCCGGCCTCCTCTGCCGGGCGATGCGGATCGACCGCCGCCTCAACGGGCACGACCTGGTGAGCGATCATTTTTATATCGCTGCGGTACCGGAGGAGAAACCTCGGGTGATTGTGAAGCGGCCCCGCGTTGGCGTCGATTACGCGCGGCACTGGGCGAGGCGGCTTTTACGGTTTTATATCAAAGGCAATCCATTTGTATCGAAGCCTTAGTGTAATGTTGTGTAAGATCGTGGGCCGGTCTCCCGCGATCATGCGCCAGCGCGATCCTCAACGATGGTTCAGAATGGGGGTGCCGGAAATCACCCCCCGCCGACGATGCCATATTCTATCAGCAGGGCCACCGCTTCACCCACGAGGATACCGTAAAACGGATTGGTCAGGGCGGTTACCGCCAGGGCGGTGCCGCCGGCGAGCGGGTTTTCCGCCACGCCGGGGAGGTTCTCCGGCATGATCACAGGGACACCCAATACGATCAGAAACCCTGCGATTGCCTGGAGCGGAACATATTTTCCGATGCGGGTGACCCATCCCAGAAGGGTGATAACGGACATGAGCGCCATAAAGAGGACGGTTGAGAAAACCGGCTGAGGCGCCGCCGCCATCGGCGCCGGAGTGGTTTCCACCGGCGGCCCGCCGAAGAGCGCGCTGAGGAGGCTGCCGAGTCCGGCCATCAGTGTCACGCCGTCGAGCGTCGGTTCGGTGCCGGCGAGCTCTGAGTTGACCCGGTCGTAAGAGAAGATGGCCCCTGTACGCAGAGCGAAGACAGAAAACGCCCCGATGAGAACCGGACGGGTAAACATCTCGCGCCAGTTGAACGGGATGAGCCCCCATTGATCGCCCGTCTCTTCGTTTTCTTCCGTGTCTTCTTTATTTTGTTTGTTTTGTTGGTTTTGCTCTCCACCCTCCTCCTCTTTGTCGCCTGATTTTGAGAGGAAGCGATCGGGCAAGAAGTGGGCGGCCGCCGCGCCGACCACCACGGAAGCGACGATCACCGGCACCAGATCGTCTGTAATGATATACGCGGTGATCCCGGCCGCCGTTGATGCGCCTGCGATCGCAGGTTTCTCGCCAAGGTATTGCACGCCGACGCGCGTCAAGATGATGCCGACCCCCGCGATGACCCCGGCGATGACCGCCGGGTCGAGCAGGCTGACGAAGGTGGAATAAAGTCCGAACAGGCCAAGGAGAATGCTCGGGACGGCGGAAAGCGCGACCACATACAAGATCTGCGGCCGCTTTTTAAGGCCGTTCGCCGCGACGGTGATACTTTCGACTGTGAAGGTGATCGGGGTGACCGCGCTGTAAAACCAGGCCAGGATGGCGCCGATCGCGTATCCGATTCCTGCCGCGCGGGCGCTAAAGCGATGTCGGGCGGCATAGAGTCCCTCCGCGACACCGTCCGCGCACATTCCGATGGCGGCGATAATTGATGCGAACATCAGATCTTCCTGCTGTGGCGGGGCGGCCGTCTTACCTCGACGGCCGCCCCCCGGATAAAACGCGCTTTTTAGGTGAATCGGTCCGGCTCTTATGCCGCCTTACGCTGATCGGTTTGCCGCGCTTTTTCTGTCTGCGGCTCTCCAGCGCGGGTGCGGCCCAATTTACCCGCAACCACCTGAGCGGCCAAGACATCGCAAATCAGCCGCACCCCCATCAGCGATGTGATATCCGACACGTCGAATGGCGGTGAGACTTCGACGATCTCCATGCCGAGCAGCCCTTCGTTCGCAAAACGCTTCACGAGCGCCAGCGCTTCACGAGGATACAAACCTCCCGGTTCCGGCCAGCCGGTCGCCGGGCAGAAGCCTGGATCGATAGAGTCGATATCGAAGGAGAGATAGACCCCTTCCGCGCCATTACTCCAGGCTGTCTCCAGCGCCATTTCGGCCGTCTTCTCGATGCCGAGACGCTCCATGTCTTCCACGGTGATGACCAGCGAGCCTTGCTTGCGGCCCTCTTCCACGCCGGGACGCGGCACCTGCCAACCGCCGATGCCGATCTGCACCAGATTTCCCATGTCGAAATGTTTCTCGTGGGCGGCCCAGTAGAAGGGGGTGGTATGCATCCGCTCGTCGAGATCCTTACGCTGTGTGTCTATGTGGCGATCGAAGTGTATGATGCCGATCTTTCTGCCGAAGGCGTTCATGATCCCCCGCGCAGTTGGAAATCCGATCGAGTGATCGCCGCCGAGAATGACGGGGAAAACTCCTTGACCCCGGACATATTCGACCGCTTTGGTGATTTGATCGAATGCCTTCTCGATATTGGCTGGCGTGATAAAGATATCGCCGACGTCCACGATATCGAGTTGCTCCCGCAGATCGATCCCCAGCTCATAGTAATAGGGGGTGTAAAGCCCGGAGATGCGGCGCATCCCTTCGGGACCGAAGCGCGGTCCAGGACGATAGGTGGTGCCGGTATCCAACGGGCAGCCGATTACGGCAACCTCGTGCTCTCCCACCTGGTTGATGTCTTCCAAGAAAGGGGCTTTGAGGAAGGTGTTGATCCCCGCGAAGTGGGGGAGCTCACCCCGAACGAATGTGCTCGCTTCCTCCGGCTTCTCGATCGACTCTGCCGGTTCCAGTCCATGCTTGTGGGCGCGCTCCTGCTCTTTCTTCAGCATTTCATCTGTTAGCTCTTTCTCGTGCCGCTTGGCCTTTTCGCCTTGCAGATCTTGTGTCTTGACCCCCCTTATTTCTTCCGGCTGTTTCTCCTCCTTACTCTTCTGTTCTTTATCCTTTTGGTTTGCCATCATCATACTCCTTTCCGTCCAGCGATCCGCTCCGATCGGGCGCGGTGGATGCGCCCGGCTTCCACCGGTACCTGTAAACCTCTCCGCGCCAAGGATCAGGATGGTTTATCCTGAGCAGTGTTGGACACGCTATTTGGACACGCTATATTGACAGAGGATATCGATGAGTACGCGTCGCACCGTACTCATATTGAGTGATCGGGTGTGTGCCGGCATCCGGTTTTTCTGAAGATTCATGCGCATCGTAAGCCGTGCGTTTTTTCAGATAGGAAAAAGCAAGAATTGTTCCAATGCTTCTTCCGGAATTTCAGCGTTTGACGCGATCGAAGAACGATGGATGGGCCCTCTTGAGTCCTGTTTTAGCGGTGAATGGCCACTCGCTGTCGCCTTGTTGGATAGATATTGCCCGGGTTGTTCGTTCGATGCTGCGGACGTATGGTCAAGTTTTCACAGAGGGGCGCTTGTCTGCCGGTTCGGCAGTGACTAAGGATCGTAAAACCCTCAAAAGTCTCTAAAATTCCGACTAAACAATGAACTATTTCCCCCCACCCGCCTCCATTTTTTGAAATCCTTGTTACACTTCTCGAAGAAACTTTTAGCGAGACACCGATATCCGACGTTACTGGTTCGTCATATTTTTACACCTGTTTTTACACCTGATGATTTGGGTGAGTTTTTCCGGCTGCGGCACCTTGCCGAACGGGCGGGGCTGGGGGGAGGATGCAACCCTCTTCCCGGACGGCGAACGGGTTAAGAAGGCCGCCGTCAATGCGCTGAAAGATCCGGACACCTGGGTTCCGGCCGCCGGGGCTGGCGTCTTCAGCATCGGCGACTGGGATAAACGGGTGTCGGAGTGGGCCTACGAGAAGACCCCCGTCTTCGGTTCCGAAGAGAATGCACAAAAGGCGAGTGATTACCTTCTGATGGCGACGGCCGCGGGAGCGGTCGGATCTTCGTTATTCACTCCCAGCGGGGATGATCCGGGGAGGTGGGCGCTCTGGAAGCTGAAAGGGTTGTCGGTCGGCGGGGCCGCGTTTTGGGCGACCTCCCAGACGACGGCGGGCCTAAAGAGTGCGACGGGACGGGAGCGACCGAACGGACTGAGCGATAAAAGTTTCCCATCTGCGCACAGCGCGCATGCTTTTTCTTTTACAAAATTATCACTCCGCAATCTGGAATCGCTTCCCCTCTCCCGCCGAGAGCGGCTCTATTTGGGGGTCGGGTTGAGGACCACCGCCGCCTTGACGGCGTGGGCGCGGGTGGAGAGCCACATGCATTATCCGAGAGATATCCTGGCTGGCGCCGCGCTCGCTTCATTTATCACCGGGTTCATCCACGACGCCTTTCTCGGGCTGGACGAGAAGCGATCGGTGGAGCTGGCGGTTGCCCCGGGGGAGCATGGCCTCTTTTATCTGCTCCGCTTCAAATTCTGAAACAAGTAGGGGCGCACCGGTGTGTGCGCCCGTCTTTGTTCTTTGCTGTTTGAATTGTAAGATCAGGGCAGACACGCAGGTCTGCCCCTACCGGAACTGTTTGATAAAAATGCCGCAGATGAAGCCATCTGCGGCATTTTTATTTTTGTTGAAATATGGTACATAGATCGTGTCCCGGAACGGTCGACTTGAATAGAAGAAGGAGTATTTTCGAATGAAAGTGATCTCGACAGGGTTTCTCGCCCTTTTTATTTTACTCGGCGCGTTTCGGCTCAACGCCGACGCGGCGGAGTGGACCCTCTTTGTGGAGGATCAGCGATTTAAGCATTTCTATGACAAGCAGAGCATCTTTCACTCTCCTCAGGGGCTCGTTCGCGTTGCGATCAAGGTCGACCCCAAGGGAAAAGAGGGGCGCGACTTTTTGCTGAACGTCAGAAAGCAGATCGGCATGAACCTGGAGGGATATGAGAACTACGGATTCAGCCTCACCGTCATGGAGATCGACTGCGTGAATGATGTAAAGCGCATCCTACAAAGCGACGATTATACCCGCGAAGGGGAGCAGCTTGATTCCGTCTCTCCCCAAAACCCGAAGTGGGCCGCCATCGCCCCCGAATCGGTCCATGGCCTCTACAAAAAGGCACTTTGTAAGAAATAGGATTTCAATGCGTCTTTATTCTCTCCGGACCGAATACCGGCGTGGAGCGGCTTCCGCCACAGTCTAAACCGATTCGTCCAGCAACCTCATCAGAGGAACCGATCGTTGTCCCAGAGAGTGGCCGAAGTGGCGGCGTTGTTTCTCAGGCTCGGCGTGACCGCCTTCGGCGGCCCCGCGGCCCACATCGCCCTGATGCACGACGAAACGGTGAAGCGGCGCCAATGGCTCAGCGATGAAGAGTTTCTCGATCTGGTCGGCGCGACGAATCTGATTCCCGGCCCGAACTCCACCGAGATGGCGATTCACATCGGTTTTCGTCGGGCCGGGTGGCCGGGGCTGATCGTCGCCGGGGTTTGCTTCATCGTCCCCGCCATGCTCATCGTCCTGGCGCTGGCATGGGGGTATGTCCGGTTCGGCGCCACCCCGCAGGCCGAAGGGCTGCTCTACGGCATCAAGCCGGTCGTGATTGCGATCATCGTTCAGGCCCTTTGGAGCCTGGGACAAAAAGCGGTCAAAGGCCCGCTGACCCTCGCTGTGGGAGTAAGCGTTCTCGCCCTCTACTTTGCGGGCATTCATGAAATCGCCTTGCTCTTTGCCGGCGGATGGGTCGTGATGTTGGTGGAGAATGCTCGGCGGCTTCGCGGCCGGTCGTCGGGTGCCCTGCTGATTCCGGCCGCGGCGGCGGGGTTGTCGCAGGTTTCGGTTCCTTTCGGCCTTCCCTTGATGTTCGTGACGTTCCTCAAGATCGGCGCGGTCCTTTATGGAAGCGGGTATGTTCTCCTCGCGTTCTTGCGCGCCGATTTCGTCGTCCGCTTCGGCTGGCTTACCGATCGGCAATTATTGGATGCCGTCGCGATCGGGCAGGTGACTCCGGGGCCCATTTTCACGACGGCGACGTTCATCGGCTATCTCCTCGGCGATTTGCCGGGAGCCTTTCTGGCGACTGTCGGTATTTTTCTTCCCTCCTTCATTTTCGTTGCCGTTTCAAATCCGTTGATCCCTCGGATACGAAACTCGGCCTGGGCGAGCGGTTTGTTGGACGGCGTCAATGTCGCATCGTTCGGTTTGATGGCCGCGGTGACCTGGCAGTTGGGGCGCGCTTCGTTCACCGATCCCTTGACGATTCTGATCGCCCTGATCTCTTTCGGGTTGCTCGTTCGCTATAGAGTCAATTCGACCTGGCTGATTGTGGGGGGAGCGATCCTCGGGTGGATGGCGTCAATCTAACGCTACCCAAAGGGCGTAGAAAAACGTTTGCAAATAAGGGATGAAGAAATTCCGTTCGGCGATATGTGAGGACGCTCACAAAAGAAATAACCGACTGTAATGCCGGGCACTGAAATTGCGTTAACCAAAAGCGCCGGGACCTTCGGGTCCGGTCAAAGTTGAGTTCGAGTTAAAAGAATCAGGAGGAAACATGGACCCATTTAAACTATTGAAAGAGGATCACGAGAAGGTCGCCGATCTATTCGAAGAGCTGGAGTCAACGACAGAGAAGGCGATCAAAAAACGGGAGACGCTTTTTAATAAGTTGATGACGGAATTGGAGATTCACGCCCAGATCGAGGAGCAGATCTTTTATCCGGCGCTGAAGAAGGCGAATGAAACGCGTGAAGTGACCTTGGAAGGGTTTGAGGAACACAAGGTGATCAAGCAGCTCCTGCACGAGATGGATGCCTTGTCGAGGGACAGCGAGCAGTGGACGGCAAAACTCTCCGTGCTTCAGGAAAACGTGGAGCACCATGTCGAGGAAGAAGAAGGGGAGATGTTCAAAAGCGCGCGGGAGGCCTTCTCCAAAGAGCAGCTGGAAGATCTCGGCAAGCGAATGGAAGCCCAAAAGAAAAAACTGGCGGAAGCGGCCTAGGCGGGTGAACACTTGCCGGTGAGCGGCACGTCAGGGGGTGACATTGCGGTTGCCCCCTGACGAATGCGCGCGGCGTTCATCTCCTAATAATTCCCCAATCGGCCGGAGGCCCTCGATCCGATCGCAAACGGCCTTGGCGACCATGATGATCGGAATGCCGAGGAGCAGTCCCCAGACCCCCCAAATCCAGCCCCAGAAAAAGATGCCGACAAAGATCCAAACCGTGTGGATCCGGCCCGCTTTGCTTGTCATCAAGGGACTCACGAGAAGTCCTTCCAGGCTTTTGAGCCCCATCGACACCCCGCCGATCAGCAGCGACATCGAAAGGGTTCCGAACTGAAGATATCCGACCAGCGCGGTCCCTCCGATGATCGCCGTCCCCCCCAGGAACGGGATCGATTTCAAAATGCCGGCGGCGATTCCCCACATGCCGGCATTCTCCAGGCCGATCCACCGAAAGGCCAGCCAGAGGGCGACCCCCATCCACAAACTCGTGATTACCTGCACGTACAAAAACCGTTTCATCTGCAGGTTGATTTCATCGAGGATTTCCAGTGTCCGTCTTTTTTTTGCGAAAGAGGGGCCGGCCATTTTAACCAGCCTCCGCCTGAACGTATCCCCTGAAACCAATAGAAAGTAGACCAAGAAGAGGATCATGACCGCTTGCAGCGCCATCCCGACGAGGCCGACCGTTCCGACCCAGAGATAGTTGCGGAGATCCAATCCCGGCCGGGCGGCCTGCGCGGGGGCCGGCTTCACTCCTTGGGGCGCGGCGCCGTTGGCTGCTTCGGCCGCCGCCTTCTCGATCTCGGCGGCCGCTTTCTGAACTTTGTTCAGCGTCCCTTCCCGGTCGCTGCGGCCTTCCCGAAGCGATTGACTGAACGTTTTCGCCGCCGCAGGGAGTTGTTCCAAAATCGCATCGGCCTGATCCCCCAATCCGTAAATTGCGGAGCCGATTCCCGCGACGATCGCCGTCAGCAAAACGGCGGTCCCGACCGCGCGGGAAATCTTCCGTTTTTCCATCCGGGCGACGATCGGATCGAGAAAATAGCTGATAAAGAGGGCGATCACCAGCGGAATGAGGACCTCCCGCGTCCACCGCAGCGTGAAGATCACCACCAACGCGGAAATCAGATTCAGGGGAAAGGGGCCGAGAGGGCCGACGCGAGCCAGGACCGGCGGTTTGGGCGTGGAAGGGGAGGAGACAGGTTCCGATGTTTTTTTGATCTCTACGGTTTTAATGGCGAGCGGCATCCTTCGCAAACGGCGTCAAAAATCGGGCATGCTCAATCGTCGTCATCATCGTTGTCGGAACGATTCGCAGTCCGAAAGGTCCAACTGGTATGTTCGAGGCGATTTCCGGCCAAGTCTCTGATATCGTGCGTCAGGACCACGGTGTAGGTGGTGCCGTGTCTTAACCGGGAGGGGATCATCGTCGCCGTCCGTGAGGCGGCATGGTACCCGATCTCGGCGGAAATCGCTCTCCCCCGCGTAGTGATGATGAAGTTGCCCGCCAGTGTCTCGGGCCGGATCGCCTCGCTGAACCGGACGGTAACGAGACTTGAAAGGGGGATATCGATCCCGGTCGGCTGCCGGTCAATCACCGTCGGCCGGGTCCGGTCTTCCGCCGGCGGGGGCGGAGGATTCGTCTGCGCGGTGGTGAACGACCATCGAACGTCGGCTGCGAGCGCGTTGCCGCTGAGATCGGAGACCCCCCTCCGGACGACCGCCTGGTAGGTTGTCTCCGGTTGAAGCGCCGCGCTGGGGGTGAGGGTTGCGGTCCGCGAATCGTAGCGGATCGACGAAGCGATCTCTCCTCCGCCCGGGCCTTGCAGAACAAAGTTGGACGAAAGGCTTTGTCCGTCGATTTCTTCATTGAAAACCGCTTGAATGGAAGTGTTCACCGCAACGCCGGTTTCTCCGTCTCCGGGGGCGGTCGAAAGGATCGACGGCGGCGACAGATCGAGAAGGGAGGCGGTGGTGAAGGACCATGATTGCGCGGCGGGCAGGGGATTGCCGGCCCGGTCGGTGATCTGGTTGGTCACCGTCACCTCGTATCGGGCCTGGAGCGCGAGCGGCGTCAGCGGCTGCAGCGTGGCGGTGCGCGTCGACTCGTCGTAGCGGATCTCGCCGGGAACCCCCCGGATGAAAAAGGTATCGGTCCGAAGGGTCTCGGGACGGATCGATTCGGAGAAAACCACCCGGACCGGCGCATCGATCGCTACGTTCGTCGCCCCTTCCTCCGGAGCGGTTGAGACGATTTCAGGCGGGGTCTGATCCGGTCCCCCGCCGCCGGCGCCTCCCGTGGTGAAAGACCAGATAAAATTCTCCGGAAGCGGAACGCCGTCGAGATCTCTGATCCCCGTGGTCAGAACCGCATGGTAGGTGGTTCCGTCGGAGAGCGGAATGGACGGGGTGAAGACAGCCTTTCCATTTTGGTAGCTCACCTCTCCCGAAACGCCTGTGATGATAAAGGTGTCATTGTTGACCGTGGCGGGGTCGACGCGATTGGAGAGGGTGGCCTCGATCGGGGCCGAAAGGGGAACGCCGGTCGCTTCGGGTGCAGGATTGGTCTCCATCACCCGGGGCCCGTTGAGATCCTCCGTTCCGTCTCCTCCGCATGCAGACAGTACAAGACAGAAGAGAATCGCCAGACCGTATCCGATCCCTTTCCCAAAGCGGATCGATCGGCCGACCTTGCCATCTGAAAAAAGGGGTTCGTTGAGTTTCATGTTTAAACCAGATCTTTCCCTTCTATTCCGGTATTTGTTTTGCCTGGTATTTGTCTTGCTCCGTCAGGAGGATCGCGTTTTGCTAAGTTGGTAAAGTTTGCAAAGGGAGTGCCTCTTGTATGTACGTGTAAGAATAGGTCTTAAAGATGAGGAAAACTACGTCTTTGTGAATGGATTTAGCATCCGCTTCCAAAGGGAGCGCCCTCCTGCCGCCAAGGGTGCAAGGGCACAAGGAGGCAAGCGGATGCATATCTCTGCTAAATCAATGCAAATGGGACGGATCGCCCGGCTGGGCATCCGCTCTCAAAAATTCGGGTCGAACTCAACGTGGATGTGCACCGGGACGGTTCATGGAAGCGAGGCGATGAAGACGTCCGTCTCTCGGTTCGTATCGCCCGGGACCAGGTTGCTTGCCTCCGAATCGAACGCGATGAATTGGCCGTCGCCGCTGATCCGGCTGGCATGGCTGCCGTTGTTCCCTTCGACGCCGCTCCGATCGGTGCTGGGCCGAGTGGTGGTTCCCGTCTGCCGGTCGTGAACGAAAATGTCTCCCTGTCCGTTGGTGTCCCCCTCGACCAGATTCGTTGCATCGGAGTCGAAGGCGACGAAGCGCCCGTCGCGGCTGATCCGGGCATCGTAGCTGATCCGGTTCCCCTGCGCGCCGTTTGAACGGATGCTCACACGCGTGGTCGTCCCGGTTTGAAGGTCATGGGCAAAGAGGTCTCCGACCCGGTTTGTATCGCCCGCGACCAGGTTGGAAGCCTCGGAGTAGAAGGCGACGATCCGGCCGTTCCCGCTGATCTTGGCGTCGATGCTCGGCAGGTTTCCTTCCACGCCGCGGGAGTCGACGCTCACGCGCCGGGTGCTCCCCGTCTGACGGTCATGGACGAAGATATCGGGGGAGCCGTTCGTGTCCCCCGGGACCAGATTGGTCGAATAGGAAATGAAGGAGACGTAACGGCCGTCATCGCTGATCGAAGGGCAGAAGCTGATCTCGTTCCCCTGCACCCCGGCGTCGCCGACGCTGAGCCGGGTTGTCTCCCCGGTCTACCGGTCGCGAATGAAGATGTCTCCGACCGCATTGGTATCTCCAGGGACCAGGTTGTCCGCAAAGGAGTAGAAGACCACATAGCGACCGTCCCGATTTACGTAGGCGTAGCCGCTGGCGCTGTCGGCCTGGGCGCCGCCCGCCCCGACGCTGACCCGCTCGGTCGTCCCGGTTTGAAGGTCATGAAGGAAAATATCGGTGAACCCGTTGGTGTCGTCCGGGACGAGATTGTTCGCTTGCGATTCAAAGATGATGAACCGGCCGTCGCCGCTCATCTTCGAGCCGAAGCTGATGTCGTTTCCCTCCCGTCCGGCGGAGTCGACACTGACCCGCCGGGTGGTGCCGGCCTCCCGATCCCGAACAAAGAGGTCCTGGACACCGTTGGTGTCTCCCGGGACCAAATTCGATGCGATCGATTCAAAGGCGACATAGCGGCCGTCTCCGCCGAGGAACGGGCGCCGGCTGAGGCCGTTTCCCTCGGTCCCGGAGGGGCCGACGCTGACCCGCTCCACGGTGCGTCCCGGGATCGACGTCCGTACGGTCACCGTCGCGATCGCCCGGCGGGCCGGATCGGCGCCGCTGGCCGCGACCACATGGAATGTCCCTTCCCGGTTCGGAGCCGTGTAGAGGCCGTTCTCGGTGATCGTACCGGCCTCCGTTTCCTGGACGCTCCAGACAACCGATCGGTTGGAATGCCCATTAACGGTGGCGGTAAATGGCTGTTGTTCATTGGAAGAAAGGGAGACCGTCTCGGGTTGAATCATGACGGAAATGACCGGCCGGGCGGTGACGGTGACGGCGGCGGTCGCCGTTCGGCTAGGGTCTGCTTGGCTGGTGGCCACCACGTGAAAGATCCCCTCTGCGCCGGGCGCCGTGTAAGTTGCCCGGCCCCCGGCGCCCGGGGTGATCGTTCCACCGGCCGCGCCCTCTTGGATCGACCAGACGACGTTCCGGTTGTCGCTCCCGGTGACGGCGGCCTGAAATGTTTGCTGCTGCCAAATCGAGATCGCCGCGGCCGCCGGAGTGAGGCTGACCATGATCGGAGCGGTTACGGTGATGGTTGCTCGGGCGCTCTTTGAGGGGTCGGCCCGGCTGGTGGCGATGACATCATAGCTGCCGGGGCGGTCGGGGGCGGTGTAGGCTCCGGCGGTATCAATCGATCCGCCGAGCGGCCCCTGCTGGACCGTCCAGGAAACCGAGGCGTCGGCGGTTCCTGTAACGGAGGCCTGAAAACGGAACGTCTCGCCGGTTTCGATGGAGATCGCCTCCGGGATGATCCGGACTGCGATTCCAGGAGGGGGAGGAGGCGCCGTCACAACGGTGATCGCCGCAACCGCCCGGACGGAGGGATCGGCCTCCGGGAAGACGACAATGTGGAAGGTTCCCTCCACGCCGGGGGCTGTATAGAGGGCGCCTCCTTGTTCGGGCATGAGGGAGCCGCCCGCCGCACCCCCTTCGATTTCCCAGACAACGTTCGAATCGAAGCCGCCAACCGTCACCGTAAGATGAAGACTCTGGTTTGTTGCGATCTGAGCCGCCTCGGGGGTGATTCGGATCGAGAGGGGCGGGGGGACGGAGAGGTCGACGACGGTGACCGTAGCAGTCTCCTGCCGGCTTGGATCGGCCTGGCTGGTTGCGACAACATGGAAAACGCCGGGGATCTCAGGCGCGGTATACAGTCCCTCGGCGCTGATCGACCCACCCTCCGTTTCCGAAAGGCTCCAGGTGACGGCGGCGTTGTTGCTGCCGGTCACCGTTGCCGTGAACTGAAGGGTCTCCTGCGTCTGGATCGTCGGGGCGTTCGGGCTGATTTGGATTGAGATCGGCCCGGGCGCATTCCCGGATGGGGAGGGGTCGCCCCCTCCGCCGCTCCCGCAGGCGGAGAGTAAAAAGGCGAGGGTTGGAAGAAGGGTGATAAAAGATATTCGACGACAAACAGAATACATTTACATTGATGGAGCGAACGGTTGATGCGTGTGTCTAAACGCAAGTTCCATACCATAAAATGAAATCACTGTTTTGGGATTAAAGGGAGAACGAGGTAAGGGATATCCCAAAATGAGAATGAAAGCGATTGCAGAAATTGATCCTGCTTGGTTCCTCTTTGCATATCGCTTCGAACGCGACCTCGTCAATAGGAAGCGGATAAATGAAGCGGATAAATATAGAGTCTACTTCTTAACTCAAGCACAGCCACAATCAACTTGCGCGGACCGAAGACAGAAGGTATCATAGAGATTGTCTTTCCGATGAAGGAGCATCGATGAAGCCATCCGAATTTCCTCCCCCCGTGCGGCCGGGGGAGTTCATCTCGCCGGTCACGTCGGGCCCGGAGAACCGGATCGAGGTCGGCATTCTCTTTGTCGGGGCCGGTCCGGCGAACCTCGCCGGGGCGATCCGGCTTGCGCAATTGCTCGATCAGGCGCCGGAGGTGAAAGCGGCCCTTGGCGAGTTCCCGATTGCGATCGTCGAAAAGGGAAAATATCCGGGGGCGCATCTCCTGGCCGGAGCGATCCTCAATCCGGTCTCGCTGAAAAGACTTTTCCCGGGTTTGAAAGAAGGGGAGTTCCCGCTCGAAGTCCCCGTCCAAAAAGAGGCGCTTTATCTTCTCTCCCAGGAGAAGGAGTATAAAGTCCCCCTCCCGCCGACGATGCGCAACCATGGAAATTACGTCATCTCGGTCAGCCGGTTCGGAAAGTGGCTCGCGGAGCAGGCCGAGGCGCTCGGCGTTTCCATCTTTAGCGAGACCGCCGGCGCGAAGCTCCTGGTCGAAAACGGCGCCATCCGCGGGGTAAAGAGCGGCGACAAGGGACGCGATCGGACCGGCGCGCCAATGGAGAATTTTCAGGAGGGGGCCGAGATCCTTGCCAAGGCGACGGTTCTCGGAGAAGGGGCGCAGGGGCACCTGACGCAAACGGCGATTGCCCACTTCGAGATCACCCGCCTAAATCCACAGACCTACTCGCTCGGGGTAAAGGAGATCTGGGAAGTTCCCCATCCTCCTGAAGAGGTCATCCACACGATGGGATGGCCGCTCCGGGGTGAAAAGAAATATAACGAGTTCGGGGGAAGTTTCCTCTATCCGATGGGGGGAAACCTGGTTTCGCTCGGCCTTGTCGTCGGCCTCGGATACCGCAACGCCTGCACGTCGGTCCACGATCTGCTGCAATTGATGAAAACCCATCCCTTCTTCCGGAAGATCCTGGAAGGGGGCCGGCGGCTTGAGAACGGATGGGGAGCAAAGACGATCCCGGAAGGAGGCTATTATTCGGTTCCCGATCGTCTTCATCTCCCGGGGGGATTGCTCGTCGGCGATTCGGCGGGGTTCCTCAATGTCCCGGCGCTGAAGGGGATTCACTATGCGATGGCTTCCGGGATGCTCGCCGCCGAGGCGATCTTCGAGGCGTTGAAATCGGGAAAGGATCTCGGTCAGCCTGATGCGCTTTCGGGATACGATGCCGCCGTTCGGAAGAGCTTCATTCTCCGAGACCTCCATCGTGTCCGGAACATGCGCCAGGCGTTCGACCACGGGTTTGTGCCGGGGATGTTGCTCGCGGGGCTGATGACGGTCACCGGCGGGGCTTTTCCGGGGTGGCGCTTTCAGACGCGGCGGGATGCCGACGAGCCGCTTTTGTTGGAAAAGAGGGAGTATCCCAAGCCCGATGGGAAGTACATCTTCGACAAACTGACCAGCGTCCACGCCAGCGGAAACAGCAGCCGCGACAACCAGCCCAACCACCTCCGTCTGGAGGTGCGCGTTCCGGAGGAGGTGGGGGAAGCCTGGATTCACATGTGCCCCGCCAACGTCTATGAATGGGGAACCGATGCCGAAGGGAAAAAGGTCGTCCGGATGAACCCGACCAACTGCGTCCAATGCGGCGCCATCGGAGCCAAGGGAGGCCGTTTAACCCCGCCGGAGGGGGGAAGCGGCCCCCAATATACCCTGACTTAGACTTCTATATTTCAGCAAATTCAATTTCTTATAAGCTATTTCGAGGACATCAGAAAAAACCTCTTTTCCTCCTCAAGTTTTTCTCAAGGCCTGCCGATAAGTGAGGTAAGGAGGAAAAGATGCTTTCACCATTAGGAGCTTCTCTTTCAGGTCTCCGTGCCGGTCTGGAAAAACTCGAAGCATCGGCAAATAATGTTGCCAATCTCAGCACCGACGGCTTCAAGAAAGATCGGGTCCTTTTAAGCGAAGGGGTCACCGGCGGCGTTGTCGTTGAGATCGGAAAGAGCACGGAGTCAGGACCTTCCTATCGATCCCCCCAGGGTGAAGTGATCGAAGCTTCCAATGTCGATCTAGCTGAAGAGGCCGTCGAGCAGATCCTCGCAAAATATACCTTCAGTATGAGCCTCGCCGCGTTCAAAACCACCGATGAAATGCAAAAGGGTGTGATTGATCTCCTCGCCTGATTCCACCTGTTCCAACCGATATTCACTAACTGATATTATGGTTTGTCATGCTGAGCCGAAGGCGAAGCATCTCCTCTCCTCGTCATCGGACAAAAAAAAGATTCTTCGCGCTGCTCAGAATGACAAAACAACGGCCATTTGACGGTCTCTCTTCAGACCCTCTGTTTTGGCGATCGCGGATGGATGAAAATGGATTGCGAAGCGATTCAAGATAGGGTATATAGAAACAGTCCTGTGTCTCCGATCGACGTTGGGTGATCGTATAGATCCAAATGCCAAATCAGAGGATGAAAAATGAGGCGGTTTAAACTTCTTGAGCCGGAGGATGAGGAATCCGAGGAGGGAGAAGATCGGCCGGGTCGCTCCATGAAAGAGTGGCTGAAGCTTCTCATCTGGACCTTGATTTGGGGAGGGGGAACAATCTGGTTGACGATCGCCATTATGAAGGTTTTCAAAGAGAAAGCCCAGTATTTTTAAGTCCATCTTTCCGCCTGGTCCATGAGATCCTTCCGTTAGGCGGTTACTTTCAAAGACCCTTCATTGACTCCGCACCCTTCCCTCCTTTAGGCTAAAAGCTGTCGGGAGTTTTCGAACGGTTTGTCCGTGAGGAGCAAAAGATGCTTGTGCCGTCGGAGGAAGACGAGTTCGTCTCAGCGCCGGGCCGCCCGCTCGGACTGAAGGTGCAGAAGATCGAGGCGGCGGTCTTTCTCTTCTTGGTTGTCCCCTCGATGATTTTTTCTTTTTATTCGTCGAGGCAAGCGGGTCTGAGCTTCGCCCTGATGGCATCCGGAACCATTTTGCGCGATCTTGCGTTGGTGAGCTTGATTTTCTATTTTCTCTGGCGAAATGCCGAACCGGTCGATTGGATCGGCTGGCGGTTCGACCGTTTTGGGCGGGAGGCCGCCCTCGGCGTCGCCCTCTTCATCCCCTTCTTCTTCGGCGCGGCGCTGCTTGGGAGCGCCCTGCAAGAGGCGGGACTCTCCGCCCCTTCCACCCCGCCCACCGCATTTCTGCCGGAGCGGACCGCGGGGCAGATGCTTTTGGCCCTGGCGCTGGTGATCGTCGTCGCCGTCGCCGAGGAGACGATCTTCCGGGGGTATCTTCTCCTCCGCTTTACGGCGATTACCCGGAATCCAACGGTCTCGCTCTTCCTTTCGTCGGCGATCTTTGCATTGGGGCACGGCTATCAAGGGACGGCCGGGGTCGTCACGGTGGGGGTGATGGGCTTTGTTTTCGGCCTCGTTTATTTCTGGCGGCGGAGCCTCGTCGCGCCGATGGTCATGCACTTTCTGCAGGACTTGACTGCCATCTTTCTTCTCTTGTTTTTTGATCTGAAGTGAGCAGTGTATTCGAAAGTGGATCAGAGCCGCTTCAGACGTCCTTGGCGACGCCGCTCTGTTTTGGAAAGTTTGCGCGGATTCCCCTTCTTCTCGGCCGGCCGGGGAGGCTCCGTTTCATCAAGCGGTTTTTCTGTCGGCGGGGTTCCCTCCTGGTGAAGGGCGGCGTGAAGGCGGGTCTCGAATTCTCCCGAGTAGAGCGCGACGGCGCCGCTCCGCTGGGCTTGATCCCGCACCGCCCGATCGGAAGAGACGACGGTGCAGCCTTCCCGGAAATCTTCGGCCATCCGGACAATCACGTCGTCGGCCGACTCTCCGTACCCCGAGAAGATCACCTCAATCCCGCCCGTTCGCTCCGCCGCTCCCTTCGCGCTTCCGTCGAAGACCACCGTAACCGGAAGGTTTTTGATCTGGCGGTAGGCTGTCAGCTGTTCGATGAGGCGGGCCCGTTTTCCTTCCAGATCCCCCCGAAGCCCCTTCTGCCTCCCGATGAAGTTGTAACCGTCGATGATCAGATGCATGAGATGATTGTATGCCGGGGACGCTTCATTGGCAAGGGGGAATCGAACTACACGCCGGCGGCCTCCGGCGGTCTTTCGAAGAGATCACATTGCTCGTTCACGTAATGACGGCAGCCGGTGCAGACCTCTTTCTCCATCTGCTCTGAGGCCGCCCGGATCGCCTGGTCGGCGTGATCGAAGACCCGACCTTCCGGGATCATTTCCATCAATCCCATCTGCGTCAAAACGAACCGGACTTGGGGCTGAAGGCTGCTGATGTAGAGCTTTGCGCCGATCCGCTCCGTATGATCAATGATGGCCCGAAAGGCCATCGCCCCGGTGGCATCGATCATATTGACCTGCCCCAGGCGCAGGATCAACACTTTCATGTCGATCCGCTTCTTGATCTCATTCATGAACTTTTCCGCGGCGCCGAAAAAGAGGGGACCGGCGATCCGGACGACGACCACATAGGGGCAGACCTGAATCGGGGCGGCCTTCTCAGGCGATTGGACGATCTCATCCACCGATTGGTTCATGATGCCGAGCTCGCTCATCCGGCGGATAAAGAGAAGCCCCGCGGCGATCAGTCCGATCTCGACGGCCAGAATCAGATCGAAGGCGACGGTCACCGCAAACGTAATCAGCAGAACGATCCGATCCGCCTCCGGGGCGCGGAATATCGCCCGGGTGTTTTCCCATTCGACCATCCGAATAGAGGTGACCATCAAGATCCCAGCCAGCGCCGCAAGGGGGATATGCGATGCGAATTCGGCGAAAAAAAACATGATCAGAATCAGCGCCAGACTATGGAAGATGCTGGAGAGGCGCGACTTGGCGCCGCTCCTCACGTTCACCGCCGTCCGGGCGATCGCCCCGGTCGCCGGGATTCCCTGAAAAAAAGCGGTGACGATGTTGGCCAGCCCCTGTCCGAACAGCTCTTTGTTGCTGTCGTGCCGTTCGGAGGCCATCATGCTGTCGGCCACCACCGCCGAGAGGAGCGACTCAATGGAGCCAAGGGCGGCCAGCGCCAACGCCGGACGGAGGAGTGTGTGAAGGTCTCCCCAAGCGCCGGCGGGAAGATGGGGCATCGGAAGAACATGCGGAATGGCGCCGATCGTCGGCACATTCAGTTGAAAGAGGGCCGCGGCGGCCGTGGCGGCGGTCAGACCGATAAGAGAAGCCGGCACGCGGCGGGTGATGGAGACCGGCATAAAGAGCATGATGAGGACGACCGTGGCGGTGAGGAGAAGGGCTGAAAGATTCAAGCCGGGGAGGTGTGTCAGTGTCGTATAAAGCCCTTCAAAGAAGGTTGACCCGCCCGCGGCGGGAATCTGAAGGCCGAAAGCGTTGTTCAACTGGCCGGCAAAGATGATGACGGCGATCCCATTGGTGAAGCCGGCGATCAGGGGATGGGGAATGTAGAGAGCGAACCGTCCCATCCGGGAGAGGCCGAGGGCGATCTGGATAATCCCGGCCAAGACGGCGGCGACCCAGAGCTTCTCGATGCCATATTGCGCGACGATTCCCGCAAGGATGACCGCCATCGCTCCGGTCGGGCCGGTAATCTGGACCTTCGATCCCCCGAAAACCGACGCCACCACGGCGGCGACGATGGCGGTGTAGAGGCCGTATTTGGCATCGACGCCGGAAGCGAGGGCGAAGGCGAGCGCCAACGGGAGGGCAACGACTGCGGAGGTGACCCCTCCCCAGAAGTCGCCGGAGACATCGACGAGGTAGTTCGATTTCAAAAAGGTCCAGAATCGATCGGCGGGGATAGCCGGCGGTGTGAAGAAGTGAGTCTTCATTCAAGTCCTTATCTTAACGGAGAATAAAACGGGCGGAGGGTCCTCTCCCGCCCACCGTATAAGATACCATTTAATGCAACATGTCGCAATTAAATAAATGTTGCATTTGCGTGGCGAGTCATGTAGCATCTGGAAAGCGCATCGTCAAGGGTAAGCAGCCATGAATCGGCGCTGGAGAAGAGGCAATGAAAAAACATAAAGATTTAATTGCAGTGCTTCGTCACAATCAGCAGCGGATTACCCCTGCCCGACGGTTTTTGCTTCAATATTTCATCGATCATTCCACGAGGCAGTTCTCCCTCCCGGAGATCCAGGCGCATCTTCAGGACAAGCTCCCCGGCATCAATCGATCGAGCGTCTATCGTAACCTGGAGATGTTAAAGCAGCTCAGCGTGATCCAAGAGCTGACCGTCCCGGGGCAGGGAAAGCGGTATCAATTCATCTTCGAGCAGCAGGTGCACCATTTCATTATCTGCAAGGCGTGCGGGAAGGTGGTCAAGGGGAATCGAGACCTCTTCGAAAAGGTCGAGAAGGCGTTGAAGGAAATTCACGACTTTCAGAAGGCGAATCTGTCGGTGACGTTTTATGGGTTTTGTTCGAAGTGTCAGACGGCGGTGGAGGCGGGATAGCGCTACTTCATCAAGCCTTTCTTAATCGCATCCCAGTCATACGGAAGCGGCTCGCTTTTCCAGGGGCCGATCCGGGCGATTTCGGTCCGGATTGCCTCGGCGCGGTTGGCGCTGGCGGGGTGGGTGGAGAGGAGAGCGATCGATGCTCCCTCTTTTTTTGAGAGCCGGTCAAAGAAGGTGATCATTCCCTTCGGGTCGATCTTTGCCCCTTTCAGGAGGGCGAGACCCTTGAGGTCGGCCTCGGATTCTTGATCGCGCCCGAAACTTAATATTTGCAGCTGGGCGGCCGCCTGGCCGAACCGGCCCCCGCCGATATCGCCGAGGAGGAGGGCGAGAACGACACGCCATCCGAGCTGGTGAACCATTCCCTTCAGGCTGTGCCGTTGAAGAACATGTTCGGCTTCGTGGGCAAGGATGCCGGCGACCTCTTCGGGCGACTCGGCCGCTTCAATCAGCCCGGTAAAGACGACGATATGCCCCCCCGGGATGGCAAAGGCGTTGATCGTCGGATCGTCGGCGACATGCCATTTGAAGGGATAGGGGGACCCCTGCGTCAATCGGCTTCCGATCTCCTCGATCATCTTCGTTGTTTCCCCTTCCGGAAGAAGGGTCAGGCCGGGCCGGGTTTGCGCGTAGATCAGATCTCCGAACTTCACCTCCGAAGTGTGGGAAATGCGATGAACGGCCCATTCGGCGATCGCATCCGACTGCCACCAGAGCGCCAGTCCGAGAAGGAGGGGAGAGAGGATCAAAAGTCCGAGGAGAAACCAACCGAACCGCATTCCCCGTCCGACGCGGGAAGTCTGCTTTTGCCATTGTCTCAGCTGCGGTGCAAGAAAGGAGGGAGCGGCGGCGAGGAAGGCCGTTTTGGCGCGGGGATCGGAGAGGATCAGCGACCATGTTTCCTGCCGCTTCATCCAGGTCAGCGTAATCTGGTCATGATCGAATCCGCCGGCCGTGATCCGGAGGCGCTCGAAGAGGAGGGTCTCCTCATCCGGCCCGCCGGGACGTAGAATCACCCCTTCCGAGGTGATCCGAATGGAAATCCGCTCCCCCTGGGGGGGGATTCCCGGCCCGAAGGAGAGAACCTCGAATAATTCCGTTTGAGAGGTGGATGAAAACACGACCGGTCAGTTGTTCCCATCGAGCAGACCGCCCAATCCTCCGAGCAGCGAGCCCTCCTCGCGCCCGCGGCCGGCCCCCGGCATCGCCGAATAGAGCCGGCTGGCCAGTCGGCTGAGCGGAAGCGATTGCAGCCAGATCTTCCCCGGTCCCTGAAGGGTGGCGTAGAAAAATCCCTCCCCTGAGAAGAGGGCCGATTTGATCTTGCCGACATATTCGATGTCATACGTGACCGAAGGCTGCATGGCGACGATGCAGCCGGTGTCGACCCGAAGCATCTCGCCGGGAGCAAGGTTCCGCTCGCTCAACGTTCCCCCCGCGTGCACGAACGCCAGACCGTCCCCTTCGAGTTTCTGCATGATGAAGCCTTCCCCGCCGAAGAGACCGACCCCGAGCTTCCTCTGAAAGGCGATCCCGACGGAGACCCCCTTCGCGGCGCAGAGGAAAGAGTCTTTCTGGCAGACGATCTGGCCTCCCAATTCTCTGAGATCCATGGCAATGATCTTTCCCGGATAAGGAGAGGCGAAGGCGACCTTTTTCTTTCCGCTTCCCCGATTGATAAAGATCGTCATGAAAAGCGACTCGCCGGTCAGGAGGCGCTTTCCCGCGCCGAGGAGGGCGCCCATGAACCCGGACTTTTGCTGCTGGGAGCCGTCCCCGAAGACCGTCTCCATCTCGATGCCGTTTTCCATGAACATCATCCCGCCCGCCTCGGCCACCGCCGCCTCGTCGGGATCGAGCTCGATTTCGACATATTGCATCTCGGCGCCGAAAATCTGGTAATCGACTACATCCATCCGTGCCATTGTGACTCCTTATTTACGTTTTTGAGTTTACCTTCCCGGGAACCGGGAAAGGACGCGTAGGCAGCATTATATCCATCATTGGCATCGATCTCAAGTCCGATCCGACTTATCGATCTGGAAGGACTGGAGCCGTTTTTGGGGGGCTATAAAAAGGGGAGGATCAAAGATCTTGAGGCTGGTTCTTGGTAAAGGCGTCGGCCGGCCGATCTGAAATATCGGCGATCTGCCGATCACGGAGGGTGTCGAGGCCCTCGAGTAGCTGTGTTTGAACAATTTCGAAAAGATGTCTGGCGTAGAGGAGCCGAGGAAGGAAGACATAATCGGCTCCTTCCTCATAAAAGCGCCTTGCCTCGCGAAGGGTCTCGGAAGTGACGATCACGGCACTTTGCGGGGAGAGTGTCCGGATCTGCTTCAACAAACGGGAATTGGTGGTTCCTTTCAAGAAGGTGTCGGGGATGGTCGAGAGGACCACCTTTGCCCCGCCGATCCCGGCATGCCGCAGGGTCTCCGGATGTGCGATGTCTCCATAGACGCAGGCGACCCCGTTTTTTTTTAGGATCTCCAACGTCTGTGGATTAAAGTCAATCACGAAGATCCGCTCTTTCAAGGAGGGCATCTCATGATTGATCTTAAAAAGAAACGAACTTGCCTCCTTGAAAAAACCGAGGAGAACGATTTCCTTCTGGATGCCCGGCGGTGTTGCGTCGGCCGGCGCCTCCGTTCGCGTCTCCCGCCCTCTGGTCCATCGGATGATCGACGAGACGATTTGCTCGCTGTAGAGGATAAGATAAGTGGAAAGGATCGATCCGACGATCAGGGAGAGGGTGACGATGGAGACGACCTCTTGCCCGATATGGCCGTACGCCAAGCCGAGCGAGACGATCACGAGTGAAAATTCGCTGACCTGGGAGAGATTGAGCGCCGTGATCAAACTGGCTCGCAGACCGACATTGGAATGGAAAAGGGGAAGGACCGTGATGAACCGGCTGATCACCACGAAGCTGGTGGCCGCCAAGACGATACCCAGCAGCGGAAGGGTCACGGCCGGCGCCTTCAGGCCGAGCGAGACGAAAAAGAGGGTGATGAAGAAATCCCGGATGCCGGTGATTTTGGCGACCACATCCAGACTATAGGGGAAGGCCGCAATCGAGAGACCCGCGACCAGCGCCCCCATCTCCTTTGAAAGCCCGATCGCATTGGCCGTGCCGGATACCAGAAAACACCACGAGATGGAGGTAATCAGCATCAACTCGGGCGCTTTGGCGACCGAGTGAAAAAGCCGGGGTAGGAGAAATTTGCTGATGAGGAAAGCCAGCGAGAGGAGTCCCGCTCCCGTCAGGAACGAGGAGAGGACCGGAATGAAGCTCGGTTGGAGCAGATTCGGCTGGATCGCCAGAAAGACGATCGACCAGATGTCTTGCACGATGAGGATGGCGAGCGTGATCCGGCCGGCGAAGCTGTCGAGCTCGTATTTGTCGTGGAGGAGCTTCACGACGATCATCGTCGAACTCGACGCGAGGCCGAGGGCCAGGTAAAACGGATTGAACGGGTTTTCATTGGAGACGAGCGGAAAAAGCCAAAGAAAGAGGAAACCGAGAAAGACCGCTCCGAAGAATTGGGCCGTGCCGGTCAGGGCGACCCGCCTCCCCGCGTCGAGCAGTTTGGAAAGATTGATCTCCAGACCGATCATGAAGAGAAGAAGGATCAGGCCGATCTCGGAAATAAGATCGATGCTCGCCTCGTCGGAGATGATCCCGAACCCCATTTCCCGGCCGAGGAGGATTCCGCCGAAGATATAGCCGAGGATCAACGGCTGCCGAAATTCCCGCGCGACCAAGGCCGCGAGCGTGGCAAAAATGATGCTGACGGCGATGCTGGTCAGGAGATTCATCTGGAGGTCTAATTGCATCCGGTATATCTCCTATTGGGATTTTATTATTGTAACAGACTTTTATGAAATAGAGGGTTTTGAATGAGGAATTCGGTTTCCGGATTTCGGAATGGAGTGAAGCCGGGCGCAAACCCCTGGTTTGTAGCCCCGATTATTTTTTGAGGGCCTTTTCGATGATCCGAAGCCCTTCCCGCAGGTCTTTCTCCGAGAGGGTCAGCGGAGGGGCGATTCGGACGACGGTATTCGTGTGGAGGGTCCAGCCGAGGATCAATCCGGCCTTGAGGCAGCGTTGGACGAACCGGGCCGTTTGCTCCGGGCTGGCGAGCTCCAGGCCGATCATCAGGCCCTTGCCGCGGACGGCCCGGATGGCATCGCATTCCCGGCCGAGTTTCCGAAGGGCGGCCTGGAGTTTCTCCCCCATCATTTTCGCTCGTCCGGGAAGATCGTTTTCAACGATGAAGTTCAAGCTCGCCAGCCCCGCGGCGCAACAGACCGGGTGGCCGCCGAAGGTAGTCACATGCGAGAGGGGCGGGTCGACCGAGAGGCTCTTCATGATCGCGGGGCTGGAGATAAAAGCGCCGAGCGGCATGCCCCCCCCCATCGATTTCGCGACGGTGAGAATATCGGGAACCGTTTCCGAGTGTTCCATCGCAAAGAGTTTCCCGGTCCGGCCGAAGCCGGTCTGGACCTCATCGAAGATCAGCAGCGCGCCGGCCTCGGTGCAGCGGGCCCGGAGCGCGGGGAGGAAGCGATCGTCGGGAATCCGCATCCCCCCTTCTCCTTGAATCGGCTCGGTGATCACGGCGGCGACCGAATCGTCGATCTGTTTGAGCGCGTCGAGATCATTAAAGGGGAGGAAGGCGACGCCGGGCAGGAGCGGCTCGAACGGTTTTCGGTAAATCTCCCGGCCGGTGACGGAGCAGGCGCCGTGCGTGTCGCCGTGGAAACTTCCCTCAAAGCTGATCAGCCGCTTTCGGCCGGTCCATTTTTTCGCAAGCTTCAACGCCCCTTCGTTTGCTTCGGTCCCGCTGTTGGTGAAGTAGACTTGGGAGAGGTTTTTCGGCAGACATTGCGCCAATCGGGTCGCCAGCTCCACCTGCGGCGATTGGATGTATTCCCCGTAGACCATGACGTGGAGGTATCTTTCGGCCTGTGTTTTAACTGCTTTGACCACCGCCCGGTTGGTGTGGCCGATGTTGGCGACGCCGATCCCGGAGATGAAGTCGAGATAGGCCTTGCCGTCGGTCGTATAAAGATAAGAGCCGGAGGCGCGGTCGATTTCCAGTCCGATCGGGTGGGGGGAGGTTTGACAGACGTATCGTCGAAAGCGGCGGCGGAGGGAGGTCACGTATTCTCCCAGTCGACGAAACGGAGGAGATCGAGCAGCCGGAAGCGGCCGTCGTGGTGCCAGGTAAGCGGCGGCTTCTGCATTTTTCCGATCGCGCAGATGCGATTGACCCCCATTCTCGCCAGAGAGAGGACCACCTCCGTCTGACGCTCCTGCGGGATGGCAAGGCCGACCCCCTGAAGATAGGGCCGGATCGATTCGAGATGGCCTGCGATTTCCGAGAGATCTCTTACCGGCTTAATCCAAATGGTCCGCGCCAGGGGTGAGACGGAAAAGTGGGGATCGGGATCGTAGAGCACGGTCCAATCTACGCCGGAGGGGCTCGGAAAAACTTTCCCCCCCTTGAGCGGAATCGCCCCCCGGAGTTGCTGGATTTGCGCGGCTTCCGCGGATGAGGTGACTCCTTTCGGAAGCTGATAAGAGGCGACATAGAGTGATTGGGCGAGCCATTGGGCGAATTCGACCGGCGAGACGGCGCCCCCCTCTTCCACATAATAGAGATGCGGCGAGAGGCAGCCGCGTTGATCGAAGAGGGCAATATCGGTCGCCGCCTGCTCTGCGCGATCTTTGTCGATCGACTCCCGCGCGATCACCCCCAGACTCAACCGATGGCCGTGGAAAATTGTCCGCGTCGACGGGGGGATTTCCTTCCGGAGGGTTTCGATCGTTTCGTCGCCGCCGTAGATAATCGCCAGTTCGGCCTTTTGAAAGACCGCCCGGGTCAGATCGATCGCGCTGTTCTCCCAGGTCAGCACCGCCAGACTCTGCGCCAGATCGGGACGGATTTTTCTCAACGACCGGGCGAAGAGGACCGGCAAGAGAAATTCCTCCCGGCTCACCTTCGCCAAATTGGCCGATTTTGCCAGCAGACCGCAAACCAAGCTGTAGACCGCGGTGCCGGCCAGATTCCCCGGAAGGATATGAGCGGTGAGGCGCGGGCCGAATGCCCGGGTAAATCCGACCCCCTTCGGTTTCGGACGAAACTGATCGAGCAGGGTCGGGTCGCCGACCTCCGCCTCCAACAGTTGGAGGAGGACCGGGCGGGTCAGGTGTTTGAAGAGATCGTCGAGGGTGAATCGAACCATTTCGCGCGAATCGCCGGTGAGGATCGGAAGAATCGATTCGGCTTCCTGTCGGATCGAATCGGCCGGATCGGCCCAGCAACGGGCGGCGGCATCGATCCAGTCGACGATCTTGAAGATCGATTCCGCCGCCAGTTTTTTTTGGGAATCGATCAGGAAGTCTGAGATCTCGACTAAGTCCGATTCCGAAACGAGCGGCATCGCCAGCGGGATGCCGTGCGCTTCGTTCTGTTCCTCGGCGACGGAGCGTTCGGGAAGATAATATCCTTTCATTTCTTCCTTGCCTCCACTTGAAGCAGCTCATCGAGGGTGATCGAACATCCTTTGGGCGCTGCACCGGAGACCCGGCCGAGGAGGACAAATCCCCCCTCCGCCTCTCGCCCGAGATCTTCGGTGAGAATCGCCATCACCGAATCGATGTTCGCCAGATCATAATGGGCGAGCAGCCCCGCCCCTCCTTTTCGAACCGGCTGCAGCGTCTCCGGATCAAGAAGCCGGCTGCGGACCTGTGGCGGAGCGAGATAGACGCGCGGGTTTTTCCGGCCGGCGACGGCGTCATAGAACTGCGAGGTCAGCTCGGCCATGCCGTATTCGTTGACGCAATTCTCCGGAGGAAGACCGAGATACTTTTCATAAAGCCGATAGAGCTCCTCGCGTGGGATCTCTCTCGATTTTCCCTTAAACCCGCCGGTGTCCATCAACCGGCTTCCCTCCGGAAGGGAGAGCGGCGCGGCTCGCGCCTGCAGGAAATCGAGAAAATGAACGAATGAAAACGAGGTCCCCAAGAGGGCGACCGGTTCCCGCAGGTTGGAGAGATCGGCCGCCAGCCGCTCCGTATCGAGCCGGCTTTTTTCAATATAGTAGCGGCTTTCGTCGGCTCCGAAGGCGTCGCGAACGACTCCCATCATGTGGGAAAAAGAAGCGTCGGGGGCCTCTTCGGGAGAAGGGGTCAGGATCGCCATCCGAATCCGCTTCCCCTCCGGGACCAGGTGCGGTCCGAAGTGGGCGAGGATCGCTTCCCTGGCGAGGTCGAGGTCGAAAAGAGCATGCCGGCTTTTTTCCCTTCCGGTCGTTCCGCTCGATCGAAACACCCGGGCCGCTTTTTCCATGGGGCGGCACGAGATTTCCGTAAGCTTAAAGGCCATGACCGGGAGGGGGGGGATCTCTTCCCAAAATTGGACAGCGGCGGGGTCTTTATCCATGGAAAGGCAGAACTGACGGTAACGGGGATTGCGGTCGAATTGATAACGGAAGAGAAGCAACGCGATCTCATTAAAGTCCTTCTCCGGCACCGCCTCTTTTCTCGCGCGAATCAGCGCTACGATTTTATCTCTCATAGTATTGAGAGATACACCATGGGTTGAGCGACTGTCAAGGTCGAAGAAGAAATGAGTCCGATCGAAGGGAAGGGCTCTTTCCGGTGGGCGCGAGAGAAGAGCGCTTTTTTTCTATGGCTGAATCCGAGAGGGAGGGATAGGACGGAAGATCCTCTTTACCGTCCGGAAAAGGACCGCCGCGATCAGTGCCAGCATCTCGGCGGCATCCAGGGGACTTCTTTCCCCGTGCAATGGAAGGCGAAGGGCGCATCCTCCGCCGCCGCCACCCTCTCCACTGGGTGAGGCGGATGCGGCGCCGCTCATTTCTTTGGAGACCTCGTTGGAGAAACCGCTTTCATGAGGGCCGAGTTTGTAGGCGGTGACGGCGAAGTAGTGGGTGCCCGGTGTGGTCACCGAGAGGGTATAGCTGGTCGCGTTCCCGACGTCGATTGAGTCGGCGTATTGACCGGAGCCCGTTCCATAATAGAGCTTGTAGCCGACAACATTGGCATCCGGGCTCGGGTCCCATGTAAGGAGGGCCTCCTCCGCAAAGAGGAGCGGAGCCGGGCCGACCAAGATGATGAGCACGACTAAAAATTTCATCATCTTAGTTTTAAATAATCGGCGATCTTTATTCCAGAAATTCGGTTTGTTTTTTTTAAAGAAAAAGGGGACGAATTCCATTTTGAATTGACCTTCTTTTGGACGCGCCCTATGACTGTCTACGACAGGTCCTTACATGAAGCAATTCAAATGCCAATGTGGGATCAAATATTTTATGCCGCTATTTCAATGGTGTAGTGAAAATGGTCTCTAAAAATGAAGGACAAATAATCGAACACTATGTAGAAACATTCCGAGAAGGGTTACAAATTTGTCTATGTGCCGGAAAAATCATTTAAGGAAGGCCTTATTCCGTCGGAAGGACCGGCTTATTGATGCGAGGAAAGAACGATCTAAGCAAAAAGGGGGGCTCCTGTGGCCCTCTTGGGCGGTTGACAGGACCAGGCGGTCGGAATATAATCTGGATCATTTCAAAAAGCGGCGATGGAGTTCGCCGGAACCGCCCTGACCGAACGGGCTGATGACTCCTACTTGAGTGTGCAACTTGGGTAGGAGTTTTTTTATATCCGATGAGGATTGCTTCGTGATAAATAAGGAGACGCATTGATTCCCTATTTAATGGTCGGGATAGGAGGATTCTTCGGGGCGATTGCGCGTTATCTGGTCGATCGTTGGATCGGCGGGAGGATGGGGGGGCTCTTTCCTTATGGGACCTTGGCGATTAATGTGAGCGGCAGTTTTATCCTCGGCCTTTTTGCCGCCACGATAACCGAGCGGTGGGTTGTCCACCCCCACTGGCGCCTGTTGATCGGCGTCGGCTTTGTGGGGGCCTATACGACTTTTTCAACATTCGGGTATGAAACCCATCAGTTGATGGAAGAGGGGAGTTTCGGGCTGGCGCTGCTCAACGTCTTGCTCAGCGTGGCGATCGGTTTGATTGCAGTTCGCTTCGGCATCCTTTTGGGGAGAATGGGTTGACAATCGCTTTGCCCCTCGGCTAGAGTTGAGAAAAGGGAAACAATGATGAGAACACAAAAAGCCGCATTCATCTATCTCAACCCACTCTTTCTCGTCATCTGGTTTTTCATCTGGGGAATCTGTCCCTGGGACAACACCCTTTCCGCCGCTCAGGCGGGGAACCCCGGCGCGCATGGCCATTCGGAGGCGACCGACACTCACCACGCCTCCAAAGGAACCGAACATTCCTGCTCCGGCTCCATTTCGTACAGCAAGAGCGATCTTGGTTCGGAGCGTTATTTGAGCCAAACGGAACCGATCGGAATAACGGTTGTGGTTCCTGATTGTCCCGTCCGATTGAATGATCCCTCTTATTTTTTTGAATTGTCCTTCCTGCCCCGATTATTCACCGATTACTATCAACTCTATTCCGTCTATCGGATTTGATTTTCCTCCGACCGAAGAGGTTCAATCCTTATGGAGGGGGGATCGTATGTTCTATTTCTTATCAATTTTCATTTTTCTGGCGAGCCTATCCGCGCCGGCTTTCGGACAAGCCGACTATCGTAATCTCGATCCGGGGCGGCCGATCACGATTGAAGACGCCCAGCCGATCGAGTTCCGGGCATTTGAATTTTCATTCGGTTCCCGTTATGGCCGGCATCAGGAGGGGTATGAACTTTCCTTTGAGCCGGAGCTAAAGTGGGGATTCGCAAAAAACTGGCAGGTCGGGGTGAGCGGAGAGCGCGCGGTTCTGGACGACGGGCAACGAACCGACGTGTTAGCCGGGACCGAGTTTCACTTTCTCTATAATCTCAATCAGGAGGATTTTGATCTTCCCGCGATCGCATTTCGCCCGGAGTTGACCTTCGGCGCCGGCGATTTGGGAGCCGACCATCCGCACGGCGCCTTCAAAGTGATCGTCAGCAAAACGTTCGGATTCAACCGGGTTCACCTCAACGGTTCCTATACGATCGGCCCCACGGAGATCTCGGGGAGGGGGGGGGATCTCGTCAACCGGTATTTGTATGGCATCGCCTATGAGCGGACCGCTCCCATCGAATTCTTCGTGCTGCTGTTCGATCTCTACGCGGCGGCTCCGATCGATGGGGGTCGGCGGGAGATCATCTATGACCTCGGGACCCGCATCCAGATGACACCGACCTGGGTCTTTGATGCCGGCTTCTTTCATGCAATCCGGTCGGAAGATCTCGATTTCGGCGTGACCGCCGGTCTTTCGTATGTTTTTTCTCCGCGGTCGATTTTCCCGAAAGGACTCTGATGGGAGGTAGGATGAAAATGTTCAAGGTCTTCACCGTCGCTTTACTTATATTTTGTGCGGTTCTTCCAGTCGAGGCGCGGATTGAAAAAAGGGAGGCGATCTTTTATCTGCCGGGACGCTACAATTTTGCCACGCAGCGGGTCTATCCTGAATTGAATGCCATGCTCAATGTCATCGACATCGGCCATGGCGCGCTTGCAGAGGTCTTAATCACCACGAAAGACGAAGCCAGGGCGATCGAGTTGATCGAAAAAGATCTCTTCAATCGGGTTACCCGGATGTTTCTCGGAAAAGAACCCCGTCCCCGGTTTTCGCCCTCGGAAGAGACCGTGGCGCCGGAGGGGGTGAAGCTCGCCTGGCGGGTGAACAAGGCGTTCGATTGGACCCATTACCTTCATCGTCAGGTGTATGATATTCTTTCCGACGATCGGGTAGCGGATAAGGATCAATCGATCCGCGAGGCGCTCGGCTACTATCTCACCGAGCTGGAGCGGACCTTTCCGCTCAAGATCAAATCGATGCAGTTGATGGAGGGACAGTCATTCTCCGGCTACTGGAAGGAGAGATATCCCCGGTTCAACGGGGCGATCTGGGCCTATCACTGGCTGCAGCTCGCCGCGAACGAAGCGTTGCTGGAGCCCGACCCGGAGGCCCGCCGGCGAAAAATCGACACCGCCGTCGGTGAATTCAAAAAAATGTTCGCAGATCCCTCGCGCCTTCCGAAGCATATGCCGATGGCGCACGAGATCTCGCCCACCTTCGCAAAGCGCTTCCCGGAGATCGCCGCCACCTTTGACAATCTTCACAGCTTCCACGACATCTACATGGACATTTTGACGAATCCGGCTGTCCGAAACAAACGGGACGCCGTCTATCGGCAGCTTGATCTGATGCAGGCGCCGAGGAAAGATCTGGAGACGATGCCGCTTCACCCCCTGCCGCCGATCCCGATCGAGCAGCAACAGACGTTGCTTCAGATGGATCCGGAGGAGGCGATGGCGATGATGATGATGACGACCGAGGAACAACTGGATTTCCTGGAGATGTCGCCGGAAAAACGGAAAGAGAAGGTCGACCAACTCAAAAAAGAGGCCGACCATTCCGGGCATTCGGGGAGTTGAGGAAGAAGCGTTTATCAGAGATAAGATTAAGAAGAGCCCGCCGTGTCCTTTATCCGGAGATCCGGCGGATTTCTTCAAAGATATTTCCCATCCATCGATAGACGTTGTTGACCCGGATCTGCTCCCGCATCTCCTCCATCAGGACCTTCTTGATGGAGGGGGGCATCCCGAGCGAGGTCTTGATCGCTTCCGCGAGACCTTCCACGTCGTATGGATTGATCAAGAAGGCCCCTTTCATCTCATCGGAAACGCCGGCCAATTCGCTGACGAGAAGCACCCCCCGCTCGTCGGTTTGGGAGGCGATGAATTCCTTTGCCACCAGGTTCATTCCGTCCGCGAAAGAACTGATGATCGCCAGATCGGCGGCGCGATAGTAGATCGCCAAGGTTTCAGGGGGAATGTAGATCGGCCGGTAATCAAGCGGTTTCCATCCGTCGACCCCGTGGCGCTCGTTGATTTCCTGGGAGGTTTTCAGAAGGGTCTCCCCATACGTCCGGTAATCGGTCATCTCCGTCCGGCTGGGCGACGCGATCTGGATGAAGGTGAATTTTTTCTTGAATTGCGGATAGCGGGTAAAGAAGAGGTCGATCGCGTTAAAGCGCTCGACGAGGGCCTTGGTATATTCAAGCCGATCGACGCCGATTCCGATCGATCCCTCCGCCCCCAGGGCGAGCCGTTTCCGGAGCGCTTTCATCTCCTCTTCGGCTTGCGGGATGGTGGCGAGACGGATCCATCCCTCCGCATCGATGCTGATCGGGAAGGCCTTTACCCAGACGGTCCGTCCGCGATAGGAGATCGACCCCCGTCCGGAGTCGACCGGAAGGTTGAGGATTTGACGGACGCATTCAAGGAATTGGTCTCGGTAGAACGTGGTTTGAAAGCCGAGCAGGTCGCAGCAGAGGAGCGATTCGAGCAGCTCCTTCCGGCAGGGGGCGACTCGATAAACGTCGTACGAAGGCCAGGGGATGTGCCAGAAAAGGGAGAGGGTCGCGTTCGGCCGCTGCTCTCTCAAAATCATCGGAGCGTGCGCCAGATGATAGTCTTGAATCCAGACGATCGGGTCGCGCCCTTTGGTTTCGGCGAGGACCGCTTCCGCGAAACGCCGGTTGACCTCTTTATAATATCGCCAGTCCTCCTCCATAAATTGAACCTTATCCATCGCCTTGTGGAAGAGGGGCCAGAAGAAGCGGTTTGAGAAGCCGTGATAGTAGTGGTCGATCTCTTCCTCGGTCAGCCAAATCCGCTTCAGCGTGTAGGCGGGCTGGTGGGGGGGGACGACGACCTTTCCTTCCGCATCGGCCGCATCGCGATCGGCGTCGCCGCTTCCCCAGGCGACCCAGAGGCCGCGCGCCGCCTGCATCACCGGATCGAGGGCCGACGTCAAACCGCCGGCGGGACGGTCGCAGCGGATCTCTTCGTCCATCCAACGATGGACATACGGCTCGCGGTTTGAAACCAAGACCAGCATTCGATGGGAGAAGTTCGCCTCGATCCCCTGCCGCACCTTGGCGCTGTCCCAGATTTCATCGCGGGAGGAGGTGGTGATCACGCCATGCGCGATCCGGCGGTTGGGGATGAGATAGGTCTGTCCGGAGGGGGATTGAATCCGCGTCGTCCGCCAGGAAACCTCCAGGACGGTTCCTTCCTCCCCCGAGTGGAGTCGGATCCGATCCCCGACCCGAAGACGTCTTTCCGCAAGAAGGTGGTATCCGGCGGCCGTGTCGGAGAGGGTGTCTTGGAATGCGAGAACGGTGGCGAGGCCGCCGATGCCGATTACAGTGAGAATGGGAGAAATGGGGAAATCGATTTTCAGAAAAAGAAGCAACACGCCGAGGAGAACGAAGAGAGCATAGACCCCGTTGAAGACCGATTTGCTGATCGGCGCGGCGATCCCCTTTTCCCTTAAGAAGCGCCGGATCACCCAAATCGAGAACTCGATCGCCATGAGGGTGCCGGTTGCAAAGAGGTAGAGGTCCAGAAGTTTGTCGGCATGTTTCAATGCCCGAGGCTGATCTGGGAGGTGGGTCAGCAAGACATAAACGCCGAGAACCGAGGGCCAGTAATAGGAGAGCCGCCCCATCCGGCGGGCCAGATCCCCCAGATCTTCCGAAGCGGTGAGTTGCCGCAGTAGAAACTTTCGGAGAAAATGTGCCGAAGCCATGACCACGCCGGCCAAACCGAAAAGAAAGGCCAACTCCCAGGGAAACGCTTCCAGTAGTTTAGTCATTGCGATCCTCCCGGCGGCTCATACAGAGCGGCGCCTTCCATCCATATTAATGGTCTCAACCTCAAAAAGCAAGAAAGGATTCGGCGCGAAGGAGGACAATGGAGGCTCTTTACAGCGCCGTGATGGGGCGTCTCATTTTTGTTCGGCTCACCCCAGGGTGCACGGTCTTCCCCTTGCCTCGATCCGTCCAAAATCGTTAGACTAGATACATTGGAGAGCGGGACCATGGGATTAAGACTGCGCACGCCGATCCGGCCGATCGCGCCGGTCCGCGGCTGGATCAATGAAGCGGCCGATGTCACGGCCTCAGGGGGAGGGCCGGTGGATAGGACCGATTCCGAGGCGCCGGCAACCTTGATTCATTTTTGGGGGCTGAGCTGTCCGCTCTGCAAAGAGCAGATGCCGACCGTCCGGCGGTGGATCGAGCAATTCGGGCCGAGGGGACTTAGGGTCATCGGCGTTCATACCCCCTTGACAAGGGACGATCAGGATGACGTGATGGTCGAACGGATGGTTCGAGCCCTTGCGCTTCAACATCCGATCGCGCTCGATCAAGAGGGGGAGGTCGCATCGGCCTACCAGGTCGATGCGGTTCCGACCTATTTCATTTACGACCGCGATCGGCTCCTCCGGTATCGCCACACCGGTTATCAGGCGGAGAAGCCGGTCGAACGGATGGTCGAGCGGCTTCTCAACGAAGCCGAACATAAACCGGCCGGAGATCGTCCCGCGGCGTAGTAAGGAAATTGAAATGGAAATCAGGAAAATAAATGAAGAGGTGGCTTTTAGCGGCCGGCTGACCGCGGAAGAATTAAGCGCCCTGCCGCGGCAAGGATATCGGATGTTGACCGAAGCCGCTTTGCCGGAAGAAATCCAGGAGGGGGAGCGGCATAAGGCGAAGCAGGCGGGACTCCGTTACGTCGAGATTCCGGTGAATCCTCACGCCTGGTCGGAAGCAAGTTTTTTGCTGCTGGAGCAGCTTCTCTTCCCTCAAAAATCGCGACCGGCGTTGATCTGCTCTCCCCGGGGAAGACGGGCGGGGGTCTTGGCGTTGGTCTGGGATGCGATTCAGCGCGCCCGCACGGTGGAGGAAACCGAAGCGACCGCCGGCCAATTCGGCTTGAGTCTTCCGGAGACCGCCAAGGAATATCTTCGGAAGAACAGCCCGGCCTATGAAATCCAGCCCAAAGCGCCCTTCCCCGAGGCGCTTCCTTTTCCCGAAGACGATGAGGTTCTCCCGGGTGATTTTCATCGGCCTCCCGGAGTGTAATAAGGAGCATCGGCCATGATGTTCAAACAATTTTATCTGGAAAGTCTCGGCCATGCGTCGTATCTGATCGGCTCCGAGGAGACCGGAGAAGCGCTCGTTCTTGATCCCCGGCGGGATGTCGATGTCTACTTTCCAAACGCCCGGCAGGAAGGGGTTCTAATCGCTTTCGCCGTCGATACGCACCAGCACAACGACTATCTGAGCGGGGCCCGCGAGCTGTCCCACCGGGGCGGGGTGGAGATTTTGGCGAGCGCCTCGGCGCAGATCGGTTATCCCGCCCGTCCGCTCAAAGAGGGGGAGCGGCTGGAGATCGGCGAGATTTTTTTGGAGGTTCTCCAGACCCCGGGCCATACGCCGGAGCATATCAGCCTTCTGGTCCGCGATCGGTCGCTGGGGGAAGAGCCGGTGCTCCTCCTCTCCGGCGGATCGCTCTTAGTCGGCGATGTCGCCCGTCCCGATCTCCTCGGGGGGGCGGAGGCGACGCGGGAGGCGGCGTGCAGCCTCTGTCATACACTTCAGACAAAAATTCTCCCCCTTCTGCAACGCGCAGGAGGGAGGGGTGATCCTCGACTGCCGTGCGCCCGAGGCGTTCGGCGGAGGGCACATTCCCGGCGCGCTCAACGTCGGCATCGGAAGCGCCTTTCCGACCTGGGCCGGGACGGTTCTGCCGGAGGGGGCGAAGGTCTTGCTCGTCCTGGAAGGCCCGGCGGATCTCTGGGAGATCTGCGCGCGGATCAGGGGGGCCGTTCACATTTCCGGAGGGGAATTGCCCGACCGGATCGGCGAGGTGCCCCGTGATCGGCCCGTGGCGGTCATCTGCGGCAGCGGTTATCGCTCCTCGGTGGTGTCGAGCCTTTTGAAACGAGCGGGCCGAGAAGAGATCTTCAACGTTCTCGGCGGGATGGGGGCCTGGAAGAGGGCCGGCCTTCCGACCGAGTCGTCATCCAAACATACGCGAAGGAGGAGCTTGATGAAGCGGCAAGAATACGGCATCCGGACCACGTTGAATGTTCCCTATGAAGAGGCGATCCCCCGCGTGACCGAGGCGCTGAAGAAAGAGGGGTTCGGTGTTCTCACCGAGATTAACGTCAAGGAGACGATCAAAAAAAAGCTCGACAAGGAGTTTCCGAAGTACATCATTCTCGGCGCCTGCAATCCGCAGCTCGCTTACCAGGCGCTGACCAACGAAACGGAGATCGGTCTGCTCCTCCCCTGCAACGTGATCGTTTATGAGAGGGAGGGGAAGACGGTCGTCTCGGCCCAAGATCCGGAGGCGGCCCTCTCCGTCGTGGGAAATCCGGCCGTGGCGCCGGTTGCGAAGGAGGCGCGGGAGCGGCTGGCCCGGGTGATTCAATCGCTGAGCTGAAGGGGTGAGGTCTCGACTTTCCCGGTTTTTATGTGAAGGAGCAGATAGAATGATTTGGCCATCGACGTTGCGTGTTCCGGCCCATACCGATAAGGAGGTCAACCGGAAGATTGAACAGACGACAATAAAAAAAATCGCATCCGCCGCCCTGGCCGGTCCGGCGGCGCTCGATCGGCGTCTGGCGGAGCTGGAGCGGGAGTGGGATATCGAGCGAACGCTTGAAGCGAACGCCGGTTTCTTCTCTCTCTTGGGATTGGGGTTGGGAAGGACGGTCGATCGAAAATGGTTCCTTCTTCCGACGGTGGTCGCCGGTTTTCTCTTCCAGCATGCGGTTCAGGGATGGTGTCCGCCGGTCCCGCTCTTTCGGCGGCTCGGATTTCGGACCCGGACCGAGATTGACCAGGAGCGGTATGCGCTGAAGGCGCTTCGCGGCGATTTCAAAAATGTGCCGGCCATCACCGATGAAAAGTTGTTTGCCCAGATCGGAGCGCTTCTCCAGACCGTTCGACGGTGAGGGAACAACCATTGCTTTTTGGATATGTCCACGATGAATGAGCGATTCGATAAAACAGATGAAGAGGAGGATGTTCATGGACAAGCCATTTCTGACCGACATCAAGACCCTCCGTGAGCGCGCCCGACAGCACATTGAGAACGGGGCGATCACGCCGGTCTACCAAGGGGACGTGCAGACGGCCGTCCGTATTTTAAATGAGGCGTTGGCGACGGAGATCGTCTGCACGCTCCGGTATAAAAATCATTACTACATGGCGAGCGGCATCCATGCTCAATCGGTGGCCCAGGAGTTCCTGGAACATGCCAATGAAGAGCAGATGCATGCCGATCAGATCGCGGAGCGGATCACGCAATTAAACGGCAAGCCCGACTTTTCTCCTCAAGGGCTTGCAACCAAGAGCCACTCGGAATATATCGAGGCCGATTCCTTGATCGACATGATTAAAGAAGACCTGGTCGCCGAGCGGATCGCCATTGAAAGTTACACCGAGATGGTCCGCTACTTCGGTGAGAAAGATCCGACCAGCCGGCGGGTCATGGAGGAGGTCCTGGCGAAAGAAGAGGAGCACGCGCAAGATCTGGTCACCCTTTTGGAGACGCTCGATCAGGGACTCTTCAAGGAGAAAGCGGCCTGATGGGGAAGGGTCCGGGATCGTGCTCGGGAAAAAAAGACGTTGGAAACAGGCCGGAGGGAGGGCGGTCGCGGTGACCGGCCGCCCTCTCCGTCACGATAAAGTGCCGAAAAGCTACTCCCACACCCCCATTCCCCAATCGAGCCGGGCGCGAAGGAGATCATGTCGGGTAATCGTTCCGATCAAGATCCCTTCCCGGACGACCGGCAACCGCTGGAGTTGGAGGTCCTCCATGATTTTGCTCGCTTCGGCAAGGGAGGTTTCCTCATCAATCATGACCGGAACCCGGCTCATGATCTCTTTTGCTTTAATCTCCTCCAACCGGCGCGGACCGGGAAGCACCCGGAGCAGGTCCCGGTCGTTGACCATTCCGATGACGCGCCCCTCCCGGGTGACGACCGGGATCGCGGCGTGACCGCTGTCGAGGAGCTCGGCGGCGATATCAAAGGCCGATTCGTACTCTTTGACGAAGCGCGGTTTCGCAAGACGAATCTGGCCGACCTCTTGGGATTTCACCTTCATGATTCTCCCTCCTTTTATTTTTTTCGTTTGATGACGCTCTTTCTCTGCTCGAAGCGCTCAAGGTTTGAGGATCGAGACGGAAAAGAGCAGGATCAATAGGCGATAACGCATCAAGATGATTTCGATCGACGCGGAATCGCGTTCCCCCCCGACATGCGCCAGAAGATGGGGCAGCCGACCGATGAGCGTGCGAACCTCCCTGATCTGTCTTATCCCTCTCTTCCGAATCGTGAGGACCGGGTGAAGAGAGAGGGGGGGCGGTTCGGGGGGCCTTCTCTCGCGGATCCATATCGGCTCTTTCATTTCTCCTCCTTTCATCTATTCCTTCCCGAAACGATTTTCTCCCGGCAAGACCGGAAGGGGCGTTCCGTTCCCTCCCTCCGTCCGGTCTGAAGCGGAGGAAGAGAGGTGACCGGCGAGGCGGACGGGGAGGAAAAGCGACGGGGGTGCGTCGCATGCCGCCTCGCCGGTCGGCGGGAACCGATCTTGTTAAGCGGCGTCCAGCGTCACGAAGAGGGTGTTTCCCCCGCGGTGGACGAGGAGAAGCGCGCTTTGCTCTTTTTTCAGCCCGGAGAGGGCCTTCTCATACTCACGGGTATTCCGGACCGCGGTTCGATTGACCTCCAGGATCACGTCGCCCGCTCTGAGTCCGGCCTCTTCCGCGAGACTTCCGGCCTCGACCCGGCTGATAACAACCCCCTGGAGCCCCTTGGGAAGATTCATCTCCCTCGCGGCCTCCGGGGTGAGATTCCGGACCTGCGCTCCTTTCAGAGCGCTTGTTTCCGCCTCCTCTCCTCCTCCGGCCTGGGCGACCTCTTGCGGCTGCTCGCCGAGGGAGAGCTCGATCTCCTTCTCTTTTTTATCTCTGAAGAGGGTCAGCCGGATTTTTTCCCCGACCGGCGCGCCGGCGACCCACTTTCGAAGCTGGGCGGTGTTCTCAACCTCTTTTCCGTCGATTCCGAGAACGATGTCGCCCCGCTCGATCCCGGCCGCTTCGGCGGGGCTGTCGGGGAGGACGTCGCTGACGAGGGCCCCCTTGGATTCTTTGAGGCCGAACTCTTTGGCCAACTGCGGGGTGACCTCCTGAATCGAGACCCCCAGCCAGCCGCGGGTCACCTTGCCGGTTCGAACCAGACTCTCTTTGATCGATTTCGCCATTTCGCTCGGCACCGCAAAGCCGATCCCCATGTAGCCGCCGGTGCGGCTGAAGATCGCGGTGTTGATTCCGACCAGTTCGCCCCGCCGGTTGACGAGGGCTCCGCCGGAGTTGCCGGGGTTGATGGCGGCGTCGGTTTGGATGAAGTCTTCATAATCGGCGATGCCGACATTGGCGCGGCCGACCGCCGAGACGATTCCCATGGTGACCGTCTGGTTTAGACCGAACGGGTTGCCGATCGCCAAAACGTACTCTCCCACCTGGAGCTGATCGGAGTCGCCCCACGGGACGGTCGGTAGATTCTCGGCGTCGATCTTCACAATGGCCAGATCGCTCTTCGGATCGCTGCCGATCACCTTCCCTTTGAATTCCCGCTTATCGCCCAGGAGAACCTCCACCTCGTCGGCATTCGCGACCACATGGTTATTGGTGATGATGATGCCGCTTGGATCGACGATCACGCCGGAGCCGAGCCCCTGCGATCGCCGCTGTCGCGGAGGGCCTTGCCGCTCAAACGGCCGGTCTCCGAAGAATCGTCTGAAAAAGGGATCGTTGAAGGGGTCGTCATCTTCCCGGCCTTTGACGACCCGCGTCGTGGAAATATTGACCACCGCCGGCGTGACCCGCTTTGCAATGTCGATGAAGAGATCGTCGGGCGGAACGGCGACCTGCAGCGGCGCACCCTCCCGATGGACCTCGACCGCTTGGCCGAGGGAGAAGAGACCGAGATGAGAGGTGAGAAGACTCCCGAGGATCAAACCGAAGAGAAGGAGCGAAGTTGAAACGAAAAATTTCCTGCCTTTCATAATAAAAGAAACCTCCCGATAAAAATGAATGATCGAAACGTCACTATCGTAACGATGACTTTAAATCATTCAGGTTAAGAGAGGATTAATTGAAGATTAAAAAACTCTAATCGTTGCGGAGCGGAAAGCGGAGGGTAAAAAGGGTCCCCAGACCGGGGGTGCTGTCGACTTGGATCGTTCCGCTGTGTGCGTGAACGATCCACCGGCAGATCGAGAGCCCGAGCCCGCTCCCTTTCGGATGGATCTCGCGGGCGGAATCGGAGCGATAGAAGCGGTCGAAGATCTTGGAGAGGTCTTCTTTCGGAATGCCGATCCCGGTGTCGGAGACGGTGACCCGCGCGTGGCCTCCCTCCCGGGAGAGGGTGACGACGATTCTCCCTTCCGGCGGGGTATAACGAATGGCGTTTTCGACGAGGTTGAGGAGAAGCTCCCGCAGCCGGTCGGGATCGCCTGTGATCGTCGCCTCTTCCCGGCAGTCGAAGCGGAGCGAAAGCGCTTTCTCCTTGGCGAGAAGCTCCATCTGCGCGAGGGTTTCCTTAAAGAGCGGGGCGAGCGCCACCGGTTTCCTCTCCAGCCGGGCTTCGCCGAGATCGGCCTTCGAGAGGAGGAAGAGCTCCTCGACGATTCGCGAGATCCGGTCGATCTCTTCCAGCGAGCTGGCGAGGGTCTCCTGATATTCTTCCATCGACCGGGCCTGGCGGAGCGCCAGCTCGGTCTCCCCCTTGAGGATCGTCAAGGGGGTTCGAAGCTCATGGGAGGCATCGGCGGAGAACTGGCGGAGGCGCTGAATCGACTCTTCCAGTTGCGCGATCATGGCGTTGAACGTCTCGGCCAGCCGGGAGAGCTCGTCCTGGCCCGCATGGACCGGGATCCGGCGGGAGAGGTCGCCCGCCGTGATCCGACGCGCCACCTGCGCCATCGCATCGACCGGCTGGAGCGCCCGAAGGGTGAGGAGCCATCCGCCGGCCACCGCCAGGAGGAGCGTGGCGGGGAAGAGAAAGAGGAGGATCAGTCGAAGCCGCTTCAGCACCTTTTCCAAGTTTCGAAGCGAGCCGCCGACCTGGAGAATGTTGACCAACCGCCCGTTTTGAATCACCGGATAGGTGACCCATCGAATCTTCCCCCGATCGGGATCGAAGAAGGTCTCATAAGTAAATTTCCCCTGGAGGGCGTTGTTGAGGGCCACTTCCGTCAAGGGATAAGTCCGTTTGGAGAGGTTGCGCGACCGGGCGCCGAAGCGGCCGCGGGGATCGAAGAGCTGAAAGAAATTGCTGGTGGGATCGGGGTTGTCGAGCTGTTGCAGGAGGGCCTCGATGTCGAGCTCCGGAAGGGGGGGGCTGCGGTCGAGGGAGGCGCGCGCCAGGGCTTCCGCGGTGGAGCGAAGCGAGACGTCGAAATCGGAATGAAGATTTCTCGACAGATAAACGAAGAGGAGCAGTCCGACGAAAAGGAAGACCACCCCCAGGGTGGTGCCGTACCAGAGGGCGAGCCGTCCCCGGATCGAGGCGGGCCAGCCCCATCGATTGAGTTCAGGCTTTGAGGACATAGCCGACCCCCCGGACGGTCTGGATCAAGGGGCGCTTGAAGCCGCGGTCCACCTTGTTCCGAAGGTAATTGACGTAGACATCGATGACATTGGTGAAGGTATCGAAGTGGATGTCCCAAACATGCTCCGAGATCATCGATCGGGTGAGGACCCGGTTCGGATTTCTCAGGAAGTATTCGAGAAGGGCGTACTCCTTGGTGGTCAATTCGATCTTCTGTCCCGCGCGTCGGACCTCGTGCGTCACCGGGTCAAGGGTGAGGTCGTCGGCCTGGAGCAGCGGCGCCGTCACCCCTCCCCGTCGCAGCAGCGCGCGGACGCGGGCGAGAAACTCCTCGATCGCAAACGGTTTGACGAGATAATCATCGGCGCCGAGGTCGAGTCCTTTCACCCGGTCGCCGACCGCCGTCCGGGCGGTGAGGATGAGGACCGGAACCTTGAGCCCCTTCTGCCGCAGCCACTGCAGAACCTCCAGCCCCCCTTTTTTCGGGAGGGTCAGATCGAGAAAGATCATATCGTATGGAACCACCTCGATCTGATCGATGGCCGCTTCCCCGTCCCCGACCACATCGACGGCATAACTTTCCTCCTCAAGCGCCCGTCGGACGAATCGGGCGACCTTCTCCTCATCCTCCACGACTAAAAAACGCATAGGGGTGAGTATAACACATCTTATTTTGCGTTGAAACGGCGGGCCGAGGAGCCGCCCGGTCGGCCGGTTCCGGGAAGATGACTGCGCAAGATTTTGGGGTTGTATTCCGCCGAAGAGTTCATTATATTGAGGCCGTTTGTCGGAGTCGATCGCCTGGGCGCGATGAAAGGAGGAAGCGGTGTGTCGATTGTTGAGCTTGTTCTTGTTCGTCTGGATGGGGATGGTCTCCCCCGCCTTTGCGGGGGGATTCGAAAAACGCGGCGGCGAAGCGACCCTCGATTTGACCTTTCAGGATGAAGAGGATATCGGAACGTTCATCTCCGTGAATGGATCGGTTTTGTTTATCTTGGCCGGCGGTTACTTCGAGATCGGGCCGGTTTATTCATACGCCCGTATTGAAGGGGATGATGGGTCCTTTTTCGACGGTTATGGTTTCGGACCTCGCGCGGAGATCAATTTTCTGCCGGATCTTTCGGCGACGCCGTTTATCACCGGTTCGTTCCTTTTCTTGGGCGGGGATTTGGGCGATGTATTCGATGATGAGGTGTCGGTCGGGGCTGGGATTAAGATCTTCATCGGCGATTCTGCAGCGCTTCGGATTACCGGAAGCCGGATCACCCGTTCAGGCGAGCCGGGATTAGAGGATCAAGAAGCAACGTTGATCACCGCCGGCTTCTCTGTTTTTCTTGGGAATTGATAGAGAAAAAATCGATTACTGAAGCGATTCAAACCGTGTCCATCCCTTGCCGCCGTCTTCCGTTTTAAAAAGCCCGCTCCCGGTGCCGATGTAGATCACCTCGGGTCGGTTCGGATCGAGGGCGATCGCCCGGACCTCCTGTTCGCTAAGCTTCTCCCATCCCCCCTTCTCGTCTCGACTCGCATAAAGGCCGCGGTTGGTTCCGGCGTAGAGGGAGGGCTGCGTTCCGGGCCGGACCGCGACCGAGAGGACAAAGGGATCTGGAATCTTCCGGTCAATCCATCGCTCTCCGCCGTCTCGACTTTCATAAAGGCCCTGCGCCGTTGCGGTGAAGAGCCGGCCCGGTGTGGCGGGATCGAAAGCAAAGGCATTGACGCCGAGCGCCATCGCATGTTCGCGCTCCCTTTCGATGATCCCGTTGTTCGAGGGGGTCCAGCGTTGTCCCCCGTTGCTGCTTTTATAAACCCCGCCGCTGGTGCCGGCATAAACGAGGGAGGGATTTTGGGGATCGACCGCCATGCAGACGACGAAGACGCTGTTGAGTCCGGTGCTGATCCGCTCCCACATCACGCCGTTATCGACGCTCTTGTAGCTTCCCATGGTTGTCCCGGCGTATAAGATGTGTGGATTTTTCTGGTCGATCACGACGGCGTTGACGACCGAGACATAATCCCGCATCCCGGCGTTGATCAAGAGCCAGCTCCTTCCGGCATCGGTGCTTCGATAAACCCCGTCCGAGAAGGTGCCGACGTAGAGGATGGAGGGGAGGGCCGGGCTGATCGCGATGGAGAGGACCGGAAAGGTCCCAAGCCCCCCCTCGATCCGGTTCCAGAGAGTCCCGCCGTCGACTGTTTTATAGAGCCCTTTTTCGGAGGAAAGGTAAATGACCTCGGGCCGGGTCGGATGGATCGCAATCGAGTAGATCGTGCCGACCCCCTTTTGGCAGCCGGCCATTAAGAAAAAAGAGAGGAGTAAGAGGGCGATTGCCGATCGGGGATTTCGGATTGCGGATTGAAGAGCGAAAAGATTTTTTCTTTTAATCCGCAGTCCCCAATCCGAAATCCGCAATGCCTCTACTCTGTCATTTTGCTGAGGCCGGTCCAGGTGCCGAACCATTTGTTCCCCTGCGCGTCGAAGGCAATCGAGAAGACATTGTTGTCTTGGAGGCCGTCGGCGGTGGTGTAGGTCCGCCATGACTGACCGTCGAATCGGGAGACGCCGCGGTCGGTCCCGGCCCAGAGAATTCCTTTGGAGTCGATCTCCAGCGCGTGAACGAAATTTCCGCCGATCGTCCCGCTGCCGGCGGTGTAGGTTGTCCAGCGCTTCCCGTCGAATCGGGAGAGCCCCGCCCCCCACGTGCCGACCCAAACTTGATTTTCCCGGTCGACGGCGATGTCGAGGACGAAATTGGGATTCGCGGTTTGGTTCTCTTTGCTTCCTCGGCCGTGATGGCCCTCCTCGTACGATTCATCCTTCGGTCGTGCGATGGCGGGGGGACCGATCTCCGCCCCCAGACCGTCGCGATGGGTGAAACCGGTCCAGTTCTTTCCGTCGAAGCGGTTGATTCCCCCTTCGGTCCCGAACCAGAAATTTCCGTCGCGGTCCTTCGCGATGGCATAGACCCACTTGTCGAGGAGACCGTCCGCTTCGTTATACGTTTTAAAGGTTTTTCCGTCGAAGCGGCTGACCCCGTCCCAGGTGGCGATCCAGGCGGTGCCGTCCGGATCGAAATAGATATCATACACCCAGAGATCGCCCAACCCGCTGCCGGCGGGATAAATCGTCCAGGCGGCGTCATAAGTGATCCGACCGCCGCCATACGGTGTGTAGGTGACCCACTCCCTCCCGTCGAATCGGGAAAGGCCGCCGCCGTAAGTGCCGACCCATTTTCTTCCTTGCCGATCGACCGCGACCTTATAGATTCCTTTAGCGAGGAGGCCCTGCGTCGATCGAACAGTGAAGATTTCGTGGCGATCGGGGGTGCGGGTGTCGTATCGGATCAGACCGCTCGCCAGACCGAGCCAGAGATCATCCCCCTCGAATGCGAGGCTCTTCACATTCGCGCCGGTCTCAAAATTGACGAAGCGGGGAGGGAGAGCCGGCGGAGCCGTCGAAGCAGGGGGCGCAACGGGGGCGGGCTGGGAACAGGCCGTGAGAAGAAGGGTAAGGAAAATGAAAGAAAGTCGCATTTTCAATGCGTCATCGGCTCCGTTTTTGTTGACAAACAAAAAAGTTGGTAGTATTCTACAAAAACATTGCTCGAATAACAAGCACGTTGCGCTTGTTTTTCAGGGCGAACGTCGGGCGGATAGCTCAGTTGGCAGAGCGTCGGCCTTACAAGCCGAAGGTCACAGGTTCAATCCCTGTTCCGCCTACCACTTCGGGTGGGGAGGTCGGGATTGATCGTTGAGACGCAATAAAAAACCGGTTCAGGCGTCGCTCCATCAAAATTTGGAAAGGTCCTGGGGGGCCGTAGTTCAGCTGGTTAGAACGCCGGCCTGTCACGCCGGAAGTCGCGAGTTCGATCCTCGTCGGCCCCGCCACCTCGCTGTTATGGAAAAGCGGCAGGCCTCCCCATCATGATTGAAATTCTTTCCGCCCATCCCGAAGGTGGGCGCGCTTATCGAAGGGAGAACCCACTGTTTTGCCTCTGAGCGCAGGTTCACAAGTTTCTATTTTTGATCTGGTTCTTTCCGCAGGTATTGTCGCAAAGATTGTCCTTCTTCTCCTCCTTATCGCTTCGATCGTAACCTGGGCGATTATCCTGTACAAGTGGATGACCCTTCGAAAAGCCGACGCCGAGAACCGGCGATTTTTAGTCCTCTTCTCGAAAATCGACGACCTGCTTGAGATCCAACAGAAGGCCCTCCAACGGAATGAGGGTCCGATGGTGATGATCTATCAGGCGGCGATCGACAAAATGCGCCCCTACCTTGAGAAGGACGGGGAAAATGCTCCCCCCGCCATCGATGGAAACCGCCCGATGCTCTTGACCAGCCTTCAGCGCACCCTGAGGAGCGGTGTGCAAGACGAAATGGCCCATCAAGAACGCTACCTTCATTTTCTCGCAACCGTCGGGAACACCGCCCCCTTCGTCGGACTGTTCGGAACCGTCTGGGGGATCATTAACGCCTTTCAGGAGATCGGCCGGCAGGGGAACGCCAACATTGCGTCGGTCGCCCCGGGCATTTCCGAGGCGCTCGTCGCCACGGCGGCCGGCCTTTTTGTGGCGATTCCGGCGGTGATGGCTTATAATATCTTCATAAATAAAATCCAAAAAATGGAAGTTCAGTTGGAAGTCTTTGCGGCGGAGATCACCTCCCTGGTGGAAGAGAAGCTGTTTAGCCTGCAGAGCAGCCGGAAGGTGAGATAGTTTCCTTCCGAATCTCGAAACCGTGAAGAAGAGGATCCTTCAACGGGAAGCGGAATACGGCAAGCGGCTGAGCCGGGTGCCCTTCTATAAAAGAATGCGCAAGAGAGAATACCAGAGAGAATACCGATGATGTCTTCGTCGACAGGCCGCCAGAGAAGATTGCTGGCCGAGATCAATATTATCCCCCTGGTCGATGTCGTTCTCGTCTTGCTCATCATCTTTATGGTGGCCGCCCCGCTCCTTTACCGAGGGATGGACATCAAGCTGCCGCAGGCGGCGACGAACACGATCAAGCCGGAAGAGCGAAAAGTTCTGACGATCGAAAAGAACCAAGCCATTTATTTAGATAAGGAAGAAGTCGGATTGGCCCGTTTGGAGGGAAGGCTTCAGGCGCTGAAAGGGAACTCTCCGGAGGTGTCGATCTATCTTCGTGCCGATCGGGAGGTTCCCTATGGTACAGTTGTCCAAGTGATGGATTTGATCAAACGCGCCGGAATCGACAAGCTCGGTATTGTGACGGAACCGCTTCAGCAAGATTCTCCTTCCCGTTAGACTCATGTGAGGCCCCATCGCGCGCTTTTATCCATTGTGCCAGTGTGATGAAAAGCGCACGGCGCGCAAGGACAAAGGCCTTCTCCGCCAGAACCTAAGATCACCTCCCTTTTAAGGGCGGGTGAACGAGCGGAATCGGGGGCGCATCCCCCGATTCGCCGTTCGCGATCAATTTGAAGCAGCGTCATCGTCCCGCAGGTGTTCCCGGTGATCGACGTTGCGACCGCATCGGCTGTTTTTCAGGGGATTGAATGGGTGGATCGATGTCAGCCGTCCGTTGGAATTCGGACTGGATCTCCGGGAATGGGGCGATCCTTCGCCGCGCGGAGGGTCTTTCCAAAATGATGGTCCTCTCTTTGGTCCTTCATGTCGCGTTTTTTTCCTTTGCATTGTATGGGCGATCTTTTTTGGGATTCTCCCCCTCGGCATTCCAGAGCTATCAGGTGACGTTGGTTTCCCCGTCGCCCGCGCCGTCGATGCCGTCTGTCGCTCCCGCGCCGCGCGCGCCGGCGCCGGCGACCCCTGTTTCACGGCCTCCTTCTCCGCCCCCAACCCCGCCGGTGGTCGCATCAAAGCCGCTTTCTTCAAAGGGGGTTCCCCCGGTCAAAGAAGATCCGGAGCGATTGCAAGACTGGTGGAAAAAAAAAGCAGGATCAATTAAAATGCCGACGGTTCAAAAACCGAAAAACGATCCGGCCCTTCCGGCGCCGGCACAAACGGTGAAACGACCCATGGCTACCCCCGCTCCCGCGGAAACAAACCCGACGGCGCCTCCGGAAGAGATCTCCTCGCCGGCGCATCCCGCCGCGCCGTCCACTTCCGGGCCGGGCGGCGCGCCGAGCCAGGAGGCGAGCAATCCGTCGCTCGTTGCGAGCGGAAGCGCCTCGCTCAATACATCCTTATTTAAATATCCTTATTACCTCAAAAGCCTCGAGAACAAAATCAGCGGGCAATGGTCCCCGCCGCCGGTCCTCCTCGATGAACAGATCGTCGACGCGATTGTCCAGTTCAACGTCACCCGGAGGGGGTCGATCGAATCGGTTGAAATCGAAAAGAGCTCCGGCAACATCCAATTTGATCTGGCCGCCATGCGGGCGGTCAAGAATTCGAATCCGCTCCCGCCGCTTCCAGAGGGGCTTTCGGAGGACCCGTTGAAGGTCCATTTCAGTTTCACCCTCCAGAGGGGATCATAGGCGTGCGGGTCAGGATTTTCGTTTTACTTCTTTTAGGATTTTTTGCGGCGGCGGGGGGAAGCGATGCGGCCGATGTCTTCATCGGGACGACCCGCTCCGGCTACGAGAAAATTCCTTTGATGATCGTTCCGTTTCAGGGGGAGGGTTCGAGCGCCGAGCAGGTCTTGCTGGCCGAGACCGTCCTTCGGGCCGATCTGGAGCGATCGCAATTCTTCACGATCGTCGAGCGAAGCAAGGTGGCTTCCGCCACAGGAAAGACCGGCGCGCCGGAAGCGACCCTCATCGCGGATGCCGGGAAAGCGGGCGTGCAGGTCTTGGCCTGGGCCAAATTGATCCCCAAAGGGGACGATTGGGCCCTGGAGAGTTACGCCTATGAGACCGCCAAGGGGGAGCAGGTGGTCGCGGTGCGAATGATCGGCGATCGGAAATCGGTCCGGATGATGGCCCATCGCTTCGCGGATAAACTCGTCTCCCACTTCACGGGGGAACCGGGGATCGCTCAGACAAAGATCGCCTACATTTCGGATATCACCGGCAAGAAAGAGGTCTATTTGATGGATTACGACGGCGCCAATGAAATGCGGATCACCGCCGATCGAAACATCGTTATCTCTCCCCGCTGGTCGTCCGATGCCGGGCAGATCGCCTACACTTCTTACCGGGAGGGGAATCCCGATATCTACTTTCTTGACCTCGGAACCGGGCGGCGGCAGCGGATGGTTTCCTTCCCGGGGCTCAATATCTCGGCCGCCTGGTCGCCGAAGGGGGACCGGGTCGCCTTCGCGACGACGAAAGACGGCAATGCGGAAATTTACACCATGCGGCCGGACGGCACCGAATTAAAACGGATCACCTTCAATACGGCGGATGACCTCTCTCCCTCCTGGTCTCCGACCGGAAGGCAGATCGCATTTACCTCCGACCGGGGGGGAACCCCTCAAGTGTATGTGATGGATGCCGACGGATCGAACGCCCGCCGCCTGACGTTCAACGGGAACTACAATACTTCTGCGTCGTGGTCACCGAAAGGGGATTGGATCGCTTACGCCTGCCGGAACGAAGAGAGATGGCTGAAGATTTGTATCGACAGCGTCGACGGTCAGCAATCGATGCGGCTGACCGAAAGCGGATCATGGGATGATGAATCTCCCTCCTGGGCCCTCAATGGGAGAGATTTGACCTTTACATCGAATCGAACCGGGAAAAATCAGATCTACACGATCCATGCGGACGGAACCGGATTGATCCGCCTGACCTCGAACGGGGCGAGCAACACCGCCCCGGCCTGGTCGCCAAGGTAAGTAAAGAAGCGTTCGGAACGAGGAATGCGGAATTGAGGGGATTTCGACCCCGCATTCTCTGCTTCGAACGCATTCGAAATCGTTCACGGAGGAAAATAAATGAGAAGAAGTCTCTCAACCTTTGCAGCGCTGGTTATCTTATTCTCATCGGTTGTGTTGATCGGGTGTCCTAAAAAGGTCCCCTCGACCGAAGGGTCGGCCGGGCTTTCGAGGGAGCGGTCAGGAACGGGAGATCAGGGGGAGCCGGGATCGGACGCCCGGTCGCTTCCTCCCCCTCCGACGGAAGAGCGGCTCGACCCGCTGGCAAAAGAGGCGCCGATGCCGGAGGAGACGCCGTCCGGCGGGGCCGAAGGAGGAGAGGGGGTCGCCTCGCTTCGGGATGTCTTCTTCGAATTTGATCAGTGGGTGATCGGGCCGGAGTCGAGAAATCTTTTGGAGGCCGATGCCGAATGGCTGGCGGCCCATCCGGAGGCGAAGATTCAGATCGAAGGACATGCCGATGAGCGGGGGACCGAAGAGTACAACCTGGCCCTCGGTGAGCGGCGGGCCAAGTCGGTGATGAACTTTCTGGTTAATCTGGGGGTCAGCCCCTCCCGGCTCTCTTCGATCAGCTACGGCGAGGAAAAACCCTTCTGCAGCGAACGGTCGGAGAGTTGTTATGAGCGGAACCGCCGGGCCCATTTTGTAATCGCCCCGCGATAAATCGATTGATCTATGGAGCCGTCGTGAACGGGAGGAGGAATGTGATGCGTTATTCCGTATTTTTGCTGGCGGGAATGATCTTGCTTCAGGGATGCGGATATTCTCTCCGAATGGTCGATGTCGCCGAGGAGAATCGCGAGCTTCGCAGCAAACAGGAGACGGAAGCGCTGGTTCTCCAACTCGACGGTCAAATGAAGGAAGTGCAAGCGCAGGTGGCGAAGCTTCAGGCCGAGTTAAAGCAGACCCGGGAGGAGAGCCGAAAGGCCGTCGCCGACATTCAAAAACGACGGGCCGATATGGATGTCCGTTTTGATGAGAGCGACATTCAGCTTCGAATGGTTCAGGGGCGGCTGGAGCGGGAGGAGCGCCGGCGCGCCGACCTCCTCCAGCAGGTCGACAACGCCGCCTTCCGCTTGAACGAGCAGGAAAAAAAGTGGGAGGGCTTTCAAAAAAACCTCCAGGCGCAGATCGAAGAGATGAAGAAGGTCCATGCCGTTTTTCAGAAGCATTCCGAAGATCAGGAGAAACGGCTCGAAGAGATGACGGGGCAGATCGGCCGACTGGCGCAGGAGATCCCCTCCTCCCTCACCGCCCAGGCGGCGCAGCTCGACGAGTTGGGCCGGCAAATCCAGCGGGTGAGCCGGGATGGAGACGTCGAGCAGCTGGGTAAAAGCTTGGCCGATCTCTCCAGCGCGCTGAACATGCTTGGCGAGAAGATCACGGCCAAGGTCGATGAACAGGAAAAACTGTTGAACAAAACAACCAAACGGCTCCAGGCGCTGGAGTCGAAGCTGGCGCCGAAGGGAAAGAAATCGTCGGTTCAGGAAGAGACGCCGCCCGGAGCGAGTCCCGGAGAAGCCGGTGAAACGGTCAACGCCGCCTGGCATGAGTAAATGGTTTTAATCGGGGGTTTTCGGCTGATCCTTGTTCGATAGGGAGGGCCGTTGGACGACGGGGCGATCGGAAGGATGCGCGATCGCGCGAACCCGTCCGGGTAACATCAAGGAGACAAAAAGAGTTCGGGTCGCAACACAATCGGTCATCAGTTTGTCATAGGAGGGTCCTTTAATGAAAATGAGATCAGGTTTTTGGGTGTTGGTTGGAGTCGGTCTGCTGTTGGCGCAAGCAGGATGCGGGAAAAAAGTCACCCCCACGTCGGGCACGGCGGCATTGAGCGAGGAGAATGCCTCTTCAAGCCTTCCTTCGGGAGGGGTGACGGAGGAAGGAATTCGGGAAGAGCGGGTTCAGAGCGATTCCATGGCGATGCAGGACGGAGCGGGTGATCCGATGGCGGCGTCCGCGGCTGAGGAGGCCGGCGAGCTGCTCGATGTTTTCTTTGAATACGACCAGGCGATCTTGAAGGAAGAATCGAAGATGAATCTGCAAAAGAACGCCCAGCGTCTGATGACCGAAAGGGTGAAGATTCGAATCGAGGGACACGCCGATGAGCGGGGGACCGAGGAGTACAATCTGGCGCTCGGGGAGCGGCGGGCCCAAGCGGTGAAGCGCTTCTTGACCGCGCTCGGCGTCGATAAGAACCGGATCAACACGATCAGCTTCGGCGAAGAGCGGCCGTTCTGCAAAGAGCCGAGCGAGAACTGCTACAAAGAGAATCGCCGGGCCCATTTTGTGTTGACGCCATAAACATGTCACGGAGGAGACGCTTGGATTCTCTTCGAAACGGTATTTTGGGGGGGATGGTTTTATTCATCTCCCTGACGGGGTGCGCGCTTCAGTCGAGCATGGTCGAGATGGAAAGTGATGTCGATACGATGCGAAGGCATAATCGAGAGCTTCAAGGCCGGCTCGAGCGGCTTGAAAAGGGGGCGCTGACCCCCGGCACCCCCGCCTCCGGTTCGAAACTCCCGGCGGAGATGGTTGTCCGGATGGACGGTTTGGGGACCGACCTGCAGATGCTGACCGGCCGGGTGGACGAGGGGAATCATCTCCTCTCCTCCCTGTCGAAGCGGATGGAGGACCAATCGTTCCGAACGGAAGAGTTGTTGAGCCGGCTCGATGCCTTGGAGGCGCGGGTCCAGGCGTTGGAGAAGGGGGCCCCGGTCAAGGCCCCCGATCCCAACGAGGGAAAAACGATTCTGCCGGGAAGGACGATCGATCCGAAATCGAGTGGCGCCTCTCTGACGCCGACTGAAGCGTATAATCTTGCCTATAACGACTATCTCAGGGGGAATTACGACATCGCCATTATGGGGTTCCAGAATTTCGTCCGACAATATCCCGGCTCGGGGCTGATTCCGCAGGCGATTTATTGGACCGGCGAGAGTTACTACAATAAACGGTCGTACAACAAAGCGATCGAGCAATTCGAGCTGGTTCTTCGAGATTATCCGAAGAGCGAGAAGGCGCCGAACGCCCTTTTGAAGGAAGGGTTCGCTTACCTGGAAATGGGCGACCGGATCAAAGGGAGGCTCTTCTTGAAAAAGGTCATCGAGAATTTTCCCAATTCCAACGAATCGAACCTCGCCAAGGACAAGCTCGCCAGCCTCCGGTAATCCGCAATCGATTCAGGAGCATGTTTTGCCGAAAATTAATATCCTTCCAGAAGGCTTAGCCAACAAAATCGCCGCCGGCGAAGTCGTCGAGCGGCCCGCCTCCGTCGTGAAGGAGCTGGTTGAGAATGCCATCGACGCCGGCAGCCGCCGGATTTTCGTCTCCCTTTTGGAGGGGGGGATCCGCCGGATTGCGGTGCAAGACGACGGGGAGGGGATGGCGCGCGAAGATGCGCTCCTCGCCTTCCAGCGGCACGCGACGAGCAAGGTGGCGGAAGAGGCCGATCTCTCCACCATCGCGACCCTCGGATTTCGGGGGGAGGCTTTGCCGAGCATCGCGTCGGTCGCAAAAATTCGGCTGATCACCCAAGCCGCGGCGGAGACCGAAGGGACCGAAGTCCTTTTGGAAGGGGGGCAGGTGTTGGGGGTCAAAGCGGTCGGTGCGCCGAAGGGATCGCTCTTCGAGGTGACCGATCTTTTCTACAACACCCCCGCGCGAAAGAAGTTCCTGAAGTCGGCGCAGACCGAGCTGAGCCATGCCAGCGATGTCCTCTTCCACCTGGCGCTTTCTCACCCGATGATCCATTTTCGACTCACCCACGGGAAGAAGATCCTTCTCGACGCTCCCGCCGTCTCCGATCTGAAAGACCGAATTCTCCAGCTCTTCGGAGAAGAAGTTTTCGTGCGGCTGATGGAGGCCCATGGGGAGGGCCATCTCTCCACCGGAAAGTCTCTGGAGGAGGGGGAGGAGAAGGGGCTCTACGTCGATACTTTTTTCTCCCGCCCGCCGCTTCGGGGGAACCACCGAAAGGATCAATATCTCTTCGTCAATCAACGTCCGGTCCGAAGCCCCCTTCTCTCCCATGCCGTTTATGACGCCTATGGAAGCTATTTGATGAAGGGAGAGCATCCGTTCTTCATCCTCTTTCTTTCGATCGATCCGGCGGCGGTCGATGTCAATGTCCATCCGATGAAGCGGGAGGTCCGCTTCCAGCAGTCCGATCCGGTCCATGAGGCGGTCCGCCGCGTCATCCGGACGACCCTTTCCTTCGCCGGGATGGATGAACTGCCGGTGGCGGTGCCGCTCGAGCGGCTGATCCCGATCCAGCCGAATCCGTTGGATCGTACGAAGCAGCCGCAATTGCGATGGGTCGGATGGCCCGAGCGGGCCGCAGAAGCCGGGGCAGCGTACTGGTCGGCTGAAAAGGGAATCATTCAGACAGAACAGATACGGAATCAAGAGCAGATCGGTTTTCACTCCGCATTCCCTCCCTCTCATTCCCCATCCCCTCTGATTCGCCCTCTGGGGCAGATCTATGGAACCTTTCTCCTGGCGGAGATCGAGGGGGAGTTTGCCTTGATCGATCAGCACACGGCGCACGAGCGGATTCTCTACGAGCGTTTCCTCGAGCGATGGCGCGCGCTGCAGCATCCTTCGATCGAAGGAAAAGGCGATGCCGGCCCGTTCAGCGCCGTGCAGCCGCTGCTTGTTCCGCAGCAGATCGATCTCCCCGTCACGAAGGCGGGTCTCTTGAGGGATTATTTGAAAGATCTGGCCCTTTTCGGGTGGGGGATCGAGCATTTCGGGGAGACGACCTTCCTGGTCCGCGAGGTGCCGGCGTTGATCTCGAAGATCCGTCTCGAATCGTTCCTCCACGATTTGACGGACGATCTGGCGCAGACGGAGGTCTCTTCGAAGGCGGAGCAGCCGATTTTGAACGTCATCGCTTCGATGGCCTGCCACGGCGCGATCCGGGCGAACCAGCCGCTGACCCCGCCGGAGATCGAGGCGCTCCTGAAAGATTATTTCGAGATGAAGACCCCGCCGACCTGTCCGCACGGCCGGCCGATTCTCCTCCGATATCCCCTGTTAGAACTGGAAAAACTCTTCCGAAGAAAATAACCTGCCTCGGTGTCTGCCGCGGATGAAAATCATCCCCTCATGACAGCCCCAGTGCCCGGAGAAGCGCTTCCAAAACGCGCTCCGCGCTGAAATACTCTTTCGCGATTTCACGCGCCGCGCGGGCGTGCCGCGGATAGTCCGATTCGATCGCCTCCACCGCGGCGACGATCTCCTCGAGGGTGTTGAAGGCGAAGAGCCCCTCCCCGGTCGGGAGGCGGTCTCCGAAGCCGGTGTCTTGCGTGATCACCGGACGGCCGGCGGCGAGATAACAGGCGCTCCGCTCGCTGAACCAGCCGCTCCGAAGCCGGACGTTCTGGTCCTTGGCGACGGTAAACTCCCCCCGGGAAGCCCAGAGGTAGTCCCGATAGCGCCAGGGATCGAGGGTGAACGCGTGCGCGTCGGCCAGCCGCCATCCTTTTGTTTCAAGGAGCGAGCGGCTCTCGGCGTCGAGACCGGCGAGGCCGAGCGCGATTTCGACCGGCGGGGCGATCCGGCGGGGAAGGTCGATGAACTTCAGGAATTCGCGGTCTTTGCTCCAGTAGTAGACCTCGCCGCAAAATTCGATTTCGCCCCGCTGCCGCCAGTTCGCCACCGTAGTATACGCCTCGCCGGGGGGAGGGGCCCCTTCCCAGAGGTCGAGAAGGACCGGCTGGCGGGTCCGGGCGCGAAGCCGTGGGAGGGGCGGGATCGGGCAGTCGGGATCTCCGATCTTCTCGCCGTAGGTGACGAAGTCGTCGTGTTCTTCCAAAAGCCATTTTCTCTCTCCATGAGAGACCGCAATTTCATCGCCGACCGGATCGGTTCCGAAATAGACGAGCCGGCCGACCTTCAGCCCCTCTTCCGCGAACTTCGTCGCCCCCGCCACATTCAGCACGGCGTCGGCTTCGGCCAAAAGGGTCTCCGCCTCGGCCCGCGCCATCCCGAGCCACCCTTTGTCCGAGTAGCTGCGGCGATAGGCCCACCGCCCCTTCATCCCAAACGCCTCCGCCACCCGCGTCAGGTACGGGGCCGCGTAGTCGGAATCGTTCACGTGCATTTGACGGAGCGGATCATACGGCCACTGCGAGGTCGTCTCGAAATAGTAGACTTCGTGGCCCAGGCGGCGCAGGCCGACCGCGATCTGCATGTGCATCCAGGCCATGCCGGCATAGGGATTGTTGGCCAGCGTTCCGACCACGATGAGACGCTGTTTCCTCACGGCATTTCCTCTTTCAGGGGGATCTTCGGCTCGCCGAAACGCGACGCCGCGGCGACATACTCGGCGGGATCGGAATGGAGATAAACCAACCGTCCCCGTTCGATCACGAGGAGCAGATCGCAATGCCGCAGGGTGCTCGGCCGGTGCGAAATCAAGAAAGTGGTCCGTCCCTGCATCAGGCGCCCCATCGCCTCCATGATCTCGGCCTCCGTCTCGGTGTCGACGGAGCTGGTCGGCTCATCCAAGATCAGCAGCGGCGCATTTTTCAGAAAAGCGCGGGCGAGCGAGATCCGCTGCCGCTCCCCTCCCGAAAGACGCATCCCCCGCTCGCCGACCAGGGTGTCGTACCCCTCGGGGAGGCGGGTGATGAAGTCGTCGGCATGGGCCGCTTGGGCGGCGGCGACGATCTCTTCCCGTCCGGCGTCGGGACGAGCATAGGCGATGTTCTCCGCGATGCGGGTCGAGAAGAGGACCGGCTCCTGCAGCACGATCGCGAACTGGCTGCGCAGGTCGGCCAATCGATAGTCGCGCAGATCGACGCCGTCGAGCGCGATTTCTCCCTCGGTCGGATCGTAGAATCGCATCAGCAGGCTGATCAAGGTCGTCTTGCCGGCGCCGGTTTTGCCGACCACCCCGACCCGCATCCCCGGTTCGATGGCAAAGGAGATCTTTTGCAGGATCGGATGGTCCGGATCGTACGCGAAGGAGACCTCGCGGAAGGCCACCGCTCCGCCGGCCCGGCGGAGGGGGCGGGCGTCGGGGCGCTCGGTCACCTCGGGAAGCTCATCGATCAACTCAAAGGCGCGCTGCGCGCCGGCGAGCGACGATTGGACCGTCGCCGCCTGCCGGATGATCGACCGCAGCGGGCCGTAGAGTTGCGTCAGATAGGTGATCACGATCAACAGCTCCCCCAGCGTCAGCCGCCCCGACAACACATGCCGGGCGCCGATAAAGAGGACCGCCGCGGTTCCCGCCGCGATGACCAAGTTGATCACCAGTCCAAAGAGCCCTTCCGCCAAGGTGAGCCGAAGCCGCGCCCTCATTCCGGCCCCCGATTCTTTCGAGAAGCGTCCCTCTTCCCGCGCCTCCTGCCCGAAGGCCTTCACGACCCGGACGGCGGTGAGGACCTCTTGAATGACCTTCAAAGCGTTGCTCTCCAGCCCTCGGACCTCGTGATAGTCGGCGCGCATTCGGCGATTGTATTCCAGGGAGAGGAGAAAGAGAAAAGGGGAGACGGCCAGGGCGATGAGCGCCAGCGATCGGTCGATTTGGGCGGTAATGAGGATCATCGAAACCAAGGTGACGATCGAAGTGAGGAGCGGGATGGCGCCATGAATCGTGACCCACTGGATCGAGGGGGCGTCGTATTGGATTCGGTAAATTGAATCGGCGGTTCCCTTCGCATCATGGAAGGCGAGCGAGAGGCGCTGGGCATGGCGAAAGAGGGCCGATCGGAGGCGGAGGGTGAGCGCTTCGCCGGTATAGGTCTTTAAAAAATAGGTCGCCAGCTCCTGCGCTTGGCCGAGAAGGACGATGACGATTTGCAGGACGGCGACGGTCCCGAGGAGGCGCAGCGGCGTCGCGGAGGACCAATCGGGGAGAAGGAGGTCGATAAACCGGGGAAGCGGGGCCCCGCCGATGACATTGTCGACGGCGATCTTCAGCGGAAAGGGGGTCAGAAGAAAGAGGGGAGAGGCGAGGAGTTCGACGATGAGAATCAAGACGAGAAGGGGCCAAGCCGGGCGGGCCTGACCGAGAATTCTTCCATAAAGCTTCAGATCGGTCGATCGGAGCCGTCTCATCTGCTACAGCGCTCCTCCTCGGTTCGCTCGATGGCGGCGAGAAAGGCCGAGAGCCCCCGGCCCCATTCCCGGATCGTCCGCCAGAAGAGGAAAAGGGTCGCTGCGCCGAAGAGGCCCGCGGGGATCCAGGCCCCGTCTCCCGCCGCGGCGGCGGAGAGGAGGAGCGCCAGGATCAGGAGAATTCCCCCTTCCGATCGGATTCCGGGTTGGAGACGGTAACGAACGAGCTGTCTTCCCCCGCCATGCTCTTCGATCACCATTTGCAGCCGGGCGGTCCCCAGAAGCCCCCCCCGCAGCTCCAGGTCCCACCGATCGAAGTCCCCGCCGCATCTAAGATGGGGTGTCGCGCCGCTTTCTTTCAAGGCCGCCTCCAGGGCGCCGAGTCGCGATTCGGCCGATTTCCAGGTTTCACTCCAGGAGACCGCCTTCCGGCGAAAAGGGAGGAGCCACCCGTCTCGACCCCCGGCCTCTTTACCGACTTGGCTGCCCCCGTCGTCCGGACGCCGCCAGGGGGAGAGGCCGTGGCGCAGCCGGCCGATCAGACGCGCCAGCGGCTGCATCAGATGAAGCGAGGCGGTGATCGTCCGCAGTTTGAGCCGGGTTGCGCCACGAGGGGCGCCGTGAAAGAGCGCCCGCCCGGCGCTCAACCAGGCCTGGAGGATCGGGATGCCGACCGCCAGAAGAAAGAGGGGAATGGCCGCCCGAAGCGGGCTCCAGAGGGGACTCAGCAAAGAGAGCCCGCCCAAGAAAAAGATCAGGAAGAACCACTCCGGCATCAGCGGAAGCGACGCCAGGGTGGTGGGGTGGGGCTCATACAGCGATTGGAACGGGGCGCTTCCCCAGGTGCCGTGGTAGATCCGGGCGCGCCATCGGCCGAGCGGCGCGGTCCAGCCCCTTCCGTAGAGGCGTCCGGCCCAGGTCAGATGACCGGCGGCGTTATATTTTTCCGGCCACTTTCGCGCAAGGAGCGCCTCCGCCTTGCCGTACCCCTGTTGCTGTTTCCAATAACGAACCACGGAGTTGCGGCGATGATGCCAGACCATCGCCGCGGGGCTGAAGCCGAGGGTCCCCCCCCGCTGCTGCAGCCGCCAGCAGAGATCGACGTCATCTCCCGCGGCGCGAAATTGGGGATCGCAGCCGCCGACTTCCAGCAGGGCCGATTTCCGAAACGCCATGTTGCACCCCGGAATATGCTCCGCCTCCTGATCGGAGAGAAGGACATGCACCGGGCCGCCCGGCGCGTTGGCGACGCATTCGGCGATCGGTCCATCCCCCGGCGGGGGGAGATTCGGTCCCCCCACCCCGACATGGGTTGTCCGCATAAAGGTAGAGGCGAGGTAGGTGAGCCAATGGGGATCGGGGTAGGCGTCGTCATCGATATAGGCGACGATCTCCCCCTGTGCCGCCGCGAGGCCGGTGTTCCGGGCGCTTGCCAAGCCGCGGTTTTCCGTCCGGATCAACTGGAAGCCGAACTCTTTTGTAATGGCGGCCGTTTCGTCGGTGGAGCCGTCATCGACGACGATCACTTCGAAGCTCGGATAGTCGAGGCGTAGGAGCCCTTCGAAGCAATCGCGGATCGTTCCGGCGCCGTTATAGCTGCAGACGACTACGGAGATCATCGGCCAGGGGAGATCGGGCGGGAAGGGGATCTCCGCGAAGGCCTTTCCGACGGCGGCCAAAGCTTGCTTCGGCTTTCTCTCCCGGGTGGTCAGGCCGAAATCCCAATCTTCGATTTCATATCCGCCGCGGTGCCACTCATCGGTCCAGGAGAAGATGAAGGCGCCGGCGCAGCCGGCGGCAAAGGTGGTCCGGATCTGCCAGTCGAGGGTCCGCGCCTGATTTTCCTCCCCGTTGCGGCGGCTGTCGAGGCCGATCTCGGCCATGATCAGCGGCCGCTCCCCCGCGATATTCTGGAGGCGGGCCAGATAGGCATCGAGAGCGGTCTGTGATTCGAGGTAGACATTGAAGCAGACCAGATCGAGAAACGGGAGCTGAAGATATTCGGTCGTGGGATAGTTGACATAGGTGACCAGCGCCCCGGGATCTTCCTCCCTGGCCGCGAGGTAGAGCCGCTCCAGATAACGCTCCACCCGGGCGGGGCCATGCCAGCGGACGATCGGCGCCGGGATCTCATTGCCGATGGAATAACAAAGGAGCGCCGGATGCCCTGCGCAGCCGGCCACACCGGAACGGAGACGTTTTTCGATCTGCGTGGGCCGGTCGAACTCATCGAGGAAGGCGACATGTTGTTCCCAGGGGAGGCCGACCATCACCCGCAGGCCATGCCGCAGCGCCGAATCGAGAAGCCAGCGGGGAGGAACCGTATAGGTCCGGACCGCATTGATCCCGTTCGCAGCCATGAGGGCGAAATCGGCCTCGGCCCGATCGGGAGAGTACTCTTCTTGCCGCGGCCCCTGTGGGCGGAAGGTGCCGTAGGTCACGCCGCGCAGAGACCACTTCTCGTCTCCGACATAAAGGAATTTTCCTTTGATCGTCGGCCGCTGAAACCGGGAATCGGCCGGAACGATCCGGTGAGCGATCTGGGCGCCGGTTTTCGGGGGGTGAAAGGTCTTGATCTCAGGCATCATCTTCTGCTTCCCTTCTCTCTATTCAGCTAGGGTTCTGCATTTAGGCTCAACATGTAGGCGTACACTCCGCCGGCGCCGGTTTGAAGTGATGACGCATCGCTCGATGCGGAAGTCATCGTGCCGATGATGTTGAATCACCGGTAAACGGGACGCGGGGGTGAACGACGGTCTGCAAGGGGTCAGGTGATCTGCATCACAAGAGGACCTCTTCATTGGGATGATTTCGGCCGGAGGGGCCGGTGGCGGGGGTGGCGCAGATCGGTATAAAAACGGGAGAGGCCGGGAAGTTAAGAGGGAAATGGACCATAACATCCTTTCTACAGATGGTTTACGGGAAAGAGGCTGGCCTCCATAGAGCGAAGATGGTATAAAGGGGCGACGCCGGCCGACACTTCAGTCCGTTCGCCGCATCGCCTCCCTCTGCACGCGATGCAATCGTTTATCACTATGGTAGGCTTTGCGTCCAAGCTGTGTCAAGGAGGGGAGATCGATTCCAGCTTCAAGTGAGGAAAAGAAAGATCTTTGGTTGATTCTCGTCGGCCCGACCGCCGTCGGCAAGAGCGCCGTTGCCGAGCGGCTGGCGCTGGCGCTGGAGACCGACATCCTGGTGGCCGACTCCCGCCAGATCTACCGGGGGATGGATATCGGGACCGATAAACCGTCGCCCGAGTCGCGGGCGCGGGTGCCGCGTCACCTGATCGATCTCGTCCCTCCCGACGGTTCCTTCTCGGCCGGGAAGTTCAAGATGCTGGCCGAAGAGAAGATCGCCGCGCTTTCCCGGGGAGGAAAGCCGATCTTTATCGAAGGGGGGACCGGCCTTTATATCAAAACCCTCTTGTATGGATTGTGGGAGGGACCGCCCGCCGATTGGGATCTCCGGCGGCGGCTGCTTCAAGAAGAGAGCGAGAGAGGCGAAGGGGCCCTTCACCGGCGGCTGGCCGAGGTCGATCCCGCGGCGGCGGAGCGGATCCATCCGCGCGATCTCCCGAAGCTGGTTCGGGCCCTGGAGGTCTATGAACGGGTCGGCCGTCCGATTTCCGAGGTCCATGCGGCCCACCGGTTCGCCGAGCCCCCGAAGGGGGACTACTTTCTGGTGGGATTGCGGCGCGACCGCGAAGACCTCTATCAGCGGATTGAACAACGGGTTGAGGCGCAAATTGCAAAGGGGCTGATCGACGAGACGGCGGGCCTTCTCTCGGCCGGTTTTTCGCCGGAGCTTCCTTCCATGCGGGGATTGGGATACAAGCAGATGGCCCGGTACATTCGGGGCGAGCAGACGCGGGAAGAGGCGATCGCGACGCTAAAACGTGATACCCGTCACTACGCGAAACGGCAGATGACCTGGTTTCGGGCCGACCCGAAGATCGAGTGGATCGATCTTCGCCCGGAGGAAGCGCCGGAAGAGGCCGCCGACCGGATTCTGCGCTTGAAGTATTTGAAGAGTATGCTATAATCCTGTTCAATTTTGGCCGTAGCAGATTAGTTGTGGGGAAAAAGATGGCGGAGAAGCGAGGTTCGAAGAAGCGCTCAGTGAGTCGATCCAAATTGCCGCAGGCGCGGATCGGCGTCATCGGCGGAAGCGGTCTATACCAGATGGAATCGCTGAAAGAGGTCCGGGAGATGGCGGTTTCGACCCCGTTCGGAAAGCCCTCCGGGAAGTTCATTCTTGGAACCCTGGAGGGGGTTCCGATCGCTTTTTTGGCGCGGCATGGCCAGGGCCATACGCTTCTCCCCTCGGAGATCAATTATCGGGCCAATCTCTTTGCCATGAAGAAGCTGGGGGTGGAGCGGATTCTCTCCGTCAGCGCGGTCGGCAGCATGAAAGAAGCGATCGCCCCGGGCCATATCGCGATCCCGAGCCAGTTTTATGATCTGACGAAGGGAAGAAAGAGCACTTTTTTCGGACAGGGGATCGTGGCGCACGTCAGCCTGGCCGACCCGATCTGCTCCGAGCTGGCCGGCATCGTCGCGGAGGCGAGTGAAGCGGTTGGGGCCACGATTCATCGCGGGGGGACCTATCTCTGCATGGAGGGGCCGCAATTCTCCACCCGCGCCGAATCGGAGGTCCACCGAGGCTGGGGGGTCGATGTCATCGGGATGACCAATGTGACCGAGGCCAAGCTGGCGCGGGAGGCCGAGATCTGCTATACAACGATTGCGCTGGCGACCGATTACGACTGCTGGCACGTCTCCGAGGAGCCGGTGACGGTCGAGATGGTCATCAAGACCCTTCTGGAAAATGTCGCCCTCTCAAAGAAGATCATTCAGGCGGCGGTGGTTCGGATGGGAGAGGGGAGGCGGTGCGCTTGCGCCGAAGCGCTGAAGCACGCCATCGTGACCCCCGCCTCTGCCATTCCCAAAAAGACCAAAGCCGATTTAAAGCCAATCATCGGGAAGTATATTTGAGGCGCCCGCGATTCGATCGAGGACTTCGGAGGGGAGGGATGTTTCGGTCTTCCCCCGTGAGCCCGGCGTCGGCATCGGATCGACGGGGCCGCATCTGGGGGATCGGCGCATGAAGCACACCCTGCTTTTTTCTTTTGTCCTCTTTTCATTCGGCTGTGCGGCCCTTTTGTCTCCGCCCGTCGCCCGTTCCCCCGTTCTGGACTATTCTGAGACCGAGTTTGTCTCCCCCCATCTGACCAAGGAGGGGCTGGCGTCGGGGAAATTGGCGATTCTGGCGGTCTTCTCTCCGAACGATCCGGAAGGAATGGAGCAGAACGCCGCCTATGAAATCTTCCAGGGGTTGCGTTCCGCGTTTCGCGATATCCATATCATCCCGCGGTCGGATGCCGTCAAAAAGATCGCCTCGGCCGACCAGCTTCCGGCGTATGAAGCCTTTGTGAAGGCCTATGGAGAGAAAAGAATCATGGATCTTGATGCGCTCAAAAAGTGGGGCGAGTTGGAGGAGGTCCGTTATCTTTTCATCGGAGAGCTCGGCATGGTGAATAAACATACCGAGGCGCGGATGATGCGAGGCGGGGAGGATCTGGTGGCGGGAAAGATCTCCGTTTTTGCCTCGGGGCCGAGCATGATTCCGGAAGAGGTGAGCAAACAGGTGCGGCTGCGCGGCGAAATCTGGGACAGCCGGTGCGGCCGGATGGTCTGGATGGGAAGAGGGGAGGCGGAGGTGATGGAAACGGTGGGGCATGAGATAACCCGCGTGGAAGACATCTTCATGGCCGCAGGGAGAAACCTAATCGCTTCCCTGACGAAGTCGATTAAAACGACGAAGGCCCCCTCGGAGGAATGTCCATAAAAGACAATTGGGAATCGTTCAATTAGGAATCAGGAATCAAATGCAAAAAGCCCGGTTTCAATTCTTAATTCGTCATTCCTAGTGCTTCATTGAATTAAGGAGGTGTTATGAGTTTATTGGTAGTCGGTTCGGTGGCGTTTGATTCGGTCAAGACCCCGTTCGGTGAGGCGAAAGAAGTATTGGGAGGATCGGCGACCTACTTCTCCACGGCGGCGAGCTATTTTACTGAGGTGAAGCTGGTGGCGGTGGTCGGCGAAGATTTTCCGGAGTCCCACCTGGCGTTTTTAAAAGAGAAGGGGGTCGATTTCGAAGGGCTGGAGCGCCGGCCGGGCCGGACTTTCCGATGGCGCGGGGAGTATGGCTATCAGCTCAACGAGGCGAAGACCCTCGATACGCAGCTGAATGTCTTCGAGTCGTTCCGGCCGAAACTTCCTTCCTCGTACCGCGACGCCGCCGTCGTTTTTTTGGCGAACATCGACCCGGAGTTGCAGCTTGATGTTCTCAAGCAGGTGAAGCAGCCAAAACTCGTTGCGTGTGATACAATGAATTTCTGGATCGGGGGAAAACGCGACGCGCTCATTAAAACCCTCGGAGAAGTCGATATCTTGATCATCAACGACGGCGAAGCGCGCGAACTGGCCGGCGAGTTCAACCTGGTGAAGGTGGCGAAGAAGATCCTCTCGTTCGGTCCGAAGATCCTCATTATCAAGCGCGGCGAATATGGGGCATTGATGTTCAACGGGCAGACCACCTTCGCCGCGCCCGCGCTGCCGTTGGAGAATGTGTTTGATCCGACCGGCGCCGGCGATTCGTTTGCGGGGGGATTTATGGGATACCTCTCGCAGAACGGGTCGATGAACGAAGCGGCCCTCCGGCAGGCGGTCATTTACGGGAGCGTTATGGCCTCTTTCAATGTCGAGGCCTTCAGCCTCGATCGGATGCGGACCCTCACCCGGGAAGAGATCAACGCGCGGTATAAAGAGTTTCAGTCGTTGACCTTCTTTGAAAGTGCCTAGAACGGGCTCCCCGATTTAAACGACGGAGGAATGTGGATGCGTTGGAAAAGGGCGATGATTTGGATTCTCATTCCGCTTTGCACCGCCTGCGGGATGGGCGAGGCGCAACTCAAGAGAGAAAGGGAGGCATCGGCCCATTACAAGCTCGGCATCTCGTATATCAACGACAATTCCCTCCAAAGGGCGTTTATCGAATTTCAGAAGGCGATCGAGCTCGATCCGCGTTATCGCGACGCCCACTATGCCTTGGGGCATGTTCATTTTATGCAGGAAAACTACAAGGAAGCGGTCATCTCCCTGCAGAAATCGCTTTCAGCCGATCCGGAATTCTCCGATGCTCATAATTATCTCGGAAAGGTGTATGAGGCGCAGGGCAAATTCGATCAGGCGATCTCGGAGTATCAGGCGGCCCTCAAAAATCTACAATACGCGACCCCTGAAAAACCCTATCTGAACCTCGGGCTGGTCTACCTGAAGCAAGAGAAATATGATGAAGCGGTCCGCTCCTTTGAAAGTGTTCTGAGGATCAATCCCCGTCCCGAGTTTATCGCGCTGACCCAGAATGGGCTTGGAAGAGCCTACTTTCAGATGGGAAAGCTCAAAGAGTCCATCGCCTCTTATCAGGAGGCCATCCGTCTTGCGCCCGATTTCGTCGATGCCCATCTCAATCTAGCCTCCGCGTATTTGAGAGAGGGCTCGAAAGGGCTTGCAGCGGGTTCGTTTAAAAAAGTCGTTGAGCTCTCTCCCAAAAGTTCACAAGCGAAAGAGGCGCAGAAATTTTTGGATGCGCTTCGCTAAACCGCTTCGCCCGCCGGCCGGTCGTCGTGCGTGTTGAATGGGGATTTTTTTCCTGTGACGTCCCGATTCAACCTTCCGGCGCCGCGGATCGATTCGATGCAAAAAACATTCGACGGCGCCCGGCTCAATAAAGCAGGCGAGTGGAGAGCGTTTCGAAGAGGATCAGGTTTACTGGATGGAAAATTTAGGCGAGTTCCTTCGGCAACAAAGGGAAGGTAAAAACATTTCAATAGAGGAGTTGGCGACCCGGACACGCATCGGGGTCCGGTTTATCAAGCTGATCGAAGAGAACCAATTCGACCAGCTTCCCAACCCGGTCTCGGCCAAGGGGTTTTTGAGAAGCTACGCCCGCTGCCTCGGTCTTGAGGAAGCGCCCATTCTGAGCCGGTTTTCGCAGACCGTTCAGTCGCCGGAGACCTCGGCTGCAAGCGGCTCGGAGGAGAAGGTTCCTTCCTACATTCAGAGAAAGCAACCCGATCGCCTTCCCTTTCCTCTTTGGGCCGCCCTTGCGGTGGTCGGCGTGATCGTTTTCTTCCTTGTGCTTGCTTTTTTAATGCCGAAGAACAAAGAGGCCGCGCTCCCTCCGCCGCCCGAAGAGATCCTCTCCGACGAGCCGGTTCCCCCGGAGCCGTCGCCGATTCCTCCGCCCCCGGAGGGTGGAGGGGCCTCCTCCTTTGAACCTCCTTCGCCCCTTTCACCCGCTCCAACCCTCTCTTCGGCCGCCGATCCCTCGCCACCCTCGCAGGAGTCCTTTATCCCGTTGGTTCTTCTGATTGAGGCGGTGGAGCCGTCATGGATCCATGCCACCCTCGATGGGACCGAGATCAAAGAGGCCCTTCTCCAGGCGGGTGAGAGCGTTCGATGGGAAGCCAAAGAGAAATTCGCTCTTACGGTCGGAAACGCCGGGGGGGTCCGTCTCTTTCTCGATGGGCGGGAGCTTGGCTCTCTGGGTCCGAGCGGAAAGGTGGTGAGAAGGGAGATTGTGGCGCAGCGGTAAAGCGCGCACAAAGGACTTGATTTTCCCGATCCCTCCGTGTATTAAGAAGGGCGACGCCGGCGTAGCTCAGTGGTAGAGCAGCTGATTCGTAATCAGCAGGTCGTCAGTTCAATCCTGACCGCCGGCTCCAGATATTTCAAGTAATTACGTTGCTTACGCCAGAATATGGAATAGGAACGGTGACCAAACGGTGACCAGTCGGTCAGATAGGGTTAAGCTCAAGATCCCCCACAGCTGCCGGGTCGCCACGATCCTGGATCTCCGATCCACCGGGGTTCACGTCTCCGACAATGGAAGGTCGGGATGGACCGAAACAGTCGAAGGTGAGCGCCGAACACTCCCGCTCTCTCCGATCTCGGCTTCGACCGGAAGACGCCCACCCTGTCCAAAATTTTTCACCGGGGGGATGATTCGACGAATTTTATCACAGTCGTTTCGGGTGAACCCCTCTGTTGAGACAAACTGGAATTAGCACACTCATTGTTTAATGGATACTTTCTTTTAGCCCCCCTTTTTCTACTCATGCCTAAAAACTCATCGTAGCCCCGGAAAAAGTGTTTCCGGAGCTGACCGTATCACGCCTTTCCATTTTTCTGGGAGATCGGCCCGGGGGTGCCGGTGTGCTGTGTGAAATGCGGGTAGTCGTTTTAGCTTACCAACCATTTGCCAGTCCTGAATCTCAAAAGCTTATGCGGCCTGAAGAGGTGGTACCGCAACAGCCCTCAAGTGACTGCATCCCATAATGGGATTAGATCAAGAGAGTAATTGCGGAGAAGAAGCCTTATAGGCAATAAAACTCCTTGACCTAGGGGGCGACCTGTTATATCGTAGGCGGAATATTTGAGCACTAATCCCCTGGGCCTTGATCCGATGAAAGAAGACACACCCGGGTTTAATGGATCAAACAGCGCGCTCGCCGAAGACGATCCGGAGATTCTTTCCGGCCGGCGGCCACCTCTTAAAGGGCAGGACCTCTCCGACAACGTCTATATCTGGCTCCTTGAGAAGGAAGGGGTTTTCGCGAAGCCGACAATTGAGACTTACCGCTATGCCCTCTCCCAATTCATCTCCTTCTGGGACCAACACAAACGACCAGGATTAACCCCTCTTTTTATTCGACAATACGCCCGGGAGCTCGATCGCTTTCGGAAGCTCTCGCCGGCGACGGTCCAGGTTTTCCTCTCCGCGCTGCGCTCTTTCTTATCGTGGGGGGTGGAGCAGGGGTGGTTGCTGAGCAATCCGGCCGTCCAGGTAAAGCTGCCGAAGATCTCCAGGAGGTACCGAAGGGATTCCCTGACGCATGAGGAGAGCGAGCAGCTCCTCGGAATGGTCGAGCGAGTGAAAGATGTTCGAGGCCTCAGAGATTACCTCCTGGTCGCCTTGGCGGTCCGGATCGGGCTGCGTGAGAATGAGATGCACCTCGCGGACATAGGGGATTACTCCAGACGCGGAGGGATCGGAATCCTTTATCTTTTAAGGAAAGGTCGACGGGCGAAGGACCTCTCGGTCGTTTTGGTGGAGGACCTGGCCGATTCGGTCGATCTCTATTATCGGCTTCGTGGAAAGCAGAAGGCGACCGATCCGCTCTTCTTCTCCGAACGACCCGATCGGAAGGGCGCCCGGCTGTCGGTCCGGGGGATCCGGGCGATCATATCCTCCTATATGAAGAAGGCGGGGATCGAACGACCGCATGTGAGTCCCCACTCCGCGCGGCACCACGCCGCCACGAATGCATTGTTAAACGGGGCCACCCTTAAAGACGTTCAGGAAATGCTCGGTCATGCAACAATTGCTACGACGGAGAATTATATCCATATGTCTAAAAGATTGAACGATGGCGCGGAGCATCACGTCCAGATTGGCAAAAAGGCGGATCTGTCGGCGGTCACGCCGCCGGAATAGAAAAAGGATGGAACGAAATGGAGACAAACTGTCGTATCCTCTTTGGATAGTAAAGAATCTGAGGAGGGAACCATGGAAAATGTCACCGAAAACGTAAGCTTACATTTTGCCCAGCAAGAGGATCTTGACCCGCACTGTTATCCACGGCTCGATAACCTATCGGCCGCATTCGTTTGGCAATTTTTGCCGGTTCCAAAAAGTCCCATCTCACCTCCGGAATTTATATTTGTGCCCGTACGGCATCCTCGGAGGTGGGATGAGGAAGATATGGAGCAAGAGCTGGCGATCGCAGAATGGAACTCGGCCTGGGAGGCAGGACCGCTTCGCCTAGCACTGTTCGCCGAGAAGCTGCCAAAATCGCTTCAATGGCTCATAGACTATGAGAATCAGAACCTGTGTCTTATACCGGGGGGCAGCTGGCACGGCTACGAAGCATATGCGCCTCTCTTTCATCTTCTGCCCAGAAGGGTCCTTGCTCATTACCGTCTTCCCCTGCTGAAAAGAGGACTCTGGCCGATCTGGATGGCTCATCAAACGATTGATCGGGTTCTACCAAAAGACTTCAAGTGCCGTCTTTCCCAAGCGTTTGCCTATTATATCTGGCCACTAATGAATTCAGGATCCAAGAGTTCTGCATTCAGTAGAGCGGATTCTCTTCGTCTTCTTGCGCACAATCTTGATTTCTGGCTTCCTTATATCGATATTGTTGCGCAATCTCGCATGAAATCGCTTGGTCGCGTGAGAGCCGAAGATAAAAAACAAGCGACGTTACTTAGAAAATTAAAATCTGAGGCATCTTCCGATTACATCCCGTCTAGACCGCTCCACGGGGGAAGTGTTTGGTATGGAGAGGAAGAAGCATGGGAAGCCACTAAAGAATTGATTCATGCAGCGGATCGGTTTGGAAAGCTGAGAAACATAATCGATGCGATTCGATCCCACAGAGTTGAGGAGGACTTTTCATCACATTGGTCTTACGCACGTGAAGACTTTGAAAGAAAGCTCTACCATAAGCGATCAAAGGTAAAGGTCACATTCGTGGAGTTGGATGACACAATCCCGGTACATGGACCAGAATCCGAAGTGCATGAGAATCTTCTCTGGGAAGATTTTCTGGCGGTTTTCGATCCGAAGGAGAGAAGGATCATAGTATGTCTGCGCAATGGCATTACTAAAATAGGTGAGATCGGACGAATTCTGGGTTATGCGAACCACAGCCCTGTCTCAAAAGCACTTTCTCGCATACGACGAAAAGCAAGATCGTTTCTTGATCAGTGATAGTCTATAACTGTAAATAAAACATTTTTCAAAGGCTACAGTAATAAGACAAAATGAAACTAATTTTTTACGGCGGCCTAAAATTGTTGAAAGACTCATCTGGGCAAATTAGAAGAAGACAACGAAGAAAGCTGTAAACTCAACTCTATGGATAGGATGTCTTCCACTCGTCAGTCTCATAAGGGCAAGACACTTTCAAGACAAGGAGTGCTTGGCCAAAAAGGGATAAACTTAATCGAGGGCATTGTCTTGGAGATGGCATCAAGATGGACTCCAAGCGGCCCAAACGAAGTAGGCATTGATGGATATATCGAGCTATTTGACCCCGGAAACGGTGCTCCGCTTGGGCGAACGCTCGCGGTCCAAAGCAAAGCTGTCTCCGATTTTCTGAATGATTCGCCGGATACCTTCGACTATTGGTGTGATCGGCGAGATCTTGACTATTGGCTCCAAGGGAATGCCCCCGTTATTCTTATCATATCTCGACCTGCGTCGGATGAAGCATATTGGGTATCGATCAAAGATTACTTTTCGGATCCTGAGCATAAAAACTCCACTAAAATTACTTTCCTCAAGAAGACACAGCGGTTCACATCCGACAGCCATCGCAGCCTTCTCGAGATAGGACGCTCCCCTGAGATCGGATTGTATCTGGCCCCGGTTCCACGTGGAGAGCGCCTGCATTCAAACCTGCTTCTCTTAGAGAACTGTCCCGCAAAAATCTATGTCGCCTCCACAGATCTTCGAAAACCACGGGAAATCTGGACCAAACTTCACCAAACGGGCCATGAGACTGACGGTGCCTGGCTTCTAAGAGATAAGCGACTGATAGCTTTTCACGATCTTTCCGAAATGCCTTGGTCAACGGTGTGTGATTTAGGAACACTCGAAGATTTTGATACAGCAGAATGGTCAGATTCTGAAGATATCGATCGGCGTCGACAATTTACTCAATTACTTAATCAGACTCTCCGGGCACACTTGTATCCAAGTGTGCGTTATTGGCCTGACGAAGACTGCTACGCCTACGCACGCACGATAGACGAAGGACCATTAAAACTTCCGTACAGGTCACTGAAACGAAAAAGTGACATCTCCGTTGTATCAAGATTTAAAACGACCACTCGGGATGGAAGAACCCTTCAATGGCTGCGCCATCTTGCCTTCCGTGGGCAATTCCGCCGCCTTGGGGAGCAGTGGTATTTGGAAATTACTCCGACTTACCGTTTCACGCGTGATGGTCACTATTTGGCCCGCCTGCACGAGGACTGGTTAAAAGGAATTAAAAGGCTTGAAGGCAACCGCGCAGTCTTAAGTGTCCTACTCTTCTGGGCGGACTACCTTCGCCCTCGAACGGATCTTTTTGAGGATCGAGATGCTCCACTTCGTTTTGGAAAGCTCCTTGGTTTTGAGATGGAAGTTGGAATTAATGATAAACAATGGCTCTCACATGACCCGAAAGGGAAATTTGAGGAGATTCCTATCACTGAGGAGTTGTTCCTTCCGAACCTTGATTTAGAGATATAGTGATGAAAATATCTTTTTTCCCTGAACCGGAGTTGGAATTCGCGAACGGCAGAACCCACGTAGATGTCCGCTTTGGAATCATGCAGCATGGCCCTCTTGATCGGGGGACTCCACTTGCGCCTTCTCAACTGAAAGTCGGATTCATCGGAACAGATGAGACCATTGACGGCGTGCGCTCCTGGCTGCTCCGTTCGAGAAATGGAATTCCGGCAAAAAATAGTAAGTTATCGAATCTCTTTCCCCCTTTTCCTGGTTTTTCTGAAAATTCATGTTTTGGCGCTTCGCTCATATTCCACGAGCGGTGGTGCGCATCAATTCACAAACGGGAAATTGACGGCGTAGTGACCAACGCCAAATCAAACGAAGCGGTTCAGGATGCGGCCGATCTTTTCCTGGATTATGCAAAAGATTTGACTCAGCAAGGGGGGCCAATGGTGCTGATCTGTGCTCCTCCACGAGAACTTCTTGCTGCTTTGGAAAGTAAGATTGCAGGGCGGCCCGACGCGATCGATGAAGAGTTGGATGAAGGATCTGATCCTCCAGCTATTAAGAAGAGTCTCTCTCAGCCATACTTTCATGACGTTCTCAAGGCGCGTGGCATGATTTTGGGCATTCCAATTCAGATGGTTCGACCTGACACGTATTCCGCCATTAAAATTAAAAGAAAAAAGAAAAATACGGAGCAAATCCGTCCACTTCAGGACGAGGCCACCCGAGCGTGGAATTTTCATACCGCTCTCTACTATAAGGCAGGTGGAATCCCATGGAGGTGTGTTAGGGACTCCACGGAGTTAACCGCTTGTTATGTCGGTGTAAGCTTTTACAAGTCGCTGGATGGTGGACGGCTTCTGACGAGTGTCGCGCAGGTTTTTAATGAGCGTGGAGAGGGTGTAATTGTCAAAGGTGGGGAAGCAGTTATTGAAAAAGATGATAGGCAACCGCATCTCTCGGCAGAGGATGCAAATTCACTTCTCAGGCAAGCGATTCAAACTTACAGGAGGGAACACAAGAATTTTCCCGCACGTTTAGTAATTCATAAGACGTCTAAATTCAGCGCCGCGGAGGTTGAAGGGTTTCAAAATGCCGCAGCAGAGGAACGGATCGATACTCTCGAGTTGCTGAGCGTGAGACGGTCACTGTCACGCTTATTTAGAGAAGGCACGTATCCACCTCTGAGAGGAACCTTTCTTGAGATGGATGATGTAAGTGGATTAATATATCTGCGGGGTAGTGTAAATTTCTTTGAGACCTATCCAGGTATGTATGTTCCTCGGCCCCTGGAGTTTTCAATAGCAGAAACGGAACTTTCGCCGCAGAGACACGCGCAAGAGATTTTATCCCTGTCTAAATTGAATTGGAATAATACCCAGTTCGACGGTGGGGAGCCGATTACGGTTCGCGCGGCGCGCCGCGTAGGGGAGATTCTAAAATGTATCCGAGAAGAAGAAGTAAAGCCGAGCTTTCGCTTTTTCATGTAAGGCGATATTGGGATCCGAAAACGATTTAAATAGCTTGCCAGGCGGAGGTTTCTATCCCAGCGGGTGAGGGGTCCCGTCCAGGTAACCCTCTCAACGAGTATGTCTGATCCATTCGGAATGGGGCGGTTTCAATAATGAGCAGCTACTACGATTTCCTTCTATCCCTTTTGAAAGAGCTGGGAGCTTGAGAAGTTTTTCAGTGAAGCCTTGCGACGTTTAAAAGAAGATAACTTACCGAAGAAGATAGGAACAAGATAATCAGAATAGCAGAAGGCACCCAATCCAGTGAAAATATAGAGCTCTGTAACAAATTACAATTGAATCTGAATGTTATCCCTAAGGTGATTGAATACAGAGTTTTCATGGACGAACCAACACTACCGCAAATCTGACCGGGTATGTTACCGGGAGTTTAAGAAGAGAAAACGAGATTTTAGAAAATCTAGACATCGATGTTGAAGTGATGAGTGCTTTAAGAGATTTCTTGGAGGGATAATTTCGAAATGTCGGCAGTGGCATAGTTAAGTAGGCGCCAGAGGTGTATCTGAGTTTAGAAAGGCAGGAGTAATCAGGAATAAGGCTTTGGACGACATTTTCTCAAAACCATTTAGTAAATATGGTCTGAACGATTTTCGAATGTTGCGTATGGTTCTATCACCATCTCATTGGCAAATGTGCCGGCTTCCTGTTACCTTGAAATGGCGTGCAGTGAAATTTGAACCAGCCAATGTGAACCGAGTGCCTGAAAAAGCAAAAGGAATATACACATTTGTCGTGAAGCCTGGCATCGCCAATCATCCGAGTTGCTCATATCTTATGTACGTGGGAAAGGCTGAGAAACAGGTCCTTCGCTTGAGGTTTTCACAATACTTCACAGAGAAGGCCAAGGGTGAATTATCTCGCAGACCGCATGTCACAGAAATGTTGTTGAAGTGGAGTGATTTTCTGTGGTTCTACTATGCGGAAATCGCTGACACGACAATGATCAAACAAGTGGAGGAGGAGCTTCTTGCGGCATATCTTCCTCCGACAAACCGGACTTACCCAAGTAAAATAAGGCGCGCGGTCGCTAAACTGTTCGCACATTGAGAAGAGAATAAATGATGAACGATTCCCCGTCAAATTTGTTTCCCGCTCTTCGCGCCAAAATGGGTGACCGCTGGTACTATGTAACGACATTTACTCTGAGTGAAGTCGCGCAATGGATCAAACCTGTAGATCAGATTCATGAACGAAAAGAACTCAAAACGTGGATTCAAAGAGTGTTACGCTCGGAGCGCAAAGAAGAGATTGCCACCTACCTTCTTAACCAGGAGCAGCGATTCTTCAATGCAATTGTTGTTGGAATATATGGGGGTGACCCCGAGTGGCTTCCTGTTGAGGTGGGCGACAGCCCAACTTTGAAGGAGATCAAACTGGGTCAAAGACAATCTACGGCATTCGGATTCCTGCAGCTTTCAGGTAACGAGGAGATTTTCGCGATTGATGGCCAGCACAGGGTCGAGGGAATAAGGCAGGCATTAAGTGAGAACGAAGCGCTAAAGGATGATGAATTGACCGTCATATTTGTTGCTCACAAAAGCACTGTTGAAGGGCGGGAGCGAACCAGACGGCTGTTCACCACACTGAATAAATATGCAAAACCAGTTTCTCCGGCTGAGTTGATTGCGCTGAACGACGATGATGCTTTCGCGATCGTTACGCGACGGTTAATCGAATCTTACCAGGGACTTCAGAGTGAATTCGTGCCACTCGTTCCAACAGCGAACATACCAGCAGGGAATGAAACCGCCTTTACCACTGTGATCTCCCTCTATGAATTAGTGAAAACGATCTCTATTCCGGCAGGCAGCAAAGAACGGAAGCTTCTCGAAAAAGGACCTCCGAACTGGGCTCGTGTAGATGAAATTTATGATACGGTCGTTCTATTTTGGGATGCCGTTCAGACCCATGTTCCTCCTGTAAGAAAAGTGTTCCGGTCGCTGCCAGACAAGAAATTAGCGGCAGATTTTCGAATTGAGACCGGTGGTCACTTGATGTTCCGCTCTGCTGGATTGCAGGGGTTTGCACGAGCGGCTCGGGCTTTGGTAGACCACGGGGAAAAGCTTCAGGTTGCTGTGAGGAGATTGGCTGATTGTCCGCTTGATCTCTCCGCCAAACCCTGGATCGGCGTATTGTGGAATCCCTCAGCAATGACAATGATTGTGAAAAACAAAAAACTTGTGGTGAACTTATTCTTGCACATGGTTGGCGAGAAACCAGTCCCTAGTAACTACGATCTTCTCGCTCAGTATCGCAGAGCCACAGGAATTGATAACGAGCGTCTACCTAGACGCCATTCGTAGGATGTTCCAGTAATACTAACTGCATCGCAGTTTGCTTTCTGGAGTTTCTCGAGGCGGCACTACTGAAGTAACTCCACAATATCGCCGACACCTTTTATCCTTTTTTGAAGTAGGACGACTCCACGGTTCATATGGGCGCGGAAGTGATCAGAAAGGTCCGAGAGCTCGAGACCATCCTGGTAACAGCGCTGCTTGAGTAAGGATACAAATAAAAGATCATATTCTCCCAAAAGGGTATATCGATTGAACTCACGGTCCTCTTCGGGGTAGTCAGTTGGGTTCGGGATCGATGGCTCGTTCAGGGAAAGGCAGAACCCAAGGCGGCATAACAAATTAGGTGTCAACCCCGTTTTACCTGCTAGAAAGCGTAGCCGGTTGGAGGCTTCCTTCGTTAGGCGCAGTTTAGTGATTTTCATCTGTGCCCTTCCAAAAGTATCCTGAATGAATGGTTGTACAATATTCGACCGAGTCAAACTCTAACCGGTAATTCATTGAAATATTCTTCCGAAGCTGCGCAAAGTAAGACTGATCCACCTCGGTATCTGTCGACAGAATAATGACCTGATGGCTTGCGGTCGGGAAATATTGATTCACGAGGATCTTTCTGTGATCGGTATCCAGTCGAGCAAGAGGAGTATCGATAATCATAGGTAAAGGCCGGCCGGAAATTTTCGACAAAGCCCATAACATAGAGATCGCATAGATTTGTTTCTCGCCTGCCGAGAGTTGCACCTTTGGGAGTGACCGGTTCTGCCGATCGTAAAAGGTGACAGAGAAATCCTTTGGATCGATGGCAATTGTGCGGAGCGCATCTTTTTTACGGCATAACTGGTTAAAACTTGTTGTGACTTCTTCTTGAAGCTGATTGACTCTGCTTTGGATAAGGCCCGACTTATATTCCTCGAGGACTCTGTGAATCCTAGGTACGAGTTGAATTCGCGACGACGTCGAGGCCTTTTCCGCAAGCACCTCCGTTGCTTGATTATAGTTTCGTTGATATTCAGCCAATTTTAATTCGGCCGATTTAATCTCTTGATCTAAAACCAGTGTTTGCTTTCCAAGTTCGCCAAGCTCACGATGTAAACCATTGAGTTGCTCAAGTAACGGTTTTAGCACATCATCAGCCGGAATTTTTCGCAGGGCCTCGTCCACTTTCTGGAAATCACGATAGCTATCTTCTAATTCGCGGGAGATTACTTGCGCCTTTTTTGAGATGTCATTTCCAATCTGATCAATCCAAAGTTGGAGTCGCTGGCTTTCAGCCGGAGATATTTGGTGAATGAGATGTGTCGCTTGGGGCTTCTTAAAGGCGACAAGGTCTTTTACGGCATCTCTAATCTTCGAGATAACGGCTTTTTTGGCTCCAGCCGGCAGCTTTGGGATTCCTTTCCAAAAGCCGGTCGAATCGAGTTGACTGAAGAGGTGATTCTTCAACGACTTTAGATGGTCGCTGGCAGCTTTCGACTGAACCGCCTGCTCTTCTAAGAGAAGTTGTTCTTTCAGTTGAGTACAGAGTTTTGGAACCAATGCAAAGGGCAAAAGGTTGGCGCATAATTGGCGAATTGTCCCCTCATGTTGACTAATCCGGGCTTTGAGTTCTGCCTTTTTCTGAGTAAGACTGTTCCGGTTTCGTACAAAGAGCCCACCTTCAGACGTAATTTTCGACTCTACTCGAGCGATTGCCGAGCGCCGCTCGGAAAATTTCGTCTCTAATTCCTGGCGATTGCTGCGGAAATGAGCTAACTTGTTTCGGATGTCCTCCATTTCCTGTTGAAGCCGCTCAACCTCTTCGCTCTGCTTTCCTCCCTGGAGTGGCCTTATGATTCGGGACAGATAAGTTCCAAGGTCGGTCTGGAGCCGTTCGACGGCGTCCAGCCCAAAGAGCGATTTGATCGCATCCGCCAGGGTTTGTTGGTCAGAGGTATCGTCGGCGAGCTGTTGGATTTTCTCCCCATCGAAGAAGAAGAGCTGAGAGACACCGGGGGGGATCAACTCCCGGACAAAATCCTGCCAGTGATCCGCAGAGACATCGTTTAGTAGACTTCCAGCGCGTTTTACTTCTAAATATTCTATGATTTTTTGAGTCCCTCGGAGCTCCCATGATCGTGTTACCTCATAGGCATGAATCACCCCGACGTCTGCATATCTGAACTCAAGAGTCACTGAAGCTACTGTCGGCTGAATGAGCAAGGTGGGATTGGAATGAATCCGGCTTTTCAGATATTGAAGATATGTTTCTTTCGAAACGCGGTCCCCTAAAACACCGGGGCCGTACAAGCAGAGTCGGATGGCTTCAAGGAGGGTCGTTTTCCCCACCCCGTTTTTACCGCCAAAGAGAACAATAGGTCGGCCGGGGCGAGGAGCAAGTTGAACGGTTTGGCGGCCCCGGAAGAGTCCGAAGTCAACCAAAGTCAAACTGGTCAGAATCATGATTCGGACTCGCCAGAGATAATTTCCTCTTCGGAACGCCAATCTTCTTCGAGCACGGATGCAATTTTCTGGTGAATAGAGGATCGCCGGCTCATCCCATGCAGCTCCCGCTCGATGTCGAGGAGTTTTGCCACCATCGTCGATGGAACGTCATGCCTCTCGCAGATACTATCCAGCATTCGACGCTCTTCAGAAGAGAAGGTGGGTTGATCATCGGCAATCCAATCCAAATCTTCTCCCATCACTTCACGATAAATCTTAGGAACGGAGTCTTCCCAATCTTGTGCCTCTGATCGCCATAATCGCCGAATCTCGAATAATTCTTCGGCGCCGATTAAACCCTCGTTGGGATTTGGACCAGTTGTTCGCACCTGCTTTTGCACCTGTAGCAGCCGGCGGAGAAGATCCTTCCGCACTTCGAGTTTGTAAGGCCCAAAGATGATGCCGCCTCCGGCTTTTGCCATCACTCTGCCGTTACGCCGTTTCAGCTCCCGGACTTGCGCCTTGACGGCCGGATCTTGTGTAGATGCCAGCAAATCCCGGTACTCGAGCATCGGCTCAAGCCACTCTTCGCCGTTCTCGATCATTGCTTCCATTGATTTATCTCTCGTGACCACGGTGCAGACCCAACAACCGAACCGACTATTTCCACAGGAAGGAGTAGTTTTGTCGACTACAAGCGGACACTCGCCTGCTTGCGCATTTCTGTAGAGCGTTACCAGATCTCTGTTGTTGCTTCCCCAGGGGGACGGGACCTGAAGGAGATATGTCCATACATCTTCGACTGTGAAGTCCTCAATAGGGGTATAGACAGATGCATTCGGTAGAGTCGTATGGCGAGAGAGCAAGCTCCCTTTCACTCGGTGCAGGCTCATGACTTGAGCCCGGGTTGCACTCTCTGATTTCCGAACACCGAGAACAACGATCACCTCGCCGTGTTCGGCCACTTTATCGAGTATAAAATGGTTCGCAGGATCGATCTTTAATCGCTCAGTGCACCATCGGAATCTCTTGGAAGGAGCAGGGTAGCCACGCCCGATCAGATTCACCCAGAATGTATCCTTCAAAAGAGGTTTTACTTTATGAGCGGTAAATGGAAGGCCTTGCTCGCGGGCCGCCACGTTCATCTTCTCAAGAGAAGAGTCGATATAGTCCACAATTTTCGGAGTCTCGACGAGTGTATCAGACGAGATAATATAGAGCGGTTTAGATAATTTTTCCTTGGGAAGTTTCGATAAAGCCGACCAGATAAGCTGCAATGCGGTCGTTGAGTCCTTCCCGCCGCTGTAACCGATCACCCAAGGCTGAGGATGCTCGAGGTAGACGCTTCGAATCTCGTCATAACGCGCGTCGAGCCGCTCCTTCTCTAGCATCTGTGTTGGAAACATCTCCATCTTCAGCCCCCGCGCTTTTTGAAGTGTGAATCAACCTTTTTCTCTTCAGGTGAGAGAGGCAGTTCGAGCGTCAGTTTAAGAGCTGCCGCTGTTAATATAACATTATTGTGGGCCTTGCTGACACGGCCGCCAATCATCGCCCGACCTTCCCAAAGTCTGGTATTAGATCGTGACCAGTCTACCTTTGTCAATAGCTTTAGGCGCTCTTTCCATCGTTTTGGCTCTGCGGCGATTAGAGACGATCCCACGATTCCAAGAGTATGGAGAGCGATCCCATGCGCATGGATGTAATCTCGACGCAGCTCCGCAGCGCTCACTTCTTTCTGCTGGGCGAGTTGCCACTCTGGAATGTATTTGCTGATCTCTGTCCAAAAATCGATAGCCAGGGCCTCTTCTTGTGATGAAATCTGGCCATTCGTCGGTTTATTGAGCAGGGCTCTGGTTCCTTGATAAATGCTGCTCAGAGTAAAAAGCTTTATCGAGCGATTCGATATTGTCGTTTTCTCGGTTTCCGTCATTCCTTTAAAAATCGAGACCCGCTCCAGGAGCTTTCTTGAAAGTTGTGACAGCGGATCTCGGTGATCATAGAGGATCCCAAGTGATTTGGTCGGCCGAACGGCATGCTGATTCAGATCCGCAAACATCTGCTGACTACGTTGAAGGTCCTTATCAATAAAAAATACCACCGAGATTGTTTCTTCTCCTAATCCAGGTCGCTCTTTAAGGGCTTCTTCAATTGCTGCTCTTCGATGCTGGCCATCATTGAGGATAAATTTCGCCGTCATTGGAATTTTCAATTGGCCGACGTTTTTCCCAGGGCCATTCTTTTCAAAAGGCTCGAAAGAGACGTCGCGGTCGATCGATGCCGTAATGGATGAGAAAACATACTCTTTCGGATTTTCGATAATGTATTGCGAGATCTCTGGAATTCGAGTGCGATTTAGTGACCGCTGAGCTCTCAGATTCGGAGGGATTTCACCTTCATCGAAGAGAAATATTTTCGGAATGATATTAAGAGGACACATTGCAACAAAGTATTCACGGCCGGCCTGAATACCTCGGAGTGCTGAGAAGACATATGAAAACGAATCACTTAAATTTTCCGGCTCCAGATGCATTTGAACCCATAGTATGGTTCAAGATGGAAGTTAAGTTTTTTCATTTGGAAGTTTATTTTTATTTATTGGAAGTAAAAACAAATTACATTAAGTATAAAATGATGTCAAGAATTTTTTAATCGTCGTCTTTTTGTCTGAAAATGATTGACAGCCTCGTTAAAAAAGCGAATCATTCCCCTCAGCAGTCTCATATTAATGGCCTCTTGGTATTTTTTCCCTAAGCGTGACGATTTTGAAAGTCTTCAGAGTGTGAAAACTCACCCTATGAATCTTCTGAAAGACCTGGATCTGAGAATCACTTATCGCTCCGACATGGGAAGCATTGTCGACCTCTTCTACAATCCTTGCCTGGAGCGATCAATCCTTTATCGAAGAGCGGTAGGATATTTCACCAGCGGCGGACTGGCAATCGCTGCTCGAGGGCTTTCCAGTTTTATAAGGGGCTCAGGCAAAATGATGCTGGTTGCCAGCCCATATATGAATGAGGATGACTGCAGGGCAATCTCTCAAGGTTATGAGGCACGCAACGACGTAATCACCAGGGCATTGATTCGCTTTTTTGATTCAGACATGGACACCCTGGTCCGGAACCGACTTTCATGTTTGGCGTGGCTGATTGCGAATGAGCGCCTCGAAATTAAGATCGCAGTGAGAAAACCACAAGCTGGTACACCCTTCCGCGGCGGCCTCTATCACGAAAAGATCGGGATTTTTGAGGACTCCAGGGGACATAAAGTTGCTTTCTCAGGATCTTCCAACGAGACAGTAGGAGGACTCGTAGATAATTTTGAAACGCTCGATATTTTTTGGTCCTGGGATGACCCTCAAGGAAGGGTGGTGTCAAAGGAGCAGCAGTTTAACGACCTCTGGAATGATCGAACGCCCAGCCTTGAGGTGTTGTCTTTTCCTAGAGCCGCATATGAACAGTTGCTAAAATTCAAAGAAGAATTCCCTCCGCTATTTGACCCCGAGTCAGTCCCGCCAAGCCCGGCCGTCGTGCCTCTTAAGGAAAGGCAACGTTCCTTTGGTGTTCCAGAGAGCATTACATTGAGGGATTACCAGAAGTCGGCCATTGAGGAGTGGGTTAAGAATGACTTCCGGGGTATTTTTGAAATGGCGACTGGAACCGGAAAAACAGTGACGGCCCTTAGCTCCGCGGTCGAGCTTTTTAAAAGAGAGCAGACATTAGGCATTATTATCCTGGCGCCGTATATCCATCTAATCGATCAATGGGAAGACATCGTCCTAGAGTTTGGACTCTTCCCGGTTAAGTGCTATGAGTCGACCTCTTCGTGGCGGGAAAAGTTAAAAGACCAGGTAACTGATCTCAACACCGGGGGCCGCAGAATAATCTGTGTAATCGTTACCCATACGACGGCATGCCAGCTAACATTTACCGAAATTGTGTCGCGAATAAAAGGGTCACTTTTGCTCATCGCCGATGAGGCACATCATCTAGGGGCCAGTATATTCTCAAAAGGATTGATTCCGAATGCGCAATTTCGGCTAGGTCTAAGCGCGACACCGGGCCGTTGGTTAGATCCTGCAGGAAACCAAATTCTAACGGACTATTTCAGAAAGGTCGTGTTCTCGTTTCCCTTACAAGATGCTATTGCCAGGGGATTTCTCTGCCACTATGAGTATCACGCTCATATTGTACCCCTGGATGCAGATGAAATGGGTCGATACGAGGATATCTCTCTCCAAATCTCAAGAATTTGGGTTCAGGCCTCGAAAGATGAACGGGCGCAGACAAAACTGGATTTCCTTCTGCGAGAGCGGGCAAATATTTTAAACTGCGCGAGGGGCAAAATCCCACTTTTAAAAGTCTTGCTTCCTGAACCAAGTGAAATGACGCACGTCCTCTTTTATTGCACGCACGGCCAGATTGATGATGTCATTCACCTCTTAGCTGATACACTCTCGATGCGCGTTCGACGATTTACCGCAGAGGAAAGTCGTCAAGAACGGCAGGGGCTTCTATCGAACTTTGAGAATGGTGAGATCCAGGGCTTGGTGGCGATGAAGTGTCTAGATGAAGGCGTGGACCTCCCAGCAACGAAAACCGCCTATATTCTTGCAAGCAGCAGCAATCCTCGCGAATTCATTCAGCGACGGGGCCGTATATTAAGACTCCATCCGAACAAACGTCGAGCCGTCATTCATGATCTCATAGCTGTTCCGCCAATATCGGAGGGGCAGACTCTGTTCAAAGAGTGTGAGCGGGTCTTGTTACGACGCGAACTAGCCAGGTTCAAGGAGTTTGCCTCCGCCGCGGACAATGAGTATGAAGCTACTGCGCAAATCCTAGAGGTTGCAAGCCGATTCCACGTATTGGATTTTTGACCCTTAGAAAGGAGCCTTGCATGGTCAAAGAGAAGCGGAAGCAGTTGGAAGACTTTTTCAAGGATTATGATCCGGCCGTGCAAAGAATCGTAAAAAGAGTATTGGAATTGGAACAGCAGCAGATCGACAGCGAACGCCCGCGCGTAAAAGATGATATACGCCAAATAATCGAGCAGGAGGCGCGCAAGAAATGATCTTAAAGAAGCTTAAGATAAAAAACTTTCGCCAATATTATGGTGAACAAGAAATTGAGTTTGCCACAGGTAAAAAGAACGTCACGGTTATCAACGGAACGACGGGCGCTGGTAAGACTAATATGTTTCTTGCCATCAACTGGTGTTTATATGGTTCCGAAGGAATCATTGATAAGGTCGGTGAAATCGTAAATAAGCAAGCGGCTTCCGAATCTACCGAGGACGAAACGGTCGACGCCGAAGTAGAGCTTAAGTTCCAGCATAAAGGCCCCGATGAATCTGAAACTAATTTCGTGGCAAAAAGGAGTACCTACGAGCCAGATGTTCTTCACCTCTACTGTGTAACCCGAAAGGGCTCAGAGAAGCTTCCAAATCCGACGCTTGTCTTAAATACCATTTTGCCGAAAGAGGTCCGAACCTACTTTCTTTTTGATGGGGAGAAAATTGATGATTTCGCAAAACCAGAGCATGAAAAACAGGTGAAGCAGGCGGTATACGGCGTTCTTAAGCTAAAGGTGCTAGATCGTGCAAAAGGTCATATTTCAAGTGTCGGTGACGACTATGAACGAGAACTAAAAAAAATGGAGACGGGTAAACACATCCAAGAGTTGTTGAAGAGAAAAGAAACACTGAAAGATGAGCTTGGTAAAGAAGAGAAGGCGCTTCAGAATGCACGAACTGAATTGAATGCGGCTCAACTTTTAATTGGAAAACTCGATGAGGAACTCTCAAAACAGCGAGAGATTCAAACCGATCATCAGCGACGTCAGGAGTTGGAAGCCGAAGGAAAGAGAATTCAGGAAGAATTGGATATGATATTTGATGGAATCAGAGCGATTGGAAGTTCAGGGGCCATTTTGCTCGGCGCAAAGGCGATTCAAAAGGCAATTGCAATCATTGAGGAGAAGAGGCGGCGTGGGGAAATTCCTGCAGGGATCCGAGAGCAGTTTATTCGCGACCTGCTTGAAAAATTGGTTTGTATTTGTGGAAGGACAATATCTAAGGAGGGCCCGGAGTGGCATACCTTATCTGGATTGATGGACCGTGCTATGCCTAACAATATTGAGAATCGGATACTTGAAACAGGAGGGTTTTTGCAAGCGATCAAAACTAAATCAGAACAAAACATCCTTCAATTACGGTTGTTAAAAAAGAAAAAAGCAGACCTTGAGGACCGCTTAGCACGAGTTATAAAGGAAGCTGATGAAATTAGTTCAAGGCTAATGAATGTTGGCATTCAAAAGATTGAGGAACTTGAGGGGAAGCGTAAAACGGCACAAAAGAAATGCGATGATCTCCACGGAGAAATTGGATACAAGCAGGCAAACATTCAACATCAAAAAGAGATAATTAGTCAACTGGATCAGGAAATTGAAACCGCTGAGGGCTTGGAAGGGAAAGCAAAACTCATCCAGAAAAAGCTCGCTCTAATCCATGATACAGTCAAGGCGATCACGGAAGTCTATGAAAAATTTGCGAAACAGAAACGGAAAGAAATTGAACAGGAAACACAGAAAATATTTGGGAAGCTGATTTGGAAGGAGAGTCAATTTACAAAAGTGGATCTTACTGATGATTATCAGTTGACGATTCTCGACCGATGGGGCACTCCCGCTCGACCTGAACTTTCGGCAGGAGAACGCCAGCTGCTTAGCCTGTCCTTTATTATGGCACTGTCGGGAGCATCTGATGACTCTGCTTCAATAGTAATGGACACGCCATTTGGTCGCTTAGATGCGATACCACGCGAAAATATTTGCATGCACCTACCTGAACTCGCTGAACAGCTGATTCTGTTCGTAACTGGAACAGAACTCCATTCAAAAGCGCGTGAGATTCTAAAACCTCAGATTGGAAGAGAATATACCTTGAATTGGGATAAAGCTACAGGCTGTACCACAATAGCAGAGAAGGAATTAAGGAAATGACAAATACAAGAAGTGATCGTATTAATATCTCTTCTGAAAAACACGATACTTATAAACACCTGACAGAGGGACCGACGTCGCCGTTTAAGACGATGAAGGATCTATTTCTTACATCAGCTGCGATTGGTGTGGAGAAGGGAATTCGCAAAGCGATAGAGAAGCCAACATCAATCTTCGCGTGGTCGGTGTTTACATCACAAGAAGATATCCCATTTCTTTATGCCTTGGTTTTAAGCATTGGTGAGCCGATCGACATTTTGCTAGAGCAAGGAAAGATCCTAGATCTTTTAGAAGAATATGCAAACACTGGCATAGAGGAGCTAGAACGTGAACTGTTATCATCCACTATGCCGTCACTTATGTTAGCCAACAAAATTCTAGAGGAGAGTTAATCCAAAACCGGGTCCGGATAGGATTGGAGTTGCCCCTGTTAAACCGGACACAAAGAAGTGGTGGTTAAGGATGGTGACCATCATTTTCAATCCCTTGTGAGGATCGTGGTTGTTGTAGTCTTCGAACCACTTCGGTAGCTGCTCTAAAACCGATTGAATGAACCCGAGCGGGTATCCCATAGTCGAGAAAAATGTTGAACAATAATCGATCTACTATCCCTAGACGTTGTAAAAGCGCTTCTAATTTGTACTTATTGCGTGGAAGCCGACTTCCGCGTACAGATCCCTGAAATTAAAATGGCATTTTCCTCTTTGCCTCTATATAAGGATAAGGGGGAAAGGGGAAAATAGCGTCTCCGCTCCGATCGATCCGCCTGTCCCACAGGCCGGCGAAGGAAAACGGCTTTCCCGCTTCTAAAATGATCCCCGCCGGGATCTTTCTCCAACTGACCAAATCGGTTTTCTCCCCTTCTCCCCCGTGATCACAGCAGAAATGTTTTGAAGACCTTTTGATCAAAAAGAAAGGATGTCTGATCCTTCAGCCTGAGAACCCTGACTTCTTGCCGATTGCTGTGCCTTTCACAGGAAAGCCCAGACGGAGATGATCGAGATTCTCACCGGGGCAAGAAATCGGGGAGAGTATGAGGCCTTGCTCGCACCAAGGCGAGGGATGTGTTCGAAGACTACCATGATTGGCTCAGATCGGGGCAGGTCCCCTTCTGGTGATCTGGCCGTTTTAAGGACATTGTCTCTCGCTCTGGAGGAGTATCAGAAAGAGAGTCTGACGGCGATCGTGGCGAAGGAGCTTGCCAGAAGGGGGGTGCGGCTTAGACCAGGGCAAAAAATCTCTTACTTCAATCTTCACTTCTTTGCCGGGGGAGGTGCTTCCGGGACCCATTCGGCGGCAGGCAAGATGCAATCCGGATGGTCGGCGCGCGCCGAGTTCAAGTTGATCATCTGACCGGCATCGGGACCAGTGCGCTCTTTTTCCCATGCTTTTGAGAAGCGAGGACGATCCGAGCGCACGCTTCGGCATCCGACAGGGGGTCGTGGTGGTGGAGCCGAATTCCGAGGAAGCGGCAGACATCGGGCAGGCGGGTCGGGTAGATCCCCCAGGCCGACCGGGCCAGCCTCACGGTGCAGACGAAACGGTGAGGCGGAGGCACGACCCCCGCCGCCTCACAGCAGGCGTTGAGTACGCTTTGATCGAAACGGGCGTTGTGGGTGGCGAGGAAGTCGGCTTCGGAAAGCCCCTTTCGGATAGTTGGCCACAGGTCTTTGAATGTCGGTTCCCCGGCGACCCGCCGCCAGTCGATCCCATGAAGATATGTGAAGACAAAGGAACGCCTCGGCGGCCGGATCAGATATTGCTCCCGCCGGACGATCTCCCCTCCGACCGCCGTCACCAGCGCGACGGCGCAGGCGCTATCAGGACCGTAATCGGCGATCTCGAAATCGATTGCGACAAAGCGAATCATTCCCCTTGCCAGAAGGTCTTTCTTTCGGGTCGAAGAATCCTCCCTCTCTGGGGGAGCTTCAATTTGGAATCCGTATGTTCCGCAGCAGGGCCTTGACGATAATTGTTTTGCGATCTTCCGTCAAGGAGAAAATGGCCTTCATATCACACTCTCCCAAAACCAAACTTCTGTTCTCGTTTAGGATTCCTGCCATCCTTCATTATTCAGTCGACCCTTTCTCCCGGATTCAAGATCTCCTAAATCCAAGTGAAGCGGGCCCTGGTCTGCGTCGCTGATCAAAAACTTTGTCTTCGGAGAGGCCGACCCCTCCGAAGGGGCGGCGGTAGCTGTTTTAGGAACGCGGTTCTGGGTGCGCCATGTGGGAGGGCGGGTTCGTTTTATTCCCTCTGGAATGGGGATAAATGGAAACAAGACCTTTATAAAATACGGATAAGTATACTTTAAATGTAGAGTATTAAACGTAACTCGACATATTATGGTGTTCCATAAGCTGTTCCCGAAGAAGAATATTAACCATCTTGGGACAGCATATGAAAAAACCAATCAGAAAGCAGCTCGGAGCCAGGATCAAAGAGATTCGGAAAGCGAGGGGGTTGTCACAAGAGGATCTCGCCGAAAGGGTCGGAATCGAAGCCAAACACCTCAGCCGAATCGAGGTGGGTGGAAGCTATCCCTCTTTGGATAGGCTGGCGAAACTGGCCAAGGCATTGAATATCGAAATGAAGGACTTTTTTGAATTCGCTCATGAGTCCGGAAATTCCAGTGAGTTGAGAGAGGTGTTGAACAGTTTGATGAAGGAGGCGACCGAGGAGCAGTTGAAGATTGCGGTAAAGGTTTTAAGGGCGATTCTAATATAAATCGGTTTGAAATTTTCCGTCGAGGGAGAATGTCGATCCCCGACTTTTTACTGTAGCGGATCAGCGACTTTTCAGTCGCGGATCTGCTACACACATCCGATTTAATTGAATTTAAAGGCATTTTCAGTTCAATGGCATCTCGGTCAAGGAGGGGGTGTCGCATCTTCGCTACGCCTGCTCTCTCTCGACGGATCGCATCTTGATTGCGGTTTTCGGATATCCTCCGCTTTTATGAATCACCGTTGTCGGACCGTGGCGCGGAAGCATATGAAACGCCGAAGGTTTTTGAATCCTCCGTCCGAAAATTTCATCGATGATGCGCCGCTGAGAACCATCGACTTCCGGGGTATACCGTGTTTGGTACAGGAGTTGCTGATAGGCGCTCCGTCTCTGCTTCTTGATCTTACGAACCGGAAGATAACCCGATGGAGGAAAAATGATTGCCATGCTCCGATACCAAAGACGACTACTCTTTGTTTCCATGATTCTGTTATGCAGCGTCCAAGCCTCGGTTTGGGGCGAGGAGATTGAGTCCAAGATGTTATCGAAAGCGGAAGAGGTAAAGGATGAGGATGGAACCTGGGAATCCGAGTTGAAAACGACGGGCTTTTATAACGAACTCGCTCTCCTCGCCTCCGAGAATCGCGTTTTCACCGCATCGAAGCGGGTCGAAGCGATCCGGACGGCGCCGACGGCTGTTTCTGTGGTCTCCTCGGATCACCTTCGGCCGCTCAGCGCGAGGTATCTCCCCCAGGTCCTCCGCCTCTTTCCCGGGATCGATGTCCTTCAAATCACCAGGACCGAATTCACGGTTGGCATACGGGGCTTTGCTAATCGGGGCAATTTCCGTCCAAGGGATGTCCTGGTCCTGGTAGACGGCCGGACGGTCTATGATGACTTTTCGGGAAGCGTGGAGTGGGAAACGCTCGACATCTTTCCGCAAGATGTGGGGAAGATCGAGGTTCTCCGGGGGGCGGCGTCGGCCATCCACGGGGCGAACGCGGCCAGAAGCGTCATCAACATCATCACGAGACCACCGGAGGCCCTCCCGCCGTTCGAGTCAAACACCTCCTTCGCCGGGCGTGAAGGTTTTCGTCAGCGGATCGCGGCAGGCTCATCGGAGGGGCTTTATAAATGGAAGGTGACCGGCGGTTACGACCAGGCGGAGATCTGGGATCGTTTCGCGGATATCTCTTTGTCCGATGATCAGGGAGCTCGGACCTGGCGCTTCAATACGGTGGTCGCGAAGGAACTCTCCGGAGGGGCCGAACTGAGGTTGGGGGGCGGGACGAACAGGGGAGAGCTTCTTCAGACGACGACCTCCGGGATCCTTCTTCGCAACGATCAATCGACCGATCATCTCCGGCTGGAGTACGAGCATCCGTCGTATTCGATCCGATCGTACTGGAACCACCGCAAGATCGATTCGAATGATCCGGAAACCGGAGAGTTCGTGAGTACCCGGACGCAAAACCTCTACGATCTCGAAGCGGTCCATCGGGTCATTCGGTTCGGGAGGAGCAGCTTCTCCTGGGGCGGGACGGTCCGGTTCACCGAGGTCAAGGCCGACAGCATCGGGGGCGAAGAAGGCCAGGTCACGGCCGGCCTCTTTCTGGATGAGCAGTACAACGTAACCGATCGTCTCCTCCTCCGACTGGCCGGCCGCCTGGACTATCATGAGGAGGCAGGATATCAATTTTCTCCTCGGGCGGGGCTCTCCTATCAGATCCATCCGAAGCATATGCTGAAGGCCGCCGTCAATGTCGGTTACCGGAATCCGACCCTGGCGGACAACTTTCTCGATCTTGCGATTCTGGAGGGGCCCGACGCGACGGTCTTCATCAAGGGGAACAGAGATCTGAAGCCGGAGGAATCGATCTGGTACGAGGCCGGGTATCTCGGGCGGTTTGTCCCCGGCCTGACGCTGGGGCTCGATCTCTTTTATGTCGTCACCGACCGCTTCATTCGGGCGGCGTTCGTTCCCCCCGACACCCTCACCTTCGTCAATTCAAACGACAAGGTCGAAGGCGGAGGAGGGGAGTTATGGGGACAATATGAGCTGACCTCCTCCCTCCGTCTGATCGCGAATTACGGTTATCGTAAATTCCGCGAGAACGGGGTCGAGAACAGGGCGACCGCGCCGAACCAGGTAAACGCGGGGCTTCTCTACAGCGACCGGCTGACGGGGGCGCTGACGGTGCATTACCGGGATCGGGCCGAGTGGCCGTTCCCCAGCGGTCCGGATTTCTCGCCGGTTCAGGAGGCCTACTATACCCTGAATCTCTTCCTGGGCTATCAATTCACGAAGAGCCTGGGCGGGCAGATCGAGGCCTACAACTTCACCAACAGGAAACACCGTGAACTTCCCGCGCTCGGGGAAGAGATACCGATGGAGCTGATATTCACGATCAATTACCGAGTCTGAACGATTCAGCCCGATGTCGTCACGGATCACACAAAGGGAGTCTTGTATGAAGATTCGATCAGGTTACCTTTTCATCATTCTTTTTTTTCTTTCGGCCTGTGCAGGTCAACGTTCTTCTCGACCGACCCCTTCGATTGCGGGGGAATTCCAAAACGAGGCGGTCCGGGGAAATACGATCCGCCACCACGATCTGACGCTTCATCTGGAGCTTTCCTCCGGCCAGATACGCGTGGTGGATGAAATCGAGATGTTCGTGGTCGCCGCCGATGTCAAGTTGCATCTCAATAAAGCGATGCAGATCGAGTCGATCGCTTACCGGGATCAACCCCTGCAGCATGCCGTCGTCGAAACGGACAAGGAAGAGAGGGACACGGTCGCCGTCCGGCTTCCGGAGGAGTCGGTCGGGAAGACCGTCAAAATCACTGTGAGATATCACGGGAGCTTTCCCCCGATCGATTTCAGCGATGCACGCCACCGCGGGACCGAAGTGCGGGCCTACATCAACAAAGATGCCGCGTTGTTGCTCTCGAACGCCCATTGGTATCTAAGAATCCCGGAACAGACGGCCCTGATCACCTACGACCTGAAGGTCCACTCGCCGGCCGGACAGGAGGTGATCAGCGCCGGAGAGAAGATTCCTCCGGGCGGATTCATTTCAAAGAGGGACTATACGCTCTTCAGAATGCGCCGGCCGACCGATGAGATCAATCTTGTCAGCGGACCCTATCATGTCAAGAAACAACAGGCCGGATCGATCGCGCTCTATACCTTCTTTACAAAAGAAGATCCTGAACTGGAGAAGATCTATTTCGAGGCCATGAAGGCGCACCTCAAGACGTTTCAGGAGCGATTCGGCCCCTATCCCTATGAGGCGATGTCGGTGGTGGCGACCCCGCTCATGGAGGGGTTGGGATTCCCCGGCTTCACCTTGATCGGTGAGAGGCTCCTGCGCATCCCGAATCTACCTCAGACCAGTCTGGGCCACGAGATCCTCCACAACTGGTTCGGGAACGGCGTTTATGTCGATATCGATCAGGGCAACTGGTCGGAGGGGCTGGTGACCTATCTGATCGATCATCACTTCTCGATCGAGCGGCAGGGGGGTGCCGCGGCGCGGCGGGGGCTGCTGGAGCACTATTCCATCTACACACGATCCGGCCCGGAGCCTAGCCTGACCGACTTTCAGGAAAGGGAGACCCCGGAGCAGATGGCGGTCGGCTATGAGAAGGGGGCGTTCGTCTTCGGGATGCTCGAACGGCAACTGGGCCGGGATCGTTTCGATCAGGCCTTGCGGCGTCTGGCGAAAGAGAGAATGTTCCGGGCGGCGTCATGGAGGGATCTGCAATCGGTATTTGAATCGGCCTCTGGAGGTTCGCTGGACGAGTTTTTCCGCCAATGGATCTACGGCGCGGGCGCCCCGACCCTCCGGATCGAAAAGGCGAATCTTAGTCCGGATCGACGCGAGGCATCCCTCACGTTGATCTCCGAACCGCCTTTCCGATACGAGGTGCCGATCGAGATCAAGACGGATGGCGAGACGATCACAACGGTTGTCGCGGTGAACGGCTCTCCGCAGACGGTGATATTGAAGGCCCCTTCGACGATTCAGGCCGTGACTGTCGATCCGGACTATATCGTTCTTCGAAAGCTCCTTTCCGAAGAGCTGCCAACGACGATCGCCTCCGTTTTGGAGACCGATGCGGAGCTTCCGGTCGTCTTCTCGGAGGCCCTCAGCGAGGAAGAGCGCGGGATCTACGAGTATTTCTTGGAGGTCTCCGAGATCAGATATCGCGAGATCCGAAGGGTGGAGGAGGCGGAAGGTCCGACCCTCCTGATGGGGCCCCCTTCAGAAACCGGAGAGATCGGAGGGTGGTCGCCCCAAGGGGTCCCCTGGAAATGGGAGGGGGGATCGCTCGCGATCGAAGGGGCCAGGGTGGCTGGCGGGAAAGAGGCGGCCGTCCTGGCCTGGCGGGGTCCGAAGGGGAGCGATCAGCCGGTCGTCTGGATCGTCGGATACAGCCGTGACGGCTTCGGGTCGTTGGCGATGCGGTTGGGATACTTTACGGCGTCGAGCTATGTGCTGCTCCGCGAGGGGAAGTCGCCGTTCCGGGGAGAGTGGAAGTCGAACGAAAGGCCGCTCCACGTCTCGTTTTCTCAGGGATAGGGCTGGTTAGGGATGAGTGAACCAGCCCGATATCCGTTTCCGAGTCACGCTTCGTTCTACAAGAGAGGTCATGTGCGCACCAAAGTCGTATCGATCCTGATCATCATCGTCGCCCTTGTCTCTCTGCAGTGGCGATCTGCGGAAGGCTCGGAGCGCCCGATCGCGATCCTGGTCGGCGCCGATATCGCGCCGTATCAGAGCGCGGCGAAGGGAGCAAGGGAGGCCCTGAGCGGTCATCGCACGCTGACTTATCTCCTGGATGAAAGCCCGGATCGGATGCTCCATACGATGGAGAAGGTCTCTCTGGTTTCCCCCAGGGCGGTGATCGCCATCGGAAGCCAGGCGATCCTTGCCCTCAAGGCGAATCCGATCGACGCACCCGTCGTTTTCTGTCTGGTCATCGACCATGAAGACGGATTGGAGGTCCCGCAATCGTGGGGGATCTCGATGCATCCCCTCCCGAGGGAGGCGTATGATCGGATCCGGCAGGTGTTCCCAAGGAGCCGGATCGCGATCCCCTACAATCCGGAGAGGACGGGGGCCCTCGTTGAAGCGCTCGTCGCCCATTTCAGGGACACATCGATTCAACTGGTTCCGATGATCATCCGGAAGCCGTCCGAGATCGCCCCCGTCCTCCGGACGATGCGGTCGCAGTTCGACGCGCTCTGGCTTCTTCCGGACGGGAGCTTCATCGATTCTCTGTCGGCGCGGGCCATCATCGAGTATTCCATCGACGAGCGTCTCCCGATTCTCGGTTTTTCTGAGGCGCTGACCAAGAATGGAGCGGTCCTTTCGGTGGCCGGCAATTACGAAGACATGGGCCGGCAGGCCGCGGAGACGGCAAGACGTGTCATCTCCGGGGAGAGGCCTCTGAGGATCCAGCCGCCGAGGCAGCTCGACACGTTCATTAATGTCCGGGTCGCCCGGATTCTGAATCTTCCTGTCGGGGGAACGTTCCTGGCGTTCGCCGACCGTATCTATCCGACAGATCCGGATCTGAGGATGCCATGATCTCGAAGCTGAGCATTCGAAAGCGACTGGTTTTATTCGGGGCCCTGTGGCTGACGGCCTGCACCGTCCTTCTCGCCTTCCATCTCTTTTCCGAAGGGAGGCGGACCTTGCTCGAAGGGGCGGTCAAGCGGTCCCAAACCGTCGCAGGCAGGCTGGCGGAGCAGGCGCGCGGGCCGCTCTATGCGGGGGATGACACGGCGCTGCAGGAAATTCTGGAGGAGATCGAAGGGCAGCCGGACATCCTCTCCGCAGCGATCCGCCTGGGGGATAAAAATTATCGAAGCAAAGCGATCCGGATCGAATCGACGGATGCGCCGGAGAAGATCGTCAGCGGCGCCTCGCGCCTCGTGACGGCCGACGGTCTTCGGGCCGTCGAATCGCATGCTTCGATTCAATTCCAGGGGGAGGCCCTGACGGATGGGATTCCCTTCCGGACGGAGAGAGAGCGCCGGGAGAACGGCCAGGCGGTCGTCCTGTTGTCGGTCGAGCCGGTCTTTGCTCAGGTTCAAACCCTGCTGGTCCGGACGGCGCTTATTTTGGGAGGGGTGCTGGGGGCGGGGTTGCTGCTCGGTTGGGCCCTCTTCGGGGCCATGGTCTCCCCGCTGCGCCGCATGGCCGACCATGCCCGGCGGCTCGCCGACGGCGATGCGGCGGGGGAAAGGGGATTGCCGTCCGAGGATGAGATCGCGATGGTCTTGAGCCTGATGGCATCGATGAAAAGGTCCCTTGACGAGAAAACCGACCGGATCGTCGAACTGCAGCGCCACTTGAAGGACTCCGTGAACAAGCGGTCGGATCTGGAGGAGATGAACACGTTATTGAGCGATGTCCTGAACCAGAGAAATGATTTTCTCAGGCTTCTCTCCCATGAGGTGAAGACCCCTCTTGGGACCGTCTCGAATCTGATTGCGGGCCTTCAGGACGGGGTCCCCGGACCGGTCACCGATCGTCAAAAGGAGTATCTGGCCCTGATCAAGAGCAATACCGACCGGGTGAACCGGGTGATCGCGGCCATGCTCCAGCATGCCGTCGCCAGGACCGGCCACGTTCAGATCGATCGTTGCCCGGTGCGCGTGTCGGACGTGGTCCGGCAAGTCTGCTTTGCGCTCCTCGCATTTCAGGAAGAGAGACAGGTCGCCTGCATCCTTGGGGACTCGGTCTTCGGGAAGACGGTTCAGGCCGACATGGTCCTGGTGGACCAGATCCTCTTCAATCTGATCCACAATGCCATCAAGGCGAGCCCTCCGGGCGGCGCGGTGACGCTCGAAGCGACAGAGACCGGATCCGAGGTCGTCATCGGCGTCAGGGATGCCGGCATGGGAATCCCCAAGGAGATACAGCCCAAACTCCTTTTGGAGCCGTTGTCGTCCGATGTAAAGAAAGGAGGCGGTGTCGGGCTGTATATCAGTCGCTATCTGGTCGAGCTGCACGGCGGCCGGATCTGGTACACGGCGGAGGAGGGAAAAGGAACCGCCTTCTACTTTACGCTGCCCAATTCACCCGCGCATGTGGAAAAAAGGGTGTGAGCCGTCGCGGCATTGTCTTCGGTTAATATTCATTTCGGGGAAAGTATGTCTGCTCGCATTCTGATTGTGGATGATGATCAAGGTTATCGGTTTTCTCTTCGCGATTATTTGGCCCATCTCGGTTATCGGATCACCGAGGCCGGATCATGCGCGGAAGCCCGCCAGATATTGAAGAGCCGGGAGCTCGACCTGATCCTGCTCGATCTGCAACTTCCGGATGGGGATGGTTTGGCCCTGCTCGACGAGATCGCCCAGATGGGGGATGCGGTGGAGGTCATCATGATCTCCGGACATGGGACCATCGAGAAGGCGGTCCAGGCGATGCAGAAGGGGGCCTGCGACTTCGTCCCCAAGCCGGGAGAGATGAGCGATCTGGTCGCGCGGATCAAAAAGGCGCTTGAGCTGAGAGGTTTGAAGCGGAGATCGGCGGGAAGGACCGATGGATTTACACCCCCGATCGTCGGCAAAAGCAAGCAGATGACTTCCTGCCTGGAGGCCTGCCGGCGTCTGGCCCAGACAGACACCACGGTGCTGCTTCTCGGTGAGACTGGAACCGGCAAAGAAATCTTGGCAAGGTATCTTCACGCGGTAAGTCCGAGGCGCGATGGCCCTTTTGTCGCGGTGAGCTGCGCCAACTTCACCGAGCAGCTGATTGATGACGATCTCTTCGGCCACGAGTCAGGCGCCTTCACCGGTGCCCACAAGGTCAAGCAAGGGAAAGTGGAGTCGGCCGACGGGGGGACCCTCTTTTTGGACGAGATCGGAGAGATGCCGTATGCGCTTCAGGCCAAACTCTTGCGATTCCTGGAGATGCACACCTATACCCGCGTCGGCGGCGTCAAGGAGCGGGAGACGGACGTGCGGGTCGTTGCAGCGACCAACCGCAATTTGCAGGCGGAGACCAAGGAGGGAAGGTTCCGTCCGGATCTCTTCTTCCGCCTCAATGTCTATTCGCTGTACATCCCCCCGCTCAGGGAGTGGAGAGAGAGCATCCCTGACCTGGTCGGCCATTTTCTGTCGCAGATGGCCTGCAAGCAATCCCGGAACGGTTTCACCATCACGCCGGAAGCCCTGGAGCGCTTGATGGAATATCACTGGCCCGGAAACGTCCGGGAGTTGAGGAATGTCATTGAGCGGGCCACGGTGATCTCGACGGATGGAACGATCGGCGAGAGCGACCTCCCCTTCCTGGCTGATGATCTAAAGGAGTCGCCGCAGGGTCGTTATCATGAGCAACTCCTTGAATACCAGAAACAGATTATTCTCTCCGCGTTGAGGGAATGTCATGGCAACCGGACCGAGGCGGCCAAGCGGCTCGGGCTCCATCGGACCGATTTCCTGCGAAGAATAAAAAACCTCGGGTTACAGACCCATCTCCCCCTCCAGAACAAGTCGACCGATTCGTAGTCGATGCCTGCCAATATGAGCGCGAACGTCCCTTTCAATCCGGATAGGTGGCACTGTCCGGAAGGTTCTTTTTCGCCCAGGGAATGACGGAGGAAGCGAGCCATCCAGGGCCTTCGGCTCTCTTACCACCACATCGGCGACGGCAAGAGATCGATGCTCGTCCTTTATGCGGTGGGGACGAAGTGCCGGGTAGTTATTACCAGTCGGAGTGTCTTGTGCGCCTTTCCAAAGCCATATGGCGCATCATTCAGGACAAACCGCGCCACCCCCTCCCTTATAGGCGTAGGCCAACTCAAAGAAGCTCGCGCTTGAAAGCGTGTGCTCTTCGATCGGCAGATTCTGAAACGCTGTCTTAAATTCTGCGGTCTGATGCGCGCGCTCCCAGGCCTCTTTGCTTTCCCAGGTTCCGTAGACCACATACTCCCGAGGATGCTTCAGCGACCGGTGAACCTTGACCTCAATGCATCCGGGTTGGCCGCTTATCAACTGTGCAAGCGCGCGATGAAGGGATTCGAACTCCTGGACCTTGGATGGCTGGACATAAAAACTCACCAGAGTGTGCATCATGACTTTCCTCCTTTGCGGCCTTTCCGCTTCAAAGCCGCTGTTGATTGTGTGACAGGGACGTCGTACAGGTCATCAAAGAGAGGCACGAAGTCGCCGGACGAGGCCCGGCCGAGTCGTCCTTTCCATCGAATGAGCACTCGTCTTAGATGGGTGCGCAGCGTCGACAGATCGTCAATTACCCGATCGAGATCAGCGACCTTCTGCTGGAGGAGATCCCGAACTGTGCGGCATGGGGGACTTCCCGCGCGGTACATCCGAAAGATTTCGGCCAGCTCATGAAGCGTGAAACCTGCCCGCTTGGCTGGGGCCACCCACTTGAGGTACTGGACTTCTCGCGCACTCCAGAGGCGGTATCCGGCGGGAGAGCGCTCCGCCCTCGGCACGAGTCCGATTCGCTCATAGTGGCGGATACTATCCGGCCCCACGCCGGCGATACGAGCAAGTTGGCTGACCGTTAATTTGTGAAGCGACATGCTTGGCCTCCCTCAGTAAACATTCTAGATCTTGGAACCGTATCCAAGGTCAAGCTTTTTTTGAATGAGACAAAAAAGGTAAGCCACCTTGGAAAGACCACATGTTTATCCGGCATGTTTGGACAGATAACCGGTGATCTCGACCTTTTCTCGCTCGGTGATGACCCGTTTTCCCATAACCTGCATGTTGGACTGCATCCGCTCGACGATGCCGGGCCATTCGGGCGCGGTGTGCTGCCTGGGATCCGGCAGGGTGTGGCACTGGCCGCAGGTCTGTTGAAAAAGGACCGCTCCTGGAGAATCCGGTTCCGGAACGAGACCTGGGGGCAAACCTTTCATGGCGTGGGCCTTCAAATAGTCTACCAGGACCTCTCCCTCTTCGGCCGTCGGAGATCTGACCTGCATCATCCCCGGCATGCTGGCCATCATCCGATCCCGCGCCAGCATCCGTTCGGCGATACGAGGCCAATCTTCTTCGGTATGCATTCGGGGAGAGGGCAAATTGTGGCACTGAGCACAATAGGTGGAAAGAAGTTTTGCCCCCGGGCTGGCGGGATCTGGAAGATCCTGGAGGGTGACGCCTGCCGGAAGGATTCCTCCCATCATCTTCCGCATCATTTCGTTCATCAGCCTCTGATCCATCATCCCGCCCATCATGGGACCTCCCATCCTCCAGACCCTACCCTGATTCCCGATTCCGGTGGCGGCGATCCCGATCAGACCGATCCCGATGAAGCAGAGGGAGACCCACAGTAATGTATTTCTTTTCATGAGGTGATTCTCTCTAAATAAGGTCTAGTTTTTTCTCTTCGTACTCTTCCTTTGAGATCTCCCCCCGGGCGTACCGTTTCTTGAGGATCTCCAAGGCCGATTCGCTTTCCCGATCGCTTCTGCCTCTACTACCCCGATCCACCGCCCAGACCGCCAGAAGGACAACTCCCACAATCACCAGAAGCCAGAAGAGGAGGTTGAGCACCATCCAGAGGCCCATGCCATAGCCCATCATGCCGTTGGACATCATTGATGATCTCCTAAAACCAATGCTTCAGCCACCAGCGCTCAAACAGGACCTTTCCCCAGTGCCAGTGATAGCCGGGCCTTCTCAATTTGATTTGCGGCGCAGGCAGAGCGTAGAAATTCCCGCCGGCGAAACCGGCGCGGCCAGAGCCCATCTCCAAAAAACAGTAGCCGTGTCCGTCGAAGGCTTCGGAGGCGTTGCCTCCCGCAATCTCGGCGGCGATGTTTTTGGCCACCGTCTCCGCTTGATGGTGGGCGAAAACCCCCGCCTTGGGAAGCGGTTTTCCGACGGGGAGCATGATGGAGGTGATGTCTCCGATGGCGTAGACTCCCTCATAGCGAGTCTTGAGAGTGCGGGGATCGACGGGAATCCATCCCGACTCCCCCGCCAGCCCGGAATCCTTGGTCACCTGCGGCGCCCGATGGGGCGGGACGGCGACAAGGAGGTCGTACCGGGTCCGCTGGCCGTTTTCAAAAAGGAGTTCCCGGGTGGACCATTCGACCGAGGAGATCTTCATCATCGGATGGAAGGCGATCCCTCTCTCTTCGACCATCTGTTTGACGGCGTTCCCCATCACCGGTCCGGCCACCGGCATCGGGAGCGGCTCCGGCGTGTAGATTGAAATGTCGCACTTCTTCTCAAGGCCCCGCTTTCTGAAATAATCGGCGAGGAGCATCGCCGCCTCATAAGGGGCGGCGGGGCATTTAAACGGCGTTGCGGCGATCAGGATCACCACGCGGCCTCCTTCGATGCCGCGCACCGCTTCCCATAGCCGTTCCGCCCCCGACGGTTCATAGAAGAGGTGGGCCGTGTCGCGCAGGCCCGGGATGGTCTCCGGGGCCAGATCGGCCCCCAGGCTGATGATGAGGTCGTCATAAGAAAAGGCCCGATCATCAGCCACCACCGTCCGCCCCGTCGGATCGATCCGGGTGACATCAGCCTGGACCACCTCGATCCCTTTCCGGGCGAGAGATTCCAGCGGCCGGCGGATCTGCTCCAGTTTTCTCTGGCCGACCATCAGCCAGAGGAGGGAGGGGGAGAAGACGTACTCCCGTTTTCTGTCGATCAGGATCACCCGGTGATCGCGGGCAATCTTCTTGCGCAAGAGATTGGCGGCGACCTGTCCGCCGATCCCCCCGCCCAAGATGAGAATCGTTTTCCCTGCCATGATGGATTCTCCTCTCCTAAAATGTGATGACCTGTCTGCTTTCCTTCGTCCATCGGGCCAGATCGGCCATGCTTCCGATGCGGACCCCTTTGATCAGATCTTCTCCTTTGAACCCCCGCGCCTTGCAACAGGTTGCGCACGCCAGAATTTCGGCCCCTTTGGCGCCAAGCTGCTCCAGCATCTTGCCGAGATTGTAGTATCCCGTCGGGACCTCCTGGCCCGCTTTGGCCATCCCGACGGCGTCTCCCAACAGAAAGAGGTTGACCCGGCTCTCTGCGGCCAGAAGCGCCTGGGCCAGCCGGAGGGCGTTCCAGGCTTTCTCCGTTCCGTAAGGAGATTCTTGCACAATCAATGTGATGGCGTCCATGAGTTACCTCCTTTGCTCACTTCGCTCGTCAAGGAAAGGGAGGCGCTTCACGCGTTGATTCGATCCTCCCCTTTCCGCTTTCATGGCGATAAACGCGCCTGTTCCCGGCGCCAACTTTTTTAAAATGACTTCGAACAAACGATAACCCTTCAAAAAAGTTCTGGAAGGGACTGGCGGAAAGTGGAGCAGGATGCGCGTAGCGCCGATTCGGAATCCTTTTCGCTGAAGAAGACGCTCCAATTTCCGCCTCCCCCAGAAATGGGCCTGATTGTAGATCGTGTCGGTGAAGAGCCCTTTCAACCTCCGCCAGAGCGCCCAGGGGCTGAAGCGGTTCAGCTCGCCGAGGACCAGCCGTCCGTCCTGCTTTAAGACCCTGTGCGTCTCTTCGATGGTCTGATCGGGCGAGCGGACAAAACAGAGAGAGGTCACCGCCAAGGCGAGATCAAAGCAGCTCGGGCGAAAGGGAAGGGCCTCCGCCGATCCGAGAACAAAGAGGCCGGGGAGCCCCGCCCGCCGGAACTTCTCCCGCGCGATCGCGATCATCTCCATCGAAGGATCGACCCCGACGACACGACTCCCTCTTCGCGCCAGCTCCAATGTGTAGATTCCCGTCCCGCACCCGATGTCGATCGCTCGTTCGGCCGGTTTAACCTCGGCAAGATTGAAGATGACTTCCGATTCCAGGGCGTGCGCCAGAGAGCCAAGAGGGGTTTGATACCAGGCATCGTACCGATCGGCCACATCTTTAAAATTCATAGCGCGTTGTGACGTAGACATTGTCATTTTTATCCAGTTGTCCGAAGGGGGCTGTCTTTTTGCTCCCTCCAAAAACATTCGCCCCCACCGCCCCCCAGAGCGCATCGGTGAAGCTGTACCGAACCTCCGGGATGAAATAATAATCCTCATCCGTCGGGCTATAGAAAGCAAAAAGGGAAAGCCTCAAGGTCTGGTAGCGGAAAAATTGAGTCAGGCGGAGGGTCAGAAGCTGTCGCAGCCGGTCCTGAGCGGGGAAACCGGCGGGGAGCGTCTCGCGGTACGAACCATGATCGAGGAGATACTCGCCGTAGTACTGGATGCCGGCGGTCAGATCGCTTAAGAGCTGCCGCTGATAGCCAGCCAGATACTTCGCCATGGAATTGGGAATAGAGGGATCGCGCCCGGATCGATCATCCAGGGAGTCATAATAGGCCGCCTCCAGACCGGTCACCCCTCCCAGGGCGTTTCCCTGGCCGCTGGCGCCGTAGACGGCGAGCCGGGGAAAAAAGAGATTAACCCTGCTGGGCGCCAACGGAGAATCGGGTCTCATCCCCGACGTCCTGAAGAAGCCCTTGTAGGCGTAGACCGCGGTGTCAAAACCGAAGAGGCTCCGGTAGAGCCTTAACGCCAGCTCGGTATTTTCGAACTCGGCCCGCGGCTCCTCGGCGGTCCGGGGGAGACCGGGAAAGGGATCGAAGAGAAAGAATCGCTCCGGCGCCGGAAGGGTGTCCGATTGGAAGAAGGGGATGACCACCAGCTCGGCGGAGACGACGTTTGAAAAGAGATCGACCTTAGCGGCGTCGGAGCCGATCTTCAGGTATTCGAGAGGCCTTCCGGAAAAGAAGGCGGCGTAATCCTTCGGGAAGATGTCGTTGATGAAGAGGAGGTCCCCCACCCCCCAGGTGATGATCTGGCGGCCCAGGCGGAGATCAAAGAAGCCGCCGCCGTAGTCGAGGTAGGCCTCGCGCAGGTCGGTCTCCGTCTTGCGGAAGACGGCGTCTCTGAAGAAATCGCTCTTGAGGAAAAACCGGCTCCCTTCCGAAGCGCCTGAAAGCTTGATCTGAAACCGTTCCTCCCCCAAGAGGAAATCTCCCCCTTCGGGTCCAGGCAACTCTTCACCCGTGATCCGTCCGGCATAATTTCCCTGCGCAAAACCATGCAGAGAAACCTCCTCCGCAAGCGCAGGAGTGACCGAAACAAGAAATAGCACCAATGTCATCCTTATCTTGAACATTTTCTAACTCACCACTCTCAACTCACAACTGTTTTTATTTGATCCACTTCTCCGGCGGCCTTCTTAAATATCGCTCGGAAAAGAGATCGTCTCCAATTCCGACATTGTATTGAACCCGTTCAAAGACCACCTCGGTCTTGTGGCCGGTCTTGACGTCCGCCATCGTCCGCTTCATCACTGTCGGAAGGTCCTGAATTTCTTTGATCTCGTCTGCGGTAAAAACCTTGTAAAGGGCTCCCTGGATATCGTCGTACTCCTCCTTCAACGGCAGGAAGGTGGTCTGATCGATCCAGGCGCGCTTTCGCGCGTACTCGGCCGGGCGGTTCGGCTTGCTCTCCACCAGGTAGACCTTCCGGCCATCGACCTGATCTTCCTTCAAGAGGGTATGCGTGTCGGCGACGATGTCCCGGCCGGAGACATCTTCGTAGGTGAAGTCCGAACCGACGAAGCTCGACCGGCTGTCCCGGGCCGCGATCCGGTTCACCAGGTTGATCGCCGGGATGAAGAGCCAGCGGTCGTCATCCCGGTTGGGATATTTGTAGACCATGAATGTGGTTCCCGCCACATCCGCCGGGCCGTGGAAATAGATAAAATATTTCTGCTCGCCGGCGGGACCGTTCTTCCGGAGCATGGTGAGATCTCTCAGCCGCCGCTGGCCGTCCCGCGTGGTGAGCGTCATCTTGATCCGCGCCTGAAGATCTTTGCCCGCCTCAAAGAAGGCGGCTTGGGATTTTCGGACGATGTCGGCCGCATCGGTGGCCTGCGCGCCGTCGGGAAGGCCTGCCGCCGAGAGGACCAGCAGAAAAATGGCGCGGAAATCGCGTATCGTCTTCATGGTACTTTCTCCTTTCCGGACGGGAAGGTTAAATGTTTTTGAAAAATCAAGATCAGGGAGGGGAGTCCGATCAGGGTCGCGGCGGCGGAGAGGAGCATGATTCCAGCGATGAGGACGCCGACGGTGATGTAGGGGGTTAGCTGGGCAGCCGCCATCACCGAGAAGGCGACCGCGAAGAGGAGCGCGTTTCGGAGGATTCCCTTCCCAGGACGGGCGACGGTCCAGAGGAGGGCTCCCTCCAGGTTGGGCTCTTTCGCATATTGTTGCTGGAACCGGCCGACAAAGTGAATGGCGAAGTCGATCGCCATTCCCAGCGACAGGGTCGAGAGGACCGCAACCGGCATGTCGAAGTCCTTTCCGACGAGGCCGACGACCCCATAGATGAGGGCGATTGTGAAGAAGAGCGGGACGAAGGTCAGGAGGCCCCAGAGGAAGGAGCGGGTCTGGACGATCAGAATGAGGAAGACCAGTACCAGGCCTGCGATAAAGCTCTCCAACATCCCCCAGAGGACCTCGTTGCTCCAGACGAGGTTGAAGTAGGCGATGCCGGCGGGCCGGATCGTCGCCCCTCCCGGAAGAGGGTGTCCGGCCAGGTACGCTTCCGTCCGCCGGAGGAGATCGGCCATGACCCCGGCGTCCCAGCTCTTGAGCTGCAGAAAGAGATTGGCCTTCTGGAAGGGGTAGTCGACGACGTTGTCAAGATCGCTTGGCTTGGCCGACATCCCGAAGAGAAAGAGATACTGTCCGATTTCTGCCGGGGATTCGGGAATCCGGTCGAACGCGGGGTCGTCGCTGTGGAGAACCCGATTGATCCGTTTGACATAGTCGACGACCGAAAAGGTTTTTCCGACGCGGGGGTCCTTCTCCAACTCCCGCTGCAGCCCCTCGATGGCGCGGAGCATCGCCGGATCTTTCATGGCGTCCTCCGCGGCGCCCTGGACCACCAGATAAGCGGTGGAGGTCCCTCCGAGGCGGGCGTTCATGACCCGGTCCGCCGTCCGGACATCGCTATTCCATTTGAACCAGTGGACCATGTTGTTGTTCACCTCGATGCGGGACAATCCCACCCCAGCCGCCAACAGCAACACCCCTCCCGCGATCGCAATCGATTTGGGATGCCGGACGGAAATTTCTCCCAGACGCGCCAGCCCTGACCCTTGCAGGGATTCAATATGTTGAACCCCTACCGGAGGGTGCGGCGCGCGGTGCGGATTCAGCAGCGTCAGGACGGCGGGGATGAGAGTGAAGCTCATCAGGAGGATCACCAGGGTGCCGAAGGCGACCGCGAGGCCGAAGATCTTCACCGGGACGATCGCGACGGTGGCGAGCGAGGCGAACCCGACCGCTGTCGTCACATCGGAGTAGAAGACCGGACCGGCCACCGCCGCCATCGTGTCGAGCGCCGCCCGCCGCCTCTCCCCTCCCTCGGCGAACCGGAAGGAGAACTCGTTGAAGATATGAATGCTGTCGGTCGCGATCGCCATCAGAAAGACGGGGCTCATCGAGCTCATGATGTGGACCGGATATCCCAGAGCGATCAGCAGCCCCATGCTCCAGATGATGCTCACCATCGCCACCCCCATCACCGAGAAGACCAGGGGGAGATTCCGGAACATCCGCCAGAGAAGGAGAAACATCACCATCCCGGCGATTGGGGAAAGGATTGCCATCTGGTAGAACATCTGAACGCCGAAGGTGTCGCGCGCGACGGGGTCGCCGGCAAGATAGTATCGGTCCTTCTCCCCCTCCTTGGGAAGGACCGCTCTGATCCGGTCGGCAACCGCCTTGCCGTTGGCGCCCCGCTCTAGGGGGATGTAGATCGCCGTCGCCGTTCCATCTTCGGAAAGGAGCCTGCCGAGGAAGAGGGGATTTGAGAGGAGGGATCGCTCCAGAGCCGCCATCCCCTCCGGTGTCTGCGGGATCTCGGAGACAGCCGGCCGCACCGCCAACTGCCCCTCTTCCGCCAGGATGTTGTCGACCGTCGTGAGGCTGGTCACATCCCGGACGACCACGCCGGGAATCGTGAGGATTTCCCCCGTGATTTGTGCGATACGCTCCAGGGTCTCCCGGTTGAAAATTCCCCGGTCGTTCACGATCCCCAGGACGATGACATCCTTGTGGAGGGCGAACCACCGCTCGACCTCGTCATTGGAGAGCCGCACAACGGAGGTCGGGGGAAGCATGTTCTTGGGGTCGGTGTCAGTACGAACCTGTGGGAACGGGATCAGGAAGAGGAAGGTCACGCCCAGGATCAGGACAATCGCCCGCCGGGGGTACTCGACCGAGAAGCGGGTCAGCCAGGGTGCATGATGGTCAGATCGGTCCATTCAATTCTCCCGGCGGATGAGGATACTCACATGCAGTGTCCCATCCTGTTGCGCCCTCTATCGCTTCGCGATGGGATCAGGTCAAAAACCCCTCCGGTCAACAGAGGGTCTTCCATCATTTCTTTTTCTTGCCGTATTCTTTCAGAAGTCTCTGCTGCTCCTCCAGGACCTCGAAGAGAACCTCCCGCATCAGATCGAAGGCCTTGAGGATCTTCGGCCGGGCCAGCCGGTAGCAGACAGTGTTCCCTTCTCGCCTGGCGACCACGATCCCCTTCTGCCGCAAGACTGTCATGTGCTGGGAAAGGTTGGCCTTGGGGACCTGAAGGATCGAAAGGATCTCTGCGGCGGAGACTTCCTTCTCCCGCAGAATATTGATGATCTTCAGGCGCTTGGAGTTGGCCAAGGTCTGGCAGATATCCGCGTGGAGTCGATAGACCTGATCTTCCAGGTCATGATTGCGTTGTCGGGTCATTCAGAGGGTCTCCTTAATATAAGTTTCGATATATCGAAACTTATATTAATAATATCCAAGTCCTTACAACTTTGTCAAGCGCAAGTGTGGTGCCCCACGGACAGGCAGATTGAGATAAGGGAAATTGCCGATCTGAGTTGCTGGATTGGACAATATTTCGAAAAACAGCCCAATTTTCTTTCTCCTGACCGCATTTTCTCTTCGGATAATTTCTTCTTTCTTTAGACTGATCCTTGCCTGAGAAGGCGAGTTTCCAGCAGTCGAATCGATTTAGGGGCGCAGGGTGTAGGAAAAGTAAGAATTCTGAGAACTGTTATCCCCATCATTTACTTCTTTTTGTTTGAAGCAGCCGATGACGCCTCCGCCGTCCCGGGCGGATCTTCAATCCGATCACCGATGTGGACTGGACGGGGATCTTCCCGATCAAGATCGGCGGGGTCACGGCGGCGGGCTTCGGACAGGAAGACACGGAAACGGTGAACAAGTCTCCCGTCTGTTTTTGCGCCGACCGGCCCCTCCGTTGAACGTGGTCCCCGGCATCCCGGTCTCGTTCTGGGTGCCGGTCTGCCTGATCGAGGTTGTGCGATCCCTACTGCTTCCCGTACCTGGGGGGGTCGATCTTTCGCCCACGATCCAGGGATTCGGGTCCAACACGACGACGGAGAGCCACGGCATCCATCATGCCTTCTACCCGGTCCACTTCTATGCCTACCTGATCTTTGCGTCGCAGTTCTGCTAACATAGTCACACATCCGCAACGCCATCAATCCCGCATGAGTCTTTTTCTTTCCCTCTCCGATAAAAATGCGTTTTTGGGCCTGTTCGTCTATTCCATTGATCTTTAAAAAGAATCGGCTCGATACATGGCGTCCTTCGAAGTAAAGGAAAATCGAATATGCAGGGGCACATTCTTTGCTCTATGGGGGGCGAGATCGGTTCTTTTGGGAGATCGTGCAGAGCGAAGCAGAGGAACATTGTTTTCAGGAGGCCGCCGTGTCTGACCCGTCGATTGTGCAAGAAGATTTGGAGCGTCTGAGATTGAAGGTCATGGATTTGGATCCTGATGAGCTATACGTGGAGAGACAGGCAGCGCAGTTTCTCAAAGTGTCGGAAAAGACCCTTCAGTACTGGCGCTTTACAGGAAACGGTCCGAAGTTCGTCCGGATCTCGAAGAGATGTGTCCGGTACAGGAGGCGCGATCTCATCGCGTGGATCGAGCAACATCTCAAAGCCTCCACCTCGGAGATGTGAGAAGTCGACGCGATTTAATCCTCATCCAAGAGGACCCTTGGGGGCGGCATGGGAAACGTGAAATCAATAGTAGCGTGGGCCGACCCCGCCGATCAGCGCTCCGGTGTACTTTGTGCAGGAAGCATCCACCCGAAGCGGGTGAGATTCCATTCGTTTTTTCGCTTATCCACAGTTTTGGCGGATCAGAGTTTGCCTGGTGTACTTCGTGCAGGTCAGGTGGTGTACTTCATGCAGGGATGCGGATTCTCCCCGGTGTACTTTGTGCAGGCCGCTGGTGTACTTCATGCAGGAAGGAAAATTCCAACGCATTGAATAAACAAATGAAAAGTGCCTTTTTGGCGAGCGGAGCGTTTTATTTAAGCGTTTAACGGTTTTAAACATTAAGCGTTAACGCTTTTTAAGGCGGGCCAAACGGTATTTTAACCTTCATCAAAACCTGAGACAGACGGCGAGACAACTCTGGTGGGTGACAAGATGGGTGGGAACGGAAAGAGTTTGGGTGCCCCTCTGATCCCTGGTCTCATCGACAATCAGGATCTCCTCCCGGTCGAGATGAACATCGCGAAGTTCTCCTCGTTCATCTTCACCCCCTCCCATGCGCGGAACGACGTCCTGGCCCGCGTGAAGACATGGGTAATCGACATCAACGGAAAGAAAGCCTTGGCCAAGATCCTTGTCGAACCGGTCGATAGGCAGATCCTGAACACCTTCGACTATCGAACCTACCTGACCCTTCAAAAGCTCTGGTGGGAGCGCCCCCGGGATCCTGCGGAAGGATGGACCGCCATCCGCTTAAGGGAGTTGGCCCGCATCATGAAGCTCGGATGGGGGAAGAAGCAACTGCTCCTTCTGAAGCGGTCGCTTCGGTCCCTTCGGAAGGTTCCGATCACCTGGCAATATTCCTTCTTCGACAAGGATGCCGGCCGCCACCATCTCTTTGAGGAGCCGATCAACCTTCTCTCCAAGCTGAGAATTTACGAGTCTCGGAATCTTCGATCCCGAAGCGACGGTTACGAGGGGGTGAGCTATTTCCGCTTCAATGAACAGATCGAGAAGAACCTGTTGCGGCAGCATACAAAACCGATCCTAGTCGACGTCGTGATGGAGATCCGCGGGGAGATCGCTCTTACGCTCTACGCCTTCCTCGATGTGGTGATGGCCGACAAGTTTGCCTGGCAGCGTCGCGCAGGACGACTTTTAGAAGAAGATCTCTCCGTTCGCGGAAAATATGTCTGGCCATCCGAGCGGCTTCGATTGATCCGGCGCGCGATCGAGGAACTGGAGGGGAAGCCGATCTCCACCGGCCTCCTCCAACTGGCGATGGTCAAGACAAAGGACGACAAAGATTACAAGCTGATCGTGAGGAAAAGGCCGACCAGATCCCTCCCCATCGAAGGCGCCGATCCGAAACAACTCGATCTGGTCGAACAGATCCTCGAATTCACGAACGACCGGCATAGCCGTCCTTACTACGAGAAGATGGTCCGTTGTCTGCCGGAGACCCTCGTTTATTGCGCCCTCTCCGAGACAAAGGATGCGGAGTATCACGGCCAGATCCGGACCTCCCGGGCCCGCTTCTTCACCACCGTGCTCAAGCGGCTGGCCCGGGAACGGGGTCGGCCGCCGAACGGAGATAGCGTGTTTTCACAATGAAGGGTGAAACCGGTACGCCATGAATAAGTCGATTCTGATCATCGAGGAGGATCCCGCTTTTTGCAGGATTTATCGCAGTATATTAGGACGCGCCGGTTATGACCTCCTGATCGCCTCGGGGCGGAAAAGCGGCCTGGATCTCCTGACGAGAAAGAATCCCCAGGGGGTCTTCACCGAGATCAAACTTAGCGGCGGTTCCGAGGAAGGGCTTTATTTCATCGAAGAGGCCCGCCGGGAGCGGCCGAATCTGACCATTTATGTCATCAGCCGCATCAGCGGCCATGACGCAAGAGCGAAAGCCTTGGATCAAGGCGCCGCCGAATACATCGTCAAGACCTCTCCTGATCAGATCGAATCCCGCATTCGGGAAATCGTACAGAAGATCGATTGTGAGATCCGTCTGAAGGAAACCGTGGAGAGGGACGGCGGTTTGGAGATCGGATCGGGCCGAAGGATCATCGGCAAGTCGCCGGACATGTGGCGCGTCTATAAACTGATTCAAAAGGTCGCCGAAAATCGCTCCTCGGCGCTCATTCTTGGGGAGAGCGGCGCCGGGAAAGAGCTCATCGCCCGGGCCATTCACACCTGGAAAGGGGAACAGACCCCTTTTGTGTCGATCAATTGCGGATTTATTACGAAGACGCTCCTGGAGAGCGAATTGTTCGGCGTTTGCGAGAACTATCCCGGCCTGCACAACAAAAAGAGGCTGATCGGCAAACTGGAAGTGGCGGGAGACGGCACGCTTCTGTTGGATGAGATCGGCAATATGGACGTCGATCTGCAAGTCTCTTTATTACGGGTCCTTCAGGAAAGGGAGTTCTGTCCGCTGGGCCGTGAGAAGCCGCTTCCCCTTCGAGCGCAGGTCGTCGCCTCTACAAACGTAGATCTGAAATCTGCAATCGATGCCGGTCGATTTCGAAATGATCTCTATTATCGACTGAACGTGGTCAGCATCGTTCTTCCTCCGCTCCATCAGCGGAAAGAGGATATCCCACTGCTCGTTCAATACTATTTGGACCGGCATGAAAAACAATTTGGCCGAAGAGTGATTCTCCCGCAGGCGATGGATAAACTGATCGAATATCACTGGCCGGGGAATATCCGGGAGCTCTTCCATGCTCTTGAACAAGTTCTGACCACCAATTCATCACCCGATTTAGCGCCGGGGTATTTCGATTTCTTGGGTTCAAAGTCTTCTACAGGCCAGGCCGAGACGGCCCCAGTCGATCCTTCATTGAACACCGGCGCCTGTCGAGGAGAGAACACCTTCAAGCAAATCAAGAAAAATAATCTTGGTACTTACAAAGAGCGCCTGGCTGAATTCCAGAAATTAACTCTGCTGACTGCCCTGGAAGAAAACAGATGGAATCAGACCCTTGCCGCAAAGCAGTTGGATCTGAGTCGCGCATATTTTTCCAACCTGATAAATAAGCTCGGAATAAAAGCTGAATCCGACAGTGTTCGAAAAAACCAACAAACTGTTCGAAAAATCGAACAAGCTGTTCGAAAAATCTAACACCGTTTGAGAAACCGACAGTGTTTGATTATACCGGCCTATCATCCCAATGATCTTCGGCAAGAGAAGACCGCAGGATTGTTTTCGATTGAGCAGAATGCGAATGTCGATTCAACCTTCGGCTGAGACGATCGCCGCGCGCCCTTATCGGTCGGACCGATCCCGGTGTCGCTAAATCGAACCTCCCCCTCCTAAAAATCATTGCTATCCGAATGACAGGGAAATAATTTTCCTTGCAATCTAACCGATTGAAATATCGTGTAATCTCGTGACTGGTGGACCGAGACGGTTTTCGCATGGGACCACCAGGATTTCCGACCCCTCCTCTAAAGATAGATATTCCTCCATCTGGTAACACTGCCGATCTGAATCTCAAAGGTCGCGCGGATGTGATCCGGTCTGGAATTCCCATCATAGAAGCGGTTTGCATTGCCCTAACAAATAAAATCCTATACCGGCATGGTCCTTGCTATTGGCTCATAACCGTACTCGGATATCACCATCATCGGAGCGACAGATGAGAAACCTTCTTCTCGTTCACCTCGAAAAGGATTTGGTGGAGGCGCTCGCGGTATTGACGCACAGCCTTCTGATGGAAATCCATTTACATGACTGTACCATCTTCACTGCATGCTCGTCTCATGAAGCGATAGAGATCGTTGAGCGGCAGCCGATCGATCTGTTACTGGCGGACTACGACCTGCCCGAAATGAACGGCCTGGACTTGATCAGAACGGTTCACATCCGAGGATGGAAAAACATAGCAAGGATCATCACCGCCCACGCCTGCATGGTGGACTATCTGATCGATATTTCCAGAGGATATGGAGTGGACATGGTGGTGCGAACGCCCATTCAGAGGGAGGAGTTAAAACAGCTTTTAAGGAGGTTCCTGATCGGGGATTCCTGGATGGACAGGCGGGGAGCGGGAAATTAAGCGGGGAAGATCCTCGAAGTAATCGGGGGTTGTCAGGAGGGGATATGTATCGGCAAGGAAGGAACCGGAGGCTTTGCAAGGGGATGGCCCCTATCTTCTTTTCAGTATTGTTCTCCTTCCCTTTAGCATCCTCCTTTGCCGCTGAAATCTCCAAGATGCCTTACCAGTATTCATCCGACATGGGGGTCGCCATAGAGGCCGTCGAGACATTCGTCCTCTGCGACTGCAAGAGCGCTCCGGCCTTGGCCGTAAAACCAAAAGAGATCCCGATCGCGTTGAGGATGACGGAACCGTTCCATCTCCCGTCCCCAGTCAAGGAAGAGCCGATTCAGGATAAGGAAGAAGTGAGCGAAGATGGCGGGGTGGCTTTATCCGAAGACACCGTAGAGCCTGCCATCATCCAGTTCGGACTCAACGAGAACCGCATCACCCCGACTCAAGAGGAAGAGATACTGCAAGCCGTCGAGCGGATCAAAACATCGGAAGGAAAGGTCAGAGTCGTCGGCCATACCTGCGATCTTGGGAAGAAGGAGCAAAACGACCGGCTATCGCTTACGCGGGCCGAACGTGTGGCCGCGATTCTCAAGGAGCGCGGAATCGTGGTGGCCGAAGTAGTGGGGAAAGGGAGTTGCTGCCCCCGGTCCGCCGACCGGCGGTTCAATCGCAGGGTGGAGATTCTTGTCATGAAAAACGGAGGGGACCATGAGAAATAGCCTTTTATTGATGATGCTCATTGCGCTGCTTCATCCCTTGCAGCTCTTTGCGGAGTCGGGGGAGGAGCAGACGGTGGAGGAGTCGATCCGGGCTCAATTCGCGCAGCTTCCGATCGAGAGCATTCGAAAGACGGAAATCGACGGCCTCTATGAGATCGCCTTCCAAGACAACATCGTCTACTACCACCCCCAAAGCGGGCTGACGCTCGTGGGAGAGATCCTGACCCAAGAGGGGATGAGTCTTACCGCCCGGAAAAAGGCGGAGATGACGGCTTCGCGGATCGAAGACCTTCCGTTAGAGAAAGCGATCAAGATCGGGAGCGGAAAGCACACCGTCATCGAAGTCGTCGACCCCGACTGTCCCTTCTGCAGAAAGACGGCCGCCTTTTTCAAGAAGAGGAAGGATGTCACCCGATACATCTTTCTCTTTCCGATCACGCAGATTCATCCCGATGCGGAGCGAAAGGCGCAATACATCCTTTGCGCCCAGGATAAGCCGGGGGCCTATGCGGAAGCGCTCTCAGGCCGGCTGGACGATGAGGATTTTAAACTCTGCGACGACGCGGAAGTGAAGGAATTGCTCTTGGAACATCAACGGATAGGCCAACTGTTGGGGGTGCGGGGCACGCCCACGATGTGGATCAACGGCCAGTTCGTCTCCGGGGCGAACTTCGAGAAGATACTCCAGATTCTGGAGCCGAAATCATAAGCCACATTCCCTGCCGGCCGGCAGGGAGGAATCCAAAAACAGGAGGAAATATGAAAACAAGTCTATTCAGTCGAAAGGATTTTCAGGTGGCGTTCCTGGCGCTGCTCTTCATCCTCGCCATCGCCCCGTTTGCGATGGCGATTACCGCGCCTGCGGCCGGATCATTCGCCTACGACGTTTACGACATCGGCGTCAACCAGATGCTCAAAGGCCCGATCGGCTTCGTGGCAGGAGTGGTCGCGATCATTATGGGCGCCGCGGCGGCAATCATGGGGGAAGTCATGTATGCCATTCCGGCCATTCTTGGAGGAGGGGTCCTCCTGAAGGCGGATGCCCTGGTCACCAGTCTCGGGGCGTTGATTTGAGCCGAGCGTCCCCTCTCCCCTGAGATGGGGGAGGGGGGGCGACATCTGAGGTTTCTCGATGGAGAAGAAGCGGTTTCCCCAATATCTCTCCCAGCCTTTCCAGGTGCTCTGGCTGGAGGCGGATGAGTTGGTCCTTGCCCTTATCTTTTATACGCTGGCGCTTTTGTTCGGAAGCTTCTTCTGGCCGCTGGTCATCGGCGGCCCCTATCTCTACTCCTCGGCCAAAAAGCGCTATCCAAGGGGATTTTTAAAGCACAGTTTTTATTTTATCGGTCTGGCCCGCATGAAAGGGTATCCGACCTTTTTCGAAGATGAATTCCGGGAATAAAAAGGGATGCGATGAAACTTGAGACCTATCTGCAAAATTCCTCGAACAAGGTCGCCGAGAACCGGCTGCTCAAGTTCATTGTCGTCCTCATCGGCGGCGCCGTGCTTTTCAATACCATCCTGCTCTCGCGGGCCATGAATACGGCGCGCACGATTCTCATCCCGGCCGGCCTCAACACGAGGCTGGAAATTACGGGGGAGCGCGCCTCCGAGGAGAGCCTGCGCGCCTATGCCCGGTATGCGCTCGGATTGGCGGCAAACTACACGGAGGCGACCGCCCGCGGCCAGTTCGAGGAGCTGCTCGGCCTATATGCCCCCGACGCGTATCCGGAGGCGAAGAAGAGCTTCTATGAGCTGGCCGACCGGATCGAGACCGCGCATATCACCAGTGTTTTTTACATTCAGCGGATCTTCATCGCCCCTTCCGCCCTCGAAGCGCGGGGGGTGAGAAGGCAGTTCATCGAGGCGACCCGGGTGGATGAAGCGGTGAAGTCGTACATCCTCCATTACCGAATCACCGACGGCCGGTTCACCCTATTGAGCATCACCGAAAAGGAGGAGTGACGATATGGCTCTTCTCATCGCTTTCTTTTTATTCGGTTTATCCGGACCGGCCTTTTCCCAGGAGGCCCCTTCCGAAGATATCCGCATCCTGCCGGAGGTGGCCACCCCCGTGGAGATGAGCGCATCCGACGCCAACCGGATCGTCTGCGGCGCCACGATTGAGGATGTGATCTTCTCGAAGGAGAAAGGGATCTCCATTCATTACACGAAGAAAGACGCCTTCCTGAAATTCCAGATCGTCAAGGAAGGGGGAGAGATGATCTACGCCACGACCCCTGCGGAGCTCTTTGTGGTCTGCGGAGAGCATGTCTTTCGGATCATCGCAATCCCCAAGCGCGTCCCCTCCAAGACGGTGCGGCTGATGACCGGAGGCTCCGACCGGATCAAATCGAACCTCTCGCTCATGCGGGGGATGCCCTACGAGGAGAAGCTGCTCACCCTGATCCGGGCGGTCTATACCGATCAAATCCCGGAGAGCTTTGCGATCACGCCGATCCGGAAGACGTTCGATCTCTTTCGAGACATCGAGATCACCCTCACGCGGACCATCTCGGTGGAGGGAGAAGGCCTTCAGGTCAAAGAGTACCTGGTTCAACCGAGGGGATCGCGTGTGGAGATGCGCGAGAAGGATTTTCTGAAAGTCGAGCTTGCGCTCCGGCCGGTCGCGGTCACCATCGATCGTCTCACGCTGACCTCCGGCCAGACGGCGCGCCTCTTGATCGTCGAGCGGCGGGGGGAGGGGAACTGATGAATTGGATCGAAGCGTTTTGGAGCGGCTTGACTGCGAAGCAGAAACGCAAGGGGATTTTGGCCCTCCTGGTCGTCGCGGTGCTGGGCGTGGGGGTCTGGGGATACCGATTGAGCCGGGGAGGTTCCACCTCGCCTCCTGTTGAGCAGAAAAAGGAGATTTCTCTGGAGCCGAAGATGCTGGAGAAATCGCTCGTGATGGAGTCCCAGAAGGAGTTGCGCCGCCAGGAGGAAAGCATCACGCAACTGCGCCAGGAGCTTGAGTCGTTAAAAAAGGAAAAGGAGGAGAAAAAAACCGGGAAGGATGCGGCACATCCCCCGAAGATGACGTTATCTCAGAGAAACGCGTTTCCTGCGCCTCCGCCTCCCCCTCCGATCGAAGTCCGGATTCCTCCACCCCCCTCGCCGGGACGGGAGGGGGCGGCCGGAGGGCCGGAGCGGGAAGTGCTCGGAGAAATCGCCGTGATCTCCAATCCCTACGCCAAAGCGGCCAGGGAGGAAGAAGGGGCCGATCGGAAAAAAGAAAAGAGAACGATCTATCTCCCCCCTTCCTTCATGGAGGCGACGCTCTTGACCGGGCTCGATGCCGAGACGGTGGAGTCCGCGAAGGGGAATCCCGAGCCGGTGTTGCTGCGAATTCGCGACCTGGCGGTCCTTCCAAATCAGATCAAGGCCAATCTGAAAGGCTGTTTTGTCATCGCGCACGGTTTCGGGAAACTCTCGAAAGAGCGCGTCGAGCTGCGACTGGTGACCCTCTCCTGCCTGGCGAAGAACGGCCAGGCGGTGATCGACCAGGGGATCAAAGGGTATGTCGCGGACGAAGACGGCAAGAACGGCTTGAGAGGAAACGTCGTCTCCCGAATGGGATCGGCGGTGGCGCGGGGGGCGCTTGCAGGCTTTTTCGGAGGGGCGGGAGACGCCTTTCGGGCTTCAGCGAGTGCCACGGCGGTCAGTCCTCTTGGAGCGACTCAGCTGATCAAGCCGGAAGATTTAGGCAAAGCCGCGATCGGCGGGGGCCTCTCCGGGGGATCGGACCAGTTGGAGAAGCTCTATCTGGATCTGGCCCGCCAGGCCACCCCGATCATCGAAGTCGGGGCGACAAAGACGGTCACACTGGTCGTGACCGAAGGGGTCGATCTGGTCATTAAAGAGATCTGCATCGGAGGGCAGTCATGCGAAAAATAAGCGTTGGATTGCTGACGGTCTTCCTGTCAGGCTGCGCCATCTTCAATCCCTATAACGACAATTTCACCTGTCCCAAGACTTACAACGGAAAGTGCGTCTCGCCCGCCTCCGCCTATCAGGAGTCCTTGGAGGGCAAGGAGAAGGAAGAAGAGGGGCCGTTGAAGAGGGGGAGTGAGAAAGAACTCTCCTTGAGCGAGGCGAGCTATCAGAGCGCCTTGTACGAGAAGCTCACGGGGTTGTTGCGCGAGCCGACCACCCCGATGATCGCCCCTCCCCAGGTAATGCGGGTGCTGATCCTCCCTTACAAAGGAGAAGGGGCCCGGCTCTACATGTCCCGGTATGTCTACATCCTTATCGAGGAGCCGAAATGGGTGCTGGGAAATCAGTGGCTCAACGAGGAAGCGGCCGCCAGGGCGACGGCATTGCCTCTCCAGAAGTAAGGGAGGTTCGTGATGATGCTTCCCAATCTGTTTAATATCTTCGGCAGGAACGGCGGGCTGACGATTTCCGAACTGGAATCGATGAGCCATCGGAATAAATTCTCCGATTATCTGCCGTGGGCCGCCTACGATGAGCGGGCGACGCTCTATTACAACACCGACGAGACGGTCGGATTTCTCTTCGAATGCGTGCCGCTGGCCTTCGCAGGCGCCCGCACGCAGACCACGCTCGATGCGCTCTTTCGGATCGATTTCCCGGAAAGATCGATCGTTCAATTCATTCTCTACGCCGACGACAACATCGATCCGTATCTTGACGCCATCCGGCGATCGAGGGGGAGAGAGAGCCCCATCGTCAGGAACGCGACCGAGGCCATGTGCGATTTCCTCTTGAAAGGAGTGAAGGGGATGGCCTCTCTCTCCGGCATTCCGATCCGCAACTTCAGACTCTTCGTGGCGGTGAAGATGCCGAAGGAGGAACTGACCCCCCGGAGACTGGAGGAAATCCACATCACGATCAGAGAGACGCTTCATGGAGCGTCTCTCTCTCCGGAGGAGGTCCCCCCGGAGGCCTTGCTCGATTGGATGAGACGGCTCTTCAACGGGAAGGGGTCGGTGAACAATACCCGTTATGCCGATGGGATTCCGATCCGAAAGCAGATCATCCTCTCCGAAACGGAAATAAAAAAGCAGACGGCCCATCTTCAGATCGGAGACCGCATCTTCCGTTGCGCCACCCCGAAGATCTTTCCGAAAGAGGTCGACCTGTTTCAGACCGGCCAGCTCTTCGGAGGCTGCTGGGGGATGGATGGAGATCAGATGAAGACCCCCTTTCTCTATACGCTCAACATCCTCTTCCACAATCTGAAAGCGGCGCTGCACAAGAAGTGCAACATGATCCTGTTCCAAAAAGGGTTTGGGAGCTTTGCCAGAACCCTCGCCCGCAAGCAGGACGAATTTCAGTGGGCGACCGACGAGCTGGAGAAGGGGACCCGCTTTCTGCGGGTGATCCCGATCTTATGGGTGTGGGATCAGGATCAGAAGAGCGCGTCGGAAGCGATCATCCGGGCCAAGCGGCTCTGGGAGGGCCAGGGCTATATCATGCAGGAGGACAGGGGGATTCTCCCGATTCTGTTCATCTCGGCCCTTCCTTTCGGGCTCTACGATCAGGGGGGCGCCATCGATCTTCTCGACCGCGACTTCATCGCCCCGTTGGATGCGATTTCTTCCATTCTCCCGGTCCAATCCGATTTCGCGGGAGGAGGGGCTCCGGTGATGAGCTTCGCCGGCCGGAAGGGACAGGCCGCTCGAATCGACATTTTCGATCAACGCGCCAGCAATCATAACGTTTTTATCGCGGGAGGAAGCGGCAAAGGGAAATCGTTTTTCGTAAATAGCAAGGGGTTCGGCTGTTTCGCGAGCAATGCGATGCTCAGGATCATCGATATCGGCGGCTCCTATAAAAAACTGGCCCGGATGTTCAAGGGACGCTACCTCGATTTCAGAGAGGATTCGAAGATCTGCCTCAATCCCTTCACCCATATCCGGGAAATCAAGGAAGACCTTTCGGTCATTGCGTCGATCGTGCTTCAGATGATCTTTTCAACGACGGGGGCGGCCCCCGCCGAATCGGCTGAGACCGCGATGACGCTGATCAAATCGGCGGTGAAGTGGGCCTACGAGTCCGAGGGGAACGACGCGCAGATCGATACGGTCCGTCACTATCTGCGCTCCTTTCCCAAATACATGGATGAGGAGTTCACCGGGAACGAGAATTTCACAGATCTGGCTCAGATACTCGCGTTCAATCTGACCGAATTCACCTCCGGGAACAGCTATGGAAGGTGGTTCAACGGGAAATCGACCTTCGATATCTCCCAGGACGAGTGGGTGGTCCTGGAGCTGGAGTATTTAAAACCGCAGAAAGAGCTCTTCAAGGTGGTGACGCTCCAGGTGATCAACGAGGTCACCCGCGATCTCTATCTCTCGGACCGCATGCGGCCTCGGATGGCGATCTTCGACGAGGCCTGGCAATTCTTAGAGAGCGGCGCTGACAGCGTGGCGCTGAAGGAGGTGATCAAAGAAGGATACCGGAGGGCGCGGAAATACCGCGCCAGTTTCACGATCATCACCCAGTCGCTGCTCGATTCCAAGATGTTCGGGGCGGTGGGGGATGTAATCCGGGCGAACTCCGCATTCAAATTCTATCTGGAATCGACCGATTTCGAGAAGGCCAGAGAGGAAAAACTGATCGATTACGATCCGTTCACGATGAAGCTGTTAAAGAGTGTCAAGAGCAATCGGCCGAAATACTCGGAGATCTTCATGGACACCCCCTTCGGCGTGGGGGTCGTTCGTCTGGTGGTCGATCCCTTTTCCTATTATGTCTACACCTCCGATGGAAAAGAGGTCGCTGAAATCGAATCGATGGTTTCGAGGGGAATGCCTTATGAAGAGGCGATTGGCGAGATGGTGCGAAAATATCGGAGCTGATGGGGTGGCGCTTGCCGCGACGCTCTTGCTGCTCTGTGGGGGACCCGCTTTGTCCCAGACCGATCCGAAGCAGGCGGCGCGGGATTCGGCGAATGCCGCGCTCTCGAAATTCGGCTCCCCCGAGGGGATTCGGCAAAACGCTTCCAATCCCTTGACCTCCCAAGGTGTTCCTATGACGACGATCGACAACAATACCTCTTTTAACGCGCAATTGACCTGTCCTTCCTCAAGCGACTTTCTCAATGTTCTGATCTCTCCCACAATCACGGGGGATCTCTCCCCGGTCCTGATCGGGCAGGATACCGATCTCGACGGGACGATCGATTCGACCTATCAGCCCCCCTTCCCCATCTCGGGCGTCTGCGCCAACGGGGTCGTCTCCTGTACCCCGGGACAGTGGGCCGACTGCCGGTATTACCGGTGGACCGCCGATGCCGGCGGAAGAGCCGACCTGCGGGAGGTCTCTCAATTAAACCTGGGAGGCTGTTACTGCATCAACAACAGCTGCGACAATAACCTCGCCATGACCCATCTTCCATCCGTGCTCAAAGACATCGGCGGGGGAGTGGTCGGCGCCATTCAGGCCAACAATCCTAAAATGACCGTTACCGACGTAAAAATCGATGGAACCACGCTGACCTATTTCGGACAAAACGCGGGCCAGTGTGCCTCGACCGGATCCTCTCAGGAACAGTACTTCAATAATCCCGGAGGAATTTCAACTGAAGTTCAATCCCAGATCGCAATTCAATCGGTTGACCCGATGAGTCACTATAGCCTGATGACCACCACCCCTCCGGCGTTGCAGCAGAGCGCCTCCTCCCGTCAATGCGTGATCCAAAGATCAGCCGCAGTCACGTCGCAGCAGACCTTCTGCCAGAATCCGGCGCCTGCCGGGGCTCTCGCCTCCAGGGAGGAAACCATTTACCTGAAGGTTTATGCAGGATCCAATCGATCGATCAATGACTGCCGGTGTTCCAATGTGACCGGCTACTGCGCTCCGCCGGCCGCGACCGTCTATGCCTCCGTCCCAGCGGGAGCGATTTATCTCGGCACCTCCGCTGAGAACTTTCGCGACCGATCCAGGCGGAGGGGAGAGGACCGCTGCACGTACGACGCCTACGATTATTACTCCCTCTGCACGCGGACATCGGATATTTTTTCTGAATCGGTTACCGATAGTTGTAGCTCCCTGGAGGCCGATCCGAATTGCCGGCTGCAAGCGGAAAACGTCGACGCGGTCGGCACCTATGGCGCTTTCAATCCGACGGGGCTGACCCCTCTTCCTTCCTGCACGACCTTGATCGGGCTCGTTTCGAATTACGACATCTGCCGGGATTGGTGGAAGAAGCAGAGGACCTACCTCTGCCAGACGAATCAGGTGTTTGATTTCACCGACGCAAAGAAAAGGGCCGGAGCGGTCATCGGGAGCGTCGCCGACAATACGGCGTCCGTTTACTACCGGGATCTTCGAAAAGACCAAAACGGAAATTGGATTTCGGAAGATGAAACAGTTGGGCTGCCGGGTCGAGAAAGCTACCTGGACTGTGAGATGGCGTGCAAGACCCGAAAGCCGACGACCGATACCGAGGCTTCCGTGGCCGGGAACACGGCGCAATTCCGAAATACGACCGCAAGCTACGACTTCTTCTATAAGAAATGTGTCGATAGCGCCTGTCCCCGTTCCGCGGGCGAAGAGGTGGTCAAAAGCTGCCAGTGCATGTCCGATTTCGCGGAAGCCGCCTCCCTGATGGAGGTTCTCAAGAACGCCGGGAAAGACATGATCTGCAGCAACGGAGTCAAACAATGAAGATGATCAGACTTCTTGTCATGGCCGTCGCGTTCGGACTTCTCCTTGTTGAACCGTCTTACGCCGTCAACTTCGTCTGCGGCGAGGATACCAACGGGAACGGCGCGGTATCCGATCCGGGGGAGACCGCATCCTGCGCTTCGACGCCGGAGGGGCCGCTCTGCCCCCTTGGGGCGACCCCCTGCAGCGCAAGCCGCACGGCTGCAACCTGTCCGCCGGATGGAAGTTTAAATACCGTAAGTGATCGTTGCGAGGCGCCAAGAAGATTTCATTTGCATCGAAGGTTTTTGATTCACTGGCACTGCCCCTCAAATTACACCTATGACAGTGCCGGGGGGGTCTGCACCGCCACCCCTTCTTGCGCGACCGGCATGTACGACCCGGCAGAAGATCAGTGCCTGCAGGGATACAGCTGTCCTTTAGGCCCTCAGTATGCCTGCATGAATAACGCCGGAACGTATCAATGTTCCTCGAACGCCTGCGTGGATTTAGACGCGGCGCCCCCGCAGACTGTTACGCCGAACCTGACGAGTTATCAGAACAATGGACAGGCCGATCCGAACACCGGCCTCTGCCAGGGGCCGGTCTTCATCTTCAACGGCAAGGGTTCGGAGTGCCGCCCTCCAGGGGCGGGGACCTCCTTCTTCAACTGCTGCAGCAACGGATCGGGGGACTTTCTGGTCTTCAAGAAACATTGCACTGATGCCGAGTGGTCGACGAACGCCGCAAGGGATGCCGAGAGCTGCCACTACGTGGGGGATTACTGCAAAACAGAGTGGCCCCTCGTCGGCTGCGTGCAGAAGGCGGAGGTGTATTGCTGCTTCAACTCAAAGCTCGGCCGGATGATCCAGGAGCAGGGGAGAGGGCAGTTGCAGAAGTTCGCACCCGACGGGCAGTGGGGGACGACCGACAGCCCCAATTGCGTCGGCTTCGCGCCGGAAGAGATGCAAATGCTCGATTTCAGCCGGATGGATTTATCCGAATATTTCGCCAATATCTCGTCAAAGTCACAGTCTCAAATCAATCAGGGCATGGAGAATAAGGTCAATGAGTTTTATCAGAATCTTCGCCCTTAGCGCGCTCCTCTTTCTGGGAGGATCTTACGGGATGGCGCGTTCCGAGGACATGGGCCGCAACCTCGGTGTGGCCGGCGCCACCTATGCGATCGCCGAGCCGGATGCCCTCAGTGAGATAGAAGCCCGCGCAAAAGAGGTGAACTGGGAAGAGCGCTTCAATGAGAAAAAGATGAAACAAGCCGTTGCATCGTACCGTCCTTCAGGGCTGAGGCGTCTTCCCCGGGCCACGACGACCAGGACCCGCGCCGTGGAGATGACCTATACACTTTCCGCGGATATCCCGGACGGTCAGGGAGGGGTCCTCTACCCGCGCGGCTATACATTCAATCCGCTTCAATACGTCTCTCTTCCGAATACGCTTGTGATCATCGACGCAGAGGATGCCGAGCAGGTCGCCTGGTTTCGCTCGTCAGAATATGCGAACGATCCAAAGGCTTTCCTGCTTCTGACCGGAGGATCGTATTCGTCATTAATAGATATCCTGAAGCGGCCCGTGTATTACGCCGATGCAAACCTGATCGAGCGATTGAAAGTCCGTTCGACTCCGGCGATCGCGATACAAAAAGGAAGCATGATGGAGGTTCAGGAAATTGCGATCCCTTCAAAAAAATAGGCCCCATTCCATGAGAAACGTCTGCCTGTTCGGGGTACTGACAGCCATTCTGATCCTCAGTCTGGAGGGGCATGCCGATGCGCGCGGATTCGGAACCCCTTTAAACCCCGTGACCGATATCTGCTGGAACTGCGTCTTCCCGATCAAGATCGCCGGGATGACGGTGATCCCGGGAGACGTTCCGGACGCTCCGGATGCGGCGCTCCTTCCGGTCTGTGTCTGCCCCGCTCCGCCGCCTCTTTTCTTCCGCCCGGGGATTCCGATCAGCTTCTGGGAGCCTGCCAGGTTCATCGAGACCGTCAAGGATCCTTTTTACTTTCCGAGCCTGGGGGTGCAGCTGCCCAATCCGAGCCAAGGGTTCCTGGGTGGGACCCACTCGGAGATCAGCGCCCACAATCAGATCGATACCTCCACGTTCGCCCAGGCCCACTACTTCATCTTCCCGGTCTGGGGAGTTCTCGAACTGTTGATCGATTTTGTCTGTGTGGAGCATAGCGGGTTCGATCTGGCCTATATCACCGAGGTCGATCCATTGTGGAACAACGACATGCTCGCCTTCGCCATCAACCCGGAGGCGTTGCTCTTTGCCAATCCGGTCTCGCAGATGTCCTGCATCGCCGACAGCGTGGCGGCCAACGCGGGGCTTCCATTGAGCGCCCTTTATTGGTGCATGGGTTCCTGGGGTTCCGCTTATCCGCTGACGGGCCATGTCAACGACGATACGTATATCCAGGCCAATGCGGCGATCGCCGCGAGGTTGATCTACAAGCTCTCCCGCGAACTGCTCGTCTGCGACACCGGGGTCAATCTCTGTGGCTGCATCCCCACCCCGATCTGGATCAAGCACAACTACCGCATTCAGATCGCCAAGCCGGTGCGCGATTTTACATGTCATCCGATCGGAAGAAGCAGCATGGTCTGGGGATCCTTGAAAAATCCCCCTTTCTCCGCGGGAGGCAATTCCAGTGACAATTTTCTCTGGGTCATCTTCAGAAAGAGGGTCTGCTGTGCGGCATAAGTCGGAAACCATCAAACATGGATGGAGATCTCGATGTCGAAAGAGAGCGGCCGTTTTCATCATTTTTATTTCCATCACTGTCGGCTTCGCCGCAATAAAGGGGCATACCGAGTCCGGCAAAAAGAAGGTGTTCATCCAAAAACCGACTTCCTGCCATTTGATCGAGAAGGTCGAAGGGGAAAAGGTTTACCTCAAATCTCAAGGCGCTGCCTGCGAGGAAGAATTGAATCCGATATCGATTGAGATGGACGCCGCCCTAAAAAGGGTTCGGATCTTTGTCGATGGGGCCTTCTGGCAGGAACAGGAAATCGTCGACTTGGATGCGATCCGGGGGGTGATTGATAAAAGCAAGGAGATGGAGAAAACCCTTCGCGTTCCGGAGAGTGTCACCGACCTACGGGAAGTGGTTGGAGGTAAGCACGAAAACCACAAGGAGCAGGGGAGGGCCGAGGCGGAAAGGCTTGCCCGGCATTTTGCCTCCGAAGAATTTCGGAAAAAACTTCAACGGGAATCCGAGCGCATCAAAACGGAGGTCTTTGGGATCCCCGCAATGAAAAGCGAGGGTGAGGCGCCGTCGGGGGAAGAAGAGACGGAGCAGGCTGATCAAAAGAGCGGAGTCCTATCTTCTTCGGAGCGGATTTATCTCTTTGTCTCCTCTTCCATGCCGCTCGTAACGCTGCGAAATTATGCGGCCGATCTCGCGAGGCTTTCAGATCCGAATATCACGATGGTGATGAGAGGGTTTGTGGGGGGAATGAAATACGCGCAGCCGACCTTGCGGCTGGTCTCGGACATCATCGTGAAGGATCCGGGCTGCAAGGCGATCGAGCGGAGGTGTGACGCCCACAAGGTGAACATCAACGTCGATCCGCTCCTTTACAGGAGATACCAAATCCGCCAGGTCCCGGCGCTTGTCTACCTTCCCTCACTCCATGAGACGGAGCTCGGTGGCAGCGAAGGTTTGGGCGAGGCCTCTCCTTATTATGTCCTCTACGGGGACGCATCGCTGGCCTATGGTATCGAGCGGATCCAGCGGGAAGCGAAAAGTCGCTCTCTCAAGAATCTTTTGTTCAAACTGAATCCATGAGAAAGGAATCCATTCGTCGAGGTTTTCAATGGAAGAGAATCAGAAGACAAACAACAGAAGTCACTGGCTTCAGACGGCGGTCCTCTCCCTGCTTATTTCCGCCTGCTCGCTCTATATCTACGATTATTTCTACGCCCCCAAGATCGTCGCCGTCGATATCAAGGGCTACATGGCCGAGCAGAGGGCGTTGTATCTCTCAGGGAAGATCGACGACGCCGGCCTGAAGAAGAATCTGGAACATCTGCAGCGAAAGATCGATGCGGTTCCGAAAAACAAAATCGTGATCATGGGAGACGCCGTTGTCAGCCATGCGGAAGTCCTCGCCCCTTAGACTGATCATATTCATGACGGCGCTCCTCCTGGCGGGCTCCTGGATTCCCCAGCGGTTTACGGTGACGATCACCCCCTCATTGTGGCATCGAATCTATCTTCTGGATCGGGCGCCTTCCAAAGAGCAGATGGTCCGTAACGCTTATGTGCTCTTTGAGCTGAACTCCAGATATTTGAAGGGCGCGAAGACCCAAAAGACCCTCAAGCAGGTGGCCTGCGCGGCAGGGGATATGCTCACCGTCAAAGAGAGATCTTACTACTGCAACGACACCTATCTGGGACAGGCCAAAGATTACTCCCTGAAAGGAGAGAGGCTGCCGCACCTTGAGTTCGAGGGAGTGATCCCGAAAGGGAGCCTGTTTGTCTTCGGAACTCATGTCGACAGCCTGGATTCCCGATATTTCGGATTTGTGAGGAAAGAAGATGTTATCGCGATCGCTTACCCTGTTTTTTAGCGTGTTGATGCTCGCAACCTTTGTCCATGCCAGGGAGCTTCCCAAAGAGGCGCCGGACGTTTCCAAGCGCGGATGGTGGTGGTACGAAAAGGAACCTGAAGAAAAGGAAGAAAAAAAAGAAGAGCGAAGAGATGCGCGGAAGGTTCTCTCCCTTTCCGACCATACCCCCGAGGATCTCTGGAATATGCATCCGGACGATTTTCAACCCCTGTTGATGGCGTTCCAGAAGAAGGCCGTGATGTCCCCCACGGTCGAGAATGTGAAGGAGTATTACACCATTCAGGATATTGCCCGCAGGAAGGCGTTGGCCTTCGCGAATGTGGCGGCACTGGTGGTCCAGAAGTACCCGGAGCTCTCCTTGGAGAAAGACTATCCGAACGCTCTTCCCGGAAAGGCGGCGAAAACAAGAGAGCAGTCGGCCGAGGTCGGTCAAAAGATCGACCAATCGAAAGAGAGCTTCGCGCTCCTTTATTTCTACTCCCCCACGTGCCACTTTTGCGCCGAGCAAAACGAGATTTTGAGCTTCTTTTTGGAGAAATACCGGGGCTGGCAGGTCCGAAAAGTCGATATCACACGCAATGCCGGGCTTGCTGAGCAGTTTCGGGTGCGGGCGGTCCCCTTCATCATGCTGATCCATAGGGACAGCAAGGATTTCATGCCGGTGTCGATCGGCGTCGTCTCTCTGGCGGATATGGAGGAGCGCCTTTATCGCGGGATTCGGATTCTCGGCAATGAGATCGCGCCGGAAGCGTTTTCAATGTATGAATTCGAGCGGGGCGGGGGCTTTGATCCGACGGCGCCTTTGAGGATCAAGGAGGGCTCCCGATGATGGAGGCACCTTTATCAAGCTCGATAGGAGGCTCTATATTGACCAGGAGGAGAAGCCATGCCTAGGAAATTTCTGATCGTAATATTTATTGTTTTAATCCCTGCCTGGATACACGCCGGCTGGGTCGATGACTGGATCGATCAGAAAACAGAGACTTCGCCCGGATACTTCGAGGGGCAGAAGCGGGGCTACTTCAACGGCGGCAGCTTCTCCGCCCGGTGGTACAACAGCAACGATTACATCGCCAGCCTCAATCCGCCGCGGGTGAAGACCGGCTGCGGCGGCATCGACGTCTTTGGAGGGGCCGTCTCATTTCTCGATTTCGACCGTCTGGTCCAGAAGCTTCAAGCGATGCTGACCAACGCCCCGGCCGTCGCTTTCGATCTCGCCTTCAATACGCTCTGTGAGCCGTGCGCCAAATCGATCAAATCGTTCGAGGCGATCACCGATACCCTCAATCAGCTTCAGTTCAACGACTGCCAGGCCTCTCAGGTCCTGGTGGCGAAGACCTTTCAAGGCATGGGCGCAGAGAATGCGCAGATCCGGGCCATGGCCGAAAGCGACTACACCCTCAACCGCGGACTGCAGACCTTGCGCGCGAAACTCACCGACACCTGGAAGAGTAATAACAACCAGCAGACGGTCAACGATAACGCTCAGATCGCGGGCTGCCCCACCGGCCTCAAAGAGATCTTCGCCACTCCCGGAAAGACCGTGCTTCAGGCCATCGCCGAGAAAAAAGCCTATCCCACGGAATACATCGACCTCGCCCGCGGGTTTACCGGCGATATCGGCATCACGGAGATCACCTCGCCGAATGGAACCAGGCAAATCGAGCCAATTCTCATCCCCCCGTGCGAGCAGAACAAGGAAGGAGCGATCGACAACTTCTTCACGGGGCAGGCGTATCTGCGGCCGGCCGACGGGAGCGCCTGCCGGCTCATCACCGACGCGAACGCGAACTTGAATCAATGGGCAGGAAATAAACTCCAGGGAATCGTGAATAAGATGCGATCGGGGTTGGCCCTTGCTCCCGACGAAGAGGGCTTTATCAACACCCTCCCACTTCCGGCCTACTCCGCGCTGAAGGTGGCGGTGATTTCCGATCAGCCGGGGAGCACCATCGCGATCCTGTCGAACATCACCGCCCGCGCCTACGCCTTCAATATGATGTCGGACCTCTATCATCTCTCCTTGCAGAGTCTCTATACCGCGCGATCGGTGATATCGGCCCAGGGGCAGGCCGCGCAATCCGACTGCCAGATCGATCTGATGGCGCCGGCGATTGCACAGACGGAGAAGCTGGTCGTGCAGATTCATGCCTCGGTGGAGGAGATCCAGCGGGCGTACGCCGCGATAGCCGGAGAGATCAACACCATCATGGAGGTGTCCGCCCGGCTCGAGCAGTTCAACGACATCGCCCGCGCCTCCTTATCCCAGATGTTCCGGCCCTCTCTGGCGAATCGGGCCATCGGAAGGTAGACAAATGAAAAAGAGTTTTCACGTTCCGCCGCTTGTCTTTCTTGTTGTGATCCTGTCGCACTCGACCTCCCATGCGATCGAAATGGAGTACTACACTTACAACGGCTTTAATGCGGTGGTCAGCGCGTTCACAAAGATCGCGCTGATCTTCAGCGACGCCGATTATAAGGGCCTCTTCTTCACGGTGATCGTGCTGGGAATCCTCATGGGAGGGGTGGTGGTCTATTTTCTCGCCCTCTCGGGGGCCCGCGTCACGCCCCTTTCCTGGACCTGGCCGGTCGGCATCGGGATCACCCTCTATCTGGCCCTGGTCTTACCGAAGGGAACGCTCCACATCTATGATCCGGTGAAAAACCAATATCAGCCGGTCGGAGGGATTCCGGACGGCCTGGTCGCGCTCATCGGCGCCCTCAACAAGGTCGAACGGGGCCTGATCGATATCGTTTCCAACGCTGCCGACCCGGTCGGGTATCAGCAGCAGGCGGGCGGGGTCGGCTTCGACATGCTTCTGAACATCCAGTCCAAAGGGGTGCTGCTGTCGGACCAGTATATTCACCTGTCGCTGAGAAAATATGTCGAGGATTGTCTCTATTTCGAGGTGGCGCGTCCCGGAACGACCCTCACCATCAACGATCTGGCCAATAATGCCGACTTCATCCCCCTCTTCAGGAAGGGGGCGAGCCCCGCGATCTATACGACCTTTTACGAAGACGCCAAACCGGAGGGGAGGACTCTGAAATGCTCGGAGGCGATGCCCGCGATCGAGGCGAAGATCACGAATCCCTCCCTCTTTGAGAACACCTCCCAAGCGAGGTGCGCCGATGCGGGATTCGATCCGAGTATTCCGAGCGAATACAACCAGTGCAAAGGGACGTTCACGAGCCTGGTCAACTGGGTCCAGGGAGCGGTGTTCGACGCCACACAGATCTACCGGCAGAATGCGATGGCTCAGTCGCTCTCCTCCGTGGCGCAATTGGCCAGCCCCGATACGGCGATCGCTGTCCTGGCCGGACGAGACACCGGGACCTCCCTGCTCTCGACAGGGGTGGTGGCCAACGAGTGGATTCCGATCATCCGGGCCGTCATCACGGCGATTGCGATCGGGTTGCTTCCCTTTCTGGTGATCTTCATTCCGACCCCGCTCTTCGGCAAGGCGGTGACGCTGATCGCGGGGTTCTTTATCTGGCTGACCGCCTGGGGAGTGACCGACGCCATCGCCCATCAATTTGCGATCGATTATGCCGTAAAGGCCTTTGCGGAAGTACGACAGTATCAACTCGGGCTCACCGCCATCTCCACATTCGGGACCGCCTCATTAAAGACCCTCGCCGCGTTCGGGGCGATTCGCTGGTCCGGTCTGATGCTCGCCACCGTGATCACGACCATGCTGGTTCGGTTCGGAGGCCATGCGCTCAGCATGCTGGCGGGAGAGATCACCGGCTCTCCCCGGCACGCGGCCCAGGCGGCCGGGAGAGTGGCGACTCCCGAGGGAGCGGCCGACATTGTCAGCGCTTTAGAGAATGCGCCCCCGGTGATGGCCAATGCCTATAGATTTGATTTTGGGCAAAGGACCCATGCCAGAGCGAATACGATGGCCAAAAGCACGGGCGAGGGGTTGGGGTTGGTGGACGCCGATTCGGCGTTCGAGGTCGGCGGCATTCAGGGGCAGTCCGCGCGCGGCTCGGCGTACGGAACAAAGCAATTTGCATCGGATGTCGCCGGAGGAGATGTCGTCTCGGCGAGCATGCAATCGCAGTATTTCAGGCAGAGCTCTTTATACGGAGAGAGTCAGGGTCGGTTTGATTTGGCCCGTCAACTCCTGGGGATTCGGACGCCGACGGAAGCCGCTGCTTTCAACACCACCGGCCGTACGATCACGCCGGAGATGGCCGCTGTCGCATCCAAGCAAGGCTACAAAGGGGTGATCCCCGGAATGCATCTGACGGAGATCGGCTTTGATCCGAAGTCGGGAAAGGCCGCCTCCATCTCCTTTGCCGGTCCTGTGACGGAGGGCAATATCGATGCGGTGAGGGAAGTCGCCTCGAATGCGGGACATCAGGATGCGGCCTCGATGTTAAAACCGGGCATGATCGCAAGCTACTCCATCGATCCTCAGAGCGGAAAGGGGACTTTCAACGCCACCGACACCACCTCGGTGAAGAGCGAGGACTTCGCGGAGAAGACATTCTCCGCCGGAAAGGGGCTTACGGTGGATACGCCCTATGGCAGCTATCAATTGAGATCCGGAAAAGTCCAGCAGGTCGGAGGCCAACTCTATATCAATGGGACTTCCGAGGACGGCAGGAAAATCGCTTTGGAAGGATCCCTGAGGGACGCCTATCGTCTGATCCCTGGAATAAAACAGAGTGCCGACGGCACGGCCTATTACAGCACCGATCCCGATGCAGTCGGGTATGAGCTTCAGATGAAGGCGGTGGATCATGGAGAGGATGGGGATCTGAGAACCGGCGTGATGAAAGACCGGGATGGAAATATCACCGGCATCGGGCTGAATCTCACCCGGGCTCAGATCGAGGGGGGCGTGCACGGCTATGAGACGCTTAATTCAGAAGAGCTGAAGGGTCTCGCAAAGACACTCAGATCTCAAGGTGGTTCAAATCAGGCGGTCAATACCTTGGAGTATCTTGCCGACCGCGGCATGTCGGCCAATGTGCAGTACAGCTATCCCGCCCATGGCGGCAAGATGGGGCAATTGGCGGTGACGAATGAGAAAACGGGAAAAACGATGGATTTCGCGCTGTCCCAGTCAGGATGGGAAGAGATCAGCAAGGCTCATAGCAGCAGCCTCAGCGGCTCAAGAAACATTTCAGAAGACATCGATAAAAGTACCGTCGATCATGGAGTCGGTATCGGCTCTGCCATGCAGATGGCGTTGAATCGGGACCCGGCGATCGCGAGATTCGTCTCGGATCACACGCTCGCCAAATATAAGCCTGAAACTTTCGACGCGAATGTGGCGGCGACTGCGAAAGATTTGGCGCGGGATGTGGGGGGATTTTTAAAGAGAAATGGAGCCAGTGTTGGTTATGCAGAAGGGTCGGCAGGTTTGCGCGTGTTTGGAATTGGAGGAGCCGCAGGTAGAAAATCAATCGAAGAAGAATCTAATAACTTGCTTGCAACGGAATATGACCAGAGGATCCGTCAATCTGTCGGAGAAGCCAAAGAGCAGGAACTTGGGAGAGATGACACGGAAAGATATGTGGCCGGAAAGGTCGGCGAATTCACACAGGGCCTCTATGATCAAGCCAGGACAGCTTCTTCGTTAGATTACGGAGCATCTGCACCGGGCGCTGGCGTTAGACGCGCAATCGAGAGTATCCCGTTTGATCCGAAGAGAATCGATGTGGACGAACTAAAAAATAGGCCGGATTAATCGCCATTATTGTTGTGATGACGATGCAGATTATATTTCCCGCCTGGGTAGATAAATTCACCTGTTCCCCAGTCTTCATCATCCGGATAATACGGTTCTACCTTAATCTTCTTCCGAGTTGCGAGCATATAAAGCAATCTCAGAGTAATGAGAAAGATGGCTAAGAGAAAAATAGCACCGTCGGACATCGAGAATACCCCATTAAAAAACGTTACCGCACTTTCTTATTTGAATATTTCAGAGAGCGGTATTCGCAGATCAGGCAGGAGAGGCGTTGTGAGTGTGTTGTTCGATTCCAAAGACAACTCGGCAGCACGAGTGTAACCCTGGCCAGTCATGCGGTAGACCTTTACGGTCTCTAACTCCGGGTCCACGATCCAATATTCGGGGATGCCGTGCCGTTCATAAAGTTTACGTTTGATGATCTCATCGGTTTTTCGGGTGTTTTCAGAGATGATCTCAACTGCAAGGTCCGGAGCCCCCTGGATGTTCTTCTCCGTAATGATGGAGGACCGGGCAGATGAAACGAAAAGAAGATCAGGTTCCACAACATCCTGATCAGAGAGGACAACATCAGTCGGAGCCGGAAACAGGATGCCAAGGTTCTTCTCATACACGAAATAGCTGATGATTCGGTGCAAATTGGAGGAAACTTTTTGGTGCTTGGTCGAAGGAGCCGGGGTCATAAAATGTTCTCCATCAATCAGCTCGTGGCGCTTTCCGTCATCCGGAAAGAGAAGGTAGTCCTCGTAGGTGAATTTAACCTTATGAGCCTGGGGCGACATGGCATCCCTCACTTCAATGGATGTTTCTTAAGGATAAGAATAACAAGGATAAAATCGAATGTCAAACCGAATAGGAACTCGCAAGAATCAGAGACCTCCGCAAATAACAGCCTTCTTGGTGTCGGTTTCGCTTATTATCACCGGTTTGATTTCCGACAGTGCTCATGCCTTCTGTTTCGAGGAGGCCGGGGCGATCTATCGGGTCTCCCCGGAGCTGCTGTGGGCCATCGCCAAAGTGGAATCCTCCTTCAATCCTTCTGCCATGAATCGGAATGCGAACGGAAGCTACGATGTCGGCCTCATGCAGATCAACTCGGCATGGGCAAACGTCCTGGGGGAAGAACTGTGGGCTTCTTTGAGGAACCCCTGCCAGAATGTGAAAGTCGGAGCGTGGATTCTCGCGCAGTGTATGCAGCGATACGGGTATACCTGGGAAGCGGTCGGCTGCTACAACGCAACGAGCCCGGACAAACGGGCGAAGTACGCATGGAAGGTCTTCTTATCCCTTCCGAACAGAAAATAAAAACAAAAGGGCTGGCGCTTTGGATATTGAACTCTGGCAACTCTGGATTGTGGCGGCGATGGGGCTCTTTATCGCAGAACTCTTAACCCCCGGCTTCTTTACCGCCGCCATTGGGATGGGGTGTCTGGCGGCCGGTTTGGCTCATTGGATGGGGTGGGTGATCGAAGTGCAGATTACGGTCCTTTTTACAGTGACCCTCCTCGTATTCCTGATGCTTCGGCCTCTGTTTTTAAAGTATCTGGACTCGAAAACCCGGATCAAGACCAATACCGAGGCTTTGATCGGGAAGCAGGGATATGTCCTGGAGAAAATCGATCCGATCGCTCATTCAGGCCGGATCATCGTCGGCGGGGAAGACTGGAAGGGAGTCTCGATCGATGACGCCGTCATTGAGCCCAAAACAAGAGTTGAAGTCGTCAGGATCGATGGGACCCATCTCATCGTAAAGCAAATCTCAAAGAGAGAGGACATCTGATGGGGATATTGATTATCGTCATTCTAGTTGCGGTATTCGTCGTTTTCTTTGCAGCCGAGGGTTTCAAGATTGTGCAGCAGGCGGAGACGATGGTGATCGAAAGGCTCGGCGCCTATCATCGCACACTCAACAAAGGGGTAAACATCATATTGCCGATCGTCGACAAAGCCAGAGAGATCGAATGGAGATACATCAAAACGGATGTCGACGGCAGAACGATCATCAAGAAGGAGAAGATCACCCGGATCGATCTGCGGGAGACCGTTTATGATTTTCCGAAGCAAACCGGAATCATTACTCGCGATAATGTCGTCATAGAAATAAATGCAATCCTGTATTTTCAGATCACCGATCCGGTCAAGGCGGTCTATGAGATCGCGAATCTTCCGGATGCGATCGAGAAGCTTGCCCAGACGACACTGAGGAATATTATCGGAGAGATGGACCTGGATCAAACGCTGATCTCCCGGGATACGATCAACAGCAAGCTGAAAGCGATCCTCGATGAGGTCACGGAGAAATGGGGCGTGAAGGTCAACCGTGTTGAATTACAGGACATCCATCCGCCGCGGGATATTATCGGCGCGATGGAGAAGCAGATGCGGGCGGAGCGGGACCGGCGCGCGGCCATTCTGGAGGCGGAGGGGATGAAGCAGGCGAGAATCCTGGAATCGGAGGGGTTCAAAGAGTCCGAGATCAACCGAGCTGAGGGAGAAAAAAGGGCGAAGATTTTGATGGCGGAAGGGGAAGCCGAGGCCCGGATCAAGGTGGCGGAGGCGGAGGCCGCAGCTTTAAAGAGGATCAAAGAGGCGATCACGGAAGATCGGGGGAATCCTGCGCAATATCTTATTGCGATCCGATATATCGAGACGCTCAAGGGGATGGTGACCGGGAAGGATAACAAGGTTGTCTATATGCCGTATGAGGCGTCCGCAGTTTTAAGCTCTTTGGGCGGGATTCGAGAGATTATCGACGGGGCAGGCGCATCGAAGAAGTAGGGACGGTTATTGATCAACCACATTCACAAAGGAGAAGGACTCTGATGGAACAAGCGACTGTATCCAGAAAACCGAAAGCAAGAAAAGCCAGGACAGAAAATAACGTCTCATTCGAGAGCTTCACGCCTCAAGAGCAGGCATTGATCACGTTAGGGGCCGACAAGAAGAAGCAGTCGATCTCGGAATTTATGGCCGAGGGAATCCGATTCTTTATCCGGGAGACCGTGGAAGTCCGATTCAAGAACGGATCCCCTTCAGAGAGCTGATCCCTCCTTCAGGAGGAAAACGATGACGCGGTCCAGCCGGGATGAAATCAAAGATGGCCATGTGTGGAACGGATATGACTATTCTCTCCAGGTGTGGGTTGTGAATGGCGTTGTTCGGGACTGCTCCCATCCGGATGAAATGAAAAAAGGGGATTGCTGCTCCGCAAAAAGGCTCGCAGGACAGCGCATCACGGAGATACCCGGAGCCGAAAAGAGAGACGAGAGAATAGAGGAAGAGCCGATGTGGGGACCTCTCTGCCGGGTTGTCGGGCAGCTGAATCTTTCCGCATTTATGTATATGGGCCGGGTGCAGGCCGGGGAGAAGAGGATCTTTCTCTATAAACATATTCTCACACGGCGCTATCTGAATTTGGACAGTGGGGGGAAGGCCTATCGGTATGACTCGGGCGCCTACATCCAGATCGATTTAGATGAAGCCCTCGCTCGCGCGTTCGGATCCCACGATTAATACATTGTGTCAGAGATCAACTGAAGATCGCGCCACGAGATCATTCAGGAGTGACAAGAGCATGCTCAATAATCATTTGAACAATAACAGATCCATGCGGATCGATTCCCTGATGAAGGGAATGCCATGCTCCTCGATCGTCTTTGCAAGGGATGCGCAGATGCTTGAGCAGCTGATTGTCGGGTTGGACCATCAAAAATCCAGGACGGTGCTGCTCTTTGATCCGGGGAATCCGAAATCGGTCAGGGTCGATCCCCTTTTTCTGGCGGATTCCGAAACATTGGATTGGATCGCTTCCTTCTTTTACCGATCGCAGCCGACCTCTTTGAGTGATGACCAAGGCCTGTTTCGAGACCTGCTCGATATCGCAGTCGGCGGACCCGTTCAGGAGGCGACATTGCCCGGAGTTTATGCGCTGGCAGGTTTGGGACCCGAGGAATTGAAGCGTCTTTTTTCATTGAGGGGACGGCCCGAACATATCCGCTTCCTTACCCGCTTCAATCGACTCTCGTTTTCCGCCCAAAAGGAGGGATTGGATCGGATCTGCCGGTCTCTCTCTTTTCTTGGGGACTCTCAGATCGCCGCGGCCTTCTCCCGTGCGGAACTGTATCTGCCGATCCTCTTCTCAGAGCCCATATTGCTTGCGATCGCCGTATCACCCGCTTATTCGGATGTCAATAGAATCCTCCCCTTCCTTTTTCAATGGACACTTCATCAGATCCTCATACGGCGATCCAAGCCGGATGACCTACCCCTCTTCATTGATCTGGGAGGGCTTGCTCCTCCTGAAGGCCGCCTCCTGAACGCCCTGGGAGAGAAGTGCGTGGGTCTTCTTTCTCTTTCGGATCAGGGGGAGTCCGCTTGTCCGATTCCCCCGCAGGGGGTTTTCCTAAACGAATTTGCGTTCCTGAGTTTCAAAAAGAAGCCGAAGCCTTGGAGATTTCCATTCTTTAAATTCCTTAGGAGAGGATAAACCATGAGTCAATTTGAGGCAATGCGGGATGGCGTGTTATCAGGATCGATATTCCCAATCGTAATCGGGGTTCTGATTCTGCTCTGCGTCGGGATCGGCCTGAGAAGAAAACCCCGTCTGCGGGGCAGCGGAAAGTTCGCCGGCGCGACCGATATCGTCCGTAGTTTCGGGGATTGGAGCCGGTATCCTCTTTCTCTCTTTGCGACCCTTCTGATTTATGCGTTCTTGCTTGTCGCGGTCGGATACATCCTCTACGCATTATGGGGATGGGATGGTCTTACCGGAAGAACATGGCTGACAACGATTTTCATCGAGCTCTTCCTGATCGCGATTATCCTCTACCGGCTGATCCTGCTCGATCGACTGCGGGCGGTCAACCGCTATCCGTTCGGGCAGATCCGGTATCTTGGTTTTAAAGTCACTCTCTGGCTGCCGGAGAAAGACCGCTTCGAGCACATCAAGATCCAGGGCCGCGCCGGCGTCGGCAAGACCACAGGATTCATGTTCCCCGGCCTCATCAGCGACGCGGCGGGGGAATGCTCCGTGGTGGCGCTGGACGTCAAATCGCCGGAACTCTTCGATACGGTCGCAGGCGCCTGGTGTGCGAAGGGGAAGAAGGTGATTCTCTGGGATCCTTATCATCCCGACTGCATCGGTTTTGAGCCCCTGGCCACGGCGACCCCGGACACCCTGACCCGGATCGAGGAGTCGGTCTACGGCAAACGGGACACCGGCGCCGACCCCCAGACGGTCTTCTTTGACGACCAGGAACGGCGGCTATTTCGCCTTTGCTGTCAGCTGGTCCAGACCTACAAGGATCCAAGGCAGTGCAACCTGCCGATGGTTCATCAGCTGGCTCTTCGGGGGGTGCCTGCGATGGAATCGGCCGTGACCTATTGTCGCAATCCTCAGCTTCAGGAGGAGTTCAACCACCTCTTCTCCAATCGCCAGCGGGTACAGGATCTGCTCGGCGGGATGCTCAACAAGCTCGACATGTTCTCCGACTCGAAGATCGCAGCAGGCTTCTCCCGGCCCGATCTCGATCTCGACATTCTCTTTCGTGAGCCGACCTTGCTGATCATCGCCAGCCCGCAGAGCAACCCCAAATCGAGATTGGGCGCGGCGATCCTGTTGAGATCGGTCATGCTGAAGATCTTCGAGCGGCCGACGAGGGAGAAGGGCCTTCCGATCTTTTTCTATTTGGACGAATTCTACAATCTGCATCTGCCCGAGATGCCCGATTTCGTCAATACCGCCCGCTCCACCCGCACCGGCGTAATCACATTCATGCAGACCCATGAGCAGCTCTATCAGTACAAGCGGCATGAGATCGGATCGTTATCGATCAACCAGAAATTGCAAATCTATCTGCAGGGATGTGACATTGCACACTGCAAAGAGCTGTCGGAGCGGCTTGGGAAGACCCTGATCAAAGACAAGCGGGTCTCCCGGGCCTTCGGACGCCGCTCCAATACGACGGTCTCTTATTTAGAGGCGCCGCTGATGACCCCCGATTCGATCCAGATGCTGCCGAATGATGTCGCGCTCTGCTTTACCGGGGATTTGCGCCCGTTTCTGGTCAAGCGGCTGTTCTCGTACAAGACGCCTGAATTCAAAAGCAGGACGCGCCTTCCCGCGAGCGCATACCGGCCCTGCGCGGAGCCGCTCTCTGCTCCCTCGTACAGGGATCTTCCCGATCAGGGCCCCCTCGAGGCATCCGCGCCGTTCGCGGGTCCCGTATCACCGCAGAGGCCAAGCGACAGCGTCGGCTTTTAGCCTGGATCCCTCTCCGGCAGAGATGGAGAGGATGGGGAAGTATCAGGGAGGTCTCCATGGGTCACGATTTTCAGGAGGTCAAACAGCGGCTGGATATCGTTGTGGTGATCGAGAAGTATACGGGTCTCACGGCGCGCCGGAGCGGGAATAATTACCTTCTCTCTGAATGTCCCTTCTGCCACGGTCACGGCTGCTTTTCCATCAAACAGGAGGAGCAGTTCTTCAAATGCTTCCAGTGCCCGGGCGATAAGACCGGAGGGGATGTCTTTACCTTTCTATCGAAACTCAAAGGGGTTGATCAGCGTTCCGCCCTGGAGGAGCTGGCGCGGGAGGCCGGATACGCGCTGCGTTCCCAGTCCACCCGTCCCGATGTGAAAGAAGCCATTATGCGTTGGGCCAAAGAGGCCTGGGAGGCGCCCGGGGCCAAAGAGGTGTGGGAGTATCTGGTTAAAGAGAGAAAGCTCTCTGAGGAGATCCTCCGATCCCACGATATCGGATTTCTCCATGATCGCTCGAAGATGACGGCCGATCTGAAAAAGCAGGGGTATCACTATGAGGAGATCAGAGCGTCGGGGATTCTGACCAAAGGCTATTTCGATTTCTATCGGATTCTATTCGGGTGGCGAGGCGCGACCGGATCGCTGAGTGGATTCATGGCGGGCGCCACAAGAAGGCAGCTCTCCGAACTCAATGAGTCGGGGAGAGACCCGCAACCGAAATACAAGATGGCCTGGGGATTCCAGGCGGACTCCCCTTATCACCTCTATGACGCGAAGCGGCGCACCGACCGCGCCGTCATCATCGTCGAGGGGGTCATCGATTGTCTGCAGATGCTCACGATCGGAATCTCGAATACGGTGGCTCTGGGGGGGACTGCGTTTAAGGAGGGGTACGGAACGGCGCTTGATTCAACCCGGTTTGAGAGAATTATTCTGATGCTCGATAGCGATCGCGCGGGCCGGGAGGCGACGGCCCGGATCATCCGCCATCTGCTCAATGGGCATCCGAAGTTCAACCTCTATGTCGCCGAGATCGCGGCGACTGATCCCAACGACAAGAAGAGCCTCATCAAAGATCCAGACGAGCTGATCGTGAAGCTGGGGCCCCAGATCACGCGGACGATTCTCAACGATCCGATCAAGGCGGGTCCCTGGCTTGCGATCTCCATGAGGGCTGAATTGGATCTGACCAACGCCCTTCAACGCGATGAGGCGCTGCATCGGATGGCGTGTCTATGGGATCGGTTCTCGGACGAGGTCGAGAAGAAAGAGATCATCCGGTATCTCTCGGAATCCTGCCGGCTGCCCCAGGAGGACATCCGAAAGACGATCGAGAAGTATGCCCAGCGGAAAAAGGAGAATGCGGATCGATCCGTTCCGTCGACGGAGCAATCAAAGGAGGAAGACCCCAGGAAGACCTCCGCAAAGATGGAGCAGTTGGAAGAAAAGAACAAAACGCTGAAAGAGAAAAATCAAAATCTTGCGGCGCAAAATAAAGCGTTGTTGCGCGCGTATGCGCATTGTGTGACGCGAATCAGGGAGCTCTCCCGATCCGGACTGTTGTGGCACGTGAATCGGTTGACGGAAGGGCATAGCGCTGTCCTGAAGCAAATTCGGAAAGATCCGAAGCGGTCTTTATTGCTTCTGGAGAAAATAAACGAGACTTTTGACCGATCTTCCATCCAGGATGTCGGGAGAATCAAAGCTGAGATCGATCAATTGTGCAGAGAACAGGTCAACGAAGACGGGGAAGATAATGAGTCTTAAAGGACTGCATTTAACGGATCGTGACATCGATGTTCTCAAATACCTGGCATACGGGCCGGCGTTTTCTGACGATCTACACGCCCGGTTTTTTGTGAAATCAGGCAAACCAATCGATCGCAGTAATTTCGAAAAGCGTATGAAGAAATTGAAGGATGCAAACCACCTCCAATCAATGAATCCTCAAATGTTACGTCAAAGGAATGCCCCAAATCATCGTCCTGTGTATTCTATTGCTGAAAGAGGCGTGGAGGTATTAACCAGTGAAGGCATGAATGTGGATCGAATACGCCTGGTCAATCTGAATAAGAGATCCATCCCCCATGAAATGATCCTCACCCGTCTGGTCCGAAAGATCTATGAATTCGACGGGGTCCGCTATCAAGTTATCCGCCTGTACGATGACGTGATGTTGTCAAAATTAGCCCCAAGATGGAAGATGCAGCGGATTCCGGATGTTCGGTTTACCGTTCAACTGAAGAACGGATCGTACTTCTCGTTTCTCGTGGAAGTCGATGCGGGATCGACCCACCCCACAGAGTTTTCCAGGAAGTTGGTCGCTTTCACACAAGTGAATCGACTCCTAGCTCCCGTCAACAGCAAGGACCCTTTCGGAATTTTGGTTGTGTGCGACACCGAAAATCGCATGCGAGTTCTGCAGCGGGCGGTCCAGGAGAACTCTTTCACTGCGAAGATAAAACCATGGATCGCATTTAATACAATTTACAATCTGGATAACAGTCTGGGTCTGTTTAATCCCTGGTATCGCTCGGATGGGACAAAAATCGAGACGATTTTCAAGGAGATAAGAATGCCTTTAAAGATCGTTTGATTCCGGATTGAGGTCATTCTCTGATAACACGCCCTTTGCGGCTAGGATTCTAAACAGTACTGCTGTCCTCTCATCCAGAACTCGGATTTTCTCTATCATCTTTGCATTTAACTTCTCACTGTACTCGAACAGGACTTCATGTTGGGCCAGATGATGAACGATTTGCAGGATGATGAGGATCAACGCCTCCGCTGCCGCTTCCGGATCGTCCTTATTGGAGGCGATGATATCCCGCACGACAGGGCCTAGCTTTTCCTGCCATTCTTGAAATTTCTCTCTTGTAAAATCGGCCACCAGGCTGGCATACTTGGCGTCAATGTCGCCGCCGATCTTCTCCCCCCAATGCAGGTCTTTGATCTGTTTCTGCAACCGGTCCCAGTCAATATCGGCCATGGTCCCTCCCGGTGCAGATGGTATAACAAGGCGAGCGTCTATTCAACAGGAATAGTCCTGGGAAGAGGTGCGCATGGGATGGAGACTGAACTGCATCGCCATCGCGGTCTATCTATTCATTCCGACTGTCGTCCTGGCCGAATCGTTCTCCGGCAAGGTCGTCAAAGTGAGCGACGGCGATACGATCTCGGTCATGCACCAAGGCCGCGCCCAGAAAGTACGTCTCCATGGAATCGATGCCCCTGAAAAGAGACAGGCCTTCGGAAACCGCGCAAAGAAGTTCACGTCTGATCTGGCCTTCGGCAGAGTCGTCACGGTTCAAGCGGTGGATGTCGATCGCTACGGGCGGATCGTCGGCGAGGTGATCCTCCCGGATGGGCGCTCCCTCAACCGGAAACTTGTAAAGGCCGGTCTTGCCTGGTGGTATCGCAAATACTCCAAAGACAAGAGCCTTGGAGAATTGGAAGAAGAAGCCAGGTCCGCCAGAAGAGGATTATGGATTGACCCGAACCCGATTCCTCCGTGGGAGTTCAGGAAAAAGGAGAAAGTGGGAAGCCGCTGAGAGATATTCTTGTCCCAAAGGTATCTTGCAGTCGGACTTAATCTCTTGTGCCATTCAGCCAACCTCTCACGGGTGAAATCAGCCATCAAGCTTGCACGTTTTATATCGATATTGAGATCTTTTCGCCCGTATTCATTTCTCTCTATCTCTGAATTCTATCCCAATTTGTGTTTGTGTTCATTAAGGAATTCCGTTGTACAGAGTCATTGCCATTCAAGATGAGAAAAAAGCGGCTTTTGCCGAGGTCAACTTCGGTATGCACAGGGTTGCTCACCCCCTCTTTGAGTGGCGTCACAAACTCCCATTAATTTGGACCGTTCTGCCAGCGGGGGAAAATATTTCTAGAAAATATCATAAGTGGACGTAAGTTCACGCACACTTTCACCCTAACCCTCACCAAGACCCATGCACACACTATCACACAACACTCACCTTGGTAGATGATTCATGTTACTGTATTAAAAGAGAAATCAGTTGAAACTACCCCTTATTATTTGAGTTGTTGTAATGGGACTCTTTTCATTTTATACCTTTTGTGAATTATATTGCGGATCTTTTTAAATCTTTTTCCTTTTTTCTTGACATTTTTTCCCGAGCATGGTACTTATTGGCTCATAATTTAGCAATAGCAAGGCCCTTCATCAAGGGTGACTGGGGCGAAAGCCCAAAATGTCAACACGTTAGACCTTTCTGCCTTTTTGAAAAATTGTGGTGTGGCGGAAAGGTTTTCTTGTGTCTAAAGAATGACTCTCCGTCCTTCCTCTTCTAAAACATCATAATATTTCAGCCTTTTTCATTCGTTAATCCCTCTGAAAGGTCGTCAATTTTTCGGGTCTTTTGTTTTGTTTTTAGCAGGGCGCCGCATTACGAGTTAATGCGGCTGAATTCATGGACATTAGCGGCTGTTTGTTCCTCGATTTGCGGCCTTCCATCACTATGGTTTTGTAAATCCCTCTCAACGTTCGCCGGATGATTTGAAGATTGTCACCTCAGACGCGCACTCATTGCCGTCATCGCGTCATCATTTCCGGTTACCGGTGTCGCTGATAATCGTCATTATCCGCTCGAAAGTCGATGTCATTTTCAACCGGTTTGAGCGACTGAACGTTCAGAAATAGTTTCAGAGTTGCTCACCCGGTTTCAATCCCCGCGCAATCCGGTTACATTTTCATCGCCGAATGATGGTTTAATTTGTTCGGCTTCGTCACTTTGTATTCGCAATTCTCGCCCAGAGATTTCCAATCTCCCGTCCGTGTTTGGCGCCGGAGTGATCGGAAAAGCTTGCAGAGTGGTTTCCAGAAGATGCAGATCGTTTTAAAGTTTTCGTAATCTTGTTCCCGATTCAGCGCAAATGGCCCTCTGATTTGTATCCCTGAATGTTCTCTTTGTTCTTCGATCCGAGTTCACAATCGTTTCTGACCAGGTCGGCATTATGCACACAGGTTGACCCGATCCATCTATCATCGTTTTTCACTTTGTTGTTCATGGCGGCATGACCTTCCTCCTATTCGGAAGCGGCTTGCCGGTTTTGATGTTTGGAATCGGGAGCGGTTTGGCAGCCGATCAAAGATGGAACGAACCTCACTTCGTGGTAAGAAGGCACATCCTTTTCGGCGTTCCTCCTCACTGAACGACTTCCTTCGTTGTCTTCCCGGCTCTCGTCTGGTTCCCATAATCGAACTGGAGTCGTCACTCTCCCGAGGGCTTTTTTTGTGTCCGAAAGAGATGTTCGATGTATAGTCCGAGTGTCATGGAATGGTAAGAGATGATCTGGTCCGGTTTATTGACAAGCTAGACATATTTCGTTATAATAATGACAAGTGTCATATATGGTTCAAGGAGAGACGCTCATGGAAACGCTTTTAATCAAGGAGCGCGACAAGCAAGCAGATGAGATCTTTAAAAAGGTCTTCCACAAGCAATTAAAGTCCTATACGGATGTCATCGAAATGAGCAAAGAGGGGATCACAAAGGCCTCACTCATGGACTTCGTCCGTTTTCTAAACTTTTCACCGGATCAGTTCGCGCGTCTGCTTCCGATCACCCTGCGCACGATTCAGAGATACTCCGGCAAGCAGAGGTTCAGCCCTACCGTGTCCGAACACATCATCCAGTTGGTGTTTCTGGTGGGAAAAGGGATCGAGGTGTTTGGGTCGCTTGAAAAGTTTATGAGTTGGTTCAATGCGCCCAGCCAGGCTTTAGGGGGGAACGTGCCGAGCGATCTGGTCAGTCTTAAGACCGGAACCCAAATGGTCATGGACGAACTAGGTCGAATCGAGCATGGTGTGTATGCATGAGGAGGGTTTATCGGATCGCCCTCGCAAAACATGCCCACGATCTGTCAGGGAAAGGGGCGCGACTCACAGGCGGGCGATGGAATGCAAAAGATACGGCGGTCATCTACACCTCAGAGAGCAGATCGCTTGCGGCAATGGAATACCTCGTCCACGTCTCGCTGACAAACATTCCTCCTGAAATAAAAATTGTCACGATCGGCATTCCTGAAACGATTGTCCCGAAACAAATCGATCCCTCTGATTTACCCAAGGATTGGCGTAAGAGTCCCGCGCCTTTCTTATTGGGAGACATCGGAACCCAGTGGGCATTAGGCATGGAAAGCCTCCTGCTCCGTGTTCCTTCTGCCGTTGTCATGCATGAATTTAACATCCTGATCAACCCGATTCACCCCGACATGAAGTCCGTCAAAATCCTCGATGTGGAGAGCTTCATATATGATGAGAGACTCCACAAGCCGACCAAACAATAGAAGAGTTGTAACGCAATAACCAAGAGGTCCAAAGCCTACGTCGCTATACGCGCCGGATTCGGCAAGGGGAACACTGCCGGCGGATCATCTCGCCTTAATAGAGTCCGTTTCTAAATAGCCCGAAGCCCGGGTGATCATGAAAGCCCTTCGGAGGAGCGATTCTCCCCAGGGCTTTTTTATTTTCTGAGAGGAGGTGATTTGATGAGTTGTCCGAAATGCCAAGGAATGGTCGGAAGGGAGTTTATCGCGACGTATGAGGGGAAGTGCTTCATGCCTTATTGCGTCAACTGCGGCTGGCGGCCGACACGAGCTCCCCACCGCGGTTTTGAGCAGGAAGCACGGCTGAGGCAGCAGGTCCTTTCGATCCTGTAAGCCAACCCCGAACCGAATAAACCATCCAACCCGAAAAGAGAGAGGAGCCACGCATGAGGAGAACCGTGATCGAACCAGCGAAAGAAGAGGTCCTGTTCAGGGAAATTAAGAAAGCGATTCCCTATATGGAGCGCGGAATCGATTGGAGCGATCTGAAGAGACACCGGCGGGAAATGCGCATCGACCGGGTACTGGGAAGGTAAACACTTTAACAACCCACCATAAGGAGGGAAGTGAAGATGAAGACGTATCAGAACATTTTCCACGCCACCATCGTATCGCTTTTGGTGATCAGCGGGATCGGCCTGATCTTAACCCTGATGTTGTTTATCGGGGTGGGAGCGGGAATGATCCTGGGCTACCCTTCCGGCACCTGGGGCAATCTTTGGGTCTCGGTGTTCATGCTGGGGCTCTCGGGGTTCTTCTTCGGCGGGATCTATCAGTTGTCCCACAGGCATTTTATGCCCTTCATCGATCCGGCGGGACATCCGGAAGAAAAGACGGTCGGAAAGGTCGTCCAAATAAAAAGGGATCAACCAGCGGCAAACTGATTGACCCCTTCGAAGGCCCCTTATCGGGAGACCATCCTTTATACAACCAAGAGTCAGTCTACCGGTTTGGGGCCTTCTTGTCAATCGAAAAATCAACCATTCAAACAAGCTGACAAGGAGGAACACGCATGAAAAATCAACACGCTCGCGGAGGAAAGTTTTTGGCCACTTGGCAAGGAGAAGCCCCGAAAGGAAGAGAGAGCTCACCGCTCTGCTATCAGAAGGGACAGAGGGAAGAGGACCGGCGTCTTCGGTATTCCTTCGATTCGGAAGGGGCGCGGATCTGGAGCTTCTGAGAATCCCACACACAACCGTATCTTATTAATACGAGGAGGAGAAAACATGAGCGTGAGCAAGATCAAAATCGAGGAAACCGGAAAGAGATGCGCGAACCATCCTGGATTCGCGGTTCTTGAGAACCTCGTTGCGAGAAAACCAAAAAAGAGCCGCTCCGGCAGGTATCTCGCCTGGAGAATGTCCGCGGGATACTACATCAAGCACTTCGGTTTGAAATACAGGGAGTCTGATCGGATCTCTTCTTTTATATATGAGGTCAACGGAGAGGAAGATCGGACTTTTCTTTGGGCGATGGAGACCTGGGTCCGGGAAGTTGCTCTGGCGAAAGGGTCGATCGGCGAGATCCTCGATGCGATCGTCATCCTCCGGGTCTGCCGGATCGATCCCAGGAACGTCAGAACCTGTCCGCGCGTTCGCAAGGAAATTATCCGCCATGTCCGATCCCGCTATGCTCAACCGGGCGCGGTTGTTTCCAATGGGTCCCATTTCTGAGTGATTCACCGTTGCGTGCAGGAAGGGGCAACCCCTTCCTGCACGGCTTCAGCGGTGGGATCAGCGACACCTGTAGCAGATCGGCGACAGGCTTCCGATCCGAATGCCCCACGGCGATGCAGAGAGAATCATTCAGTTGAACCTGGGACATCTCGAATCCACTATATTCCCGGTGTATTGACCGCCACGGTATGCCTTGTGAAACTTCAACAACTTTAAAAAATGGTGGCATGGAAGTTGCTCCGGGGAGGATCAGGAAAGGCGGCATAGTGAGAGCTGTTTCTAAATAAGAGGAGTCGATAGATGATTCAACGATCAGATCATTCGATCTCGGAAAACGCCCTTCGTGTGTTGGCGAAGCGCTACCTGGCAAAAGATGAAGCGGGGGTGGTGATTGAAACCCCGGAGGCGCTCTTCCGAAGGGTAGCCCAAAATATCGCTCAGGCCGAGCGGCTTTATGATGCAGGAGCAGATATCGCAGCGGTCGAGGAGGAATTCTACCGTTTGTTCTCGGAATTAAAATTCCTTCCGAACTCACCGACCTTGATGAACGCCGGCCGGGACCTGCAGCAGCTTTCGGCCTGTTTTGTTCTGCCGGTGGAAGATTCGATGGAGGGAATCTTCGACGCGATCAAGCATACGGCGATCATTCACAAGACCGGAGGGGGCACCGGATTCTCGTTTTCCCGGCTTCGGCCGAAGAACGATCTGGTCCGGACCACCGGTGGGGTCGCTTCGGGGCCAATCTCGTTCATGAAGGTCTTCAATCATGCCACGGAGGCGGTGAAGCAGGGGGGAACCCGGCGCGGCGCCAATATGGGAATCCTGCGGGTCGACCACCCGGATATCCTGGAGTTCATCCGGTGCAAGGAAGATACCCGTGAGATCACCAATTTCAATATCTCCGTCGCGGTCACCGATGCCTTCATGGAGGCCTTTGAAAAAGGGGGCGATTACGGACTGATCAATCCCCGGACCGGAGAGCGGGTTGGGACCCTGCCGGCGTGTGAGGTCCTCGACCGGATCGCGGTGCAGGCTCACAAGACCGGGGAGCCGGGTCTTTTCTTCATCGACCGGGCCAATGAGGTCAATCCGACACCTCACGCCGGCATCATCGAGGCGACGAATCCTTGCGGAGAGCAGCCGTTGCTCCCTTACGAGAGCTGCAACCTCGGGAGCATCAATCTGGAGCGGCATCTGGTTGAAGTCGACACCCTGGAATCAGTGGCGGGTGCTAGCGGTCAATACCGGCTCGATTGGGCTGCCTTGGAAAAGAGCGTCCGGACCGCCGTCCGCTTCCTCGACAATGTGATCGACATGAACCGCTATCCGATCGAAGAGATCGAACGGATTACCAAAGCCAACCGGAAGATCGGGCTGGGGGTGATGGGCTTCGCCCGGATGCTCTTCAAGCTGGCGATCCCGTACGGTTCGGAAAGGGGAATCGAGGCAGCCAAAACGGTCATGAACTTCATCCGGGAAACCGGCTGCGACGAATCGGTCAAGCTGGCGGAGCGGAGGGGGGTCTATCCGAACTGGAAGGGATCATTACACGAAAAGCGGGGAGAGAAAATCCGAAACGCTTATGTCACGACCGTCGCGCCGACCGGCACCATCTCGATGATCGCCGATACTTCGGGCGGATGCGAGCCCGAGTTCTCCCTGATCTGGTACAAAAACGTTCTGGATGGGGAGCGCCTTCCCTATGTGCTCGATTATTTCATCGAGGTTGCAAAAAAAGAAGGGTTCTGGAGCGACGACCTGCTCGACCAAATCGTCAAAAACCATGGCTCGTTGCAGGGGCTGAGCTCCATTCCGGAAAAATGGCGGGAGATTTTTGTGGTCTCGCATGACATTGCGCCGGAGTGGCATGTGCGGATGCAGGCGGCCTTTCAGTCATTCTCCGATTCGGCCGTCTCTAAGACCATCAATCTGCCCTCGTCGGCCACGGTCGAGGAGGTGAAGAAGGCCTATCTTCTGGCTTACCGCCTCGGCTGCAAAGGGATCACCGTCTACCGGGACGGGGCGCGGGTGGATCAGGTCATGAACGTCGGAGTTATTCCTCAAAATACCTCTGACAATGGGGGAATGCCGGCGACAGAAAGTAAAAAAGAAGATCTGATGACATCGGAACTGCCCGACCTTATCCCGGAGCTGAGAATCAAGGTCAAGACGAAACGAGGCAATTCCTATGTCCATGTCGGATTCCTGATCAAAGAGGAGAGCATGGGAGACATTTTCGAAACCCTTCGCTCTGATGGGAGCATCCGGGAGCTTTTTCTCTCTCCTTCTCCGCACGTCAAGAACAGAGAGTTGCTCGATATGGTCTGTCGTCTGGGAAGCAAGCTGCTCCGGGCGGGCTCTCCGATCGAGGAGGTTTTAGAGCAGCTGGTGAAGTCGAACGATCAGTTCGGGGATATCAGCTCGGATGCGTATGCGTTGGTCAAGGGGCTCACGACGGTGGTCTCCCGCGTGCAGGGAGCGACCACAATGCAACTGCCGTGTCCGGAGTGCGGTGTTTCTCCCCTTCGGATGCAGGAAGGGTGTCTTCTCTGCGGGAGCTGTTCCTGGACGAAGTGTTAATGAATCAATGCGGAGGGGGAGGCAGCTCCCCTCCTGTTTTCTTTGAAAGGATATGAGTCGTGAGGGAAGCCATTACACAATCGGAGAGGAGAGCACCTATCGAAGAATCTTTCCCGGAACATAAAGGAGAATCGAAGTATCGATCAGGAATTTGTCCGCATTGCAAGTCCGGAGGAGTGATAGGAAAAGATGATATCATCGCGCTCTACTGGGATCCCCGGGATCAAGCCTGGCGGTGCATCATGTGCGGCTATTTCAAATAAGCAAACGCCCATGATCTGATCCCAAGCGAGTAATCCAGGGGCCCCAGTTTTCCCCTATTTCCAAGTCGGTTGATTTTAATTTGATTCTGATATATACTGAATATCAGACATTATCAGAAAAGTATCAATACTGGGAGGATGCGTGATGGCCGTTGTTAAAGTATGGGGGCGGGGGCAGTTGACGATTCCGGCGTCGTTGCGGAAAGAGCTTCACATCGAGGAAGACGCGACCGTCAGCGTTGTCAGAGTGGGAGAGTCACTGATCCTTACAACGAAGAAACTGGTCGGGGACACCATAGCCAAGAAGGCCCAGAAAGAGCTGAAAAAAGCAGGTTTGAGGTTGGAAGATATTTTGAAGGATTTGGAGGAACAGCGGGAGCGCTATAACCGGGAACGGTATGGAAGGTAGGCGGTGGAGGGTTTTTCTCGATACCAGTGCCCTTATCGCCGGAATTATTTCAACAACCGGCGCAGCGCGAGAGCTATTGCGGTTATCTGAGGCGGGAATCATAGAGACTCTCCTCTCCAGGCAGGTTCTGACCGAGGCGGACCGGAACCTTTCAGAAAAACTTCCGGCTTTGATTTCCGATTTTCACCTTTTGGTTCGGCAAATAGAGCCTGTCGTGGTAGAAGATCCTTCTCGGAGTGTGATTGCGCAAGCCGCTCGGGTGATTCACCATAAAGACGCGCCGATCCTCGCGGCGGCGGTTAATGCGAAGGCGGATTATTTGGTAACGTGGAACACAAGACATTTTCACAAATCTTCGGTCAAGGGAGCGGTTCGTTTTAAAATTATGACTCCCGGCGAGTTCTTGGAGGAGTTTAGACGATCTCTTCCTGAGCATGACGTATAGGGCAACTACTTTAAGACAACGGCCGGGGCCTGAGGAGATCTTCTCTTTAGGCCTTTTTTAATTTTTCGGATTCGGCAAGGGGAACGCTGCCGGGGGGACTCTCTCGCTTTAATAGAATCTTGACGAAATAGCCCGGTACCCGGGGGAGCAGCCGACAAGGCTGCAACCCAGCTGGTGAGAGTCCAGCCGTGTCAATTACCCAGGGGATCGATCCGGTTCCCCCGCACTGTAAGGCGGGCGGCGTCGATGGAGATCGCCGCCTGATCGTCGCCCTCTATTGGGATTCCCGAGATCAGGCCTATCGCTGCGTCAACGATACTGGCAATAAACGGGACGCTGCATGGTGTGCTAAGGGCCGATCGTTGACAGGGTTTGATCTCGGTGATTATAGTGGCTACATTTTATAAATGCGGCAGGTGGAGAGAGACGAGATGATCAAGGAGGCAACTGCAACGACCGTGCGCAGGAACCTGGGCGACCTGATCAAGAGGATCCAGCATCGGCACGATTCCATTCTGGTCACCAAAGCCGGAAAACCGGTGGCGGCGATCGTCGATATCGAACTGTTCAACAAGATGCGGGCCCTCGAATCGGAATTCGACCGATTGGTGGGCGGCTTGCAAGGGGCCTTTAAGGGGGAGACGATCGAAACGGTCGAGAAGGCGTTGCGAAAAGCCAAGACGGTATCGCGCCGACGCGGCCGTAGATGAGGTTTTCGACGCGGACGTGTCTGTGTTGACATAATAATATCCTATTTTGTATACTGATATGTATACAGAGGGGAGGTGTTGAAATGCAAAGCGCCACGGTAAGAATCAGCGAATTGTCTCGTAAGGCCCTTCGGGATCTTTCTGAGAAGACAGGGGAGCCGATGCAGGCGATCTTGGACAAGGCGATTGAGCTTTACCGGAGGCAGCGGTTTCTGGAGGAGGTCAATACGGCCTATGCCGCCGTACGCCAGGATGAAAAGGCGTGGTCGGCAATTGAAAAGGAACGGGGAGAATGGGACGCGACCCTTCTGGACGGCCTTCAGGAGGTCGAGAAGTCGAGTAAAGTTGCGAAGGTGAGCCGGAAGAAAGGTGTCCCCCGTGGTTAGCCCCGCGCGAGGTGATGTGTGGCTTGCCGATTTGAACCCGACTCGGGGGCATGAGCAGGCGGGTCAGCGACCCGTCCTTATCGTCTCGGAGGACCTTTTCAACCAGGGTCCGGCGGGATTAGTCATCGTGTTGCCGATCACCTCGACCCATCGAGGTATTCCGGCGCATGTTCCGGTCTCCCCGCCCGAGGGAGGATTGAAAAACGCAAGCGTCATCCTATGCGATTCGATCCGGTCCATTTCCAAAGGACGTCTCTCGAGAAGATTGGGCAGGGTATCCGGGGCCGTCATGGAGGAGGTCGAAGATCGAATTCGGATTCTGATGGCGCTTTAAACGGATCATAAATAAGGAGCAAAGGAGGCCTGAGTCATTTTCTTCAGGCCTTTGTTTTTTCAGGAGTCTGAAACGGGAAGGCCGGCGGGTGATATGACCTGACATCGTCGTAGTCGAGAATAAGACCCGACCGGGTTGAATAATGGATAGCCCTTCGAAGAGGTTCTGCCTCTTTGAAGGGCTTTTTTATTTCAAAAGGAGGTTCCAAGGCGGTGTACGAAGTGTATTGGAAACGCGGGAGATGACCATGGAAGGACCGAGAGCAAAACGATATCTGCATGACATTCTTCATGATGCGAATTTCAGGCCGGTTCATATGTCTCTTGAGGAGAGGCTTCTGTCTCACGCCATCAGCGATGCGGAGTTCAAGGATTATTTAAGGAGGCTGCATCCGAAACTCTACGAGCGGATGCGAGGCAAACTCGACTCGGCGGCGCGGGACCTGAAGCGCCTTTATCGCAGACAGCAAAACCGCGCGTTGTGCATTGAGGTCGAAAAGCTCGGACTGGATCCCAATCAACCCTTGCCGCGCGAATTGGTGGAACGACACGAGGAAAAGTTTGACCTGCGCGTGAAGGACCTTGAGAAACGGTTGGGAGATATCATTTGTCCCATCTTTAAAGAGATCAAGCAGGATGGGACACTGCATGTGAAGGAGGCGAATTGAAAAGACAGCTCGATGATCAGAGCAACGTGGTTCACTTCTCAGACGCCGTCGCCGATGGGAAGGCCGATCTGCTGGCCGAGCCCGAATCGGTATTGGGACACCGCCTGCTGCCGACCTACGCGGGCGTGCTGCGCTCCGGCATCAAAGTTCCATACGAATCCGGCAGGAACGCGCTGACCCCGAAAGAGAGAGCACTTTATGAAAAACGGATCTCAGAGGGGCGGTCTCCGCGCGAGATCGAGAAGGAAATTAAGAAGGAGCTTCGGCCGACGAACGTGCCATATTTCTCCGTCTACCGATCGGAATGTAAAAACAATCCGGAGCATGCGGATTTGATCCGGGCGCTCTATGGTAACGAGCGCGGAGAAATCCACCGGCTTCGAATCACGCTGATTTCGGATAAGTGGTGGGAATCTATCCCGCATCAGTTAATGGCCTTCCGGAAGTCGGGTCTTTACTGCTCCTCTGAGCCGATCGGCGGTCGGCTGATTGCGACACGGGATCCCGATATGGACCGGGTGGGGGAGAAGCAGGACAAGAAGGAGAAGACACGCCGGGAATTCAAGAGGAAGAAGATAACGCTGGCCTGTATTCCCGACGAGTGTCCCATCTATATGGCCAGCGATTGTCGCTTCTCCAGCGTGCTTCATTTCATGATCCTGGGAGTGCCCGGAACGGATGTGTGGCGGCTTCCGACGAATTCCTGGTACTCGGTGAGGGGCATCATGCAGAAGATCGACATGTTCCAGTCAGCACTCGCAGCCAAGGGGCGGTCTATCGTGGGAATCCCGTTTGAGCTCTTCAAATACGAGGCGGAGATCTCGCGATGGGATACTGAGAAAGGCCGGGTCCGCACCAAGCAGTGGATCATCCGGATCGACTGCCCGGAACTGCCGCTGGCGGATTTGATCGTCCAGAGCGCCGGGTTTGGATTGATCCGGCAACCGCAAGCGCTCTTACCCATGACAGGGACCAACGGTCCAGAATCAAGAGGGGCCACCGGAAGATCATCGGATGTTCAGATAGCCCAGGGGAAGGGGCGGCCACCAGAGGCGGCCGAGGCACCTGGCACCACACTTCCCGCTCTGCCGCCGGATCTTCCATCGGAGGGGAAAGTGACTCCGGATAACACCAATGCAGATCATGAAAAGGGGGAGAGGGAAAAACCCCAAAATAGGCAGGATGGAACACTGGATGTCAAAGAGGAGGCGAAGGCTCCGCCTGTGTCTTCCGGAAAAGAAGAGAAAGAAAAAGGGAGCACGGAACCGGCGCATTACCCTGTGGCAGAGACAGCCACTGGAGAAGAGATGACGTTGGAGGAGTTACGAGTAGCCATTCAGGGAGAGGTGCCTCCGATCGGAAGCATTCCTTTGGAGACGGTCTGGAATTACCTGCGCTCTGTTGGGAAAAGCCATTTCAAGGAGTTGTCGATAGAGGAGGCGAGGATCCTCCACAAACACATTCTGAAAGCCAAGGCGGAAATGACGGACGCAGGCAAACCCGCTGGGGGAACGCCTGATGCAGGCAGCGCCCAGAGGGCGAAGGTCTGTTCGGCCTGCCAGGCGGGGATCCCCGGTGAGGTGGAACAATATTCCCTCAAGCGTTTCCGGCGAGCGCTCTGCCGGAGCTGCCAGGGGAAGGAAAAGGGCGCTCTTCCGAGCCAGACGACTGCGCAGCGCAAGGCCCCGGGGCAGGTGCCGGATGCCCTATTCTAAGACTTTAAGCGGGAGGCTCCCGAATCCTTCGGGGCCTCCTTTTTCAGGAGGAAGATGGAACTCAAGGAGATCAAATCGATTCCGATCTTAAATGTCGCGGAGAAGCTTGGGCTGAAAATAAAAGGCCGGTCGGCGCACTGCTTCGCGCATCAGCCCGACCGAAATCCCTCTCTTCGTTTCAACATCGAGAAGAACACCTTTCGCTGCTACGTCTGTCCGCAAGTCGGCGGATCGGTGATCGACCTGGTGATGCAGGTTTTGAATGTCCCCTTTCATGAGGCATTGGAATATCTCTGCGGAAGGAGTGTATCTGTTCCAAAGAGATCGGAGAGGAAACCGGAGATCGGAGCGGAAGAGAGAAACGAGATCCTTCAAGCCCTTTTATCGGAAGCCCCCTTGGAAAAGGAAGGGGTCAACTACCTGGCGGGCAGAGGGATCCGGACCGAGATCGCGCGGAAGATGGGGGTCGGCTTCCTCCGTCCGGAAGATTACCGGAATCTCTTTTGGAGGATGAGCCGAAGATTCGGGCGAAGCCGCCTGAGGGCGGCAGGCCTCACCCGGTTCTATCTCTTCGCGAAAGAGGGTTTAAGCTTTCTGCTCTTCCCGTATCGGCTGGAAGGACGTGTCCATGCGATCAAGGGGCGCTGCCTTCTGACGAAAGCGGAAGCGAAGGAGCGGGGGGTCAGCCGGTTCGTCATGACGGAGCGGGCGCGGATCTTCTACAACCAGGAGATCATCGAATCGACCCGGGACCTCTACCTTTGTGAAGGGGAGATCGACACGCTGACCCTCTTGCAAGGGGGCTACCCCGCCGTCGGGATCCCGGGGACCGGGAGTTTCAGAGAAGAGTGGCTCGATCTGCTCACTGGGAAACGGGTCGTGCTCAGCTTGGATTCCGATCCAGCCGGTTGTGAGGCGTCGGCCTATTTGGCGGAACAATTCAGCAAGCGGGGGATTACCCATCTAAAACTCGATCTTCCGGATGGGAAAGACGTGAACGACTGTTACCTGGATGCGGCGCTGCTGTATGGGAAGGAGGGGACTGTTGCTCAACGATGAACAGAAGGAAGCCGTTTTGACCCGGGATGTCCCGTTATTGATTCTGGCGGGCCCCGGAACCGGAAAGACCGAGACGATCGCCCACCGGATCGCCGCATTGATCGGGGAGGGAGAAGATCCGGAGAAAATCCTGGCGATCACTTTTACCAACAAAGCCTCCCAGGCGATGAGAGACCGGGTTCTCTCCCTGACCGGAAAGCGCCTCTCCTGGATCCGTACGATCCACGGGACCTGCGCACAACTGCTGAGAAGTCACATCCACAAACTCGGATACAATACCGCCTTCAATATCGCCTCGATGGAACAGAGCAATAAAATCCTCAAAGATTGCATCCGCGAGATTGGATTGAACGAGGCCTTGCTCGATATTAGAGAGCTGGCCGGAACGATCGCCCGGATCAAGTCAAAGGCCAAACCGGAGGAGCAGCTTGCCTCCGAATCCCACCCATTTCCGGAGATCTTCAACGCCTATCAGGAGAAGATGCGATCCCAGGGGTGTATCGATTTCAACGATCTGATCTATCTCTGTCTGAAGCTATTGAAAGAGGACCCCAACACCCTGGCGGAGGCGAGGGATCAATGGCGTCACATCATCATCGACGAGTTCCAGGACAGTGATCCGGCCCAATATCAGCTGATCTCCCACCTGGGACGGGAACGCGGGATCGCCGTGGTCGGGGACGACGACCAGTCGATCTACTCGTTCCGGTCATCGACCCCGGAGGTTATCGCCCTGTTCGTCGCCGATTTCTCTCCGAAGATCATCACGCTGAAGAAGAGCTACCGTCTTCCCCGGATCTTACTGGAAGCGGCCTCTTCTCTGATCAGGAATAATTTGAAGCGGTTTGAGAAGGAGCTCGTCTGCGCTCAAGAAGCGGAAGGGCATCTGGAGGTCAGAGGATTCGGATCCGAAACGGAGGAGGGGGATTTCGTGGCGCAGGAGGTCCTCGCCCTTCAGGCCCAGGGGGTCCCTTCCGATGAGATCGCCGTCCTGGGGAGACGGCATGCGCCGCTTGCGATCGTCGAAGCGTCGTTGAAAAAGATGAATATTCCCTGCCGGAAGATGGGGGAGCGCTCCTTCTACGAGCTGCGGGAGGTGCGCGACATGATGGCGCTGATCACGGCCGTCGCGCTGCCGGAGAACTCTCCCGCGCTGGAGCGGATTTTCAAATTGACGCCCGGAATCACCGCCCGGGCGATCGATCTGCTCGAAGATATCGCGGAGCAAAACGAAGTCAGCCTCTATCGGGCGGCGGAGCTGGCGATTGAGCATCAGTATCTGCAGGGAGAAGCTTCCAAAAGTCTGCAAGAGGCGTTGACCCGGCTGGATCAACTCCGTCCCAGAATGGAGCAGCTGTGCATTTCGGATCTGATGCGGGCGGCCGCGAAGGAGTTCGACTACCTCTCTCATCTGCAGAAAATCTCAAGAGGACCTTCAGATTACGAAAAGCGGCTCGGTCATCTCAAAGATCTCGCCCAGATGGCCGATCAATTCGAGCTGTCATCCGGACCGAGTCTGACCAATTTCATTAACGAAATGGCGATCTCGGCGATCCAGGGCGGGACCCCGAAGGAGAAGGGAGGAATTCGGCTGATCACGCTTCACGGGGCGAAGGGCCTGGAGTTTCGGGTGGTCTTTCTGATCGGGGCTTTTCAGGGAAACATCCCGCATGTGAAGGGGAATCTGGAAGAAGAGCGCCGGCTGATGTTTGTGGGGGTGACCCGGGCGAAAGAGCGGCTCTATATCACGCATGCCCGGTATATCCAGAACGAAGTGCGGCAGCGATCGTACTTTGTCGACGAGATGGGACGGATGCTCAGTCCGAAGTCGCAGGTCTGACAAAAAAATAAAGGGTGTGGAGGAACGCGATGACCCAAAATGTTCTGAAGGACATTCACCCGCTTGTCCGGGAAGCATGGGAGGCGGGATTCAATCCGATCATCCGGGATCAGGATCTGATCGTGTTGGACCCCCTCCCGGTTTCGGATGACGAGGTCTTGGCGAGAGAAGCGATGAAAGAGGACCTGCAAAGGCGGATCCAGGAAAAGAGGCAAGACGTTCTTGTTTATCTGCAGAGCCTAGAACAGGTCAAAGTGCTCATCCATAGCAAGCGATTAAACGACAAAGTCTGGATCGTGGGGACAGAGGCGCTCCTGAAAACGATCCCGGAGGGGGAGGTCGGTTATTTGCCTGCGGAGGTGTATCGAATCAAGCAGGCGAAATTCCTAGATGAGATCTTACAGAAAATGCATCTGACGAAAAAGATTCTGGGAGGCAGCATCCTTCATATACAACAAAGGGCTGAAGGGAAGGCGCTTCCGAAGGGATAGGCGCCCCTTGCAGTGTCGTCAAGTGAAATCCAACAAGGAGATAAAGCTGGATGCAATGGGTCAGAGTGAAGCTGGTCAAAGAGGCCCGTCCCCCATGGGCGACACGAGTCAGAGACAGAGAAGATGTTCATGCGATGCTCAAGCGCTACTACCGGTTCCATGACCGGGAGGAGGCGCTGGTCGTCTGCTTGGATAACAAGAACGTGCCGACGCATATTCATTCCCTGTCGGTCGGCGGCATCAGCCTGTGTATCATCGATCCCCGGGTCGTGTTCACTGTCGCGCTGCTTGCCGGCGCGGCGCAAATCATGTTTATCCACAATCATCCAAGCGGAGATCCGACCCCATCGAAGGAGGATCAACAAATCAGCAGGCGGCTCAGAGAAGCGGGGGAGTTGATGGGGATGAGGCTGATCGATTCCTTAATCGTAGGGGGAGACCGGATCGAATCGATCCTGCATAAATAAAACGCCATAAACGACGAGACATCCAAGGAGGTCCTGTGGGGGTTGTTCCCACGGGACCTCCGTTTTTTACGGGTATGAGTAACAGGAGGAAGAGACTGATGCCTGAGTTCAAATCGTATCTTCGCGCGGGGTATCCCGCGCTGTATGTCCAGACCGTGGAGCCCGAACGGGCCTTCGAGACGCTCGGCAAGGAAGTCCTGATCGTTTCGGGGGCGCCGGTTTTCTGGAAGGAAGGACAGCTCGAAGGAGAGCGACGATGACGACATCATTAATAGAGCAGCTACGCGCCGCCCGCCGGGTTTCCGTTCCTCTGGCGGCGATCATCACCGCGGATCCGGCCGAAACGATCAGCGCCATCCAGAAGTCGGCGGCCGACAGTCCCCTCGTTGGGTGGGATATCATCCGTGGCATGCTTGGCATCAACGAAAAAGGAATCGATGCGGTCAATGCGGCCGTATCAGGCGGCGCCTCCGAGGGTGGACTGCTGGGAGCAGAGGCCCTCACCAACAACCCCATCGACGCGCTGACCCGAGCCGAGAAGCTCCCGGAAGGGACCATCTTGTTCTTTCACATGGCGCATCGGCTTCTTCAGGGGGAGGGGGTCTCGCAAGCGATCTGGAACCTGCGCGATCAATTCAAGCGGGATAACCGGATGCTCGTCCTGCTGGCTCCGGAGCTGACCCTGCCGGCAGAGCTGAGTCAGGATGTGCTCCTTCTGGAAGAGCCGCTTCCATCGGCCGAAGACCTCGCCCGGATCATTCGAGAGGTGCATGCCGCAGCGGACGTCCCGGAGCCCGACCCCAAGACGCTGGAGCGGGCGGTGAACGCGATCCGGGGCCTCGCCGCCTTCCCGGCGGAGCAGGTTGCCGCGATGAGTCTGACCAAAAAGGGGGTCCGGATTTCCGATCTCTGGGATCGAAAACGGCAGATGATCCGGCAGACCCCCGGTCTCTCCGTCTGGGACGGCCCGGAGCGATTCTCGAATATCGGCGGCGTCACCTATGTCAAGGAGTTCTTGACCCGCATCCTCTTTGGCAACGCGGCCCCGCGCGCGATCGTCTTCATCGACGAGATTGAAAAGCATCTCGGCGGGGTGGCCGGTGACACTTCCGGTGTTTCCCAGGCGATGCTCGGGACCCTTCTGACCTACATGTCCGACCGGCAGACCACCGGGTTGATCTTCATCGGCCCGGGGGGAACGGCGAAATCGGTCGTCGCCAAAGCGGCCGGAAGAGAGGCCGACATTCCGACGATCACATTCGACATGAGCGGGATGAAGACCGCCTATGTCGGCTCCTCCGAGGAGAACATGCGGCGGGCGTTGCGTGTGGTCACAGCGGTTTCCGATAACGCGGTCCTCTTTATCGCGACCTGCAATTCTATCGGAGCGCTTCCCCCCGAACTTCGCCGGCGCTTTTCTCTTGGGACCTTCTTCTTCGACCTTCCTTCAGCGGAGGAGAGAAAGAAGATCTGGGAGATTTATCTGAAGGCCTACAATCTCGATCCCCAGCCTCTCCCAAATGATAAGGGGTAGACCGGAGATGAAATCAGACGCTGCTGCGACATCGCCTGGAGATTGAGATGGTCGCTTAAGGAAGCAGCGAGCTCCATTGTCCCGATTGTCCGATCCGATTCCGATATTCTTCAGAAGCTTCGCACCCTGGCCGATGGAAAGTTTCTTTCAGCGAGCGACCCCGGCGTCTACCGGATGGAGCGACAGACCGCTTTGGCCGGCCCCCGGCGCCAGGTGAGCGTGACCCCGGAGGATTAAAATGCCTTGCGACACAGTCCAGACCAGCAGCATCGAATTTAAAGCGGAGAATACGCCTCTCCTTGTTCAGGCCCTTGGCAGCCTCGGCTCATACAAAGCGACTTATCGAGGCGGAAGACTCGTTTCGGCGGCTCTCGATGGTATTCGGATCTTCTTTGAAGACGGTCGGATCATCGTCCCGCGAGGAAGTGAGGGCCTCATTGACCGGATCAAGCAGGCCTACTCCAGACAGATCGTCATCGCGGCCGCCAAACGCTTTGGATTTCAACTCAAGCGAACCGGAGAGAACCGTTTCCTGGCCTTAAGAAGAAGATAAAGGAGTATCCTCCATGGCCGATGACATTCTCGAAATAGAAATCCTTGAGGATGGCACGATCAAGACCGTCAGCGGCAAGATCGGTGTCTCAAACCACAAAGCCGCCGATGAATTCTTCAGGTTCATCGCTCAGCATAGCGGTGGAAAGATTGAGGCGCTCCGACGCCGCGGCGAGGTTCACATCCACCGTCAGCGGGCTGATCAGAAACAGAAATCGTAGCCTTGCTATCGACGAAAAGCCTATCTGAGAAGATACCTTCAGCCCGGCGGAGAGCCCGCCGGTTTTTTCCAGGAGGAAAAAATGGTGACGTTTACAACGATGGAAGATCAGACCCGCGCAAGCCTCGGCTCCGATCTTCTCAACCGTTCTGTCTGCCTTTTGGTTTCATTGCGAAAACTGGGTGTCCATCGCACCGTCCGGCGAGAGAAGATCAGCCGCATCTTAAAAAATGAGGGAAACACCCTTCCTTTCCCGGAGCAGACACCCCGAGATCCGGTTCAGGTCGACGCGGATCCGCAGATGGTCCGCATTCTGAAAGTGCTCTTTAAATCTCCCGAGTATGATGCGATCTGCCGGATCGATCGGAAGATCGGAAAGTACCTGCAAACGCGCTGTCTTCCCTCTCTGCTGCGCAAGGGGGCTTACCTTCTTCCGATACCGCTGATTGAGGAGGTCGACCGGGCGCTGAGTAATTTGGCGGAGCAGCGGAAAGGATTGGTGCGGGTTTTGGCGGGGAAGTTTCCCCAGATCGTGCGGGAATCGCAGAGGCCGCTGGGGGGTCTCTTTAACCCGAGCGATTATCCTTCCGCCGAGCAGTTGGAAGAATTGTTCAGTATGGTCGTTCGATACATTACCTTCGGGGTGCCCGACAATCTGCGGGAAGCGAGCCCATTGATCTTTCAGAGGGAACAAAATAAGGCCCAGTCGATGTGGGCGGAGGCGACGCAAGAAGTGCGCCAGGTGCTCCGTCTCGGTCTTTTAGAATTTGTGGATCGGTTGATCAATGGATTGAACCCTCGAAGCGATGGAAAGCAAAAGACGTTCAGAACGAAACTTCTTAGCCAGATTACCGATTTTCTCGGAGTGTTCGCGGCGCGAAATATCACCAATGATGCCGAACTCGCGCAGCTTGTCGATCGGGCGAAAGAACTCCTCGCGGGAATCGATGCCAAGGCCCTCTCAAATGATCAGGATCTGAGGAGAACCCTTCAAAAGGGTTTTAACGAGGTCAAGCAGAGCCTCGATGCCATGGTCGGAAAGCAGCCTACCCGGCGGATCCTCCTCTCCGATGAAGATCCCGGCCCTTGCGAAATTTCATAAACTGATGAAGTGGGATCCGGAGGCCACCCTCCGGATCCCTTTTCTATGGAGATAAGGATCTATGACCGAACAGTTGGGTCTGTTCTCTTTGTTGGATGGACCGGTGTTGCAATCACAAGAATCACAATCGACGTTTTACACCCCATCTGATATTCAGGATAAGACGGAGGTTTACCCGTTTCTCTCCTACCCACTGGCACCTTCCGCGTGGGTGACGGATTTTAACGGAAGTGAGGAGCGGATCGTGCGGTATATCGCCGCGGTAAATCAACTCCTGGCCATCAGGTCTGGATTAAACGAATTGATTGCGAAATCGAAAAGGAGCCCCAGTCCCGCGTTGTATGAGGCTTGGATGCGGATGGCGACCGCCCAGCAGAGGCTTTATCTCGATTATTCCGGCGAGGGGGGACTCGCCATTAGCCCCGATCTGATTCGGGCGCAACTGACCTATATCCGGGATCAGCAGCCCCCGGCCGCTCAAAGAAAGCTGCTGCTTGCAGGTCTATATGTGCTCCTTGAGTCGGAATTTCCCTCGAGAGTCGCGCCTCTGGCCGAATCATTGAGAAGCCAGGCGAGGCAGTTCTCTTCAGGAGAACTATCCGCGACTCGCATGGACCACTTTCTGGAAGAGATTCAAGAGCTGGAAGAGGAGTTGGGCGCAAGAGGCGTCTTCGAATCTGCCGGGAGATCTTTAAATTCCGACGAAGGAAACGGCGCATACTACTCCCCGGAGGTCTTCCAGCACCTTCTTCGGCTGACTCCTCTCTCGGCCATCCCGGGTCAGCAGATCAATGTCCTGGAGCCGAACGTCGGAAAGGGGGGCCTGATCCGGCCGATGGTGCATCATCCGGGCTTTTTCATTGTCGCGAACGATCTCAATCCGATCTCCGCGGAGATCACGGAGGTGACCACGATGGTGGATCCTTCGGCGTGTGCCACCGCCTGCCGGGAAAGGGAGACGATCCCTTCGTTGAAGAATTGCGTTATTTTAAAATCCCATGCGTTCGATCTGATGACCCATCTGCCGGATCATCTCTTCGATCTGCTGATCGCCAACCCGCCGTATACCTTCGATCACCCGAAGAGCGGTGGGCAGTTTCGGGCGATGGGGCTGTCGAGGAATCCGCAGGGATTCTCTGTGGCCGCCTACACCCGCCAGATCCTGCCGATGAAGCTGCGGGAAGGGGGGATTTCGATCCTGATCACCTCCGCGCGGTCCCGCAACTTCAAAAGAGTTCGCCATGCGTCGGGGCACGTCAGCCACCCGATGATGATCCTGGCGATCACCGGCCAGCCGTTCTCCCATAACGATGCCGAGCTGGTTCCTGTCTCGATGCCGGCCTACCAGTTCGATGGAGAGGGTCTCACGGAGAAGAGACAGATCCGGGCGGAATGTTTCATCTCGATCAATGTCTTCCTCTCCTCAAGAGAGGCCAACGGAAAGCAGAGCGTTTTTTCAGAGTGCGCGATCATCCAGATCCACCATGAGCAGCTAGCTTCTTTCGTCGATTTGTGCCTTTCCTCCTCGCGATGGAAGAGCTTGGAGCGCCAGCTGCTCGGTCCTTCCTTGCGGATGATGCAATCGGCAAACTTGCTTCGGATCTTCGGCCGAATGAAAGAGGGCTTACGCGCTTACTTAGAGGCGAAGCGGGCTTCCGCGAAGCGGCGATACGATGTCGATGAGGCGGGCCAGTTTGAGAAGTGGATCGAAGAGGTCAACGATAAGCGGTTTCATCAGATCGGGACATTCGAGGATCTGAGCAACTGGATGGCAGAACTGGGGAAGAGATGGAATATTCCGGTCGGAAAGGAGATCGAGAAAGCGCTTCGGACCAACCCGCTTCGGGAGATTTTCTCGAAGAAGAGAAAAAAGACATCTTTCTCCTCCGACGTGGCGGTCGAAGTGAAGAGGGCCTTCCGCGCGATTCTCTCTTCTTCCGATCGCTTCTTCTCCCGGTTCTACATCCTCTCTGCCATCTACCCTGCCCTGGCCCTGCGTGAGATCGCAGAGCGGCATGGCCCCTTCAACGGGATCTCTTTCGATGCCGCACACCCGGTTCTGAAACAGGCGCCGTATCCGCTCTCGCTCTATCTGCTTTCAGAGAAAGAGATCGCGGAACTCCTGGAATCATTCCCGGAGGCGGAGCAAAAGGAGATCCTCGGAAAGATTCGGGGAAGGCGGCTTCTTCTTACAACACATGTGGCGCAGTTCAATACGATCAGTCGAGCTGCGAGCGCCGAATTCGCATCTGCCCTGGGAGAGCCCTGGCGGCAGGACTTGATCGAGGGGGCTTTGCCGGAGAGACAGAGGATTCTTTCTCTGGTGGATTCAGGAAACCCTCTGGCGGCGGAGTTAGCACGGCTTCTAATCGTTCTGGCGGAGCAGGATGTGGTGAAAGTCAGGCAGAAGAATGAAGCGCTATCCGCGCTCGATTTGATGGCCATCCAGGAGCAGTATCAGAGGTATCTGAGGGATTTCAACTCCGGTGGTCTGACACAAAAGCGGATCGGGAACCTGGTTCAAAAGACGGAGGAGGCCATCGCCGTCATGCAAAAGGCTCAGCGGATTCTGTCCGGTGATGGAACGGCGCCGAAGAGAAAGGTCCAACCCGTCGTCGGATAACCGGATTTGATAGATGAAAATCAAGGAGGTAGTGGATGCAAACCGAAGAGAATCGATCGATTAAGATCGATGTGAATCTGAATGCCATGATGAAGAATTTCGGGGAGGTCTTCTCCGGGGAGCGGATCTGGATTCGGGAGCTTCTGCAAAACACCCGGCGCGCCGGAGCCACCCGGATCAACATCCATACCGACCGGAGCGACCCGAACTATTTTAGGATCGATGACAACGGATCCGGCGTCTCGGATTTCCAGGCGCTTCTCACCCTGGGTAGTTCCGGATGGGAGCCGGAGGTGATCGAGCAAGAGAACCCGTTCGGAATGGGGTTCTATGCGGCTCTCTATGCCGCCGTGACGGTCGAGATCCGATCCCGGGGACAGCGCGCGGTGCTGCACAGCGGCCGGATTCTCTCGGGCGAGCCGATCACGTTGCAGACGTGCGAAATCCAGTCCGGAACATCGATCATCCTGCATCTGAAGAAATCGATCATCGATGGGGATCGGGATGGATCACCGCAAGGGATGAAGCAGTTTTTCGAGAGGCTCAAAGAGTCTCTGGAAGCGATCGTCCGCGGATTCCCGGTCCCCGTGTATCTGAATACCGAGCAGCTCCGGCGGCCTTTCGCGCTGGATGTCTGGAGAGGGCTTCGGTTCGATCTTCCGGACGGGGTGGCTCTGGTGGAATTGAACCCGGAGTTCGACTCTACCACAAAAGGGGTAACTTTCCTGCAGGGCCTGGTCATCTCAAATGCGGAAGACGGTTTGCGGACCTGGCCGAACTTCTCCCGCAGCGGCCTGCGGGTCTACATGCATCTGTCCGGCGATCGATGGCGTGTGCGGGTGCCGGACCGGGACAGGTTGTATCAGTCGACCAACACATCGGAGAGAGTCAAAACGCTACAAGAGAAGGTGGTGAAAGCCGCCGCGAATCACATCAAAGCCTCGGGAGAGGCACAGAAGTATTTCGAATGCCTTCTGGAGTGGGGGTGTTATGAGGTAATCCAGGATCTTCCGATTCCGGCCTCCCGCTGGGGCCAGCTGATCGCGCCGATGCATCTGCGTCATTACGAATACGAGGATCAGGAGGATTCGTTTGGCTCTCCTGTGGAAATTCCCGCCGCCGGCAAGGAACGGTACTTCCTGAAAGACAGATCGAATCTCTACCCATCGGAGGAGACCCTCGATCATCTCTTCGCCATGTATGTGTTCGGCTTTCCGATTCTGGACACCTGGAGTGATCCGGATCACTGGTTCTCGAAATCCCCCTTCGGGGAGGAGATCGAGGCGTTCTACAAACGCGAAGTGTCGGCATCGGCCAATCAGAGCGACATCGTGGCGGAAGGAGCCTGGTGGGGAAAGCGGGTGGTGGTCTGCAAACAGTTTTCCCTGACCCTGGAAGGATACGGGACAAAGGAGATCACGGAAGACGCCTTCCTCAACGACACCTTCTGGATCATCGATCGGCCGCTGGACTGGGGTTATCCGATCGACCAGGCGTTTTATTTCCAGACCGATGGAGACGATTTCGACGAATCGGGCTTCGATGCCGCGATGGAGAACTTCCGTGCGAATCTCGCGATTATCAAGGGAGATCCGGCTGCTCTGATTCAAAGCGCCCTTCGGGACTATGCGGAAGCGCTCGAAGGCGGCCGGTTTGTGGTCGAGGCAAAGCAGGGGGCGATTCGGGTGGAAGCACTGCGATAACCGCATAAAGAACCGGAAAGTCAAAGAGGGGCTCTCTCCTTAAACAGGAGTAGGGCCCCTCTTTATTTTATGGAGGAATATCGTGGAAGTGAAATTCTTGTACGAATTGACGAACCGAATGGGATGCAATCTGTACGAGGCGCTGAAGGAAGAGGATTTCGATCGGATCATCGAGCGTGAGACTGAATATTATATCCAGCAGTCGAAGGTCGGGGGTGAGGGAAGGCAATCTTTTGTGGAATGGCTCGAAGGACATCTTCCTGCGCGGGATTGGCGGAAGATCAAAGAGTGTGTCGGATGCGACGACCTTGCGAAATGGTTGTTGGAGAATCCGGTTCCCGGGCGGGAGGAAGAATTAAGAAGGACCTATTCGGAAGAGGAGATCGAATTTCTAACAACGACACTGACGAAGACCCAAAGTGGCGTCCAGCTGCCTCTGCTGTGGGATCATGTCGATCCAAGTGACGACGCCGACGTGGCGCTCGGTTTCAGTCTGATCGAATATCCTCCGGTGGATGAAAGCGGCCATTATATCCAGACCGGAAACAGCCGGCATATACCGGCCGATGTCGCGAACCGGATTAAAGCATGTATGGAGGAGGCCAACGAACTGGCAAGAAAGACCGGCCGCGGCGTCGGATCTCCTGATCCGAAGGACGGCCTGGACCGGGCCATCGACGAGAAGATCGCATCTCTCTATCGGGAGGCGTCGTGTTTATCGAAGAAGACCGTGCTGTCCTTAATCCGGATAGAGGGGTTTTATTGCGGGATTCACGGAGGAACTGTGAAGTATCAACGACCGATCCCAAGATCGGAGGTGTTGGCCTGTCCTGCGTGTAATCATCCGATCTGCCCGTTCTGCGCCAACTGCTATGAAAAGGATCCGGCGACGATCGAGGAGGCGCGGGCCTATCTCGCCTCCTGTGATGAGGTCTCCGGCATGGCCTATTGCGGCCATTGCGGGGATTGGGGTGTGGAATGGATGCTTCGGTTCCTGCGATTGAAGTGCTGTCCCATCCCGCCGGAATACGAGCATTACAAACCGGCGCCGAGATCCGTGCGGTTCGTCGCCACCGCCACTGTCGCTTCCCTTCCGGATTGTCATCTCATCCTGGAATCGGTCTCCCGGAGCTTCGGGAAAGGGATCTCGGGGATCATTCATTATCCGCATTCCACGGGGGAAATCTGGGGCATTCCGGAGAGGCACCCTGAAGGGTGGGTTGTGACGATCTGCTATCCGGAGGAGCGATGAACACGAAATGGACCTATCCGTTCGTAAAAGAGTATCTCAGATTTGTCCGCAAGGCGTTTGAGATTACCCGCGCCGGCGGCCGAATCAAGATACGCTGGAGTGACAGCCCGATGGATCTGCAGGCCTGGCGGAGGGAGTTTATCAATGCCCTCGACCGTCGCATCACCAAATATGGAGGCCTCGATGGGAGGGGCCGGAAATTCGATCCCGACTGGCAATTATGGATGTGTAGGGACCGCCATCGTTTGGAGGACATTCGAAAGCGAATCCGTGTTTATCAGTTCGAAACCCGGGAGATGCAACGTCGGTACGGGCATCTGCTCGCGCGCCGGGATAATTTCTGATCGCCAAGCGGGAAAGAAAGCTGCATCACGCCTGTTTTCAGCTTGAGCCTGACTTCAGACCAACAATAAGACGGAATAAGAATAGAGGGAACATGAAAATCACATCGAAATCAAAACGCAAGGTTCTGCGGCTTCTGAGGCCGCCGACGGCGACAGGCGTCGATGAGCCCGCTCCACCCGGGCTCACCATCCGAAAACTCATCCACCACAAGCGCTACCGCGCCTTGCGCGATCGGGGGACTATTATCCGGGTGGAGGGAGACCACCTCCTGTGCATCTCCAATCTCATATGCTTCGGTTTCGATCTCTGCGGCTCGGATCGGAGGGGCTGTGAGCGTTTGAAGGATTTGGAACGCCATTATCCAGGGGAGGAAAAATGATTGAGGAGAAAAGAGACCACAACACCGGAGCACGGCATCCGGAGGCGGTCGGAGAGCTGATTTCGGCGCTGCGGGAAATGCTGGGGTATGCCGAGGCCAGAAATACGGATAAGAGGGCGCGCAGCGTCTATCTGAAGTTCTCGCGTCTGACATTGGAAATGTGGATGGAGAAAGCGCGCGCAGCGCTCTCCAAGGCGGAAGCACCTGCGGCCGATGCGTCTATCGCCAAGCTGGAGCTACCCCTGCCGCCGCAGGACGACGCGGGACACCAAGTCATATACGACATCTCTTCGGGACAGCCAGGCTTCCGCTGCCATCGCTGCAAGGATACGATGATCCGGCCCCCCGACATGAGCGATGAGATGTGGAATGAGGCCGTTGAGGTTTTCAAACGGCAGCACGGCGTCATCTAGAACACGGAGGTACTACCCGATATCTTCAGAGAAGGAAAGACCGGAAATGCAAAAATCAAAAACAATTCAGGCATGCTTGTCCGAGAAAACGTTTGTTCTGAAAGAGCCGATCGATGGCCCCTGGAAGGGAATTCGTCCGTATCTGGACGCCACGGGCCATGGCGGGATTCTTTCTGAGAGAATCCGCCAGGAGGTGAAAGATCGGGCGGCCCGATGGCGGAAGATCTCTCCCGCAACGTTATTTTCCGTCTGGTTTTGGATCTGGGGAAAAGAAACCCCTTCTCCCGGATACGTGCAATGGAGCGTCCGTCCTTATTTGCAGGGGATGGGATGCGACGGCACGACCGGTGGAGTGATTCACCTGATTGCAAGGAGGATCTGCTCTCGATACGGCTTGGATTACAAGAAACTGTATTCAAAAGCCTATCCGGGGAATCCGGCCGATTGGATCGATAGCCTGGATGACCATACGGCTGAGACCGATTCCAGTCTCTCTTTGGATCCTGCCTTGGCCATTATCGATCTGAGGGAGATCAACAATCACAGTCTGGCCTCCCTGTTATCGGATCTGTTTGGTGCGCGTGGGATCCTAAAGAAAGAGGAAGTGTTGATCGCGAACGGTTGGGCCCGCGCGCGTCGATTGGCCGGTCTTCCCCCCGAAGAAGAAAAACCGCCTCCGACATTGGAAGAGCAGGTCTTGGCCTATCTGAATCATCCGACCGAAGAGAACTGGGATCGCCTTGCCCATCTGAACACATCTTACGGGACGGTCTGGCAGAGATATACGGCTTACACCGGCAGAGAGCTTCAAGGGCCCACGCTCTGTTTTGGGGTTCGCATCAAGGGATGGAAGCGTCTTCCTGACCCGGGGGAAGTATTCGCTTCTTTAAAAGAGGAGTTCGCGCATGAATGTAGAGACGATGATTAAATCGATTCCTGTAACGGAGATTCATCGGGACCACAAGAATAGCCGTCAGTTTATCGATCCAAGGGCATTGGGACAGTTGCAGGACGACATTCGGAAAAACGGCCTGATCAACCCCATCACGGTAATTCCCCGGCAGGAGGGAGGGTTTTGCTTGATCGCAGGGGAGCGACGGTATCTTGCCTGCGTCAATATCGGATATCAGACGATTGCTGCCCATATCCTGGGATCTGCCGGCGAGGAGGAGGTGGAGGCGATCCATCTTGCCGAAAACCTTCAGCGGGAAGAGCTCTCCCCGATCGATGAGGCGGAAGCCTTTGAGAAGCAGTTGGCCCAAAAATCGATTCAGGACCTCGCCGCGATGATCAACCGGAGCGAAGAGTATATTCGCCGGCGGATAAAGCTGCTTCATCTGATCCCGGAGGCGCGGGAGAAGGTGAGAGTCGGCGCGATCGGCCTCGCAGTCAGCGAGTTGCTCTCCTGTCTTCCCGACGACCGGCAGAAAACGATGCTGGCCGCGGTGGAGGAGCAAGGCCTCAACGCGGTGCAACTCTCCAATCTGCTGAACCATCAGAACGACCGGCAGTTGGTCAACGCCGTCTTTGACACGAAGGAGTGCCTCCAATGCCCCCATAACAGCGCCGGTCAGCCCGATCTCTTCGCCCGTGAGGCCTCCGGCCTTGGGAAGTGCCTCTATGATCCGTGCTGGAGCGGGAAAGAGCTTGAGAAAGCGAAATCGCTGGCCAAGCAGATCGAAGAGAGGGGACCGCGCGCGGTTATCTCTGAGAAGATGAAGATCGGCATCGACGACCTTCCCCCTGAGATCGATCAGACCCAGGCGGTCATGCACAACAAGGGAGAACTCGGCGATGAGAATCTGCGGGACTGCCAGAGTTGCAAGTTTCTGGTCGTCTTCATCTCCACGCAAGGCCACCCGCTGCGGCAGAATATCTGCACGAATCGCCCCTGCTATGAGGAGCGCGCGGCGCGGTTCCGGGGAGGAAATGCAGAGAGGAAGCCCGGCTCTATAAAGGGGGGAGCCAAGACCGCAAAAGATCCCGGTTTAAAGAATGTATCCACAGCCGGTCCGGTTCCCAAAAAGATGACCCCCGCAAACGCTCCCCAGCGGGTGAAGGATTTCAAGAGAAACAGATACCGGGAATATCTGGCCGCCCATCTCATCGAAACCCCGGAGAATCGATTGCGGCTGATCCTCCTTGCCATGAAAGACACCTCCTGGGGGAGGATCTGGACGGGGGATCCCACTCTGAAAGAACTCAACCTGGCCTGCGACGGCTTTGAAAGCAATCCGGAGAAGCTCTATCCCAAATTGCGCGCCTTGAACGCGGAGCAGTTGATGACCGCGGCGGGGAGAATGGCCTTAAAGGCGCTCGATAAATTCTCTCTCCCTTTAATCGAGGAGATGGTCTTCACCGATCTTGGAGCCACCCCGGAGACTCTTTTTAAGATCGATCGGACCTACCTGGAACTGCTCACCAAAGCGGAGATCGAGGCCACCGCGAAGGAGATCGGCCTGACCGCCTATCTTCAAAGCAGAGGAGAATCGATCTCGAAGCTGTCCGCCCGGCCGAAGAAGGAATTCATCGATTCTCTTCTCACCTGCGGCTTTACGGCCCCAATCATGCCGGCCTGGCTTACGCGGGAGACCGCTTTTCAAAAGGGATAAATCGATTCTGTAATTAAGACACCCATATAAAAGAGGAGAAGCGACTATGCAAGGCCCGGTAAAAATCATCATCCTCATCGAGGAGGGCGTCGTCGAAAACATCTATGTTCCCGGCGACATTGACGCCCGGTACATCGTCATCGACAGAGATGCAGAACTCTCCGACGAAATCCACAGTACTGGCCCCCAACTCGCCGGAAGCTACGGCGATCTGGAGGCCTTAAGCCCTCAGTTCTACCGGCTCGCATTCGAGGAGGAGACGGAGTGATCCAAAAATCCAAAGTTCGGGCCTACATCCGCGAGAAGGGCTATCGTCTCTCCGCCGACGTCCTGCCGGCGCTGAAAGATTCCGTCCAAATCATTCTCGCAGGGGCCATGGTCTACACAAAGCCTCAGAAGACCCTCCACGGGAAAGAGATCCTCATGGCCGTCAGCCGGGAATCTCTTCTTCCGAGAAAGGAATCTCATGACAGAAGAAAAAAATAGAAAACAGAGGCTTCACGAAGCCATCCGAAACGCCAAAGGGAAGCAGACCAAGCACAGGTTTTTAGCCATTGCCGTAACCGACCAGAGTGTCGAGATCCTCTCGTGCGCCGCAGGAGGGGCCTATCTGGAACTGCACGATTACTCCACGGGTTCGGTTTCATTGGATGAAGAGGCAATTACACGGGATCTGGAGGAGTGGTTCCCGATCCTCTTGGCGAAGCAAGAAGAGAAGTATCGATGCCCAGTATGCAGCGATGAAAAAAATGGCCTTTTCGGCCTTATCACCTGCCTCAATGACAATCACGATTACACTCGGACCCAGGTCGCCGACGTCATCCGGCCGATCGAGGAGGCGTGGGAGGCGGAAAGGAGTGTCCAGAGAGAGATATGAAACTGACAAAACGGGAAACCGCCACGGTGTTGGCGGCGCTGAGGAATTGGCAGCAGGATGTACAGGAAGGGGGTTTTGTACCCAAAGAGGACTTCCCCTATCACTTCGAATCGGACGAACCGTTAAAAACCGAAGAGATCGACGCGTTGTGTGAGAAAATCAACTGCGATGACATTTCCACGGAATCGCTCGAAAATGGGTTGTGAGGAAGCTGGTGGAGGCCACTGGCAATCTTTCTCTTGCGTTGCGCCATATCAATTATTGGAAACCGCCGATCAGAAATTAGGGAAAAGGCTCTTCGCAAGACCAGGAGAGAATAGTCGCGCCTCGTCCAGCTCAAAACCATGAGGAGATGATGAAAAATAATGATCCGAAGATCATTGTGGATCCGATCGTCTATGCCAAAAAACCAGCCCGGTATAAGGCTGTCGCTGAACCGGCCGGAGATGGACCTGTCCTGAGCGCCGTCGAAGGAGACGCCTACCGGGAACTTCGGGTTGGCTTTTTCGATGAGAAAGGGAAGTGTGTGGCAGACGCCTATTTTACCGTCGATTCTGATACCGGCAAGCCGAGGATTCTGATCACCACCGACGGCGATGGAGACGGCGATCCGGCGATTGAAGTCTTTCCTTTACGATCTGGCGAAGCAGTCGTCAAATACTACTGAGGGATTTTGAATTAAGAAAGCCGGAAGAAGAAACATACTTCCGGCCAAAACGAGGAGGTTCACCATGTTTGATTTTAACAAGATCGCGAATCTCATCCCGCCCCAGGGAAAAGTGACCTTCACCATTACCACGGGAGAGCGGGGAAAACTGGTTGTGCTCTTCCATCCGATGTATCCGGAGGTGAAGGAACTCTCCGGGAAGGAGAAGGAGTTGTATGAGCAGGCGCGGGTGCCGCTGGTCTTCAAGGCGACCCCGGAGGAGCTCAACGAAGGGTTTATGTCGCTGATCGAGCAGAACTACGAGGAAGAGGGGAGGCTGCACCGCGCCTTCTCGGTCAAACGGGAGGCGGTCGGCAAGGCGATCGCAGGGGTTGAGAGGGAAAAGACCCAAAAGAGAGAATCAAGCCACGAGGAGAAGAGGTCTCAGTCTGATCCGACTCACCCGGATTTTCCACAGTCGGAGGAGCCTCAAAAGGTTGCGTCATCGATAGAGAAGCAGGAGACCGGCGCTGAAAAAGAGCCTTCGGCTTTCGATCTGTTCGGTTAATGGAGGAGAGAATGGAAGTTCAAAGAATGGAAAGGTTTTTCGAATATGGCCAGTTGAGGCTCAGCGATCCGGACCCCGGGATGACGCCGGAGCAGGTGCGCGACTTCTACGCGGCGGTCTACCCGGAACTGGCCCAGGCGGTCGTAGGGGAGCCGGAACGCCGGGGAGCGACCCAGGTCTACAAGATCACCCGGGCGGTCGGAACCAAGGGGGGCGAGCCATCGCCCCCCCATCTTCACATGCAGTGTTCCGTCCTGCTCACCGTCGAGCAGTTGGCAGAAATATCGGAAGCAGGTCTTGAGGAAGAGAAAGGAGGAGCATGCCCGCACGACATACTCACGCGGTTTCTGGGAACGATACAACGGGATTCAGAACGAATGCCCCAGGAGGGGCCGCTCCCCGGCCGATTTCTCCCCCTGCTCCATTAATTCCCCTTCCAAAGCTCGATCCGATGTTCGCGACGGTCGACTACGCCGACAGCGGCCTTTCCGCCGGCGTCCTTGCCCGGGCGGGCTTGTGGATCTCTCGGGCTCTTCGCCGGAGCCGCTCCATTATGCCAGGTCCGTGGACCGATTCGATGCGGCCGGATCGGATTCAGGTGGAACTGGAGGCGTGGCTCACAGGGCTGTGCCATGATATCCGATCGGAATGCTTCGGTGAAAGCGGACATCGGGTGGAGACCGGAAAATCGATCTCCTCGCGATCGTGCGCGTTGATCGTCACGCATCCGATCGAATGCAATGCGCTCTTCTGCGATGTTCTCCCTGAGATCGGGCGGGCCGACAAGCGATTGGTGGAGGCGGTGGTGGCCGCCTTGCAGACGCTGGCGTGGGTGAAGTCGTATTACACCTATGACGACCAGATCGAGCGGTGCCAGGATCTCTATGAGGAATATCTTCACGAAGCGGAAAAGGGGAGCGAAGACGAGAGATATTTTCAGGAGAGACTCATGTGGCTTCAGAACGGCATCCCCTCGGCGTACCGGTTTCTCTTCCGGGGGAAAGACAAGCCGGTCTTTCCGGAGTTTCCGCCCCCTTCCCCGGAAGACTCCTGGTTATACGGATGGCGCCTCTGGGCGGAGGAGGTCTGCCAGATCAGCGCGAAGTGGACCCGGCCCATCCGGGAGGAAGCGGAGTCTGCGGACCGCTACGACGAGAATTTCTACCCGGAGTATCTTACACCGATCCTCTGGTCCACCTCCGATCTGCTGGTCGAAGCGTTCGAACAGGAAGTGCAAGGGCTTTATGAGAATTGTCTTGGATCGAAATCGGTCTTTCCGATCAAGAGCGCTCAGCAGGTTTCCGAGGTCCTCGCGGATCTCAGAAATCTTGGAGAGTGCTTTCGGCTGCATCTGAAAGCGTGCTCTCTGGAGAGGCCTCCGATCGCCCCGAGCAATGGGCGAGCGCCAGAGGAGGGTGAAAATGGCACAGACACTTCATCTTAGCGCCGCACTGCTCTACTACACGGGAGAAGATCCCCTGCCTGCTGAAGCGATCCATTACTGGCAGATCCATCCGATCGAGATGTCTGAAAAGGGGATTCCGCTCCTGAGGGAAGGGAGGCCCGTTCAGATGAAAGACCTGGAATCTCTTTGCAAAGCAACCCTGCCGAATCTGATCCAAAACGTCGGATGGATCGATCCCGCTTTGCTGGCCTATGGAGCGGGAGTGGAAGGGCCCCTGGTCTTCTTCCGGCCGGAAGTTCGAAGACCCATCTATTTCGGCCGGCAGACGTCGCTGAAGTCTGGCATGGTTCTATGGCCATCGCTGGTGATGGTGGCATTCTGCCGGAAGCTCTATGTCTTCGCGACGAAGGGCCGCATGCGGCCCACACAATCCACCTCGCTTCTGATGGCCCCTTTTCTTAACGTCGACGTCCATCATGAAGTCTGTCTGGGGTCAAGCCGGCTACCGAATGGGTGCAGGCCTCAGAATATGGAGGCCTGGGCCGAAGCGTTTTACGCAAGCGCTTTCACCCACAACAATGCCCCGGATCACCACTTCCTGAAAAAAGGGACGATGGTGGAACTCTGGGAAGCGCTGCTTTCGGGTAAACTAAAACGCTTTCCATATCACCTTTTGAAACCAGCCGGGATAACTCTCCGGCAGCTTCTACAAAGGATCGGATTGGATGAATGCAAAAGATGAAATTCTTCAAACACGTCTCCCCACGGTGATGGTTCCGGTGTTTGAGCCGTTACCGGTCTTGAAAGCAGGGGAGACGCGGCTGTTGATGGCCGAGGACGGTTTGTGGATCGAAGCGGAGGGGGACTTTGGACACTTCCGCCGGCCCCTCTGGAAGAGCCGAAGAAAATTACCCTATGGACAGGTTGAGATAGCATCAGAGCTTCGCTGCGGCCCCATCCCACGGAAATTGGTCGAGCGATTCGCCGAGCTGGCCAACGAATGGACCGAATGGGGATGTGAGACCGCAGCCTGGATCACCTGGGGTCCAAACGTTGGTTGGGAGCTTCTAGAGCCGGAGATTCTGATTCGTGCGGCGGTCTCGGTACGATATACGTGGCCCGATTTAGGTCCCGATACCGCACTTGTTGTAGACCTTCACAGCCATGGAATCGGATCCGCATTCTTCTCCCCAACCGATGATCAATCCGATCTGGGCTTCCCCCATTACTCGTTGGTTTTGGGCCGCTGCGGCAGGGGAAGGCCGCTCACTCAGCTTGATTGCAAGCTGCGGCTCTGTCTTGCGGGCTACTATTTCGACGAGCTGGTCCCTTGGATCCATACCTGATTTGGAGAGACCCGTGCGGCATTATGTCGGTTTCAACAACAACTTGCGGCCGGTGGAGATCCATCTGGTCGGCTGCGGGGGGACAGGGAGCGCCCTCGCCGTCCGGCTGGCACAGATCAATACCGCGCTGATCTCCCTGGGACATCCAGGGATGAAAGTCACCGTTTATGATCCGGATCTGGTGAGCGAGGCCAATATCGGCCGGCAGATGTTCTATGCTGCGGACATCGGCCATCCGAAAGCTTCGGTCCTGGTGACTCGGATCAACCAGTGCGCGGGGTTTTCCTGGGAGGCGGCGCCGATGAGATACTCCCCCAGGGGCGGTCGTTCTCCGAACCTGGTGATCAGCGCGGTCGACACCGGCAAGGCGAGAGTGGAAATCGCGGAGGTCATCCGGAAGGGAACCGCCTGTTCTAACTGGCTCGATTGTGGGAACAGCCGAAGCCAGGGACAAGTGGTTTTCGGAACCGTGCGCGGGGTGGAGCAGCCGAAAATAAAAGATGTGATCGGGCGGCTCCCGACGGTGATCGATCTCTACCCGGAGATCAGAGACCCTGCGCGGGAGTGGGATCAGGGGCCTTCGTGCTCTCTGGCGGAGGCGATCGAGCATCAGGATCTCTTCATCAATCAGTTTGTCGCAATCGAAGCGGCGGAGATGCTCTGGAAGGCCTTTCGATACGGTTTTCTGGAGTATTCCGCGGCGTATGTCAGTCTCACTCCACGGAGTACCTCGGTTCTTCCGATCGATCCGAAGGCGTGGGAGCGGTTCGGATATCGGACCTTGCGCAGAAGGAAGAGGAGAGCGGCGGACTGAGTGATCATCGACATGGGAGGAGAATTAAAAGATAATTAAATGTGTAAGCGGACAGGCCGTTTGGGTTGATTCCCGCGGCGGCTTGACTTAACTACGACCGGTCTATATACTGGTCTATATGAAACGAAATAACGGGGAAAAACCATGAAAAGAGAAATTGGTTCCTACGAAGCGAAGACGAAGCTTCCAGAGTTGCTGAGGCAGGTCAGGGCAGGAAAGCGTTTCACGATCACAAGTCGGGGGGAAGCCGTCGCGGATCTTGTGCCGAGCGCTGGGGCGAAGACAAAAGACAAAGCTGCGGCGGTGAGAAAGATGAAGGCGTTCATGCTGGAGAATCCGGTGCGCGGGGTGAACATCAAGGAGCTGATCGAAGAGGGGCGGGCGTGAGGTTCGTCATCGACAATTCCGTTTCGATGCGATGGTTCTTCGGAGACGGCAAGCCGCAGGAGCTCGCCTATGCCACGGAAGCGCTTGACGCGATGCGGGAGGGAAGCGCGCTTGTCCCGGTCACATGGGGGCTCGAAGTGGCGAATGTCATCGCCCGGGCGGAAGCGAAGGGATGGGTCACCGAGGCTCGCAGCGAGACCTTCCTCGGGATGCTTGAAGAGGTGGAGATCGAAGTCGATGATGCGACTTTCTCGCATGCGCTGTCGGAGACCCTTCAGTTGTCCCGGCGTTACCGGCTTTCCGCTTATGACGCCTCCTATCTTGAACTGGCGTTGCGGGAGGGGATCCCTCTGGCGACGCTGGATGAAGATCTGCAGAAGGCGGCCAAGAAGGCGGGCGTAAAACGATTTGCAAGAAGATAAGTGAAAGGCATAACGCTGCAACGCAGATCCGCGAGCGCCTTGCGGTCCTGGAGTCGAGGGTCGCCACGCTGAGGCATTAAGGTTTAGACGAAAGCAGATTAACGTGAAGAGGCCCGGTTTCCCGGAGAGGGAGGCTGGGCCTCTTCCTTTTTCAGACCATGATGGAGATATGCATGAGCGAGAGCGCAGTCAAAGAATTGCAGAAGGCGATAAAACAACTTCAGAGGTTTCAGAGAAAACTCAAGGAAGCCGAAGATCGCCCGGACGAGATCGAGGAATTGGTGGAAGAGGAGGCATCCAATCTCTGGAAGCCGGTCGATCCGATTCAGCGTATCCGAATACCGGCCGCCCCGGAGATTCGGCTCCCTTTTTTCGTCCCCGGGCGGCAGAGAGAAGTCTCTCACATCGAGGCCTCTCCTCATGAAGCGGGGCTCTTCCTCCTTCCCTACACAAATACGTTTCGGGAGCGATTCATCGAACGATTCGGAGAGAAGGTCGCATCCCTGAAGCGGCTGATGCAGAGATTGCGGGATCTGGAACTGCAATATTACCAAGAAGTCAGGGCGCAGGCCTCTCAGAGTGAAGATTCCAACAAAGAGAAGAAGAATGAGAACTTCGAGCGCCTGGAGAGTGATTACAACTTCTTCAAATACCTCCATACGGTGACCCTGGATAACAGCAAGTTGGGACGGCTCTTTGACGAGATCGGATCGCACCTGGGTGGAGATTCTCTTCAGGATAAAGGGATCGTCGGATTTCTGAAAAGTTTAAAGGTCGACGGCAGGACCAGCGACGCTCTCTCGGAGGTCTTGTCGACGTTCGATCAGATCGCCCCCTTGTGCGTCAATATGTATCTTTCCTCCATCGCCTCCTGGGCCTCTCTGTCCAACTTCATCTCTGCCGAAGTAAAGAAGCTCGAGAGGGAGATGCTCGATGGAGTAGGCCCTGAGATTTACCGGCCTGATTATCTTGCCTTCCGGGAGACGATCAAGCGGACCATAGAGGGGTTATCGGGAGCGCCGACCTCCATGCAGGAGAAAGCGCTTTACTATGCCTATCTGAGTTTTCAGGCGTACCTATCGGAGAAAAGAAAGGATCCCTTCCGGCTGAATAACTTCGCCCAGGTCGGCGCCGGCAAGACCTACACCACGCCGATCTTTCTGAAGATGTTCTCCGACCAAATTCGTGAAAAATGGGAGAAGCGGCAACGCCAGCCCATCAAACTGCTCACACTCTATTTCACCGAGGCGAACCTCTGCCAGAATGTCATCAACTCCATGGTCGAGATCGATGTCCCTCAAGACGCGCTGCATCAGATCCAAATGAAGAAGCTACCCACACTTTCCGTGAAGGACGGCGATTGCGTCGTCCTCAGCCGCCATGAGTTTGGGCTCAAGGAGGAGGAAGAGATTATTCGGCCGCTGGAGATCCTCGTCCGAAGAGGGTTTCAGTTCATGATCGTGGCCGATGAATCGTCGTTCTTGAAGAACTCCGAGAGCGGAATCTCGTATGCGATGGAGCGCCTTTACGCCTATCTGCGGCGAAGAGGGGTTCTCTGGGTGGACTATCGCCTCTCCGCCACCCCCACGAACAATGACACAGGCGATTTCCTCTATCTGCTGGCGACGAATCGGATTAACATCGGCTCCTTTCTTCATGCCGATCCCGAGATTGCGCTGAAAATGGAGGTGCATCTGGCCGCAGGACAGGAGCGCTCCGATCCCGAGCACAGGATCACATTGAACCAGCTCCTGAGACTGTTGAATCACGGAAGTTCCCGGACCGGAATTCTCTTGATGATGAACCTCGTCGAAAAATCGGCGAAGAGCACACAGGACAAAGGCGGAGAGAACGGAGAGAAAAGAGGAGAGGATACGGAGAAGTACGTCCTGGAACTGGTCTATACCGACTGCGCAGGTGCTGTTCTTGCGCTCTATTACATGGCGGTTTACGACTCGCATCGTTTCAACATCCCCTCCTGGCTGGGAAAGGATAAGGAGGGTCACAGTATCGAGCCGACTCTGCTTGACGTCATGAATAAGCTCGGCGTCGGCTTTACCAGAATTACTCAGCCGACGGAAGAGAGAGTGAAGCGTCTCATCGGGCTTGAGCGGCCTCTGGTCCATCCCGGATCGCGGGAGATGAACTGCCTGATCCCCTGCCTCCCTCTGCTCAAAGAGATCGCATCTGCCTTGACCTACGATCGGGCGTTAAACGCCGATGAAGAAGTTCATTTCCAGATCAACGCCAAACAGCTGAAATCGAATCTCCTGGAGGCGGTTACCAATCTCGAGGTGTTGGAGAAGATCAGAGAGTTTCTCAATCTGATGATGTTCGTGAATCTGGTCCGAAAGGTCAGAGGCAGTCAGCGCGCCTGGTGGACGGTCGGAGAGGCCGTGGAAGCGGAATTCCGGAAGCTGCGCTTGGAATTCGTGGCGGCCTATGCGCAGGTTCGGGGCTTCCCGCTGATCCAGAAAGAAGAGGTGGTCCGTCGGAAGGTTCATAAGGGGTTTCAGATCGTCGAGGAGACGGAGTGCTACCCGTACTTGGCGATCGAGTCGCATAAAAAGGGCGACCTCATTCGTCTTTTGCGAGGTCTTTCTCAAGAGGGGCTATTGGGGCATCGGCTCCTGGACGACCTAGCCCAGTATTTTGCTCCGGTCCGTTTTTTTGAGATGGTCGATCTTCTGGAGGAACGGAAGACCGAAGGAAAGACCCTGCGAGAGAGGGAGAAGCTCGATGAGGAGATCGAGAAAAAGCGATCCCTGATCACGGAGATGCTGATCGACGCCTTGGGGCTCTCTTGCGAGATTGGGGAGTATGCAAAGGTGCTGGCCCTTTTAGAGGGCGATGTCACAGAGCTTCCAGCGGAAGAAGACGGCCTGCTGCATTTTCGGCCGTCGATCCTCTCGAAATACCCGATCTTTTTAAAGGAGGTCCTCGATCTGCTCAAGAGTGTGCTGGAGGATCTGCCGGGGTCCGAGCAGTTTGCTCTCGCGGATGTGATTTCGGATATCGGCAGTGAGAACGTCGATTTGGCGCAGACCCTGGCCGAATACGGGATCATCTTCAAGGCCTCCGAGTCGGTCAATTTCCCGCTGGTCTTGCGGTTTGCAGACCGGATTCTACAGAAGCTCGGGTCGATCTTTGCAAAAAAGGAGATACAGCTGACCCTCCGGGAGGAGGATGTCGATGGCATCCGGCGGACCATCGCGAGGAGCGCAAGCTTTGAGAATTTCGCAAGGAAGCTCTCACAGATGGCGAAGGTTCATGAATCTCCAGTGTTGATCTCCTGCCGCTATCGCTTCTCCCAGAAAAGTATCGCGGCAACGACCGGGGCGATGTACTCGGTGACCGGGGAGACGGATAAGGCGGAGCGGTATCGCATCTTGGAATCGTTCGATCATCTGGATGAGAAGATGGGGCGGGTCTTGGTAGCGACCACCCGGTCGATCATGAAGGGATTCAACCTGTTCTACGCCCAGTACGGCTGCATGAGTGAGGGACTCGACAACGCCGAAGTGCGGATGCAGATGGCGGGAAGGCTTCGGCCCTTATTTCCGCAGCATCTCGAGGAGATTCAAAGGATGTTGCAAGTATTGAGAAGAGAGAAGCCGGGAGCGTCGGCAATCCGGCATTTGGATCGGTTGTCGAAGAATGTGAAAGTCTTCGATGTGATCTCGCCGCAGATCATATCGGGTTTTCCGGATATTCAGAATACGAAAGCATTTCTGCTTCATACCTTTCTTTTCTCCCAGACCCATCAGCGATCTTTTCCGGCTATCTTCTCTGATGAGGAGGTCTTCCACTATGTCGACACCGAGCCCGTGTTTTCCGCAAAAACGGTGGAGACCTTCTGCCGGAAGATCATCGAAGAAGCGATCGAGGGATATATTGGAAAACTGCATGGGAGGAAGGAGATTGCGGTTTCGGAGCTGATCGAGATGATGGAAGAGGAGATTGAAGCAGTCGCCTGCGAGAATATCAAGGCATCGAGCTATCTTCCTCTGCTTCAGGCGGCGTCATAAGAGATTTTTGTTCTTGAAAAAGGGTCCCTCCGGTTGGGGGGGCCTCTTTTTTTTGCCTTTTTTCTGGCATATTTGCCGAAACCATCTAAGGGAGGAATCTATTGAAAGTGAAAGCCGATCAGATGGATAACGATCAGTTCGATACGATCCAGGAGATTCTGAACAGTTACCGCTATACTGCCGGAGAGAAGGGATATGTGAAGTTCCAGCACGGCATGCCGGGTGGCTTCCACGCAAATTTCTAGGGGCGATCGCGCATGCAGATGATGAGAATCAATTTCGTCTGGAGGGTCGTCTATATAGATGTTGATTCTAAAACAACACCGTGCTTGAACCTCTCCGCGCTTACTCCAGGTTCAATCGAGGCTTGACAGGATCTAAAAGTTTAGGTTATATTACAATTAATCAATTTATATTGATATATAGGAGTCTGTCCATGATTCAGGATGAGTTACTCTCCGCCCAGGTGGCCCTCTTCTCGGCGCTCTCCGATCCGACCCGGCTTCAGATTTTGAAATTGCTTCACCAGAAAGGGCCGATGCATGTGACCAAAATATATGAAATGCTAGGAAAGCCGCAGAATCTGATCTCCCATCATCTCAACTGTCTCAAGACCTGCGGGTTAGCGGCGGTGGAGAAGCAGGGTCGAAAGGCAATCTATCGGATTGCCGATCCTGAAATCGATCAGATCCTTGATTGGGCGGAAAAGCAGGTGGTTGCCCAAGCCGAGCGGATTCTTTCCTGTAGCCTGGTCGGGAATCGGGCGTCGAGGCGCACAGGAAAACGATCGGGAGGAAAACATGGCTAGTGAGACCTACATTAAAACCGGCGGAGTCGGAGCCGTCATTGCCGCGATCTGCTGCTTCACCCCTGTGTTGGTGATTCTGCTAGGGATCATCGGCCTCGGGGCAATCACCGGGTATCTGGATTATGTGCTCCTTCCGGCCCTTTTGATCTGCCTGGGATTATTGGCCTATGGAATCGTCCTTCGAAAGAAGGAGCAGGCGGCCTGCTGCGATCAAAAAAACCTTTCGGAGGGAGGGCGTCCATGAAAGAGGGATGGTCCACTATCGGCGGGCTCTTCTCTGCCTTTCTCTCCTCGGTCTGCTGTATCGGTCCTTTGATCCTCTCCGCCCTCGGGATCGGGGCCGGGGCGACCGGGCTTCTCGGAGGATCGGCCCGTTTTGCGGCGTCGATGGTTCCTTACCGGCCCCTCTTCGTTCTATTAACCTTTGCCTTTTTGGGTCTGGGGTTCTACAGCGTTTACCGAAGGCAGCCTATTTGTGGTGGAGCCTCGGCCTGCTCTCCGGAGCGGCTTAAAAGGACAAAGCGCATTCTGTGGGTGATCGCGCTTATTTCACTGATCCTAACGATCTCCCCTTATTTATTGGCCATCGGATCTTAAAGGGGCTCAAACAATAAGAGAAACATCGCTGTAATGATCAGATGGACGCTTTTTATTTTTTCTTTCGTTTTCTTACGCCCTGTCCGATGAGTTGAAGATGAGTTGAAAAGGAGCGGATCAAATGCAATCTCTCAATCTTTCTGAGATCGCCACGACATTGAAGGAGGGGCTTCGGGAGAGTCTTTTCCCAGACAAGATCGGACTTTTTCACCCTCTCTTGCGCCTCTTGGCAAAAGGGAGCCCCGTAGCCCTCGGCCAAATTGCCGCCACGCTTCATCTCTTCCCTAGCGACGTTGCCGCGGCCCTTGGTATGTTGCGAAACGTCGAGTTTGATCAGGACGGGAACATTGTCGGCGCGGGGATCACCCTGAACCCGACCCGGCACCGTTTTGAGGTGAATGGCCGGAAGCTGTTCACCTGGTGCGCGATGGACACGTTGATCTTCCCGATGATTCTCAACCAAACGGCCCGTGTGGCGTCGACCTGTCCTGCGACCGGAATCACGGTCCGGCTGACGGTCACACCGGGGGGTGTGGAGCACCTCGAACCCGCCGACGCCGTTGTCTCCCTGCCCAAGCTTTCAGAAACGTGTTGTGATGTGCGGGCGAACTTTTGCAATCAGGTCCACTTCTTCAGTTCCTCCGACGCCGCGTCGGCGTGGCTCTCCGAACGCCCCGGAGCGACGCTTCTTTCCATCCAAGAGGCGTGGCGAATCGGAAGTATTTTGGTGAGCTCCCTTTTCAGGAGCGATTTGGAAATAGGTGGGACCCTTGAGTGTTGTTAATCTTTTTAGGAAGGAGGCCGTTCATGATAAAAGGTTTTATGAAAGCTTCCCTGTTATTTTCAGTCCTGTTATTCTTGGTCACCGGTGCGCCGGCAACCGATCACTTCAGCCTTGCGGAGGAACCCGGTGCTCTTCAAACGATCACCTTGAAGATCGACGGGATGGATTGCGGCGCTTGCGCGAAAGAGATCCGATCGGCTCTGATGGAGAGGCCGGGTGTCAGGACGGCGGAGGTAAAGGTCAGGAAGAAATGGCTTTTCTTCGATGATTTTTCAGATGCGCGGGCCGTGGTCGAATACGAACAGAGCAAGACGACGGTGGATGATCTGATCAAGGCGGTGGAAGGGGCGAGCAATTCAATGTTCACCTACCATGCCCGGCTCATCGAGTAAAAATATAAGGAGGTCATAAATAATGATGAAAACAAACCAAGAAAAAGCAGAAAGCGACACCCTCTTCGTCGAAATGCGGAAACTCTCCCCCCGGGTCACCGGGGGAATCATGCGGGCCCGGGAGGCCTCGTATGAAGACGGGAAAGCGCCCGGAAAGTACAAACTCCTGACCGCCCTGGCGATCTCCATTGCGATCCGGTGTGAGCCCTGCATCCGGGCCTACGTGAAGATGGCCGTGGAGCGCGGAACAACCCAAGAGGAGCTGATCGAGTTCCTGAATGTAGCGATGACGATGCAGGGATGTCCCGGCGAGGAGTGGTCGATCAAGGCCTATGCCGCCTATAAAGAGATCGCCGGCGGGAAAGCCCCTTCGGACAATGAGACCTCCTGCTGCGGACACTGACGCTCCCTTAAATGTAGTCAAAGGATCGAGGCCGAGATCGGCAAGAGGTATGTGAGCCTCATGGGGAGCATCAAGGTCCATTCGAATCAATTTTATTTTTTGACTTGTGGATGGGGCTTTGGTTTTCAAGAGGAGAGGGAATCATGAAGGATCGCGTTCAAGTGACCCTGAGGATTGAAGGGATGACCTGCGACGGTTGCGCCCGGCACGTGACCGAGGCGCTCAAATCGGTCGCGGGGGTGGAGGAGGCGACCGTCTCGAACTGGCAATCGGGAAGGGCTCAGGCGATTGTCGGTCCAAACGTCGCCGATCGGCCATTAATCGACGCCGTGGCGCGCGCCGGTTATCATGCCCTGGTATTGCAGCGCCAGTCTCTGCAAAAGGGGCGACGGGCTCCCAAAGCCAAAGGGGCCGACTTCGACCTCTTGATCCTCGGCGGCGGCTCGGCCGCCTTCGCCGCCGCGATCAAAGGGGCGGAATTGGGGGCCAAGGTCGCCATCGTGGAGAAGGGGACGATCGGCGGGACCTGCGTCAACATCGGCTGCGTCCCCTCTAAAACGTTGATCCGCGCGGCCGAACTCTGCTACCGCTCCGCCTATCCCAATTTCGAAGGACTGGCCGCTTGTCCGCCTCCCTCGGACTGGGCGCGGGTCATTCAACAAAAGGACGATCTCGTCGCCTCCCTTCGGGAGGGGAAGTATGTCCGTGTCGCAGAATCCCATCCGAACATCTCGATCATCAAAGGAGAGGCCCGGCTGGCGGGAAACCGACAGGTATGGGTGAACGGCAAAGGCTACACCGCCGGCAAGATCGTGATCGCGACCGGCGCCCATCCCTGGACCCCGCCGATCCCCGGTCTTGCGGAAGCGGGGTATCTCGACAGCACCGATGCGTTAAGCCTTCCGGCCCTCCCGAAGTCGATGATCGTCATCGGCGGCGGGGCGATCGGTCTGGAGCTGGGTCAGCTCTTCACCCGATTCGGGGTTCGGGTCATCCTCTTGGAAAGCGCCCCCCACATCGCGCCGGGAGAAGATCCGGAGCTCGGAGCGGCCCTAGCCCGGTATCTCCAGGAAGAAAAGATGCAGATCCATACCGGGGCGAGTATCATCCGGGTGGAGAGAGGCCCGGACGGATACCGCGTCGATGCCGAGGTGGCGGAGGCGTCGCGGAGCTTTGCCGCCGAGCAGCTCCTCGTGACGACGGGGCGCCGTCCGACGACGGAAGGGTTCGGATTGGAGGAGGCCGGCGTCCAGATGGGAAGGCGGGGCGAGGTCCTGGTGAATCAACATCTTCAGACCAGCCATCCAGAGATCTACGCCGCCGGAGATGTGATCGGCGATCCGATGTTCGTCTACGTGGCGGCCTACGCCGGAGGGCTCGTCGCCGAGAACGCTCTTGCTGGAATCGGCCGGGTCTATGATCTATCGACCGTGCCGCGGGTGACCTTCACCGATCCCCAGATTGCGAGTGTGGGGCTCACGGAAAGCCAGGCGCGCGAAAAAGGGCTTTCGGTCAAGACAAGCGCGCTGAGCCTGAAAGAGGTCCCCAGGGCGATTGCCGCCCGGAACACGCGGGGCCTGATCAAACTGGTTGCGGAGGAAGGGACAGGAAAGCTCTTGGGGGCCCATCTCCTTGCGGCGGAGGGGGGAGAGATTATTCAGGAGGCGACCTTGGCCATCCGCTTCGGTCTGACGAAGCAAGACCTCATCGACACCTTTCACCCTTATCTCACGATGGCGGAGGGGCTGAAACTCGCCGCCCTGACGTTCGATCGTGATGTCAAAGCGCTTTCCTGTTGCGCCACCTGATCGAATCCAGCCGAAAAGAGCCCTTGACCCTTCCAGTGACTGGAAGGTTTAAATAAAACCATGAAAGCAGAAACGCTCTTTCATATCGGAGATCTTTCGAAAAAGACCGGCGTTCCTACCCGAACGATCCGGTACTACGAAGCGATGGGACTTCTGCGTCGGCCCGTTCGCAATCGCCATGGATATCGGCTCTACGCTTCGGAAGCGGCGGAGCGGCTCCGGTTTATCAGAGCAGCCCGAGGGGCTGGGTTTTCGTTGAATGAGATTCGGGAGATCTTGAACATCGCCGACGAAGGGGAGACCCCCTGTCGATCGGTCCTTCAGAGGGTCCGTCACCGATCGGAAGATCTCGATCGGCAGATCGCCAAGATGATCGCGATGAAATCCAGGCTCGAAGGGCTCTTGAAGCGATGGACAACGGATCTTCCGCGACCGACCCCAAAGGAGATCTGCCCGCTGATTGAGAATCTAAACGAGAAGGAGGAATAGAAGATGGCAATCAAGAGGAAAATTGAAATCTTTACCGCCGGCTGTCCGCTTTGTGACGCGGCGATTCAGCTGGTCAACGAGATCGCCTGCCCCCGCTGCGAGGTGTCGGTCCTCGATCTGAGAGAAAAAGGGGCGATGGCGCGGGCCCGCGCGATTGGGGTTGTCTCCACTCCCACGGTGGCGGCCGACGGCCGCATCATCGACTGTTGCAAAAGGGGAGAGGTCGATCGCGCGGCCCTTGCTGCTGCCGGCGTGGGACAGCCATAAGAGGTTTGCGATGATCCGGCGCGTCAAGTTGGGAGAAACGGTGCTGTCTAAACAGCGGACGGTGTTTGTCCTTCTGATCCTGGCGACGCTCCTCTCCCCTCTGGTCGGTTGGGCCAAGGAGAGGATCACGGTGGAGGTGTCGGGTCTCTCTTGTCCCTTCTGCGCCTTTGGCCTGGAGAAGAAATTAAAACAGCTTCCGGGCGTGGAGAAGGTGACGATCAAGGTGAACGAAGGGGTCGCCGAGATCGATGTAGCCGAGGGGAAGAAGATGACCGAGGAGCAGGTCGAGCAGGCGGTCAAAGAGGCCAGCTTTACGCCGGGGAAGGTGAAGATCGAAGAAGATGAAGGGGGCGCGCCGTGAGCGTCCGAAAGTGGAGAAGGATCCATGTTCTATTTTTTGTGGCGGTGGTCCTCTTGATGGGAGAGTCGGCCTTTGCCCAGGGGCCGCCGATCAACACGGAGACTGCCCTGCTGGCCGGCTTCACCAACGCCTTTCGGACCTTCGACCAAGAGATCGACCGGTCGGGCGATCTGCCGGGGGGAGTACGGGGGGACCTTCATGTCCGTGCCGTTCCGATGATCTTTCCTTATGCGATCACGCAAGGGAAGCTGGTGATTGCGGGTGTCATCCCTTATTTCAATAAAAAGCTTGACCTCCATCGACCCGCCGGAACAACCCGGCTTGAAGAGAACGGCTTCGGCGATCTTCGTCTCTTGGCCGAGTATGCTTATTACATCAAAGATGAGAAGGAGAAGACCACCCGCGCCATGGTCATCGGCGGATTCGACCTGCCGACCGGGTCCCATGGCGATCACAATCTCCCCCCAGGGCTCTGGAACGGGAGCGGCGCGACAAATTATCTGATCGGGACCGCCTTCTCGTATATTCCGGCCCGATGGGGATTTTATACCGACCTGATCTATCGGATCACCACGGAGGGAAGCGGTTTTGAATTCGGCGACACCCTCCGCTACGACCTGGCGGTCGGTTATCGCCCCTGGCCGGCGATCTACGAGATCTATCCATCTCCTCAGGTCAACCTCTTCTTAGAGCTCAACGGCTTCTGGGAGCAGAGGAGTCGGGATTTTCGTCCCCCCGGCAGCGGCAACAAGGTCCCCGACTCCGGCGGGAACACGATCTTTCTTTCTCCGGGAATCCAGTGGGTCCCGACGGGGCGGGCCTTTCTGGTGGAAGCCTCGGTGCAGATTCCGACCGTCGAGAATCTCAACGGGGAGCAGCTTGAAACCGACGCTCAGTTCAACATCGGTCTTCGATGGTTGGTTTTTTAGAGGAGCAGAATGGAGAGCCGACCGATCCTCTTGCTATTCATCTTCCTTCTCCTGGAGATCGGCTCCCTCGCCTTTGCGGGGGAGGTGCAGTGGATCGCTTCGTTTGGCCACCCTGGTAAAGAACCGGGCGAGCTGAACGGACCTTATGACGTGGCAGTGGGCCAGGATGGAGCGCTTTACATCACCGATGCCAACAATCATCGCGTTCAGAAATGGGATCGGGAAGGAAAACCGCTCCTGGTCATTGGAAATGAGGGTCAGGGAGAGGGGGAATTTGAAAAGCCGACCAGCGTGGCGATTGCCCCCGATGGCTCCCTCTACATCAGCGACTATTTTCTTGATCGGATTGCGAAGTTCACCCCCTATGGAAAATTCCTTCTCCAATGGGGGAAAAACGGAAAGGGGGAGGGAGAGTTTGATTCCCCTTCCGGGATCGCAATCGATTCCAAAGGGAATGTCTATGTGATCGACACCTACAACCATCGTGTCCAGAAGTTTACCTCGGATGGCACGTTTCTCTTGCAATGGGGAGGGCAGGAAAAGGTGAACAACATCCGATCGGCCCTAAACTTCTTCTGGGATGAAGGTCTGGAGGGGAAATTCTACTTTCCTGCCAAGATCGCGGCCGGCCCCAACGATGAAATCTATGTCTCAGACTCCTATAACAACCGGGTACAGGTCTTCTCACCCGACGGGACATTCTTGCGAAAGTGGGGTGGGATGGGGCTCTGGGGAGGCCGCTTCCGGGTGTCCTCGGATATCGCCTTTGATCCCAACGGAAATGTGTATGTGGCCGATTTCTACAATCACCGTGTCGAGAAGTTTGATCCCCAAGGGAAGTCCCTCGAACAATTTGGATCCAAGGGAGAAAAGCAGGGGGAATTCAACGGTCCCACCGGGCTGGCGATCGATGCCGACGGCTTTATCTATGTGACCGATTTTCATAACGCGCGGATTCAAAAGTTTCGATAAGAAAGATCAGGAGCGATCATGAAAGAAAAAAATCGAAACGCGACCGACATTGCCATCGAGTCGGCCGATGTGGTCCTGATCGGCGAGTGGCTCGGCGCAGTCGTCGATGCCTACCAGATCGGCAAAACCTCGTATCGGAAAACCTTCAGAACCTATCCCTCGCCTTTGCCTTCAACGGGATCGGCGGGCCGCTCGCGACGACCGGCCTCGTTCACCCGGTCTGGGCAATGGTGGCCATGCTTGCCAGCGTCAGCGCGGTGCTTGCCAACTCCTTCGCCGGGCGGCTGCTGCCGAAGCGGTGCCAGGGCCGTTCCGCGCAGCTTACCCTCAAGATTTCCAATATGCACTGAAGGGTGCCTGGCGGCGATTCGGGGGGCGGCCTGCAAACTCAAAGGGGTCGAGGAGGTCACCGGCGATCCGAAACGTCAGATCGTGACGGTCACGTACCGGAAGGGGGAAGCGGTCCCGGACGGCATCCGCGAGGCGATTATCGAGCGGGGGTTTCAGGTCGCCTAAATTTTTAGGAGGAAGATCATGCGACGTATTCTCGTCGTCACAACGCTTGTCGTGCTTTTAATGGCTGGGTTCGTCCTGGCCTCTGCCTCGGTCACACCGATGGGGGAGGCGATGACAGGGCCGAGGCCCCGCCCGTGAAGGGGTTCTCCGAGGGGATCGAGATCCGCTGCATCCCCACCGAGACGTCCAATCCGAAGATTGCCGAACTGCTTGCGGACATGATGGATTCGCCCGTTCTCGTCGTTTTGGAGGTGGCCGAGGCGCCCAAATCGATGTTGGCGGAGGAGAAGCAACGGTCGAGCAGCCGGGTGTGGTGATCAACATGCCGCTACTTACCTGGCCCGGCGGAAAACGGTGAGAAGATGATGGATCACAGAAGAAGGATACGAGGAGGGATTGCCAATGATGGATGGAATGATGGGGTCGGGGATGATGGCGTGGATGCTCCTGTGGGGGCTGGTGGGACTGGCCCTTCTGGTCCTATTGATTGCGGGAATCGTCTGGGTCGTCCGATGGGGGTTTTCTTCCACCCAAGCGCGATCTTCCGAACGCGCGATTGAGCTTTTGAAGGAACGCTATGCGCGTGGTGAGATCAGTAAAGAGGAGTACGAGGAGAAAAAGAGGGATCTCGCGGCATAAACGGGGTGAGGGTCGCTGCGGTTTCTGGGAGGGTTGCGGCGATGATCTTGTTTCCACGCCTTCTGGCGGCGGACGGGGGAGCGCTCCTCGTTCCTAAATTTTTATAAGTGTGTGCCCCCTCATCGGTGGATGCCAACGGCTTCATCGATGTCGCCGATTTTCATAACGCGAGGATTGAACCTCCCCCGCCGCTTAGTAGTCCATCCTACATCTTTTTCGACGGCCCTCGCTTACGCTTCACATTATGCTGAAAGTTACCGATACAGATCGAAATTTTGAATCGCCCAAAAGAAGGATATCCGATCGTGAGGATCGTCTCGACTTGGAAGAATCTCTATTATAGAGAATAGGGTGGTTTCTTGAACTTTGCCGATTTGGAGGACGACAGTAAAGCGTAGATCCGATCTAATTCAGCGATCTGGATAGGCTCAAGGTCGCCTGCGATCTTGGCAGGCGATCAAAGGCGCGTGTAATTAATGAGGTCAGTGAAGGAGGATCTCTATGGCAACCTATTTTGAACGAAAACAAGTAACAGCGGGGGAGGTGGTTTACGCGGGGGTCCTCGCCGGGATTATCGCCGGAATTATTATGTCGATGATTGCAATGACGTTCGCAGTCATGATGGGGCAGGAGATCTGGGCGCCCCCCAAGATGATCGCCGTCACCTTCCTGGACGATGCATGGATGGAGCGCCCCGGGTTTCAGATGACGCCGATCCTGGCCGGTATGATGATCCATTTTGCGACGGCGATCGGCTTCGGGGTGATCTTCGCCCTCCTTGGCGGCCGCCTCTCCTATGGCCGGGCGATCGGCTGGGGCATTTTCTACGGCCTGGCGATCTGGCTCTTTATGCAGTTCTTCTGGCTGCCGATCGTCAATCCGATGATGGCGCAGATGCCTTATCTTCCTTTTGCGATCGAACATGCGATCTTCGGAGGGTTTTTGGGGAGCTATCCGGCGTTTCTCCCCTCCGCGGCGGAGAGTCAGGCCAAGGCGGAAAGGGAGCGGCGGGCCGCGTAGACTAAGAATCGGCGAGGTTGATCTCAGTCATTCTGGGCGGGCTTTTTCTAGAATTTCCGACAGGAACAGGGAAAACCCCACAAGATGGATACCCTTGCGCATCAATGCGTGCGCGAGATCGATCCCTTCCGAATCAATGAAAGTGACCTCTGAAAAATCGAGGATCAGTCTTCTCTGCTGAGAGAACCATCGATCGGATTCGCCTCTGAGAACATTCACCCATGGACCAACGATGCGCCCCTCCAGTTTCAGGGTGATCGTCTTCTCATCAGAATCAACCAGGCTTACTTTGAACATGGTTCCGTTTCGAATCCGTTCACGGCTTTTTGTACAAGGGGGCGTCATCCGAGCGCATCATCGGCCCATGTCGGCGCCGTGGTTGGCAACCAGGGTAAACCTCTCCAGATCCAGGATGGTGATGAACCGTTGCGACTGCTGAATCAGGCCCTGACGCCTAAAATCACTCAGAATCGAGGTCACGGTCTCTCGGATCGATCCGATGAGGTTCGCAAGCTCCTGGTGCGTCACCTTAAATTGGAGCCGCACGTTGTTCCCCACGGGTTCTCCAGTTTCGGAGCAGAGATCGATGAGAAACCGCGCCAAACGCTGACATTTCCAGATTCAAATTGACCCTGATACTTGAAGCCTGTTTTCCTCCGACATCCGCATGAGTCTAGATCGGGTGATTGACTCTGCTACCCATTTGGGATTATGATTCCCGCCATGCTGAAAAGCAAGATCTGGTACCTTCAAAGAATTAGACTCTTTAAAGAGATGACCCCCGAAGAGATGGAAGAGCTTGATCGGAAGGTCCAGATGGTATCGGTCAGGAGAAAAACGGCGCTCTTCTTCCCAGGAGATCCAGGCCAGCATGTATACGCCTTGAAGGAGGGTCGCGTCAAGATAGGGCGGATTTCAAAAACCGGACGTGTAGTAACCCTTGCCATTTTGGAGCCGGGGGAGATCTTCGGGGAGACGGAGCTTTTTGACGACACGTCACGGAGCACCCTGGCGGAAGCGCTGGAAGACAGCAAGCTCTGTGTCATCCCGAAGGATCACTTTCTTTCCATCCTCCGCAAAAAACCGGAGGTCTTTTTTCTCCTTACCAAGATGATCTGCTCACGCGCGAAGCAAATTGAAAGCCGTGTGGAAGACCTCGCCTTCCTGGATGTTCCTTCCCGGCTGCTGCGTCTTTTAACCCAGCTCTCAAGAGACTATGGGAAGAACCTCCCCCGGGGGATTCGCCTTGAACTTAAAATTACCCACCTTGAACTGGCCAACCTGATCGGATCCATCCGAGAGACGGTCAGCGCTACGTTGGGAGAATTTAGAAATCAGGGTCTCATTGATTTCGACGGCCGGCGGATCGTCCTTCTCCATCCGGACCGCCCCAAGCAGAAGACCGCCTGAGCCATCCCTCCCCGTATTCCGTCCAGGTGCTGTAGCCTTGCTTCCCATCCTGTCAACCGACATCTTTAAAAGCGATCAACTCCCTCTCGTGGACTCTCGCTGAACCCCTTCTGGGCCGTGAGGGTGAAAATTTATTTCGTAGCCTAACCTACATTTTGTTTTGATCAGATCGTTTATTCTTGCCCCATGATTGTTCTTGAACTCTTCATTTCACCCGGTTGCGTTTCGGCCCCTTCCGCGCTGGCTCTGGCGGAGGAGGCGGTCCGTCGCGTTCCGCGAGTCGATCTGATCGTTCGATCCGACCGCCAGGACCGAGCGCGGGCGAGGGAATTGGGAATCTTCATTTATCCCAGTTTTGTGCTGGATGGAGCGCTTTTTTCAATTGGAGAGCCGGGGTTGGAGCGATTAGTCCAAGCCATGGAGGAAAAAATCAGAGAGAAGGAGGAGCAGATGGCCACGATTAAACTCGTCGATGAAAAAGAGGCCGACGAAAAAGTAAAAGCGATTTATCAGGAGATCAAGAAGACATTCGGGATTCCGTTTGTGCCGAATCTTTTCAAAGCGATGGGGCACAACGCCGGCCTTCTGGAGGCGAACTGGAGGCGATTTCTCCAGGTCATGGGGCAGGGGACATTGGATCGTAAAACCAAAGAGGTCATCGCCCTCGCCGTTTCCGCGACGAACAATTGCGGCTACTGCATCGACGCCCATACGTCGGGACTCCGCCGGATGGGGGCGGACGACGCCCAAGTCTTGGAGATCATGGCCGTTGTCGATCTCTACAATGGGTGGAATAAATTCCTCGACGGGTTGAAGGTTGAATCCGATCTTGGCTAGAGGAAAGTGAATCATTCGCCACCGACATGTCACGGCAGGCGACACGCGAAGCGTGAAAGAAAATCCTGACTTTTAAAGGAGAACGCATATGAAGATCATCAGTAATAAGATTATTTATGGCATCGCCCTTTTTCTCATTGCCCTATCCACGGCTCACGCTGCAATTCCGGAAAAAGTAACACTGACTCCGGAAAAGGCCGGCGGAGGAGCCAAAGGAGAGGCGGTCATCAAGGAAAAAGGGAAAGATCAGAAGGAGGTCACGGTCCATGCCACCGGACTGAAGCCGAATTCGGTCTACACCGTCTGGGTGGTCAACATGAAGCCGAAGATGGACATGGCCGGCGTCGGCGAAGGGGATTACTCCTTCAAGTCCGATGCCAAGGGAGAAGGCCATTACACCGGAACCATCTCATTGTCAGAGCTGGAGAAGTGGCAGCTGCTTGAGATCGCGCTTCATCCGGACGGCAATCCGAAGAACATGAAGAAGATTGAGATCGCCCTGAAGGGGGATCTGAAATAAAACGGACGGTATGATCCGATGATTCCGCTCGAAAGGTCGATCCGATCGGACACCGTCAGCGGAATCATCGGATTTTCTTGGAGGAGACGGAGTGAAATCGAACAAAACGCGGGCAGCACTCTTTCTTCTCATTCTGATCGGTCTGATCACAGTTGTTCGCGCGGCCGGGCTGACCGATTACTTCGATCAGCAGCGGCTTCAAGATGCGATTGGCCGCTGGGGGATCTGGGGGCCGCTTGTTTACATTCTGATCTTCTCCGTTGCCCCCGCTCTTTTTCTTCCGGGTTTTCCCATTGCAATGGCCGGGGGCCTCGCATTCGGGCCGATCTGGGGAACCGTTTATGCCTCGGTCGGATCGAGTCTTGGAGCGGGCGTCGCGTTCCTGATTGCCCGCTATTTTATGCGGGATATCGTAGTAGAACGTTTGGGGGAGCGTTGGAAGAAAATTGATGAGGGGGTCACACGGAGGGGTTGGGCCTATGTCGCGATCACACGGTTGATTCCTCTCTTCCCCTTCAATTTTTTGAATTACGCCTTTGGCCTGACGAAAATCGGATTCGGAACCTTCTTCTTCGCCACGACACTCTTTAAGCTCCCCGGCGTCGCGGCCTATGTCGTCTTCTCCAGTTCGTTTCTCGATTTAATACAAGGGAAGATCTCCTTCGTATTTCTGATCGGGCTTGTCCTGTTTCTACTCGTTTCATTGACCCCGTTTTTATATCGAAAATGGAGAGGGGCCAAAGCTTCGCTCCCCACCGGGATGGGGATGATGGCTACGACCTTTCTTTTGGCACAGATCTAAAGAATGAGGCGATCTGAGACGGCGATTTTCCGCTTCATTCGGCGGCGAAGCAAAAGGACGACTCCGCCCTTAGAAATGAAGATCATCGAAGAGAGTAGAAATGCCTGGCGATATTCGAGATCGGGCCTCAAAAATAAAAATAGGGGGTTGATTCGAATGGCAGAGAATGGGGACAAAGCCTCCACTGCAAAATGGTTGATACTCGGCCTCTTTATCCTGGGCATTGGAGCCTTTTTTTATCTCGATCTCGGGAAATTTCTCACGCTGAACGCGCTGAAAGAAAACAGAGACGCGCTTCAAAGCTATACCGAGTCTCATTATCTATCCACCGTGATCTTTTTTATTCTGATCTATTGCATCCAGACGGCCCTTTCACTTCCGGGGGCGACGATTCTCACGCTCGCCGCCGGACTCCTCTTCGGCACCCTGTTGGGGACTTTGTATGTGAATTTGGCCGCCACATCGGGGGCGACGCTGGCCTTCCTGGCGGCCCGATATCTGTTTAGGGACCTGGTGGAACGAAAATTTGGAAAGCGGCTGGAGCCGATTCATGAGGGAATCCGTCAAAATGCCTTTTACTATCTTCTGACGCTCCGATTGATTCCTCTTTTTCCGTTCTTCCTGATCAATTTGGCTTCGGGTTTGACGCGAATGAGTTTGAGGACGTATGTGATTGCGACGGCCATCGGGATTGTTCCGGGGAGTTTTGTCTATGCCAATGCGGGAAGACAGCTTGGAACGATCGATTCGTTAAACGAAATCGGCTCGCCCAGGGTCATCGGCGCCTTTGTCCTCCTGGGACTCTTGGCGTTGTTGCCGGTCGTCTACAAAAAATGGAGCGGGAAGGCCGTAGCGGAGGCGCCTGAAAACGAAAAATAGGAGAAAGCCCTGGGGGTGGCGATGAATGGAATGGAAAGTGAAGCCTAACGGAAAAGGAGGGAGATGAAGCGATATCACCGGGTGGTCATTGGGACGGGAAGCGGCGAATTTACCGCGCTGATCTCTCTGATCTCTCTCTTTTACCGAAAATGGAAAGGGGCCGGAGGGGCCCTGCCGGTTTGGATCGCGCTCTTTCTCGGCCTCTCGCTTTTGCAGGCGCCGGCGCTGACCGCGGGCGCAGACGAGGCGTTGCGGCTCATCGGCGACCGTCGCGGAGAGAATGACTGGCCGGAGGCATGGCGGGCGTTAACCTTTCAGAAGGTCCCGGCGCACACGGAGTATACCCTGCTTCACGAGGAGGGACGACCGGTCATCCGGGCCGTCAGCCGAAACGCGGCGTCGGGCCTCTACCGGCCGCTCGATCGTGACCCGAAAGTCTTCTCGGTCCTCTCCTGGTGTTGGAAGATCGACCGGATCATCTCAAACGGGGATGAGACCAGAAAGGAAGGAGACGACTACGCCGCGCGGATCTATGTGACGTTCAAGTACGATCCGGACAGAGCCACCTTTTGGGAGAAAGCGAAATTCGGCCTCATCAAAGCGGTCTACGGCGAATACCCGCCGAAAGGGGCGATCAACTATATCTGGGCCAACCGTCTTCCCAAGGGGAGGACGATTCCGAACGCCTACACCGACCGGGCGCAGATGGTTGCCGTGCAAAGCGGAGAGGAGAAGGTCGGAGAGTGGCTTTGCGAGGAGCGGAACCTCTACAGCGATTATCAACGGCTTTTCGGGGAAAAACCGCCGGCCATTTCGGGCGTGGCGGTGATGACCGACACCGACAATACCGGAGAGGAAGCGGTCGCGTATTATTCCGATATCGTTCTTCGGACGGCGGGAGGAGGAAAGTGACCGCGATGGAATGCGGGGCAGGCATACCCCTTTTCGGTAATCGGGCCGTTTCGGGCTTGACCTTTCCGCTCCTCTTACATGGTTTTGGAGGAGATCGATCCGCTGCATAAGAAAACGCGATCGTCTCAAAGGCGTTCAACCTTAACCGGTAATGACGAGGCAGATTCACTCACCCCTCTTCAATCTCGAGGGAAAGCAGGAGTAAAAAAATGGACAGATTCCCCGATTTCGCCTTAGAACAGGGTCAAACGACTGATCTTCTGGAGAGACGACAGAATAGCAGACGGATTTCAGATCGGGTAAATCATGTAAGCAGTCGAATCGCATTTTTCCCCGCGAGCTACCTTGTCTATTTTCTAACGACCGCAGCGGTGATCCAGGGGGTCGTTCTCCTCTCCCGCCGTGTGGATGCCCCTCTCCTTTTCGCTGAGAACGGGCCGGTGGAATGGTTTCAACTCGTGCTGCTGTTTGCCTGCTTTGGCTGCCTGCAGACCGCCGCATTCCGTATCGAAGAGCGACGCGAGATTTTCCATCTCCTGGCGCTGCTCCCCTTGGCCTCTGCCGTGCGGGAGATGGATGCAAACCTTGACCGCTATGTATTCGATGGTGCGTGGCAGATCATGGTTGCCATGGCGGCCTTCTATGCGTTCTTCTTCATCCGGCGTCACCGCCGGAGCGTGGCAGCACAACTGCAACCGGTTCTCGCATCCGGGCCGTTCGGGTTTCTCTTTGCCGGATTTCTCACCGTCATGGTATTTTCCCGGCTCATCGGGCAGCAGCTCTTCTGGCGGGCGGCGCTTCAAGAGCAATACCTGCGGCTGGTGGGCCGCATCGTCGAAGAAAGTTCCGAATTGTTCGGCTACCTGCTCCTTCTGTTTGGATGTATCGAAATTTTGAGGTCATCTTTTTCCGACACGGCGATCCGTCGGCCTTTATACCGGGAGGAATGATGACTCTAAAAGGGGGTGTCTTCATTACAATGGGAGAGGGGGATCGATCAGACCGTATTCGCCGCGGTTTCGCGGCGGCCCTTGAGAGGAGAGCAGACCATGGATGGGATGTGGGGAATCGTTTTGGCGGGAGGTCGCGGGCGTCGTGTCGAGGAATTCATCCGGGAGCGGTCGGGCCGGTCGTGTCCGAAACAGTTTTTCGCCTTCACCGGTCGGCGGACGATGCTTGAGCATACCCTCGACCGGATGGAGCGGATGATTCGGGCGGATCGGATCTTCGTTGTCGTCGGCGCGGAACATGCTCCTTATGTAGCGTCTCTTTCGAAAGCCCGACCCGCTACCCGTTTTTTATTCCAGCCGCGGAATCGAGAGACCCTCCCGGGAGTTCTTCTGCCGCTGGTCCATGTCCTGAACCGGAACCCCGAAGGGAAGGTGGTGATCTTTCCATCGGATCACTTTGTCTGGGAGGAGACGCGATTCATCGACCCGATCCGGTGGAATGTTCGACTGCTCGATTCTTTTCCGGAGTCGTTGACGCTTCTCGGCATTCGTCCGGATCTTCCTGAGCCGGAGTACGGATGGATTGAGCCTCGGCGGGTTGTTTGCGAGTCGGACGGTTACAGCGCCCTCTCCGTCGGATCTTTTCATGAGAAACCGGCGAAGAGGAAAGCGCGCGCCTTGATGAAGCTGGGAGGTCTCTGGAATACCCTCATCTTTGCCGCTCGAGCGGCCACGCTCTATCGCCTCGCCCGAAGCGCGGCGCCGGAGATGGTCGGCTGCTTTGATCGCCTGATAAATGATATCGGCGGCGCCGGGGAGGGGGCGACCCTTCAGCGGATTTACACCGAGATGGCGCCCGCGAATATTTCGAAGGATCTTTTTGAGAAGATCCCCGGCCACCTTCTCGTCACGCCGGTTGAGGAAGTCGGCTGGAGCGACTGGGGAAGCCCGGAGCGGATTGTAAGGACCCTGCGGAGGTATGGAAAGGCGCTGCGTCTGAAGGGAGCGGCTGATTCACGGGGGGAGGGGTCCGAAAAGGACAACTGGGAGAAGATTCAGCAAAGCGGTGCGTCGGTCTGATGGAAATGCCGGTTCAGGAGTTTGGAAGATTTGGAGAAAGGGAGAGATGAAGCGGTACGATCTGGTGGTCATTGGGGCCGGAAGCGGCGGTTTCGCGGCGGCCCGCGTCGCGACAGGATACGGGAAAAAAGTGGCCCTGATCGATAAGGGTCCTTTCGGAGGGCTTTGCATTCTGAAGGGCTGTATGCCCTCCAAAACCCTTCTCCGTTCTTCGGAGTTGGCCCATCTCGCCGGAACCTCCAAGGCGCTGGGGGTGGCGGTTCACGGGCTTACCCTGGATTATCCTGGGATCATCTCCAGGAAGAATAAAATCATAAAAGGATTCATAGATTATCGATGGGAGGAGGTCCGATCGAATCCGCGGATCGCTTTTATCGAAGGAGCTGCGCAATTTCGCTCACCCGGCGAAGTGCAGGTCGGAGCGAAGGTGATTCAGGGTGACCGATTCGTGATTTCGACCGGATCGAGCCTCTTCATTCCCCCCATCCCCGGGCTGAGGGAAACCGGCTTCATCACCAGCGACGAGGCGCTGGAGCGGATCGATCTTCCCCGATCTCTGGCGGTCCTGGGAGGGGGCGCCGTTGCGCTCGAATTGGGACAGCATTTTTCCCGAATGGGGGTGAAGGTCTCGATCTTTGAGAGAAGAAACTCTCTTCTGAGCCGGGAGGACGGCGACATCGGCTTGGCGCTGGCCGGATACCTCCGTGAAGAGGGAATGGAGGTCTACACCAATGTCGTTTTTGAGCGGATCTCAGCGGACGGAACTTTAAAACAGGTCGAAGCGCGCGTCGATGGAAGGCCGATCTGTTTCAAAGCGGAAGAGATCCTGGTCGCCACCGGCCGTCAGGCGGCGCTTGAGAAACTGAATCTGGAAGCGGCGGGGGTCGCCTATACACCGAAGGGGGTGGTCGTGAATGAGGAGATGCGGACTACGGCCTCCTCGATCTTTGCGGCGGGCGATGCGACGGGAATCTACCCATTGACGCACGTCGCCGTCTATCAAGGGGAGATCGCGGGACACAATGCCTTCTCCCATGTCAAACGCAAGGCCGCCTACCGGCTGGTTCCGCAGATCATCTTTACCGATCCGACCTTCGCGAAGGTCGGCATGACGGAAAGAGAGGCGAAGGAGAAGGGGTTGGAGGTGATCGTGGCCGCTTACCCGTTTGATGATCTCGGAAAGGCGATCTGCACCGGCCAGACGAAAGGATACGTCAAGATGCTGGCCGACGCCGGAAGCGGGGAGATTCTGGGGGTCCACCTCTTGGGGCCCGAGGGGGCGTCGCTGATTTACGGAATGAATGTCGCGATGCGCTTCCGGGCGACGGTTCATCAACTGCTTGAGATCCCGTATTTTCATCCGGCCCTCTCGGAAATTTTCACCTATCCGGCGGAAGAGATCGCTCGAAAGTTGTCCCATCCGATTCACAAAGAGGCTGACTGATGCTTGAACTTTACCAATTCGAGGAATGTCCCTATTGTCAAATCGTCCGGGCCAGGTTGACCGATTTAGGGATCGACTACCTGATCCGCAATGAACCCCGTGATAAACAGAAGCGGGAGCGGCTTCAGAGGATCTCCGGCCAAAAAGGAGTTCCGACGCTGGTCGATCCGGAAAGAGGGGTCGTTATCCCGGATGATGACGAGAAGATTATTCGTTATCTCGAGGAACAGTATCAAAAATAGACCATGGAGGGAGGAGAGATGGAGATGCTGTTTCGTGGAACGGAGGCCTTCGGCGGGCCGGGGATGCCGCCCCGGTGGACGCGCAGCGAGAAAGAGGGAATCGGCACGGCGTATCATACGGCGAGCCGGGTTTGGTTCACCCTCTCGCACGGGATTCTCAATGAGGTCTATTTCCCCACCGTCGATCTGCCGCAGATTCGGGATATGGAGTTCCTGATCAGCGACGGGGAGAGCTTCTTTCACGAGGAGAAACGGGACCTCGCCACCGAACTCTCATATCTCGATGACCATTCGCTCGGCTATCGGATCGTCAAGAGCGATCCGCAGGGACGCTACCGGATCGTCAAGGAGGTGATCGCCGATCCCTATCTCCCCTGCGTGTTGATCCAGACCGAGCTTCAGGGGGAGGAGGAATTTCTCAAACGGCTCCATCTCTATCTCCTCTTGGCGCCGCATGTGGAAGGGCGCGGGTGGGGGAACGCCGCCGCCAAGGTGAAAGTGGCCGGCCGGGAGGTCCTGACGGCGTTTCGAAATCAGGTTTATCTGGCGCTGGGGGCGACGGTGCCGTTTCTCAAAAGTTCTTGCGGTTATGTCGGGGCCAGCGACGGCTGGACCGACCTGCGCGACAATTTCCGGATGGATTGGGAGTTCGACTACGCCCGGGACGGTAATGTGGCGCTCATGGGAGAGCTTGATCTCTCCAAGACCCGGACATTCAAGGTCGGCCTCGGATTCGGATTCGGTCTCCACGGCGCCGCAACGACCTTGCTTCAGTGCCTCTCCAATCCCCACGAGGAGTACCGAAAAAGATTCCAGACGCAGTGGGAGCGGGCCTGCCGCGATATCCTGCCGATGGAGAAGGTGTCGGGAGACGACGGGCGTCTCTATCACATCAGCCACAGCCTGCTGATGGCCCATGAAGACAAGACCTACCCGGGAGCGATCATCGCTTCGATGAGCATCCCCTGGGGAGAAGTCCACGGAGACGACGACGGCCTGGGGGGCTATCACCTGGTCTGGACGCGCGATCTCTGCAACAGCGCCACGGGGCTGCTCGCCGCGGAGAGCATCGGGACGCCGCTTCGCGCGCTCGTTTATCTGGCGGCCTCGCAGCAGCCGGACGGCGGCTTTCATCAAAACTTCTGGATCGACGGGCAGCCTTACTGGACCGGGATCCAGCTCGATGAAGTCGCCTTTCCGATCCTCCTCGCATGGCATCTGGAACACCGCGGGGCCTTGCGCGATTTTGATCCCTATCCGATGGTGCTGCGCGCCGCGCATTATCTGATCCGCCAGGGGCCGGCCACGCCGCAGGAGCGCTGGGAGGAGAACGGCGGCTACTCTCCTTCGACCCTCGCCTCGAATATCGCGGCGCTGATCTGCGCGGCCGAGTTCGCCCGGAAACGGAACGATCCCGAGACGGCGCGTTTCCTCGAAGAGTACGCCGACTTTCTCGAGTCTCACGTCGATGCCTGGACCGTGACGACCCAGGGGACCCTCGTGCCGGAGATTCCCCGCCATTTCATCCGAATTCTCCCGGCGGACTGTCAGGATCCGTACCCCTGTGAGGATCCCGACACCGGAACCCTGATCCTTCACAATCAGCCACCGGGAGGGGAGTTTGAATTTCCGGCAAAAGAGATCGTCGATGCCGGTTTTTTGGAGCTGGTCCGCTATGGGATTCGGAAGGGGGGTGATCGGCTCATCGAGGATTCCCTCCGGGTGGTCGATGCGGTGCTGAAAGTGGAGACCGATTTCGGCCCCTGCTGGCGGCGCTACAATCACGACGGCTACGGACAGCGGCCCGACGGAGGCCCCTACATTGGCTGGGGGAAGGGGCGGGCCTGGCCGCTTCTGACGGGGGAGCGAGCCCACTACGAGCTGGCGGCCGGCCGGGACATCGGCCCGTTCATCAGGGCGATCGAAGGTTTTGCCTCCAAAGGGGGGATGCTCCCGGAGCAGATCTGGGATGAGCCGGACCGGCCCGAATGGGGAATGTCTCAGGGGCGCCCGACCGGTTCGGCCATGCCGCTGATGTGGGCGCATGCGGAATATATCAAGCTGCTCCGCTCCGCCCGCGATGGATCTGTTTTCGACCGGATTCCCGCAGTGGCGGAGCGTTATCTGGGACGCAAGGGGCGCAAGGATCTGGAGGTTTGGAAGTTCAACCGGCGCATCCGGGCGGCGAAGGGGGGGAAGACCCTTCGGATCCAGGCGCCGGCCCCCTTTCGTCTCCGCTGGACCCTCGATGAGTGGAAGACCCTCCGCGACGCCGATGCGAAGGGGACGGGAGTCGGCATCTATTATGTCGATATCGGGGTCTCGAAGCTCCAGAAAGCGCCGATCCGGTTTACGTTCTACTGGCTGGCAGAAAACAGATGGGAAGGAAACGATTTTTCTGTAACGGCGCAGGCGGTCTGATTAAAATATCTCATAGAGAATGACAATCTCAAACGGAGGGGGCCGATGAAAAAGGGAATGCTGATTCTGATGGCGGTTTGGATCCTGTCTGGATGCGCGGCGACGGCCCGGCACGGAAAGTCGGTGGGGGGGCCGGTGGAAGGGGAGCCGGGAGGGTACGTATCGAAGATGTCGGAAGGGACCGATGTCTTCTTTTACCCCGTCACGGAGCCGACGCCCGCCAACGAATTGCTGGCGGAGCTGAAGAAGGAGAACAACTGTAAGGAACTGGTCAATACGGAGGTCGACTACCGGACGAAGGTCATGTGGTATCTCCTCCACGGCCATCCTCAGGTCAGGGTCTCCGGATACTGTATCCGATAGGGGCATCCCTGTTTTATTGTTCGGCCGGGGATTGTCCTCACCGAATGAAATTATTTTCCGTTTTGGGCTTCTCTTAAAGTAAAGAAGCGCAAGGGGGGAGGATTGCGTCGAACCGGATCGGCCAAGTTCCCGCGCGGCAACGAGAGGCTTTACGGACGGCGGAAGGAGAGAAAATGAATCGAACAGATCACGATCTGGACCCGCTCTGCGTCAATACCCTCCGATTTCTGGCGGCCGATGCGGTGCAGAAGGCGAACTCGGGCCACCCCGGCACGCCGATGGGACTCGCCCCGCTCGGCTATCTCCTCTGGACCCGGTTTTTAAAACACAATCCGAGAAACCCGCAGTGGCCCGACCGGGACCGCTTTGTCCTCTCGGCGGGACATGCCTCCATGCTCCTCTACAGTCTCCTCCACTTGACCGGTTATGACCTGCCGCTGGAAGAGATCCGGCGCTTTCGTCAATGGGGGAGCAAAACGCCGGGCCATCCGGAATATGGCCACACCCCCGGGGTGGAGACGACGACCGGTCCGCTCGGGCAGGGGTTTGCCAACGGGGTCGGGATGGCGATGGCCGAGCGCTTCCTGGCGGCCCGCTTCAACCGCCCCGGCTACGATATCGTCGACCACAACACCTATGTCATCGCCGGCGACGGCGACATGATGGAGGGGATTACCTCAGAGGCGGCCTCGCTTGCCGGAAATCTCCGGCTGGGGAAACTGATCTGCTTCTACGACGACAACCACATCACGATCGAAGGGAGCACCGACCTCGCCTTCTGCGAGAATGTCAAGAAGCGCTTTGAAGCCTACTGCTGGCACGTCGTCGCCGTTCATGACGATGGGAACGACCTCGACGCGATTTCAGAGGCGATCCGGTCGGCTCAGGCCGAGACCGACCGGCCCTCGCTGATCATCGTCCGGACCCATATCGGTTATGGGAGTCCCCACAAACAGGACACCGCCCAGGCCCATGGCGAGCCGCTGGGGGAGGAAGAGGTCGCGCGGACCAAGCAGAACCTCGGCTGGCCTCCGGCGCCGGACTTTTATATCCCGGACGCCGCGCTGAGGCATTACCGCAAGGGGGTCGAGAAGGGGCAACGCCTGGAGGCCGACTGGCAGCGGCGGTTTGCGGCTTACGCGGCCGAGTATCCTGATTTGGCGGAGGGGTGGCGACGGGTGATGAACGGAACGCTCCCGGAAGAATGGGACGCTGAGATCAAAAAATACCGGCCGAAAGGCCCGATGGCGACCCGCCAGGCCTCCGGGGAGGTTCTCAACCGGGTGGCCCCCGCTCTTCCAACCCTGATCGGCGGCTCGGCCGATCTGGCCCCTTCGACCAATACCTATTTGAAAGGGATGGGCGATTTTCTGGCGGACCAAGACGGCGGGCGCAACATCCACTTCGGCGTCCGGGAGCATGGGATGGGAGGCATCCTCAACGGAATGGCGCTCCATCGCGGTGTGATTCCCTATGGCGGGACCTTCCTGATCTTTTCCGACTACATGAAACCGTCGATCCGGTTGGCGGCGCTGATGAACCTCCCGGTCATTTATGTCTTTACCCACGACAGCATCGGCCTGGGGGAGGACGGTCCGACCCATCAGCCGATCGAACAGTTGGCCGGCTTGAGGGCGATCCCCAACCTGACGGTGATCCGCCCGGCCGACGCGACCGAAACCGAGGCCGCCTGGCGCCTGGCGATTGAGCGGCGGGGGGGACCGGTGGCGCTGGTCCTGACCCGGCAGAAGCTTCCGCTCCTTGATCGAAGCCGATATGCGCCGGCCGGTCTTGTCGAGAAAGGAGCCTACCTCTTGACCGAGACCCAAGGCAGACCGGCCGAGCTGATCCTGATCGCCACAGGCTCCGAAGTCCACCTGGCGCTGGAGGCGGCTCAAAAGCTCGCGTCGCAGGGGATGGCCGTCCGCGTGGTCAGCATGCCGAGCTGGGAACTCTTTGAAAAGCAGCCGGTGGAATACCGCAACGCCGTTCTCCCTCCTGAAATCACCGCCCGTGTATCGATCGAAGCCGCGTCGACCTTCGGGTGGCGCCGGTATGTCGGCTTGAAAGGGGATGCGATCGGCCGGGACGACTTCGGCGCCTCCGCCCCGGGAGAAGTCGTCCTGCGCGAGTTCGGGTTCACAGCGGAAAACGTGATGACGCGGGTCCTAAAACTTTTAAAGAATCGGTCTCAGGCAATTAGAGAAAAGGAGCAGCGATCATGAAAGCAAATCCGATAAAAAAATTGCGGAAATACGGCCAGAGCCTCTGGCTTGACCACATCCGCCGGGCCCTGATCACCTCCGGAGCGCTTCAGAAGCTGATTGATGAGGGTCTCATGGGGGTGACCTCCAACCCGACGATTTTCGAGAAGGCGATCGCGGGGAGCAAAGACTATGATGAACAGATGCAATTGCTTCTCTCCGAGGGGAAAGGGGTTCCGGAAATCCTGAACGCGCTGACGGTTCAGGATATCCAGATGGCGGCGGACCTCTTCCGGCCGGTTTATGAGAAGACGAAGGAGGAGGATGGGTTTGTCTCCATCGAACTCGATCCGGCTCTCGCCCACCGGACGGAAGCAACCCTCCAAGCGGCAAAAAACCTCCACCCGCTGCTGAATCGGAAAAATGTGATGATCAAAGTCCCGGCGACCGCGGAAGGGATTCCGGCGATCGAGGCGTTGACCGCGGAGGGGTTTTCCATCAATGTAACCCTGATCTTTTCCGTCGAGCAGTACGAGCAGGTGGCGAGGGCTTACATCGCTGGGTTGAAAAAGTGGGTTCAACAGGGTCGGTCGAGCGAATCGATCCGGTCGGTCGCCAGCGTTTTCGTCAGCCGCCTCGATACCGTCGTCGATCGTCTCATCGACGAGCGCCTTCATGCCGCCAAGACCGCTTCGGAGCGGGAGATTTTAAGGTCTCTGTTGGGAAAGGCGGGGATCGCCAACGCCAAACGGATCTATCAGAAGTTCAAGGAGATCTTTCACGGCCCTGCGTTTCTCGATCTTCAGAAGCAGGGGGCCGCGCCCCAGCGGCCTCTGTGGGCGAGCACCGGGACCAAAAACCCGAACTATTCGGATCTCCTCTACGTCGAGGCATTGATCGGACCGCATACGGTCAATACCGTTCCTCCCGCCACCCTGACCGCCTTCCAGGACCATGGAAAGGTGCGCGCTACGCTCGAAGAGAACCTCGAAGAGGCGGAGGCTGTCTTGGAAACGCTGGAGGAACTCGGGATCGATCTCCGAGAGCGGACTCGGCGGCTTCAGGAAGAGGGGGTGGCGTCGTTCTCCGATTCATTTCAAAAGCTGACCCGTTGTATCGCCGCGAAGCGGGAGAGGATGCTGGGGGAGCATGAGGAGCGCTTTTCCGCCTCGTTGGGCCATGATGAGGAAGCGGTTCATGCGAGGCTCCGCTCGCTGGAGAAAGAGAAGTTCGCTGAAAGACTCTGGACCAAGGAGGCCTCTTTGTGGAAGAGCGATCCAAAGATCCAGGAGAAAATCAAAAACCGCCTCGGCTGGCTCACCATTACGGAGGCGATGTTGGAGCAGGCTGCGGATTTGACGGCGTTTGCCCGGTCCATCAAAGAAGCGGGTTTTACCCGTGTGGTCCTCCTGGGGATGGGGGGGAGCAGCCTCTGCCCGGAGGTCTGCCGAAAGACCTATGGGGTTGCGCCCGGCTATCCCGACCTGCGGGTGCTCGACAGCACCGATCCGGCGACGATTCTGAGCGTGGAGCGATCGGTCAATCTCGAGACGACCCTTTTTATCCTGGCCAGCAAGTCGGGCACGACGATTGAGGTGGAGTCGCTATATCGATATTTTTTTAAAAAACTGCAGGCCCTCCGGGACTTACCCGGAGAACAGTTTATCGCGATCACCGATCCGGGCACCCCTCTTGAGAAGCTCGCTCAGGAAAATGGATTCCGCAGGATCTTCTTGACGCCTCGGGATATCGGAGGGCGTTACTCCGCCCACACTTACTTCGGACTGGTTCCGCTGGCGCTCATCGGGGTCGATGTCGCCGCCTTTCTGGATCGTGCCCTTGAGATGGTCCAGGCTTCCCAGTCGTGCGTTCCCGCCGAGGAAAATCCCGGTATCCGGCTCGGGGCGATTCTCGGCGTGCTCGGCAGAGAAGGGCGCGACAAGGTGACGTTGATCGCATCGCCCGCCATCGGCAGCTTCGGATACTGGCTGGAGCAGCTCCTCGCGGAGAGCACGGGAAAGGAAGGAAGAGGGCTTCTCCCGATCGAGGGGGAAGCCGTGGGAAGGCCGGAGATCTATGGGGAGGACCGCCTCTTCGTCTCTCTTAGAGTCGCTTCCGATAAAGATGACTTGACGGATCGAAAGCTCCGGACGCTGCAGGAGCACGGCCATCCCGTCGTTCGGATTCTTCTTCGCGACCCGCTTGATCTCGCCGGTGAATTCTTCCGGTGGGAGGTGGCGACGGCGACGGCCGGGGCGATCCTCGGAATCAATCCTTTCGACGAACCGAACGTGACGGAGAGCAAGGAGAACACACAACGGCTTCTGGAGGCGTTCCGGAAGAGCGGCCGGTTTCCCTCCCGTGAGCCGATCCTGGAGGAGGAAGGGATCCGCCTCTATTCGGATTCCGGGATTGCGCCCGGCGGATTTCTCCAAGAGATGGTCTGGAAATTTCTCGGTCCGGCGAAGGGATCGGATTACGTCGCCTTGATGGCCTATCTGGAGCGCTCCGCCGTTCATGAAGAGCTGTTGCAGAGGCTCCGGTCGCTGATCCGCGATCGCACGCGTCTGGCCGCGACATTGGGATATGGGCCGCGATTCCTTCACTCCACCGGGCAGTTTCACAAGGGGGGCCCCGACGCGGGGTTCTTTATCCAGATCACCGCCGAAGATCAAGAAGCGCTTCCGATCCCGGGGGAAGATTACGGCTTCTCTCTCCTCAAACAGTCGCAGGCGCTGGGGGATTATCTCTCGCTGACGAATCGAGGGCGGCGCGTCCTGGAGATTCGCCTGGGCCGGGAGGTCGAGGCGGATCTCCGGAAGGTCGTGAACCGGATGGAAAATCGATCATGAACGATCAAAAACAAGGAGGATCACCATGCAGCTCGGATTGATTGGACTGGGACGGATGGGGGCCAATATGGCGCAGCGGCTGGTCGAGGGGGGACATACAGTCGTCGGCTACGACCCCAACCCCGACGCGGTTCGACGGATCAGCCGACCGGGCGCGGTCGGCGTCGCCACGCTGTCCGAATTGATAAAGCCACTTGAGCCGCCCCGCGCCGTCTGGATCATGGTGCCGGCGGGAGAGGCGGTGACCGAAACGATCCATGCCCTGCTCCCCCACCTTTCTCGGGGGGACATCCTCATCGACGGGGGGAATTCCTATTATAAAGATTCCATCCAAAGGGCAAAGGCGCTTGAACCGAGGGGGATTCACTTTCTTGATGTCGGAACCAGCGGAGGCATCTGGGGGCTATCGGTCGGCTACTGCCTGATGATCGGAGGAGAGGAGGAGAGTTTTAAGCGACTCGAGCCTGCATTCAAGACCCTCGCTCCCAAGGAGGGCTACCTTTACTGCGGCGCAAGCGGCGCCGGGCATTTTGCAAAGATGATCCATAACGGGATCGAATACGCGATGCTTCAGGCCTATGGAGAAGGGTTTGAGCTTCTGAACGCCTCCCCCTTCGAGTTCGATTTAGAGAAGATCGCCCATCTCTGGAACCAGGGGAGCGTCGTCCGCTCCTGGCTTTTGGAGTTGGCGGAGGGGGCCTTTTCGAAGGACGCCACGCTGGAGGGTTTCAAGGGGGTTGTGGAAGATTCGGGGGAGGGGCGATGGACCGTTCTAGAAGCGGTGGAACGGGGGGTGCCGGCTCCGGCCATTGCGACGGCGCTCTTCCGCCGCTTCCGCTCCCGTGAGGAGGAGGCGTTCTCGGACAAGTTTATCGCCGCGCTGCGAAAGGAGTTTGGAGGCCATGAACCCAAAAGAAAATAGCGACATCCCAACTGCCGTCGTCTCCGGAGGGGTCACCTCGCAGCAGGAGTGTAAAGAGCGTGTCCCGGAGCCGGGCGGTCTCGTGATCTTCGGCGCCGCAGGCGACCTCACCCGGCGCAAGCTGATTCCAGCCCTGTTTCATCTCTTCCAAGGGGGCCTGCTGCCGGATCGGTGGTATGTCGTCGGGTCCAGCCGGAATGAGATGGATGACAGGGCTTTTCGTGAATCGGTCAACGCTTCCCTCGATGCGTTTTCGAAGAACGACTCCGGCGATCCCTCCCTTCGGGAGAGGTTCGTCAAACGATTCCATTATCTTCCCGGCGACTTTGAGGAGGCCGGGTTTTATTCGCATCTTCGAGAACGGTTGATCCGGCTCGACCAAGCGCATGGAACGGGGGGGAATCGGCTCTTCTACCTTGCGACCCCACCCGCCCTCTATTCCGGGATCGTCGGCCAACTGGGTGCGGCCGGCCTGAACCGGTCCGCGGGATGGACCCGGATCGTCATCGAGAAGCCGTTCGGCAAAGATCTCGCCTCGGCCCAGGCCCTGAGCCGGAAGGTCCGGTCGGTCTTCAAGGAAGAGCAGATCTACCGGATCGATCACTATCTGGGAAAAGAGACGGTCCAGAATATCCTCTTCTTCAGGTTTGCCAATGCGATCTTCGAGCCGATCTGGAACCGGCGCTACATCGACCATGTTCAGATCACCGCCGCGGAGACCCTGGGAGTGGAGCGGCGGGCCGGTTATTATGAGGGGGCCGGGGCGCTTCGGGACATGTTCCAGAACCACCTCCTTCAGCTCCTCTCCCTCGTGGCGATGGAGCCGCCGTCCCGCTTTGAAGCCGACCTGATCCGGGACGAGAAGGTAAAGGTGTTAAAGTCGGTTCGTCCGATTCTTCCCGAAGAAGTCGACCGTTTTTCAGCGCGCGGGCAGTATGGGCCGGGGATCCTGGAGGGAGCGCCGGTCGCAGGCTATCGAAGCGAGCCGGGGGTAGCGCCCGATTCGAAGACCGAGACCTACGCCGCGCTACAGATCCAGATTGATAATTGGCGGTGGCAGGGGGTTCCGTTCTATCTTCGGTCGGGCAAAAGGCTGGCCAAGCGGGTGACGGAGATCGCAATCGAATTCAAGCAGGTCCCCCATCTTCTCTTCAAACCGCTCCTTTCGGACGCGATCGCATCCAACACCCTGGTGCTGAGGGTTCAACCCGGCGAAGGGATCTCGCTCGCCTTTCAGGCCAAACACCCGGGGCCAAAACTCTGCTTGGGGTGTGTGACGATGGATTTTAACTACGACGGCGTCTTTCAGATCCCCTCGCCCGAGGCGTATGAGCGCCTGCTGTTGGACTGCCTGGCGGGTGATTCGATGCTCTTTGCGCGGGGGGATTGGGTTGAACTCTCCTGGTCTCTCCTCACGCCGATTCTGGACGCCTGGAACGAAAAGTCCGCTTCGACGTCGGTTCCGGATTACCCCGCCGGGAGCCCCGGTCCGAAAGAGGCCGATGCGCTGATCGCGCGCGATGGACGCCGTTGGAGGCCCCTCTGAAAATGGACGATCAAGGCATGGAGGTTAAAATCGCGCGCGACCTGGAAGATCTCAGCGAAAAAGCGGCGGAGTTCGTCCTCCGATTCGTCATGGATCTCCTGAAGGGTCAGGAGTCTGTTTCAATCGCCCTCGCGGGTGGAGCGACGCCGAAATTCCTCTACGAGCGCCTTGCCATCCAATCGATTCAACAGAAGATCCCGTGGAGTCGGGTCCATCTCTTTTGGGGAGATGAGCGCTGCGTGCCGCCGGAGGATCCCGATTCGAATTACCGCATGGCCGATGCGACGTTGATCTCCCAAGTTCCGATACCGATGGAGAACGTTCATCGGATGCCGGGTGAAAAGGCGCCTGAAGCGGCGGCCGAAGAATATGAAAAGACGCTCCGCGCCTTCTTCGGGTCCTCGCCGGAATGGCCCCGCTTCGATCTGGTGCTTCTGGGCGTTGGCGCCGACGGCCATACCGCTTCCCTTTTTCCGGGATCCCCGGCGCTGAAAGAGAAAAAGCGATGGGTCATCGCTCCGTACGTGGAGAAATTGAAGGTCCACCGGTTGACCCTGACCCTTCCGGTCTTCAATCATGCCGCCTTGGTCCTCTTTCTCATCTCCGGGAGAGAGAAGGCCCCGATCGTGAGGGCGTTGCTTTCATCCGTTCCGCTCCAGATCTTCTTCCCGGCCCAGATGATCCGGCCGGTTCAGGGGAGGCGGCTCTTTTTCCTCGATCCCTCCGCCGCGAGTCTCCTGGATCAAGGCCGAGGAGGATGAACCGATGCGGGGGCCAAAGACGATTGAACACGCATCGCGCGTCGAATTCACCTGTAGGGGTTCAACATGTTGAACCCCTACAAAAGTCAATGCCTGATGGGAAGGTGATCAAAAAGTGAAGGGGGCTGCGATCAGTCATAAGAACCATCCGACCGAAAAAGAATCAAGCCGGAATCATTTGTATCGGCTTAAACTGCTCATCCTCGCGTTGTTCATCGGCGCAATGAGCGCGATCGCTTGGCTGAACGGGGTGGAAGCGTGGTTCGATCTGCATCGAATCACCGCTGTTATTCAAGGGCTCGGCCTTCTGGCTCCCATCATCTATATCTTCTTCAGAGTGGCGGGGGTGGTCCTCATGCTTCCAAGCCTTCCCCTCGACGCGGCGGCCGGTACCGTTTTCGGACCCTTTTTAGGGGGGGTCTACTCCATCATTGGGACGGAAGCCGGGGCGCTGATCAGCTTCCTGATCGCGCGAAGACTCGGAAGAGAGGCGGTGACACGATGGCTGCGGAGGGATATCGTATTCTGCGACCTCTGCGCCGAACGGCAATTGGTCTATGTGATCTTTTTGGCAAGGCTGCTGCCGATGATCTCCTTTGATCTGGTGAGCTACGGGGCGGGGCTGACCCGGATGTCGATCCGTGGATTTGCGCTGGCAACCCTTTTGGGAATGATACCGCTCACCTTTGCGATCAGCTACTCCGGAAGAAGTTTATTCTCCGCTCCCGGGCTCTCATTGTTGCTGGGGGCGCTGGTGGTTGTGTTGTTTTTCTTGGTCCCCATCTGGATCAAGCGGCGCAATCCGTGGGGACTGTATGATCGGATGATGGACGAGTTTCGTTCAAAATGAGTAAGCGCCCAGACGGCCCAATGCCAACGGTCACGGAGCGGCGCCTTATTCCTGCGCGCCTGCCCGGGAGGAGAGAAGAATGATTCTTGCGGGGGATATCGGAGGAACCAAGACGATCCTGGCGCTTTTCACCTGTGACGGGGAAAAACCCGTCCTGCTGGACGAGCAGGTTTTTCCGAGCCGATCTTATGCCGACTTTTCACAGGTGGTTCAGGAATTCCTTAAAGACCGGAAGACCTCATTCCGGGAAGCCTGCTTCGGCGTGGCGGGGCCGGTCGTCAACGGCCGGTGCGAGACCACCAATCTTCCTTGGACCGTGGAGGCCGATCAAATCGGCCGGCGGTTCAAGATTCCTTCCGTGGCGTTGCTCAACGATCTGGAGGCGACCGCTTACGGCGCCTTGGGGCTGACCGAGAAAGGGTATTGCAGTCTCAACCCGGGTCAGGCGGACGCGGGAGGAAATAGAGCCGTGATCGCGGCGGGGACCGGGTTGGGGGAGGCGATTCTCTTTTGGGATGGTTCAACCTGCCGGCCGTCGGCGTCGGAAGGAGGACATGCCGATTTCGCGCCGCGCAACCCCCTCGAAATCGAACTGCTCGAATATTTACTAAAACGATATACCCGGGTAAGTTATGAACGGGTTCTCTCCGGCCCCGGAATTTGGAACATCTATCAGTTCTTGAGGGACGCCGGGGAGGGGGAAGAGCCTTCCTGGCTCTCCGAACGGCTGTCGAAAGAGGATCCCTCTTCCGTGATTTCGGAGGCGGCCCTCGCCGGAAAGGCGGATCTCTGCGTGAAAGCGCTCGATCTCTTTGTCTCGGTCTATGGGGCCGAGGCGGGCAATTTGGCGCTCAAGGCCCTGACGACCGGCGGGATCTATGTCGGAGGGGGGATCGCGCCGAAGATTTTGAGCAGGTTGATCGATGGGGCATTTATGAAGGGGTTTCTCGACAAGGGACGCTTCGCGTCGTTGATGAGCCGCATCCCGGTCCGGGTCATTCTCGATGAGAAGACGGCCCTGCTCGGGGCGGCGCGTTACGCCTGTATTCAAGGGGGGAAATCATCATGAACAGAAAGAAGATGACACTGGCGCGCCATGTCCTGGAGCAGCAAAAATACAGCCCGAAAGCGACGGGGGAGCTCTCCTCGCTGTTGATCCAGCTTGGCCTGGCCGCGAAAACAATTGTCAGGGAGGTCAGCCGGGCCGGCTTGGTCAACATCCTGGGGCTCACCGGCGAAACCAATGTCCAGGGGGAAGCGGTCAAGAAGCTCGATCGGTTCGCCAACGAGGTCTTCGTCGAGGCGTTTGGATACGGCGGGCTCCTCTGCACGCTGATTTCCGAGGAGATGGAAAAACCGCTGCATCTCCCGGAGAACTGCCCGCAGGGCCATTACACCCTTTTGGTCGATCCGATCGACGGATCGTCGAATATCGATGTCAACGGGATTTTCGGCTCGATCTTCTCCTTTCAAAAGAGACCAGAAGGCGAGGCGCACGGGACACCGGAGGCGCTTCTGCGGAAGGGATCGGAGCAGATCGCGGCCGGCTACATCATGTATGGCCCCAGCACGATGCTGGTGTACACTGTCGGGAGTGGGGTTCATGGCTTTACACTTGATCCGGGGGTGGGCGAGTTTTTTCTCTCCCATGAGAATATCCGGATTCCGACGCGCAGCCGCGCCTACAGCGTGAATCAAGGGAACTATCGCCGATGGGCCCCCGAGGTCCAACGTCTGGTCGATGATTTTAGCGGGCGAGGGGACGAAGGGGAGCGGGGTTATGCGCTCCGGTATGCGGGATCGCTCTTGGCCGACATTCATCGAATCCTTCTCGAAGGGGGGATTTATCTCTACCCGGGGAGTCTGGATCAACCGGAGGGGAAGCTACGGCTCCTTTATGAGGCGGCCCCCCTTGCCTTGGTGGTAGAACAGGCGGGGGGACGCGCCAGCACCGGGACCGAGTCGATCCTCGCTCTTCAGCCGAAGAACCTCCATCAACGCGTGCCGCTCTTCATCGGAAGCCCGGAAGAGGTGGCGCGGGCCGAATCGTTCATCCGGAGCCGCAGAAGAAAGGGGATCAATGATTCCGGAGGGGAGCGTCTCCCGTGAGGAGAGAAAAAGACTATGCGCGCCGGATTGCGGCGAACCATTGCGGAGGAGAGAATCGATGACACGGACATCTGAGATCCATCATGAGCTCGGCACGATGCTTCCGGCGGATGAGTACAACCGGACGCTGATCCACAACGTTCACCCGCCCGACTGGGTCAACCCGGAGCCGACGGGGCGATACAACCTCATCGTGATCGGGGCCGGAACGGCGGGGCTGGTGACGGCGGCGGTGGCGGCGGCGCTCGGCGCGAAGGTGGCGCTGATCGAGCGGCATCTGATGGGGGGGGACTGTCTGAACGTCGGCTGCGTTCCGTCGAAAGGGATGCTCCGCGCCGCGCGCGCCTGGGCCGATCTTCACCGGGCGGAGGCATTCGGCGCCCAGGTCCCGCCCGGCGTGAAATACGATTTCGCCGAAGCGATGGCCCGGATGCGGCGGCTGCGGGCGCGGATCAGCCCGAACGATTCGGCGCGACGGTTCCAACAGATGGGGGTCGATGTTTTCCTCGGAGAGGGACAGTTCGTCGCGCCCGATGCCGTCGAAGTCGGCGGCAAGCGGCTTCTCTTTTCAAAGGCGGTCATCTGCACCGGGGCGCGGGCGGCGGCACCCCCGATCCCCGGCCTGAAGGAGACCGGTTATCTGACGAACGAGACCGTCTTTAGTCTCACAGAACTCCCCAGCCGGATTGCAGTGATCGGCGGGGGGCCGATCGGCTGCGAGCTGGCGCAGGCCTTCGCCCGGTTCGGCAGCCGCGTCACCCTCTTCGAGAAGAACGGCCGAATCCTCCCGCGCGAGGAGGCCGATGCGGCGGGGATCGTCCAGACACGGATGGAAAAAGAGGAAGTTGCGTTCGTCTTCCATGCGGACCTGCTACGTGCCGAGCGCCGAGGGAGCGAGAAAGTCCTGCCTTACCGATCGAAGGGTGAGGAGAAGGAGTGGGTCGGCGAGGCGATCCTGATCGGCGTCGGCCGCGCTCCGAATGTGGAAGGGCTCGGCCTGGAGGAGGCGGGGGTTGATTACAATACGAAAACCGGAGTCCGGGTGAACGCGCGGCTTCAGACGACGAACCCGAAGATCTACTCGGCGGGGGATGTCTGCTTCCCCTATCAGTTCACCCACACCGCCGACGCCCTCGCCCAGATCGTCATCCAGAACGCCCTCTTTCCCCATCCGCTCGGCCTTGGCTATGCCGGCACCGATACGTTGATCATTCCCTGGTGCACCTACACCGAGCCGGAGCTGGCCCATGTCGGTCTCTCGGAAGCCGATGCGAAAGCGAAAGGAATTGAGGTCTCCACCTACACCTATCCTCTCCATGAGGTCGACCGGGCGATCCTCGACGGAGAGAACGAAGGATTCGCCCGGGTGCATGTCAAAAAGGGAACCGACACGATCGTCGGCGCGACGATCGTCGCCGCGCATGCCGGCGATCTGATCTCCCTCTTCACCCTGGCGATGAAGGCGGGGGCGGGGCTTGGGACGATCGCCGGAACAATCTTTCCCTACCCGACGCAGGCGGAGGTGGTCAAGAAGGCGGCGACGCTCTGGCGGAAGAGCACCTTCACCGAAGGGAAGAGAAAAATCTTGATGCGATGGTTTGGCTGGACGCGGTGAGCATGCAGCGGAACGCCGATCGGTCGAATGACCTCCCGCGCTTCTTCACGGAATCCGGCGTCGAGATCCCCTCGGTGACCGCCGATCAGATGCGGGAGATCGACCGGATCGCAATGGAGGAGACCGGCCCGAACCTCTTTCAGATGATGGAGAACGCGGGGCGCAGCCTGGCGCTGATGGCGCTCGATTTTCTCGGAAGGGAGTGGCGGAAGGCGAGGATTACCGTTCTGGCGGGGGGCGGGGGGAACGGCGGGGGAGGAATCTGCGCCGCGCGCCATCTGGCGAATCGAGGCATTGCCGTCTCCCTCTGCCTGGCAACCGAGCGGCTCGGCGAAGTTCCCGCGCAGCAGCAGGGGATCTTCCAATCGACGCGAGGAAAAGAGATCGATCCGGATCATCTGAACCGGACCCCGGCCGATCTGATCGTCGATGCGCTGATCGGCTACGGTTTGACCGACGCGCCGCGCGGCACGGCGGTGGCGCTGATCGGCTGGGCGAACGGGAGCGGGACGCCGATTCTCAGCCTCGATCTTCCGAGCGGCCTCGACGCCGCCACCGGCGTTGCATACGGCGAGGCGATCCGTCCGCAGGCAACGCTGACGCTCGCCCTTCCGAAGCGGGGACTGCATCCCGATCGGACCGGACCTCTCTTCCTCGCAGATCTCGGCATTCCGGAGGAGACCTATCACCGGGCGGGGGTGGCCTACACGCCGCCTTTCGGAAATCGGTTTTACATTCCTCTTGTCGTTCGGTAAAGAACGGACTCAACGGAGGTCATGATGAAAGCGATTGCCGTTCGGCCTGGACAGCCGAATTCGGTTCACTTGGCGGAGGTTCCGACCCCCTCGATGGCGTCGATCCCCGACGGCCGGGGGGTGCGGGTTCGGATGCTGCGCGTCGGGATCGACGGAACCGACAAGGAGATCAATGAAGGGTTATACGGCGCGCCCCCTCCGGGAGAAGAAATCTTGGTGATCGGCCATGAAGGATTCGGCCGAGTGGAAGAGGTCGGTTCGGAAGTTTCCGATCTCTCCCCCGACGACTACGTCGTCCCGATGGTGCGGCGGCCGGGCGGGAGTCTCTACGACCGGATCGGTTTTCCCGACCTGAGCACCGATGAGACCTACTATGAGCGGGGGATCAACTTCCTTCACGGCTACCTCGCCGAGGAGGTCGTGGACGATGCCTCTTATCTCGTGAAGGTACCGCCGTCGCTGAAAGAAGTGGGGGTGCTGGTCGAGCCGACGACGGTGGCCGAGAAGGGGTGGCGGCAGGCGGTGGAGATTCAGCGGCGACTGAGACTCTGGCGGCCGCAACGGACGGCGGTGCTCGGCGCCGGGACGATCGGCCTTCTGGCGACGCTGATTTTCCGGTTGCGGGGATTCGATGTGACAACCTTTGCTCGAACGAAGAAGCCGTATCTCAACACCGATCTGGCCGAGGCGGTGGGGGCCCGTTATTATTCCACGCAGGAGATCTCGCTCCTGGAGGCGGCGAACCGGGAGGGCCCCTTCGACATGATCCTGGAGGCGACCGGTTATTCTCCGCTCGCCTTCGAGGCGATGGAGGCGGTCGGAAAAAATGGGATCATCATTCTCTCCAGTGTGACGGGGGGCGACCGAAAGGTGGAAGTCCCGGCCGACCGGATTAACCTGGAATTTGTTCTCGGAAACAAAGTCGCCGTCGGGATCGTCAGCGCGGGCCGCGACGATTTCGAGGCGGCGGTCCGAGATCTGGCGCATGCCGAGGCGGCCTATCCCGGCTGGCTGAAACGGCTGCTGACCCATGCAGTTCAAGGGTTGGAAAATTACCCCCTTCTCTTCAACGATCTGACCGAGGAAAAGGAGGCGATCAAAGTCTACTGCGACATCGCCGAATTCTGAGAGGAACAACATGGCGTATCAACCGATCGAAAACTACGGTCTTATCGGAGACATGCATACGGCGGCCCTCGTCGGGATGGACGGGTCGATCGACTGGTTCTGCTTCCCCCACTTCGACTCGCCGAGCGTCTTCGGAGCGATCCTGGATGATCGAAGAGGGGGACGGTTCAAGATCGCGCCGGTGGACGGCGACACGGCAATCCGGCGCAAGCAGTTCTATTGGCCCGATACCAATATTCTCGTGACCCGCTTCCTCTCCGCGGACGGCGTCGGGGAAGTGACCGACTATATGCCGGTCGGGGTCGAATGGCAGGGGCACGGCCGCCACCAACTCGTCCGCCGCGTCCGGGTCGTCCGGGGAGCGATGAGGTTTCACCTGGAGTGCCGCCCCGCCTTCAACTATGCCCGCGACCGCCACGATGTCCGAATCATCCCGGGCGGGGCCTGTTTCCATTCGCCGCAGCTTCACCTCGGACTGGCCACCCGGCTCCCGTTGACGCCGGAGGGAGAGGGGGTCGTCTCGGATTTCGTCCTGCGTGAGGGGGAGAGCGCGACATCGATTCTCCAGGATACCGAGCCGGAAGCGGGCTGCGGGGCGGGATTATCGGAGGAAGAGGCGACGGCGCTTTTCAAGAAAACGGTCGAATACTGGCGGCGATGGCTCTCCAAGTGCAACTACAGCGGCCGATGGCGGGAGATGGTCCACCGGTCGGCGCTGGCTCTTAAGCTCCTCACCTTTCAGCCGACGGGGGCGATCGTCGCCGCGCCGACCTGTTCTCTTCCGGAGACGATTGGCGGAGGTCGGAATTGGGATTACCGTTACACCTGGATCCGGGATGCCGCCTTCACCCTTTACGCGTTCATGCGGATCGGATTCACGGAGGAGGCGACGGCGTTTATGCACTGGCTGGAAGCGCGCTGCGCGGAGTTGAACCCGGATGGGTCGCTTCAGATCATGTACGGGATCGACGGCCGGCATGCGCTGACGGAGGAACATCTCGATCATCTCGAAGGGTACCGGGGATCGCGGCCGGTCCGGATCGGAAACGGGGCCTACAACCAACTCCAGCTCGACATCTACGGGGAGTTGATCGATTCGGTCTATCTTTATAACAAGTACGGCTCGCCGATTTCATACGATCTCTGGCGCCATCTCGGCCGACTGATGGAGTATGTCGCCAGCCATTGGGATCGGCCCGATGAGGGGATCTGGGAGATCCGTAGCGGGCGGCAGCACTTTGTCTATTCAAAGTTGATGTGCTGGGTGGCGTTCGACAGAGCGCTGCGCCTTGCCGACAAGCGCTCCTTTCCCGCTGATCGGCAGAAGTGGCTCGCCTGCCGCGATATCCTCTATCATCAGATCATGACAGAGGGATGGGATAAAGAGCGGCAAGCGTTCACACAGTACTACGGCGGCCGCGCCCTGGATGCGGCCAATCTTCTGATGCCCCTTGTCTTCTTCGTCTCTCCCGACGATCCTCGGATGCGAAAGACGCTGGACGCCGTTCTCAAATCGCCTGAAGAAGGGGGGCTTGTCTCGAACAGTCTGGTCTACCGTTACAATGTTCGGGATCTGCCCGACGGCTTTAACGAGGTGGAGGGGACATTCAACATGTGCACCTTCTGGCTGGTCGAGGCGATGGCGCGGGCCGGACGTTCCGACCCGGAGAGGCTCGATACCGCCCGGTTGATCTTCGAGCAGATGCTCGGCTATTCGAACCACCTCGGCCTCTTCGCCGAGGAGACCGGGCCGAGCGGCGAGGCGCTCGGCAACTTCCCGCAAGCCTTCACCCATCTCGCCCTGATCAGCGCCGCTTTCAACCTCGACCGGGCGCTCGGAAATTGGCGATAAAACCAAGGCGGAAAGTGCGCATCGGAACGAACCGCCTTTCCAAAAATCCCGATCTGTTATATCGATCGTCAATGAAGCCCCCTGGTGCAGGGGGGCTTGGAATGCCGCGATCCATTGCTTCTGCTTCCACCTGAATCCTGCAACCGCGATCTTAACGACTGCAGGATTCAGGGATAGGGTTCAGTGTAACGAGTAGACGGCCACATCATGATGAAGAGGATCAAACTGATACAGCTTGATTCTTTGAGGCGCGTCGTAATTCAGGATGGTTTCAACATTGTGTCTGCCGAGGGTGATTCCATCTGCGGAAGCCGGTGGGACGATAATCGAATTAAGCGGCAGGGCCGTGTTCATCCACCAATGGACGCGGCCGAAGGTGTGGGAGCCGCCCGGCCCCCCCGATTGCTGGAACTGATTTTCCCATCCCCGCGAGCCGCCAAAGTCGACATTGACGTACGCGTGGATGAAGTGATCGCCGTTAAGCACGGTCGCTTTGAAGATAGCGCCGGGGCCTCTCCAATTGTTGAAGCTGGTCGCATTGGCGTACAGGGTATTGTTCAGGTAGACTAAGGTGATGTCCGAGTTCGGATCCGCCTGAACGCCGCGCGGCAGACGCGTGCGGTCACTCCAATCGCGGAAGGAGATCAGCGCGTCGGAGATCAATTCAACCACCTGACCGGCGCTTGCCGAACGCGCGTCGCGCAAGGCTTGCCACATGCGTTTTGCCGGCGCGAGTTCGCCGATCTTGCCGATTGCGTACAGCTTGCTGGCTTCGTCCTGACGGGGGTTGGCGCCGAAGGTCGAAGTTTCCCACCACAACAGATCTCGCATCACGCCGGTTTCGTCCGGCGCCGCCTTGGCGAGCTTCTCCGTGACCTGAACGCGAGGCGGGTGAATACGCCAGCCCCATGTATAGGTTAGGTTGTAATATTTCGCCGGCGCATGCTTGACCTTGATTACATAGCGGTGACCGTCTGACATGGGATAGAAAGTGGCATCCATCCCGACGTGAGGCATGGGCGGCATGCCCGGCATGCTTAACGAGGGATCGTCAAAGTACATCACGAACGGCGAGAAATCGTCCGCGCCGCCATTGAGGACGTCAATGGTATAGGTCGCCGTCCACGGGACATCACGGACGGCGCTGTCGTCCAACAGAGCAGTATCAGATTCGATATGGTTGTCGTACCAGATCTGATGGATGTTTACGTTGCCGCCGATTTTGCCCCCCCGCGCATCGAAAATAGGGGTCACAACACCGACCTTGTCGGGACCGTTGTAGTGCAGTAACGGAAATCCGCTGTACGCCCTGTTTGCAATCGGGTTTCCTTCCAGGATGTCCAAAGCGGATTGAATCTTCTGCTGATCGACAGTCCCTTTCTTGGCCGCACTCTGGATCTCCTTGAGAAGCTGTTCCAGATCGTCCTTCGGTGAAATCTTTGGGATTGGGCTGATTTGTACTTCTCCGTCAATTAGGTTGAAGGGAATCGTGGGTGTGGAAGGGAGCGTATTAACCATTTCGACGCCCAGTCCATCAAGCATGTTGCCCTCAACGTAAGGAAGTTCGTTATCCATACCGGACGGCAGAGGGGTTGTCGCCGAGATAATTTTGGTTGTAAGCGACCCGTCGGGCTCCTTCGTCGTAAATTGAGATTCTACGGTTCCCATCGTGGCCATGGGTCGCGGTTGGGGGCTGGGATGCTGTGCCATAGAGGTTGTTGTGATTAAGCCAAAAACGACTCCCAGCGCGAAGGAGCTTAAATACTGTCTATTTCTACTCATTGTCTTTCTCCTTGTTTTTGTATTTGATAGGATGATTCCTTAATAAGTTTCCAAATCGGACTGATAAAAACTTCTTCTGACGAGCAAAAGTAGCATGACGCGAAATGATGAGGTTTTGATGAAGGAGATGTGAAATTTCGATGAAGAACGCCTTCAAGAGGGGGCCGACCGAATGAACAAGCCGCCGATAAAGAAAATGGTTTCGGTATCCCAGTCTACATTTACGATTTACGGCGGATTTGTTTATGTGTACTTAGCAGCAATATGATTATGAAAGAATATCCCAAGGCGGGATAATGGCCAGGAAGGGTATTGGCTTCGGCATGTGGCGGTCGATGAATTCGATATGATGAAGATGCAATTCAAGCCCGGAGTGGCCCACAACTTTATGCCGACCCCTCCGCCGAAGTGCAAATGAAGCATCGGCCAAGGGAAGAGAGAGGCCAACTGGTTTCTATACTTCGCAATAAAGAGCAAGGCATGGAAGAGAAAAAAGGGCCACCGCTATCTGGATGTCGCTTTTTCATTGTGCTGTTCGTTGCCGCTTTTGTGCTGAACTGGTTTTGGGAGATGTTTCAGATGGTGGCTTACACCGAGATGGCGGGGCAACCATGGCGGGAGACAGCGCTTCGCTGCACTGTTGCCAGTATCGGAGACGCGCTCCTCACCCTCGGCGCGGGTCTGCTTTTGGCGTGGCGGTTTAAACATCGGGGAGCAAGAACCAGGCGGGTTTACTTGCAGGGCGCATTCATCGGGGCGGCCTGCGCCGTGGCGATTGAGTGGATCGCCATTTTTTGGGGGCGCTGGTCCTATTCTGATCGGATGCCGCAGATTCCATGGCTCGGCGTGGGACTCTGGCCGATTCTGCAGCTGACCCTATTGATACCGGCTGCCTTGTGGATCGCCGCGGGGTGGAGCGGACGTCCCAACCGCTTGTCTTCAAGAGGTGTTTGAGCGGTCTGGGACGCCAGTGTTGCGATGTGTGTCCTTCGGGGCAAATGGCGAACAGTCGTATTCTTCTCGGCAGGGCCGACACGCATCCTCCCCCTTAAACCAATTTGGCCTGCCATCCTTCTTCGGTCCGAACAAGTACAAACCGGGTCTTGCAGACGGGACAGAAGATTTCGTCCCCTTGCGAGGCGCTGGGGCTGACGGCGATGGTCGGACCGTGCGCAGGACATTCGAGGAGAGGGATATGCCCCTCGCTATGGAGGACCGTTTTTTCAAGCGCTCCCTCCCGCCAGGCAGAACAGAAGGCGTCAACCATCTCCGGATCAAAATGGATTCTCTTATGGGCCTCCAGATAGTCGAGCGCCTCGTCAACAGGCCCGGGGCGGCGATAGGGCCGATTGCTCGTTAGCGCGTCGAAGACGTCGGCCACGGCAACCAGCCGTCCCTCCGCAGGAATCGCTTTTCCCCTGAGACCCTCCGGATAACCGCTGCCATCATACCGTTCATGGTGAGCGTAGATCGCCACGATCGCCGGGCGGAGCATTTCGATTCCCTGAAGAAGCCGCCTTCCCTCAATCGGATGGACCTTGATCTGCTTGAACTCCTCTTCCAAGAGCGGTCCGACTTTTCCCAGAATCTGGTCTTGAGTCCCAATTTTTCCCAGATCATGAAAGAGGGCCCCCAATTCGATCGCGGAGAGCTTCTTCTGATCCCAGCCGAGCTGGCGCGCCATCGCGACGGCATATCGGGAGACCCGCCAGGTGTGGCCGGCGGTGTAGGGGTCCCTCCCCTCGATCAGGTTGGAGAGGAGATTGAGGGTATCGAGATAGGCCTGGTTGATCTGTTTTTCAGAAGGCATCTTAAAACCGCGCAGCGGGTGGAATCCAACGATCACTTCCCCTTCAACATAACAGAATGGCCCTTCCCGATGTTGTAGCCCAACATACCAAAAGCAGGTTTACCTGCCAAAACGTGTTTCCCCCCGTTTTGTATACTGGACTACATTTTTTATGGGGGATATCGCATAACCTTGATCCAAAGTCGAAGAAAGAAAGGTTCCATTCTCAGTTCTGATTCATCAATGATCTTTCCATTACAACTCAGGAGGAACCATCATGACTGAAGAAAAGACGATCGCTGTTGTGGGCGCCACCGGCGCGCAGGGGGGCGGACTTGTCCGCGCCATCTTGAGCCACAAAGACGGTCAATTTGCCGTACGCGCGCTGACCCGAAAGGTCGACTCCGAAAAGGCGAAGGCGCTCAAAGCGCAAGGTTCCGAAGTCGTCGCGGCGGATCTCGACGATGTCGAGGCCCTCAAGCGGGCGTTCGCCGGAGCCTATGGGGCGTTCTGCGTCACCAACTTCTGGGAGCACTTCTCCCCAGAGAGGGAAACGGCGCAGGCGTCGAACATTGCCAAGGCGGCGAAGGAGACCGGTCTCCAGCATGTCATCTGGTCGACC